>CAVVNW010000001.1:0-115216 GCA_963749635.1 uncultured Acidobacteriaceae bacterium
GTCTGGCCGCTACGTGATCGTCTTCAATGGCGAAATCTTCAACTTTCAAGAAACTAAGGCTGAATTGGGAGCAATTCAGTGGCGCGGACATTCCGATACCGAGGTCATGCTGGAGGCGTTCGAGCGATGGGGACTCGAGTCCGCGGTTCAGCGGTTTGTGGGAATGTTCGCGTTTGCTGTCTGGGACCGGGAACAACGCAAACTCTGGTTAGTTCGCGACCGCCTTGGTATCAAGCCGTTGTATTACGGACGCGTGGGCGGGGATCTCGTCTTCGCCTCTGAGCTGAAGGCCATCTGGCAGTATCCGAATTTCGATACAAGTGTGGATCGCGATGCACTGGCGCTGTATATGCGCTTCAACTATGTACCGTCTCCGCATTGTATTTACGGGGGGATACGTAAGTTACCGCCGGGCTGCATGTTGGAGGTCGGCTCCCCGAGCAGCGATCCGTTGGTGCACAGGTTCTGGTCGTCAATCGATGCGGCACGGCAGGGCCTTGCAGCACCACTATCATGGGAGCGAGAAGAAGTAGTTGAGCGGCTGCACCATGAGCTGAAGACCGCCGTGGGCTTGCGCATGATCGCTGACGTTCCTTTGGGTGCATTCCTTTCCGGCGGAATCGACTCTTCCTTGGTGGTTGCGCTCATGCAGGCGCAAAGCAGCCGACCGGTAAAGACTTTCACCATCGGTTTCCATGAGAGCGGATACAACGAGGCGGCGCACGCAAAAGCGGTAGCGAAACACCTGGGGACCGATCATACTGAGCTCTATTTGACGGCGCAGGATGCCCTAGACGTCGTACCCCAGCTGCCCTCGATGTACGACGAACCGTTCGCTGATTCCTCGCAGATACCAACTTACCTGGTGTCGAAGCTCGCGCGAAGCAAAGTGGCCGTAAGCTTGTCGGGTGACGGCGGCGATGAGCTTTTTGCAGGGTACAACCGATATCTGTTTGCACGAGCTTTCTGGAAGGCGATTAGCAGAACGCCGGGAACGGCCCGCAGGTTGGTGAGGGAGCGATCCGTTCTTGTTCTACCCGCCGCAATTGATCGCGCTTATGCTTATGTTCGGCCACTCTTCCCGCCGCAAAAACGCTGGGAGGCAGTAGGCGACAAGCTCCATAAATTCTCCAACTTTTTCCTATGTGAAAGTCCGGAAGCAATCTATCTCCAAGCTCTATCGCACTGGTCAAAGCCGTCACAGGTAGTTGTGAATGCGGACGACTCCGACGTCATCACTCCGTTAATGATAGAAGCCGCCTCAATAGACAATTTCGACGATCTGATGATGCTGACGGATCTGCAAACTTACCTGCCAGACGACATTTTGACGAAGGTGGACCGTGCGAGCATGGCAGTGAGCCTGGAGGCGCGAGTCCCACTGTTGGATCATCGCGTGGTGCAGCTGGCGTGGAGAATTCCCCTCAGCATGAAAATTCGCAACGGCGTCAGCAAGTGGCCGCTACGGCAGGTGCTACACAAGTATGTTCCACAAAGCTTGTTGGAACGCCCCAAGATGGGTTTTGGCGTGCCTATCCACCATTGGCTACGGGGTCCGCTCCGAGAATGGGCGGAGCATTTACTGTCGTACGAGGCGCTGCGGCAACACGGATTGTTGAACGAAGCAGCGATTCGCGAGAAATGGCAGGAACATCTCTCTGGCACGCGAAATTGGCAAGGCATGCTGTGGAACGTGTTGATCTTCCAGGATTGGTATCTCAATACCACAAAATGCGTGTCGCACATACCTGAGCAGCCAAGTTCCTTCTAACGCTATCGACCCGGCCCGGGGCCCCTCGTGAATGACCGTGATCTGCAGTTCATTCTTGCTGGCTACGTTTTGGCGACCGTTCCTGTATCCCACATCGCCGCCTAGATGTTGCCGCTATCAACGCCAAGGTTGGAGACGAGGGTGTAAAGCGTAAGCAACAGAAGATCACAGCGGATAGTACGCATCAGGCGCCTCTTTTCGCAACAGCGGTCGGCGCGCTCGGGAGAGTTACGAAGTAGCCGACCGCTATTTGCGCGATGAATCCAACCCAACATCGAATTTTTCACGGGCGATTAGTTGGGATTGTGCCGCCAAGGGTCTGCCTAGTCAACTAAATTCGGTTTGGCATACCTGCCGTCGAACGCGACAATGACTGGTCTGAATGGCAAATTATTCCGCGCGGGACACAAGCTAGCTCAAACCGTGCCAGTTCCACCGACTCTCAACAACAGAATGGCAGGTAACGGTTGCTCGGATGCCTATGCGATCTTGGCCCGGAGGAACCGCCAAGGTTTAGTCCACGCCGGGTTCCCTCGGTGCCGCCCTGGACGCCCTATCGCGCGACTGCTAGTTCCTGATGAAGGGGGATTTTCCTACCGAGGAGGTGCTGAATACCGACATTGACTTCAAGCGCGAGAAAGAGCTGGATGTCCTTCGCCTTCGCCCTCATGCCGACAAGTTCGTGATGTGCCGCCCATATCAGCCAAACGCGGTGGCTCTGAGTCGCGATCAAGAGACTTACGACGTGTAGGCGATTGACAGGCTAGCCGGATGCCTTCACAATTTTGAGAACTCCCCACCAAATATCTTGCGCACCAGTGAAAGTGACTCTGTCTATGAAACGCAATCTGCCAGCCCCGCTTGCGCTTGCCTTGGTTTCATTATTTTCGCTCTCTGGCCTCGCGCAGGCTCCTCCGAGCGCTGACGCTTATGTAACCGCGGTGCAGCCGTCAGCCAACTACGGTAACAACGCCTTTCTGGCGGTACAGCCCGGCACTATAAGCTACGTTCGTCTAAACCTCGGCGTCTTGCCAGAAAACGCCAGTGTCGTGAAGGCCACGCTGCGTCTTTACGTCGACGCCGTCAGCGCTCCGGGCTCTTTCGATGTTTACCAGGTGGATAGCGAGTGGAGCGAAAGGGGATTGAACTTCAACAACGCTCCTCCGCTGGGGGCATCCGCGACGGGCGGCCGACCGGCATTGGTCACAGCGGCGAGCCTGAACCAATTCATCCTGATCGACATCACAGCGTTGGCGCAGGGCTGGCTGAATGGAACCATTTCGAACCAGGGTGTGGCACTGGCTCTAACCACTTCAAACGGGAGCTTCTCATTTGACAGCAAGGAGAGCACCGGAACTGGGCATCAGCCGGAACTAGAAGTTGCTTTTGTCAGCAATATCGAAACTGCTGTAGCGAACCCGCCGACATCGACTGTCTCAGCTGTCACGAACAAAGGCAACGCACCGGGACCTGACCCCTACATTGACAATGGAACCACCCAGCAAGTCGGTGCCAACTTCAACATTGACGGCAACGGAACGGCAGCTACCCTCAATGCCACCAGCAACTACAACCTGGCAGGCACGCCGGTGCTGGGCAACAGCGGGACGCAGGGTATGTTCGTAGGAGCAGGGGCGGGGCAGAACAACACCGGAAGCTCCAACCTGTTTCTGGGCATCGCGGCGGGACACAACACCACCGCGGCCGACTACAACACCTTCATTGGCACAGATGCGGGCTACTTCAACACCACCGGCACCCAGAACTTTATGCTGGGAGCCACCGCCGGCTATCACAACACCACGGGCAGCTACAACATGTTTGTGGGCTCGCTGGCGGGTTACAACAATACCACCGGGACGCGAAACGTCTTCGTTGGTCGGGCTGCTGGGTCCGGCAACACCACGGGAACCGGGAACAGCTTTTTGGGCGCAAACGCAGGGAGTGCCAGCACCGCCAACTTCAATACCTTTCTGGGTGGATTTAGCGGAACGGCGACAACGACGGGAACGCAGAATACCTTCGCCGGATGGCAAGCCGGGCAGTTCAATGTTACCGGCAGCAACAACCTGATATTAGGCTACAACGCGGGGTCCGCTGGGGGAACGGCGTCGAACAACGACGTCTACCTCGCCAGTCCGGGAGCCGCGAATGAGACCGGGGTGATCCGCATCGGTGACCCGGCCAACCAGACCGCTGCTTACATCGCGGGCATTACTGGAGTATCCACGAACTCCGGCGCTCCTGTTTTTATCGATTCAACGGGAAAACTCGGAACAGGAGGGGGCTCAGTCAGCTTCACGCAGGTAACCGGCGCTCTCACCAGCCCGCAATTCACAGGTACGTACAGCAATTCGGTGACCCTGTCGAACGCGAACAACGTAATCGATGGCAATTTCACAGGCAATGGGTCTGGACTGACCGGCGTCAGTTCAGGATTGTCCTGGCCGATTGTCCTGAAGTCAGCCGACTACACGATACAGGCGAGTGACTTTTCGACCCCAACCAGTTATGGAAATTACCTCATCCTTACTGGATCAGTGGCGCATACATTTACCCTGCCGAATCCAGCGCCGCCCAACGGGCAGTGCGTAGCGATCGATAACAATGCCGGGGCGCCGATCAACTCGAACACAAACGTGTTCCTCACCGTCAGTGCGAATGGCCTCACCATTGACGGTGGCGCGGGAAACGCCACCCAGCCGAAGCGAAATTCTTACCTGTACTGTTCCGACGGTACAAACTACTGGCGGCTTGACCGGCAGTTGGCTAGTCCGAGCCAAATCGGCCCCGTGCTGTATACGGTTGATACCGGGCCGGTGAACGCCCTCCAGACGACGTTCGTTGCTGGCTTGGACTTCGGGCTGAATACTGGCACCGCGATCTTCATACTGCCAATACATGCCAACACGATTTTTAACCCTACATTGAATGTGAACGGACTTGGGGCAAAGAAGATACTCAAGTACGGGAATCAGGGGCTGGCTCCCGGCGACCTGAGCACAACTGCCTTAGCGGTGTTGATCTACGACGGCCAATTCTGGGAGTTGGTGAATCCACAAACTGTGATCGGAACTGTAACATCGGTTGGCGCAATCGCCCCGCTGGTATCGACAGGCGGATCGGCACCAGTAGTGTCGTGCCCGACGTGTATCACCACACCTATTCTTACTGGCACGACAGGCAGCATCGGCGGTTCCACGCTCACTGCCGGAAGCTGCACCACGGGTACGGCCGCCGTTGCCGGGTCTGTCGTTGGCCATCCAGTCTCCGTAAGCGCATCTGACGGGTCGCTACCCAATGGGCTCATAATTCTGAGCGCCGCGGTGACGAGTTCAAACACAGTGACCGTTCAGTTGTGCGCGACCGGCAGCGTGACACCAACCGCAAACACCTATACTGTTTTCACCCAATAGGATTGGAAGGTTCGTAGGGAATTGCTGTGAAGAACCGCAGTCCGATTGGACTGCTGAGTATGTAGCCAATTCCTTCACTCGAGAAAGGAAATGGCGGGGTCGACGGGACTCGAACCCGCGGCCTCTGCCGTGACAGGGCAGCGTTCTAACCAACTGAACTACGACCCCGCTTGCGCGGATGGCGACATGCGTCGCCGGTGCCCAGCCTTCCGGGCGCATCACCATTATAAATGTTCGGTGACGGATCTGGTGGGCAGTGCAGGACTCGAACCTGCGACCTTCTCGGTGTAAGCGAGACGCTCTAACCAACTGAGCTAACCGCCCGTCGCACGTGCCTCGGCGACGAGTGCTCGAGCTGATGCAACGACTCAAGTCTACAAGAGGAGACGGTACGGGTCAATTGCGCGCGATCCAACCGGTCGCTCGGTGGTGCGGCGATATTTGGCTGGTGCGCTCCGTCAGTCGACCTGCAGTTGAGTACTGTGTCGCAGAGTCGTCACCTTAAGTTTGTCGCTGACTGGAGTTCATTCGCTTCGTCAGCGTGCGTAAGCGGTTCGTCCCAGCGCTGGGTTACAAAATGTTAAGACGCGCGAAATGCCGCAGCGAACCCACGAAACCTTTATGTTCACAATAGATATTTCGAATACGTGTTCTCACACATTATCGAGCTTCGCGTGCTTCCTGAGCCGGTGTGCCCGCGTCTAATCAGGCAATACCGAAATACCTGCGCAGGTAGATCGAAAACGATAACGCGATAAGGGAGCTGGGAATTGCAGTGACTAGCAGTCGAGATTCCCATCGCATTTAGCCTAAATCACACCAGGAGCACACCGATGAAACGTCTTTCGAGTTTGCTGATTCTTTCAACCATAATTTCAGTCGCAGCGTTCGCGGCTGATGGAGGTTCCGGAAAACTTCACCTTGACAACGCTGTAAAAGTCGGCTCGACCGAACTCCCTGCAGGGGACTACAAAGTTATGTGGACGGGTTCGGGCGACAATGCCCAGGTCACCCTGAAACAGGGCAAGACAGCCGCGACTGCGACGGCGCAAGTTGTGGACGTTCGGCGAAAGAGCGATGCCATTGCCACCAAGACCGAGAATGGATCGACCGTTCTTACGGAGATTCAATTCCGCGACAAGACATTGGTGTTGCACGAAGGTACAAGTCAAGCCGTCGGGCAGTAATCTGATAGACTCGCAGCCTGGGCCGCACCCGGGCTGCGGGAATCTATTTTTGAAAGTGAGCAATAGAGAGTGTCGAAAGTCCTTGCGTTTCTAAGCACCGGATTATTACTGCTTGCGGTTTCGGCTATGGCCGAAGTGCAGACTTGGCAAATTGACCCGAACCACACCGCAGCCCAATTCTCGGTGCGGCACATGGGTATATCGACAGTCCGAGGGGCCTTTACGAAGGTCAGCGGATCTGCTCAATACGACCCGGCGGACCCTTCCAAGACCGCAGTCGAAGCGACGATCGACGCTGCCTCGGTGGATACCCGCGTGTCAATGCGCGATGATGATTTGCGCAGCCCTAACTATTTCGAAGTCGCAAAGTATCCGACGATCACCTTCAAATCGAAGTCCGTGCAGGCCGCTGGCACCGGGAAACTGAAGATTGTGGGCGACCTGACCATTCATGGCGTCACAAAGGAAGTCGCATTGGATGTCGACGGCCCGAGTGCTCCGGTGACGGACCCCCGAGGAAACACTCACGTCGGTGCTTCCGCGAGCACCACGATCAAGCGCACCGACTTTGGCGTCGGCAGTTCGAATCCCATGATTGGCGAAGACATAACGATTACCATCGATGTCGAACTCGTTCGCAAGGCGCCGGGCAAGTAAGTTCAAGTGATTCCGACGGAATTGTCGCTAGCACGGGCCGCAGTCGCGGCCCTTTTTTCTTGCTTGTTAGACTGAAGCCGTGCGTAGATTGATCGTCAACGCCGATGACCTGGGTATGACAGCGGGTATAAACCGGGCAATCGTAGAGGGCTGTGACCGGGGAATCATTACGTCTGCTACGCTGATGGCGACGGCGGGCGCGTTCGACGACGCAGTCGAGCGGGCACGAAACCTCAGTCGAAGTGATCCGCGGGTGAGCATCGGATGCCACATTGTGCTGCTCGACGGCATTCCTGTGCTGCCTCCAGAGCAAGTAACCAGCCTTGTGGAACAGCCTCCGCACAGTGGCAACGCCGAATTGCGCATTTCGCTCAACGGATTTGCGCGTTCGGCACTCACCGGGAGGTTGCGACCCGACGAGATTGCGGCCGAGGCCACGGCCCAGATCGAGCGTATTCAGAACGCGGGAATTGTACCCTCCCATTTTGATTGCCACAAACACGCGCACATGTTCCCGGCCGTACTGAAGCCACTTCTAAGAACTGCACGCGAACGCGGGATTCCCGCGGTGCGAAATCCGTTTGGCGCGCGGTTTCAGATGCCTTTCAACCGAATGATTAGAAGCCCCAACTTATGGCGGCGGGCGGCTGAATTGAGTGTGTTGCGCGGTTTTGGGGCGACCTTCCAAAGAGAAGTCGAGACGCACGGGCTTCGAACGACCGATGGCAGTGTCGGGGTAGCCATCACCGGCACGCTCGATTTGGACTGTTTCGTTAGTTTGGTTGAATCGCTTCCTGAAGGCACGTGGGAATTCGTTTGCCATCCCGGGTACAACGATGCAGATCTTGATCGCGTGCGCACTCGGCTGCGCCAATCGCGCGAAGAGGAGTTAGAGATCCTCACATCGCCCGAAGCGAGGGCCGCCCTGCAGCGCCGCGGCATCGACTTAATCAGCTATCACAACCTCTAGCTGCGACAGCTTCTCGGCCCGCGACACGCTACAATGGCTGTCCTGCCAAATCGATCTGGACACGAACTGCATGAACCCACTTATCCTGCCAACTGAGGAATACCGCGACGCATTCGAGCGTGTCACGCGGCTAGCCCTAGGGCTGCTGAAAGACATAGACCAAAGACCCTGCTTTCCGAATATTTCGGGCGCCGAGTCGGTAAGCTTATTCGCTCAGCCGCTGCCAGAGGAGGGAATGGGCCCAGCGGCACTCGACGCCTTGGAAAAAGTCATTGACGCCTCTCGCACGCCAAACCCGAGATTCTTCGGTTATGTTCTTGGTTCCGGAGAGCCGATCGCGGCAGCTGCTGACTTACTGGCCAGCGTGCTCAACCAGAACGCTACCGCCTGGCGTTCAGGACCGGCCGCGGCCGTTATCGAGCAACTGGTAACTGAGTGGCTGGCGCAAGCCATCTCATGCCCGAAATTGAGCGGAATTCTGACCGGAGGTGGCTCCTCCGCCAACCTCACAGCCCTCGCCATGGCCCGTGAGGCACGATTGCCTGCCAACGAGCGCGGAATCCGCGAACTCGGGACGGTTTACGCTTCGGAGCAGGTTCACATGTCGATCCCCAAGGCAATTGCCCTGTTGGGCATCGGACGTGAACAGCTCCGCCTGATCCCCTGTGACCCTGACTTTCGGATGCGAGTCGACTTACTGCGTAAGTCGGTCGAAGCAGATGTCCGGACAGGGAAAACTCCGATTGCAATTGTCGGCACCGCGGGAAGTGTCGCCACTGGGAGCATAGACCCGCTATCGGAAATCGCCGCGGTAGCGAAGGATTCGGGCGCGTGGTTCCACATCGATGGCGCTTACGGAGCACTTGCCGCAATCGCCCGTCCTGCACTTTTTTCCGGCATGGGCCTGGCGGATTCTATTGCCCTCGATCCCCACAAGTGGCTTTATCAGCCACTTGACGTTGGTTGTCTGCTGTTCCGCGATCGAGCGCAGGCGCGCCGGACGTTTTCATTCACCGGAGATTACGCCAAGTCACTTCTGGAAACGCCTGTGGAGAGCTTCGCGTTCTTCGAGCACTCGGTAGAGTTGTCTCGTCGATTCCGCGCGCTGAAGCTTTGGCTGTCTCTGCGCTATCACGGACTGGCAAATTTCCGGCAGCAGATTGAAAACGATTTGGACCGCGCCCAACAGCTTGCCAACCTGGTCGAGTCGAACTCGGAGCTTGAATTGCTTGCACCGGTGCCACTCAGCGCCGTCTGTTTCCGTTACGTGCCGCAGCCGAGTATGAGCGGCGATTCCCAACTCGATGAGCTGAACCTCCGAATTCTCACTAGCGTTCAACGTCGCGGGCGGGTCTATATCTCAAACGCGACCATTCACGAGCGTTTTGCCCTCCGCGCTTGCATTGTGAACCATCGCACGACGGCTGCCGACGTGGAAGCAGTGGTTCAAGAGGTTGTAGAAGTTGGTAGAGACCTTCGTTCACGGACCTAACCTAAGAATGCCAATCCAATCTTCTATTACACTACCGACGACTGCCGATGAGATTTTCGCCCAAGCGCCCTGCCGCGCCGATTTGGCCGGCTCGACCCTTGATTTATGGCCACTCTATCTCTTCCACCCCGGGTCGGTCACGGTGAACATGGCGGTCAGCATCCTGACGACCTGTAAGATCACACCCCGACGCGGGAGGGGAATCCATCTGAAATCGCTGGACACCGGTCGCGAAGACCGATTCACGAATCTCAACGGGTTGATGAGGGCAGGGAAGTATCGCCACGCGCTCGCTGCGTATCTGGTTCGTTTCTTCCAGCCGAAGCAGGGATTCCTCCTGGAGTCGCATTCCGAGTCGCCTGCGGGCGCAGGAATTTCGGGATCATCGGCGATGATGATATGCACCACTGCTGCGCTGGCGAGGTTTGTCGGGCGCGAGATCGACATCGAGCAGATTCGAGTCATTGCACAAAACATCGAAGCGCAGCTGATTCGAGTGCCTACCGGCTGCCAGGACTACTATCCGGCCATGTATGGCGGCGTCAACGCCATTCACCTTGATCCCGACGGCATTCACTGTGAACCGCTCACAATCCCGGCCGATGAAATGAACCGGCGATTCGTGCTGTTTTACACCGGGGCGCCTCGGCAGTCGGGAATCAACAACTGGGAGGTGTTCAAGCAGCACATTAATGGTGACCGGCATGTGGTGCGCAATTTCGCAGAGATTTCACGCATAGCACGGGAAATGCGGCTTGCTCTGCAACAAGCGAACTGGGACGACGTGGAAAGGCTTTTGCACGAGGAGTGGAAGCTTCGTCGTACCAATGCTCCCGGCATTACCACGCCACTGATCGAGAAACTGATCGCTGCTGCTCGCAGGCAAGGTGCGCTTGCAGCTAAGGTTTGCGGAGCAGGAGGCGGAGGTTGTGTGATTGTCCTCATTGAGGAAGGCGCGCGCGACAACGTCCATGACGCGATCCGGAAAAATGGAGGTCAGCCATTGGACTTTCAGGTAGCGCGCTCTGGACTTCGATTTCAAGCGCCAGTTCGGGCAGGCACAAGAGCGTGATCACTTTCACCTGGAGCGACGGGCGGCTGCGTCCGATATGGGCTTTTGTGCTCGCCGCGCTTCTGTCATGTGGTGCGTTTGTTGCAGTCGGATTCGTTGCGGCTATGTTCGCCGGCGACCACGTGCTTCGTTTTGAAGCACTCTTCCGACCGTCGCTGGCGGCGCTATTGTTGGTCGTCTTTAGCTGGCTGCTTACGGTTGGAAATCAAGTTGAATCGCACCGAATTGCTGCGCAAGGTCTGCCGCTCTTGCCAGGTTGGGGTAGGCAGTTTGTCGTAGGCTGCGGGTTGGGTTGCTGTCTCGTCCTGGTCGCGGTCTTGCCTGTTGCAGTTTGGGGACACGTGAGTTTTCACAGCACTGTGAACGCCCACAGCATGCTTCGGGTTTTAATCGTCTGCATCATTCTCATCACTGGTTCGCTAGCTGAAGAGCTCATGTTCCGCGGATATCCGTTTCAACGGTTGGTCGAGGCCATCGGCTCCGCCGGAGCGATCACGGTTTTCGCAATAATGTTTGGGTTAGTGCATCTCTCAAACCCAGGTTCCAACGTTTGGGGGCTACTAAACACGGTGGCCATCGGAGTGTTCCTATCCGTGGCCTTCTTGCAGACTCGGGCGCTGTGGCTGCCATGGGGGTTTCACTTCGGGTGGAACGCGACAATGGGCTTGTTACTAGGTTTACCGGTCAGCGGTCTACGGCTGTTCAACGTAGCGGTTCGCGCCACGGCCGGCGGTCCACGGTGGCTTACCGGCGGTAATTACGGAATCGAGGCGAGCGCCTCTGGGGCACTCGCCATATTAGCCGGGCTTCTCATCATCTGGCGCTTACCCCTCAAGCCTTTGCCCGGCGCTATCGCTTTCTTGCCTCCGCCTGAAGAACAGTGGCCAGGTTTGTCAAAACTGTCTGCCTGACTTAGAAATTAGTGGCAGGATGGGCTTATAATCTGCCCAACGGGGTTCCGGATGAAGGGCCAACGCTTTCCTCGGTTCGTGTTTGCAGGTTTGCTGCTCGCCGTGGCGTGTGTGTGCACCGTCCCCCTTTTCGCGCAAGCTCCTAAGCCGTCCAATTCCAGCCAGCCGGAAAAGATGACGCCGCAGACTCGGATGATGGTGATCCGCAGCCTGCAATCGGAGCGCGTTTTCGCCCGCATCCTCTTCCCACAGGGCGACAAGGGAATCAAGATCAAGAACGGCGTCGTCAGCCCCAACGATATGACTATCGCCCAGCAGGTTGCGGAGTATGGTGCTGCTGCCAAGGCAGGCGATCGCTGCGTCATCACGGACGTGAAGGTCACTGACAAGGAGATCATTCTTGATCTGAACGGTGGCTCGAAAAAGCACCAGAAGTGGTATCAGCATATCGAGGTAGTCGGCATGGGTGGTGGTTCAACCCCGCTGCCCGGCGGTCCCAGCCCGCAGAGCCTTGACGCCCATGGCACGACCGTCACCCTCGAGTTCGACAAGTACGTACCTGAGCTCACGGGCGATCAGGTGCGCGCGCTGCTTGCACCCGTCATCGACTTTAAGGCGCTGACGCCGGCCGAGGCTTATCAGAAGACGCTTCCGCCTAAAGTTCAGGAGGCCATCAAGGACCACAAAATTCTCGTTGGCATGGACAAGGAGATGGTCCAGTATGCCAAGGGTCGTCCGCAGCAGCGCATTCGCGACAAGGACGAACAGGGCAACGACTACGAAGAATGGATTTACGGCAAGCCTCCAGAGGAAGTCGATTTCGTTCGTTTCAAAGGCAATGAGGTGGCGCGGCTCGAAGTCATGACCGTCGACGGTCAAAAGATCGTGCGCACCGAGAAGGAAGTCGACTTGCAATCGAAGGAGACCGAAGTTGCCGAGCAGAAGGCGCCTGCTAAACCATCGCAGCCCGCGCCAACATTGCGGCGTCCTGGTGAGGAACCTGAATCTCCGACCACGACGTCCGACCACCGTGCATCGCGGCCGCAAGACCAGAACGCGCCTGCGAATGGTGGCGCCTACCCAGACCCGAGCGGGACGAATCCACCCGGAAGCGCACCCACCAGCCCCACCGGTGGTCCACCGTTGTCCCCTACCGGCATGCCTCCTCACGCCCTGCCAGCCTCGTGAGAGGTCAAAACAACGAACGCACCGCAGTGCCCAAGTTGGCGTGAGTGTAGGCGCGCCGTTACACTACTAGGGTGAGGATCGGACTCGCGCAAATCAATCCAACAGTTGGCGATTTCCAGGGTAATTCCGCGAAAATCATTGACTACGCGTTGCGTGCCAGGAACGGTGGCGCCGACCTCGTATTATTTCCCGAGTTGAGCGTCTGCGGTTATCCGCCGCGAGATTTGGTAGAGCGGCCTTGGTTCGTGGAACGTAATCGGCAGGCAGCAGAAGCGATTGCCGAAAAGACGACTGGAATATCGGTGATCTGTGGGCTAGTCACGCCGGCGAGGTCGACGACCGGCAAAGCGGTGATGAACTCCGCTGCGTTGCTCCAGGACGGAAAAGTAGCTGCGATTCAGTCGAAGCGGTTGCTACCGACTTATGACGTTTTCGACGAAGTTCGAAATTTCGCGCCCGCCGACAAGCAATCACTCCTTACTCTTGGTGACACTCCCTGTGCACTGACCATTTGCGAAGACGCATGGAATGACAAGAATTTCTGGGACCGCCGGCTCTACGGCATAGACCCCGTCGAGGAGCTCATTGGGGCTGGCGGAAAGATACTCCTGAATATCTCAGCTTCACCTTTCTATCTGCGCAAGAGGGAATTGCGGCAAGACATGCTTTCGGCCATTGCTCGGAATTATCTTGTTCCGGTTGCCATGGTGAATCAAGTCGGCGGAAACGACAGCCTGGTCTTCGACGGATCTAGTTTTGCACTCGGTCCCGATGGGAAGGTCATTGCACAAGCCAAATCTTTCGAAGAGGATTTGGTCTGTTTCGATACAGTTACGCTGTCGGGCGATATTCATGATCGTGATGAGGGCGTTGAGGCGAGCGCCTATGCCGCGCTAGTGCTGGGAACCCGTGACTACGTACGGAAATGCGGTTTCCGCAAAGTGGTGCTCGGACTCAGCGGTGGTATCGATTCCGCGCTTACGGCTGCCATCGCTGTCGATGCAGTGGGGCGCGACAACGTGATCGGAGTCGGAATGCCCGGTCCCTACTCCTCGCAAGGCAGCATCGACGATGCAGCTGCGCTGGCCAAGAACCTCGGCATTCGTTTCGATCTGGTTCGAATCGGAGAAGTCTTTGACACCTACTTGCAGGCTCTGCATCCTGTCTTCGCCGATTTACCGCCCGATGTCACCGAAGAAAACGTCCAGGCGCGCATTCGGGGCTCCTTGCTGATGGCGCTATCGAACAAGTTTGGTGCGTTAGTTCTGACCACCGGAAACAAGTCCGAGATTGGGGTGGGGTACTGCACGCTTTACGGCGATATGTGCGGCGGACTTGCCGTGATCTCTGATGTACCAAAAACGCTGGTTTACCGGCTGGCCCGCTACGTGAACTCGCGCGCGCCGGTTATTCCTGAGTCCACCCTCGAGAAACCGCCTTCGGCTGAGCTGCGGCCTGATCAAAAAGACAGCGATTCGCTACCTCCATATGATGTTCTCGATACAATTCTTGAAGCCTACGTGGAGGACAATCAGTCGCCCGAAATTATCGCCTCGCAAAACGGATTTGACCTGGCACTCGTGCGCCAGGTGGCACGCATGGTGGACCGCAATGAGTACAAGCGGCAGCAGGCTGCGCCAGGATTGAAAGTTTCGCCCAAGGCATTTGGTTTCGGACGCCGCTATCCAATCGCAGCCAAGCTGGATTTCTGACCCAACGTAAGCCATGACAAATCGGCAACCATGAAAGGAATAAATGAGGTTTCATAGCAAAACGCTTAACATTGCTCTACTTATCGGATTGCTGATGCCGTTTGGCGTTGCGCAGACGAAGATTCCTCCCAGCAGTTCGAGCGCGACTTCTCCCGCCGCGAACGGACTTCCGAGCGAAGCCACGGTTCAGGGATTTCTGAAGCAGATGTTTGGCTGGAACCAGGAACTCACGTGGAAAATTGCCGACATCAAGCCGGCAGAAGATCGCGGGTTCACGGAAGTCACCGCGATTTTCAATACCCCGCAGGGCCAACAAGTTTTCCGCATTTACGTAACTCCTGACCAGAAATTTGCAGTCACCGGCGACATGGTTCCATTCGGCGTCGAGCCGTTTTCCGCCGCCCGCGCCGATCTGAAGGCGGCCAACGGCCCATCGCACGGCCCGGCGGATGCGCCCGTGACCATTGTGGAATTTGGCGATCTTGAATGCCCCGCATGCAAAGCAGCGCAGCCCAACGTCACCAAGCTCATGGAGGAGGAGCCGAAGGCACGACTGATATTTCAGAACTTTCCCCTCGAGACGATCCACAAATGGGCGATGCTGGGCGCCAAGTACGTTGAATGTGTCGACAGCGTCGACCATGATGCCGTTTGGAAGTTTGTCAGTACGGTTTACGAGCATCAGGCAGAAGTCACTCCTGAGAACGCCGATACCATGCTGAAGGGTTATGCCAAGGAGGTGGGAGCCAATCCGGATTCGGTCTCCGCATGCACGACAAAGCCAGAAACTGAGAAAAAGATCCGAGAGTCGATTGCTTTGGGCGACAAGCTGGGCGTTACCAGCACGCCGACCTTCTTTATCAATGGACGAAAGGTAATTGGGTTTGGAAACAACACTCCCTACGAAGTGGTGAAGGCAATAGTGGAGTTCAATCTCAGCAGCCCATCCAAGTAAGCGGTTTTCTTAGAAGACTGATAGCCGGAGCATTGCGCTCCGGCTTTTATTTGTCTCGTTCACCGCGATTCAGTGCCCCACTGGCAGTTGGATCGCAAAGCCTTCGGAGGGGGCCATGCGCACGATGTGGGGCGTCATCACCACCAGCAATTCGTCGTTATTTACATTCTTGCTGTGCAGGCTGGACGCATAGCTGAGCCCTGGCACGCGGCTGAGGAAAGGATATCCAGCAAGGCTATTGGCGTCAGACTTCGAAATCAGTCCCGCCACAACCCCCGATTCCTCGTTTTTCAAAGTAATGCTCCCGACGTACTCCTGATTGAGGATGATGGGAATGCCGTTGACGGTTTGGTCGCCCAGCGTGCGAATGTTCAGGTCGATCTTGAGGCTCACGTCAGCATTGGAATGGATGATGGGAGTGGCTTTTAGGTTGAGTCCGAGATCTTCGAAATTAAACGACGGAAACGGAGCAACGTATGTATTGTTGCCCAGGACCTGGGAGATCGATGAGCTGTTATAAATCGGGGCGAACGTGGCGTTGACAATGGGGTAGCGCTCGCCGATCCGCATCAGCGCCGGAGTGTTTTGCGACGCCAGCAGTTCAACTTGTTCCAGACTTTTCACATCCGACTCGTTGACTTGGAGGTTCGCGGTTATGGGCGGCGTTCCGGACACTCCCGTCAGAGTTAGGCCGCCACCGAACGTCGCGAACGGGGTTGAGAAGATGGGATTCTGCGTCGACTGCGACAGCTGAGCCAGCAAAGCCTGTATCCCCTGGGAGTTCGCCTGATTGATACCGCCGGAAGCAATGAGCTGGTTGATCAGGTCCTGGGCGCCAACGCCTAGCGAGGCAATCAGCGACGGGCTAATGTTGAAGATATTGAATTGGCTGGGCAGTTGCATCCCAAGCTGTCGTACCAAGCTGGAACTGATTTGGTACACACGGACGTCTAGCATCACTTGCGGACGGCCGCCCACCAGGCTCTCGATCATTTGGCTGGCAGCTTCCACCATCGGCAACGGAGCACGGATCGTGATCGTCGATTCCGAAGCATCCTGTAATACGAACTTTATGTCGAGAATCACGCGCAGTGCGTTGACGATCTCTGTCAACTCTTGAGGCGTCATCATGTCTGGCAGATAAAAAGTTCGAATTGCCAAGCGCTCAAAGTTTCGTCGATTTTCCGGAGTGTCGGCGACCAAGTACATTTGCGACCCGGATAGCGCTATCCAGAACGTCTTGGTGACCTGCGTCGCTGCACCCATAGCTTCGGCAAACGTCACATGGTCTATGTCGAACCGGACGGGACGCGTCTGTACCGAATCGTCGGTTGTCGCGGTGATGCCGTAAGCTCGGGCGATTTGCGTCAGGAGACTGCGCGAATCGCCCCGGAAGTGGAAGTCCCTGGGTGTAGCATCAGGGGACAAGGCCACCTCGATTGACTTTTGGACGACCTGCAATTTGCGGCTCGAGGCAGGGCTTTGTTCCCAGATCGCCTCATGCAAGCGCTGGCGGGCAAATTCGTTTGTCGGGTCGAATTCCAGTGCCTGTTGAAACTCGGCCTCGGCGGCGACTTCGTTATTAGCCAGAAGGGCCTTGTTACCACGATCGATTGCGGCCATCACCAGTCGTTGGCGGGTGAATTCGCGCGCAGTCGCGTATTCAACATTCCTGGGGCTTAATTGCGATGCCTGTTCGAACTTGGCAAACGCAGCTTCCGTCTCTCCGGCGGATTCTAGATGCTTTCCCGCCGCAAATTCCTTTTTTGCTTTGGCAAGGCCGCTCGCACTCGGCGGTCCCGGGACGATTACCGGACTCGAATCCACCGCACCGGCCGGCGGTGAAGCTTGCGTTGGCGCGTCAGACTTAGTTTCAACCGGAACTCTCGACGTGGGATCCTGTGCCCGCAAAAGCGGCAACAGCGTCAACGCGACGAAGATCCCGGCAGCGATTCGCATAAGCAATCAAATTCTATGCCACCACAATGGCAGTTGTCCGCTTTAGGTCTCCGCCGAGTCGACGCATGGGAAGCGAATCGCTGTGCTAAACTGCAGCCACATAAGGAGTGGGGATGAAGGAGTTCGTTCGCAAGATGCTGTTCGTCGACCTGGTCAAGGGACTGGGAGTGACGTTTCGCAATCAGTCTCCCAAGGAACTGATTACCGAGCAGTATCCACTGCAGCGTCCGCAGGTTGCCGAACGGTTCCGAGGCGCGCCCCGGCTCGGCGTGAATCCGGAAACAAACGAATCGCTATGCATCGCCTGCGATCTTTGTGCAGTTGCCTGTCCGGAGCACCTGATTATCGTCGGCAGCGAAAGAAATCCCGTAACCCGGCGCAAGGAACTTACGGAATTCACTTACGACTTGAGCCGTTGCATGTTCTGTGGGCTGTGTGAGGATGCTTGCCCGACTGACGCGTTGGAACTGACCCAGGACTTTGAGATGGCACAGTACAGCCGCGAAGGACTGATTTGGAACCGCGAAACTCTCGAAAAAGGACCTGAGCCGCACGTATACAAACGCTGAACACCGCTTACTTAAGAAACAAAGGGACTCGACGATGTCGCGTCCCTTTTTTGCTCTGGTGAAATGCAGCAGCTATTCGAAGATCAGAATGGCGGCGGCGATCACGGTAGTCCACAGACCGCGTTTGTCGCCTACCGCCGTTTGGGTTGTGTTCATGGTGCGGACGATCTTGTTCGATAGTCTATACACT
This sequence comes from uncultured Acidobacteriaceae bacterium, assembly GCA_963749635.1. GTDB lineage: Bacteria > Acidobacteriota > Terriglobia > Terriglobales > Acidobacteriaceae > DASRAA01. The sequence continues at coordinate 18,050 of CAVVNW010000001.1, forward strand.
TCTTTTTTTTCGTCCCACGACTTGTCAGCATCGAACTCCACGTCGAGGGTGGTGGCCAGCATTTCCGCCGCCAGCTCTTCCGCATAATCGCCAGCCAGATCTTCCTTCTCACCGAACGAGTGGTGCTCGCTCAGGTAGCCGTAGGTCGTGCGGTCGGCTGGAATCGCCAGACCGATACTGGATGCGACCAGCCGATGCGGTTCGCGAGTCGAATTTTCTGCCACTACGGCGAAAACCACTTCACCGGGATAAAGATATTTCAGGCCTTCTTTGCGGGCGATAAGTTTGCAATGTGGCGGAAAGATTGATGAAACGCGAACCAGATTTTGCGCTGCGATTCCTGCATCTCGCAGTGCCAATTCAAATGACGTGAGTCGTTCCTTGTGTTTTCCTACACCTTTAGTTAGGAAAATCCGCTTAGGAACCATGCTTTTGCCCAATTGAGCGCCTCCGAATCGGAAACCAGCCGGTTCCCGGATGGATTGAAAATAACACGCGCTACGAGTGAGCGCAAAAACGAACAAAGCGAAACTCACCCCAGCGTTGCATCCTCACTCTTAAGAGGTGCGCACGATCCCGGAGGCAGGTCCGCCTGTCTTTAACTTCACAGCGATCTCGATGAAGGCCAACGCGGCACGGCTAAGCGCCTTGTCAGTGCGAAACACTAGCGCCAGGTCACGCTGTAGAACCGCATCGGAGAGCTTCAGCGCGCACAGCGACTTGGCTTTCAGGTCTTCGGCAACATTGGACCTCGGAATAAAACTGATACCAACATCTGCGGCGACAAATCGTTTGGTAAGCTCACTGGAGTCAAGCTCCATCGATATGTTTGGCTTCAATCGGCGTTCGTGAAATAGGGTCTCCAAGGCATCCCGAGTCCGCCCCAATTTCGGCAGAAGTAGCGGATACTGGGCGATTTCCGCCAGGGATGCTTCAGAGCGGCTGGCCAGCGGATGTTTGGGAGGGGTTATCACCACCAGCTCATCGCGGTGGATCGGAACTACCGTATAGCGCTTGTCTTTGATGGGCATCGAGACCACGCCGAAGTCGCAGGAGTTCTCGATGATGGCTTCTAGAATTTTCTGGTGTTCCGACCGTTTCACACTGACGGCGACACTCGGGTATTGCCGTTTGAATTCAGAAAACACTTCGGGAAGGATATGCAGGCAGGTGCCCTCGTTGGCTGATACTACAATTTCGCCGCGAGGGATCCGATGCATTTCCGCCAGGGCGATGAGCATTACGCGGCGCTGCTCGATAGTCTCTTCGGCATATTTCTGAAAGACTTTGCCTGACGCCGTTACGGCTACCCTCCCGCCGCTTCGATCGAGCAGCTTTGCGCCGACTTCTTCCTCCAGAGAACGGATCTGGGATGAGATGGCAGGCTGCGTGCGAAAGCGCCGCTCGGCAGCTCGCGAGAAACTGCTGAGCCTCGCGACCTCCAGGAACGTCTCGATTTGATCGAAGTCCATAGGCGGTCAGCCGATGTTGGTTACATAATACGAAATTATTCAGCTAATAAAATCATTGTATGCCCTGCGCCCAAAGCAGCGGCGTATGCTGTCGAGTGGCCCTGGAAGGAGCTTGCTATGACTGCGCCGAAGGTTGATCCGAAGACTGCACTTGAGTTCGCCAAGCACAACAATGTCCAGATGCTCGATCTGCGATTCACCGACCTCCCCGGACTCTGGCACCACGTTTCTTATCCGATCGACCAACTCACCGAGCAGTCCTTCGAGGAAGGCTTCGGCATGGACGGCTCTTCGATCCGCGGCTGGGCAGCAATTCATGAGAGCGACATGCTGCTGATGCCAGATCCCGCACGGTATTTTCTAGATCCGTTCACCGAGGTTCCGACGCTGGTCATGGTTTGTGACGTTATCGACCCGGTCACCAAGCAGAGATACGATCGTGATCCGCGCTACATTGCCACCAAGGCCGAGATCTACCTCACTTCAACGGCGATCGCCGATACCGCATACTTCGGTGCAGAAGCGGAATTCTTCATTTTCGATAATGTTCGGTTCGACCAAAATGAACACGAGGGTTACTACTTCATCGACGCTGAAGAAGGCCGATGGAATTCCGGCCGACCGGAGTCGAATCTCGGCTATAGGCCACGCTATAAAGAAGGATATTTCCCAGTCCCTCCCACCGACCATTATCAGGACCTGCGCACCGAGATGGTGCTGGCCTTGCAGAGTTGCGGCATTGCTGTGGAGTGCCACCACCATGAGGTTGCCACCGGAGGTCAGACGGAAATCGACCTCCGCTTCGACTCTATGCTGCGCTCCGCCGACAATATGATGTTGTACAAGTACGTGGTCAAGAACGTGGCAAACCAGGCCGGTAAGACCGTCACCTTTATGCCCAAGCCGCTGTTTCAGGACAATGGCAGCGGAATGCACACGCACCAATCACTCTGGAAAGATGGTAATCCGCTGTTTGCCGGTGACGGATATGCCGGGCTGTCCCAACTGGCACTTTGGTATATCGGAGGGCTAATTAAGCATGGCCCCGCGCTTTCCGCGCTGATTGCTCCCACCACCAACTCGTACAAGCGCTTAGTACCAGGCTTCGAAGCGCCGGTGAATCTCGCGTACTCACGGCGCAATCGCTCGGCCGCAATTCGCATCCCGATGTATTCTGCGTCTCCGAAAGCCAAGCGCGCCGAATTCCGTCCGCCTGATCCCAGCTGCAACCCGTATCTGGCGTTTGCCGCGATGCTGATGGCTGGAATCGATGGTGTGGAAAACCGCATCGATCCCGGTTTGCCGCTCGATAAGGATATCTACGATCTCGGACCCGATGAGTTGACCAAGGTGCAATCGATGCCCGGCTCTCTCGAGTCGGCCTTGGACGAGCTCGCGCGCGACTGTCAATTTCTTATGAAAGGCGACGTATTTACTGAGGAAATGCTCAATACCTACATCGATTACAAACGGGAGAAGGAAGTGGATGCGCTTCGTCTTCGTCCACATCCGTATGAGTTCCTAATGTACTATGACGTCTAATCAGCAGGCTTGATAGCCCAGACGCTGGGCGCGGAGGCATCGGTTCTCGTGTCGCGAGCGGGTCATCGAGAAGGACGTCTCGAGACGTCCTTCTTGGACGCGTTTGTGCGCGCCCCTTCATTCTGTCGTTGACACCTCCCTCGATTCCAAGCACAATTTTCAATATCCCCGCATAACTTCTGCTCGAATGCTCGAATAAAAAGGTGAAGCCAACGGATGCCACGCAACTGGTTTGGTATTTTTGCGCTCTTATCGGCTGTGCTGTACTCGGCAGCCTCGATTGCTCAGGCGCCCCCAAGCGCCGACACGTACGTCAGCGCTTCGCAGCCCGCGATAAATTTCGGTACTAGCGCCTTCCTGCCCGTACAGGCCGGTGCGACTAGTTATATCCGCTTGAATCTTGGCGCATTTCCAGCCAATGCGAGTATAGCCAAGGCTACCTTGCGGCTGTATGTCAACGCTGTGGCCGCTCCGGGCTCATTCGATGTTTATCAGGTGGGAAGTAATTGGGTCGAAAAAAGTGTGACTTCCAACAATGCACCGTCCCTGGAGTCGTCCGCGACGGGAGGGCATCCGGTCTCCGTGACGGCTGCGAGTGCGAATCAGTTCATCTTGATCGACATCACCGAACTGGCGCAGAGCTGGCTCAACGGTTCGACTCCGAACTATGGCATCGCGCTCGCCCTTACCAGCGTTAGCGGCAGCTTCTCTTTTGACAGTAAGGAGAGCACCGGAACGGGCCACCAGCCTGAGCTGGAGGTCATCCTGGCTGGAGAAGTTGGAGCGGTTCCGGGGATTCCGACTGAAGGCGCCGTCCCGCCAGATGCTAAGAACAGAGCGGGTCAGCCAAACTCTGATCCGTACATTGACAACGGAACTGCCCTGCAAGTTGGTGGAAACTTCAATATCGATGGAAACGGATCTGCCGCAACATTCAACGCGACCTCGCAATATCTCTTAGGTGGCGTTCCAGTGATGGGCATCACCGGCGACCAGGGCTTTTTCGTGGGAACGCAGACCGGACCAGACAACACTGGTGCGCAGAACATATTTCGTGGGAATTGCTGCGGGAGCAGAACAACACGACGGGTCCGTACAACCTATTCCTCGGCGCGACCGCCGGCTACCAGCAACACCACCGGCCAGTCCAACTGTTTATTGGCACTGGCGCCGGAAGTTGCAACAGTACTGGCAGCTACAACACTTTCATCGGCACTTGGGCCGGCAACAACAACACCACCGGCGGACTTGAATAACTTCGTTGGTACCGGAGCTGGGACTGGCCAACACTACAGGACAGTACAACACGATGTTCGGCACCAATTCCGGGCTGCACAACACGACTGGCAGCAACAATTCGTTCTTTGGAGGAGCTTCGGGACTGGCCAACACCACTGGAGCCAACAACGTGTTCTTTGGTCTGGATGCCGGGCCCAACAACACCACTGGGAACAACAACCTGTACTATCGGCGAATCAGCGCTGGCTTCAAACGCCGATCCGGCGGCGAGCAATAATCTCTACATTGGCAGCCAGGGGGCATCGGACGAAAGCGGCGCGCTCCGAATTGGCGATCCGGCGAACCAGACTGCGGCATTCATCGCCGGAATAGTAGGCGCCTCGACTAATTCGGGAGCGCCAGTGTTCATTGACTCGACCGGGAAGCTCGGAACCGGTGGTGGTGCAGTCAGCTTCACCCAAGTAACCGGTATTCTCAGCAGCCCGCAATTCACAGGGACGTACAGCAATTCGGTGACCCTGTCGAATACCAGCAACGTAATCGATGGGAATTTCGCCGGCAATGGATCCGGACTAACCGGCGTCAGTTCAGGATTGTCCTGGCCGATTGTCCTGAAGTCAGCCGACTACACGATACAGGCAAGTGACTTTTCGACCCCAACTAGCTACGGAAATTATCTCATCCTTACGGGATCAGTGGCGCACACCTTTACCCTGCCGAATCCCGCGCCACCTAACGGCGATTGCGTGGCGATCGACAATAATGCAAGTGCGCCAATCAACTCGAACACAAACGTGTTCCTGACTGTCAGCGCGAACGGCCTCACCATCGATGGTGGCTCATCGAACGCCACCCAACCGAAGCGGAATTCTTACCTGTACTGTTCCGACGGCACAAACTACTGGCGGCTTGACCGCCAGTTGGCTAGTCCGAGCCAGATCGGACCCGTACTGTATACCGTGGATACTGGGCCGGTGAATGCTCTCCAGACGACGTTCGTGGCAGGCTTGGACTTCGGGCTGAATACCGGTACGGCAATTTTTATCCTGCCGATACATGCCAACACGATTCTTAACCCTACGTTGAATGTGAATGGACTTGGAGCCAAGAGGATCCTCAAGTATGGAAATCAGGGGCTGGCGCCCGGCGACTTGGGTACCAACGCGCTCGCAGTGCTGATTTATGACGGACAGTTCTGGGAGTTGGTCAATCCACAAACCGCGGTTGGAACGGTGACTTCAGTTACGGCGACTAGCCCGTTGGTATCCAGCGGAGGGTCATCACCAGTGCTTTCTTGTCCGACGTGCGTAACGTCTCCGACATTGACCGGCACGACGGGGAGCATTGGTGGGAGCGCGCTTACGGCCGGAGCTTGCACCAACGGTACCGCCGCGGTGGCTGGCGCTGCAGTCGGCCATCCCGTCTCCGCAAGTGCTTCAGACGGGTCGCTCCCCAACGGTCTGATAATTCTAAGCGCTGCGGTCACGGCTCCGGGCACTGTGACGGTACAGCTGTGCGCGACGGCTAGCGTCACGCCGACGGCGAACACCTACCTTGTAGCGACTCACTGACAACACAGCATCAGTGGGAGTTCAGTTCGAGGTCCTTGATTGGCAGGTCCCAGTGCGCGTCGAGGATCTCAAAGCGCCTCTGCTCTTCCTTCTTATAGGTTGCCTGATCGGGGTACATTTGCTGGATGAGCGCTTTTTCGTCGAAGCTCGCATCGTTCGCCACCGCGGCATTCTTGAAGACGATGGTCACGCGGTAATCCCAGCGCCCATCCTCCGTGGTGTGATAGCGCGGAACGACTGCCGACACTGAAATCATGCGCCCCATCTCCACTTGCTTCTTGAGCAGCGGGTAATGGTTCTTCTTAAACAAGGTGATGAACTCGTCCGCGTAGCCCCACTTCACTTTGTAGTAGTACTCGACAACAAATGGCTTACTCGATGCTGCTGCGCTGGCATCCTGCGCCTGAGCCGAAGTGTGTAACGCAACGCAGAAGCTCATCAACAGGAGCAGAACAAATCCCATCCGAGTGGCGTTTAATGCCCGCTGACTCATGTTTTCCTCCGATGTAATGTAATCGCCGAAGAGCCTAAGCTTTTGGTGGATCAAAGCCCGGCAGGTACTTAACCAAAAGCACCTCGTTGCCTTTTTCGCCGTAGATGAGTTCATCTACCAAGTTCCGGGCCAACATGACGCCATAACCTCCTGGACGCATGCCTTCCTGGTTCCGGCGAATCACGTGCGCAATCGGATCGTCCGGCGGATTGCCAATCGCCGCATGCCGAACCTCCTCCAGCGTGAAGCCGTCGCCCGGGTCCTTAATCCGGGCCATCACCATGTGACGCGCACGCACATAGCAGATGTCGACATACTTTTCCGGATCAAAGTGTCCGCCATGTTCCATGGCATTCAGCAACATCTCCCTGAAAGCCATACCCGCGTCGCGGCATTCTTCCTCCGGCAGGTCTGTAATCTCCGCCATGAACTGGAGCAACCGGTCAGCCGTCACCATCTGGCAACGTACCGCCAAGTTCAGCAATTGCGGAGTCGCCGATATGATCTCGATTCCATCGTCCCACGCAGGAGCGTCCAATACGTTCTGCACAGTATCCGCAAGCGATTCGGCAGAAAATCCCTTCGAGAGATAGCCGAAGGCGTGTTGTCGCATCGAAGCAATGACATCCTCCGGCGTGCTGTCGTCCGTGAGGATAATGACTCGGGTGTGAGGCTTGATTCGACGAATTCGACACAGGAACTGTACATCCTCTTTGCCCGAGGTCTTGCGACTCGTGACAATGAGGTCGTAGGGATGTTTGGCGGCCAGCGCCAACGCTTCGGCCTGGTCGCTGCTTTGCTCCAGAGTCCAGCCCTCGAGCGCGAGGATCGCCGAAAGTGCAGATTTCACTTCCGGATCCTCGCCGATTAGTAGAGCCGCCCGGGCTTCTTGGACGGGTGCGGATTCCTTCGCGGTAGCACGATTTGTGTCGTTCATAATTCAGCACCGGATTTACAAACGGAGTATTAGCCATTGTATGGGCGTCTCCTGCGGTTCTGCTCACGAATTCTGCGCAAATTTACGCGACACGGTTATGTATAATCCGCGTCTTATGCTGAGATTCCTGTTGGCTTTGGGAATTGTTCTGGGTGGTTGCGCTGCGGCCCACACGCAAACGAAGGCAACTCCAGTTGTCGGAACTCCGGCGCAAAGCGAATTGCTGTGGCAAAAGCTTGATGCCACCGTCCAAGCCGCGAATCGCGATCTCGACGGAACCATGGGACTCGCTATCATGGATCTGACCGACGGCCGCACTCTGCTACTGAATCCCGACGCCGTCTTTGCGCAAGCGTCTTCTATCAAAGTGACGGTGCTCGCTGAGCTTTATAGGCAACAACAAGAATCGGACCAAGGCGCGACGGGAAAAGCCCGTCTCACTGACATGTACACCGTCGATTCTCGCGATCTTGTCGCCGATAGCGCCATCATGGGCGGGCTCACGCCAGGCGTGACCCGCGTCACCAATCGCGATCTCGCAACATTCATGGTCGCGGTAAGCGACAATAGTGCCACAAATGTCCTTATCGACCGCGTGGGCATGGACAACGTGAATGCCATGCTCACCTCGCTCGGCCTCCCCCATACCCGCCTGCAACGCAAGATGATGGACGTGAAAGCTGCCCAGGCAGGTAGGGAGAACGTGTCCACACCTCGTGAAATGATGATGCTCTTTGCCGACCTTTATCAGCACAAAGTCGTGAATCCGGCGCTGACCGACGATTTCTTCAAAGTTCTCAGCACTTCAAAGGCCAGCGACATTCCTCGCAACATTCCTGATGACGTCCTTATCGCCAACAAGCCCGGGGAACTCGCCGGAGTGCGCAATGATGTTGGCATAGTGTTTGTGCCCAACCGTCCATTTGTCATTGTTGTCATGACCTCGTATCTCAAGCGTGAGCGCGACGGAAACGACGCCATCGCCCGCATCGCTGGTGCAGCCTACGACTACTTCGACCGTCTCGGTCGCTCATCCCCATACGGTCGCATCGTCAATGAGCGGAATTCCCATTGATGTTCTCCCGCCGCACTGCCTGGAACCTCGCCCCAAATCGCTACACAGCTGCATTGGAAGAGCATCGTCAGGCGGGCAGGGAACTGCTGGACCTCACCGCTTCGAATCCCACGACCATCGGACTGTCGTACCACGAGGCAGAGATTCTGCGGGCATTGACCCGACCCGAAGCGATGACGTATCAGCCCTCGCCCAAGGGCATTTCCTCCGCGCGAGAAGCAATCGCCAGCTACTACGCAGAGAAGGGAAGCAGCCTTCCTCTTGACGACCTCATTCTGACCACCAGCACCAGCGAGGCATACTCGTTCGTATTCCGGCTGCTCTGTGATCCCGGCGATGCCGTCCTGGTACCAGCGCCCAGCTATCCTCTCTTCGACTTTCTGGCCGATCTCAACGACGTGAAGCTTGTACCTTACGAACTGGTGTACGACCATGGCTGGCAGATCGACTTCGAGTCTCTGCGCAGATCAGCCAAGCGATCGCAAAGCCACAGACTCGAGGTGCCGGGCAGTACTGGTCGTACATCCGAACAACCCCACGGGCTCGTATCGTGAAGCGGCGTGAAATTGCCGAGCTAAATCAGGTCTGCGTCGCCAACGAGATGGCCATCATTTCCGATGAAGTGTTTTTGGATTACTCGTTAGGCGACGAGGCACCAACGACCTTCTCGTCCAACAATGAAGTTTTGACTTTCACGTTATCGGGATTGTCCAAGATTTCTGCGCTGCCGCAAATGAAAGTGGCGTGGATTGTCGCCAATGGCCCTGCGGACACCAAAGCTGAGGCACTCGACCGGTTGGAAGTAATTGCCGACACGTATCTGTCGATGAGCGCTCCGCTGCAGTTGGCGGTTCCAGCAATGCTTGCCGAGCGCCACAATATTCAAGCTCAACTCTTAGAGCGAATCCGCACAAACCTGACCGCACTCGACACGAGTCTCGCGGCTCAAACCCTATGCGGGCGGCTTGCCGTCGAAGGAGGCTGGTATGCCATTTTGCGCGTTCCGGTGTGGGGCACCGACGAAGACCTCGCCATTGCCCTCCTGCGCGAAACGGGAGTACTGCTCCAACCTGGCCATTTCTACAATTTCCCCGGTGACGGCTACTTAATCGCGAGTTTGATCACGCCGTGCGACGAGTTTTGCGAGGGGGTAGACCGTGTTCTCCGATATATTGCAAATCATTGAGATTGCAGAGGCTGCGTAGAGTCTTGTGCACCATGGCCGGGCTAGAATCCGGAGCATTTTAGCCTTCGGACTTCTCCACTCCTATGCCTGCAAAGCCAGACCGTCCCACAAGTTGCGCCAACGGCTGACCGTCACTAACGAGGAGCCATCTAGCCCAAAATTCCCAAATTGGGCAGGGTCGGACGGTATAATTGACACATCGTGCTCAAGTACTCGATTGTTGTTCCTTTTCACAACGAAGAACAAAACGTAACGGAACTGTACGACCGGCTGAAAGTGGTAATGGAATCCACCCAGGAGCCGTTCGAGCTGGTCTTTGTCGACGATGGCAGCCTGGACCACACGTTCCTGCTGCTGCAGCAAATTGCAGCCGTTGATCGCCGCGTCGTGGTCGTCAAGCTGCGGAGAAACTTTGGTCAGACCTCTGCTCTCGCGGCTGGCTTTGATCATTGCCAAGGCGAATTTGTCCTCGCCATGGACGGCGACCTCCAGCATGATCCCGACGACATTCCGCTGTTCCTCGAACAATTGCGGGCCGGCTACGACATAGTCAGCGGTTGGCGAAAGGAGCGCATCGATAACTTTGTCATGCGCCGGATTCCCTCGAAGATCGCCAACTGGCTGATGGCCAAGCTTAGTGGCGTCGACATCCATGATTTTGGTACGACTTTCAAAGCGTATCGCCGCGAAGTCGTACAGGAAGTTCCGCTGTACGGCGAATTGCACCGGTTTATTCCTGCTTTAGCATCGGCTTATGGTGCGACGATATGCGAAATTCCCATCCGCAACATTAATCGCGAACGTGGCGAATCGCATTACGGCATCGGACGAACCTTCCGCGTATTTTTCGACTTGATCACAATTCGCTTCCTGCTCAAGTACATGTCCCGCCCGCTGCATTTCTTTGGTGGGTTTGGGGCAGTCAGTTCCTTGACTGGGCTGCTCATCGCGTTCTGGATGGTGATCGAGAAGTTCGTTCGCCATGTGGATGTCATGGACGAGCACGGGCCGATGATGGTCTTCGGTGCAGTGTTGATCGTTGCGGGCGTGCAGCTGGTGGCGCTGGGGTTGCTGGGCGAGTTACAGGTGCGGCACTTCCACGAGCCTTCGAAGCGGGCTCCGTACACGGTTGACCGCGTTCTGCGTACTTCCCACAGCGAATCGGCGTTGGCAGAGTAGTATGCCTCAGGCCAAGGTGATCGTCTTTACGCAACAGGACTGTCCGCCGTGCGGCTGGGTCAAGAACTTTCTCGCGCAACGCGGTGTGGAGTTCGAGGAACGCAGCATCGATTCCGGCTCCGGAGTAGTCCGCGAAATGACCCAGAAGTACAAGAGTCAATCGACACCCACCGTGGTTGTAGGTGACGAAGTCCTCATCGGATACGATCCTGAACGCCTCGTCCAACTTCTCGGCCAGTAGGTCCCATTTTGTCCGCGGTTACCTCTACATTGCCGCGGCCACATTTTTCTGGGGACTGTCGGCCGCCATGGGAAGGGCGGTATTCACCGGTCGTATCGCGGTCGGCGGCCAGTATCTCGGAAAGATTGATCCGCTGGTTCTCGCGCAAAGCCGCACTACGATCTCCCTTCTCGTGCTGGCGCCAATTCTCCTGCTGAAGAACCGCTCGGCGCTCCGCCTCCGCGGAAGCCATTTGTTGCAGTTCTTCCTACTGGGAATCGCTGGACTGGCAGCTTCGAATTACTTCTACTACCTCGCCATCGAACGGACGTCGGTTGCGACGGCGATTGTCCTGCAATATGTAGCGCCGGTGTGGGTGCTGCTGTACATGCTGGTGACGCGGCTTCAGCGGCCCACATGGCAACGAATCCTGGGAGTATTGCTGGCGGTCGCTGGTTGCGCTTTCGCCGTGGGCGAGATTTCCGCGCACAACAGTTTTCCTTGGCTCGGACTTTCGGGTGTCCGCTTCAGCACCGTCGGGGTAATCGCGGCGGAGTTGGCAGCGGTATCATTCGCGTTCTACAACGTCTACGCGCAGCACCTATTGCAGGCTTACGACCGCTGGACGGTGCTGGTCTATGCGCTCTTCGGCGCCGCCACCTTCTGGATTGTCTTGAATCCGCCCTGGAAGATCGCCGCGCTCCATTACACCGCGGGCCAGTGGGCATTCATGGCAGTGTTCTCGATGACTTCAATGCTGGTCCCGTTTTCGTTTTACTTCACCGGCCTCCAGCATCTCGACCCGACTCGCGCCATAGTGACCAGCTGCCTGGAGCCCGTTTTCGCGATCCTGCTCACCGCTATCCTACTCGGAGAGTTCGTCTCGCCCATTCAGGTGCTGGGCATGGTCATCGTCCTCGCGGCGACCGTGCTGGTGCAAAGACCTGATCGGGCGCACATCGAGCCCACCATCGCGGTCGAGCCCATCGAATAATTGTGCGGCGCGCGACTTATTTCCTGACTTTTTCCACTGATCGCTCAGTCTTTTCCTGAGCGTGCTCTTCGGCGTAAATCGCCTCAATCTGCCTGTGATAGCGCTGCTCCAGATGGCGTCGACGCAACTTCATGCTCGGCGTAAGCGTCCCGTCCGCAATGCTGAGTTCTTCGGGGAGCACTAGAACTTTCTTCAGCTTCTCGTACTGCGCCAGATTTTCATTCAGTTCGTCCACCACGCCTTGGTACAGCGACCGCACCTGCGGCGATCGCACCAAGTCCTTACGGGAGGCCGTAGAAATACCATGGGTACTTGCCCACTGTTCCAAAACGGGAAAATTGGGCACAATTAACACTGCGGGGAAGCGCCTCTTGTCACCCACAACTGCAGCCTCTCCCACGAACATATTGGCTTTCAAGGAGTTCTCAATCGGTTGTGGCGCGATGAACTTGCCGCCCGATGTCTTAATCAGGTCTTTCTTGCGATCAGTGATGGACAGGTATCCGTCTTCGTCTAACTGCCCAATGTCGCCAGTCTTGAACCAATCATCCTCAAATGCGCCGGCGGTTTCCTCAGGCATGTTCCAGTAGCCTTTGAATACTGACGGCCCCCTCACTAGGACTTCGCCATCGGTGGCAATTCGAACTTCAAGATTTGCCAGGACTTTCCCGACCGTGCCCATGCGGTGCTGGCTGGGAACGTTTACGGCTATCACAGGAGAGGTTTCGGTTAGCCCGTATCCTTCGTCAATGCGGATCCCAATATCAGCGTACCAAGCAGCCAGTTCACGTCCCAGAGGAGCGCCCCCCGAAATGAACAACCGTGCGCGTCCACCCATGCCCTCGCGGATCTTCGAAAACACTAGCTTGTTGGCCAGCTTCCACGAGAGCGAACTCGGAACCTTATCGTTTAATGTTTGTTCGCGATACTTTTGACCCACGGCGACTGCCCAGTCGAAAATCTTGCGTTTGGTGCCGTGCGTCTTGAGCTGAACCTGGTTGTGGATCTTTTCGTACACGCGAGGCACACCGATAAAAAGGGTCGGCCGCACTTCCTGCAACGTGCGCGGCAAGTCATCAAAATTAGGGCAGTACGCGATCGAGACACCTCGGCAGAACAGCAGATAATCAACATGGCGCGCCGTAATGTGCGAGAGCGGAAGAAACGAGATACCGACATCCCCGGGACCGATGTCGACCAGGGATGCGGATTGGCCCAGGTTCGACGCGATATTGCCGTGCGTCAGGATGACGCCCTTGGGAGTTCCAGTTGTCCCCGACGTATAGATGAGCGTCGCAACGTCGTCCGGCTTAACCTCGTGGGCAAAGGCCTCGATCACGGGGTCATCCAGATCGTTGGCTCCGCTTAAGATGTAGCGCATTTGCGGGACGTCGGGAAGGTCGTCAACCTCGTCCATTACGACCACGCGCTCCAGCTTCGACTCGGCCCGGACCGATTCCACCTTTTCGTATTGTTTGCGGGAAGATACGAACGCTACCTTTGCTTCCGAGTGGTGCAGGACGTAGAGGACCTGCTCGGGCGTTTGCGTGGCATAAATCGGCACGACGATGCCGCCGAGGAGAAGCGTAGCGAAGTCGACGATGGCCCACTCGGGGCGGTTTTCGCTGAGAAGGACGACCCGTTCGCCCTGCTTGACCCCCCAAGTTTGCAACTGCCGGGCCGTTGCCGTCACCCAGCGATGGAGTTGCGCCGCCGAAATCGGCGTCCACTCACCATTCCGTCGTGTGAGCATGACGCGGTCGTGATCGCGTCCCACGACGGTAAAGAAAACGTCATTGAGGGTGGGAATTTCCATAGGAGCCACTCATTTCGGCTGCGCGGAAGACCGCATGCCGCTCAACAGGATGTCCAATACCGAATCCGCAACGTGGGCCAGCGGATATTCCTTCTCGCTCAATACCCACGAAGTGACCATTTCATCGATCGCGCCAAAGAAACAGTTGGCGGCTATCTTGTCCGGCAGATCGGCACGAAACTCCCCGCTGGCTTTGCCATCGCAGATGGCCTCGCGTACCAGCCTCAAGTACTCCACCAGATGCTCATGCGAGAACTTCGACAGGAATCGCGTGCTCTGCCGCAGTTCCATCTGGAAAACGACCGCCAGGTTGCGGTTCGCGCCAAGCGCTTCAAGATGAAGGCAAGCCAACCGGCGCAGCCGTTCGGTCGGAGTCGGTAGTTTCTTTAGTTCCGCGCGCGCGGTGCTCATGAAACCGTCGAAAGCCGTGTTTATCGCGGTCGCCAGGATTTCGTCTTTGTTCTTGAAGTACAGATAAACAGTGCCGTCGGCGACATCGGCCCGGTCGGCGATGTCCGAAATTCGGGAGACAAAGAAGCCCTTTTCCGCGAACACCGCGACCGCCGCGTCAAGAATTCGCTGATACTTCTCGGCGTTCCGCGTCACACCGCCCAGTGAGTTCGAAGGAGGTAGTTCCGACGGATTGGCTTCGCGTTTCACCACAGTTACTCGCTGTAAACCTAGAAGATTGTTTGCGATGGCGACCAAAGCGGCAGCCCGCACGCGCACGATGTTTGGTCAAATGCACCGAATGAATACTCATTCAATGTATTCCTCGGAGCAGTACTCCCGCAATAAAGTGGATCACTGCCCAGAGGTCATTCCCAATTCGGGACTTTGCCAATCGGCCCGGCGACTGGCGATGTTACCCGAAATAGGCTTTCCAGGTCCTTCGTGGCATCATGTCAAGACCGGACCGGGCATCGCTCAAAACTGCCCGCACGGTTCGAGAGGAGAGTCAAAATGAGTCGTGTTATAACTTTTGTTATAACGGCAGTTTTAGTGGTTGGCGTCTTCGCGCCGGCTATGCGAGCGGCCGATAAACCTCCGGAGGCACCGCCTCCCGCCATCAAGGTCGGTGACGTTGCGCCGGACTTCACCTTGACCGACCAGAACGGTAACAAAGTTTCGCTGCACGACTACAAAGGGAAGAAGAATGTCGCGCTTGCGTTCTACATTTTCGCCTTCACCGGTGGTTGAACCAAGCAGATGCAGAATTTCCAGCAGAACCTTGCCAAGCTGGAAGCTGCCGATACCCAGGTTCTGGGTGTAAGTATGGATTCTCCCTTCTCGAACAAGGCATGGGCGCAACAAATTGGCGTGACGTTTCCGCTGCTGAGTGACTGGGGCGGCGACGTGACCAAAGAGTACGGACTCTACAATCCCAAATACAAAGCTGCTCGCCGAGTAAATTACCTGATCGATAAAGATGGCAAGGTCGCGGAGATGTATCTCGATTCCGACGCAATCGATCCCACGAAAGTCGTGGAGGCGTGTCAGGCTAAGAAGTTGAACCGGTAGGACTCGGGTGACCAAACCATCAGTCAGTCCGGTCGTTGATGAAACGCCGGGGGAGGCGCCGGTGCGGGGCACGCTGCACCGCGCCGTCGGTTCCTCCGGCGACTTCCTGGTACTGACCCATGGCGCCGGCGGAGATTCTAATGCCGCGCTGCTGGTTGCCGTGGCGGAAGAGTTTGTCGCCGCCGGAATCAGTGTCTTGCGCTGCGACCTGCCGTATCGTCAGCGACGCCCGCACGGACCTCCGTCGCCCACGACTGCGAAGGAAGATCAGGAAGGGTTGCGCCGCGCCGTAGCGCTAATGAAAGAGCAGTTTGGCGGACGTGCTTTTCTAGGCGGCAGTTCCTACGGAGGACGCCAAGCGACGCTCTTACTGGCGTCGGATCCCGGTTTGGTCGAAGGTCTTTTGTTGCTCTCTTATCCGCTCCATCCGCCAGGAAAACCTGCTCAACTACGTACCGCGCACTTTCCACAACTGCGAACGCCGTCGCTTTTCGTCAGCGGAACGAAGGATGTCTTTGGGACCATCGACGAATTGCAAGCTGCAATAAAGCTGATACCGGCGCGCACCGTGCTCGTGCAAATCGACGGCGGCACGCATGGTCTGTCCAAGTCAGGTACAACGAAGGTCGTAGCTGGAATCGTTCAGCGAAAATTCTCGGACTTCTTTACGTAGGAAAAGCGCATCCCTCTCATAAAAAGAAAAGATGAGTGAGGAACCCATCCGACTTGCTAGACTGATTGTTCCATTCTTAGTTCACGATTCGAGGCCATGCAAAACCTGGAAAAGCCAGCCGTAAAGGTCTTTGTCGCCACTACGGTGATGCTGACCTTCATTTCATTCTGGCGTGCCGCCGCTATTGTCTTGTCCGACCTGGCATCGTCTGCTTATTACGTCGGCGGTGACGCCGAAAAGGTGATCGGAAAGTCCGCGCCGTGGTTCGTGCTTGCCGTCATGCTGTTCAGCTATGCCGTGCGTTCGATTTACATCGAATCGAGCAGCATGTTCGTCCGCGGCGGCGTGTACAAAGTCGTCAAGGAGGCCATGGGCGGCAATCTGGCGAAGCTTTCTGTGTCGGCGCTCCTGTTTGACTACGTGTTGACAGGACCGATCAGTGCGGTGTCGGCCGGCCAGTACCTGGCTGGTTTCGTGGTTGACCTTTCCACCCGGTACCACCATCCGATCCAGATGACCGATGCCCAAGGGAACTATTTTGCCGCAGCGTTTGGCGTGGTGGTCACGATATTATTTCTGGTGGAAGAACACTCAGGGCATTCACGAATCGAGCGAACAGGCGCTGCGTATTATGCAGATCACGACCGTGATGGTTGTGGTGCTGATCGCGTGGTGTCTGCTTACTCTTTTCCTGCACCCGTCGCCGCTTCCTCCCCTACCCAGCAGCGCGAACATTACCAAGAGCCATGAATCTTTGGGATGGCTCTATCACAGTTGGGTGGCAAACCTGACATGGGTGCTGGTGCTGGTCGGCTTCGGGCACTCCGTGCTGGCCATGAGCGGTGAAGAGTCGCTGGCCCAGGTGAATCGCGAAATCGAACACCCCAAACTGAAGAACCTAGAGAAGACCGGGCTGGTCATCTTTTTGTACAGCCTGCTGTTCACTTCGCTGGTGTCGTTCTTTGCGGTGATGATCATTCCGGACAAAATCCGGCCGGACTATTTCGCCAATCTCATCAGCGGTCTGGCGATGAACGTCGTGGGACCCTTCACCCTGAAACTCTTCTTCCAGGGCTTTGTGGTGTTGGTGGGCGTGCTGATTCTGTCGGGCGCCGTGAACACCGCCATTGTGGGCGCCAACGGTGTTTTAAATCGCATCAGCGAAGACGGCGTGATGCCGACGTGGTTCCGCAAGCCGCACACGAAATTCGGGACCAGCTATCGCATCATCAACCTCATCACGTTCCTGCAGATTTTCACCATCATTGCCAGCCGTGGCAACGTCTACTTGCTGGCATCGCTGTATGCGTTCGGCGTGATCTGGAGCTTCGCCTTCAAGTCGCTGGCGGTCCTTGTCTTGCGTTTCACCGAGCCGGAAAACCGGCAATGGAAGGTCCCGGGAAACATTCACATTGGCAAAGTCGAAATTCCGATAGGACTGAGCCTGATTTCGCTTTTGCTCTTTGCAACCGCTATCGTCAATCTATTCACCAAGCAACTGGCGACGATTTCGGGGCTTGCCTTCAGTGCGGTTCTGTTTGGGGTGTTTACGGTTTCTGAACGGCTCAATCGCAGAGCCCATGTCGGGGTAAACCACGAGCTGGAGCAGTTCCGCGTCAACGCCCGCGAGGAACTTACCGCCGGGGACATGGAAGTGCGTCCCGGAAATATCCTGGTGGCTGTTCGTGACCCCGGAAACCTCGCGTACTTGCGCGACATACTCGCTAAAACGAACACCGTGAAACAGGATGTGGTAGTAATGACTGCCCGTGTTTACCATCGCGAGCATTCTTTCAGCGGTAGCACTAGCCTGGATTCAGCCGAGGTCTTCGAGCAATATGAGCAGGAGCTTTTTACCGCCGTCGTCAATCTCGCGGAAAAAGAAGGGAAGCACGTCTCACTGCTGGTGACTCCGACGAACGACGTGTTCGAGGCCATAGTGGCCACCGGACAAAGGCTCGAATCCAGCTTGATCGTATGCGGTCTCTCGAACAAGCTCTCGCCCGAGGAGCAAGGCAGGCTGACAGGCGACGCATGGGAGCGGTTACCTGAGCCCAAGCCCCGCATGCGCATGCAGGTCGTCGCTCCCGACGGACGCAAGTGGGAGTACATACTCGGGCCGCATGCTCCGCGCTTCCGGCCGCAGGACCTGAAGCTCATGCACGACATCTGGCTAGAACTAACGCACGATCCGGAATATTGCCACTTGCATCATTACCACGTGGTGTCGGTAGCACTTCGCGAGTTGCAGTCGCGGCTACATGGCTCTGACCGGGCTCAGGCGTTGACCGACTTGCAGGATGAGCTTGATCGCGACGAGGACACCTAGGCGGATCGGCCGGTCAATCCGGCAGAGGTGCGAATCCGATGGCGTGGAGCTGGTTGCGCAATTGCTCGGTAGTTGGCGCGACGATTCCACGCATTCCTAATTCCTCCGCGGCCCGCACGTTTCGTTCTCGGTCGTCGATAAATAGCGTCTGATGAGGGCCTAACCGAAGACACTTCAAGCAATGCTTGAATATCTCTGGGTCGGGCTTGGCCACGTGGATGGCCGACGACAACGTGAGGCAGTCGAAGTCCCTGGCCCACGCGCCGTCCTGCTCGTAGATGTTGCACCATGTCGTCGTGCATGTTGGAGAGAAGTGGCGGTTTTCAACCCTGCCGCTCGCAATTCCGCAGCCCATCGCAATACTGACGGATTCAGACGGCTCCACATCAAGACGTCCATTCGCCGGAGTCCGATGATCTGCTCGCCGCTGAGCTCGATGCCGGCCGCCTGTGCGATTCGATTCCAATATTCGTGAGCGCTTAATGTTCCGCGATCGTAATCCAAACGAAACTCGCTGTAGAGGTGGCGAAAGCGTTCCAGAGGAAGATGAAAGACGCTTGCCATTGCGGCAATCACGGCAGGATCAGCCGGGTGGGAGATGACGTCGCCGTAGTCGAGGATTACGCCGCGAATTGCAGAGCGATCTGAGAGCTGGCCTTGGGCGCCATTCATCGCGAAATTTCGGTCCTGTTCTGTGGGAAGCTGACAAAGGCTTTGGGCGGAGAACACTCATGGCGTAACGACTAAATGCCCCGTCACCAACGCGGTCCCGGCCGTAGCAGAAATTGCAACAGTGCTTCTTGAACTGCGAACTCTGCTAGTCCTTATCATGAACTTCGTGAAAGCTTGGCCACCTGGTATATAGACAGTTTCCGGTACATGCACCGATATTGGTTTGCTGCTGGAGAGCGCTACTGTAACTCCACCGCTGGGAGCGGGAGCGCCAAGCGTGAGGGTTGCGATAGTCGAGGAGCCCAGTCTCACAGTAGATGGCTGAAACGTGAAGGAATTGAACGTGACCTGTGTCGGACTGAACATCGCCCGAACAGATTGGTTCCCTTTGACTTGAACCATACAGATGTTCCCGTAACTCGTGTCGCAACCGTTCCATCCCGCCAGTGTTGAACCAGGATTGGGTAATGCGGTCAAGTAAACGACCGAGGCCCCCCAATAATACGGTTGTGTGCAGTTAGCGCCACAGTTAATGTGGCCATCGGCGCTGCTGACTGTTCCGGAGCCGATCGCGGACACCGACAAGGAACCGTTTCCATCAAAAACGAGGACATTTCCCGCCGTGCCGATTCCCGTGGCGACGTAAAGACGCTTTCGAGTCTGGTCAATCGCCATGTTTCCTACACTGTTTCCAACTTGCAGCGTGTTTGCAAATAGCGTCGCACCGTTTACGAAGGAAACTGTGTACCCGCTCGAGCTGCCAACAAAGACTGTGTTCGACTGTGTATCGAGCTTGAGATCGTAAGGGGCTGAGTTCCCGATATGTGCGGTGCCGGCAGCCATGTTTGTTGCGGCGCCGCCAACTTTTGTCACGATTCCCTGATAGCCCGCAACAAATATGCTGTCGGTGAGTTGGTTCACTCCAAGCCCGGTCCCGTAATAGCATGTCTCTACCGGTAGCGTAGCGAGCAAGGAGTCGGAGGAGCCGTTAATTACGGCAACGAAGTTATCCCTGAAGCTCGCCACATAGATCTTGTTAGTCCGTTCGTTGACCTCAATCGCGTCATAGCCGGCACCCAGCACCACATTAGCGACGATGTTGTTTGAAGCGCCGTCGACAACCACGACCGCGGTTCCTGTTTCCTGTGTTACATAAATCTTGTTGGTCAGTGTATTTATTGCTACGCTACCACCGCCGAAACCACATCCATCATTGCTTACGGTCGTGGTGGACTGCGTCGCGCCGTCGATGACCACCAGGTCGCAATTGGAGGTTACTGCATAGATCTTGTCTGTTACGGGGTTCACGGCCATGCTCTTTGGTCCCTGTCCGAGATACACGCCAGAGAGGACGACCGAGGTCGCAAGCGTCGCTCCGTCGATCACAGAGATCGTCGGATAAGTCGTCGCCCCCCCAACATAAATCTTATTGGTTAGTGGGTTTACCACCGCGATGCTTGGCGAGAATACGGAGACCGCGGTCGTGTTAAAGGTGACTCCGTCAATTACAGTGACAGTGTTATCGCCTTCATTGGCGACGTAGATCTTGTTCGTCACCGGATTTAGGGCCACCCATTGCGGATTCAGGCCAACCGGCACAGTCGCTACCACGGTTTGAGCATTAACGCATATTACTGAGGTGACCAACAGGAGGCAAAACAAGGAGAGCATCACGCACTGCGGTCGCGATCTTTGCATTTGAGCCACGCTTTCCCGAATTGTTCGAGTTAGGTGCCGTGCCAGATGTGAATAATTAGGCTGCTGCACTAATCTAACATTCGCTGAATTCAGATGACTGACCGCGGGCAACGTGCAGGGTCAAAATTTTCACTCGCTCCCCATCGGTGGACGGCGCCTCCTGTTGCGGATCGTTGGGTTTGACAGACATGAACGCGATGCCCCACGTGGGAGCTTGAAAAATCGAGCCTGGTGGTCACGATGCAGACTGAGCAAGGAAGGTATATGGCGCGCCCTGAGAGATTCGAACTCCCGGCCTTCTGGTTCGTAGCCAGACGCTCTATCCAGCTGAGCTAAGGGCGCGCAACAGTGCGGCTTAGCGATTATAACAAATTCTTCCGCCGCTTCTCGACTCGCACATAGACCAAGAATTCCGCCACGCGGTCTCAAGCAAGCCACGGTTTCCAAACTGATTCTTAAGGATCCAGCGATTGAGAGAGCTTAACTCCTCAGGTCACCGACCCAAACGAGCCGTTGCACTTTGTCCTGCGCGCGTGTACAGTTCACTCGCCCGCGACCAGCGGCACTGAGGAGGGGTCAAAATGGGTTTCCTGGTATGGATTATCGTTGGACTCATCGCAGGTTGGCTTGCCGGACAGGTGATGAAGGGCGGCGGGTATGGAGTGCTGATGGACATCGTCCTCGGCATTCTCGGCGGCCTTCTCGGCGGCTGGATCTTCAACATGCTCGGCATTTGGCAGGGCCGTGGGATGATCGGCTCCATTGTCGTTGCATTTATCGGAGCAGTCATTCTGGTGTGGATCACGCGCCTGATCAAGAAGGCCTGATCGCCTCGTTTACAATTGCGAAATAATCGGGCGCATCGGCATGCGAAACCATAAGGTTTTCGCAGTCGCCGATGCGCTCGATAAAAGCTCGCTGGTGCCGCGGTCAGAGCTCACGGTTCGATGACCGGTAGCGCTGACGCCAGCTGCAAGTCGATCATCAGCTGGATGCGACGGTCTACCTGGTAAAACAGCGCCGTACTCTTGGCCGACAGGACGGCACGAAACAGCGGCACATATTTCAACCTCAATTGCGCAACTGACTCATCCACTGCGATCCACTGTTTCACGGCTGCGTCGGCCTGCACGTCAGTTAAGTTGCCCTGTTGCTGCACGTACTGTTTGATCAAGTCGTACTTCTTGTTGTTGTTCGCCACCAGTTCTGCGATGTACTGGTCATAGATGGGCCAGAACTTCTCCGCTTCGGCAGGAGTGAGCTGCATGTTGGCGGCGATCACTTGTTTGCGTTCCGAGCGCAAGTTCGTCCGCAGCATCTGGATATCTGAGTCAGAAATCGGCTGGGCTGGTTGGTCTGAACTGACTGGAGCAGCCGGTGCGACAGCTTTGTCTTGTGCCGCCGCACCACTTGCGCAAATCAGCAACACGGTAAGGCTGAGGAAAGAGATCGCGGAGCCAAGGGTCCGAATGACCGGCATAGTTTCCACCTCGGTTGAGTTTTGTGTCGGGCGAGCAGGCTTCCGACATTGTCCTGCTGGGAGGCCCCGGAAGCAACTTGCAAGTTGCGAGTCGTGGATTCAGCCGGCTTAGGCCTTCGATCCCATCCCCGCCAGCACTCCGCGCATGTAGGCGAAGCTCTTGATCATGCCCGGCATGGGGTCATCTTCGTGGATCTCGTACTCCAGGTCCACATAGCCGGGATATCGAATGGCAATCAGGGCAGCGAAGATCTTTTCCACCGGCAGGCTTCCATCGCCCACGGCTACCTGGCTTTCTTTGCTCGAGGCGTTCGCCAGATCCTTCATGTGAAGGTCGTACAGCCGGGCTCCGACGGTTTTGATAGCGTTTGGGACGTCGGTGCCTGTTCGTGCGGTGTGCCCGACGTCAATGCATATCCCCATTCTGGAATCCATATTTTGGACGGCCTTCAGCACGTCCAGCGGGGAGGGGAAGTACTTGTCCTCTGGCCCGTGGTTATGGATGGCGATCTTCATGTCATATTGTTTGGCAAATTTCTCCAGCCGCGGCAAGACCTCGGGCGTAGGCCCGGCAACGATCAGCGGTATGCCGGCAATCTTGCAATAATCGAACTTACGGCGCATGTCGTCATCGTCGTCCGTGGTGAAATAGATCGTTCCCGCCGCCGTCAACTGGATTCCCGCCGCCTTGAACTCGTCGCTGGCTTGCTTGATTTCCGCTTGGAGTGCCCATCGGCAGATGAACGTCTTTAACGTTCAGGTAGGGGGTATTCAGTTCCTTCATGAACTTGATGACGTCTGTGCGACCGAACTTGCGGAAGGAGTAGCTGGCCACTCCCAGCCGGATTGGAGACTCCGGAGGCGCTTCTCCCCAAAGTTCCGTGGGCAATGCCGCCGCGGTAGCCAGGGCGGTAGCTCCCAATAACAACTGGCGCCGGGTAATATCGGTAATCACGAGGACAGTGACCCCCTTGACACTTGAGTGGTACGGTAAGGATTTCCAGGTAACCGGAAAGTTTTACATGTATTTTTTTCACACATAGGATCTAAGGCTTTTAGAATCAGAGCAGCTTGTTTGGCAACTGGACTGCTCTATACATTGCAGACGAAGTGGCGCATAAGGGTCATTAGTAAAGAGGTTTTCGGCCAGAGTCCTCTTCGCTGGTGACCCTTTTTAGTTTCGTCGCGAAGTTTTCCTCAGCCCTCCCCAGTAGTACCGGCCGACGGCATCCCGATCCTGTCCGTCGGTCAGCTCGACCGCACAAACGGCGAAGTGCACGTGACCTGCACTTCGCCGTTTCTCTTGCATCGCGAAATTGATCTCTCACGCCAGCGCAAGCTTTTCTGTGATATCGAAGCCTGCCGCGCGCAGCAACCCCTCGACTTTGGCTTCGGTCAGCCGGGTCGCATCGTATTCCACCCGAATCGTGCGATCCGGCTCCTGTAGACGCATCTTGCGGATGCCGTACACGTCGCTCAATTGGCCGTACGCGTTCATGACATTCTCAGTCGGCGCAGCGCCATACCGAAACAACACTTCGACTGCGGTCATCGAAAAATCCTCTCTGGCATGCAATGATTGGAAGGGGCAGCAGCCGGCTGGGGTGCTGCAATGAATCCGCCATTACTATATGGCACGCAAGCGCGGCCGACCAAGCGGGAAATCACGGCCACCAAGGACCAGGCACCAATCTAATGAGCGAGACCGACAAAATTCCGGTCAATGAGTCCCCACAACTGAAGCTGACCGCTACAGACCCGGTCTGCGGCATGACCGTTGACCCGGCTACCGCCCGTGGAGTTGCACAGTACCAGGGAGACACCTATTGTTTTTGCTCTCCCGCATGCATGCATCGCTTCCTGTCCGAGCCGGCCCGCTATCTTGCGCCCAATTACCTTCCCACCCAGGCGGCATCCGAGCTTCCATATGTTCCATTCGCTCCTACCCGCCCAGTTCAGAAGGACCCGGTCTGCGGAATGACTGTCGATCCGTCGAAGGCGGCGACCTCTGTAGCCCACGACGAGACGCTCTATCACTTCTGTTCCAAAGGATGCGCGGAGAAATTCAAGACCGATCCGGCGAAGTATCTGTCGTTGAGTTATAAGCCCGGGGGCATGCAGCCAATGGTCCAGCTTGGCGGAGTCCCAACCCCTCCCAGCTTGAAGCAGTCGCCGGCTGTGCAAGTTATTCCGAGCCCGCAAAACTCTGCGAAAGCTGCGGACTACATCTGTCCGATGGATCCCGAAGTTCGGCGATCCGGGCCCGGAGCTTGTCCGAAGTGCGGGATGGCGCTGGAACCCGAGATTCCCGTCGCTGCCACTACAACGAAATGGACTTGCCCAATGCATCCCGAGATCGTGCGGGATGGGCCGGGTCCGTGTCCGATCTGCGGCATGGCGCTTGAACCGATGACCGTTGCGGCGGAGGACGAAAATCCTGAGCTTCGCGACATGACGCGACGCTTCGGATGGAGCTTGCTGCTCGGTGTTCCGCTCATCGTGATCGCCATGGCTCACATGGCCGGACCGTGGGCCCACGCTATCTCACCGCGCATGGCCGCCTGGATCGAGTTTGCCTTGGCGACGCCGATCGTGCTGTGGGCGGGCTGGCCATTCTTCCAGCGCGGATGGGCTTCGGTGAAGTTCCGCAGCCCCAACATGTTCACACTGATCGCGATGGGAGTTGGCGTGGCGTACGTGTACAGCGCCGTTGCCACCATCGCGCCTCAGATATTTCCCGACGCTCTACGCGGTCCGCACGGACAGCCCGGAGTTTATTTCGAAGCGGCCGCCGCCATCATTGTGCTGGTCCTGCTCGGTCAAGTGCTGGAACTCAAGGCGCGCAGCCGAACGAGTAGCGCCATCCGCGCGCTTCTCGATCTCTCACCCAAGATGGCGCGCCTCATGCGCGACGACGGCAGCGAATATGACGTCCCGCTCGAGCAGGTTGCCGTTGGCGACAAGCTGCGCGTACGGCCGGGCGAAAAAATTCCTACCGACGGCAGTGTCGTCGATGGCCTCAGCTCGGTCGACGAATCCATGATTACCGGCGAATCCATCCCCGTCGAGAAGCGCTCGGGCGACAAAGTAATCGGCGCTACGGTCAACGGCACCGGATGGCTGCTGGTGCGCGCCGAACGCGTCGGCAGCGAGACCGTGCTCGCCCAGATCGTGCAGATGGTCAGCAACGCACAGCGCAGCCGAGCGCCCATCCAGCGGCTTGCCGATAAAGTTGCTGCCTATTTTGTCCCTGCAGTGCTCGCCGTTGCGGTCATTACCTTCATCGTCTGGTTGACCGTCGGTCCCGAGCCGCGCCTCGCCAACGCCGTGGTGAATGCAGTCGCGGTTCTGATCATCGCCTGCCCGTGCGCGCTCGGCCTGGCCACGCCCATGGCGATCATGGTGGGCACGGGCCGCGGCGCACGCGCCGGCATCCTCATCAAGAACGCGGAAGCGCTCGAGACCTTTCAAAAAGTCGATACCATCGTTCTGGATAAGACGGGAACGCTCACCCAGGGCCGTCCCGAGCTGATGTCTGTCACTGCCATCGCAGGAGAAACCGACGAGCGCATCGTCCGTCTCGCCGCCAGTCTCGAGCGAGGTAGCGAACATCCCATGGCAGCAGCCATCGTCGAAGCAGCAGAGGCAAACCAATTGCAATTGATTCAGCCCGACGGTTTCCGCTCGCTCACGGGTCGAGGCGTCGTCGGGACGGTCGCTGGACATGAGATAGCCGTCGGCAATGAACGTCTGTTCGAAGAACTCGAGATCAGCTCCGTCGGCCTCATTGAACAGGCCGAGCCCATGCGCCGCGACGGCCAGACGGTCGTTTTCGTCGCGGTTGACGGGCGTGGTGCAGGACTTCTTGGCATCGCCGACCCGATCAGGCCCGAAGCTGTCGATGCCGTGCGGAATTTGCAGAGCCAGGGCCTACGTGTGGTCATGCTCACGGGCGACAGCGAATCGACCGCAGCGGCCGTCGCACGCAAGCTCGGCATCGCTGACTTCGAGGCGGGAGTGCTCCCCGACCACAAGGCCGATGTCGTGAAGAAACTTCAGGAGCAGAGAAGAACAGTCGCGATGGCGGGCGACGGCATCAACGATGCACCCGCCTTGGCGCAGGCCAATGTCGGTGTCGCCATGGGCACCGGTACTGACGTCGCTATGGAAAGTGCCGGCATCACTCTCTTGAAGGGCGACCTACTTGCCTTAGTGCGTGCCCGCCGCTTGAGCAAGTTGGTCATGCGCAACATCAAGCAGAACCTGTTTTTCGCGTTTGTCTACAACTCAATTGGCGTCCCAATCGCGGCCGGGATCCTCTATCCGAAATTCGGCCTGCTGCTTAGCCCTATCATTGCTGCTGCTGCCATGAGCTTCAGCAGCGTCTCAGTGATCACCAACGCGCTCCGGCTAAGGCACGTGAAACTGTAAGGGCTAATTTGCGATGGGACTTTGATCTCGCGGCTCGCTAGTAAAGTTGCCAACACTGTCCGCCATCGGCGGTCACTTCACTGCACTCACTCTTAACCCTGTCACTTGCCGTACCCATCGTGCTGGACGCTTATCGCCCGGAGCCACGATGCGGAACGGACCTTCCTTCGCATCCAGTGGCTTGCCGTCCCGCTTGTCTGCAAGGATGATCTCGCGGGTCGCAAACGCCGGATCGATTTCGGCCAAAGCGAAGACGACCTGGTAATGATCGGCGGCATCCACCATCAGCACTTCGGTCAACCGTGGCCCACGCAACTTATCACCCAACTGAACGCCAGCGCCTGCAAGTAATGTTGCCAATGGCACTCCTTCAAATTGGGCGGCGACATCGTGGTCCTTCACACTCACCGTGACGTGCGGTGAGCCGGCGATCTGCGCCGCGGTCAGCGTCCTGGAGACACCGTCCGCAGTGACGATTTGCAGGGTTTGTGCAGCCAGGCTGACGGCAAAATGCAGAAAACAGCAGGCCACGCAAATAAACCAATATCGTCGTTGTGCCATTCCATCCCCACACTCAGAAAATTGGAATTGCTATCGTCTCACGAGACGGATATTCTCGACCGGAACTGACCTGATCGTATGGCGAAGCTCTACACCCCGCATGATGCTGCCCAAGTCTTAGGGATCAGCTACTCCACGCTCAAACAATGGATTTACCAAGGCAAACTCAAGAGTAGCCGAACCGCCGGCGGCCACCATCGCATTCCCGAATCCGAGATTGACCGCCTGTTGCCCCGCCTAACATCGACCGGTGCTGTCGAGAAGCGCCGCCGTACTTTCCGTCGCATCAGCGGACGCAATCAGCTGGTCGGCCGAATCACCGATATCAAACTCAGCGGACTGCTCGCACAAGTCACCCTCTCCATCGGCGAGCAGCACATTACCTCGATTATCACTGCTGACGCCGTGCGCGAACTGCGCCTGAAGAAGGGCCAGATTGCCGCCGCGCTCATCAAGTCGACCGAGGTCATGATCATCATACCGGAGTGAACCGTTTGACAATGTCGATTTGATTCGATTAAATCGACTAAGTCTCATGGGACATTCGGCGCGCGTTTCGGGGGAGGCGCGCGCCGGTCCTGGAGACGTGCGCTCTTGAGCGCCGCTGTCGTTTCACCTCTCAGAATTGCTCACAACCGGGACTGTCTACTTGCCGCACACCGACGGCAACGAGGAGTCAAAAAGTGCTGACTAGGCGTCTGTGGATTGCGACTTTTCTTCTGATTATTTTCTTCGGCTCTCTGCCTGCATGGGCGCAGGTCTCCGCCGTGCTCTCCGGCCGCGTTACCGACCAGAGCGGCGCGGTCGTTTCAGGAGCCACGGTTACCGCAACCAGCCAGGAGACCGGCCTGACACGGACCGCGACGACCAATCAGTCTGGAATGTACGAACTGCTGGCTTTGCCCATCGGTCGCTATGAATTGACAGCTTCGAAGGCGGGCTTTGCCGAGGACGTGAGAACAGGCGTTCAACTGGTTGTGGGTCAGGACGCCACCGCCGACTTCAGTCTCAAAGTCGGGCAAGTGACCGAGCAGGTTAAGGTCGAGGCCAGCGTCTCTTTGGTGAACGCTACGTCGCAGGACATCTCCGGCCTGGTCGGCGAGAAAGAAGTGAAAGCGCTTCCTCTGAACGGACGAAGCTACGATCTGCTGCTGATGCTGAACCCGGGTATCGTGAACTTCACCTGGGAGAAGACGGGCGGCATTGGAGTCTCGAACTCTTCCACCGGCAATAACTTTGCGGTCTCGGGCAATCGTCCGCAACAGAATCTCTTCCTGTTGAATGGCATTGAATTTACCGGGGCCGCGGAGAACAACATGCAACCGGGCGGTCCCAGCCAGAACCTGATCGGCGTGGAAGCGGTGCGCGAGTTTAACGTTCTGCGCGACAACTACAGCGCTGAGTACGGCAAGCGACCCGGCGCGCAGGTCAGCATTGTGACCCAGTCGGGGACCAACCAACTCCACGGTTCGGTGTACGAGTTTCTCCGCAACAATGCGGTCGATGCTCCTAACTATTTCGATCTCGGCTCGGCGCCGCCGTTTCAGCGCAACCAGTTTGGAGCCGCCGTGGGCGGTCCAGTGCAGAAGGACAAGACGTTCTTCTTCGCCAACTTCGAAGGATTCATTCAGAACCTGCACCAGACTTCGGCTGCCTTCGTTCCAGACTTGGCGTCGCGAGCGAAAGCGGTGCCCAGCGTTCGACCACTTCTGAACCTGTGGCCCACGCCTCCGGCGGGCGCGCCAGACTTTAACGGCATCGCCGAGGTTTTCAGCAGCCCGTTGCAAACCATCCGCGAGTACTTCGGAAACGCGCGTCTCGATCACGTGTTCTCCGCCAAAGACAATTTCTCGGCGGTATACACCATCGACTCGGGCAACGACTTTACGCCTACCACGGCGAATCCTTACAGCACCGATATCCTCAGTCTGCGCGAGCAGGTGCTGAGCCTTGAAGAGACACACGTCTTTTCACCGACTCTATTGAACACGGCGCGCTTCGGATATTCACGTGCGGGATACTTTTTCACCGGCGAGCCAACCCCGGACACTCCCGCCGCCACCGTGCCGGCGTTTATCGTTGGGAAGCTCGTTGGGGCGGTCGTTGTCGGCGGAAGCGCAGCGTCGAATCCTCAGGCGCAAGTGGGATTGGCGGGCAGTAACAATGGCAGTGACCTCACCGTGGCTCGTAACCTTTACACGTATGAAGACCGCGTCGGCCTGACTCTTGGCAAGCACCAGCTTGACTTCGGCGTATGGTTTCAACAGTTTCAAAGTAACGAGACTATTGCGCTCAGCCAGTTCGGGCAAGCCACCTTCACCAGCCTTACGACATTCCTGACCGGCGTTACTTCGACCTTCCTGTACGATCCTGCTCCCACCGAGATGAACTGGCGGTCGCTGTTTACCGCCATCTACGCGCAGGACACGATCCGCCTCAGTCCTTCGTGGACGGTGACGCTCGGCTTTCGCGGAGAATCTTCCACCGGATGGAACGAGGCGCACGGCCGCGCGGCGAATTACACATTCGACAACGGTGTGATTTCCGACCAGCCGCGTGTCGCCAGCAGTGCGTTCACCACCAACAATGCGAAGTTCCTGCCCGAGCCCCGCGTCGGCGTGGCATGGAGTCTTTATCCCGGCAAGACCGTATTCCGCGCAGGCTTCGGAATGTACAACGAACTACAAGACGCGCTGGGCTACCGCATGGACCAGAACGCACCGTTCAATCCGACTTACAGCATCGCGGCGCTGCCGGTCGCGGCGCTGCCCATCAATCCCGCCGCGCCCGTTCCGACGAAGGCCTTTCTGGTGCCCGGTGGCGTCCAACCGAACCTGAAGATGCCGACCCTCATTTCGTACACGTTGGGAATCGAGCAGCAACTCAGCAGCAACACGACACTGACGCTGCGCTATGTCGGCTCGCATGGCTACCATGAGATCGTAGGAGTCGACGCCAATACGCCGTATCCGACCGTCTGTCCCGCATCGCCGTGCCCTGCGGTGTATCCCAGCACTTTCCCGGTCGGACTGGCAGGCACTCCGGTTCCGGCAGGTTCGTACTACATTCCCACCGGACGCTCCAAGCAGAATCCCAGCATCGCCAACACCTGGACTTGGTTCTCATGGGGGGATAGCAACTACAACGCGCTGCAGGTTGACGTGAATCGCCGCTTCACCAACGGCCTTTCGTTTCGCGGCGTGTACACGTGGTCGAAGGCGCTCGACGACGGCGACTCGCTGAATCAAACCACGGCGGGCAACGCTCCCGGTCTAATTTCCAACCCGTATGACATCAAGGCCGATTGGGGCCCGGCTACCTTTGACATCAGAAATGTGGGAGTGGTCAGCGTGGTGTACGACCTGCCGTTCGGCAAAGGCAAAGCTTACGCCAACAACTTCGGCGGTATCGGCAACGTGCTCATCAGCGGATGGTCGCTCGACAGCATTGTCACCGCGATGAACGGATTCCCCTTCACCGCGCAGCTCAGCTACAACCCTTCCAACAATGGCGATACGCGCAATCCCGTGCGTCCGTTCGTCAATCCGAGCTTCAACGGCAACGCGATTAATGGCACTACTACGCAGTACTTCAATCCCAGCGTCTTCCTCGCGCCGCCTGCCAACAGCGGCTTCTGGGGCAATGCCACGCGTAACAACCTCGTCGGTCCTGGCCTGGCGACCTGGGACTTCTCCGCCACCAAGAATACGCAACTGCGCGAGCGCTTGAACCTGCAGTTTCGCGCTGAGATCTTCAACCTGCTGAACCGTGCCAACTTCAACACTCCCAACCTGATTACGTTTACACCCACGGGAGTGTCGGGCACCGCGGGAGCGATCACCAGCACATCGACTACCGCGCGCCAGGTGCAGTTCGGGTTGAAGCTGATCTGGTAGGGAGAGCGTTCAGTCTTTCTGGAGCATCACTTCGGTCGACTTGATCACGACCTTGACGGCATCTCCTTTCTTGAGTTCCATGGCTTCCGCGCTTCTCCGGGTGATCACGCTCTCGATGAGGTTCTCCCCCACGCGAACCACAACGTGTGCCATTACGCCGCCGAGTTGAAGCTCCTCGACGGTACCTGCGAGCTGATTGCGAGCAGAAAGTGTCATCCGGAGAGATTAGTTCAATGGGCGTTGTGCTGTGAAGGGGGCATCTCGGTCTAACGAGGTCTAGCTGCTATGCTGCCCAATCGCTGGACTAGCCTACAGCTTGTTCAGGTAATCCACGATTTCGGGACTGGTCCAGTCAGTGGCGCCGATGAACTTGCGGCGGATGACGCCATCCTTGTCGATGATGTAGGTCTCGGGAAATTTGAATGTCCCATAGAGAACGTTGGTCGACTCTTTGGGATCGCGCACCGTCAGCAGGTCAACATTGTGGTCTTGCACGAACTGACGATAAGCCTTGTCATCGGCGTCTTCGCTGACCGCCAGAATGGTGACCTTATCCCCCATGATTTTCTGCAACTGCACCAGGGACGGCATCTCTTCCACGCACGGAGCGCACCACGAAGCCCAGAAATTCAAGACGACCGGCTTGCCATGAAATTGATCGAGCGATACGGTGTGTTGCGAGTCGGTAACGGTGAAATTCGGCGCCGCCTCACCTATGCGCGGCGGCCGCCCGCTGTTGCACGCAGCCAGAAGGAAGAGACACAGAGAGGCCAGAATCGAGAGCGCACGCTTCACATCTCTATAATAACGGAGAACACGCAGCGGCTTCTGCGGGTCGTCTTATGAGCGAAGTGGCAGGAAAACCTGAGGTCTCGGTCGTTGTGCCCGCCCGCAACGAAGAAGCCACCTTGGCCAACTGCCTGGGGTCACTGGTCGGCCAGTCTGGCACCAGCTACGAGATCATCGTCGTCGACGATCATTCGACCGACCGCACGCGGCAGATCGCCGAGAGTTTTGCGGTCAGAGTCGTCGCCGCCGATCCGCTGCCTGCTGGATGGAGTGGCAAGTGCAACGCCTGCTGGAGCGGCGCACGACCGGCGAAAGGGAAGTGGCTGCTCTTCACCGACGCTGACACGAAACACTCAGCGAGTTCAATCGCAGGCGGACTGCACGAAGCACAGGAGAACGGCGCGGCGATGCTGTCCTATTCACCTAGACAGGAAGTGCACGGTCTTGCGGAGCGCGCATTGATGCCGGTGATCTTCGCCGAGTTGGCAGCGACCTACCGGCCGAAAGACGTCAGCGACCCCAACTCGCCGGCCGCGGCAGCAAACGGGCAGTATCTGCTGATCCGCCGCGATGCTTACGACGCCGTCGGCGGCCACGCAGCCGTAGCTAAAGCGATCCTTGAAGATGTGGAATTGGCTAAACGGGTGAAGCAGGCGGGATACAAGCTGCAATTCCGGACGTCGGACGCAGTGAGCACGCGCATGTATCGCAGCTTTGCCGAGATGTGGGAAGGCTGGACGAAGAACCTTGCGCTGCTGTTTCCGCATCCGCGATGGCTGCCGGCAAAGCGCGCACTGGAGTTCGTGCTGATCGTTCTGTGCAGCGCGGGCGTGATTTTGGCCCTGATCAATCGCTACTGGATCGGCGCTGCGGCGGGCGGTGCGTTTGCAATCACGTTATTGTTCTTTTCTTATCGCCGCATTCGACGGGCGCATTTTGATTGGAAATCAAACATGCTCGCCTTGTTTGGATTGCCGATGTTTGCGCTACTTTTAGTGAATTCGTACATCTCACACAAGACGGGTTCCATTCGCTGGAAAGGCCGTCTGTACAAGGTGAACGGCAATGCCGACGATGTGGAACTTGCTGGTCGGCCTCCTGTCGTGGCAGCGATTACGGACCGCCAATCCGAACATTCGTTATAGTTCAGAGGAACATGATTTATCTAACGCGTAAGTGTGAGTTTTCTGCATCGCACTATTACCACAACCCGGAATGGACGGACGAAGAGAACCGTCGCGTCTTTGGCAAGTGCGCGAACCTTCACGGGCATGGGCATAACTACACACTCGAGGTCACGGTGAAGGGGAACGTCGATCCGACCACTGGCTTCGTGGTCGATCTCAAGGAGTTGAAGGACATCCTGAATCGTGAAGTGGTGGACGCCATGGACCATCGCCACCTCAACAAAGAGGTGCCGGAATTCACGAGCAAACTCCCGACTACCGAGAACATCGCAATCGCGATCTGGCAGCGGCTCGAGCAGAAGTTGCAGGTCGCACGACTGCATCGCGTTCGGCTCTACGAACTGCCGGACCTGTTCGTGGATTTCTACGGAGAAGCATGAAGGCCCACCTCACTCGTCGCTATTTGTTCTCGGCCTCGCATCGTCTGCATGCGGACACGCTGACCGACGAGCAAAACCGCGCGACTTATGGCAAGTGCAATAACCCGCATGGGCATGGGCATAACTATTCGCTGGAAGTGACCGTGAGTGGCCAGGTGAATCCCGAAACCGGGATGGTGTGCAATCTCGTCGATCTCGATGCAGCCGTTCGCGACTCAGTCCTCGATCGGTTCGACCACGAGAATTTGAATCAGGTGAAAGAGTTTGCGGTGTTGGTGCCAACTACGGAAAACCTCACCGAGATCATCTACAACATTCTGAAGCAAAGTTTTCGCTCGGCTCATCTGGAGAAGGTGCGCATCGAAGAAACGTTGATGAACAGCTTCGAATATGCTGGTGGCGCCGAAACGCTCCACTGAGTCGCGGAACTGAAGAGGAGAACCATGAAGGACCTCGCTGAAAGCCAGACCACTCTTACCAGCGCAAGTCTGGAAGAGCTGACACGCGAACTGCTGGTCCGCCTCGGCGAAGACCCAACGCGCGAGGGGCTGCTGCGGACACCGGAGAGGACTGCCAATGCCTACCGGTACCTCACCAAGGGATACGGCGAAGATCCGGCCGAGGTGTTGAATGGCGCGCTGTTCAGTGTCGATTACGACGAGATGGTGATCGTGAAAGACATCGAGATGTTCAGCCTTTGCGAGCACCACATGCTGCCGTTCTTTGGCAAGGTGCACATCGCCTATATTCCCAAGGGCAAAGTGCTCGGTCTCAGCAAGCTACCACGGCTGGTGGAAGTGTTTGCCCGTCGCTTGCAGGTGCAAGAGCGGCTGACGGTCGAAATCGCCGAGTCGATTCAGAACGCCATTCACCCACTCGGCGTGGGGGTGGTCATTGAGGCCCGTCATCTTTGCATGATGATGCGCGGGGTCGAAAAACAGCATTCCGCCACCGTCACATCGTCGATGATCGGCGCCTTCCGAGCGCAGCAGACGCGGCAGGAATTCCTCTCTTTAATCCGCGACAAGAACAGCAACGGGATCTAGCGGATGGCTGCCAAGAAGCGGCAATCCACTCCCAAGACAGCGATGAAAGATGATCGCGCTGCGACGAAGGCGGCGCCTACCGCGACTCGCCTGTCAGGTAAGGTTGCCGTCATCACAGGCGGAAATCGCGGAATCGGCTTGGCGATTGCCCGGAGCTTGGTTTTAGAGGGTTGCAACGTCCTGATCACCGGGCGGAACAGCGCGGCACTAAGGCAAGCCAAGAAAGATCTGGACGCCCTTGCGGCGAGTCTGAAGCCTCAACCCGAGGTGATTGCCAAGAGCTGCGACTTGCGTAAGGCCGATTCTGTGACCGCTGCATTCGCTGCGGTCGCCAAACATTGGGGGCGCCTCGATGTTCTGGTCAATAATGCAGGCGTTTCGCAACCGATGACTTCGGTCGAAAAGACTCCACTGGGCCTATGGAACGAAGTCATAGAAACAAATTTGACCGGACTGTTCCTTTGCACTCATGCTGCACTGCCGCTTATGACTAGAGGTGCGATTGTCATCAACAACCTTTCCGTAGCGGCGAAGCAGATTTTCGTGAATTTTGCTGCCTACAATGCCTCTAAGCATGGCGGTCTAGGTTTCACGCTGACCTTGCGGGAAGAACTCATCCCAAGAGGCATTCGAGTAATGGCGCTGATGCCGGGGCCGACCGACACGGCGATATGGGAGCAATTCTGGCCCAATGCTCCGCGAAACCGCATGCTCAAGGCCGAGAGTGTGGCGCAAGCGGTGCTGAGCGCTGTGCTGCTTCCGGCAAATGCCAATTTGACGGAACTGATACTGGTGCCGATCAAGGGCGCGTTGTAGAACCATTGGCTTACTTAGAACGCGCCGTATTGGTAACGCCGCGCGCGGGCAGGGAAGAGCTTCACCAGCAACATGCCTGCGAGAAATCCTCCAACGTGCGCCCATACGGCCACTCCGCCAGCGCTGCCTCCTCGCACAGCAATCGACGATGCTGCACCAAGCAGGAATTGGCCCACGAAGAAATAGCCCAGCACAATCCATGCCGGCAGCCACATAAACCACATAAAGAAGAAGGGAACGATGGTAAGTACTTTGGCACGCGGATACAGGAGGAAGTACGCGCCCATCACTCCTGCGATGGCTCCACTGGCGCCGACCGTGGGTACCGTCGAGTTGAGATTGAACACGGTGTGAACTGCCATGGCCGCGACGCCACTGATCAGGTAGAGCACGATGTAGCGAAAGTGTCCTAGGTAGTCCTCCACGTTGTCGCCGAAAATCCAGAGCGACAGCATGTTAAAGATCAAGTGCATCCATGAGCCGTGCAGGAACATGGAAGTAAACACCGGCAGAAAGGCTGCGACCGGAGGTATGTAGCGCGTGCCCATCTGATACACCAGGTCCCAGGGGACGTATCCCTGGTTGAACAAGACGATGGGAAAGCGGGCCGGAACGACCCCGAACTGCTGGAGAAACAGATCAAACTGGCGCGGGTTCCCCTGTCCGACCCATAACTCGATCAGGAACATGACGGTATTCACTGCGATGAGGAAGTAGGTAACGTACGGGGTGCCAACTCGCGGGGCGTCATCTTTCAGCGGGATCATAGGGGCGACTTACGCGGACTGGCGCGGAAGGGAAGCGAATTCCCTTTCAATTTCAATTTTTCCGCGTCAATTTGACCAATCAACGCCTCAACGTACACGATACCAGAAGGATGCCGCTCAATGGTGTGATGGTGGTGGACAAACCGGCCGGATGGACCTCGCATGACGTGGTGGCCAAAATGCGGCACATCCTGCGGGAACGGTCGATCGGTCACTTGGGGACCCTTGACCCCATGGCGACCGGCGTCTTGCCACTGGTCATCGGGAAAATGACCCGCCTGAGCCAGTTCTATGAGGATTCGGAGAAGAGTTACGAAGGGACGATCCGGTTCGGATTCGCGACCGATACCTATGACGCCGATGGAGATCCAGCGGGCCCCGCACAGGATGTTCAACTAACACTTGAAGAACTTGGCTCCATCGTGCCGGCGTTCCTCGGCCTGATTCTCCAGACCCCACCGGCATTCTCGGCAAAGAAAATCAAGGGCGTTCCGGCCTATAAGCTAGCCCGCAAGAAGCAAGAAGTAGAACTGAAAGCGGTTGAGGTCGAGGTGAAGGAATTCAACGTCACCGGATTGGACGGTGACGTGGCAGCGTTTCGGTGTCAGGTGTCGTCAGGAACGTACGTCCGCAGCATTGCGCACGAAATCGGGCAGAAACTGGGCTGTGGAGCGCACTTGGCCAGCCTGAGGCGTACGGCCGTCGCCGAGTTTGGGCTCGAACACTCCCGAACCTTAGAGCAGATCTACGACGCAGCAACCCAGGCACAGATTGAAGATCTCATGGTTCATCCGCGTCGAGTATTGCCCAAGCTGCCGTGCGTCACCGCCGACGAAGAGACGGTTGGCAAGATCCGCCACGGGAGGGCAGTCAATCTGTCCGACTTCTCTCAGTCCAAGTGGGTGAAGGTGTTTGCGGGGCAGTCGGAGCTGATTTGCCTGGCGAGCCGGGTGGCGGGGAGTTTGTTCCATCCCAAGGTGGTATTGTTGGGCTAGGTGCGTCGATTGTCGTAAATGATGCACTTTAGCTTCAATCGACATCATTATTAAGAAGTGATACAGTATTTTGTATGCGGACTACACTCTCCTTGGACGATGAGGCAGCGGCGATCGCCGCACAATACGCCAAAGCGCGCAACACAACCCTGAGCAAGGCCGTGTCGGAGCTCATTGTCAGCGCTACAAGGCGGAAGCCGCGCATCAAGTATGTGGACGGCCTTCCGGTTTTTGACCTTGGTGCGGGTGAGGAGCCGATTACGACTGAGCAGGTCAAGGAGCTGGAGGCCGAAGGGTATTGAGCGCGCTCCTGCTTGACGTTAACATTCTCGTTGCTTTAGTGAGATCGAGGCATTCCCACCACCATCAAGTCAGACGATGGTTCAGCTCGGCTGGCCGGCGCGGCTGGGCCACATGCCCACTCACCCAGACTGGGTTCGTGCGGGTGGTGAGCAACCCCCGGTTTACTGCGGAAGGTGTTGACGTTGGTGAAGCGATGCGGATGTTGGCAGAGTTGACCAGTTTAGCCGGCCACCAGTTCTGGACCGTAGACTTCGATTTCGCAACGGCTGTTGCTCCTTTTGCAGCGAGGTTCTTTGGGCACCAGCAAGTGACCGATATCTACCTCTTGGCGCTGGCGGTAAGAAATAAAGGGAAAGTAGTGACCCTGGATCAAGGGTTCGAGAGCCTCGCCGGCGATGAATTTGGGGAGTTCGTAACAGTCCTGTAGTGCGCAGGCAGCGATTCTCGGTGAGTCATTCAATGTCCGATAACAGATATTATGTAAAGTCACAGGAAACCGCCCTG
This sequence comes from uncultured Acidobacteriaceae bacterium, assembly GCA_963749635.1. Lineage (GTDB taxonomy): Bacteria > Acidobacteriota > Terriglobia > Terriglobales > Acidobacteriaceae > DASRAA01. The sequence continues at coordinate 55,822 of CAVVNW010000001.1, forward strand.
TGCTTGCCTGTATACGCTGCCGCCATTCGGAAATTCGCCACATCCCGTTGAGGCTCAAGGCTTCCCTCAGGCATTCCACGACGCCGTAAAGCCGGGTCGAGGTCAGATGACAGTTTCGAGGATCTTTTTAATGTCGCTTCGGAAGCGGCTCAGCGCCTCCAGGCGTTCCGGCGTGGCCTCTACGACCTCTGACTTGGACTGGAACACTCCCCGTCCGTCGCGCTCGACTAAGACGCCCATTAGCTCGCCCATTCGCCATCCGGGGGTTCCGATCATCTCCAGGCCGGAGGGAGTAGCCTGAAGCAAGGCGATGCAGCCGTCGCGCAAGACTCCTATGCTCTTCGGGTAGCGCTCGAAGGTCTGCAGCTCAAAGCCCGCAATATAAAGGCGTTGGAGCTGCTCGGAGGGGTCAGGCATGGCTACATCTTGTAGCGGCCGAGGTCGTCGTCTCCGAGGTTTTCCAGCCACTTGCGGAGGTCATCGGCCGACACCTGACCTCCTACGGTGCCAGGCTGGTCCGTAGTGGCCTGTTTGCTGGTCTTTAGCACTTCGTCTTCCACAAAGATGGGGCAGTCCATACGAAGCGCCAGCGCCAGGGCATCGGACGGCCGAGAGTCAATGCTGATAATCTCGCCGCCGCGTTCCAGCCAGATGACGGCGTAGAAGGTATCTTCCCGCAGTTCCGTGACAACCACCTTGCGGACGGTGGTCTCAAGTCCCACCAGGAGGTTCTTGAGCAGGTCGTGGGTCATGGGCCGCGGAGTCGCCACCTTCTCGATTTCGAGCAGGATCGCATTGGCTTCGTATACGCCGACCCAGATGGGCAGCACGGTCTCGGAGTCGGACTCCTTAAGAAGCACGATGGGCATATTAGTGACCGGGTCGGTCATCAACCCGCGAATTTTCATCTCGACTTCCATCGTGTCCTCCCGTTTCCCCGCACTCCAGTCCCGTACATGGTAGCGCGCAACAGCTACTCATCATAGAACCATCGGCGACAGCGCTGCAGCAATCCGCCTGACGCTCCGGCGCGGCCCGTAATTCTTTCGCGCACGATCAACACCGACAAAACTAACACCAGAGTCAAGCGTACTGCGATGAGCAACCGGTCAGCCGTGGTGGAAAAGGCCTGATGCCCGGGCATGGCCGCAAAGCTTAACACGAGCAGAGTTGCAATAAAGACGATCCAGCCTCCCAGCTTTGCCCGCCCGGCGGCTTTTGCTTGTTGCGACATCGCCTACTGCTCCGAAGGTCAGCTTACCAGTTCGCCTAAGAGGCTGTTGGGAAACGCCTGGGTCACCAGCACCGGGACATACTCGCCGACCGCTGGTTCGTGGCCGTCCAGCACAGTGAAGTTCAGCGTCTTGTTCTGCGAGGTGCGGCCGATCATCTGGCCGCGGGCAGTGTTCTTCCCTTCCACCATGACCTCGAGCACTTGTCCGACGTGCCTGCGATAGCTAACACGTTGAATTTCGCGTTGATGCTCTTGCAGAACTTGCAGGCGGCGGGATTTCTCGGCATCCGAAATCGAATCGGCGTATTGCAAGGCCGGAGTGTTGGGACGCGGCGAATACTTGAATGAGAAGACGCCGTCATAGCCGACTTCAGTGAGCAGGCTGAGAGTCTCGCGGAATTCCTCTTCGGTCTCGCCGGGGAATCCAACGATGGTGTCAGTGGTCATGCTGATTTCGCGGCGCGCGGCTTTCATCCATGCAATGCGTTCCAGATACTCGTCCCGAGTGTAATCGCGGAACATGGCGTCGAGTACGCGTGAAGAGCCGCTCTGGACGGGCAGGTGCACGTGATCGCAGAGCGTGGGGACGGCCTCTATGGCGTCGACAATGTCCTTGGTGAAGTCGCGCGGATGCGATGTGGTAAAGCGCACCCGCCGTATACCGGCGACTTCGCCGACGCCGGCCAGCAACTCGGCGAAGCTTTTCTTGTGCGACGGGTCGGCGTAGGAGTTGACGTTTTGCCCGAGAAGTTGCACATCGGTGAATCCGGCATCGGCCATGCGGCGGGCTTCGGCCAAGACCGAATCGGACGTACGGCTGCGCTCCTTGCCGCGCGTGTACGGAACCACGCAATACGCACAGAACTTGTCACAGCCTTCGATGATGGTAATGTATCCGCGATGCGGGTTGCTGCGAGCGGTGAACTCGGTGTCGAAGGTCTGGTCGGTCTGGCGGTCGTCGAGGCCGGTGACGCGCGTAGCGCCTTCGCTAAGCTGTACCAGCATGCTGGGCAGGTTCCGGTACGAGGCAGAGCCAGCGACTAACGAAACGTAAGGAGCGCGCTCGAATATCTTCTCGCCTTCCTGTTGGGCCACGCAGCCGAGCACGGCAAAGCGCTTCCCTGCCTTGTGCAGCTTCTTGACGTCGTTGAGGCGATTGAAGACCTTCTGTTCCGCCTTATCGCGAATGGAGCAGGTGTTGTACACGATGAGGTCGGCGTCCTCTTCGTTCTGGACCTGCAGGTAGCCCTCTGAGATAAGCGTGCCCACGACTTTTTCGGAGTCGTGGAAGTTCATCTGGCAACCAAAGGTCTCGATGTAAAAGGTTTTCTGGGCGGTACTCACGGCCATCCTCGATAGCTAAGTATAGCGCGGGGAAAAGGCATTTTGCCGCGGATTTACACGGATGAACGCGGATCGGAATTGAAGCATCAAGACATGAACTTCGAATTGACCCGTGAAAATCCGTGTAGATTTGCGGCTTATTCTGATCTTACTTCGCGAGTTCGTGCTCTATGTCGGCGGCTATCTTCTCCGGCGTCGTGGTGGGGGCGAAACGCTCGACCACGTTGCCTTCCTTGTCTACCAGGAACTTGGTGAAGTTCCACTTGATGTTGTCACCGAGGAGACCGCCTTTTTCGCTCTTGAGAAACTTGTACAGAGGATCGGCGCCGTCGCCGTTTACTTCGATCTTGGAGAACAGCGGGAAGGTGACGCCGTAATTCACTTCACAGAAGGAGGCGATTTCAGCGTCCGAGCCGGGCTCCTGGTGTCCGAACTGGTCGCAGGGGAAGCCGAGAACTTCTAGACCCTGGTCGTGGTACTTAGCGTAGAGCTCTTGCAGGCCCTTGTATTGCGGAGTGAAGCCGCACTGGCTGGCGGTATTGACGATGAGCAGGACCTTGCCTTTGTAGGCGGCGAGGGATTGGTCGGAGCCGTTGTTGAGTTTGGCGGAGAAATCGTAGACAGACATAAAGCTCCTTAAGAATTCAAAGCGTTATTTTGCGCCGTTTTTCACCAGCTTGAGGAATTCGGCGTGGACGCGAGGGTCGTCGGAGAGCTCGGGGTGGAAGGTGGCGGCCATGACACTTCCCTTCCGCACCAGCACCGGATAGCCGTCTCGTTCAGCCAGGACTTCGACGCCTTCTCCGACTTGCTGGATGCGCGGGGCACGAATGAAAACCATTTCCAGCGGCCGCCCACCAAGGGCGGTGTCGCACTCAAGGATGGTCGAGTCGATCTGACGGCCGTAGGCGTTGCGCTCGACGGTGATGTCGAGTGCGTTGAGGCCGGGCTGGTCGGGGTTGGTAACGTGTTTCGCCAGCATGATCGCTCCGGCGCAGGTGCCGAAGGTGGGCTTAGAGTGGACGAAATTTCTGAGCTTATCCAATAGGTCAGTGGGAAGTAGCTTCAGGAACGTGGTGGATTCGCCGCCGGGAATGACGAGGCCGTCGATGTGGTCGAAGTCTTCGGCCTTGCGCACAAGAACGACGCCTGCGCCGAGTTGTTCGAGGCGGCGGCGGTGGGCATCGAAATCGCCCTGGAGTGCGAGGACACCGATGGTCATGGGAAGCTATCAGCCGTCAGCCAATACCGGCCAGCTTCTAGATTAACGCGAAGTCGGATTCAACTCGACGCCAGAATAGAATGGGCGCGATCGATATCGCGCCCGCCTGAAAGTAGACTGGTCCTTGCTACCAGCCCCTGGTCTGCAGCAGGTCCTTCTCTTCAATCGCGGACACAGCCAGTCCCTTCATTGCGCCCGGTACTTTGGCACTCACTTCGGCCAAGACCTTCGGATCGTTGAAGTGGGTAGTCGCCTGTACGATCGCTGTCGCGCGGGCTTCGGCTTCTTCGCGTTCGTTGGTGCTGGTAAGGTCGAGTGGAGTCACGCCACCCTTCATGAAGATGCCTGAGCCAACGAACACCGCTTCGGCACCGAGCTGCATCATCAGCGCGGCGTCGGCGGGAGTAGCGATTCCGCCTGCAGAGAAATTCGGCACCGGGAGCTTCCCTGCTTTGGCGACCATCTTGATCAGTTCGTAGGGCGCTTGATGATTCTTGGCGGCGGCGAACAGTTCTTCTTCCGACATCACGGTAAGCTGGCGCATCTCTTTCACGATTTGGCGCATGTGCTTGACGGCGTGAACCACGTCTCCAGTTCCGGCTTCACCCTTGGTGCGAATCATGGCTGCGCCTTCGGCGATGCGGCGGAGAGCCTCTCCCAAATTGCGCGCGCCACAGACGAACGGTGTCTTGAAGGCGTGCTTATCGACGTGATGCTCTTCGTCGGCGGGCGTCAGAACTTCGGACTCGTCGATGTAGTCCACGCCGATTTCCTGCAGGATTTGCGCTTCGGCGAAGTGGCCGATCCGACACTTGGCCATCACTGGAATCGATACGGTGCTCATGATCTGCTTAATCAGTTTGGGATTGGCCATGCGCGAGACGCCGCCTTCAGCGCGAATGATGGCGGGAACGCGCTCCAAGGCCATGACCGCGCATGCGCCGGCTTTCTCGGCGACCTCGGCCTGCGCGACGCTCATCACGTCCATGATGACGCCGCCTTTGAGCATTTCGGCCAGGCCGACTTTCAGACGCAAACTGGTGTTGCTGCCATTGTTTTCGGACATAATCTCTCTCCCGCTCAGGAATCTCTATTTTACCCTGCAATGACGTGCTGCGTAGTCCATCGATGAGGTTGCTTTTCCGGCTGACAAACGCAGGAGGAAAAATGCCGCACCCGTTGGCGGCTTGGCTGAATCGATACAGCTATGAGTGACTGGGGGCAGCCATGAAACGGAGAGTTGCGATTTGGGCGGGCGCGGGCTTTCTAGTGGCGGGTTGCTGGGTAATCTACACCTTTGTAACACCACCGGATTCTCCATGGATGAACCAACCTGTGGTTCGGGCTGCCCTCTATCTCACCTGTCCGATTTCTTATGTTGGACTCCACTCCCACTACCCCATGTCATGGAGGTTGTTTCTTCTGATAAACGTTGCGTCCTATGCAGCGGCCGGTCTGATCATTGAAATGTTTCGGTTGAAATCAAAGCCAAGCTTGGCAACCTAGCTCAGGGCAAACCTGGCGCTACGCTATGGACCGGTCGCGACTTACGTGGCGTCGTGCTGGCTCTCTTTGAGGAACTTCGCAAACATGCGAGCCGGGTCAACTTCGATGAAAGTCCCAGTGCTGGTGGCCAACACTTCGCCTTTGGCGTTACGGATCTCGGCGGCGCGGAAATGTTCGCGGCCATTGACGCCGACTTCCCATCCTTCGGTCACGAGCGCGGTGGAAAGAGGCACAGGTCGAATGTAGTTCACCTGCATGGTTGCCGTTACCGCGATAATGCTGCGCAGCTTGCTCACCTTGCCCATGGCCTCGTCGAGGATAGTGGCGATGATGCCGCCGTGAGCGTGTGAGGGCGGACCTTCGAAGCGCAGCGGCAGCTCGAAATCGCAGACGAAACGCTTGTGGTCTTCGTTGAGATGAAAGTCGAGATGCAGTCCACCTTCGTTAGCGGGACCGCAGCCGAAGCAGTTGTGGCCGTAAACACGCTCTTTGACTTCGTGTCCGGGAACAGGCTTGTGGCGGGGCATGTCACCAAGATGAACGACGGAGCGGCATCGATGCAAGTGCGCGGACGCTAAGAAGGGTGGAATCTAGTAGAGCGAAGGGTTGTTCGGGTTGCCGGAATCGATATTGATCTGCATATCTTTCTGGCGCTTGGCGTACCAACATGGCTTTTCCCAGAACTGGGGCAACAGGGTATTGGGGCACTCGAAAGATTGCTGACCCCCGTAGCTGAACTCGGTCTTGCCGCTCTTGAGCTTGACCGAGTAGTACACGTCACGAGTCACACTTCCGAAGGGATTTCGATTGGTTGCCATCCGGAAGCGCAGCCACAAGTAGTCGCCGCCGTATACAACAAGAACCAGCAGCACGACGACAATCAGGGCACGCTTCACAGCTTCGGAGCTTATCTCCGCTCCATCCGATGTGCAACTTAGCGAGTCGCCAAAACGATTGCGTTGGTGCTGGGTTGAAAAGTTATGACGGCACGCGCATCATGACCACAGTTCGTTGCGACGTGGGGAAAACCGGGGTTCCAATTGGTACGCGACCAGAGGCGGCAAAGGTGCGCCGTACTTCTGAGGAGCGGGCCCCGGACGAGAGATGGCTTACTCGAATTCCAAATCGGGGGTGCCGACACCGAAGCCAGCCTACGGCGGAGGTGGCCGGCGGCCCACCGACCATTGGCCCACTGGCGGCGACGGCGGAGGCGGTCGCGGTGGAGGCGACGATGTGCCGAGTTACCGCGAACGCCTGCGGCGCTATCGCCTGCTGATCGCCTTCGGACTTAGCTCAGTAGTGATGATCTTCGTGTCGTTCACCACTGCGTTTCTTGTGCGCAAGGCAGGTTCGGTGTGGGACCCGGCCCGCAACGAGTATGTGAGCAATTGGGTGCCGACGACGCTGCCGGTGGGTATCCTGCTGGTCAATACTTTCGTGTTGTTGCTTAGTAGCCTGACGCTGGAAATGGCGCGTCGCCGCGCGGCCGAAGACGTTGTGCTGGCACCGATCGCGGACATTCCCGGTATTCACATCAGCGACAATCGTTCCCTTCCCTGGTTGTGGGCGACGATTGTGCTCGGCCTGGCGTTTCTCGGCGGACAGTATCTCGCCTGGCACCAGCTTCGTCTGAGCCACGTTGACATTGAAACTAACATCAGCACGTCGTTTTTCTTCATGCTCACTGGCGTGCATGCGGTGCACCTGCTGGGTGGGATTTTAGCCCTGCTCTATGCGGGCATGACATGGTGGCTGCACCGGCCTCCCGAGACGCGGCGCATCGTGATCGATGTTACTGCGTGGTATTGGCACTTCATGGCGGTGCTGTGGATTTACGTGTTCGGACTGCTGTACTTCGGGCGCTAACTTTACCGCTTCAGGCTCGCAAACGAAAGGGCGGCTTCCGCAGCCGCCCCTAGAACCTCATTTCGAAGAAACTCTAGAACAGCCTGCGGCGCAGCATACCGGCGAGGCCAAGAATGCCAGTGCCTAGCATTAGGAAGGTACTGGGCTCTGGGCTTACAGCGAAATCGGCCCCCCAGTATCCATTGCTCACGTCGTTAATCAGAAACGTTCCGTTGAAGTTCAACCCGTTTCCCAAAATCCAGTTGTTGCCCAAAACGGTGATCGGCAGATAGACCGTGAAGCCCGGATCGTTCCAGGTATACGGGTCGAGATTGCTGACACCCTCGATCACGTAGGTCTGTCCCGCATAGATCCAGAACGGCGTTACGGCGTTATAGGCAAAGTAGCCAGTAGGTGGGTTGACGTTGAGCGAAGGCTGGAAGAAGTCGGTGACATTTGAGGCGTTGGTAATGTCGGTCGAAGATAAGAGATTTCCCGACGCGTCAAACATCCCAACTGGATGGTCACTCGCGAAGCCTCCGACTCCGTTTGCGGCATAGTAGCCCAAGTAGGTGACTTCGAGATTGTGGTTCGGCACGAAGACTTCGCCGAACGTCCAGTTGCCATTCGTATAGTTGATTGTCGGGTAGGCGAAGTTCCATGCTTCCGTCGTGCCGGGGATGATTTGCGCAGTGCCGGCGGCGGGCAGAAGCAGCGCCACGGCGATTGCGAGAGTGACGATTCCGAGAGTTCTTTTGGTCATTTATTCCTCCTTGCGGGTACTACGAGACACGCGTGCCTGATCACGTAATGGAGAACGACGCGCTTGTCAGCCGTAGCGCTGCGAGCGATGGAGGAGGAACGGGTGATCGCTCACAGGCAAAGTGTGGGCTTAGCAAGGCGTATCCGCAAGAAGATACGTACTTACTTCGGGGATCAGTCCCATTTCGGGAGTGCGATGCTCAAGTCACTCCAGTGTGCCAACGAAAATGAAGGTTGTGAGATCGGCCGTAGTCGACTCCCGCTGTGCCGTGGCGCTCTCCGCGCCACGCTATAATAAGAAGTTTCAGCACTCGATTCCGAGGCCGTCTGTGGGGACGGGCTCAATTCCCGATCAGGTGCCGAAGTTCGGGGCTCATGTCGAACGACAACATCGTGGTTCGGGGCGCGCGCGTCCACAACCTCAAGAACATCGACCTGGAAATACCACACAACGCCTTTACGGTGGTGACTGGAGTTTCAGGGTCGGGCAAGTCCTCACTGGCATTCGACACGATTTACGCCGAAGGGCAACGCCGCTATGTAGAGTCGTTATCCGCTTACGCCCGGCAGTTCCTGGAGCGGATCGAAAAGCCGGATGCCGACGTGATCGAGGGGATCGCACCGGCCGTCGCCATTCGCCAGAAAAATACTACCCGGAACCCCCGTTCGACGGTAGCAACCGCCACGGAGATCTACGATTACCTGCGCCTGTTGTACGCGCGAATCGGACGCACGTATTGCGGCGTCTGCGGTCAGGAAATCAAGAAAGACACGGTCGACCAAATCGCCGACCGCACGCTGGCTCTCCCAGCAGGTACACGGCTCCAAGTGTTGTTTCCACTGCAGCCTCCACCTGCACCTTCACCGCCAGAAAAGGTCAAAGGCCGCCGCACGGCGAAAAAAAAGACAGCAAAGTCGAGTGACGATACCGCATTGAAGGAGCGGCTGTTTGAACTGCGCAAACGGGGGTTTGTGCGGCTTTTCCAGAACGGCCAGATCATCGACTTCTCTACCCCGGAGTCGTTGCTGGATGTGAATTTTGCCGAGCCAGTGTTCGTGGTGGTGGACCGAATTGTGGTTGCACCTGATGTCCGCTCGCGACTAGTTGATGCAGTGGAGCAGGGATATCGGGAAGCGGGCGAAGTGATGTTCGAGACAGTTGCGGGTAACGGTGAGGCGGTCGAGCGTTTTCGATTTTCCCAGCGCTTCGAATGCAAGAACGATGGCACGCGTTATGAAGAGCCAGAGCCGCGCCTGTTTTCGTTCAATAACCCTACGGCGCGTGTCCCAAGTGCCAGGGTTTCGGCAACACCATTGATTTTGATCTGAATCTGGTGATTCCAGACAAGTCGCTTACTCTTTCCGAGGGCGCGATCGAACCCTGGACCAAGCCCAAGTACAGACCATTGGCGACGGAAATGAAGCGGTACGCGCGGGCGGCCGGCATTCCCCTGGACGTGCCGTGGAAGGACCTGACAAAGGCACAGCAGGAGTACATCCTCACCGGCGAAGATAAGTGGCGGGGAGTCCGAGGCTTCTTCGACTACCTGGAGCGCAAGAAATACAAGCTGCACGTGAGGGTATTTCTCAGCCGCTACCGAGGCTATTCCGTCTGTCCGGATTGCGGCGGCCTGCGCCTGCGGCGTGAAGCGCGGCAGGTTAAGGTTGGAGGCAAAGACATTTCCCAAGTCTCGGCCATGACCGTAGAGCAGGCGACGCAGTTCTTTGATGGGTTAAGACTCACGCGCGAAGAAGCGGATATCGCGGACCGTCTGCTGATCGAAATCCGCGACCGGCTCCGCTTTCTCAACGACGTTGGGCTGGAGTATCTCAGCCTCGACCGCTTGGCGTCGACGCTGTCGGGTGGCGAAGCGCAGCGCATTCAGCTTGCAACATCGTTGGGTTCGCGTCTGGTGGGAACTTTGTACGTTTTGGACGAGCCCTCGATCGGGCTGCATAGTCGTGATACCGCGCGCCTGATCAAAATCTTGCACAGCCTGCGCGACTTGGGGAATACAGTGCTGGTAGTGGAGCATGACGCCGAGATCATGCGCAACGCCGACCACATCCTCGACCTGGGGCCTGGGGCCGGAGAAAACGGCGGCCGCTTGATTGCCGCCGGAACCTACAATGAGATCGTTCACAATCCGGCTTCACTAACCGGACGTTATTTGAACCAGGAACTGCGAATTCAAATGCCTGCCACCAGACGCAGCGGAAACGGAAGGTCGATCAGGCTGCAAGGTGCTCGGGCACACAACCTGAAAGCTGTGGACGTCACCATTCCACTGGGTATGCTGGTGGCCATCACAGGGGTGTCGGGATCGGGAAAGTCAACGCTCGTCCACGATGTGCTTTACAACGCGCTAGCGGCCGAAAAAGGCCAGGTGTCGGGCGGACCACGGGCGGAAGTTGACGAAGTGGACGGGGGGGACTGGATCGACGAAGTTGTGCTGGTGGATCAATCGCCTATTGGACGCACTCCGCGATCCAACCCGGTGACCTACATCAAGGCCTTCGACGCGATCCGCGAGCTCTTTGCCAGTCAGGCTGAGAGCCAGAAGCACGGATACACCGCAGGACACTTCTCGTTCAATATTCCGGGCGGACGGTGCGAGGTGTGCCAGGGCGACGGCACGGTGACAGTTGAAATGCAGTTCCTGGCCGATGTGGAGCTCATCTGCGAAGAGTGCAAGGGCATGCGCTACAAGCCCGAGGTGCTGGAAGTGCGCTATCACGGGAAGAATATCCACGAAGTGTTGGAGCTTACCGTTAAGAGCGCGCTCCACTTCTTTTCCGGGGTGCCGAAAATCGTAGATAAGCTGCGTGTGCTGGAAGAAGTGGGACTCGGCTATCTTCGCCTCGGCCAATCGGCAACGACGCTATCGGGAGGAGAGGCACAGCGCATGAAGCTGGCAGCGCATTTGCAGCCTAAGCAGCGAGACTTCGCGCGCACCCAGGCCGAGCGGAACCGTCGCCATCCACGGATCCTCTACATTTTCGACGAACCGACCACCGGCTTGCATTTCGACGATGTGAGCAAACTGTTGGCCTCGTTTCGGCGCCTGATTGAAGCGGGTGGGAGCATTGTCGTCATCGAACATAATCTCGACGTGATTAAAACCGCTGACTGGGTCATCGATCTTGGTCCAGAAGGCGGTTGGCGTGGCGGCAAAGTGGTCGCTGCCGGAACTCCCGAAGAAATCGCCGCGACGGCTGATTCCTACACCGGCCAGTGGCTCTCGCGCATCCTATCGAATAACGGCATAGCCCACGCCCATGAACGGTAACTCTCGAATCACGACAGGGTTCTTGCTTCTGGCGCTGGCCGCGTCGGCGCTGCCGGTTCCTGCGCAACAGCAGGGCACGACGGTTCGGCACCACAAAGTCGAGGAACCGGTCGAAGATCCCGTCGCTGCGCAATTGGACCAGGCCGAAGCAGCCATGCAACAGCAGGATTACGACAAGGCCGAAACCATCCTGATGAAGGCAGTTGGAGACGACCCTAAATCGTATCGTGGCTGGTTTGATCTGGGTTATGTATACAACGCCACCAAACGTGCGCCCGACGCGGTGAACGCCTATCGAAAGTCGGTGGCCGCCAAGCCGGACGTGTTCGAATCGAACCTGAACTTGGGAATTGTGCTGGCCCGGCAAGGGGATTTGGACGAAGCCGCGAAGTATTTGAAAGCCGCGACGCAGCTGAAACCAACGGCGAACCCAGACGAAGGAGTGGCGCGCGCGTGGCTGTCGCTGGGGATGGTCGAAGCAGGTCGGGACCCTCAGCAAGCGCTCGCCGATTTTGCCGAGGCGTCGAAGTTGACCCCGTTCGACGCTGAGCCGCACCTGTCCGCCGGGCTTCTGCTGGAGAAGCAGGACAAGTTGGATGAAGCGGCACATGAGTATCAAATTGCCGCCACCGTGGACGAAAAATCCATTGAGGCCCTTGCCGGCCTGGCGAACGTCTACTCGAAACAGAAGAAGTACGCCGAAGCAGAAGCAGAACTGCGCAAGATCCTCGTGCTCGATCCCACAAATGAAAATGCGAAGCTGCAACTGGGACGCGTGCTCGCGGCGGAAGGCAAGAAAGACGACTCCGTGGCAGTTGCAGACGGCATCGTTGCGGGGGGCGGCGATCCGCACGCTGCGCTCGAACTGGGAAGCGCTTACCTGAAAGAGGGCAACAACGCCGGTGCCGAAGAGCAGTTCCGCATCGCCGTCCAGGGAATGCCGCAGGACGCAGAAGCTCATTTTGCCCTGGGCACAGTTCTAATGCAGGAAAAGAACTACTCTGGGTCGCAAGAGGAGTTGTTGCTGGCGGTCAAACTGAAACCTACGGCGTCAGAGATCTACGGCAATCTGGCAGTAGTCGCAGCGGCCAATAAGAATTACACCCTGGCGATTCGCGCGCTGGACGAACGGGCGAAATATTTGCCGGAAATTCCCGCGACTTACTTCCTGCGCGCCACGTCCTATGACAACTTGAAAGTCAAGGCCAAGGCAGTGGAGAATTACCGTCAGTTCCTGGCAGCGGATGGCGGCAAAATGCCCGACCAGGAATGGCAGGCGCGGCACCGGTTAATGGCGATCGACCCGGGCAACGCCAGCAAGTACGCCGAGAAAAAATAGCATGCGCAATGCGACGCCAGCCCTGGTTTGTGTTCTACTGGCCAGCCTGCTCGTGCTCGCGGCGGACCAAGGTCCGGCTGATTTGAAGGCACGCGCCGACTCGGCCCAAGGGAGCGAGCGAGTGGTTCTCTCGCTTGAATATGCACACCGCGAATTGGAGCGGGCGAATACGCTGTACACCGATGGCGATGTGGAGAAGGCCGAAGCAGCCATCCAAGAGGTTGTGAGCTACTCGCGGGCTGCTACGGAAACTGCGACGAGTGTTAATAAGAGGCTGAAACAGACGGAAATCGAACTTCGCAAACTGCAGCATCGCATGCGGGACATTGGCGAGTCGCTGAGTATCGATGACCGTCCGCCGGTCGAGAAGGCGGTGCAAGAAATCGAACAGCTACGCGCCAATCTACTGACCAAAATGTTTGGCGAAAAAGCCGAACCTAAGGGCAAGTCGTGATGAACAAAATGCTATGGCCGACGGCCATGTTAGCGGTTCTGATGTGCGCGGCGCCGATTGCGTTCGCCCAGAAGAACACCCGCGATCCGATGACCGAGGCGGAAGTTGACCAGATGCGCGAGGCCGCGGACTACCCCAACAAACGCCTGGAGTTGATGGTCAAGTTCGCGAAGGAACGCATCTCGATGATCGATCTGGTGCGTACCGATAGCGACAGCGAGGCCACGCGTCCAAAGCAGATCCACGACCTGTTGCAGGAGTTCATCACTCTGCTCGACGAGACTGACGACAACATCGACATGTACGAGTCTCATTTCGCCGACATGCGCAAAGGGCTCAAACTGGTGATTGAGGCCGATAGCGAGTGGCAACTGAAGCTCCGCCAACTGAAGGAACAGACCCCGCCCAACGAATTGCAGCAATTCTCGTTCGTTCTCGCCAACGCCGTAGACACGGTAGCCGACAGCGCCAAGAGCGCGCGCGAAACCCTGGAGGAGCAGAACAAGCTTGCGGCTGAAAAAAAACTCACCAAGGATTACTCGGAGCGGAAGGACTGATACGTGCCTCCACCGGCCGTGGTAGTTTAGGGAAATCTTGCAGGCCAAATTAGTTGAGGAAATCTTCCATCTAGCCTACCGGGAGCTGCGGCCGCGCGTGCCGGCACCGGAGATGCGCATCGCCTTTTACCCGTTTGCCAATGTGAACAACACCATCCGCATGCGTGAAGGTCGTCTGCACGTCCGCTTGTCGGACCTGCTGGAAGGCGCACCGGAGAGCGTGATCGAGGCCATTGCCCACATCCTGCTGGCCAAGATTTACCGCAAGCCGATTGCACCCGCGCAGGCTACGCGCTATCGGCGATATGTCTCCAGTCACGACATTAGTGCCAAGGCCCACCTGGTACGTCAGATTCGCGGACGCAAGCGCATTGCCTCGGCCAAGGGACACGTGTACCACTTGGAGGAAATCTTCGACGTGCTGAATCAGCAGTTCTTCTACGGCCTGCTGGCTCGGCCGCGCATGACATGGAGTCAATCGCACTCGCGGCGCAGCCTCGCCCACTATGACCCCGCGCACAACGCTATCGTCGTGAGCCTCGTCTTCGATCATCCGCTCGTTCCTCGCTGTGCGGTCGAGTACATCGTGTACCACGAGATGCTGCATCTTAAGCATCCCGTGAAACTGCGGGGCAGCCGCCGCTGCCTTCATGGCAAAGAATTTCAGGCGGAAGAAAAGCTCTTTCCTCACCTGGAGCAGGCGAAAGCATTTCTCAAGACCCTTTAATGCCGGCAATCCACTAGAATTGAAGCACCGTTTCGAAAAGGTGCAGTTTTTACGATGGACCAGTGGTTGCCCAAGTCTGTCCTTTGCCTGAGGGACTATAGCGTTCAGGATTTCTTTGCGGACCTCGCGGCAGGTGTCACCGTCGGGCTCGTCGCCCTTCCGTTGGCGATGGCCTTCGCGATTGCGTCAGGACTGTCTCCGCAGGCCGGCATCTATTGCGCGGTCGTCACCGGCTTCCTGATCTCCTTGTTAGGTGGCTCGCGGGTTCAGATCGGCGGGCCGACGGGCGCGTTTGTCGTGGTGGTCGCGGCAATTATCGCGAAACACGGGGTTGACGGCCTGTTCATGTGCACCATGATGGCCGGAGTTCTGCTGTTCATTATGGGTGCTACCGGCCTCGGCGCGGCTGTGAAGTTCATCCCTCGGCCAGTCGTACTCGGCTTCACCAACGGCATCGCGGTCCTCATCGCCAGCACGCAAATTAAAGATTTCTTCGGCCTGCGGATCGAAAGCGTTCCGGGCGACTTCATCGGACGCATGCGAGCAATCGCCGACAACTTCTTCACCTTCTCGTGGGAAGCCACTCTCATCGGAGCTGGTTCGATAGCGGTCATCCTCATCACGTCCAAACTGGTGAAGCGGATACCGGGATATATCGTGGCGTTGGTGCTGGGTACCATCGCCGTCGTGCTCCTTAAGCTGCCAGTTGAGACCATCGGCACGCGGTTTGGAGGAATTCCGTCCGGGCCGCCCCATCTCCACGTCCCGCAGTTTCACTGGAACATGGTGCATGGCCTGATTTCGCCGGCCATCACGGTTGCCATGCTGGGCGCGATCGAATCTCTGATGTCGGCGGTCGTGGCTGACCGCATGTGCGGCGATAAGCACAATCCCAATGTCGAGTTGATCGCACAGGGCATCGCCAACATCGCATCGCCCATGTTCGGCGGACTGCCCGCGACCGGCGCCATCGCTCGCACCGCAACGAATATCCGTTCCGGGGCTCGCACCCCGGTTGCCGGGATGATCCACTCGCTGACGCTACTGGCAATCCTACTGTTTGCTGCTCCGCTGGCCTCGCACGTTCCGCTAGCGGTGCTGGCCGGAATCCTGATGGTGGTTTCCTACAACATGGGCGAGTGGGCCGAAACAGGCAAGATTTTGCGGCTCTCGAAGTCGGACATCTCGGTCTGGCTGGCGACCTTCGCCCTCACCGTCTTTGCGGATCTGACCGTAGCCGTCGAGTTCGGCATGATTCTGGCAGCGCTGCTGTTCATTCGCAAGGTGACGGCAACTACAACCGTCTCCGAAGTTACGGACGACTACGTCGAGGAGGGCCGGGCTCACATTCTCCAGGACAAAGACATCCCTGACTACGTGACGGTTTTCCGCATACACGGGCCGTTCTTGTTTGGGGCAACGGACAAACTCGACATGGTCAGCGAGCAACTCGACACCCTGCCGCCAGTGGTGATCGTGCGGCTGCGTAACATGACCGCCATCGACGCCACGGGGTTAAGAGTCCTGGAAGACCTGGCGGACAAGCTACACGCCTCAGGTCGAGCGCTCTTGTTCTGCGGAGCCTTGCCACAGCCCAGAAAACTGATGCAGCAATCGGGCTTCGACCGGCATGTTGGTGCGGAGAACATCTGCCCGAACATCGAGTCTGCGCTGCATCGCGCAAGCGACTGTGTACGTGAGATGCAGGTAGGAGCCAGCTAGTAGCTGAGGGCCACTTATCTCGCGCCGGTAGAACTGTCGCGTCGTCGTTTCGGAATCCGCCGGGAGATTTCGAGCGATCCAATCAGGAGCGTAGCAGCCACAACAACAGCTGATGCGTCGTATCGCAATCGCTCATCAATCGGACCACGGCTGTCCTGGCAGGTTTCTTCGGAAAACCTGCTTCCGAACCAACCGGCATCCGGATCGGTGCCACAGTTGGCATGCATAACCGCATGGTAGGTGAAGTCGGTAGTCCCCAAAATTCCGATGCCGATGGCTAGAAGCAACAAAACCCGTGCCGCAATCTTTTTGGCTTTACGATGGGAGCTGCGGTGAGAATGGCGCGAAGTTTGCGCCCCGTTCAATTCGAGATGGACGGGACCGCCAGCCGGGGTCGTCATAGCAAACAAAAACGCCTAATTACTTGTAAATCAGTCTAATACAGCCTAAAGTTAACCTCTACGTTGATCTGTACAGCGACCGGGCGGCCGTCCTTCATGGCGGGCTCGAAGCGCCACTTGTTCACCGCCTCGATCGCCTTCTGATCCAGTCCCATCCCTAAGGGGCGACTTACGCGAATGTCACGCGGCTTGCCGTCAGGGCCGACAATCAGCCACAGAACCACGGTTCCCTGATACTTGGCCTTGCGGGCTTCTTCGGAATATTCCGGATCGGGAGTCTCCAGAGCGCGGGGAGCCGAGACGCCATTGCCAACGTGGAAAGCTCCGCCTCCGTATCCGCCTCCATGACCTGGACCTACACCAGGACCGCTGCCCGAGCCAACGCCGCCACCGCTACCAGAACCGATACCTCCGCCGCTACCCGTTCCGTTAGATAGCGGGCCATCAGGAATCTTCGACAATGGATCGCCCAAATTTGGCATATTGCTGGCCAGCTTGATCTCGGGCGGCACAACGACCGTGGGCTCAACCGCCAGCTTAGGATTGTCGTTGCGTATTACAACCGCCGGAGGAGTGATCTGTTCCATCGACAGCTTGGGCAACTTGCCCTTGGTGGCGGCCAGTTTGTCGCGATCGCCACCACCGCCGCCTCCGCCCATCTTGTCGCCCTTTTTTGCGGTCATCGGGAGATCTGGGGGCACGTCGTCCGTAATCGCCATTGAGTTTTGATTCTGCGTATTGAGCTTCACCGTCCGGCTGCTCAGGATCGACAGCCCAATCAACCCGGCGATCATCAGGACATGAAAGGCGAGGGAAACGCCAGCGCCTTCCTGCTTGTAATCGTATGAACCCCAGATGCTGCGCACTCGGATGGGCTTCGAGCTGACCTGCAATGGCGCCAGCTTCTCAGGGAAAAACGTGGACTTGACGTTATCGCGCAGCGAACCGAAGAGCGATTGTTCGACGTTGGTCTGGCGGTCAAAGCCGCTGTTCGCAATCGGCTTCGACGTAAGCTGCAATGGTGGTAATTTCTCTGGCGAAAATTTGTCTTTCAGATTCTGCTTTAGAGACTTCCAGAGCGAATCGTCCATCCCGCTGTTGGGCAGAATTAGGCTGTCGTCCTCGATCGGCTTGGAGGTCAGCTGCAGCGGAGGAAGTTTCTCCGGATGGAGTAGGCCGCGAATGTTCTGCACCAGCGAGCTCCAGGTAGACTCTTCAAGCTCCGCCGGAGGCAGAAAATTGAGCTTACCGCTAAACTTCTCGTTCCCCGTCTGGCTCGGAAGGGGTAAAGGTTGCTCGGCCATAAACGTGATTCATTTCCTCACAAGCTGCTAGGTAACAACACTGGACGGTTTATACTTCGCGCCAAGACACGCATCCGGGCTTATACCCTGAAAACCCTATTGGCGTAACAAGGTTGCGGCCAACATCTTGCAGGGCGGAAGGACGAAACCTCGGGCGCCGATAAATAGATGCGCGAGCACCGTCACCGTCGTCAGTTTCTTCAACATTACGCGAGAAGAACCTCCTGAGTAAAGCGCCGCAGCAGGCTGCAACCTGCTGTTGGACGGAGGTTTGCACGCTCCCTATAATGAAGGAATAGCCTGAGCGCTTAGCAACATTCTGTCACAGGCCTGAAGGAGTAAACCCGGAGTGTCGCTCGACCTTAAGTCCACGTTGAATTTGCCCAAGACCGACTTCCCCATGAAGGCGAACCTGCCGCAGCGCGAGCCACAACGGCTCGAAAAGTGGGGGGCCATGCGGCTGTACGAGCGCATCCGCGAGACCCATAAGGGCAAGCCGATCTATGTGCTGCATGACGGGCCGCCCTATGCCAACGGGCCGATTCACCTGGGTACGGCGCTGAATAAGGTTCTGAAGGACTTAGTGGTGAAATGCCGCACCATGAGCGGCTACGACGCGCCTTACGTTCCTGGCTGGGATTGTCACGGTTTGCCCATCGAAATCAAGGTGGACGACGAACTGGGGCGCAAGAAGCTGGAAATGGACCCACTCCAGGTGCGCGAGGCCTGCCGGCGTTATGCCGAGAAGTACCTCGACCTGCAGCGCGAGCAGTTCAAGCGAATCGGAGTTTTTGGGCGCTGGGATGATCCCTACTCGACCATGTCGCCACAATACGAAAGCGTCGTGATGGAGACGTTTTACTCCTTTTACGAGCAGGGCATGGTGTACAAGGGCCTGAAATCGGTTTACTGGTGCATCCACGATAAGACCGCTCTGGCCGAAGCCGAAGTCGAGTACGGGATGGATTCCAGCCCGAGCGTCTGGGTGCGATATCCGCTAACCAGCGACGCGGGCAAGGTCGATCCGGCGCTGGCAGGCAAGAAAAACGTCGCGACTATTATCTGGACGACCACTCCATGGACGCTGCCGGCGTCGATGGCTGTAACGTTTGCGCCTGACGCGGAATACGTCGCCTTGGATACAGGTGAGTGGATCTACATTGTCGCCAGGGCACTCGCGCAGCAGACCATTGAGAAGTGCGGGCTGGCTGATGCCAAGGAGATCGGGAGTTTTCCCGGGCTCGAAGCTGGAGTACGCGACGTTTCAGCATCCCTTTCTCGACCGCAGCATTCTGGGAGTGCTGGGCGACTACGTCACCATGGACACCGGAACCGGCGCGGTGCATACCGCCCCCGCGCATGGTGCTGACGACTTCCAGACCGGAGTGAAGTACGGCATCGACCTGACCTGTGATGTGGACGAAGGCGGAATCTTGCGCCACGGCCTACCTGAATATCAGGGACAGCAGGTATTCAAAGCCAACCCGTTGATCGTCGAGTTGTTGAAGAGCCGAGGCGTGTTGCTCGGCTTCGAAAAGATCGAGCACTCGTATCCGCACTGCTGGCGCTGCCACAACCCGATCATCTTCCGTGCCACCGAGCAGTGGTTCATCTCCATGGAAGGCAAGGTGTCGGGCGGAACGCTACGCAGCCGCGCGCTCGAAGAAATCGGTAAGGTGAAGTGGGACCCGGCGTGGGGCGAAGAGCGCATCTCGAACATGATCGCCGCGCGTCCTGACTGGTGCATTTCGCGCCAGCGCATCTGGGGAGTGCCCATCGCTGTCTTTCAATGCGAGGGCTGTAGTGAGTTTCTGAACGATAAAGCGGTGAATCGCGCCGTGGTGGAGATGTTTGCTCGCGAAGGCGCCGACGCGTGGTACCAGCACGCGGCAGAAGACATTCTGCCCGCCGGAATCAAGTGCGCGAAGTGCGGTGGCACAAAGTTTCGCAAGGAAATGGACATCATCGACGTGTGGTTCGAATCCGGTTCCAGCCACGCAGCGGTACTGGGGCATGAGCCTGGACTTCCCTGGCCAGCCGACTTGTATCTCGAGGGAGGCGACCAGCATCGCGGCTGGTTCCACTCTTCCCTGCTGTGCGCGGTCGGCACAAAGGGCGCAGCGCCGTACCGTGGCGTCGCTACCGTAGGATGGACGCTTGATCCGCAGGGGCGCGCCATGCATAAGTCGCTGGGAAATGCCGTTGATCCAGTCGAAATCGCCGATAGACTCGGAGCGGAAATCGTTCGCTTGTGGGTTGCTTCAGTGGATTTCCGCGAAGACGTGATGGCCTCCGACGAGTTGATGAAGCGCGTGGCCGACAGCTACCGCAAGGTCCGCAACACGTTTCGCTATATTCTGTCGAACCTTGATGGCTTCGATCCGAGGCACGATAGCGTCGAGTTCGCCGACATGGAGCCGCTCGACCAGTACATCCTGCTGCGTGCGGCGGAATTGACCGCCGATGTTCGCGGGCACTATGACACCTTTACGTTTCACAAGGCGTATCAGCGGCTGAAGGATTTCTGCATCGTCGATCTGAGCTCGATCTACTTCGACGTGCTGAAGGACCGGCTGTACACCTCAGCGCCCAAGTCGCGGGCGCGGCGGGCGGCGCAGACCGCACTGTATCGGCTGGGGGATGCTCTAGTGAGGCTGATGGCGCCCACGATGAGCTTCACGGCCGACGAAGTTTGGGAATTTCTTCCCAAGGTTGATGATCGTCCCGAAAGCGTGCACCTGACACTGTTCCCGGAAGCGCACGATTTGACTGGCGAACTGCCGCCAGGATTCGATACTGCGGGACTGGTGGCGGAATGGTCGTCCCTGCTGGGGGTTCGCGACGAGGCGCTCAAGGTTCTGGAAGTCGCGCGCACGGAAAAGCAAATCGGCGGCAGCCTTGAAGCGCAATTACACCTGGCGGCGCCAGAGCCACTCTACTCGCTGCTGGAGCGCCATCGCGATCAACTGCGTTATTTGTTTATCGTGTCGGATGTCGTGCTGGAGAGAGCTGCCGCCACCAATGGCGACGCGGCGTTGCAGATTACAGTCAATAAGGCTCCCGGCGCAAAGTGCGAGCGATGCTGGAACTATTCCACGCACGTGGGCGAAGATAAATCGTACCCCACAGTGTGCGAGCGCTGCAGCGCCGTGCTGGCGGAGATCGAAGCCACTACGGGAACCACAAGCAGGCAGTGATCGCAGGCGATTCTTTATGGAGTCACTTAGCGTCTAACATAAGCATGATTCAGGAAAGGCGATTCAAGGTTTTCGATTTCGGCGTACAACACCCGCAGCCAGTAACCGATTCCATGCGCAAATATTTCTTTCTTATCGCGGCGGCAGTCATTGTGCTCGACCGCCTCACTAAATGGGCGGTGGCAACCTACATCCCTCTGCATGAGAGCCTGCCCATCATTCCCGGCCTGTTTCACATCACTCATGTGGAGAACCGCGGGGCTGCGTTTGGACTGTTCGCCGATTCTACTTTTCCGTGGAAAATCGGCGCTCTGGTTGGCTTTTCGCTCATCGCGCTGATCATCGTGTCGGTATTGCTTTGGCGGAACAGCCACATCATCAACACTACGACCATCGGTCTCTCGTTGATCCTCGGCGGGGCCGCGGGTAATCTCTGGGACCGGGTGCTCGACGGCCGGGTGGTGGACTTTCTGCACTTCTATCTGGGCAGCTACAGTTGGCCTGACTTTAACGTGGCTGACAGCGCCATCGTAATTGGCGCGATTCTACTGGTGTCGGAAATTCTGTTTGCCAAATCGAGCCACGAAACCGTCAAGAGCAGTTCGTAAGACAGGCTCGTTTCACGCGACAATTCTGTCTGATTCTCCCGGCGCGTACACTGTTGCTGCCAGTTCGTTCTTGAAGCAACTTGCATGAACGCTCTTCGTGCTGTCGCGCTGTCGTGTTCATTGATTACCGCTTTGCCATTGTTGGCGCAGACGCCGGTAAAGTCCGATTCGATCATCAGCTACGTTCGAACTACCGATGGTGTCGAGTTGCAGACTCATCGCGGCACCCTGCAGGTGCGCCTGTGTACGGCATCCATGATCCACGTGGTATTTCGGATCTCGAATTCCGCGCAGCATCCCCAGCCCTGGATTGCCCGTACGAACTGGCCACCCGTCGAGTTCAACGTCACCGAAGATGCTCATCGCGACATCGTCATCGATACCAAAAGCGTAAGGATCGTCGTCGAGCGCGATTCATCGGCAGTCGTCCTCGGCGATAAGCTGGGGAGAGTCTTGGCCCGCGAATCAGCTTCACCCTCTCCTCGGGAGCTGACAGCGGCTATCGTCGATGGCGAGAACACGCATCACGCCAGCGCCTATTTCGACCTCACGCAAGATGAAGCCATCTACGGACTCGGACAGCATCAGACCGGCCTGCTTAACATGCGCGGCATCGACCTGCTGCTGATGCAGGACAACGCCAACATTTCAGTGCCCTTCCTGCTTTCGAGTCGTGGCTATGGCCTTCTGTGGAACTCTGCATCTCTCGGCCGATACGAAAATCACTTTCAGCCCAAGCTTGCGCTGCGGGCCGACGTAGCCGACGCCGTAGATTACTATTTCATTTACGGCCCCGACTTCGACCACATCATCGCAAGTTACCGTGAGTTGACAGGCCCAGCACCAATGCTCCCGTTATGGGCGTACGGTTTCTGGCAATCGCGTTTTCAATACCATACGCAGCAGGAGATGCTCGATGTCGGGGCGAAATATCGTGAGTTGAAAATCCCACTCGATAACGTGGTGCTCGATTTCGACTGGATGGAGCGTATGGGCTCGAACCAGTTCACCAGCGCCTTCCCCGACCCTCCCGCGATGTTCCGCCAACTGCATGACATGCACGTCCACACCATGATTTCGGTGTGGCCGTTGTACACGCCTCCCAGCGCTAATTTCGACGCAATGCTCAGCCATAGCTACTTCGTCACAGGCGGGCGCACGCAGATTCCGAGCTATTATCCTGGCAGCCGACTCTTAGACACCTTCAATCCCGACGCGCGAACGTTATTCTGGCAGCAGCTTAAGACCTCGCTGTTCGACAAAGGTGTCGACGCCTGGTGGCTAGACTCCTCCGAGCCGCTCGATTTCTATGGCGAGGAGCAGGGACCGATGCTGGAGGGCGCTCAGACGGCGCTGGGCAACGGCACGCGGTACGCCAACATGTATCCGCTCATGGAGACTCAAGCTGTATATGACGGCCAGCGTGCCACAACGGACAAACAAAGAGTCTTCATCCTTACCCGGTCGGCGTTTCTCGGGCAACAACGGAATGCCGCAGCCTCGTGGTCGGGTGATATCGCGCCTTCCTTCGACTCGCTGCGGCGACAGATTCCGGCGGGATTGAACTACTCCCTATCGGGCCTGCCGTATTGGACTACTGACATTGGCGGCTTTCAGGGCGGCGATCCCGCCGATCCCTCGTATCAGGAAATCTATGTGCGGTGGTTTGAATATGGGACGTTCTGCCCAATTTTCCGCACTCACGGCGCGCGCCCTGCCAACGAGTTGTGGTCGTACGGCTCGCGCGCCCAGCAGATCCTGTCCAGCTACGATAAGTTGCGTTATCGGCTGCTGCCGTACATTTATTCGCTGGCATGGAAGACGACTTCCGAGGACTACACGCCGATGCGGGCGCTGGCGATGGACTTCCCTGCCGACCGCAAGGCACTCGACATCGCCGATGAATTCATGTTCGGCCCGGCGCTGCTCGTCAATCCTGTGACAGAGACCGCAGCCACATCTCGCAGCGTTTATTTACCGGCTGGAACAATTTGGTTTGACTTGTGGACCGGGGCATCACTGAAGGGAGGGCAGACGATTGCTGCCGCAGCGCCGCTTGAGACGGTGCCGTTGTACGTCCGGGCGGGATCGATCGTACCGATGGGTCCAGAGTTGCAGTACACCGGCGAAAAGCCAGTTGAACCGATCGAACTTCGTATCTATCGCGGAGCCGACGGCGCCTTCACGTTCTACGAAGACGACGGCGCGACCTACGATTACGAAAAGGGTATTCACGCCACGATTGCGTTCACATGGAACGACTTGGCCAACACATTGTCAATCGGGTCGCGCATAGGTAGCTTTCCTGGCATGCTCAACCAGCGGAGCTTTCGAATTGTGTTAGTCGACAGCGGCCGCGGCGTCGGAGGCGGCATCACGTCAAATCCGGAGAAACTGGTGAACTATGACGGTACGCCGCAAGCCATTCACTTAATGCCGCGCTAGCATGTGGCATCGGCCGTCCACTCGCCGATCTGGAACACGATAAATTCCGCCGGATACAGCGGGGCTACGCCGACCAAGACCACGAGGCGTCCCTTGTCGATGTCGTCTTGCGTCATGGTGGTGGCATCGCAACGTACGAAGTAGGCTTCTGCGGGCGAGCTGCCCTTTAATGCGCCCGCTTTAAACTGGTTGAGCAAAAAGCTGTCGATCGACTGCCGTACCTGCGACCAGAGAGACTCGCCGTTGGCTTCAAAGACTACCCACTGCAGGCCTTGATCGATCGACTGCTCGAGATAATTCAAGTAGCGGCGAATGTTGACGTACTTCCATTGGGGATCTTGCGAAGTGGTACGCGCACCCCAGATCAGGACGCCCTGTGCTGGAAAGCTCCGAAGCACATTCACGCCTCGTTGGCTAAGGGTCGCCTGCTGCACGTCTGTGATTTGCCGCTCCAGGCCCGTGATACCGAGAAGGGCCAGATTTGCCGGCGCCTTCCACACGCCGCGCTCCAGATCGTTCCGTACGATGGCGCCCGCAATATGCCCGCCCGGATAGACCGTCAAATCGGCGCCTCTGCACGGATCGGGTACCAGTACCCAAGGTGCGTAATAGGCGGCTAAGGCCGACCGGACGTCTGCCGGAGGAACGTTCTCTAAGTCGCTGCCCGGCGGTGCGGCCAGAACTGCAATTCTGTACCGCATTCTCTCGCAATGGGCCACGAGCGAAGCTGGCATGCCTGCGATGGAGTGTTCGTCAGGGCAGCAAACGATCGAGATCTCGTCGAGGGCCTCGAGAGGCTCTAACACGCTGCCAGGCGACGACGGGTTACCGTTGATGCGCGAGACATAGAGTTGCGTGCCACCGTTATCAAAAAAACCCTGAACGGCTTGGGTCATGTATCCGCCCGGCGTCGCTGAGCTGCCGAACATAGAGGTGTAGTCTGCAAAGCTATTCAGCAGCGTAGGTGCGTCGGGTCCACTCTGAGTGAATCCGACGAATGCGGTAACCGTTGTCGAAACGCCGCTGATGGGATGCTGATTGGGGTCGGTATTTTCCGTGTACACACCGGGGGCCTTATATTCCGGCACGGGTTCCTCCTCGCGGCAGCGCTACGGAGATTTATACACGCGCTTGTACACCTCGGCGTTGCGCACAATGGCCTGCACGTACTCGCGTGTTTCGGTGAACGGGATCGACTCGACGAACTCCTCGATGTCACGATAGCTTCCTGAAGACCGCCAGCTCTCAACGCGTGACGAACCCGCGTTGTAGGCGGCAAGCGCATATTCCACCTGTCCACCGAAGTGATCGACCATCTCACGGAAATATTTCGTGCCTAATTCGATGTTGATGTTGGGATCGAGCAATGAATCGGTCTTGTAGTTGTGCAGTCCGACTTGCTTCGCGGTTCCTTTACCGGTGGACGGAAGCAATTGCATGAGCCCATAGGCGTTGGCGTGCGATACAACACCTGGATTGAACTCCGACTCCTGCCGGATCAACGACGCGACCAGGTACGGGTCGAGCCCGTTTTCATCAGAATAACGACGCAGTGCATCCCAATACGGCCGCGGGAACAAACCTTCCCAGTAGGGCTGCGGCAGGGCGTTCAGGTCCATGGCAAAGTAACCGTTGATGGCATGCTTCAGGGCTTGCAATGCGCGGTAGTACTCCCCGGCATCGGTGTACATGCGCGCAACTTCCACCATCTCCCACGACGGCCCTGACGTTGTCCCGGCTTGCAATTCACGCACCGCGAGATCGACTGCTCCGGCGTTCTCCAGCAGCCGAGCGCGGTTGTAATGCAGATCGTCGGTTGGTGGCGAGGTTTCGAGCGACTCCGGCTCGATCTTCGTGAGTCCGGGAATCGTTTGCAGGCTGGCGACCGTAACAACGGGCGCGTCGGGCATTGTTGCCAATCGCTTACGCGCAGCCACACCGTAGTAATAATTGCGATACCGGTCGGTCAGCTTCAAATAGTAGGCGCGAGCCAATCCGTAGCTGTGTTCGTCCTCGGCCATGCGGCCCCGCCAATAGATTGCGTTAGGCACTTCGTTCGACGCCGGATAAAACTCAATCTGCTGGTCGAAATACTTCTTCGCTTGGTCGGGGCGATTCTGGCGATAGATCAGCCACGCGCATTTCCAATGCGCATAGGACGCTTTGCTGCTATCAGGAAAGCGGTCGTGAATCTCCTTGTAGTAATCGATCGCGCGGTCATAATCCTGCCGCAGCAGGTACATGTTGCCAGCCGTAAACAAGGCCGACTCCAACCATGGCGAATTGGGGGTTGTCGCTCGCATGTGCTGAAGGATTGTTGTAAGCTGCGCGTCATCGTCAGTATTGCGAGCAATCTCTGCGCTCTGGTACCACTTCTCGGCACTGGCCTCGCTGGCGTCATCCGGTATGCGGGCAAGCACTTCTTTTGCTTGGCGGTTGTCGCCTAGTTTCATCAGCGCATTGGCCAACTGGATGTTCACCTGCGACTGCTCTGCGGCCGGCGCGATCGGCACCATCGCCTTATATTCCTCCGCGGCAGGAGCCCAGCGGCGGCCCTTGTATAAGCCGTCTGCGCGATGCCGGCGTTCGGCAAACGTCGCTGCAGGCAACAGTGCCGCCTCGGGGATTTTCTTCAGGTCGCTTTCTGCCGCGTCCGCTTGTGGGCTGGTCGGATAGTTGTAATAGACGAGCTGCAAGACCTCGGCGCCGGAGCGGCCCTGTCCGTGCTGGACGTACGCCTTACCCAGCAAGTATTCCGCCTCCGCACCACCGCCCGTGCGATGGGACAGCACCTGCACCGCCTCGGCTGAGCGGTTCGTCGCTAACAGAGCCCGGGCATATGCGAGCATCGCATCATTCGCATAGACCGAATCGGGATAGCGCGTGCCAAAGTCACGCAAGTAAGTCAGCGATGACTCAGGACTGTTGCTGAGGACATACGAGTTGCCGATAAAGTACGAGGTGTAGTCCTTCAACTCGCCGATATACGACTGCGATTTCTGCAGTTCAGTGATAGCGGCCGGGTATTGCGCGTCCAGGTAATGCGCGTAGCCGCTGGCAAACCAAGCTAACGCTCCGGGTTCGGTTCCGGCGTGTTTCGTCGCGTAACCTTCGACTCCTGCATAGGCAGCGGGTGTACGATATTCGATCAACTGGCGTGCCATCGGCCGAAGATCGCTCGAGGCCACGAAAGTCTTATGCAGGTTGATCGTTCGTGCCGCAGTGGACTTCTTCCTGGGCGCATGGCCCTTTTTCGCCGTCGACTTCTTCTGACTGGTTGCCGCCGACGAGCTCTTCTTTTTCGGGGGGGTTTTGTTGGCTGACGAAGTCGTGCTCGACGACGAATTCTGTGCGGACGAAGAGGTTTGGGCCGGTAATCCACTACCTTGCAGCAGCAAAAGAGCGGCCAGCGTGGTCGCGGTAAGTCTGGGTACAAACATCGGTGATTCAGTTTAACCCGCGTTGCCGGTTCGCTACTCCGACAGATCCATTATTTAGTTCGATACCCTGCGGCACTTTTGGGGCAGCCCTCGGCACAAGCAACCGCGCAACGGTCTGTATAATATTCCAGAGCCGAAGAGTAAACGTGCGTTAAAATCCTGAATCTGCAAACACATGGCTACCATCCAACAAAAAGTGGAAGAACCAGCAGGCGATGAGCTGCGACTGGTTCACGCGGCCAAAGCTGGCGACATTAGTGCGTTTGAAGAATTGGTTCGCCGCTACGACCGCAATGTGTTTCGTATCGCTCAACACATCACGCAAAACCGCGAGGATGCGGAAGACGTGGTGCAGGACGCGTTTTTAAAGGCGTACCAGAACCTGGCGAATTTCCAGGAGCAGTCCAAGTTTTATACCTGGCTGGTGCGCATCGCGGTCAACGAGGCGCTTATGCGCCTTCGGCGGCGTCGTCCCGAGCGAATGGTGTCGCTGGATGAGGACATCAAAACGGAAGAGGATTCCATGCCCCGCGAGGTCGCGGACTGGTCTCCGAATCCGGAACAGTTATATAGTCAAGGCGAGCTCAAAGAAATTTTAAGCAAGACAATCCAGGGGCTGCCGCCGAGTTTTCGCACGGTTTTTGTGCTGCGCGATGTCGAGGGTCTCTCCACCGAAGAGACTGCCGACGCCTTGGATTTGAGTATTCCGGCCGTGAAGTCACGTCTGCTTCGCGCCCGGTTACAACTGCGCGAACGCTTGAGTAAGTACTTCAAAAATCGTGTGGGTGGAGATGGTAAACAGTGACCTGCTCTGAATTCCTTAAAGAGCTAACCGACTACCTTGACGGGGCGATGGATGCCCAGACAAAGGCCGAACTGGAAGACCACTTGCAGTGGTGCCATAACTGTTATGTCGTCTGCAATACCACCAAGATGACGATCGAGATCTACCGCGAATCGCATCTTTATGAATTGCCGGACGATCTCAGGGGTCGGCTGCGAAGCGCTATCGTCAACAAGTGCAAGGGCCACCAGTCGGGCGAGGCCGCGAAGCACGCTCCCGGCACTTCCAAGTAGTCGAATACGGGAGAGATTGTTCGAATTGGTGCTGGCGCCCCGCCGGTACCATCTTGGCACTTCTTTTTCCATCCCCGAGCACCTTTCCCCTTTGCGATCGAATCTAACTAACTAACGCTGGGTTTGCATAGCCAGCTAACGGCACCTGCGCTGAGCCTGGTCATGTTGGTTCGCGCTCATGCCATTTCGTCAACTTGCAGCAAAGCGGCATGGAGGCGAGATATGAGTTTGCTCAATGTGCTGTTCGGTTGTACCCACAAAAAGCTGAGCTTCCCGATCACCGTTCGTGGCGCCCTGCGGCGTAGTAGCGCGGCGGCCGCGACCACCGGAACCTACGTAGTGTGTCTGGATTGCGGACAGGAGTTTCCTTACGACTGGAGCCAGATGAAGGTCGTGCGGAACACGCGGAACTCAGCGAGTCGGCCTGCCGTCGCTACCGAACCCCGCCGGGTGGCGTGAATCGGAACTGGCCATCTTGTGATTGAGGAACATCGAGGGCAGGCAAAACCGGCGGCCTGGGCCGCCGGTTTGCTTTGTTCGCAGAATTCAGTTCAGTCGTCACGCCGCGACAGAGTCGGACGGTCATCTGCTGGCTGCTGCGTCGTCCCATTCGGATTGCTATCCGCCGTAGTGCGCCGCAACGTTGGCTTGTTGGGATCGGCGTTTGGCATCACCTTCTTGCGGTTTTGCAGCGACGCAAGGCGCGCCTTTATGGAGTCGAACTCTGACGTGGTGACCACATACTGGGGCTCGGCCGGCAGAATTCGCTTAATCTCTGCCTGCGCCTTTTCGATCCGGTCCGGGGTCGGCGGATGCGACGCAAACGCCCGCGCCAGCGTTCCCGGCTTCTGCTTGTCCTTCGCTTCTATCTTCTCGAAGAACGACACAAACGCCTGCGGATCGTAGCCCGCCTTGTACATGTACTGCAGGCCAAGATAGTCGGCCTCACTCTCGAAGTTGCGCGAGAACTTCAGGAACGTGATGGGCAGCGCCAGGTTGATGGCCAGGCTCGCCGCTTCGTAGATCCCCCAGCTGCCCACGAACATCAGCGGAATCGTTGCCAGGCTGGCATATTGCATGCGCGTCATTTGCTGCATGGCATGGCGGGCCGCAACGTGGGCAATCTCGTGCGCCATAACGCCCGCAAGTTCCGCTTCTTCGTCGGCCGCCAGAATCAATCCGCTATTCACGTAGAAGAAACCACCCGGCAGCGCGAAGGCGTTGATTTCGTCGGAGTCGATGACCTTGATGGTGAACGGCACCTTGGCGTCGGAGTTGCGCACCAGGTTCTGACCGATTCGGTTCACATACTCGTTGATCACCGGATCCTGTATCATCTTGGCCGTTTGTTCGACCATCATGGCGTACTGCTTACCCATCTTGATTTCGGTGTCTGTCGAGTACCAGTCGCCTAAGCCGCGGCCGCCAACCTTGCGCGTGCCGATAGCGTCCACGTCGTTCTTGCTGCCTGGTTTCACGCCTGGAGGCGTGGCGGGATTGTCAGCGGCAGTGCTGTCGGAAGGGGAAGGCGTTGTCGAGTCAGCAGTTGGGTTCGGGTTGCTCGTCGAATCAGTGACTGCCGGAGGAGTCGCTGTTGTCGGTGTCTGAGCACCAGACTGGGCCATGGCAGGCGCGGTTAGACAGAAGCAAAGCAGCCATGCGATTGAAGCAGAACCAGCGCGTGCCTTCATGGGAACCCCCGTTCCGGAGCGCATCCTCACCTAATCGGCTGTCATCTCGCGGCAGGCGACCCACTTCCGACCCGCGTCGCTCTTGCGCTTGCACGGAAGCTCCGGTCGCTGAAGAGCCACTTCGTTGGGCTCATTATATGCCCAATCCCGAATGTCAAACGAAGTTCGTTCTTCCCCGACACAAATTCAACCCGTCCTACCTACACGTTCAAACCCCGACTGGTCTGTAAGTTGCGGCGTTATTCCGCCTTGTATACCGGAGCCATCTTCCTTTCAGGCCGCCATGTGCAGCGCTTTACACCGCTGTTTCCGCTATGCCATCATGCGCGGGGCGGTTGGCGCAGCATAATCAACGGTCCTAAACAGGGAGGGACGCATTGGACACGATCCAAACCACTGCGACAGATGTGCGCAAAGTCTCAATTCAGGAGCTTGTAAACAATTTGCAAAAACTCCAGGAGCGCGATTTTCTGGCCGTCCAAGCCCCTCTGGAGGTTCTGCGCGCTAATCCGGTTGATGAAGGGTCGCTCCAGCCCTTCCTGGTGTGGAACTCGCAGCATTACACCCGCAACCTCATCGACAAGACCGACTTATACGAACTGCTGGCCATCTGTTGGGAGGTCGGCATGAGCTCGTCTATCCATAACCACAAAGGCCAAAACTGCTGGATGGCGGCCGCCATGGGCCGGTTGGCGGTGCACAACTACCGCGTCCTCGAGGAAGATCTGGCTGGTCAACACTGCGACATCATCCCAACCGACGTGGTGGAAATCAACTCGGCTAACCCGGTTGCCGTCGACCCGCTGAATCCGGTTCACGACGTGCGTAATTCTCGCGAGTTCGGCCAGCGAGCGGTGAGCCTGCACGTTTACTCGCGTCCCTTCGATTCCTGCGTCGTGTATTCGGTGGAGCAGCACACCTGTGGCGAAATCGGTCTACATTACACCTCGATGTACGGCAAACTGGTTGAGGGCCGACCGTCCAGTCCTGCAACCTAAAGAGCTCGTCTACTTCCCGCCGGCCACGGCCTTCACGTATCGATAGTAGAAAACTGCTCCGTTGTAATACGACTCGATCGGCAAACGCTCGTCGCGGCCGTGCGAGCGGTCATCATCGACGTCAATGGCCAAGCCGCAGACTCCGAACGTCGGAATGCCCGCCGGGTTCGTGTATACGCCGTCGGAAGCTCCAGTCCCCATCGTCGGCACCACCGGCGCGCCCGGCCACATCTCTCCCGAGATCTTTTGCAGCGGATCCATCACCTCCGGCATGAGCTTCACCGGCCCCAACGCATTTATCACGCTCTCGCCTTTGATTAATTTCATGCCGTTATTGACGTAGGTGACCGAAACCTTCGGGTCGCCAATCACGGCGATCAGGTCATTCCGAACCTCGTCGCGCGAGTGGCCCGGCAATATGCGGCAATTCACGTTGGCGGTGGCCCGTTGCGGCAGCGCGTTGTTCGCGTGTCCAGCTGCGAGGCGCGTGGCCACGCACGTCGTGTGCATGGTCGAGTTGTAAAACGGGTCCTTGGAAAGGCGATCGATGGCCGCCTGGTCCGGAGGCGTCTTGGTAACGGCGAGCATGTCGGCGGCAGTTTGTCCGGTTTGCACCTTCGAGGTCTGGGCGAAAAACTCGCGCGTCACGTCGTTTAGCTCGAAGGGGAACTTGTAATGCTGCAGCTTCACCAGCGCATCCGACAGCCCGTAGATCGCATTCTCGGGTCTTGGCAGAGAGCTGTGTCCGCCGGGATTGGTCACTTCCAGTTCGTAATCGGCGTACAGCTTTTCGCTGGCGCCCATCGCGACCACGAACGGTTTGCCCTTCTCGGTCACCACGCCCCCGGCGTCGGCATTGAGCGCAAATTCCGCATCCACCAGCTCGCGATGGTTCTTGAGCAGCCAATCCACTCCGTTCGACTTCCCGCCCTCTTCATCAGCCGTGAGAGCCAGGATGATGTCGCGGTCAGGTTTGTAGCCCTCCTGCTTCAGGCGCATCATCGTGAGTACGTAGATGGCGTCCGAAGCTTTCATGTCCTCGGTGCCGCGGGCGTAGAAATATCCGTCCTTCTCGACCAGCTGAAACGGGTCGCTGGTCCAGTCTTCGCGGTGCGCTTCCACCACGTCCAGATGGCCAATCATCAACACCGGCTTCTTCGCGCCCGTTCCACGCAACCGGACCACCAGGTTCTTCTTACGGTCATTGGGGCCGCCGATGAAGATGTCGCTATCTGTGTACCCCGCTGAGCGCAGCCGGTTGGCCATCGCTTCTGAGGCCGTGGAGACGTTGCCCACCGAATCAGTGGTATTGATCTCGATGAGCTCCTTCAGGATTTCATGCGCCAGTTGCCGGTTGGTTTGGTCGAGTTGTGCCATTAACGGGAAGGTGAACAGCAGACTAAGCGCACAAATGAATAGACCCCTGATCTTCAATCGATTGTCTCCAGAAATGAGAGTGGCTCAAGCGGACCGAGTTGACGATGAGACTATCAAACTGCGCAGGAGTTGTCAGAGCCGCGAAGAACTGGGTAAACTCGGCGGTGATCATGAACCCGAACTCCCACTCGACCATTGCACCGGCGTTAGCGCTGATGGTCGTTTTCGCACTCACGGCAATTTCTCTTGAGGCGGAAGACGCGATGAAACCGAAGCCAACCGAGCAGACTGCTTTCGACGTAATCGGCATCGAAGTGCGCACCAACAATGCGCAGGAAGCGACATCCGGTGGCGCCATCCCGCAACAATGGCAGCGGCTCTATATGCAAGGTGTGCTCGACCAGATACCCTCCCGGCTCGATCAGTCGGTCGTCGCCGTGTACACCAAGTACGCCAGCGACTGGAACGGGGATTACACCTACATTCTGGGTGCGAGGGTGAAGCCGGGGACGAAAACGCCGGCAGGAATGGTCCGGGTAAGCGTCCCTGCAGGTAAATATGTGGAGTTCACGTCCGCCCACGGACCTGCGCCCCAAGTCGTTCCCAACCTCTGGAAGGAAATCTGGGCGTACTTCCACGAACCGGGCAACCCGGCCCGCGCCTACCTGGCAGACTTCGAGGTTTACGACGACATGTCGAACCCCAATAGCATCCAGATGAAGATCTATATTGGCGTGAAACCGTAATTATTAAAGAAAAACATCACGGTCCTTTGGAATCAGTGGGTTGGCCGGAAATTGTTCGCAACCCATTGATTACAAAGGTGGTTAAACGTATCCATCTCTGCCAGTAGGACTTAGCTACGGAACTTTGGCATATTTTGCGGATAATGTTGCCATACTTGTCATACAAGTCATACAAACCATACTGGGGTTAAAGTCGCCTAATGGCACCGCTTCGCGGGCTGGAATTGTCAAAGAGCGCTACCGCCGCGTGCTGAACGCGGAGTGCAGGCACACAAATCCCCTGCCTACAATCCAGTTGTACACGGCGCCAAGTGGAAGCGGAACGAGAAAAAGCACCCGGGGGAAACTAAAGTAACCAGCGTGGCCCAAATTGGGAATTGCGTCGGGGGGACTCCGTATTTTTCCCGCGCGTACCCAGCACTCCGCCTTCGGCTACGTGCTGGGCTATCATGTCCCCGCGCCTGCGGGGCTGTTCTCTTGCCAGTTGCCCCACCCTAGCGATCCAAACGGTAGTTCTCACACAGACCTCCACCTGGTGCTGGTTGATTAACTCAATCGGCGACGCAGTGCTGGGTGATCGACTGGCGCTTCCGGCTACCGCTGATTGACTAACTGAATCGTCTGGAGAACGACGTCCCCTACGATCTGGAGCGACTTGGGACTCAGCTTGTCCATCGTGTCTTGCGTGGTGTGGTGGTAGGAGTTCATGTAGCCGTAGTCGATATCGATGATGTCCACGACCGGCACGCCGATTTTGGCGAAAGGAATGTGGTCATCCTCGAGGGCCGTCGTTTGCTGGTAGAAATGCGACTGGTAGCCCAACGTGGCGGCCGCCTGATAAACCAGGTTGGTCAGCCAAACGGTTGAGTTGGTGTCGCGCTGGATGTCGAGGTCGGCATCGCCGATCATGTCGAGCAGGAGGAATGCCTTGATTTTCTTGGCAGTACCGTCCTGCTGCCACTTCTGCGCCAAATGCTTAGTTCCGTATACGCTGTCAGCATCGGTCCACTTCACGAACGCTTCTTCGTCGTCGTCCCACAGCAGCCAGACGCTGTAGCCATCGAGCTGTTTGCCGCGAAATTGATTGGCCAATTCGAGCAACAGGCCGGTGGTCGAGCCGCCGTCGTTCGCCCCGACGAACGCGTTGGGTAACGGATAGTTCGTTTCGTAGTGGCCGGCAATGACGATGATGCCGTCTTTCTTGCCGGGAAACTTGGCAATGATGTTCTTGCCGGGAAACTTCCCTACTGGAGTGTTGGCAGTGAATGAATCAACTTCGACGTTGTCGCCCGAGAGGTGGGAGAGGATGAATTGCTCGGCTTTCGCGTGACCGGGACTTCCCGGCTTGCGGGAGCCGATGGAGACGTACTCTTTCACGTACTGAAAGGCTCGAGTGGAGTTGACGTGGGATACGGGGCCGGAGGTCGTTGGAGGAACTTCGGCGGAAACGGGTGTCGGTGCAGCAGCGGCGACTGCTGTCACGGGCGCGGCTTCGTTGGGTTTGGCGGTCTGGGTTTCCGAATTCTGTTTGGTGCAGGCGACGCACGTGAGCACACACACAAAGCACGAGAGCAGGAGTCGGCGGGAGATCATGTGAGGTTTATTGTATCGCCCGCGCTCCGGACTCGCCGCCCGAGAGGGAGCGGACTAGGGACAACCGGCGGCTGGTACGCACACCGGATTATCGAGGCGAGAACTATAGGTGTGCTAGGCTGGGCGGCATCATGACAAATCCAAGAACGTGTCTTGTTGTCTTCCCTGCCCTGGTGTTGTTTGTCTGCACTTGCGTCGGGCAGCAGGCCCAGCCATTGGATCTGTTCCAGCAAGGCAGCCGCTTTTTCTTGAAGGGTGATTACCAACGCGCAATCGCTCCTTACTCGCAAGCACTTGAGATGGAGAAGACGAGTCCTGCATTGGGCAAACCACTTTGGTACGTGCTGGTCGACAACCTAGGAATGTCGTACGGAATCACAGGCGACCTACCGAAAGCGATGGAGACCTTTCGGTACGGGCTCAGCAAGGACGCGACGTATCCGTTGTTTTATTACAACATCGCATGCGCTTATGCAGAAATGAAGGACGAGCCGAAGGCGGCGGAAAACCTGAAGAAGGCTTTCCAGTACCAGGCCAATGTTCTGCAAGGGGAGCAAATGCCGGATCCGCGAACGGATGATTCCTTCAAGGACTTGATGACCAATGCAGATTTCCGTGCGGTAGTGGATTCACTTGTGAAAACGAAGTAGCCCGCACGGATTGCGCACGCGAGAACACGACGGCCGCCCCGAAGAGCGGCCGATGCGGGGCTGAAGCCCCGAGGTGAGGCGCTTGACGCGGCGCTAAAGCGCCGCTCTACCAAAAACTGGCCAACGCCGCAGAGGAGCAAAAGCGCCCCGCTACCCTGCCTACCCTGCGACCCCATTCGGGTTAAACTTGATCGCCACAATCGTCCCGCACAGATGAAAATTTTCATGTTGTCCGAATTGCGAATGTGTCTGGTCGCTCTTGCGACCTGGATGCCGGCTACGTTGGTCGCCCAGGAAGCACATGTTCATCCGGTACCCGAGAAGCTGGGCGCGGTTTCGTTTCCGATCTCGTGCACAGTCGAAGCGCAGAATGAATTCAATCGCGCTGTCGCTCTGCTGCACTCATTCGCATACGTCGCAGCAGAAGACGCTTTCCGCCATGTTTTACAGCAAGATCCCCAGTGTGCGATGGCGCATTGGGGTATCGCGATGAGCTACTACCACCAACTCTGGGAGCCACCCATCGCGCCTGGCTCAAATGCCCAACAGGAAATCGAGCAGGCCCAGCGCCTGGGAGCGAAGACCGAGCGCGAGCAAGGGTTCATTCAGGCGGCGTCCAAGGTGTTCCAGGATACGGCCACATCCTCTTACGCGAACCGTGCGTTAGATTATGAGCAAGCGATGGCTGCTCTGGCTGCTGCCAACCCCAACGATGTTGAGTCCCAGGTGTTCTACGCACTGGCGCTGCTGGCCAATGCGCCGCCGTCGGACAAAACGCACGCCAGACAAAAGAAAGCAGCCGGCCTGCTGGAACCGCTCTACGCGGTTTACCCGGAACATCCTGGAATACCGCACTACCTGATTCACGCCTATGACAACGCTGAACTAGCCGCTCGAGGTCTGTCTGCAGCACGAGCGTATGCGCAGATAGCCCCTTCGGCGCCTCATGCTTTGCACATGCCGAGTCACATTTTCACCCGGCTGGGTCTGTGGGACGACTCGATAGCAGCCAATTTGGCAGCCAGTATGGCGGCGCGCAAGGCAGGCGACATCGAAGAAGAACTGCATGCCATGGACTACCTGGTTTACGCCTATCTGCAGAGCGGGCGGGATAGGGATGCGGCGGTCGTAATTGAACAACTCAAAGCCATGCCGAAGCTGAATACCGGTACCCTTAAGGTCGGCTACGCGGCGGTTGCGATGCCGATCCGCTATGCAGTAGAGCGGGGGCGATGGGAGGAAGCAGCCAGCATCATTCCTCCCACGAGCGCGCCGCCCCATGTGCTTGCGATTGCGGTTTGGGCACGCGGCGTTGGGTTGGCCCGTAGTGGCCACCCAAAGGAAGCCGCCGCGGCAATTGAAACTCTGAATCAGATTCACAAGCAGCTGCAAGACGACGGTGGCGACTATTGGGCAACCCAGGTTGGGATCCTGGAACGAGAAGTACAGGCTTGGTCTGCAGAGTCCCAAGGCATGAAGCAGGACGCTCTGGTCCAACTTCGGGAAGCCGCCGAGGTTGAAGACTCAGTCGAGAAACTGCCGGTTACTCCGGGCCCCATTCTCCCGGCCCGCGAACAACTCGGCTACCTGTTGCTGGAACAGAACCAACCCGAACTCGCGGCGGTTGAATTCCAAACCGCGCTCATCAATTCACCCGGCCGGGCAGGAGCCATTCGTGGCGCCGCGGAGTGCGCGGAAAAAATTTCGGCCGCCCCGAAGAGCGGCCGATGAAGGGGCTGAAGCCCCGAGATTATAGGTGAGGAACTTGACGCGGCGCTAAAGCGCCGCTCTACCAAAAACTGGCCAACGCCGCAGAGGAGCAAAAGCGCCCCGCTACCCTGCCTACCCCGCGACCTCTTCCAGTTGCTTCTGGTCGATATCGAAGTTGGAGTACACGTGCTGCACGTCGTCGGAATCTTCGAGGGCTTCGAGCAAGCGGATCATCGTGTTCGCCTGCTGGCCTTCGAGCTTGGTGTAGGTCTGCGGGATCATGCCGATCTCGGCGACTTCAGGAGTGATGCCGGCTTTCTTCACTGCTTCGAGAACCGTCTCGTACGATGCGGGTTCGGTGATGATTTCCCAGTTCTCGCCATCGTCCACCAAGTCTTCGGCTCCGGTCTCGAGCACGATGTTCATCAAGTCGTCTTCCTTGGCTGCGGCCTTGGGAATGACGATGTCGCCCTTCTTGTGGAACATGTAGGCGACCGATCCGGCTGCACCAAGGTTCCCGCCGTTCTTGGAGAACGCATGGCGTATTTCGCTGACGGTGCGGTTGCGATTGTCGGTGGAGACTTCCACCAGGATCGCCACGCCGCCCGGGCCGTAGCCCTCGAAGGTGATTTCTTCGTAGTTGACGCCGGGCAGCTCGCCGGTCCCGCGCTGGATGGCGCGCTTGATGTTTTCGGCGGGCATGTTCTCAGCCTTGGCCGCTGCAACCGCGGTGCGGAGGCGCGGGTTCATATCGACGTCGCCGCCGTTCTTGGCTGCCATGCTGATTTCTCGAATCAGGCGGGTAAATATCTTGCCGCGCTTGGCGTCGAGTGCGCCCTTCTTGTGCTTAATTGTCGCCCATTTGGAATGGCCGGACATAAACAGACCTCGTAAGGTAGATGATTACAGGATGCCCATCGCGCCGCATTGCAAGCATGAGAATACGTCCGCCTCGGAGGGGCACGGACGTGCTGGGCAAGCACTGATTATAGCACTGCGATGAAGGGGTTCGTGGGAGAGCCGGAAGCACGATATCTTCCGATATCATGGCCGAAGAAGGAGAGATTATGGCCGAAGTGGCGTATGTGTCGAACGTGCATATTGAGCGCATCAAGGGTCCGCTGCGTAAGGCGATTCTCCCCGGCGAGCCGCAGCCGGTGATGTTCAGCGTACATGGCGGCATTGCAAAACATTACGGCATCGACGAGAGCCGCTTGCCCGAGCCACATGCGGCGACCATCGACTACGTGATTGCTGCGCTGGGCGGTTGAATGCTCGGCACATTTGCCGGCGCGCTGGATGCGCGCAAAATCAATGCCCGCGATGGCCGATTGAGCTGCGAAGTTCGAGGCGAAGTGGAAAACGAAGGCGGAGTGCTGGTCATCAAACGCGTACACGTTACTCACAACCTGCAGGCTGAAGAACCAGAAGCGGTGCGTGAAACGGTGGAGCGCGTCCATGGAGTCTATGCCCAGAGTTGTCCGGTGTACCGTTCGCTCAGCCCGGCATTTCAGATTACGTCGAGCTTTGAGATTGGGCCGCTTGTGAGTGCGTCGTAGCGTTAGCGGGACGGCTTCTTCCTTCGCGCGATCGACGCAGCGACTGCATTTCGCCATGCGGCTTCGACTGCCGGTTGTAACAGCGCCTTGCGTGCCTTGGGAAGGCAAACGATGGTTGAGCCTTGGCGACCCCAGGCTCCGTTCGCGGGCCGGAATACTTCGGGGTAGTCGTGAACGAATTCCGCCTGTTGCTCCGGAGTGAGCTTCACCATGGCCCAGGTGTCATCGGGATAGCCCAGCGTGGCGAAGATCTTGCCGCGCACGCGGAAGTCGGGATGGTGCTGGTGAGCGCTCTCTTCGCTCTCGGAGAAACTCAGCACGAACTTACGAAACTGTTCGGCGGTCATGGGCTCCCCTCACTTGAAATATCGGTGCTATGGAAATGGTGCAGCCATTAATGAGCGGCGGAACTTCTACCCCGCCCGCGTACCCGTTTCATAGCAAAAGCGATTGGCGCGCATAGCAGACACAGGAAAGCGAGATAGCGAAAGTCGTCCACATAGGACAACAAGGCAGCTTGCTGATCGAGCGAACGCTCGAACATCTTGTAGGCCTGCAGTCCGGCGGTTTCGGCGTTGGTATGTTGTGCAAGAAAAGCCGTGAGCGCCTGGTATTGGTCCTGAAAAGTGTGACTCACGGCGTTGATGGAATGCACCATATAGCTGCGATGTACTTGCTCGTGGCGGACCAGCAAGGTGTTCACGACGGCGATTCCGATGCTGCCGCCTACGTTGCGCATCAGGTTGTAGAGTCCGCTGGCGTTGCCGATTTCTTCGTTCGGCAGAGTGCCCATGGTGGTGGCGGCAAGGGGCACGAAGATCAGGCTCATGGATGCTCCGCTGAAGACGATTGGCCAAAGCAGCGACCATTGGGAGATACCTAGATCGGCCCTGCCCAGCGCGAAGCTGCAAAGCGCTGTAAAGATGAAGCCGGCGCAGACAAGGAAGCGGTTGTCAAAGCGGTCGGTGAGAATGCCGATCATGGGCATAAAGAAGAGCGAGCCGAGGCCGCGAGGGCTCACCGCCAATCCTGCCGCGAGGGCCGTATAGCCGAGGAGTTCCTGGAAGAACAGAGGCAGCAACGTGACTAACGCGTACACTACCGCCCCGAAAAGGAAGATGAGTATGCACCCCACAGCGAAGTTTCGGTTCTTGAATACAGACAGCCTCACCAGGGGCTTATCGTGGGTAAACTCGCGGACCAGGAACAAAACGAACGCCACC
Source organism: uncultured Acidobacteriaceae bacterium (assembly GCA_963749635.1). Lineage (GTDB taxonomy): Bacteria > Acidobacteriota > Terriglobia > Terriglobales > Acidobacteriaceae > DASRAA01. Next base: position 95,843 of record CAVVNW010000001.1, read on the forward strand.
ACCAGGATGACGACCGCCCAACGGATCCAGACCGCTCCGAACCAGTCGTCTTCTTGCCCCTTATCGAGAACGATTTGCAGGGCGCCGAGCCAAACGGCCAGCAGACCGAGGCCGACACCATCGAACTTTCCTGCCTTCGCGTTCTTGATATAGGGAGGGTCTTCGACAAAGCGGGCGATCATCATCACAGCGAAGATACCGACGGGAATGTTGATGTAAAACGCCCAGCGCCACGAGTAGGTTTCGGTTAGCCAGCCGCCCAGGGTCGGGCCCAATACAGGGGCGACGACTACACCCAAGGCGAAGACCGACATCGCGAGTCCACGCTTTTCCGGCGGAAAGCTTTCCAGCAGGATGGCCTGTGACAACGGCTGCAGCGCACCGCCGCCGGCTCCTTGAAGGGCGCGGGCTAACAAGATGAGGCCCAAGCTGGTCGCCGCGCCGCAGAAGAAGGACGAAACGGTGAAGATGGCGATGCAGGTAATGAGGAAGCGCTTGCGTCCGAACTTGATGGAAAACCATCCTGAAGCCGGCAGCACAATGGCGTTTGCAACCAGGTAGCTGGTCAGCACCCACGTGGCTTCATCGTTCGTAGCCGAGACACTCCCGGCGATGTAAGGCAAGGCCACCGCAGCGATCGAGGTGTCGAGCACCTCCATAAATGTGGCGAGCATCACCGCTACCGCAATCATCCAGGGGCTGGTTTGCGGGCGCGATACAGTGATTCCGCTGACCGGTTGTGCTGTGGCTGCCAAGTCTCCTCAACGCAAAACGGACTGTGCGCCGTTGTGCGGGAAAATCTTTGTCGAAAACCTCAGTGACGTCAACCCATTCGTGGTCGTGCGGACGATTGTCTCGTGGCGGGCAATTTTTAATCAGATGCGTGGCGGAGCAAATCGGAGCGGCAAATCAGCGGGACTTATTTCAGGATGTGGAAAGCACGAAGCGTGGGAAGCGTGTTGGGGAGCAGGTCCGTAGCGGCATGAACGAGGACCAAAACGAGGAAATTACGGGTTCGCGCCCACAGAACCCCGAGAAAGAATCCGGCGACGGAGGTGATGACGATTGAATACCCAATCGCCATCAGAAGCGACGGATGCGCCGATAAGCCCTCCTGGGTGGCGCTGGTGCGTAGATAAAGACCGGGTGCGTGGACCAATCCAAAAATGAGCGACATCAAAACGATCCCGCCCAACTCGGAACGCAATACCGCGGAGAGGCGCGATTGCAGCAGAACGCGAAAGAAGAACTCTTCAACCACGCCGACTTCGAACACCAACCAAAGGAATACGAGTGGTATGCCGAGCAGTAGTTTGTCGCCGGGAACATGCGCGTCTGCGATGTCGCGCAACCCTCTTCCTGCTACGGACTGAAAGATCAACAACACGAGCGACATTCCCAGGACTACGAGTAAGTGACTGGTCGTCAGTGACAGTGGCGCGAGGTCTCGAAGCTTGTAGCCGAAGCGGGACATCATGATGCACGCGGGGATGACTACAAACGCCGTCAGTTTGGCAATGAGTATGGCAATCGAGTCGGCCGGTTCGCCCGGAATTGCGCGATGGATGACGGAAAATCCGTAGGCAATAAAAAGTGCTAAGAGCACAAGGTACGCCAGAAGCGCTACCGATTCTTTTCGGGGCTCAAGCACCCGGTACGGCAGGGGCTTGACGCCAATCGTGAGGAGCCACGCTGCGAAAGAGAATCCGACGCCCAGTACAGCGAACACGCCCAGCGAATCTGATGCGTCGAACTTTCCGAAGCGGACCATTGCGAGCAAAGTCGCTGCGTATATCAGGATGTAAGCAGCCAGCAAGCTAATGCCGATGGCCTTCCTGCGGCGTTGCTGCGTCGGTCTCTCGATGGCGTAGCTCGACATGTCTCTGTGGAATACGCGGGCACCCGCTAATTTGTTCCACGTCGTTGATGCGATACATTTCTGACATGCAATTGTTTGTGAATGGTGAAGCGAAGGACGCTCCTGAGGCGATAACGCTGGCCCAGTTCATCGAGAACATGGGAATGAAGGGTGACCGGGTGGCGGTTGAGCTCAACCGCGAAATTGTGCCCCGTGCACAGTGGCCCGAGACGCAATTACACGAGGCCGACCGACTGGAAATCGTGCATTTTGTCGGCGGCGGGACGCACTCGCGCTGAATTTTCGCAGGCTTGATTTTCGTGGTAGGCAAACCGGCGAGAGGTTTTCAACTGCGTGATGAAAGCTGCATGAATCCTACGCGGCGGTTGGTTGACATGATGCCGAACGGAAAATAAACTCAATGAGTTACCCGCCTCAGTAGCACGGCGAATGTGAAGTGTTAGCGCAATCATGCCGGATTCTTATTTCGCACGATATCTGCCGCTGCTGATCCACGTCGTTCTGGCCGGAGGGCTGGCCACGGCGATGGTGACTCTTTCCTGGTTTATCGGCCAACATAAGTTCAACAAAGTAAAGATGTCGCAGTATGAATGCGGCATGCAGCCGGTGGGTGACGCTCGCCAGCGGTTCTCGGTGAAGTTCTACCTGGTAGCCATGTTGTTCATCCTTTTCGACGTCGAAGCGGTCTTTCTGTATCCGTGGGCGATTCTCCTTAAAGAGCTCAAGATGTTCGGCTTCTGGGAGATGCTGGTGTACATCGGCATTGTGCTGGCCGGTTACTGGTACATCTGGAAAAAAGGCGTTATCGACTGGAACAAGCAAGGCGCGGCGGAGAGGATCTGACGATGGCGCTGGAGCCGGCGGTAACCGATCTTGAGCAACTGAAGAGCTATGCCGAAGTGGCCTGCCTGTTGGCGTGGAATGCGGGCGCCGTTGAGGGAGCCAAGTTCGATCGCAAGGAACTGTCGATTTATGTGGAGCGCACCGCAATACGCGGGGCGTGCAGCACGTTGCAGGACGATTTAGGACTTCGCTATGACTCCATGTCCGACGTCACTTGTGTGGACTGGACGCCCAGTGAGCCCCGCTTCGAAGTCATTTACCATCTGTTTTCTACGGTCACAAAGAAACGTGTCCGCCTGAAAGTGCGCCTCTCGGGCGATGACGCGCGAGTGGATTCCATTACTCCGATTTGGCCCGGTGCCGACTATTTTGAGCGCGAAATCTTCGATCTGTTCGGCGTGCGCTTCCAGGAACACCCCAATCTCAAACGCATCATGATGCCCGACAACTGGGAAGGACATCCGCTGCGCAAAGATTACCCCGTCGAGGGATATCGGTAGACCATGGCCGAAATGACTCCAACCCCTGTTCTGGATGCGGCAACTGACCAGACGCTGGTCATCAACATGGGACCACAGCATCCGTCGACGCATGGTGTTTTGCGCCTGCTGCTGGAGATTGATGGCGAGACCATTGTGCGGATCATGCCCGACATCGGGTATCTGCATACGGGTATCGAGAAGACCTGCGAGGCCAAGTTCTATCAGCAAGTCGTGCCGATGACGGACCGTATCGATTATCTCTGCCCCATGACCAACAACCTGGCGTATTGCCTGGCGGTCGAGAAGTTGTTGGGGCTGGAGATTCCTCCGAGGGCGCAGTGGTTGCGGGTGATGCTGAATGAGCTGACCCGCATCAACTCGCACCTGGTGTGGCTGGGCACGCACGCCATGGACATCGGCGCAATGACGGTGTTCCTGTATTGTTTCCGCGAGCGCGAAGAAATCCTGCGCCTGTTCGAAGCGGTATCAGGCCAACGAATGATGACGTCGTACTTCCGCATCGGCGGAATTGCGATCGAACCGCCCCTGGATTTCTTTGGACGAGTGAAGAAGTTTAATGACGCGTTTCCGGAACACATCGACGAATACGAAAACCTCCTGACACAGAACCCGATCTTCGTGATGCGCACCAAGGGCGTTGCGTACATCAGCGCTGAAGACGCACTTGCCCTGGCCGCTACTGGCCCGACGTTGCGCGCCAGCGGCATCGATGTCGATTTGCGGCGCGACGATCCCTACACGGGCTACGAAAACTTCCAGTTCAAGGTACCGGTCTCAACCGACGGGGACGTGTACGCGCGATACCTGGTGCGGGTTGCTGAATTGCGTGAGTCGCAAAAGATTGTCGCCCAGGCACTGGCGGGCATTCCCGAAGGTCCGGTAAAAGCAGATGCTCCAAAAGTCGTGCTGCCCGATCGCGAGAAGATGAAGACCCAAATGGAGGCCCTCATCTATCACTTCAAGATTGTGACTGAAGGGTTCACTGTGCCGGCGGGTGAGGTTTACCAGGCGATTGAATCGCCGCGCGGCGAAATGGGGTATTACGTGGTGAGCGATGGGACAGCCAAACCGTATCGCGTACATATGCGTTCGCCTTCGTTCGCTAATTTGCAGAGCTTGCGGAAGATGTGCGAAGGCCGACTGATTGCCGATGTGGTGGCCGCAATCGGAAGCATTGATATTGTTTTAGGGGATTGCGACCGGTAAAAACGGCCGCGGTGAATAGTGGCCAGTGGCTAGAGGAAGAACTAAGACCTACATGAAATTCTCTGAACAATTGGAAAAACGTTTCGTGGAGATGTCGACGCATTATCCGACCAAGCGCTCGGTGCTTGTACCGATGCTGCTGTACATCCAGGATGAAGTGGGCGCGCTGACGGACGAAGCGATTCATGAAATCGCCCAGCGCATCGGTCTCACGGACCTGGATGTGCGAAACGTCGTCAGCTATTACTCGATGCTGCGTACGAAGCCTATCGGCAAGTACAACTTCCAGGTTTGCACCAATGTGAGCTGCATGCTGCGCGGCGGCGAAGAAATCCTGGAGCACTGCAAAAAGAAGCTGGGAACCGACCACAAGCAATCGACGCCCGACGGATTGTTTCATGTGGAAGAAGTGGAGTGCATCGGTGCCTGTTCCTGGGCCCCTGCCATGATGCTGAACTACGACTATCACGAGAACCTGACGCCGGAAAAGATCGACGAATTGATCGACGGAATCAAGAACAAGGAACAGCAGTAGGCGATGGCTTACCTGGTCTCACATCCCGATGAAGTGAAGGTCGTCTCCAAGCGCTTCGGCATGGGCGCAACCAACCTTGACCGCTACCTCGAACTGGACGGTTACAAGGCGCTGCAAAAGGCGCTCACGATGGGCCCCGACGCCATCATCAACGAGGTCAAGACTTCGAACCTGCGCGGCCGCGGCGGAGCGGGCTTCCCTACCGGGCTGAAGTGGTCGTTCGTCCCCAAACAATCGCCCAAGCCAAAGTATGTGTTGTGTAACGGCGATGAAAGCGAACCGGGCACGTGCAAAGACCGCTTGATTTTTGAGCATGATCCGCACTCGGTCATCGAAGGCGTGATGATCGCGGCGCTCGCCGTTGGGTCAAAGACTGGCTATATCTATCTTCGCGGCGAGTACCGATACCTTGTCGTCATCATGGAAAAGGCCGTGGCCGATGCGTACGCGCGCGGCTTCATCGGCAAAAACATTTTTGGCTCCGGTATCGACCTTGACATCTACGTACATTCGGGCGCGGGCGCTTACGAGGTTGGCGAAGAGTCGGCGTTGATGGAGTCTCTGGAAGGTAAGCGTGGCATACCTCGCATCAGGCCTCCCTTCCCTGCCGTGGTGGGACTGTGGGGCGGTCCGACGGTCATCAACAATGCCGAAACGCTAGCCAGCGTGCCGCACATTATTCTCGGCGGCGGTCAGTGGTTTGCCGACCTGGGAACGCCGAAGAACGGCGGAACCCACCTGGTCAGCATCAGCGGCAACGTCGCAAGGCCGGGTGTGTACGAACTCGCCCTAGGCTACAACCTGAAGAAGATGATCTATGAGGTGGCCGGCGGCATCCCAGGAGGGCGCAAGCTCAAAGGAGTGGTGCCGGGTGGTTCTTCGGTGCCTATTTTGTTGCCCGACGAAATTGACGTTCCCGCCGACTATGAATCGCTGATGAAGGCTGGATCCATGCTCGGGTCGGGCGCCGTGATTGTTCTCGATGACTCGATGTGCATCGTGCGCTTCGCGCTGCGGGTCACCAAGTTTTATCAACACGAAAGCTGCGGATGGTGTATCCCGTGCCGTGAAGGTACGGATTGGATGAAGAAGACGCTGACGCGCTTCCATGCAGGACACGGCGTGGCAAAGGACATCGATAACCTGAAGTACTTGGCGGAAAACATGCTCGGACGGACGTTTTGTCCGCTGGGCGATGCGGCGGCGATGCCCATCATTTCGTACGTGCAGAAGTATCGCAAAGAGTTTGAAGACCACCTCGATGGGAGGCCGTGTCCATTTGAGAACGCGGCGGAACCAGCGTTGGTGTGAGAACAAGTGGTTAGTGGTTAGTGGATAGAGATTCGTTGATCAAGGAAAATCGTGGCTGACGTAACCCTCACTGTCGACGGCAAGAAGCTCACGGTTCCCGCGGGAACGCTGCTGATTGAAGCCTGTAAGAGTACTGGCATTGAAGTGCCCTCGTTCTGCTATTACCCGGGCCTTTCGCTGCAAGGCGCGTGCCGCATGTGCCTGGTGGAAATCGAGAAAATGCCCAAGCTGCAGACCGCCTGTACGACTCCGGTCACTGAAGGCATGGTCGTTACCACCGAGAACGAGAAGATCAAGCAGGCCCGCAAATCGATGCTGGAACTGCTACTCGCGAACCATCCGCTGGATTGCCCGGTGTGCGATGCGGGCGGCGAATGCGAATTGCAGGACATGACCTTTAAGTACGGCGCTGCTGAATCGAAGTTCATGGACATCAAAAACCATCGCGACGAGCAGCAATGGTCTCCAGTGGTGTTCTTCGATCGGCCGCGCTGCATTCTTTGCTACCGCTGCATTCGCGTCTGCGGCGAAGGCATGGATGTCTGGGCGCTGGGAATTCAGAACCGGGGCTCCAGTTCGATTATTGCGCCCAATAAGGAAGACCACCTGGAGTGCGAAGAGTGCGGCATGTGCATCGACATCTGCCCGGTCGGTGCGCTGACCTCGGGGGCGTATCGCTATAAAACGCGCCCCTGGGAGATGAAGCACGTCGGTACGGTGTGCACGCATTGCGGAGACGGCTGCAAGACCACTCTCGGTGTGCGTCGCGCCGATACCGGCATGGAAATCGTGCGGGGCGACAATCGCGACAAGAGCGGCGTCAATGGAGACTTTCTCTGCATCAAGGGCCGCTATGCATTCGACTTCGCCAACAACACCGAGCGACTGAGCCAGCCGCTGATCAAGCGCGACGGCAAGTTCGTTCCGGCAAAATGGGACGAGGCGTTTGAGCTTATCGCCTCCAAGTTCAAAGAGGCGCTTACGACAGCGGGAGCGACGTCGGTCGGCGTGATTGGTTCGAACCGCACCACGAACGAAGAGAACTTCCTGCTGCAGAAGTTCGCGCGTCTGGTGCTGGGTACGAACAACATCGACCATCATCGCACGGCCGACTTCCCTGCCTTCGCCTCGGCGCTGGCGGGAAAGTCGAACGTCACGGCTTCCATGCGCGATGTTGCCAATGCGCCGGCTATTTTGCTGATTGGAAATGACCCCACCGAGCAGCATCCATTGTTGGCCTGGCAGATTCGCTCGAACGTGCGCCTGCATCGGGCCAAGCTGTACGTGGTGAATTCTTCGCCGATCAAGCTGCAGCATCAGGCGACGGCGTTCGCGCAGATCGCGCCAGCTTCGGAAGCCAATTTCGTGACATTCCTTAGCGGCAACGATTCCGTCGCTGAGTCTGTTGTGTCGGCGCAGTTCTCGCGAGAGGCGCTCAACGATTTGCGCGATAAGGTAAAGGCCGAACAGGGACTGATCATCATCTTCGGGTCGGAGCTGCGCGGAGCCGACGTCGCTGCGCTGGTCGAATTCGGATTGGCGCAGGGAGCGAAGTTCCTCTGCTTGGGTGACTATGCCAATTCAAGGGGCGCGGCTGACATGGGACTTTATCCAGATATGTTGCCGGGGTATGCACCGGTCGATAGTGCTACGAAGTTTCATGTGAATTGGCTGGACGAAATCCCCAAGGCTGCCGGACTGAATCTGCTGCAGATGGCGGAGGCCGCGAAAGCAGGCGAGTTGAAGGCGTTGTACGTTGTCGGCTCGAACCCGATCGCACGCTACAACCTTGACCCGTTCGCATTTTCGAAGACGTTCGTCGTGGTGCAGGACATGTTCCTGACGGAGACGGCCACCATCGCCGACGTGGTGCTGCCCGTGGCTAACGCTTACGAAAAGGGCGGCAGTTTCACCAACACGGCAGGCGATCTCCAGATACTGAAGAAAGCTGGTGATTTCGCCGGCACGCGAAGTGATTTCGAGTGCATCGTCAAAATCGCGCAGGCGATAGGATACGACGTACGCAAGCTGGTGACATTTGTGGGCGGCGGTGTACGCGCAGACATGGGACAGAGCCGAGGAGTGCAGTCGGGCGAGTCTGACCAGCAGGCCGTTTGGTTGGCAGCGCAGAATCTTGAGCCCAAGATGAGCCCCATTCGATCCCACGGTGACGCTGGATGAGATTCAGCGACTTGTGCCGGGCTACGACATTTCGCGGCTGAATCTGCTGGCGGGTCAGGACGAGCACACACAATTGGTACAGATTGCGGGAGCAACGGGTACAGGCGATCCAGACACTCGTGTTGCCCGCTAAAGACACACTCTTTACTTCGGGGACGTTGGGGCGCTTCTCAGCCACACTGAACTCAGTGATGGAGCGCAATCGATTCACGCCGGCCACTCAGGAAGTCGCGGCCGACTAGTTTTTGGCGCTGCTGTCGAGCGCAGGTTCATCGCAGGTAGCTGTAGCTTTTATCTATCGCGGCCCGCCGCGCGAAACGAAACAGCGAGAACGCACTCATTCGATGACTATCGGAACCTACATCCTGGTATCGCTCGTTAAGATCGTGATCGCCATGTTCATTTTGCTGACTGGCGTTGCGTACACCACGCTCGCTGAACGCAAGGTGGTGGCGCGCATACAAAACCGCTGGGGACCCTCCCGAGTGGGGCCGTTCGGAATCTGGCAGCCACTCGCCGACGGGTTAAAGTTTATCTTTAAAGAAGACATCACACCTCCCTTTGCTTACAGGCCCTTATACCTGCTGGCGCCAATCCTGTCTCTAACCATGGCGCTGACCTCGATTGCAGTGATCCCGATCGGCCCGTGGGTCACGATTGGCTCGATTCACACGCCGCTGCAGATTGCCGACGTCAACATCGGCCTGCTGATCATTCTTGGGCTGACCTCAATCGGAGTTTACGGTGTCGCGCTGGCTGGGTGGTCGTCGAACAGCAAATATTCGATGCTGGGCAGTCTGCGGGCAACTGCGCAGATGGTGAGTTACGAAATCGCTCTCGGGCTGTCGTTGATCGGAGTGCTGATCTATGCCGGCAGCTTCAGTTTGCGCGACATCGTGAACTCGCAGTCAGGTACGTTCCTCGGCTTTATCCCCAAGTGGAACATCTTCACGGGACAATTTGTAGCGTTCTTCATTTACATCATGGCGGCGTACGCCGAGACGAACCGCATTCCGTTTGACCTGGCGGAGGCCGAAACGGAGATCGTGGCCGGCTATCACACCGAATATAGTTCGATGAAGTTTGCCATGTTTTTCATGGCAGAGTACGCCAACATGTTCACCGTCGCGTGCCTGGCGACGGTGCTGTTCTTTGGGGGATGGTCGGGGCCGGTATTTGGTCCGCCGATCTTGCAGGCCGTGTTGCCGATTTTCTGGTTCGTAGTAAAGGTACTGGCTTTTATCTTTATCTATATCTGGGTCCGAGGTACCCTTCCCCGCTTCCGTTATGACCAGTTGATGGCTTTTGGCTGGAAGTTTCTTTTGCCGCTGGCAATCGCAAACATTCTCGTCACCGCCTTGGTCGTGGCGCTGAAGTAACGAAGGCACTCGGAGGATCCCTCCCGGTCGGTAAGTTGGTACCGGAAAAGTGAAATCATGCACCTTGTCTTGTTCTTCATTTTCGGAGCGGTATGTGTGGGCGCGGCGATCAACCTGCTGGTGCAGAAGCATCCCATTAACAGCGCGCTGTCGCTGATCGTGGTCATGGGATCGCTGGCACTGCTTTATCTCCTTCTGGGGGCTGAATTCGTCGCGGCGGTCCAGGTGATCGTTTATGCCGGCGCAGTAATGGTGCTCTTCGTCTTCGTCATTATGCTATTGAACGCAGGTGCGGAAGAGGTCCTTCCGCATAAAAGCCGGGTCGCATTCCTGTTGGGGGTCCCGGGTCTTATCGTGGGGTTGACGATCGGTGTTTGGGTGATCAGCCACTATGCCGGACTCGACCGCATTTCCATCGGCGGACCGCAGATTATGAGCGGCACCGAAAGTTTCGGTAATCCCCGGGCGGTTGCCCAATTGCTGTTCCGCGACTACCTGCTGCCCTTCGAGGTGACATCCATCCTTATCCTGATTGCGATTCTGGGCGCCGTCGTCCTGGCCCGGAGGGAGGAATAGATGGTTCCTCTCTCTTATTACCTGATTCTCAGCGCGCTGCTCTTTGCCTGCGGCGTTGCGGGATTCCTGATCAAGCGCAACATCATCACCATCTTTATGTCCATCGAGTTGATGTTGAACGCGGTAAACCTGACGTTCGTAGCTTTTGCTGCGGAACTGAGGATGCTCAGCGGGCACGTTTTCGTATTTTTCGTGATGGTCGTGGCTGCGGCCGAAGCCGCAGTAGGGCTGGCAATCATAATTTCGGTTTTCCGCACGCGCGAGACGCTGAATGTTGATCGCGTGAACCTCCTCAAACTATGAGCCTTCATCTCTGGATCATTCCGTTGTTACCGCTCGCCGGCGCTGCCATCAATGGCCTGCTGGGTAAGCGTTTTCCCAAAGCGGTGGTCAACGCTATCGCCTTGGGATCGACGGCTGCGGCGTTCGCGTACGCGCTCTGGGTCGCAGTGCAATTCGCGGGCCTTCCGGCCGATCAGATTCCCCATATCGAGCGTTACGCCACGTGGATGACGGCGGGTACATTCTCCGCCGAGTACGGCATCTACCTCGACCAACTCTCACTGGTTATGCTGCTGGTGGTGACCGGCGTCGGCTTCCTGATCCACGTTTACTCGGTTGGCTACATGGAGCATGAGGGCGGCTACTACCGCTATTTCGCCTACCTCAACATCTTCATGTTCTTCATGCTGACGCTCATCCTGGCGAACAACTATCTGTTGATGTTTGTTGGATGGGAGGGTGTCGGCCTCGCGTCGTACCTGCTGATCGGTTTCTGGTTCCTCAAGGATTCGGCTGCGAATGCCGGCAAGAAGGCGTTCATCACCAACCGTGTCGGCGACTTTGGGTTCCTGATTGCACTGTTCCTGCTGATTAAGCACTTTGGAAGTTTGCAGTACGAAACCGTATTCAAGGCGGTTGCGGAGTACCCCGTCGAAGCTTCCGCAGGGTTGTTGACCGCGATTGGCTTGCTAATGATGGTTGGAGCGAGCGGCAAGTCGGCCCAAATTCCTCTGTACGTTTGGCTGCCCGATGCGATGGAAGGCCCAACTCCAGTTTCAGCCCTCATCCACGCGGCGACGATGGTGACCGCAGGCGTTTATATGGTTGCGCGCTCGAATGCCGTATTCAATCGAGCGCCAATCGCGCTGGCTGTGGTTGCCGTAATCGGCACGTTGACCGCGATCTTCGCGGCCTCGATCGGCATCGTGCAGACCGATATCAAGAAGGTGCTGGCGTACTCCACGATCTCGCAACTGGGCTATATGTTCATGGGTTGCGGCGTAGCCGCCTACGGCGCGGGCATCTTCCACCTGATGACGCACGCCTTCTTCAAGGCGCTGCTGTTCCTTTCAGCTGGAGCCATCATTCACGGTCTCGGTGGCGAACAGGACATGCGTCACATGGGCGGCCTTCGCAAATACATGCCCAAGACGTTCTGGTGCATGACGATTGCGACTTTTACCATCGCCGGCTTCCCTCCCCTGGCGGCTTTTTTCTCCAAAGATGAAATTCTCTGGGCCACTTGGGCCAGTGGCAACCATCTCTTGTGGTTGATTGGCCTCATTGCGGCCGCCATGACTTCGTTCTATATGTTCCGCCTGTGGTTAATGACGTTCTTCGGTGAGTATCGGGGGGCACAGGCAGAAGACGCCCACCACGGGCACGACAGCCACGACGCGCACGGCGGCCACGGAATGCCGCATGAGAGCCCTATGATCATGATTATTCCGCTCATGATCCTGGCGCTGCTCTCGTTCGTTGGCGGATGGGTCGGCGTGCCAGCTGCCCTGGGAGGCTCTGACCATTTCGATCACTTCCTTGATCCAGTCTTCACCACCTACGCCCCGGCGCCTGCCGCAGGCGAAGCTGCAGCCGCCAGTCACGAAGACGAGCGAGGCACCGAAATCGCCTTCATGTTGATCTCCGTCGGAGCTGCCACCCTCGGCTTCCTCGGTGCGTGGTACCTGTACTACAAGCGCACTGACCTCCCAGCAAAGATGGCGGCTAGCGCTGGCGGCCTCTACACCTTTGTTCTCGACAAGTACAAAGTGGACGAATTCTACGGGGCGGCGATCATACAGCCGATTATTCTGGCTTCGACCAACATCTTGTGGAAAGGCGTGGACGCCACTCTGATCGACGGTGCTGTGAATGAGAGTGCCGCGGGTGCGCAGGATATTTCCGACGGCGTGCGCCAAATGCAATCGGGCAACATACGCTCCTATGCCGGATGGGTTGCGTTCGGTGCAGCCGTGGTGATCGCCTTCATGGTCTGGAAGGGTGTGCGATGAACTACGTCGATCACAACATCCTCACCATTGTGACGTTCCTGCCGCTGCTCGGCGCGCTGCTGCTGGTCATTTTTCCGCGCCGTGATCGCGATATCCGCTGGTTCGCGCTGGGAATTTCGCTGGTCACTCTTTTGGCTTCACTGCATCTGCCGTGGTATTTCGATCACAGCCAGCCCGGCTTCCAGTTCGAGCAGAATATTCCGTGGATCTCGCACCCGGCCATCAACTATCACCTCGGCATCGACGGAATTTCGCTGTGGCTGGTGGTGCTAACCACCTTCCTCACGCCATTGTGCGTGCTCATCTCATGGAAGTCGATAAACGACCGGGTGAAGGAATTCTTCATCCTCATGCTCGTGCTCGAGACGGCCATGATCGGCGTGTTCGTTGCGCTCGACCTGTTCCTCTTCTACTTCTTCTGGGAAGCCACGCTCATACCGATGGCGCTCATCATCGGTATTTTTGGGCATGGTCGCCGGATTTACGCGGCAGTGAAGTTCTTCCTGTTCACGATGATCGCCTCAGTGTTCATGCTGGCAGCGGTCATCTGGCTCTACGTTCACACGGGTAGCTTCGACTTCGTCACCATCCAAAGCGCGATTCAAAACGGACAGATCGAGGGCTTTGCGACTGCCTCGAAGTGGCTCTTCCTGGGGTTCTTTGTGGCGTTCGCGGTGAAGGTGCCGCTGTTCCCGTTGCATACCTGGCTGCCGGACGCTCACGTAGAAGCGCCCACGGCCGGCTCCGTCTTGCTGGCGGGCGTGCTGCTGAAGATGGGAACATATGGCCTGCTCCGTTTCAACATCGGACTCTTCCCTGACGAAGCGCAGCGTAACGCTCCTTGGATCATCATTCTCGCCCTCATCAGCATTATCTCTGGCGCCTTGGTCGCGATGGTGCAGCCGAACGTGAAGAAGCTGATCGCTTACACCTCGGTAAGCCATCTTGGCTTCGTGGTGCTCGGCATTTTCAGTTTCACGCAGATTGGCGTTGACGGCGCGGTGTACCAGATGCTCAACCACGGCATCTCGACCGGAGCGCTGTTCATGTTGCTGGGCATGATTTACGACCGCCGGCACACCTACGAGATATCTGAGTACGGAGGCATAGCTACGCCGATGCCGGTGTATGCGACGTTCTTTACGTTCATCATGCTGTCGTCGGTAGGCCTGCCTCTGCTCAACGGGTTCGTCGGAGAGTTTCTGATTCTTAGCGGGGCCTTCCAGGCGCGCCAGGTGTACGGGATTCTCGCTGCTACCGGAGTTATCTGGAGCGCATGCTATCTGCTTTGGATGTATCAGCGGGTCTTCTACGGGCAGGTCAATAATCCCGCGAACAAGAACCTGACTGATATGGATGCGCGCGAACGTGTCTCGATGTGGCCGCTGGTCGTGGCTGCGCTGGTCATGGGCGTAGCACCTAATCTGTGGCTGCATTTCATAGATCCGTCCGTTTCCTACTCGCTCAAGCAGTTCGCCAGCGGATTGCAGGTGGCTGCGCCGGCGACCACGCATATTACTCAAGCCCTCATGCAGGTGATCGGACGATGATTCCGACCGTTGACTACATCCGGATTCTTCCCGAGCTGGTGCTCAGCATTTTCGGCATTCTGGCCATGGTGGTGGATCCGGTTATTCCGACCCAGAGCTCAAAGAAACCTCTCGGGTACATCGCCCTCGTAGGCATACTCGCCGGTCTCGCCGCCACTGCTTACCAGACCCAGTTCTACGGCAATGCGTTCTTCAACATGGTGCGGGTCGATAGCTTTAGCATCTTCTTTCATTTTGTCGTTTTGCTGGTCGCGCTGGTCGTTGTCCTCAGCTCTTTGGATTACCTCGAGGTGCAGCGGATCAACGCAGGCGAATATTACGCCCTGATGCTGTTTGCTACGGTCGGCATGATGCTGATGTCGTCGGCGGTGGAGTTGGTTCTTATCTTCATCGCGCTTGAAATTTCGTCGATCTCCAGCTACATACTCGCCGGTTTCCGCCGTCGCGCCGCAGAAAGCGCTGAGTCGTCGCTGAAATACTTCCTGCTGGGTTCGTTCGCGACTGCCTTCTTCTTGTACGGCGTCGCGATGATATTCGGGGCGACCGGATCGACGAACGTCTATGTAATTGCCGAGATACTGAAGACTCACCAGTCGGTGCTGATCTATCTGGCGGTCGCACTCATGTTTGTCGGACTGGGATTCAAGGTCGCGTCAGCTCCGTTCCACGTTTGGGCACCGGACGTGTACGAAGGCGCACCAGCACCGGTCGTGGGATTCATGTCGACGGGTCCGAAGGCCGCGGCGTTTGCCGTATTGCTGCGAGTACTTTTCGCGACTGGCGCTCCCGGATGGTTCTGGCTGGTGTGGGTTTCAGCCGCCCTCTCGATGACGATCGGGAACATCGGGGCGCTGGTGCAGAACAACGTTAAGCGGCTTCTGGCGTATTCGTCGATCGCGCACGCTGGGTACCTGCTGGTCGCATTCGCGGCTGCCCAGACTACTGGCATATCGGCCGCAATTTTCTACACCGCATCGTACGCCGCCATGAATGTGGGAGCGTTTGCCATCGTTGCCCATCTGTCTGGCAAGGGTGAACGCTATGTGACCCTTGACGACTACTCTGGCCTTGGGCGCCGCTCCCCTCTTCTTGCTGCAACACTGACCATCTTTCTCATTTCGTTGATCGGAATTCCAATCACGGGCGGCTTCTTTGCCAAGTTCTACGTCTTCTCGGCTGCCTTGCAATCGAATCTGGTGGGACTTACCATCATCGGTGTTATCAACAGCGCGATCGCAGCTTATTATTATTTGCGCATCATCGTTTACATGTACATGCGCGACGAGCGGATCGAGGCTCCTGTGGCACGCATACCCGCGGGTCTTGCTGCCGCGGTGGCGATCAGCCTGATCGTGACTATCTACCTCGGAGTGCTCCCCAACCGCGTGCTGAATGATGCCATTCGGGCGGCGCAGGATCTCGTCAGGTAAAAGTCCCCAAGGCGCTAACTTCCAGAAAGGGAAACGCCCTGTCCGAAGACAGGGCGTTTGTTTTGCCTAAGCCGAAACTAGACGACCTTGGCGAAGATGATGACCAACGTGAACAACACCAGCGACTCAATGAACGCCAGTCCAAGGATCAGCGCGAGCTGAATTCCAGGACGTGCGCCCGGATTGCGCGCCATGCCCTCGCAGGCAGCGGCGCCGACTTTGCCCTGCCCCAGAGCGGCCAGGCCGGCGGCGATCGCCATGCCGAAGCCCGAGGCAAGCGCAACCCAGTTCGTAGCCGGTGCAGGAGCGGTTGCGCCCTGCGCGTACGCCGGCATGGTCATCATCATGATGGCCAGCAGCGAGAAGATTCCAATCGTTAGTTTCCGCATCGTTATTCTCCTTATGAAATGCTGCCAGTGGGTGGTTGACGTCATACCGTGCAGACGCCCTCACGCTCGCAGCAAACCTTTTAGTGCTCGTGCGCCACTGCCTCGCCGATATACACCGTCGCCAGCAGCACGAAAATATACGTCTGAATAAACGAGACGCCGACGTGCAGCAGCATGAACAAGACGGGAATGGCGATCGGGAACAGCGAGAAGAACACCAGTGTCACCATATCGCCGGCAAACATGTTGGCGAAAAGACGGACGGTGAGCGAAAGAATGCGCGCCAGATGGCTCGCCACTTCAATCACGAACATGAGCGGCGCCAGCCACCACACCGGTCCCAGGAAATGTTTGATGTATCCAGGTCCGTTCTGGCGGATGCCATAAAAGTGATAGTAGATCCAGGTCACCACGGCACAGCCGAGGGGCACCGAGGGCACAGCCGTCGGCGCTTCGAATCCCGGTATCAAGCCGATGAGGTTACAGGTCAGGATAAAGATGCCCAGCGTTACCAGGTAATTGGTGTAGCGCTCGTAGCCGTGTCCGATTACTTCATGACTCTGCTGGCTGATCATGCTGTTGATGCTCTCGAAAACGTGCTGCAGGTAGCCGGGATTCTCTACCGAGAGCCGGGAACGCACCATCACGAAGACCAGCACCAGGAAAACAAACACCACGATCTGCATGGCTACGTAATTGGGAATGGGCGCTTCCGGGTGAGGCGAATGCAGGTGAAAAATACCTAGAATCGCGTTGGCTACGCCGGCGAGGTACCTGTTAAGGAATGCAGTGATCCACAGTTGCTCAGGCATAAAAGTCGTGGTCTCAAGAAATTATGATTACCGGGCTTTTGCTCAGGCGACGGAGGTAGTCCGATCGCATGTTATTCAATTGATTAGGAAATCAAAATCCGCGCCGCAGCGCGCCGTATACTTCAACCGCGGTCTCACAGGCCATTGCAGCGATCGTGACACAAATACCCGCTAGAAAGCCGTAAAGCGCTGCCTGGGAAACTCTAAATATAACATATGCCCCCATGGCGATCACTGCATAGCGCAGGACGGCTCGCACCACAACGGTGCCTCCGCGCTCGCGGCTCTGGCCAGTCGTGACGCGCTCACCCAATGCGGCCACAACCCGCTCCAATGAGGCATGATTCACGTAGGAAATCAGAGCCCCGAGGAAGAAACCAGCCGCCACCACCCTGCCGAATCGGAACGCACAGATAACGATGCCGATCGAGCCCAGAATGAGGATGAACCGACGGATCCTTCCCAACGCAGCATCGTAAAATCTGTCGGCTGGGCTGATGGGCACCGGAGGACCGCTCGAAGACATAGGTCGAAATCGCTTTATCGTATGAGCCGTCACCTAACAGGCGCGACTTCACTGGGACTTAATTTTCGCCATACTGACTTGCTTAGCTACCTCGTCAACCGTCAAGGTCGAATTGGCAGCTACGGCATAAGCTACGGAGAGCACTCCTTGCCCGGAGGCGATGCCACCCGGAGCAAATTGTACCCACCCGTAACGTATCTTCTGATCCTTAAATCCTGCGGGCATGCGGAAGCGCCTGAGCGCAGGCTCACCAGCGGGCTTTTCGGTCTCGACCTCGAATACCAGAACGTCGCCGCCGGTCACTGGCCGCTGCTCAGCCTCATTCACCCGAACACTCAGATATTCTTCGGTTACTTCCGATGATCCCCCCGTATCGCGCATACGATAGTCGTCGAATAACTGCGAAGCATAGAACCACAGCGGATTGCCTTCGCCGTCTTTCAGTTCCCACAATTTAGGAGGTTTATTACTCTTCGCAAGGTCTTTCGAGGCTCTCTCGGTGAAGGCCATTGGCAACGGGAACTCGGCTGACGACATCCCGGCCGCGGCTTCTCTGCTAGGGCCATGAGTGCCGCCGAAGAATTTGGCTATGTCCTCGACTTTTTGCATTCCGGCCTGCTGGCTGATCCGAAGTACGGCCCCTGTGCTCGCGTCATAAAAAACATCGGACCCGAACTGCGCGGAAGCGAACTGCTTTGCCGGCTGCCAGTTGCCCGGCAATGAGAGGTCTGCATATGTACTTTGGATTTGTTGAGCCTTCAGACCGGCACCGACACTCACCACCAGGAAAACCACGAATGCTCGAGCCCAGACAAAGCGCATAGCTGTAATCCTCAGAACAAGTTCTACCTGATTTGCGGGCAGGTCACTTAATTGTTCCGCGTGGAACTTCCCATTTTGGGAATATTAGGCGCCCACGAGGATTTAAAACGAGAGCTCAATCCTTGGCCCGTGTGACCATACGAATCATTTGCACAAAGCCGACCACGGCGCCGAATATGATGCCGCACAAAAATAACCAGTGGGTGTGAAACAAGTAATCCAACAGCTTGCCGAGCAGTAATCCAACAACAACGGCAGCAGGAATGATGAACGCGATTTCGGAATACCGCGCCCAAATCACCGCCGGATTATCTGATTTGCTGTTCCTCGGCTGTTCCGCCATGTAGTCAGCCTATCATTCGGCGCAAGTCCAGCCGCAGAATCGTCGCGGTCTGTTTGACCGGATGTTGACATGTTTGTATTATCGAAATGCGGGGTGGAGCAGTCTGGTAGCTCGTTGGGCTCATAACCCAAAGGTCGGTGGTTCAAATCCACCCCCCGCAACCAACGCAATCATAGGGTTACGGGCAAATTGGGCAGTTGAGCGACTGTCCATAACTGTCCAATAAGGGAAACTGGCTCACAGTTTCCCTTATTTATTGAAGGAAAGCTGGCTCGTTGCCAGCCTTCTTTTCAAGAGTCGTCTGCACGAGAGGCCGATTGGCTTTGCGCTTGGCTTCCATCGAAGCATTGCCATACCGGTCCATCGTGGTGGAAATGTGCGCGTGTCGCATGAGCTTCTGCTGCACACCCACGGGAGCTCCGGTTTCGTCCAGCCAAGCACGGTATGTGTGGCGGAACGTATGGAACCCGATCCTCCCAAGTCCCAATTGCAAACCCGTCGGTACCAAATAGTCGGCACGAATCGAGTCGGCGTGTAAGGGTCGGCCAGTCGCCGGACTGGGAAAGAGCCATTGTCCCTCGGACTCGAGACATAGCGCTTGCCATTTCTTCAGTTCGACGATGAAGCCCCGTTCGAGTGGAACTTCGTCCTGCGAACACTCGGTCTTCAATTTGTTGAGTCGCTTGCCGACCGCTGATCGCTGGATCAGGACGGCCGACCTCTTGAAATCGAAGTCCGTCCAGCGCAACCCAAGGATTTCGCTGATCCGCAAACCGAAGCACAGCGCAATCAGCA
>CAVVNW010000002.1:0-177209 GCA_963749635.1 uncultured Acidobacteriaceae bacterium
GGGTTACGAGCAACAGACGTTTTCACCGCAGGGGCAAAAAAGGGCATCAAGGCCGCCCCACTGCGAAATGCAATAAACAAGGGCTGCTTCGGCAGCTCTTTTCATTTTGCTTTCCTCACTTCCTGCCTCAGCACCATCTGCACGACTTTGCTGTTGGCTTCGCGCTTCGATTCCATCATGGCATTGCCGTAGACGTTCATGGTGGTGGCGATCTGCGCGTGCCGCATGAGCTTCTGCTGCACGCCTATCGGTGTGCCAACCAAGTCCAGCCATGACCGATAGGTATGTCGGAAGGTGTGCCATCCGATGTCCCCCAAACCAAGCTTGCGGCCGGCAGGGCGAATGTAATCCTGCTGGATCGGGCTGGCATGGTAACAGCGGCCGGTCACGGGGCTGGGGAAAATCCAGCTTTCCTCCGACTCGGGACACTGCCGTTTCCAGTTGAGCAAAACAAATATCGCTTCGGGGTAAACGCTCATAGGGTTCTTCGCCGGTGTGCTGGTCGGGCTGACTTCCATCGGGTCGGGTAGCGTCATCTTAATGTTGTTGCTAGTGTTTTACGGTTTTCCTCCCGCAACGATGGTGGGAACTGACATCCTCCATGCCGTTTTGCTCGCGGGGCTCACCGGCTTTATGCAATTCAAGTTGGGGAATGTGGATTTCGTCCTCGTCCTCTGTGTGCTTGCTGGATCGGTGCCTGGAGGACTATTGGGAGCGTATCTCACGAATCACGTGTCGGCGTCGCGACTAAAGCAAATACTCTGTGCTCTGCTAATGGCAGTGGGTGCAAGAATGCTCTGGGGATCTCTCGTGCATGCTAACTGAGTCGGCGCAGCGGAGTTATCTAGCGCGTATCGAGCGTGCTCTTGCAGCGGCCTGCGCAGTCGCCGACCGCTTCGCGCCCGGCACGTTCGACGTTCGCGACGACGGTGACAGGAACGTGGTCACTGAAGTTGATTGTCGGATCAGCCACGCGCTGCGGGCTGAACTTCTCGCTGATGGCGAGGGATGGCTGTCAGAAGAAGATCCGGACGACCGCTCCCGCCTTGCCTGCGACGCCGTCTGGATCGTTGATCCGCTCGACGGAACTCGCGAGTTTGTTGACGGCATTCCAGAGTGGTGCATATCGGTGGGACTCGTCATAGAAGGAGTGGCCGTCGCTGGCGGCACCTGCAACCCCATCACCAAAGAGCTATTTTTAGGTGCTTTGGACTGCGGAGCAACTTATAACGGCCAGCCGGTGCTTATATCGTCCCGAAAAGACCTAGCTGGCGCGGTCGTTCTTGCCAGCCGACAGGAATACAAACGTGGAGAGTGGCAGCTCTTTGAGAATTCTGGAGTCCAGATCCGACCGATGGGTTCAGTCGCCTACAAACTCTCTCGAGTAGCTGCGGGCCTTGCCGATGCAACCTGGACTTTGTCACCCAAGCACGAATGGGACGTCGCGGCCGGTGTTGCACTAGTGAACTCCGCTGGTGGAATTTGTGGCTCGATCATGGATGCGGACCTGCAATTCAATCGCAGGGAGCCAAGATTCCCGGGGCTGGCAGCAACTGCGCCCGGCATCTGGTCAGAGGCACTTAGACTCATCGGCGAAACAAGCTTGGCACAATCGTGACTATCATGCGAAGTGAGTAGTTGCATAACTCTTAGACGGGGGCTTCTCCTCCGCGAATTCCCACAATCGCCCCGAACATACCGTGAGTGAGATCTCCAGCCCTCGCATCGTGAAGTCAGGCGAAGAAAAAACAATTTTAGAGGTTATTGGGATCGCCTTCGGCCATCCTGTCTGGCAGTTCCGGCGAAGCGACACGGTCATAGCGCGCTTCCAGCCTCCGTCCCTTGGCGCTGAACATTTCGAAATGCGCTAATCCCATTTTCTCCAGGCGATACTTAAGGCTGGTGGCAACCACACCCAGGCCGTACGTCACACTGCGCCGGAAATTGATGGAAGAAGCTTCTTCGAAGTACTTGGTCGGACAGGAAACCTCGCCGATACGAAAGTCAAAGAAGATGCACTGCGACAGCATCTGGTTGTCGAAGACAAAGTCATCGGAATTCTCCAGCAATGGCACCGATGCCAGCACCTCTCGACTGAACGCGCGATAGCCCGAGTGATACTCCGACAATTTCGCGCCCAGCAAAACATTCTGGAAAAGCGTGAGCGCGCGATTAAAAACGTACTTATAGCGTGGCATACCACCGCGGAGGGCGCCGCCTCCGATAATGCGGGACCCGAGCACGACATCGTAGACGCCGTAAGCGATCATGCTGGCCATCGCGGTTACCAGCAATGGCGTGTACTGATAATCCGGATGGACCATGACCACAATGTCGGCACCGCAGGCCAGCGCTTCGCGATAACAGGTTTGCTGGTTCCGGCCATACCCGTAATTGCTGTCGTGGACATGGACATCCAGCCCCAGGTTTCGGGCGACCGCAGCAGTGGAATCGGAGCTGCCGTCGTCGACCAGTATCCGGTCATCCACGATGCTGGGCAGTTCAGCAACGGTGGCACGCAGGGTCTTCTCGGCGTTATATGCCGGTAGCACCACCGCGACTCTTTTGCCACTGATCAACATCAACTCCACAACAGCAGCCAGCGCCGTTTCCACGTATGTCTGCACACAGGTGTGCTGGCTACTTTTCTTCGTGATACTCCTGCTCGGTGTTGACCGACCAGATGTTCTCTTTATCTGTGGATCCGCTGGCGATGTTATCGACAGCGACCATCGCCGTCAGCATCGAATGATCCTGATTGTTGTACTTGTGCATGCCATTTCGTCCTACCAGAAACAGGTTGTGAAATGTGTCGACGAAGTTTCGGATTTCCGGGAAGCGATCATACGAGCCGAAATAGGCGGGGTATGTCTTGTCCATACGAATGACAGTCCCGTCCAGTACCTGGGCCTCTTCCACGATGTCGATCATCGCCAATTCCCTGGTTCCGAGGCGAACCAGTTCGTCATCCGACATCTGCCACATCTCGTCGCCTTCGAAGCAAAAGTACTCCAGTCCAAGCCACACTTTAGACTGGTCCGCGACCATGTACGGGCTCCAGTTGTTGAAAATCTGCAGGCGGCCCAGCTTGACGTCCGGCTCCTGGATATAAATCCAATTGTCTTTGATCAGCGAGCCGCTTTGCGCGTGGTCATCCCGCACCTTCAGCTTTTCGCATAGCAGTCCAACGGTGAGAAAGTCGCGGTAGATGAGCTGATTGCCAACCTCCTCCACCGCGGCGGGAGGCGTCGGATCCATGGCATTCAGCAGGTCTTTCACGGGCATGGTCGAAAAGAAATAGTCTCCCTCAAATTTGCGGAGTTCGCCGCTCGCGGCGTTCCTGGCTTCGACTGCCGTGACCCGCCGATCCACGTGCTCGATCCGGCTGACCAGGTATCCCGTCAGGATTTCTCCACCCATTTCCTTCACCTGTCGCGCTACTTCCTCCCAGAGCTGCCCCGGCCCCAGCTTGGGATAAAGGAACTGCTCGATGAGCGAGGTTTCCGATTCCTTTTGCGCCAGGTCCTGCTTGTTCCCGCGCAATTTACGCATGTAGTGCGCGACGGCCTTGGTGATGGAGAGGCCTTTGACGCGCTGCGCGCCCCACTCGGCACTGATCTTGTCGCACGGTATGCCCCAAACCTTTTCCGTGTATGCCTGAAAAAAAGTCTTGTAGAGCTCCTTACCGAAGCGGTTGATGAAAAACTGCTCGAGGTTTTGCTCGTTGCGGATTGGCCGGATGACCGCCTGCATGTAACTCAACCCGATGCGCATGGTGCGCGTCAGCCCGAGTTTCTGTAGCGTGTCTTTGCTCAAGGTAATTGGGTAGTCAAAGAAGCGCCGCAAGAAATATATGCGCGACTTCCTCTGACGCACCAGCATGACCAGGTCAGTTTTCTCTGGATCTCCTGTTTCCTGCGCCTTGAGCTCGCGGGTCTTCTGGTGATAGCTGATCAGCGTGTGGGCGGCCTGCGAGGTTTGCACCGGCAGGAACTGAAACCACCAGTTCATCACCCGGTCCGACTTGGAGAAAAAACGATGTCCGCCGATATCGATACGGTTGCCTTTGTACGATACCGTGCGCGCGATGCCGCCCATGTATTCGCTGCGCTCGACGACGATGGGCTTGATGTCGGTCCGCTTCAGCAACTCATAAGCTGCCGTCAGCCCTGCCGGGCCCGCCCCAATAATGATCGCAACCCGTTGTTTCATGGACGCACCAACTCCGCCAGTACGTAGCAGTTTTGTCGGAATATGTCCGTTGAGCAGATTTGCATTGATACTGCGATTGCCGGAACGTGCGTCGGAATTGCCGCCTCACAATTCTTATCACAGCGGGATTCCTGTGGGGCTCTTAGATTAGCTCGGACAGCCGATGACGCAGTCCGCTTGTGGCACCCCTCCCTTTTCTGCCCGTGCAGAATCAATAACTTACGAAGGAATTCAATGCAACCTTCCTGTAAACAAAGGAGTTATATGTACCTAGTTGTAAATAAGGAAGTTAGGTAGATATTTTTCTAGGAGTTTGATGCCGGATTCTGGCCTTTTGAGCGATTCCCTGCAACCTATTATAAACAAACTGGTTACGGGTAAAGTATTGTTATCAAATAACTTAGCTGGCAGGTTTCTCCGCTGAGGAGTAGCCTCGCCTGGCTGCTTGCCGAACCCGCGAGAATTAGAAATACAGCAGCCGGTGTGAAGGAGCCAACGGAAATCGGCAGACGTATGTGACGAAAGTAACCTAATTTTCCCAAATCGAGACGGTCGGCAGGACGACTTCAGGAACGGCGATACGACCCTAGAGCAATGGGCCTTCTCTTTTGATTCTCCTTCGCGGGGGTTTAGAGCGGCGTGTGGTATAAACGCTCCACCTTCGTCTCGTCTCTATAGACCATGCCAAGTGGGATTCCTGTGAACCCTTCTGACCGACCAGTACACTTCGGGCCAATCTCTAATCTGGCCGCTTCCGATGACGCCGTTTCAACTGCTCGGGTCCGCATCATCGCCTGGTGCGTTCTGGTCCTTGCCGGTCTGATCGAGGCGATCTTCAGCCGTTGTGCGGTTTGGGCGGATGGCATCTCCTATCTCGACATGGGCGACGCCATGATGCGCGGCGATTGGAAGATGGCGATCAGTGTTTATTGGAGTCCTCTGTATCCGTTCCTGCAGGGCCTGGCGCTGCGACTGACCAAGCCCAGTGCTTACTCAGAATTCGCCGTAGTTTATGTCGTGAACTTCGTGATCTACCTGTTTGCGCTGGGGTGTTTTGACTTTTTGTTGCGAGCCGCGACCGAGGCGTGGCCGCATCGAGACGGCATTTCCGATGGCGACAACCGGTTGCCCCGCTGGGCGGTGTTCGCGCTCGGCTATTCGGTCTTTCTGTGGTCGTCCCTCACCTTGATTACCATGCAATCGCCCACTCCCGATATCCTGATGGCCGGTCTCCTTTATCTGGCGGTGGGATTACTGTTACGGCTCTGGGCGCAGCCCCGGGGCTTTTCGCTCTTTGTTGCGTTAGGAGCTGTACTGGGCTTCGGCTACCTCGCCAAAGCCGCTGTTTTCCCGCTCGCTTTCCTTTTCTTTGTGATTTCGTGGGGATTGTCCGGGAGCTGGCGCCAGGCAGTACCGCGTGTACTGGTTGCTCTAGTCGCCTTCTTTGCGGTATCAGGGCCGTGGATCGCAGCGCTTTCGCACGCCGCAGGCCACTTGACGTTTGGTGACACCGGAAGATTTAACTATGTGCGTGAGGTGAATCACGCATCGCCGAACCCGTACTTTCAGAATCCCGGCACCGGCTCTGGGCACCTAGTGCACCCGGTGCGGAAGCTCTTCGACAACCCACCGATCTATGAATTTGCCACCCCTATAAAAGGCACCCTACCCGTCTGGTACGACCCGTCCTACTGGACTGAGGGGGCGGCGCCACGGGTTTCTCTGAAGCAGGAGCTTCTCGTAGTTCACCGTTGGCTCATGTTTTATTTCGACATGCTTTTCCCTAACCAGGCGGCGTTGTTCGTGAGCTTCGTGGTGCTCTGGCTTATAGCGGGACAACATCTCGCCTTGCAGCAAATGGCGGCGCGCTGGCCAGTCTGGCTGATTGGTTTGGCGGGGTTGGCAATGTACGCGTTGGTTTTTGTGGAGCCGCGCTACGTTGCGGGGTTTTTCACACTGTTGTGGGTGGGTCTGTTTTCGGGTCTGAGGATGCCATCCGTCCGCGAAAGCCGGCGTCTAGTATCGATCGTCACGCTCGCGGTGGTGATTGCCACTGTTAGTCCTACTGCGGTATCGATCGCCGGCGACTTGACCAGAATCGTTAAGGGCCAGCCGCACAACCAGTTTCAAGTGGCAGAAGATCTGCGAGAGTTGGGGGTCGTGCCGGGCGACCGAGTAGCTCGGATCGGCGGGTTGTTTAATGTTGGCTGGGCGCGATTGCTCAGAGTGACAATAGTCGCGGACATACCGCGAACCGACTGGCGGGAGTTTTGGTGTGCCAAACCAGAAGTCCAGGCGCAGGTGATCGAGACGTTTCGTCGTCTGGGAGCCACCGCCATCGTTGCTGAACAGACTCCTGGGAACACAGTGTATTCGCCGGGCCCCGAGTGGCATAGGTTGGGGGACGGCACGTTCTACGCTATGAAAATCTCACCTCAAAGCGAAAAACAGGACGCGAATGGTCCGTAACACAGCCGTACGCCCCATATAGCAATGAACTCGACCCGTGCTAGAATCTCAAAACAATTCAAATCGTCACCGGTCAGAGCCAGATCCGGAGGGGTTGATGAAGAGTTATCAAAAGGTCCCACTAGCACTTGTGTGGTGCTGTCTGTGCCTTGTGTTCATCACGACTCCGGCGTACGCGTACATCGACCCAAACGCGGCGGGCCTGGTGTCCCAGATCATCACTCCTCTCCTCATCGCGGCCGCTGCTGCCGCCACATTCCTCAGGAAACAGATAGGCGACTTTTTCTCTGCGATCTCGCGGCGCTTCCGCCGACGGCCTGATGTCAAGGAAGTCTGACTTTCGTTCCATCCTCACGTCGCTCTGGTTCCGGTTGATCACTCTCGGAATCGCAGGCTTGGTGTTCGCCGAAGCCCTCTTTCTGGCCTCGGGAAAGGCACAGGGATGGACCTTTTACCTCACCGCTGCTGAGGTCGCATTTGAGGTGGTGGTGCGCCTGATCTTCGCGGCGCTGGCCGGAATTGTCGTGGGGACTGTTTGTACCGCTGCCGCTGCGCCATTTCTGTGGCGTTTCAATTCGTCGCGAGAGCGCATTGCCGACTGGGTGACAAAGGCTGGAGTGTTCCTCGTCATATTCCTTGATTCGAGGTTTGCGCTCACGATTCTGATCAAGTCGTGGTTTGCGAATCATGGCCCAAGGTTTACTACTGCCCTGCTTACAGCCCATTTCGTGGCATTCGCTGCGGCGCTCTTGATTCCGCGTGCACGAAAGGAAGTAGTGACGAGCCTCGACGGCTTGCTGGGCGAAAAGATGACACGCCGTGCGGCGATTGCGACCATCGGCGGAGCCGCTGCGCTGGTGGTCACTGAGTTTGCTCTGGCCAAATCTGCACCTGTGATGAAGGCCGCACTGGCGCCACAACGGCCGAGGTCTAACATCCTGCTGATCACCTTCGACGCCCTCAGCGCGGAAGATATGTCGCTGTATGGCTACAGCCTGCCGACGACGCCGAACATCGACGCTTTCGCCCGCAAAGCCACAGTCTTCACTAAATTCTTTGCCGGCTCTACCTTCACCACTTCATGCACAGCAACGATGATGACAGGGCTTTATCCTTCGGAAAGCCTTGTTTTTCAGACGCAAGGACATGTGCCCGCACAGAACGCCGAGAAAAGCTTTGCGCGTGCGATGCGCGCCGGTGGCTTCTCGACTGGAGCGTTCTTCTCCAACTCGAACGCGTACTATCTCGCAGAAAGCCTGCGGAACGCCTACGATATTTCTCCTGAACCAACCTACCAAGCGGGCGGGCTGCAGTATTTGTGGGATGCTACGGCCCCACTGCATCAGAATTCCGGCATCGGTAGCCGCTTGCAAGAGTATTGCGATCTGATGGAAGTCTGGAACACTGTGGGCGGGTTGCCTTACGATCTCTACGTCCGGTATCCGGCGGTGGCCAGCTTTGAACACGCACGGGAAATCCTCGCCAAAGTGCCGGATGGATTTTTCCTTTGGGTTCACGTAATGACCCCACACGGCCCCTATCTGCCCGACGCGGCGGACCGCGGACGTTTCCTCCCTTCTGGCGTTAAATTGCGAAAATTTGACGAAGAAGGAACGCCCTGGAAACCGCACTACAATCCCGATCAGCAACCTGAAGTGGACAAATACCACCTTCGCTACGACGAGTTCATCGCGACTGCAGACCGCGCCTTCGGCTCCTTCATGGCGGACCTGGAAAGTAACGGCAAATTGCGGGACACGACAGTGATTATTTCGGCAGATCATGGGGAAAGTTTTGAGGGCGGGGTGTATCAACATGAGAGTGCCTATCAGACCCGTCCGGTTATTCACATACCGCTGATCGTTCGCACGCCGGGCCAGCAGGATAGCCGCACAGTGTCTGTTACTGCGGACCAGACATCGCTGGCACCCACGATCCTCGAGCTTGCTGGAGTGACGAAGCCGGAATCGATGCGCGGCCCGTCACTGGTGAAGTGGCTGAGCGGGGACGCCCAGGCCGAAGGGGAGGGACAGGCTTTCTGCCAGTTTCTGGAGAAAAACAGCGTCTTCAAGCCGCTGCACCATGGAACGGTGGGGGTGATCGACGGCAAGTGGAGCCACCAGTATGTCCTCGACCTCGATACCCAAAAGGGTTCGCTTCGTCCCTTGGACCAGGCGCAGATATGGAACCTCGACCGCAGCGCTGAGAACCCGGCGCTGGCCGAGCAATTGCGCGCAGCGATCTACGCTCGATTTCCAGAACTGGTGCAGAAACCCACGTGAGCCGGCAATATCTGAACCTCACCGCCGGCGCCTGGCGACAACTCCGCCGCAATTGGAAACTACCGCCGAGTCCCATGCTGCTGTGGCAGACGCTTGCCCCCGGCACCGTCTTCTCGGCATTGGGCGGGTTGCAGCAGACGCTTTCGCGGGAACAACTGGCCCAGGCGAATTTCCGCGACGCCGTCGTGGTGCTGGGCTATTGGCGATCTGGTACGACCCTGCTGCACGAGTTGCTGTGTCTGGATTCCCGTTACACCTATCCCACGACACACGCTTGCATGAATCCGCATCATTTCCTGTTTTCGGAGGCATCGGCGTTGGCCCAGCAAGGCACCAGCGCGCAACGTCCGATGGATGAGATGGAGGTCCGGCCGGGCTCGCCACAAGAGGATGAGTTCGCGCTGCTGTCGTTGGGCGCGCGTTCTCCGTATGAGGCGCTGCTCATCCCAGCGATCCTGCCAGAGGCGCTGAAGCTGACCGATCCGAAAGATCTTTCGCCCGAGGACGAGAAGCGTTGGCGCGAGGTGTTTCTCGGCTTTCTGGCGGGTGTGTCGGCTCGGGGCGGAGGTCGACCCATGATCCTGAAGTCGCCCACACACGGGGCCCGCGCGTCGACACTTCGCGAACTGCTGCCGGATGCTCGGTTCCTTTTGATCGTGCGCGATCCGTTCACCAGCTTCGAATCGGTGGTACGGATGTGGCACAAGATGTTCGAGATGTATGCGCTGGGGCCGATTCCGCCTGACGATTTCATCCGCGAAGCGGTATTGGCCGATCGCCCTCGCTTTGAGACAAAGCTGGCGGCGGGCACGGCAGACCTTCCCGGCAATCGATTTATGAAGATCAGCTATGAGTCTCTGGTTGCGAGTCCGGTTGAGGTGATCGAACAGCTGTACGGGCGGCTGGAGCTCGGGGAGTTTGGCGTGATACGTGAAGCAATCGCCGCCGAAACGCAGCGCCGAAAGGGATATCAGGCAAAGGGGAGCTTGCCGCGGGATTCGTGGCAGCGACGGATCGAGAACGAGTGGGCGTCGGTTGTCGCCGAACATGCTGCGATAGCATAGGCCAATATCAGGCCTCTGAGTGGCTACGCCGCCGCGTCGTCGCCAAGATCTAGTCTGGCTACGGCATAGAGTGCGAGTTCGACTCGATTCGAAACGCCCAGCTTATCGAAGATGCGAAACAGATAATTCTTGACCGTGTGATCGCTCAGGTGAAGCTGGTGAGCAATCTCGCGGTTTACCATTCCTTGCACCACCAGCCGCACCACTGACTCTTCCCGCGGCGTGAGTTTAGGTGTCTTATCAGCGGCATGCTCGGACGCCTGTTCCAGTAAACGCGTCGAGTAAATAGCGCATTTGAGCGCTGTCGACCCAGACTTGACCTTCCATCACGCGTCGAATGCACTTCGCCAGCAGGCGT
This sequence comes from uncultured Acidobacteriaceae bacterium, assembly GCA_963749635.1. Taxonomy (GTDB): domain Bacteria; phylum Acidobacteriota; class Terriglobia; order Terriglobales; family Acidobacteriaceae; genus DASRAA01. Next base: position 10,386 of record CAVVNW010000002.1, read on the forward strand.
ATGTCAGACTGCGTCCGCGAAAACACGCCTTTCGCACCCGCGCGAAAAGCGGAGACCACGAGTCGAGGCTCGCTTTCGTCCAGCAACAACACCCATGGGCATGGCGGCATCGGGCAGGACAAATCGGTAGCTCCATGAGTGGTCTTCATTGGTCCGCCGGGTAACGCAGCGCTGATCAGCGCAATGTCGGGGGTGGCAGTTTGGACTGAGCGCAGGAAGGACTCATAGTTCGCTGCAGTCGCGACGACGGAGAGACCAGGCTCTTTGCCGAGCGCGTCCGAAAGCAGGCGTACGGCCATGTGGTTCGAATCTGCAGTGACGACCCGAATTGCCCGCTCTCGCGTTGCCATCGTGCCTCCAATTCCGCGATCCTGTGAGACTCCGAGAAGGTCGTCTCTAGTACTTCATCGGCGGTTGCGATGAAGACTTGAGTCCAGGCCCTAGTTGATCTGGACCAGTTCCGCACTGGAGAACAGCAGTCGGCAAGTAGGCGTTGTGGGGCAGATCGCGTTGGGTCGGCCGATATTGTTTAGACAACAGTTGAAGCCATGGTGCGCAAGCTAGAAGGCGCTGCGTGTAAGGATGTCGCGGAGTTTCAACGATGGACCGAGTACTTCCGCATTCGACGATTTCTCCTTCGTGCAAGATGGCAATCCGATGGCAGATGGAAACCACCGATTGCAAATCGTGCGAAATATAGAGCAGCGCGGTGCCCATATCACGATTCAAGCCGGCCAGCATGGTGAGGACTTCCATCTGCGTCATCGCATCTAGTGCGCTGGTGGGCTCGTCGGCAATGAGCAAGGGCGGCGAGTGCATCACGGCTATAGCGATCAGCACTCTCTGCGCTTGCCCAACGCTGATCTGCGAGGGGTAGCGGCGCTGGAATTCTTCATCGTCCGGAAGTCCGACTCGTGTCAGAGACCGAGCGACGGCATTACCGCGCTCCCCGCGATCGCCCTTGGCGTGAGCTCTCCATGCCTCTCCTAACTGTGTCCCTATTCGCAACGCCGGATTTAAACTCGCGAGCGGGCTCTGAGACACCAGACCAATTTGCCGGCCCCTGATCGACCGCATCTCTTGTTCCGAAGCGGACAGCAGGTCTCGACCGCAAAACAGGATGCGACCAGTTGCCACGCCATCTCTCCATCTCAGAAGATTGAGCAGCGCGAGAGCAATGGTGCTTTTCCCTGATCCGCTCTCTCCCACCAGCCCTAGCACTTCCCCGCGATGGATGATGAAGGAAACATCCTTCAAAGCGTGAAGCTTGTTGGGATAATCCACTCGGAGCGATACGGCGAGCAGTGGGTCATCGCTTATCATTGCTGGCCTTTTCGACAGAGAATCGAATTCGTTCGATGTTCCAGTAGGTCTGAGGCCTGGTGGCGACAGGAACCACTCCCTGGAGCGCTGGCGACACTCCCATCAACGCGTTTTTGTTCACCAGATAAATGAACGGCACCTGGTCGGCAACGATCTCCTGCACCCGGTCGAAATACCGTTTCCTCGTTTTGTCGTCCAAAGCAGACGCCTGAGCACGCATCAGACGGTCGATCTCCGCTTCCCATGCTGTGGCAGGTGCCTTCTGTCGAGGGTTCCACTGGTGCTCGTCCGAGGAACTTAACCAGACGTTCATCTGGCCGTTAGGGTCGAGTTCAACGTTGGTCATACCAAGCAGCGCCGCTTCGTAATTGAAGCTCTCGCTGATGCGTTGAATCAGAGACGCAAAATCCAGGGTCACAACATTCACGGTGATACCAAGCGAGTGCAGATCGGCTTGAATCATGGTTGCGACGCGCTCGCGGGTTCGGTTACCGCTATTGGTGATGATCGAGAACTCTACGGGATGTCCATCGCGATCGCTCAACCGCCCGTTTGAGGACCGAAAGCCATCTTCCCGGAGGAGACGCATCGCGTATCCCTGATCGAACTTTACAGGAGGCAGCTTGGCATCAACCCAGAACTGGTTGGCCGGAGAGACCGGACCGCGAGCCGGAACGGCATGTCCTCCGAACGCCGCTCTGCAAAGGTCATCGCGATTGATCGCTGCTGATACTGCTCGACGAAAATTGTGCGACTGAAACCACGCCATCTTGTACGCAGGAATAGGGGAGTTAGGCACCTGGTTGAACCACATCTGCTCGGAGTCGAGCGATGGACCGGCATCCCTCACTTTGCCCGGCACGGTCTGAGAAAGCCGGTTGAAATAGTCGGCATCCATGCTGTTGATGAGGTGAATCTCGTTGCGCGAGAAGCGCAACATCTCAATGTCACGGTTGGGTTGAATCTCAAGCTTTACCGCGTCCAGATACGGTAATGGGTGCCCTGTATCGTCGTGCTTCCAGTAATTCGAGTTCCTGCGCAAGTAGACGAGGGCTCCGGTTTTGTACTCCGCCACATAAAACGGTCCCAGAGTGGCCATCTCCTTTTGTGGAGAATTCGCGGAGACGATCGCTACCTGGTCAAACAGGCGTACTAACCCTGCCACGGGCGCGGGAAACGAAATGCTGACCCGGTCTGGCGAGGAGACCGTGGTGACAACGTTACCTTGTCCCGAGCGGAACGCGTCTCCGGTGGGAGAATGTAGCGCCGGATCCATGAGCGCATCCATGGTGAACTTTACGTCTTGTGCGCTGAACGGAGAGCCATCGGAAAAGCGAACGCCTTGGCGCAGCTGAAAGGTAATCGTCTTCCCATCCCTCGATACCTTCCACGATACGGCGAGTTCAGGCTCAACTCGCTGGGTTTGGCGGTCAAGCCGGACCAGGACTCCGCCCGTCAGGTAACGAACGGTTTCTGACGCGTCATCGTCCACCAGGGCGGGGTTAAACGTCTTGGGCTCGGAGCGAAGGTAGAACCTCAATTCATCGAGACAAAGACCCGAGCTCACTAACAGGAGAACGAGCAGGCAGATACGTCCAATTGTGCGATGCATATTAGGACACCTCGCGGCGAATAAATGCGACTTGCAGACTGCCCACGATCAGAACGAGCACCAGCAATGCAGCAAAGCTGCACAAATCGGGGCGGATCGACAGGACGGACTCAAGTTCACCCAACAAGTTGCCGAGCGACGGCAGCGGTTCCGCGACTCCCAACCCGAGCAGGCTGAGGTTGGCTTCCGCGAGGATGAATACCGGAACAGCAATCCAGAACTGTGCTTCCATTACCGGTAGCAGGTTCGGCATTAGATGGACGCACACCAGCCGGGCTGGAGAAACGCCAACGGCCCGGCCCAGCAACACGAATTCGGATTGTCGCAGCCGTCGGGCCCGCGCCAACAGTATTCTCGCTGGGACTCCCCAGCCCAAGACGCCCAGCATCAAAAACGTAATGGTGGCCGAAGCAGCAGGCGACGTGTTCAGAGGCATCGCCGCTCGCGCAATAAGGAGCACGAAAAGCCAAGGTATCGAGAGCGCCAAATCGATGACCGGCTTGGCCACGCGTTCAGCGACTCCTCCGGCAAATCCCGGACAACCGCCAATCACGAACGCCAACAGCACTGACAATGCGGCCGCCGCCGGCGCCAGAGACAGAGAAACCGCAGTTCCATGCAATAGACGCGCTAAACGATCGCGGCCGAGCACATCCGTACCCAGCCAATGGGCGGACGACGGCGGTGATGAAAGATGCGTGCGATCCTGTTGGCTGTAGTCGAAACGTGACGACAAGGTGCTGGAGAAACTAAGCAGCGCCAGCAGGGCTGCGACCGCGCAGGCAATGATCCGCACTGTTTTCATGACAACTCCCGCCGTTCGTCGGCGAGCAGGTCGGCTCCTGAGTTGGCAAGCACGGTACAGGCGATCACCAGTAGCGAAACGTACATCAGCACAGGCAGGTCGCGGGCGAGTGCCGACTGCCAGGCCAATTGACCTATGCCTGGGACTCCGCACAAAGCTTCCACCGGGATTGCGGCACTCACCGCCAACGCAAGCGAGACCCCGACCAGGGCAAGAACCTCGTGACGGATGATGGGGACCACATGCCAAAGCAATAGCTGGGCTTCAGACAGGCCTTTAGACTTAGCGGTAATCATGTGGGGCATGCGCGAGGTCGATGACACTAGATTGGCCAAGTAGCGTTGAATCTTGGGAAAAACCACGAATGCAAGAGCCAGATAGGCAGGAGCGTCCGCTAAGACGAGCAGGATCGCCATTGCTCCAGCCGGGATGCACAAGAGCAATCCGCTCGCCACGGTGCACAACGTCTCCAATCTTTCCGCACGTAGCAGCCAGGTCAGCACTACCAGCAAAATGGCCGCCGTCCACGCTATGGCAAGACCCAAGCCGACCATTCGCAAAGTTACGAGACTTCGCTCAGCGAGTAAGTCCTTCACCGGATGGTGCAGAGACCGCGATATGCCCAGGTCGCCCAGCAGGAGACGGTGCATTGATCTCAGGTAGTACACCGCGATATTTTGTTCGCCGGCAGACGCGCTGCGGATCGCTTCGATGCTTTGCCTGTTCAATCGCGGATCCAACTGTCTTTCGTCGGTGCCGAAGCCCGGTGAATAACGGATCATTGCCGCCGACACAAATCCCCCCACCGCAATGGTTAGCACCACCATTAGTAGCCGGCGTGCTATCGCTCTCCACAGGCCCATATGTGCACCTTATGAAACGGCCGAGACCAAAGTTGGCTGCTGCAGTGACTCAAGGTGGCATCGCATCACCTTCTTATTGGCATACATGCGCTGGTCAGCCTCAACCAGCAACTGTTCCGCATCGGTAGCGTCCTCCGGGAAGAACGCCGCGCCCACGCTTGCCGACAAGTCTCCCTTATCACACACTTGCTGTGCGCTCTCTGCTGCCGCGGTATTCACGCGGCGGCATATTTCCTCAGTCGCCTTGCGGCTTAATCCGGATGTGACCAGGACGAACTCGTCGCCGCCCATGCGCGAGATGAAATCGTATTCGCGACAGACAAGACGAAGTCTAGCGGCGAATGTCTCTAACACTTTGTTTCCAGCCAAGTGTCCGAATTTGTCGTTAAAGGCCTTGAACCCGTTTAAGTCGCACACGATCGCTGCCAGTTTGCTGCGTTCGCGCGTACAGCGCGCAATCTCGGTGTCGAGGTGCAGGAATAGGGAGCGCGCATTGGGCAACCCAGTCAAGTAATCCACCTTCGCCGAGTCCGCCGCGACTTGGTACTTGATGGCGTTATCGACCGAGGCCGCAATTTTGTCGGTCATTGCGAGCAGGATGCGCAGATGGTCGGCTGAGAAAGCATCGGCTTCCAGCTTGTAGAGCGCCAATACACCGAGCACTTCGTCATCGCCACGCATGAGGGGTACGGCAAGCGCTGAGGACATACAACTGCCCGCGTGCGGTTCGCTGAGATAGCCAGGTTCCACCGACGGATTTCCATTCAGGATCGGCTTCCGGTTCTGAGCTACCCAACCTGAGAGCCCTTCGCCCATCGGAATCTGCAACGAAGAAAAGACCCGAAAGTCATCGCCTGTCACATACTCAGGAATCAGCTTGTCGTCGCGTAACAAGTAAATGGCGACGGCATTATACGGCACCATTTTGCGCAGGCGGGCCGCCACCAGCGATAACGTCTCGTACAAGCTGAGCGAGCGGCCTAACTCGGTGCTGAACTCCAACAGCGTTTGCGCCTCCTGACGAGCAGCCACAATCGACGACAGAAAATCGGTACGTCCTGCAGAGGGCGGCTTCGCAGTCTCGAATCCAGCGGCCGGTGCCTTGCCATTCGTCACCCGCACATTCTTGGAAAGCTTTACTGTTTCGTTTCCGCTGGACAGCGCCTTTGCCCTGCTCTCCAGTTCCTGGTACCGCCGTTGCAAGACCTCCACTACGCGTTTATCAAACTGCGTCCCTGCGCCGCGGACGATTTGTTCCATCGCTTCACATAGAGGCACGCCGCGGCGATACTGCCGGTCAGAGGCCAAGGCGTCGAGGCAGTCCACCGCCGCCAGAATTCGCGCCCCAATTGGAATCTCTTCGCCTTGCAAGCCATCGGGATATCCTTTACCGTCCCACCGCTCGTGATGAGAACGAACGATAGGCACCACAGGATAAGGAAAGTTCACCCGCTCCAGAATCTCTCCACCCACGATCGGGTGAATCTTCATCTTCTCGAATTCTTCCGGCGACAGCCGACCTGGTTTATTGATGATGTGTTCGGGCACAGCCAGCTTCCCGATGTCATGTAACAGCGCTGCTGCACGCAAAGCTTCGAGCTCTTCTTGCTTGAGGCCCATTTCCTGGCCTACTTCCATCGCGAACACCCGGACCCGCTGCAGATGGTCATGCGTGGTGTGGTCCTTCGCGTCGATGGCCAAAGCCAGTGCCTCGATGGTGCGCAGATGCAGGGCGGCCATCTGCTCGACGTGCACTTTTTCGTTCTCCAATTTTGTGAGGTAGAGCCGGTAGGAACGATAGATAAGGTACGCAACCGGTACCATCATTGCCGACACTTGCCATCCCAGGTGTCCGTTCGACCAGGTGATTGCGCAAGCCAGGACACCGCCCACCAAGTAATTGGAAAACGACCAGAGATAGAAATCGGACCACGTCTGGCGAAACGCACGGTGTTCTGTCAAGGCGATTACCGACGCTACTAATACGGTGTTGACTACGAAGTATGTGGAGGAAGTCACAATCAAACGCAGCGGCAGGGCAGAACCAAATATCCGGGCTGATTGGTGAAACACAATGTATGACAGATCGATACTGAGAGCGATCTGCGCGAGGTTGTACACGATGTGTACCGCCTCGATGTGGTGCTTGCGCCAAAGCGACTGGCACACGGCCGAGGTGCAGCCTACCGCCAGCGCTTCACCGGGTGACAGCTCCACCACCGCTACCAGATTGACAATCAGGTTCACGGACAGCGTACCGTTGATCCCTGGCAACTCCACTTTGAGTCCCGACGCGAGCACGGCGGCAAGCAGATAAATCCAGAACCTGCTTGGCGTGACCCAAGGGTCTCTTGCCAGTTCGACTGCCAGCAGCGAGACGCCACTAACGGAAATCGCCGCAACGAATGCCTTTGCTCGCCAATCCATCATGTGCGCTCTTCGGTCTGGCCAGTCACTTGTCGCGGCCTCGATGCTGCCTGCTCGCTCTTCATTTGCATCTCCGTTAGGCTGCGACGCCAACCATCGGTGTTTCGCGAACCTCGGAAATCGAACAGCCCTATATCAAACCGGGTAGGGCGGCCCCGTCGTGGCAGCCGCCATGCTTAGTTATGAGGGAACCACCTGGTCAGCAGCAGCAGGCGGCTTCCGTTCTCTAGTTTTCGCCGTTAATCAGGACGCCGTTGCCCCACATGGCTGAATTCCCCCACATGGCAGAGTTGCCCCACATGGCGGAATTCCCCCACATGGCCGAGTTCCCCCACATGGCAGAATTGCCCCAACACGGTGCGCTTCCGGGCGTAACGGAGTTGCCCCACATCGCCGAGTTCGGGACGAACGCATCGCTGCCCCAAACGGTGGCTGTGGCCCATGTTGTCGTGCCAGGATTCGGAAAGCGCGCGTTCCAAATTGCGGCTTGCCCCCAAGGTGTCAGCATGTCGGCAACGAAATACACGTTTCCGCTGGTGGTGTCATAAGCGGCGGTCGGAGACTTCGCTACACCTTGAGCTTTGTCTTTGTTCGAGAGCGCCGCCTGGACGTCAAGATATCCGGCGCCCACGGTAAATATGTCCGCCTGCACGTCGTAGGTCGCGCCGCCGTCCGTTACGGATACATAGCGCGGCAATTGCTTGTACGCGGTCTTCATCAGCCGGGCCTTGATCTGGTCCGGCGTTAGAGTGGGATCGTTCTGAATCATCAGCGCCGCGGCGCCGCTGACCATTCCAGCTGCCATGCTGGTTCCGCTCAATACGAAGTAGTTGCTTAATGTATTGCCACTTTCGGGATTTTCGTAATAGCTCAGGGGTACGCGGTTTTGCGGATTTTGGATATCCAATTGACCAGGCGCATAGAGCGACACGACTCGATTCCCTGGCGCGACGAGATCGGGCTTCACGATGTAATCGAATGCCGTGGGCCCTTTTGCGCTGTAGCTGGTCATCCCGTCGTCCGATCGATCGGGGGTGCCTTTGGTGTTGACCGCACCGACGGTGATGACGTAGGGATCATTCCCCGGCGACTCGATTGTCCAATAGCCGTAGGTGCCGGCAGAATTGTCTCTTCCGTCGTTGCCTGCCGAGACCACTACCACAATGCCAGCTTTCCATGCCTGCTCAACCGCCTGGCAAAGCGGATCTTGCGTGTAGCTCTCGAACACGGGACGACCCACTGACAGATTCATGACTCGAATGTTGTAAGTCGATTTAAGCTGAATTGCCGCCTGGATTGCCTGAATTACCTGGCTCTCCGTACCTTCGCCCTGGTTATTGAGGACGCGAAAGCTGATCAGGTTGACGTTGGGCGCAATGCCCTTGATAGTCACGTTGCATACGCTGCAGTTGGAGTCGCTGGCGTTGCCTCCGATGATTCCAGCGACGTGAGTACCGTGGCCATAGCCGTCATCCAGCCCGTCACCCGTGTAGTCGAAACTGGCTTTGATCCGCGAACCACCACCGGTCTGGTTCAGGTCGTCCGCCTGATGAATGCCGCTATCGATGACTGCAACACCTATCCCCGTTCCACTCAAGCCCAATCCCCAGGCATAATTCGCCAGCACCGCTGGGGCGGCGTTGTTCAAATGGGCGTGCACCCTTCGATCAGGCGAAACATAAGTCACGTTTGGATCGGCAGCGAGCGATGCCAGTGCAGCTACCGGTATCACCAGCCGCAGCCCGTTGATGAGTTGTAGCTGCGCCGATACGGCAGCGTTTCCCACTGGCAAGTTCTTCACTTGCGTGGAAAGTGGAACAGACTTGTATTGCACGATGACCGATATTGACTGGCCTGCGGGCACTTGCTTCAGTTCCGGAGCGAGCTTCGTACTCTGCGCAATCACTGCAAGTGGGATGAGAAACAATAGGCCTGCTAAAACCCGGACTTTCATAGACACCACCTCCGACCTCAAGAAATACTCACCGGTGCTGTTGCACTCGGCGCGCCATTCGCGGCGGGCGGGCAAACCCTATGGCAGTGGCCACTTACATTTTTCGAGATTAGGTCCGTTGCGCCAGATTGGCACTCGGAAGAAATAGTCAGCGCCAAGCTGGCACAACTCTGGTGATGAAGAGCATCGACAGGGCCGATATCTATCACGAGCTGAAGACCTATTACCCACTTTGTGAAACACGGAAGACGCGCCAATGAATACACCCGCGATACCTGTGACAGGATCTGCCGACGTCGTCATCGCCGAAGATCCGGCGATGCTGGGAATATTAGAGACCGCGCGTACGATTGCCCGTCACCACACTGCCGTTCTGATCACCGGTGAAACCGGTAGCGGCAAAGAAGTCGTAGCCCGCCTGATTCACCGATGCTCAACCCGCGGTTCCCGGCCATGGATCGACGTCAATTGCGCCGCGCTGCCTGAACATTTAGTGGAAAGCGAACTCTTCGGATATGAGAAGGGGGCATTCAGCGGCGCAGACGCTGCCAAGCCGGGACTATTTGAGCTGGCGAATGGTGGAACGCTGTTTCTGGACGAAATCGGCGAGATCGATCCTCGGGTACAAGTCAAACTGTTGCGGGTGCTCGACGCAGTGCCCTTCTATCGACTAGGCGGGCATCGAAAAGTTGCTGTGGACGTTCGCCTGATCGCCGCCACAAACCGTAATCTGCTAGAAGCGGTACGCTCGGGTGCTTTCCGGCGCGACCTTTTCCATCGCATCACGGAGTTCCACATAGGAGTGCCACCCTTACGCGAGCGTCCCGCAGACATCGCAGCCCTCGCAGTCCACTTTTTGACGCAGCAGAGACCTGATGTTAGGTTCACGAACGATGCTCTTGATCTGCTCATGCAACAGCCATGGCCCGGAAACGTCCGCGAGCTTCGCAACGTGGTCACAAAGCTGAGCATGTTCGTTGCTACACCACTACTTTCCGCCGCAGAACTGCGGCGCCACATCGCCGACTATCCAGCGACTCCGCTGAACGAGAACGCAGAGACGGCCCTACATCCTGGATCACTCAGCGAAATGGAGCGAATGTTAATTGTCAGAGCGCTGGAAGCGACTGGTGGAAATCAAAGCCAAGCTGCAGCTCGCCTCGGCGTGCCTCGACGTACTTTTTGCAGGAAGTTGAACGAATACCACATCACCCTCGGCCGCCGCCAACGCGATGGCACCCAGGCTCCTTCGATTGTCACTGAGAACCGGCGCACTAGACTTAACGTTCCTGTCAAAGTGCAGACAAACGGTGGTGAATGCACACTCGTAGAAGCTACGGATCTAAGCATGGGTGGCATGGGTTTGCGGGATGCCCCGGCAACGCTCGAAGTGGAGAGCGAGGTGACCCTTACATTTTCTCTCTTGGGGCACGAGCCATCGATCACCCTCGGTGGCACTGTAGCGTGGATCCGGCCAGATGGTTCGGCAGGGGTGAAGTTTGCCAGCCTAAGTCCGGCAACTCATAAGCTACTTGGCCGTTGGATGCAGCGGAGCCTCGAGTCTCCTCCAATTATTGGCGAACCGCCGCAACGCCCGGTCGACCTTCGAACGTCCGCGTTATATCACTGAGAGACAGGCTTCGAGAGTAAGTGGTTAAACAACCGGGCTGCTCTGCGCGGCAGCCCGAGCTTATCGGCCGCACTTCGTTATTTGCGGAATCGGCGACGAAGCACGCCGGCCATCCCAATCATCCCGGTTCCCAATAGAGCAAGCGTCCCAGGTTCTGGCGTAGTGCCCAGAAAGCTCTGAGCGGTGCCAAGGTTGCCGCTTTCCGAGCCAGGAATTGCAGAGTACAGCAGAACATCCGAGAACTCACCCGATACGTACGTCTGGCTCTGGGCCAGCGTCACCAAGGCTTGCGCCTCGGGCGTGAGCGATGGCGATCCCTCAAACAGGTACCAGGTTGCCGCATTGATGTTGCCATCGGCACCACCATCAGCGACCGCCATCTTAAAGAGAAATGCAGCCTCGTAATCGAGGAGATGTGTTGTCGGATCTAAGCTGCCAACAGGTGCAACCGCTGCTTGCCAGCTCTCCCACCCGTCGATGTGTTCGTTGTACCCGATGCACATCATCCATTGGTTAGGACCGCCGTTCACACTGATGTCATATGGATAGCTGGCAACTCCCCAGTAGCTGTTGCCGGTAGGAAGGCCCGTGAACTGCATATTTACCACTCCTGCCACCGCGGGCAGCGCCGCCAGACCAAACAGAAGAACTACGATCGCACTAAATAGCCGTGAAGATTTCATTCTCTTTCCTTTCTTGTTTTCGCTCCGCCGATTGCAAACGTGCCGCGATCACCGGCAGTGCTTGAGTTGTGATCGCGACGTCTTTCCCTCATCGACCTACTGGTCACTCCCAGTCCAGCCTGGATAGCTCATGGCTTCCTCAAACCGCGCTGGAAACCGAATCGGTTCGGAACAAGACGAACGCTCCGAACCCTGATCCGACTTCTCCCCTTGTGACATGCCGGACGTCGCCGAAGCCACTTAGCCGCACCTGAGCTGCCGCTGTCCAACTAGCTGGAATCGTCACCTCGACGTGCAAACCCGACGCGATCGGCGGAGCGGATGGGGTCGCAATAAAAGCACCGCCGCGACAAATGTTGCAAGTTGCACCAGTTCCCTCGTGCCAGTCACCATCGCCAGCTCTCCAACGAAACCGCGCGGTCCCCTGAAGCTCATAGCGGGTGCTCTGTCGCCGTTCCTCCGCACTCTTGCCGCTCTTCGATCGCCGCAATGTTTTCGCCGGCCTCAGATTCGCTTTCACTGTTTCCACCCTAGGTCACTCCCAGAGGCGCAACAAGAGAGCGAAACACTCTCTATTGAGCTTCTCTAGTGCACGATCAGATGTGGGTCAGGCGTATGGAGAACATCGTCTCGGAGCAGCGAGGAACGTTGGCCGGGGGCCGTCGGGCGAAGCGTCCTGATAGACAAGACACTTGACAGACCAATGGAGTATTAATTATATATTTAATTAATTATTGTATGCGCAAACCAATTCACATATCCGACCGCCCGGGACGCCCGCTATTCAGCCCCACACGCGATGCCCGCGGACAGCTTCTGGATGCTGCCGCCGCCTTGTTCGCCCAACAGGGCATCGCCGCCACCAGCTTGTCTTCCATCGCCAAGCGCGCTCGCCTGACTCCCGCCATGGTCCACTACTATTTCGATGATCGGGAGGCCCTTCTCAATGCCGTCGTTGACGAACGCCTGGTTCCCTTCATTGCCTATGTGTGGGATCCGGTAGAACCCGGCGCTCATCCGGTAGCGATGATTCGCGGAGTAGTTCAGCGTCTGCTGAGCGGAATCGAAAAGGCGCCTTGGGTTCCGAATACATGGATGCGAGAAATTCTCAACGAGGGCGGGCTCCTCCGGACCAGGGTCTTACGTCACATTCCGGTGGAGAAAGTGCAACTCGTTGGCGCAGCCATTCACGCCGGCCAGAAGAAGCGCTCACTGAATTCCGAACTCGATCCCCTGCTCTATGTATTTTCGGCGATCGGTCTGGTCATGCTGCATTTGGCCACCCTCAAGGTATGGTCGGAGATCTTTCATCGTCGCGCGCCCAGTGTTGACGAAATGCAACGACACGTTACGGCACTGTTGCTTGACGGTTTACGGCATCCTTCTCATGCAGCCGTCAAACGCCGGCAACCCAACCGCGCCTCGCGGAGAAAACCATGAGTATCGCGAAACCGTTTAGTACGCTCATATTCTGCTCAGCAGTCGTTGTTCTTGGGACGATCGCGACTGGATGCGCCCACAACTCCAGCAATGGCTATCAGGGTTATGTGGAAGGTAAGTTCGTTTATGTGGCATCGCCCGAGGGTGGACGTCTCGATACGTTGTCGGTGAAGCGTGGAGAGAGTGTCACCGTCAACCGGCCGCTGTTCACTCTCGATCACGAGCCGGAAGCTTCGGCTGAATTGCAAGCTCAACAACTGCTGCGCGCCGATGAAGCGCGGCTCGCCGATCTGCAGACCGGTAAACGCCTGCCCGAAGTCGACGTCATCCGCGCGCAGCTTGCACAGGCTGCCGCCGAGAAACAAAAGGCTGTCGAGATTCTGAAGAGCTATGAATCACAGTACGCCTCTGGCGGCATTGCACTGACTGACCTCATTACCGCCCGAGCTGCTGTTCAGACGGATTCAGCAGTTGTTCACCAGTACGAAAGTGATCTTGCGGTAGCCGCACTTCCCGGCCGCGACCAGCAACTGACCGCCCAAGCCCAAGTAGTCGCCAGCGATCGCGCCGCGGTTCAGCAGGCAGACTGGAAGGCACGGCAAAAGCAAATCGCTTCGCCTCGCGATGGCCTGGTCTTCGATACGCTCTATCGCGAAGGAGAGTGGGTCGGTGCCGGCAATCCTGTAATTCAGATCCTTCCGCCGGACGAGATCGACGTTCGCTTCTTCGTGCCCGAAACTGTGGTGGGCAGCCTGAAGATCGGGCAGACCATTACTGTTCACTGCGATGGCTGTGCCGCTCCCGTTCCGGCCCTCATCACCTTCATCTCGACGCAAGTTGAGTACACACCTCCAGTGATCTACAGCAACGAAAACCGCTCGAAGCTGGTACTCATGGTGATCGCCAAGCCGTCACTGGACGAAGCCACGCTACTGCATCCCGGCCAGCCGGTTGAGGTCACCTTGCAATGAACGCGACGGCCAATGCCGAGTTTGCCATCGATGTTCAGGGGCTGAACAAACATTTCGGTGACAAGCATGTGGTTAACGATGTTTCCCTGCGCGTCCGTCGCGGGGAGATCTTCGGCTTTCTCGGTCCCAACGGCAGCGGAAAAACTACCACTATCCGCATGATGTGCGGCCTGCTTAAGCCCGACTCGGGCAGTGGTACTTGCCTGGGGTACGACATTCTTCGCGACAGCGCCGACATCAAGCGCAATGTTGGATACATGACGCAACGCTTTTCCTTCTGGGACGACCTCACCATCACCGAGAACCTCGACTTCGTCGCCCGTATCTACGATCTGCCAAAGCGTCGAAATGCGGTTCAGCAGGCCATTGCCGGTCTTGGCCTGACAGGTCGCGCCAATCAACTCGCGGGAGAACTCTCTGGCGGCTGGAAGCAGCGTATGGCGCTTGCCGCGTGCATGTTGCATGAGCCCAACTTACTGCTGCTCGACGAGCCAACAGCCGGCGTCGATCCCAAGGCGAGGCGCGATTTCTGGGACGAGCTGCAAGGCCTGGCCGCGCGCGGCATCTCGGTGCTGGTCAGCACGCACTACATGGACGAAGCTTCCCGTTGTCACAAACTTGCCTACATTGCTTACGGGAAGCTGCTGGCGCAAGGTTCCGCCGCTGAAATTATTGCCGGCCAGCATCTCAGCACGTGGTCTATCCGCGGCGGGCGGCTGATCGAATTGCAGGATGCACTTCGCGCCCAGCCTGGAGTTGACCAAACCGTAATCTTTGGCGAGGCGTTACACGTGAGCGGAAGCGATGCCCCCACGCTCGAGCGCAGCGTCACATCCTTGGTTTCAGCGAAAGGTCTACATGCTGAACACATCGAAACAAGCCTGGAAGATGTCTTCATTTATATGATGAGCCGCTCCGCCGATAACTTCCGAGGTGAAGCATGACCCAGCACAACGTGTTCTCGATCTCGCGCTGGTGGAGCATCGTCCGCAAGGAGTTCCTGCAGCTCCGTCGCGATCGCGTCACCTTCGCCATGATCGTCGGCATACCGATCATTCAGATGGCGCTCTTCGGCTACGCCATTAACACTGACCCCAAACATCTCGATACTGCCATCATTAGCGCCGATAACACCGACGTCACGCGCAGCTTCATCTCGGCCATGAAGAACTCGTCTTATTTTAAGTTCGTTGGTGAGCTCCCGAATGAGGCCGCTGGACGCGAAGCATTAGACCAGGGCAGAGTTCTTTTTGTCGTTAATATTCCGGCTGGATTCACCCGCCAGCTTTTGCGCCACGAACGGCCCGCGTTACTGATCGAAGCCGATGCCACCGATCCGACCGCAGCCGGCAACGCGCTCTATGCGCTGAATGGCATCACTCAGTCGGTGGTTCAAAAGGAATTGACCGGCCCGCTCGCTCCGCTCGCCGGAACTCCTCCTCCCTTCGACGTGCAGGTGCACCGCCTGTACAACCCGGACGGAGTCACCCAATACAATGTCGTGCCCGGACTCATGGGTGTCATCCTCACTTTAACCATGGTGATGATGACCGGTCTCGCCATCACGCGCGAGCGCGAACGCGGGACGATGGAAAACCTGCTCGCCATGCCGGCCACGCCCATCGAAGTGATGACCGGCAAGCTTGTTCCCTACATCGGCATCGGGCTTCTCCAGTCCACCATCATTCTGCTTGCGGCACGCTTTGTATTTCATGTTCCCTTCTTTGGGAATATTGGCGCCATTTATCTCGTGGCGCTATTGTTCGTCGCGGCAAACCTGACGGTCGGCATCACGCTGTCTTCTCTGGCACAGAATCAACTGCAGGCGGTTCAATTGACCGTCTTTTATTTCCTGCCCAACATCCTGCTCTCCGGCTTCATGTTTCCGTTTCAGGGAATGCCCACCTGGGCGCAATGGCTCGGCAATCTCTTACCGTTAACGTATTTCAACCGTCTCATCCGCGGCATCATGCTCAAGGGCAACGGATGGGCCAACTCCTGGCCAAGCGTGTGGCCGCTGATTGTATTCACACTTGTGGTGATGACGGTTGCTGTTACAACGTACCGCAGGACACTGGATTGAGGTGCACTCATGATGTCCTCATCGACGACTAATCTACTGGCAAGACTCGGTGTGACGACGCTCGTTGCAGCCTTGCTCGCGGGCTGTACGGTAGGCCCACGCTTCCATCCTCCCGCGCCCCCTACAGTGGGTACCTACACGGCTGAGCCCTTACCGTCCCCCACGGTCGGCACTACCGGCACCGCCGGCGCCACGCAGCAGCTCGATTCGTCTATGGATGTGCCCGCGCAGTGGTGGACACTCTTTCAGTCACCGGAACTCGACCGCATGGTCCGCGAAGCGCTTGCCAACAGCCCGACGCTCGCGCAAGCGACCGCACGGCTCAAGGAAGCCCAGGAAGAATCCAACGCTCGCACGGGAGCCACGAAATATCCGACCGTCTCAGCCTCTGTGACGGCCGAGCGCGAGCAGGTCAATCTCGCTGCTTTCGGAGTTCCCTTCCCCAGTCCGCCACCGTTCAACCTGCTGAACGGATCGGTCGCCGTGTCTTACGCTCTCGACATCTTCGGCGCTAATCGCAAGCTCATTGAGGGGCTGAACGCTCAAGTCGAATATCAAAGCTGGGAGCTGCAAGCCGCGCGGCTTATGCTCGCAGGCAACGTAGTCTCCGCCGCAATCCGCCAGGCGCAGTTGCGCTCACAAATCGACATCACTCGCCGGTTGCTGGCACTGCAACAGCAGCAACTTACGATCACCGAAAAGCGCGTCGAGGCCGGAGGATTGCCGCAGTACGATATCAACCAGCAACGAACTCTGGTCGAACAAACGCGCGCTTCCATTCCGTCTCTCCAGCAGCAACTTGATGTCGTCAACCATCAACTCGCCACTCTGATTGGCAAGACCCCGGCTGACGCACCTATCGCGGGGATAAATCTCGATAGCCTGCATCTTCCTGAGAACCTGCCTGTGAGCCTGCCTTCGTCACTGGTTCACCAGCGCCCTGACATCCTCGCAGCTGAGTCCTTAATGCATCAAGCGAGCGCCAATGTCGGCGTGGCAACGGCAAATCTCTATCCGCAGATTGTCTTGTCGGCAAATGGGGGAGGCATCGGTACCAGCTTCACCAATGGAGGGAGCGTTTGGAGTTTTGGCGCCACTCTTGCGCAGCCCATCTTTAACGGAGGAGCTCTGCGTGCGGAACGGCGCAAGGCCATCGACGCCTACGACGAGGCCGGTGCGGCGTACCAGCAGGTGGTGCTGCAGGCCTTCGAGCAGGTGGCGGACTCATTGCGCGCCGTCGACAATGATGCCCAGACTCTGCAGGCCCGCACCGAGGCTGCTACACAGGCTGAGACAACCTACAACATCGCCGCGCAGCGCTATGCTGCCGGAGGTGTGAGTCAGCTCTCAGTGCTCGATGCGCAGCGCCAATATCTCCAGACCACTCTCGACCGCACCGCTTCCGCCGCAAACCGGTACAGCGATTCCGCGGCCCTCTTTCAGGCGTTAGGCGGAGGATGGTGGAACGAGACACAGCCTGGGATGGCGCCTCCGCCACGCAAATCCCCATAGACAGAGCCACCTCAGTTAAGATCCGCCTATCCGATTATCCGCCAGCGCGCTGTTTCAGGCTGGGGTAAACTACTGTCATCTAAGCCGTTGGATCAGCGGCCCTGTAGCTCAGATGGATAGAGCAGCGGTTTCCTAAACCGTTGGTCGGCAGTTCGACTCTGCCCAGGGCCCCCATTCTCTGATTCAAACAACCACTCTACTCGCTCGGAAATCAGTCCATAGCTCAGAACTCTGCTCCCTGGCGCATTGCGATAATCGGTAATATTGGCGCTACGGTCGCCAGGTAAGGCAAAAAGGTGGTAAGGTGTGTAGAAAATTCCTAGGTAATCGCCTGAGGAGGCGCATAGGGGTAATTCTACTTAGGGAGTTCTTTCAGTAGCTTGCAAGCACCGGAATTACCGCCTGACCCCGCAAAACTTCGGCAAGTGACTTGCATTAATTAACATTGCCGATCATCAGATCGCCGTGCACATCAGAAGTTAAGTCTCCGACGATGTGGATTTCAACTCCCAATTCGCAGAAAGCGATGTTCACCATTGTCTTGGGGCTGCTGGTAGCCACTGGAATCGCCTCCTACATCATGGCCGAACGCTTTGCTAAACGCGAAGAAACGGTGATTCACACCTACCAGGTTCTCTCATTGTTGAATGACACGTCATTAAAGCTAGAGACAGCAGAGAACGCACGACGGGGATACATCCTCAGCGGCGATCGAACAGTACTCATCGACTTTGATGTTAGCCAGCGAATACTCCCCGAGAATCTAAATCAACTACAGGTCTTGACCGCCGACAACTCGGACCAACAGCAACGAATAGCACAACTGCGGCCACTCCTGAATGCGAGGCTGGATCTTCTGCAGAGATCTGTTGACCTGCAGGAACGCGGCGATTCCACAAACCAGCAACAGCAGGGCTTTACGGTTGAAGGAATCGCACAAGATGACAAGATTCGGCCACTGCTCAGCGGAATGGAAAACAACGAAAACCGACTGTTGCAGGCCAGATCGCGGGTGTCTGAGCGCACGCAGCGCCGCTTCACCGACATCCTCGTGGTCACTTTCCTGCTGGCAGCGATGATTCTGGGCGCCTTATTTTTGCTGATGACGTCCGAAGTTGTACGCCGGACGCGGGCCGAAGCAGCCGCCAAGGAGAACGAAGAGAAGTTCCGCTTACTGGTAAGTGGCATCCAGGACTATGCAATCATCCGTCTTGACCTGGATGGCAGAATCACTACTTGGAATCGCGGCGCCGAACGGCTATTTGGGTACAACAGCCTGGAGATTCTGGGTGAGCCACTGACGTCGCTGTTTCAAACCTGCGATCACGACACACCGCACCGACACCTGCAAACGGCGCTTCGGGACGGCAATGTTCAAGATGAGTGTCAGCAGGTGCGGAACAATGGCACCGTTTTCTGGGCAACGGCAAATCTTACGCTCCTGCGAAACAATGACGGCCAGCCGCGCGGGTACGCCCTGATCACGCGCGACATCACCGAACGAAGACGGCAGCGCGAAGAAATCGAGCAGCGGGAAGCTCAATTGGACGCCTTCTTCTCAAATGCGCCGGTAGGCCTGGCGATTATCGACAAGGACCTCCGCTTCCAGCGGATCAATGGTCCCTTTTCCATGCTCAATGGTCTGGCGCCAGAAGACAATACTGGGCTTAGAGTTCGCGACGTCACGAGTGAACTGGCCGTCGAACTGGAACCTCTCATCCGGCAAGTTGTCGATACTGGTGTTCCGGTGCTCAATCACGAAATAAAAGGGCATGCGCCGGCCACTCCAGGCTCGACCGGGTGGTGGCTCAAGTCATTCTTCCCTATCGCCAAGGAGGATGGAGTAGTCACCCAGATTGGAGCAATGGTGCAGGATGTCACAGCGCTGAAACGAGCGGAGAACACGGTGCGATGGCTCAGCGGACGCCTCCTCCAGTTGCGCGACGATGAACGTCGACGCCTTGCCCGCGACCTTCACGACTCATTGGGGCAAATCCTTACTGCAGTGAAGATGAATCTGTCTTTCCTGGGACGCGACACGACGCATTTGGACGAGCGTTCGCGGAACGCGGTGACAGAAAGCAAGGATCTGATCGACGGTTGCATTAAAGAAGTTCGTACGCTGTCCCACTTATTGCATCCACCTATGTTGGACGAAGTGGGCCTATTGCCGGCGATTCGCTGGTTCGTGACTGGCTTTTCGCAGAGGAGCGGAGTAGAGGTGCAACTGGATCTCCCGCCGACGTTGAACCGGCTTCCGGTTGAACTGGAAATCGCGGTGTTTCGGGCGGTCCAAGAGAGTCTTACCAACGTCCACCGACACTCAGGAAGCCCGACGGCAAAGGTAAGCCTTCGGGTGGAAAACAGTCAGGTACACCTCCAGGTGATCGACCATGGATGCGGCATCCCTCCCCAAAAGCTGTCTTCCCGACAGGAAAATGCGACCATCGGAATCGGAATCCTCGGAATGCGCGAACGTATGCGGCAGTTGGGCGGCCAGCTTGAAATTCAGTCTCTCGGAGAAGGCACAATAGTGCAAGTTATTCTTCCGCTAAGTGAGGCAACATGAGCAACCTAAGAATCTTGATCGCTGATGACCACGATTTAGTTCGTAAAGGGCTCCGCATGCTCATCGAAGAGCATCCGGGTTGGACGGTGTGCGGCGAAGCGCGCTCGGGACGAGAGGCCGTAGAACAGGCTACCCAGCACAGCCCCGACATCGTCGTAATTGATGTCAGCATGCCAGACTTGAATGGGTTGGAAGCAACCCGTCTGATTCGCAAGTCGTGCCCAAGGTCTGAAGTTTTGGTAATCACCCATCACGACTCCGACGAGATCGCGGCCGAAGTGCTGAACGCTGGGGCGCGCGGTTACGTTTTGAAGTCAGACTCCGACAAAGATCTGGTTAATGCAGTCGAAGCTTTGAGCCGGCACAAGCCGTTCTTCACGTCGCGGATCACCGAAATGCTATTAACGAACCGGGAGAACGGCGTCACCGACCAGGTAGAGTCGATGCGCAACCGCCTTACTGTACGCGAAGTGGAGATACTCCAGCTTCTTGCCGAAGGAAAGACGGCAAAGGAGGTCGCCACCTCCCTGGGCATCGCGACCAAGACCTCAGACACGCACCGCACCAATATCATGCGCAAGCTCAACCTGCACTCGATTGCTGAACTGGTGCGCTACGCCATAAGGAACAAGATTGTGGAACCCTAGCCCTCGGCGCTTAAGTGTTTCACCTGATTTACAGACTTCTCGAAATGCGCTGGAATATCAGGTAGATGGCTTCTCTTTCACATTTTCGTGTCCTCCTTTCAGACGATCACCCTATTGTGCGCAGAGGCTTACGCACAATTCTTGAGTCGTCGAGTGAGTACGAAATCTGTGGGGAGGCAGGGAATGGCGATCAAACCCTGGAACTTGCGAACCTCCTGCGGCCCGACATTGTCATAACTGACATCTCCATGACACCGACCAACGGGCTGGAGGTCGCCCAAAGGCTTCATTCCTCGTTGCCCGACGCCAAGGTCCTGATTCTAACCATGCACGACTCGGTTGAGATGCTACGCGCAGCTGCGGTCGCAGGCGCGTCCGGCTATCTCTTAAAGTCGGACGCTGAAGAACTGCTAGTCTCCGCCCTGCAGAGCCTGAGCAATGGGGATCGATTTGTCAGCCCGTCCTTTGATTCCGCGCTTGTGAAACAGTTGTTTGATTGATCGCTGTTGTGCAGCTCGAACATTAAAGGTTTTCCACCAATACAGACATTCTTGGTCTGCGATAGGGCTCTTACCCGATACAAAAATTCCAAACGCCGATCTAGGCTATGAGGGTAACTCGTGCGACATTCCACATTGGCTTGCGCAGAGTGAATGACTTTTCGAAGTCAAGGAGGATAAAGGTGATGAAGCGTTTCGTTCTTGCTATTTCCATGTGTGCGGCAATACTTCTGGCCTCTGCAAGTCTGGCATGGTGCGAAGACCGTGATGTCGAGGCTAAACGAGTGCAGGCTGCCGCTGACGTTCTCAACGAAATTATGGCAGCCCCCGACAAGGGCATCCCAGACGATGTCATGCGGTCCGCGAAATGTGTAGGCGTGGTCCCCGCTTTGAAAAAGGGTGGATTTATCTTCGGCGCTGAATATGGAAAAGGCGTGGCCTCCTGTCACGACAGCAACGGTTGGAGCGCGCCCGCTCCTTTCCAAGTAGTAGGCGGAAGTTGGGGCCTCCAAATCGGCGGCGAAGATGTTGACCTCGTCATGCTGATCATGAATGACAAAGGTATGCAGGACCTGCTGTCGAGCAAGTTCAAGCTTGGTGCAGACGCCTCCGTGGCTGCCGGTCCAGTCGGGCGCCAGACCGAAGGCGAAACTGATTGGAAGCTCAGAGCCGAGGTGCTGACGTACTCGCGTGCGCGCGGAGTGTTCGCGGGCGTAACCCTGAACGGAGCCGTCATCCAGCAGGACCACGATGCGACTCGTGCCTTCTACGGAAGCGATGCTTCCTTCAAGTCAATCCTCACGGGCACCGTCCCCGCTCCCAGCGGTTCGGCTCCTTTCCTGGCAGCGATGAGAAAGTTCTCTGCCCAAGCGCAGGCAAAGGTGGATCAGCCACAGCCAGTGCAACGCTAAGTCGACCAGGAGCGCTTACTAACTGCAACAATAACGGGAATGCTGGTGCGAGAGGCTGATAGCTTCTCGCACCTTTTTCTTGTTTCTTATTGCCGCTTGCTGGGGAGTTCAGAGCGAATTGAATGACTTTCGCCACAGACAACTAACGGGTGCTCACGCAGGTTCGCGCGATGCACCCGTTTACTTCCATGGCCTCAGACCGACTTCGAGCTAGTCGTCGGTTCCCGTGCGGGGAAGCGGCCGGTCGCTCTTTGCAAAGTCGGCACTCGCCTCACCAGCCGATGAGATGTCTTCCGCTCCGGTGCTGTCGAGGATCTCCTTCGCCTTTTTGGTCCAGTCCGAACTGTCGGAGTGAACTGACAACAGGATGCCGCCCGCTCGTACACGTCCCTCATACCGCTTGGCTTCATACTCGGGAATTCCCATTCCAATCAGGGCCCCAGTCAAGCCACCAAGCGCGGTTCCAACCCCCACGCCAGCCAGGGCCGCCATGATCGGTCCTGCTGCGATAAAAGGCCCAACGCCCGGGATCGCTAACGCGCCAATCCCAACCAACCAGCCAAGCCCGCCGCCGAGCAAAGCACCCGCTCCAGCACCGGTTGCCGCGCCCTCTGGGGCCTTGGTGTTCTTTTCGTGGGCGAAATCCTTTGTTCCAACATTCTCCGGCATTAGAACGGAAATGTCGGTGTTTCGAAATCCCGCCGCCTTCAGTGCTTCCACCCCGTCCTCAACTGCTGAATAGCTTGGGTAGATGCCGAATACTGCCGTGTTCTTTCCCGCCATGCGTGCCTCCTTGTTATAGATGCGAATGCCTATTGGTTATGAGGAGCTACAGTGAGCTCATTGACGACGTTGGCCTTGCCGGCAACTTCCGCCGCCTTGGCCTCAAGCGCTTGCTTTTCGTCTTCCGAGCGAACCGGCCCCTTCAGTGTGATCTGGCCGTTCTGGGAAATCACTTTCACATTGTGTGCATACGTGGACAGTGCCTTATCTTGCATAATCGCTTTCCGGACATTCTGAGCCAGGTCGCGATCTGCCTCGCTGTTGCCTTGTTGATCGGCCGTCATGCCGCCGGCACTCTTGTTCGTTTTGCTATTGTCCGGTGCCGGAGCCTCCTGGGCTGCCGCCAATGAGCTAATTGCTGGATAAGCGCAGAGCAAGCTTCCTAGTAGAAGCCCCCTCGCCTTCTTGCTGAGTGAACAGTTCATTTACGGCTCCTTGTGCTAATTCAATGACGTTGCAGCATTCGTTGCCACGAGAAGCCTGCTCAGGTTATCTCTGCTCGAGCTTGAAACCAATCGGGCGCTCGCTGTAGTGGTAGTGAGAATTGACCGTACATCTTGAGTGACGTGCGGACTGCGGTTGCGACCGCAAACCAGCGTCGGACTCGGGAGGATGCGGCATACCGTTTTCTTTTCGGCGGCGTTTAGCCGCCGGCGTCAGAACTCATTTCCTTCCGCATCGGAAGTCGGGTCGAACTGTTCGCGTTCGTCTGTGCCCGCTTTCGACTATCGGCTCTTGTTCACGCTTCCCGCGTTTCGCCTGCGACTCAGTTTTCTGAATAGCGCCGTCTCAAACCCGCCCAAGCAGCAGCAAAATGATCAGAATTAAAACGATCAGCCCAACACCACCGCTTGGGTAATATCCCCATCCGCGGCTGTACGGCCATGTAGGCAGTGCACCAACCAAAGCCAGCACTAAAATCACGACCAAAATGGTAACCATATTGTTTCTCTCCTTGATAGAGCGCCGCCGCTCAACGGAACTCTAGAGTCTTGCCCGCTACGAGTACATAAGGGAGATGCCGTAACGGTCTCGTGGATCACCCGTAGCGTTCTTCGGACGCGTTCAGACGAGGTCCTCAAATGAGGCAGGTGCAGACGCCGACTTTTCTTGAGCCGACGTCTGCCGTTTGGAGGGGTCAATCGGCGGGCGTTTGGGTGGGCAGTGTTGCAGCTACTTGGCCGACTTTAGCGTCGTACGCGCATACCGGCAATCCGGTAATACTCGTATCTCACGCGAGAAGTTTGCTTATCCAGATGAAAGCCGAGAAATTTGACGAGTGGTCGATCCGTGACGGGCATCCGTGAAAACCAGACGCGATAGCCGGATACGGCTTATTCCCGGCTGCGTTAAGGCTTGCACCTGATTCAGTGGAGGGCCATCGCAGCCTAAAGTGTTACTTGCTACTTCTTGCTAGGGATCGAGGAGGTTTCATGAAGACGTTTCAAACGACATTGAAAAACGCATTGGGATTAACAGGCCTGCTCATCGCCGGATACATGGTCGTGACCTCGTTGCCCGACATCCGTCGTTACATACGAATCTCGAGGATGTAGACCGGCTACACGATAGGGTGTTCCTGCTGCATGGGATCATCTTGAACCACTCACGCTAGCTCCCAACCATACGGCATTAGGAGAACAAAATGAACTCGGATCAGCTTGAAGGTAAATGGAAGCAGATGAAGGGCTCGGTGAAAGAGAAGTGGGGCAAACTAACGGATGATGACCTCAATGTTATTGCCGGCAAACAGGACCAGTTAGCGGGCAAGATCCAGGAGCGTTACGGAATTTCGAAGGAAGAAGCCGCTAAGCAGATACGCGAATGGTCGGACTCAATTCCGGATGCCGATTCGCCCGAGCGCCGGCGAGCGAGTTAGCTGAAAAGTAATACTTGGGAGCCGCCTGCGCCCGAGGCGGCTCCCAAGCCTACCCAACCAGTATTTTTCGCTCGAACCGTCGCGTTCATACCGTCCGTATCTCGAAAATTGGCAACCCGCGCCGACCGGCACTCACACCGAACTCTGCTGTGTAATCTGGCTTATCTCGAATCATGCCGTCCCACAGCATTACTGCGCCTGCTGGCTCTTCTAACTGCCGAGCCAACTCGACAGCCTCATCGAGGATTCGTTCGCTTGTCACGCTGTAAGGATCCAAATCCCTCACCCGGCTGAGCACGATTAAATCGCCGGCGGCATCGACCTCGTCCAGCACAGTGTCATACACACTTCCCCATTCTCCCGGGCGATCCATTACCGAACCCTGACGAAATGTCGCTCGGTCGAACGGCAAGATGATCTTTCGCCTGAGACCCAGCTTCCCCGCCTCCGTTAATGCTATGAGGTCTGCTCCACAAGCCGCCGAGCCCACGATAATCGTTGCCCCATGCTCAACCAGCAGGCCATGCAGGCCGCGGGCGACGCGCTCTACATTTTTCAAGGGAAACCGCGGATCCTGCGAATCAGCCTTATCGATTCTTCGCCCGGCGAGTGCAATTATCATGATTGGAAATCCGTTGCGCTGCTTATGCCGAGCGCTCGCTGGACTCCCGTGTCGAAGACGACTCTGCGTGGCTTGATGGAAGAACGATGGTAAACGAAGTGCCGGCGTCGCCCGTGGTAGAGCTCACGACCGAAATACGACCTCCAAGACGTTCGACGATGCCTTTGACTACCCATAGTCCGATACCCGTTCCCTTGTCTCCTTTGGTCGTGAAGAACGGCTCGAAGATGGTTCCGATGTTTTCCACAGGAACTCCGCATCCCGTGTCTCGAACGGTTACTTCCACTTCGTTCTGCGCATTGTTTTCTATCGACAAATCAAGACGGCCGTTTTGTCCCATCGCATCCGCTGCGTTGCTGATTAAATTGTTGAAGACCTGCCGCAAGTCGCTCGCATGAAGGGTAACTTCGCCTTCGGAACGAAAGTCCCGGTGCACAGTTATTCCAGCCGCCTGAAACTGCGGTTGAAACAAGTTGCAAACATCGTTCAGAATGGCGGAGAGCCGCGTAACTACAGGCAACTTGGTCTCGCGATGCGGAGCGAGTGTTTGCTTCGTGAGGTTGGATAGCCGGGCAATCTCGCCTTCGGCCAAGTCCACCAGTTCTTTTCCCGTCGCATCCAAATTAGGGTTGGCCCGCAGCAAGTGCATCAGGTTATAAAGCGAGTCCAGCGGATTATTGATTTCATGGGCAATGGTCGCCACCAGCCGTCCGGTAGACGCCAGCCGCTCGGAACGCTGCAGGGCAAGTTCCAGTTCATCATGGAGCTTCTTGATCTGTGCGTCCGCCAACTTGCGTTCCGTGACGTCGCGGATGGCCGCTGTTACGACCGTGCCGTCCTCCGTGGTCAGCGGGCTCAACGAGATCTCAACTGGAAATTCGATGCCATCCTTGCGTAGCCCAAAGAGTTCCAGTCCAACCCCCATCGGTCGCAGTCGTGGCTCTGCGAAGAAACTCTCGCGGTGCCGCGGGTGCTGGCCGCGGTATCGCTCCGGAATGAGCACCTCAACCCGGCTACCCACCAGCTCCGATCTTTCGTAGCCGAACAGCCTTTCGGTCTGCGCGTTGACCAGTGTGATGCGCCCCGACTTGTCCACCATGACCATGGCGTCGGGCGCCGCCTCCAGGAGGGAGCGAAACATATCTTCGGCCCTTCGACGAACGCTCAAGTCACGAATAGCACTACTCACCAGCACGCCATCCGCAGTATGGATAGGGCTGAGGCTGATCTCCACCGGGAACTCCGTACCATCCTTGCGCAGACCGAAGAGTTCCAATCCTGCTCCCATTGGTCGTTGTTTCGGGTCCCCGACATACTCCAAACGGTGTCGGACGTGCCGTCCGTGAAACCGTTCGGGCAGCAAAATCTCGACTGAATACCCCAATAATTCTTGCCGCGGATAACCAAACAACTCCTCGGTGCGCGAGTTAACCAGCACGATCTTGCCGCGCCCGTCCACGATCACCATCGCATCCGGAGCCGATTCCAACAGCGCGCGGAATTTGTCTTCTTCCGCCTTGCGCTTGCTGACATCACGGATCGCACTAATGACAACCGTACCGCCCGGTATCCCGACAGGACTCAGGCTAATCTCGACCGGAAACTCGGATCCGTCTTTGCGCAAACCGAGCAGGTCAAGCCCAACGCCCATCGAACGGGTGCGCGGTTCACTGAAGAATCCGGCACGGTGGCCGGGGTGCTTGGAGCGCAAACGCTGCGGCACCAGCACTTCCACCTTCTGGCCAGGCAACTCGGCGTCGGAGTAGCCAAAGAGGATCGCAGCTTGTTTATTGGCCAGCATGATCCGGCCGTCCTGATCGACAATGACCATTGCGTCCGGCGCAGCTTCCAGCAGCGCTCGAAACGTAGCTGGGATCCAATCTGTCGCTTTGGGAAAGGAATCATTAGGATTCATGTGGATCCCCAATCGGGAGGGTTGTCGACGATTCCTCTGCAGTGCCGTCTGAACCCCGCAAACGGCGGTTAAGGGGCGCGGTTGCCAGCAGAATATGTTCACCAGTATCTGGTGTCAAACGGAAGGTGGTTACTTTAGTTTCCCCACCACAGGATTTCGCTGGCATTCCCCATCGGCGGCCGCTACACGTGGCTCATGGAGCCAGAGCTTTTCGTGTAGCTGGCCGGTTGGCGCCAACGAGATCAGCTCGTTGAAAATTCCCGAAATGGAACAGTGGCCGCTGTCTAACGTCCTAAAAATCGCTGCTAAGTCCCACAGGCAGATATGGATACATATAACCCTATATAGAATCAACTGTTTGCGAACAATTTCCGCCCAACCAATTGATTCTAAACGATCGTTAATTTTGTTTTTCGTCAATCGTCGCAGACTTCATAATGACGTTATGGGACTTCCGAATCCTTCCCGGCGAGCCTTCCTGAAACGGGCAGCCGTCCTCAGCGGAAGTCTGGCGCTCGATCGGCACAACCTATTGGCCGTCGCTTCCGACGCCCTGGCGAACGCCGCGCCGCTTCAGTGCTTCGGGTATGGCGACGTGGTTCTCAGCAGCGAACCGCATCAGCGGCAGTTCGCGGACACCCATGCGGTACTGATGGGCCTGAACGAAGACAGTTTAATGAAGCCGTTTAGGGAGATGTCGGGTCTTCCGGCCTCCGGAGCAGATCTCGGCGGATGGTATATGTACAAGTCGGATTACGATTACCGCAAGGACAGCGCAGGCCTTTGTCCGGGTGGAACCTTCGGCCAGTGGGTGTCGGCGCTGGCTCGGTCTTTTGCCATCACGAATGACCCAGCGACGCGAGAGAAGGTATTGCGCCTGAATCGACTTTACGCGCAGTCGGTGAAGAGCGGCTTTTTCGAGATAAACCGCTTCCCTGCCTATTGTTATGACAAGCTTGTCTGCGGGCTGATTGACTCGCATCAATTCGCGAAGGATCCGAAGGCATTTGAGATTCTGCAACAGACGACTGACCTTGCATTACCACACCTTCCTCCCAAAGCGGTAGACCGGGAGCAGAGCTGGCGCGCCGGAAAGGATGTCTCCTACAACTGGGACGAATCGTACACCTTGCCCGAGAACCTCTTCCTCGCCTACCAACGTGGCGCAGGTGACCGATACAAACAACTGGCGAGGCGGTTCCTCGACGACTCAACCTACTTCGATCCTCTGGCTGCAGGCATTAACGTACTGCCTGGCAAGCATGCCTACAGTTATGTCAACGCGCTGAATTCCGCCATGCAAGCCTACTTGACGCTAGGCAGCGACAAACATCTGCGTGCCGCCCGCAATGCCTTTGAAATGCTCGTGAACACTCAGAGCTTTGCCACCGGCGGATGGGGCCCCGACGAACTCCTGCGTGAACCTGGCACAGGCGCACTCGGCGCCAGTCTGGTCGACCAACACAAAAGCTTCGAAACACCATGCGGCGCATATGCTCACTTCAAACTCACACGGTCACTGTTGTGCGTAACTCGTGATACTCGGTATGGCGACAGCATGGAGCGAGTGATGTACAACACCGTTCTTGGCGCCAAGCCGCTTCAGCCCGATGGAACGGCCTTCTACTACTCGGATTACACCTTCCATGGACAAAAAGGGTATTCGAACCACCGTTGGCCTTGTTGCTCAGGCACCCTGCCGCAGGTGGCAGCTGATTACCACATCAACGTCTACTTTCACGACGAACACGATTTGTTCGTGAACCTGTATGTCCCGTCTAAAGTGCGATGGCAATACGGACGCACGCCTATCGATGTAACTCAACAAACCAATTATCCTTTCGACGGCGTCGTACAGTTTGAGTTCACCATGGCCAGCCCGCAAAAGTTTGGCTTACATCTGAGAATTCCCGCTTGGACAGCTGATGCCATCATCGCAGTAAATGGAAAGCGCCAGCCGATAAACCTAGAACCAGGAACTTTCGCCTCACTTCGCCAGCAATGGAAGACGGGCGACCGCGTCGAGTTGGAACTGCCGATGAAGATGAGACTGGAGGCGGTTGACCCGCAGCATCCGGACATCGTTGCTCTGATGTACGGGCCGTTGGTGCTCTTCCCGACAACAAGCACCGCCCCGGTTATGACGCCTCGACAATTGCTCGCAGCCACACGATCTGGTTCACGGAGTTGGCGCGCCGAAACGACAGCTGGCCCCATAGCTCTGCGCCCTTTTACCGAGATTGCGGACGAACCTTATGCCACTTATCTGCGAGTCGCTTGAAACATCTTGCCATCCGCGATTCAACCAGGAAGAAGCCAAAGAAGCGCCGGTCGAAATTGTGTCTCGCGCAAGTGTCGCCAGCGGTATATCCTTAGCTGGCGAATCCCGGCGACGTTAGCTTATGGTACTCAGGAGCGGCGTCTATCCACGCATGGGACGCCGCCCGAGTCCGTACCGGTTCACTTCCATCGAAGAAGGAGTCCTAAACTTGAAAGCGAAATACTGTCTGTTGGCAACTCTTGTGGCTGCGATATTGCTGACCAATGTCTCCTGTCGAAAAAATGCAGCGGAAGAAGCAACGATCCACAAAGATGATTACCAAAAGGCTTACGTTTACGCTTTTCCGATGATCGCCGCCTATAAGGCGATGTATCAGTTCAATATCGACAAGTCGAACTCGCAATACAAGGGACCCTTTAACGCAGTTTTGAATTCGGCCCAGGTGTTCACGCCCAAAGACACCGCTATTGTCACTCCCAACAGCGACACTCCGTATTCGATGCTGCAGGCCGATCTGCGCGCTGAGCCGTTGGTTTTCTGCGTCCCCGATGTGCAGAAGGGCCGCTATTTTTCTGTCCAGTTGACCGACATGTACACCTTTAATTACGGATATGTTGGCAGCCGCACGACGGGCAATGACGCTGGCTGTTATATGGTCGCTGGTCCAGGCTGGACCGGCTTGACACCTCCGGGGATCCGCAGGGTCTTCCGTTCCGAAACCCAGTTCAGTCTTCTCATTTATCGCACGCAGTTATTTGGTCCCAATGATATTGACAACGTGAAGAAGATTCAGGCAGCGTACACCGTTCAACCGCTTTCGTCTTACATTCATCAGCCGACGCCGCCCACCCCTCCTCCGATCGACTTTCCGCGGTTCACCGAGGAGGCTTTCAAAACACAATTTCCCTCCTACCTGAATTTCCTGCTGCAGTTCTGTCCTGAAGTGCCGGAAGAGGCGGCGGTGCGCCTGCAATTCGCAGCCATTGGCATCGGGCCGGGCCTACCGTTCGACTTCGAAAAACTCACAGACGTACAAAAGGGTGAGTTGGCCCTTGCCCTGAAAGACGGTTCCGACGCGATTCAAAAGCAGCGCGACACGATCGGAAAGAACGTAAACGGATGGATGGTGGGTTCGGCTTTCGGAAACCGGGACTTTTATCACGGCGATTTCCTGCTCCGCGCAGCGGCCGCGTTGGCCGGCATCTACGGCAATGATGCCGAGGAGGCCGTATATCCGTTGGCGAAGACTGACGGCATTGGCGCCCCGCTCGACGGTAGCAAGCACGATTACACGCTGACTTTTGCTGCCAACAATCTTCCGCCGGTAAATGCCTTCTGGTCGGTGACCATGTACGATGGCAAAACGCAATTGCTGATCGAGAATCCGATCAATCGTTATCTAATCAACTCGCCGATGCTGCCCTCCATGAAAAGCAATCCCGATGGTTCGTTGACGATTTACATTCAGAAAGACGCTCCCTCAGCAGACAAGAAGGCAAATTGGCTTCCTGCTCCGAACGGACCGATTTATATGGTGATGAGGTTGTACTGGCCCAGGGTCGCGCCGCCGCCTTCCATATTGCCTGCAGGTGATGGAACGTGGAAACCACCTGGAGTGCTGGTTGCACGATAGAACTCGGTACAAGTCCCGCGAGACTTTCCACTCGGTCAACGAGGATCTTTCCCCGGAATTTCTGTTCGCAGGTGTCAGAAACTGCGCCTGCGCATGTTGGCGCGCAGACGCGCGTTAGTTTTTGCTTCACTCAGCGCCCGGCGAGGTTAGCGGCAATATCCCCAGCGATCGGAACCATAAACCGCTCGCCTTGAAACGCCTTTACCATGCAAACGATCCACAGAACAAATGTCACGAAACCAATCGCAATCAGCAATGTCAATCCGATGCCGAAGCCTGCGAAATGTCCGACTCCGTAGCCACCCCAAGGACCCCAACCGTGGAACGCCCAACCCAGTCCGAACATTACGCCTACCATCGCACGGATAATGTGAAGTCCTCCGAACGTCACGATCGACTGCGCGGCATGAAACCGAACATATGGGCGATTGTCGATTAGGAAGAAAATGATGCCGGTGAGCCATCCGAGAACGTAGCTTAACGTTGCAGCTGCGTTCTCCGAAAGTCCCGAGGTTGCTGGTTGATATGGAGGTGCTGGAAACCGAATGCCAGGGCTCGCCGGCCCTGCGATCTGGGGTTGTCCGCATTTCTGGCAAAACTGCGCCGCGTCAGGAACCTCGGCTCCGCACTTCGTGCAATGGGCCATTCCAGCCTCCTCTGCGCTCGCTGGCATGATACGCCAATTTGGAGATGCACCATCGAGTGGCACCGCCCCACACCCCCGCCAACCAAACCCATTCCCCGACCTTCGCACTTTCGTGCCCTCTGCGAATCTGGACATTCGTAACAAATCATGCGAACCTTGGAGAAGGCTTTGCAATGCCGATCAACGGATTGCACTGCGCTTGGCATTTATCGCATAAGTATTTCTACCGCTTACAGTTAGCTGGTGAGCCGCATCCGTCAGTAAGTTCAGTCCTTCCCCAAAGGACTGGCAGGCAGAGGTGCGTCGTTCGGCGCATCACCCGCTTCGAGCTATAGGGAGAGTCAATAACCATGGAAGACCCGGCAACCGCGGGTTTCTGGCTTTCGCCGCAGCAAAAGCAGGTCTGGGCCATGCAGCAGTCGTATGGCGCTCGGCGAGCCGTTTGCTTGAACGTAATCGAAGGCCTCGAGTCTACGTCCACGATTCCGCCTGCTCTCGAACACCTCCTGGCACGGCACGAAATCTTGCGAACGGTCTACGTTCGTCAGCCGGGAATGATGTTCCCTTTTCAGGTCGTTCTTGCAAGTGTCGCGACCGACTTTGGGTCGGCCGACCTGAGCAGCTTATCCGCGACTGAACAGGAGTCGGCTCTAAACGACCTATTTCGAGCTGAGCAACTCCGCGAACCCCTTCCCGATCAGTCGCCGATTCTCACGGCCAAACTCCTGACCTTGGGCGCGAGTCGAGTTGCGCTTCTGCTTAGCCTCCCCGCGATCTCAGGAGACAGCCGCTCGCTTCGTATTCTCGTGGATGACATTCTGCAATTCTCCGCAGAAGCCTCCGCCCGCACGGAGATCGAACCACTTCGTTACGTCCAATTCTCGCAGTGGCAGAACGACCTTCTTAATGGCGACGATGAGAACGCCGTGAATGGCCGCGAATTCTGGGCCGAACACGCTGGGGTAGATTCTGCTCCCATGCTACCTACGGAACGCAAGTCTGCAGAAGCCTTTTCGCCACAACTGGTTTCGTGCGTCATCGACTCTGCGATCCTGCGTAATATTGAGTCCCTTGCCACTACTTTGAAGGCCTCAAAGGCAGAGATCCTCTTGGCGGCGTGGCAGTCCCTGCTGTGGCGGCTTAGCGGACAAATGTCGTTTTCAACCGGGGTCGTATTTGAAGGCCGCGAGTACGATGAGTTGCAAGGCCTAGTCGGGCTGGTAGCGAAGACAATTCCAATTGGCGCAAAGTTCGATGGTGACTATCGCTTCCGTGAGGTCGCCGAGCAGGTTCATACCTCGGTCGCCAAAGCAGCGGAGTGGCAGGAATGTTATCTTCCGGGTTCCGGATTTGCTGCTGGGCCTCCCGTCAGCTTCGAATTCATATCGAAACCTGCTTCCTCAACGGCGAGTCCTGTCTCAGTGTCCCAGCAACGAGTGTTCGATTGGCATGATGCCTATAAGCTCAAACTGTCGGCGCTGGCAGGTGGGAGCGACCTTGCGCTCGAGTTCCATTTCGACGAATCGCGCTTTGAACTAAAGTTTGTCGAGAGGCTGGCTGGATACTTCCAACGGCTGCTTACGGCTTCGGCGGCGGACCCGGAGATGCAAGTCTCGCGACTCCCCCTGCTGGATGAAGTTGAAAACCGCCAGCTCCTCATTGACTGGAACCGGACGTCGACGGCTTATCCGCGTGAAAAATGCTTCCATCAACTCTTCGAGGCGCAGGTTCTCCTCACCCCAGATCGCCCGGCCGTCCGGTTTGGTGAGAACGTGTTGAACTACCGTGAGCTAAACGAGAAGGCGAACCAACTCGCGCATTTTCTGCGCGCATCGGGTGTGCATGCCGGGTCGCTGGTTGGACTTTGCGTCGAGCGCTCTGCCGAGATGTTGGTTGCGCTCCTGGCGATCCTGAAAGCAGGCGGAGCTTATGTTCCGTTGAATCCCGATAATCCGCGGCCTCGTTTGATGCATCAGCTCTCGGGACTCGTCGCTTTGATCACGGAAGGTCAGTTGAGCGACCGCATACCGCCGTTCGCTGGAAAAATGATTTGTTTGGATCGTGATCAGCACCTTTTGTCGGAGCTGTCCCGCGAAGATATGGTTTGCACGACAACGCCCGAGAGCACCGCCTACGTGATTTATACGTCCGGCTCGACCGGCGTCCCAAAGGGCGTCGCGGTACGTCATCGGAATTTGGTGAACTACAGCTACTTCATCGCCGAGCGCTTGCGCCTCGATGAGTACCCTGCTGGTCTGAACTTCGCTACCGTGTCAACCATCGCTGCCGATTTGGGAAATACCTGCATCTTTCCCGCTCTCATGTCGGGCGGTTGCGTACACGTAATCGCTTACGATGACTCTACCGACCCACAGCGTTTTGTCGACTATACGACGCAGCATCCGATCGATGTTCTCAAGATCGTACCCTCGCATTTGCAGGCGCTTCTGCAATCTGCGCACGCCAAGCAGATTCTTCCCCGTAGGGTTCTGATCCTCGGCGGAGAGGCACTTACCGCCAGCCTGGCGGAAAAGATTGAGTCCCTGGGCGCATCCTGTGAGGTCTTCAATCACTACGGACCGACGGAAACGACGGTCGGCTCGCTGACCCTCCGCCTTGCCGATTTCGATTGGAAAAGTTCTACGACAGCCACCATCCCGATTGGACGTCCCATCGCAAATACCCAAGTTTATGTGCTTGATGGGCTGCTCCAGCCTGTGCCCACTGGGGCTGTTGGAGAGCTTTATATCGCTGGTGAGGGTGTGTCCGCTGGGTATTTGGATCAGCCCGACCGGACCAAGGAGCGGTTCCTTCCGAATCCGTTTCTCGTCGATTCCGACTCCATAATGTATCGCACCGGCGACCTCGCCCGTTATCTTCCGGGGGGTGAAGTAGAGTTCCTGGGTCGCTCCGACGACCAGATCAAAATCCGTGGTTTCCGTATTGAACTGGGAGAAATCGAGTCAGTCCTGCTGCAACGCATTGGCGTCAAACAGGCTGTGGTTATAGCCAAAGACGACGAACGCGGAGATAAGCGACTGGTGGTATATGTTGTCGCCAACCTGGCCATCACTGCCGAAGAAATACGGGCGGATCTGAAGTCAGAATTGCCGGACTTCATGGTTCCGTCGGCGATAGTAGTACTGCCGAAAATTCCTCTGACTTCGAACGGAAAGATCGATCGCCAAGCCCTTCCCGAGCCCGAGGCCGTTGAAACCAGAGTTTACATAGCTCCTAAGACGGACACGGAAGTCGCTGTATCCAAGATATTTGCGGAAGTTTTGCGGCGCGACAGCGTCAGTACCGACGAGAACTTCTTCGATCTAGGTGGGCATTCATTACTGGCTACCCAAGTCGTGTCGAGGATCCGCGAGCAATTTCGAATTGAGTTGCCAATGCGAGCGCTTTTTGAGAATCCCACGGTCGATCGCTTGGCGGCCGCCATCTCAAACGCCGACCAACCGCTCCAACCAGCTACCGGGGCCCGCATCGTCCGCGTGTCGCGAGACGCCTATCGCGCAGGTCGAACCTGAGCTGATCGTGCCCATTACTAGTTGGTGAATCGTCCCTTCATGAAGTTTCCATGAGGATTAATATGTCACCATAGAGCTATTACCCTCTCCCCAATTGGTTGCACAGACGAGCGACTTGACGATATGTAGCTGAAAATAAGTGTTTTAACTCAAGTACTTCCAGTTAGAAACTTGTTGACATCACTTGAAATTCGCCCTATAAGTTGAATACCCGAAGCGCTTCGGTCAGGCAACCTGAAGCGATACTTAGTTCTGGCCTCTACCATGGATTTATGCGCCTCTGACGTGCCGAAGACTGTCTCCAGCGGCAGCTCAGAGCCTCATCACGTCGACTTGACGATACCCAACTCAGCGGCAGACGAAGTCGAGGCACCCATGGCGCGTCAATCCAACCAAACTGACGTCGACTACCCGCGTCATTCTTGCCTGCCACAACTACTCGAAGACTCCTTTGCCCGGTATCCCCACGCCATAGCCGTTGAGTGTTTGGGGCAATCGCTTACCTATGCGGAGCTGGACGTTCGCTCGAATCAGTTAGCGCGCATCCTGTTACGAAAGGGGGCCGGACCTGACGTGTTAGTCGGTTTGTGTGTCGAGCGGTCGGTGGAAATGGTCGTGGCGCTACTCGGAATCTTAAAAGCAGGGGCCGCGTATGTACCTCTGGATCCGAGCTACCCTAGCGATCGAATTAAATACGTGCTGGACGACGCCCGCGTGAAAATCCTGGTCACACAGGCAGGGCTGATCACCAGCCTGCCGTCGACGTCTGCCGAAATGGTCACCGTTGATCCGGAATGGCAGGAGTTCCACTCGGAGGCCCCGAGCCCGGTGAAGGCCGGTATTGCCTCAGACAATTTGGCCTATGTCATTTACACCTCCGGCTCCACGGGTCGGCCAAAGGGCGTTCAACTCGAACACCGGAGCGTTGTGAACTTCCTATGTTCGATGCGTCGAAATCCTGGAATGACGGCGCATGACGTCCTGGTCGCAGTTACTACACTTTCTTTCGATATTGCTGGATTGGAGATATATCTCCCGCTGCTCGTGGGCGGCAAACTTGTTGTGGCATCCCGCGATGTAACGATGGACGGTCGCCTCCTGATCCAATTGCTAAGGCACAGCGGCGCAACCATCATGCAGGCCACTCCGACCACCTGGCGGGTATTACTCGAATCCGGGTGGGAGGGGGACTCGAAACTTAAGGTGCTCGTGGGCGGAGAAGCGCTTCCAGCCGACTTGGCACGCCAACTCTCCCGCTGCTGTAGCTCGGTTTGGAACATGTATGGACCAACCGAGACCACGATCTGGTCCAGCGTTTACAAGGTCGAGGGCGACGAGGCGAAGTTGGTTCCGATCGGAAGGCCGATCGCCAATACAACGTTCTACATTCTCGACGAGAATCGCCAGCCTGTTCCTGACGGTGCCGAAGGAGAGCTTTATATCGGAGGCGACGGACTCGCTCGCGGCTATTTTGAAAGAGAGGCGCTGACTGCGGAAAAGTTTATCCACGACCCCTTTAGTTCCGTCCCGGCCGCTCGAATGTACCGCACCGGCGATCTAGCCCGTTACAAGCAAGACGGAAACGTTGAGTTCCTTGGGCGCATCGACCACCAAGTTAAGGTCCGCGGCTTTCGCATTGAGCTGGGAGAAATTGAGGCAGTGCTTGAGCAATTCCCCGGGTTGAACCAAGCTGTTGTTATAGCGCGAGAAGACACTCCGGGTGATAAACGTCTGGTGGCGTATGTCGTTCCAAGTGCTCCGAACTCCGTAAAATCTGCTGCGCTTCGAGAACATGCCCAACAGCAACTGCCGGATTACATGGTTCCGAGTGCTTTTGTGCACATGTCTCGGCTCCCGCTAACACCGAATGGCAAAGTTGATCGCAAGTCCCTGCCCGCGCCGAGCACTGTCGACTTTGAGACTGCTTCCGATTACGTTGCGCCACGCGACGAAACAGAACGCAAACTGGCGTTACTGTGGGAAGATGTCCTCGGAATCAGCCCTGTTAGCGTTACCGCCAGTTTTTTTGATCTGGGGGGGCGGTCCGTGCTGGCCGCACGATTGTTCACGAAGATTTTGCGGGCCTTCGGCGAGGAACTACCGCTCTCGACGCTGTTCCAGTCTCCCACGGTTGAGTCACTGGCAAAGGAATTGCAGCCCGCTCGCGGAATAGCTGAATACAAAACCATCGTTCCCATTCAGGAGGGCGGTTCGCTGCCGCCATTTTTCTGCGTGCACGGTGGTGCCGGCAGCACGCTCTTTTTGCACCACTTAGCAAATCGGCTTGGCCTAGCCCAGCCGTTCTATGGTGTTGAGCCTGAAGGAATGGACGGGAAACCGTTTCAGCGCCCAACGGTAGAGGAAATGGCCGCGCATTACCTCTCTGAGATTCGCAAAGTGCAACCGAATGGTCCTTACTATGTCGGAGGATACTGCTTTGGGGGCTTGGTAGCGTTCGAGATGGCTCGCTTGCTGCAGGAACAGGGCGAGCACGTTGCTCTTGTTGCGCTGTTCAGCGCGGCCTTGCGATTTAATCACGCGGTAGCACGACCCGCTGCAGAACAGTCCTCAAATCGAAGCGGCTCCAGAATTGCCAGGGCTGTTTCGTCGCCAATTCTCACTCTACGCAATCTGTCGCGGGCGGCTTATGGGCGTGCGCTTCCGCCCATAAGGAAGTATTCTTATAAGTTCCTCTTTAGTTTAGGACTTCGGGTCCCACCCGACATGCGAACCATGTATGTGACGCAGTCTCTGGGACAGGCGGAACAGAGTTATAAGCCCAGGCCTTATTCGGGGTCGCTTGTTCTGTTTTATGGGCCTGGCACTTTGGATTTTGGACCCAATCTTGGATGGGATGGGCTTGCTGAGAGTTTCGAACACCGTGTAATTGGCGACGGTATCCTCGACAGCCGGCGCGACATAATGAATGAACCCCTGGTAGAGATAACTGCGACGCAACTTGCGCCTTACTTTAAGGGAGAGCGCGGAGCGCATCGCCTATCCCCACCTCTGACCGAGAACTAAGGAGTAAGTTATGGAACGCACAATGTCGCCCGGCAAGAGCCTCGGAGCCATCCGCCGCAAGGCTGTCGATCTGGCACACTTCAACCCTGTCAAGGAAAGCCAGATGGACCCTGACCAGGCGCTTCCCCTGATCATGGAACCGGCTGCGGATCAGGTAGATCTCGCCGATTGGGCTCGCAATAACCGCGACTACATCGCGCAGAAGTTACACGCCCATGGCGGCATTCTGTTCCGTGGCTTCAATTTGAAGACTCCTCAAGATTTCGAGCGGGTGGCTGCTGGCGTGTACACGGAAATATTTTCCGAGTATGGGGATCTTCCCCGCGAGGGCGCTGGCGGTAAGATCTATACTTCCACACCCTACCCCGAAGATAAGTGCATCCTCTATCACAACGAAAGTTCCCACATGAACCGCTGGCCCACACGCATCAGCTTCTTCTGCGTGATCGCTGCCAAGGAAGGCGGTTGCTCTCCCGTCGTGGACTGTCGCAAGGTCTACCAGCATCTCGACCCGGAGGTCCGTCAGAAATTTGAGCAGAAGGGCGTGATGTATGTCCGCAACTTTTCCGAAGGGCTTGACGTGAGCTGGCAGCACTTCTTCCAGACGAGTGACCGATCCGAGGTCGAAGACACCTGCAGTAAACAAGGCTTCGTTTGTGAGTGGGTAGGCGCGGACAACCTGAGGGTGAAACAGCGCTGCCGCGCGGTTCTTCGACATCCGGCAACGGGTGAACTTACCTTCTTCAATCAAGTTCAATTGCACCATGTGCATTGTCTGGATCCGGATGTACGGGAATCGCTGCTTTCGATGTTCAAGCGCGAGGACCTGCCTCGGCACGTGTACTACGGTGACGGTTCTGAGATCGAGGATTCGGTCATGGACCACGTCGGCGAGACGTATGAAAGGAATGCGATCCGCTTCACATGGCAGGCGGGCGATATGGTTTCACTCGACAACATGCTTGTCGCGCACGCACGTGATTCGTTTGTCGGTCCGCGCAAGATCGTCGTTGCCTTGGGCGACATAATTGATGGCGCTGAGGTGGATCGTATCAACAGCGCCCGCTCGTAGCCACGTAATGGATTGAAACGATAGCACTGAGTTCTATTCTGATGAAGGTTGAAGGCGCAATGCAGGCAGGTACGACAGGAACCGTCCCGGCTTCACCGGCTGAGGACCAGCAGGTCTACGTCTTTCCTGTCACATTTGCGCAACAGCGCCTGCTGTTTCTCAGCCAGCTTGATCCATCCAACACGTCTTACAGCGTGCCGTGGTCCATTCGTATCGCGGGTTCGCTCAATGCTACCGCCCTGGAGCAGAGCCTCAACGAGATCGTGCGGCGTCACGAAATCCTGCGCACCACTTTCGACGTGGTGGAAGGACACCCCGTACAGATCGTCACTCCGTCAGTGCACGTCCCGTTGAATCTGATCGACCTGAGTTCCCGGACCGACCCAGAACAGGAAGCCCAAGCCGCGGCGCGAAACGAAGCCCGAGCACCTATAGACCTGAAGCATGGCCCGATGGTACGCACGACCCTGCTCCGTCTAGCTGAAGCAGACCATGCACTGCTGGTAACGACACACCACATAGCGTTTGATGGCTGGTCTCGCCGCATCCTGGTGACTGAGCTGGCCACCCTGTATGAGGCGTTCGGCGCTGGGCACCCGTCGCCGCTTCCCGAATTGCCGTTGCAATATGCGGATTTCGCAGTGTGGCAACGTAATCATATGCAGGGGGAGACTCTCGATCACCTGCTGAAGTACTGGAAGCAGCAATTGGCAGGCGTCCCGACAACTTTAGATCTCCCGACGGATCGTCCTCGTCCAGCGGTTCAGAGCTATTCAGGCGCTACCGTCAATTTCGCCCTCTCGGCAAAGCTCAAGGAGGACCTGATTCGTCTGGGACGGCAGTCCGAAGCGACTCTTTTCATGACATTGCTCGCCGGATTCCAGGCGTTGTTGTCGCGATATTCCGGACAAGACGATATCGTCGTGGGCACGCCAATTGCTAACCGTAATCGTGCTGAAGTCGAAGGCTTAATCGGCCTTTTCGCTAACACCTTGCCTCTGCGCACAAAGCTGGACGGTGATCCCACATTTCGTGCGTTGCTGGCTCGCGTGAAAGACACTGCTTTAGGTGCATACGCGCATGAGGATATGCCCTTTGAGCGACTGGTTGAGGAGCTTCGGCCGGAGCGCAGCCTTGGCCACAACCCAATGTTCCAAGTGGTCTTTTCCCTTCAGAACGCCCACAGAGCCACATTTGAACTTCCCGGGCTGAAACTCAAGCCCTTGGGCGCACTCAGCAACCTGACCTCCAAGTTCGACCTGTCGTTCTTCTTGTTCGACGCCCACGATGGCTTGCAGGGAAAAGTGGAGTACAACACTGATCTTTTCGACGGCGCGACGATTGATCGGATGCTGCGCCACTTTCAAATACTGCTGGAAGGGACGGTTGCAAACCCCGAGGAGCGAGTTTCGAAGCTACCTCTGCTGTCGTCCGCCGAGCGGCAACAAATCTTGGTCGAATGGAATTCGACCGAAGCCGACTACCCTAAGGACAGTTGCCTGCACGAGCTCATTGCGCAGCAAGCTCGGCAGAATCCCGATCGAATTGCCGTTCAGTCCGGGCCTTACCAGTTGAGTTATGGCGAGATGCACAAGCGCTCCAATCAACTGGCTCGCTATTTGCAGAGGCGGGGAATCGGCCCCGATGTGCTGGTTGGCCTGATGGTCAGCAGGTCAACGGACCTCCTCGTGGCCATCCTGGGGATTCTGAAGGCGGGTGGGGCCTATGTTCCGCTTGATCCTATTTATCCCAAGGATCGCATCGCCACGATCCTCGACGACACCCGCGCAACGGTTTTATTGACGGACCAAGTGCTGGCCGAAACATTGCCCGACACGACGTCGGAGCGGATCTACATTGATACCGATTGGGCCGCGATTGCGAATGAGAGCATCGACGATCTGCCCGTCTCCGGCGGGCCCGAGAACCTCATCTACGTGCTGTATACGTCCGGATCGACTGGCAAGCCCAAGGGCGCACAGATCGAGCATCGAAATGTGGTGAGTTTTCTTTTCAGCATGCTGCGGAAGCCGGGCCTGACGCAGAAAGATGTCTGGCTTGCTGTAACGACATTGTCGTTCGACTTTTCGGTACTTGAGTTATATTTGCCGCTCCTGGTTGGTGCTAAAGTCGTGCTGGCTTCGCGGGAGCAGGCTGCCGATCCGCTTGAGCTACAGACACTGCTAGCCACTTCGAAGGCGACTGCCATGAGTGCCACTCCTGCAACGTGGCGCATGCTGCTCGAGTCCGATTGGGTCGGGGACCCCGAGCTGTTGCTGTTTTGCGGTGGCGAAGCGCTATCCCCCGACTTGGCTAACCAACTATTGCCGCGTTGCAGCGAGTTGTGGAATGTATATGGGCCGACTGAGACTACGGTCTGTTCGCACCTCTATCGTGTGCAGTCGGAGTTGAATCAAATCGCCCCTATCGGTGTTCCTAATTCCAACGTTTCGATGTACCTGCTCGACGCCCACGGAGAGCTCGTGCCAGTAGGAGTTCCGGGAGAACTGTACATTGGTGGTGCCGGCGTCGGCCGCGGTTATCAGAACCGTCCCGATCTCACCGCGGAACGGTTCGTCGCCAATCCATTTCGGCCGGCAGAACGCTTATACCGTAGCGGCGATATAGCGTCGTACCTGCCTGATGGCAATGTGCGATACCACGGGCGGGTGGATTTCCAGGTTAAGATTCGCGGCTTCCGGATCGAACTGGGCGAGATTGAGTCGACGCTGGCCAGCCATGCCAGGGTTGAGCGGGCCGTGGTGGTCGTCCACGAGGACCGACCTGGCGGAAAGCGACTGGTTGCCTATGTGGTTCCTAAGCCCGAGCAGGAGATACAACCGGCGGAGTTGCGGACCCACTTAGAACGCAATCTGCCCGACTACATGGTGCCATCGATCTTTATCAAGCTGAATTCGCTACCGGTCAACGCCAACGGAAAGATCGATCGACGTGCGCTGCCGGCTCCCGATTGGTCGACGCTCGCGACCGCTAAGAAAACCGCCCCCAAAGACAGTTTGGAGTTAATACTTGTCAGAACTTGGGAGCGAGTGCTGGGCGTCCCAAATATTGGGGTGGAGGACAACTTCTTCGATCTTGGGGGACACTCCGTACTTGCGGTCCGTCTACTTTCAGAAGTGGAAAAGGTCGTGGGCCGAAAGGTTCCCCTGGCTAGCCTTTTTCGAGGATCTACAGTGGCCTCGCTCGCCAACATCCTTCGCCAAGGATCGGAGGCCGATCCCGAACCTCTGGTTGTCGAGTTTCGAGGAGGCGACGAAGGATCTCCACCCATCTTCGCGGTGGCCGCTCCTGGAGTGCGCGCTATTGGTTATGCTCTTCTGGCGCGTCACCTCGAAAATGGACGGGGGTTCTACAAACTACAGGCACAGGCTCCGATCGTTCAAGAGCGCGGCCCTTCAATTTGGCGGAGTTAAGAAGCCTAGCGTGGCAGTACGTAGCCGGGATGCGTGCTCTCCAGCGAGAAGGACCTTATTATTTGATTGCAATGTGTGGTGGATGCCAGATAGCGGAACAGATGATCCTGCAACTTGAGTCGCAGGGACACACGGTGGCTATGTTCGGGGTCTTCGACACGTGGGTCCTCGAGCATGCCCACCGCCACTGGGGTTGGTATCTGTTTAATTACCAACTGCGGTGGCGCTGGCTCAAGAGGGTCGACTTCCGCGAACGACTCCACTGGGTCAAGAGAGCACTCGTAAACCGCATCCGAATCTGGACTGGTAAGGCGAAACCGTCTCGCCCATGGGCTGAGGCCTATTGGCCAGTCGACTTCACACCTTCTCGGTTCCATGCTCCCGTTGTGCTGTTTAAACGTCCCAAGCAACCCTATTACTACGTCGACGATCCTCTTCTGGGTTGGGGAGCACGCAGCCAGGGAGGGGTTGAGACTCACGAAGTGAATGCGGCCCACCATGAAGTATTGCGCGAACCTCACGTCGAAGCGATAAGCAAGATTCTGACGGCTCGCATCAAAGGCAGAAATACATCGACTAACGGCCCAGTCACTAAGGATCCCGTTGCGCAGCCCGTGACTGTAGCGTCGTCTAGTTAGTGGCGCACTTCGCGATGAACGTGGACCCCCATCGCGAGCAGCCGTTCGCCGTGAAGCGATTTAGCCATCCATTAGGTTCTTGCGGCGCCAACCTGGCGCCAGACGAAGTCCATGTGTGGCACTCGCTACTCGCAGGACAGTCTGACGATCAAGAGTATTATCGACAGCTTCTGTCGCCCGACGAGACTGCGCGCGCTCAACGTTTCCGATTCGAATCGGACCGAAACAGCTTCATCATCGCACGCGGCACCTTACGCGAGCTGCTCGGACAATATCTAACGATTCCACCCGGAGAACTGCGCTTCTCTTATTCTGCGTTCGGTCGCCCCTCCGTCGCAGATATCAACACGCCAGAAGGGTTCGACTTCAACATTTCTCATAGCGGAGGAGTGGCCTTGATGGCGTTTTCGATGGGACGCCAGGTTGGCATTGATGTTGAAAATGTCAGGCGAGACTTTGGGACTGCCGAGATCGCGGAGCGCTTCTTCTCCGTCGCTGAGCGGGCTGCGTTGCAGCAACTCCCTGAAGAAGAACGACACACAGCATTTTTCCGATGCTGGACACGCAAGGAGGCTTTCATCAAGGCATTGGGCGAGGGTTTGTCGCACCCGCTGGACCAATTCGATGTATCGCTTGATCCGGACACTCCCGCAGCGCTGCTGGCCACTCGGCCGGACGCAACCGAAGTCCAACGTTGGGAACTGTATGATATCCAGATCCCTGGCGACTATGTTGCT
The DNA here is from genome assembly GCA_963749635.1 of uncultured Acidobacteriaceae bacterium. Lineage (GTDB taxonomy): Bacteria > Acidobacteriota > Terriglobia > Terriglobales > Acidobacteriaceae > DASRAA01. Next base: position 54,513 of record CAVVNW010000002.1, read on the forward strand.
GCTCTCGCGCTAGAGGTTCTTTCCGTCGAACCCTAGCGGATCGTCGCATTGAATTTCTACCCCAGAACACCGAACCACCGCTCTCATGATGAAGATCTTCGCGGCTCTTCCCTCGCTAGACCAACCACCTCCGGTGCGGTTGCCTTCAGTTTTCCAAATTGTGATTGTTTGCGTTTCTTCCTCTCGACTTCCTGCTGTTCAACTTCCTCGGAAGTCAGCATGGACAATGCGCTGAGACGAGCATCTGGCTGAGCGACAGCGCTTTGAAGCAGATTGCCAAAATGCAACATCATACGTTGGATCGTCTCGCGCTGGAATAGCTCTGTGCTGTACACCCAGTAGGCCACCAACTCTTCCGGCTTCTCGACGACAAACACCGCCAAGTCAAATTTCGACGTGGTGACGGGAACATTGAACGGGTCAACTTGCAATCCCGCGAGCTCGCGCTTGACCTGCGGAATATTCTGCATCACGAATAAAGCCTGGACAATCGGGTTATGAGTTGCGCTTCTCTCCGGCTGGACTTCCTGCACAATCTTGGGGAACGGAACTTCCTGATGAGCGTACGATTCCAACAATCCTTCGCGCATCCGGTCCAGCAACTCGCGGAAGGTCGGGTTTCCTGATAAATTGGTCCGCACAGCCATGAGATTGATGAAGAATCCGATCATTCGCTCAGTTTCAGGCATCGTGCGATTGGCGAGGTCGGTGCCCACTACGATCTGCTCTTCGCCGGAATACTTTGACAGCATCGCCTGGAAGATGGCCATCAGCGTCATGAACAGCGTGGCGCCTTGCTGCCTCGCAAGACCTTTCACCATGTTGAGTTGATCGCAGGGAATGTGCAACGTCTCGTGTGCGCCGTGAAACGTTCGCGTGGCCGGCCGTGGGAAGTCAAGGGGAAGCTCCAGCACCGGCGGCGCGCCTTTGAGTTTTTCCCGCCAGAAGGCCAGCTGTTTCTCCAATACTTCCCCTTGCAACCACTGCCTTTCCTGCGCAGCGTAGTCAGCGTACTGGACTTTCAACTCCGGGAGTGGTGACGGACTACCCGCACAGAACGCTTCATAGAGCACGCCCAGTTCCTGCAAAAAAATTCCGGCCGACCACGCATCGCTAATGATGTGATGCATGGTCAGTTGCAACACGTGATCATCGTCCGCGAGCCGAAGCAGGAGTACGCGGATCAATGGGCCGTGGCCGAGACTAAAAGGGCGCATCGCTTCCTCGATGGCGATGCGACGCGCTTCAGCTTCGCGCGCCTCGGCCGGATAAGAAGCGATATCCTGAATCACTAGCGGAACGGCCATCGATGCCGCGATCTCTTGCAATGGGTGACCCTCTTTTATCGTGAAAGTCGTGCGCTGCGACTCGTGACGGCGCACTATCTCGTTGATCGCCTTCTCCAGCGCTTCCGCCCGAAGCATTCCCCGCAGACGCAGAGCCCGCGGAATGTTATAGAGCGGATTGTTGGGCTCAATCTGATCGAGCACCCAGAGGCGCTCTTGGGCGAACGACAACGGCATGTCATCGCTGCGCCGCACCGTCCTGATCGGCGGCGGCAGAATGCCTTGCTCTTCACGGCGCGCGGTGTCAAGCCGCTTCGCCAGTTCGGCAATGCTCGGAGCTTCAAAGATTGCCCGCACTGGCACCCCCATCCGGAAATATTCGCGTAACCGGGATGCAATCTGGGTTGCAAGCAGCGAATGTCCACCAATCTCGAAGAAATTGTCTTCAACCCCGATACCGTCGCGCTTCAGCACTTCGGCCCAAATGGCAGAAATAACTTCTTCGCTGGGCGTACGCGGTGCGACAGCATCTTTTTGCGCGCCCTTCACGTCCTCAGGACGAGGTAGCGCCTGGCGGTCGATTTTCCCGTTGGCGTTAAGCGGCATCTTTGGCAAATCGACGATAGCAGAGGGAACCATGTAGTCAGGCAGTTGACCGCGCAGGTAGCTGCGCAGTTCCTCGGCGTTTGCGGTGCCCACAACATATGCCACAAGCGATTTCTCACCGCGCTCGTCGGCGAGCGCCTGCACCGTCACCTGCTTCACTCCGCTATGACGCAGGAGTACTGATTCGATTTCGCCGAGTTCGATCCGGAAACCGCGAATCTTAACCTGATCATCAACTCGACCGAGAAACTCCACGTTGCCATCCGGGAGATAGCGCACCAAGTCGCCGGTACGATACATGTTCGCGCTAGCACCGGGCCGGAACCGCTCCGTCACAAAGCGCTCGGCAGTGCGCTCAGGTTGGCCAATGTATCCAGCAGTGACGCCTTCACCAGCGATATAGAGTTCGCCGGCGACGCCGACGGGAACAGGTTCGCTGTGTGCGTCCAGAATGTAGACCCTCGTGTTGGCAATTGGCCGTCCGATAGGAATCGTTAGCGCTGGAGAGTTCTCCCAGTCGTAATCTTTGAGTCGAAGCGTCAGGGAGCCCACCGTAGTCTCAGTTGGGCCGTAGTGGTTGAAGACCTCACATCTCGCGCCAGTGGCAGCAATCCTTTCCATGATCGGAGGCGTGAGAGCCTCACCGCCCATAATGAGGTACTTGCGAGGCAGAACTTCTTTGCCTCCTCCCGCATTAAGTAGCGCCATGAGGTGCGAAGGCACGATCTTCAGCACGTCGATCGGGTACTTCGCCGCATAGTCGCGCAGACGCTCACTGTCGGCGGCGACGTCATAGCCGATGATATGAAGGCACCCTCCTGAAACCAGCGACGGATAGATACACGTGTTCCCGAGGTCGGCACCCAAGGTCGAGACTGTCGCAAAGTTCAGAGGATCGAAATGTTTCTCCAACTCCAGGCGGCGCTGAATGAAAGTTGTGTAGTTGACCAGGTTGCGATGGCGTACGGCCACACCCTTGGGTGTACCGGTCGAGCCCGAAGTGTAAATGACATAGGCAAGGCCTTCAGGATTTGTGACCGGCGTCGGGTTGCCCAGTGGCTGCTGCGACCACTGTTCGGCGTGCTGATCTATCAGTACCAGAGTGCCTCCAAATGACGGCATCAGACACTCGAACTTAGCCTCAGTGATCAGCGCACTCGCACCCGCCAGTTGCTGCGCGAGACGCGGCTTCGGATGCTCTGCGCTTAGCGGCACGTACGCTCCGCCCGCCTTCAGGATGGCCAGCACCGCAACCATCATCCTCGTACTGCGATCCAAGCAAAGGCCGACCAGGGAATTCGCGCCCACGCCCTTACTGCGCAGGAAGTGTGCAAATTGATTGGCCTGCAAGTTCAACTGTTCGAACGAGAGACAGTCGTCCTGACAACGCACCGCCGGCGCATCAGGTGTTCTTGCCGCCTGCGCCTCAAACAAGTCGTGAATGCAATGCTGGCGGGGAAAGTCGGAGGCGGTTTGGTTCCACTCAGTGAGCATCCGATGCCGATCGATTTCGTCGAGCAATGGCAGGCGGCCGACTTGACAATCTGGATGCGCAGCGGCCTCTGATAGCAACGTCACGAAGTGGTTGCTCCAACGAACAACAGTGTCGAGGTCGAGATGTGCGGAATCGTAGTGGAAAATCAACTCGAGACGCCCGTCCCGACACGATGCCGCAAGCTTTAGGCGGAACTTTTCGCTGCACACTTCCTGCCGAACGCCTAAAATCTTAAGGTCGCCAACCTTCGCTTCGCCGGGCAATTCGGCGTACTCGAACGCGAAAGGAAAAACTGGCCCCTGCTCGTGACCGACAAGCAGGCCTACATTGCTCCACGAAAAACTGTCCTGCCAGTTATGGAAGTCGGCAATGTCGCGCTGCACCAGATAGAGAAAACCGCGAAACGTCAAATCGCCGGAGCAGTTGGCGTGCAATGGCAAATACCTGGCGAATGCGCCAAATGCGCCAGCGAGTTCGGCGTAGCTACGACCGTCAAACAAGCAACCCACGGTGACGTCGGACTGGCTGGTCATGCGCGAAAGAAATACTTGCCAGCAAGCGAGGAGAAAATCCCGCACGGGGGCATCGGCATGCGTGCCGACCGCTGTTAATTCAAGCTGCTTCACAACCGATGCTGGTGAAAACTCCCCGGACGACCCCTTCTCAAACCGAGCCGTCACCGATCCAAGTGCAGGAATATCGAGTTTGCGGCAATAATCGCGCCAGTAATCACGTGCGGTCTTCGATTCATCGCTGGCCAATAACTCCTGTTGCCACTCCGCCACATCGGCATACTGCATGACATCGTCCGGTGCCTCGAAGCCGCCTGTATAAGCGCGCCCGATTTCGGACGCGAGATTCTGCAGCGTGCGTGAATCCGCACACAGGGCAGGCAGGCGCAGAACCAGCATATTCATTTGCGTTGCCAGCTTCGCCAGAACGACGTAGAGCACCGGGCCTGTTTCGAGATCGATACTGCTGCTGAACTGGCTGGCAATTTGCCGAACCCTATCGCGTTGCGCAACTTCATCCAGCCCGGTCAGCTCGATGGATTGCCAAGCGAAAGCGGGGGACTCTACGATGACCTGAAAGGGGAGCTTCAGTCCCGTCTCGCGGTGGAACACCGTGCGCAGGATCTCGTGCCGGCCAACAATAGTCCCGATGACCTCCTGCAGCCTATCGGCATCAAGGGGTCCCTCTATCATGAGCTCGCACTGCGCCCAAAATGGTGCGGCCGTCTGTTGCGACCAGGTGCGTTCCTGCTGGCTGGAAAGGCGAAAACCTGCAACCGTCGGATTGCTCATCGGGGCCCCAATCTCCTCCGTCACCAATTTCAGGTGAGCGACTTGCGTTTTACAGTCTTCAACTTCTGCGCGCTGTGTTGCTGGAATTCCTTGTGCCGTGTCGTCCGGTGCTGTTGGTCTTCGTCGGCCAGAATCCCGACCAGTTCGCTCAGCCGCAGTAAGGGGTTCGCGGTTGCTTTTTCCAGCACCAGTTGGAACAATCCCGCCATGCGCGCGATCGTACCGGCATCGAACAAATCGCAGCTATAAGCCCAAATCCCCGTCACGCCCTTATCGGTCTCGGCCACGAACACCGCCATGTCGAACTTTGAAGGTATGTCCATGGGGAACCAGTTCATCGTAAGCCCCGGCATTGGCGTGGCCGAACGGGGTGTGTTTTGCTGGACGAACAACACCTGCACCAGCGGATTGTGGCTGAGGCTGCGCTCGGGCTGCAACTCCTCTACCAGCTTGTCGAAAGGAACATCCTGGTGAGCGTAAGCTCCTAGCGCCACATCGCGTACCCGCCTCAACAACTCGGCAAACGTCGGATCGCCCGAGAGATCGGTGCGCAGCGCCAGCAGGTTCACAAAGAATCCAATCAACGCCTCAGTCTGAACCGTTGGGCGGTTGGCCAGGTCGGTGCCCAGTACAATGTCGGGTTGTTTTGTGTAATGAAGAACCAACGTTTGGAACCCGGCCAGCATCGTCATAAACGCCGTGGTTCCCTGCTGGCGGCTTAGAGCGCGTACCGACTCCAACAGGCTGAGAGGCAACACGAATCGGTGTATGGCACCGCGGAAAGTCGGCTTCTCCGGCCGCGGCCGATCTGTCGGAATCGACAATACCGGAGGCGCGCCCTCCAGCCGCTCCCGCCAGTAAGCGACCTGCTGGTCCAGCACTTCACCCTGCAGCCAGTTGCGTTGCCAGACAGCATAATCAGCGTACTGAATAGAAAGTTCCGGCAGCTGTGACGGTTTGTCGAGCAGCGCCGCTTCATAGAGTGCTGTTAACTCGCGCAAGAGAATACCGGTGGACCACCCGTCATCGGCAATATGGTGAGTGTTCATCACTAAGATGTGGTCTTCATCGTCCAGCTTTAACAGCATGTAGCGAATGATCGCGTCATTCGCCAAGTCGAATGGAGTCGCCGCAGCCTGCTGTACCAAACGACGGGCTTCCTTCTCTCGCTCCGCCGATGGCAAATCGGTCAAGTCGGTTACCGTGAGCGGCTCGTGCAACTCATCGGCGATCACCTGGTAGGGTTGCCCCTTCTCGGAACCATAAGTCGTCCGGAGCACTTCGTGCCGCGCCACTATGCCATTTAGCGCTTTCTCGAGCGCTGCGACATTGAGGACGCCTGCCAATCGTAATGCGCGCGGCATGTTGTAGAGCGGATTATTAGGCTCGATCTGGTCGAGCACCCAAAGGCGCCGTTGGGAGAATGAAAGCGGAAGCCGCTGGCTGCGCGAAACACGCTCAATGGGCGGCGCCACAAGTCCATGCTCACCGCGCTGTTTCAGCTCCACGGCCAGCGCCAGCGTCGCCACCGTGGGCGACTCAAAGACTGTGCGCACCGGCACATCCACGCGAAGGTTCTGCCGGATGCGCGACACTACCTGTGTCGCCGACAGCGAATGTCCGCCCAACTCGAAGAAGTTATCGTCGAGCCCGGCGCGCTCGACGCGCAGTACGTCAGCAAAGATGGCCGCAACCATTTCCTCCATCGGAGTTCGCGCCGCGCGATAATCACCTACGTCGTCCGAGCGCGATTGCTCGGGAGGAGGAAGCGCACGCCGGTTGGCCTTGCCGCTACCGGTCAGCGGCATGGTATCGAGCAACACGAATGCCGATGGAACCATGTACTCCGGCAACTTACCCGCAACATACAGACGGAGTTGCGGAACAAGCTTCGTGGCCACACGCTGACGCAGCGGATTGTTGGCGTACGACGGCCACGGCAGCACTGTGTCGCTTTCGCCTGGAAATCGCGCGACGGTATAGTCAGCCACATCGCCTTGCGCGTTACAGCGGCGAAGCATCACGTCGCAACGACCATCTGTGGCGATCGTCGACGCCCGTACTTCAATCCGATATGGAAGCTCTTGCTCCAAGGTCCATAAATCTTCAGGCTCTATCGCTACCGGAGCTGCGCTTTCCGCAAATCGTTTGCGCAAGTCACCGACCGTACCACTTCCTTCTTCTACCGTAAGCCAATCGATCGCGACGGCTTCGTCGCGCAGGCGCGCATTTGGCACTCCGGTGAGCCCCAGCATTTCGGGTTGCGTCTGCTGCAGAATCTCAGCGAGAGACGCGCGCGTGAGCCGTTGCTTCTCCCAATCGAGCCATGCGCACTCAACGCGCGGCGGAGCCTGCTCGCCCACGTGCAGCACGACGTCATAGCGGAAACGCGTCAATTCGTTGTGAGCACGGCCACGCTTGAGCTGTATTTCCACATGGGTAATCTGGGGCAAGCGGTGGCGGATCGCGTTGAAGAATGCGGGATCTACGAGCAGCTCACCTTCCTGTCGGATGCGCTTCTGCACGCGCCGCGACAATTCCTGCCGAGTCGTGCCGTCATCCGCCTTGAAAACCTCAACCGACGTATGGAACGCTTCCAGCAGAGGCAGGCTGCGAACGTCGCCAATGAAGACTGCGCCTCCTGGGAGCACTGAGGCGACGGCGCCTGCGAGAACTTTCATCAGATAATCAAGATCAGGAAAATACTGGATCACGGAATTCAGAACGACGGCGTCAAACTGGCCGAGCGTGGACGCTTGGTCAAATTCATGCGCGGCCTTACGCTCCAGATTTACCTGGGGCAGATGCAATTCCGGGCGCTGTAGCTGCTGCTGAAGGAATCCCAGCGCCGCCTGCGAAATATCAGTGCCATAATAGCGTTCGCTACCTGGAGCCACGCGGAACATGAGCAATCCCGTGCCGCATCCGATTTCCCAGACGCTCTTTGTACGAAGCGCCTTAATGCGATGCACGGTAGTCTCCACCCACACACGCATTTCATCGCTTGGGATGGGTTCGCCAGTATAGCTGCTGTCCCAGCCCTTGATATTGAACGTAGCTTCCTCAACACCGCCACCACGGCGATAGGCTTCGTCGAAGGCTTCCGTCCATTGCGACACTTGCTCTGCGCTCAGCGCCTCTTCCGGCCCGGATTCATCACTGCCACGATAGTCCGGATTGGGCACAACATAGGCCACTAGTCGCTTGTCGCCCGGCACGTCCTCGCGCGCCATTACGACGCTCTGCATGACTCCGGGATGATTGTCGAGCGTGGTTTCGATCTCGCCCAGCTCGATCCGGAAGCCGCGAATCTTCACCTGATGGTCGATGCGGCCCAGATATTCGATGTTTCCGTCAGGCAGGAAGCGCGTCAGGTCGCCCGTCTTGTAAAGGCGTGCCCCCGGTTTGTCACTGAACGGATCGGCGATGAACTTCTGCGCCGTCAGTTCGGGCTGCTTCCAATATCCGCGTGCCAGGCTGACGCCACCGATGTGCAGTTCGCCCGGCACTCCGACCGGTACGGGCTGCAAATAGCTGTCGAGAATATAAAGCTGTGTGTTCCAGATCGGCTTGCCGATGGGAACAACCGTTGTCGTGCTGTCGGGTCGACAGTGCCAATAGCTCACGTCCACTGCCGCTTCGGTGGGACCATACAGATTGTGCAACTCGGCGCCCAAGCGCTCGTAGAAGCGCTGCTGCAAATCGAAAGGTAGCGCCTCGCCACTACAGATCACACGCCGCAAACTGGTGCACCTCTCCACTCCTTCCGCTTCGAGGAAGATACGTAGCATCGAGGGCACAAAGTGCATGGTCGTGATCTGGCGCTGCTGGATGAGGTCCACCAAATAGCTCGGATCTTTGTGCCCCTCAGGACGCGCAACCACCAGGCTTGCACCCGTCATCAGCGGCCAGAAAAACTCCCATACCGAAACATCAAAACTGTAGGGAGTTTTCTGCATCACGCGGTCGCTAGGATTCAAACGGTACGCGTCTTGCATCCACAACAGTCGATTCACGATGCCTTCGTGAACATTGGGAACGCCCTTGGGCTTGCCGGTCGAGCCCGAGGTATAAATCATGTACGCCTGGTCTTTGCCGTTCGTGAGGAGGGTCGGATTGTTGTTCGGCTCGGATGCAATCGTATGCCAGTCGCGGTCAAGGCAAAGCGTCTGAATGCTGTGATCTGGCAACAGATCCAATAGATGTTCCTGTGTCAGCAACACGGATGGTTCGGCATCTTCGAGCATCACCCTCAAGCGCGAACGTGGGGAGTCGGGATCGATGGGCACGTAGGCGCCGCCGGCCTTCACGGTACCAAGCAACGCGACTACCATTTCAATGGAACGCTCGGCACAGATTGCGACCAACTTTTCTGGACCTACACCAAGCTTGCGCAGGCGATGCGCGAGCCGGTTTGCGCGGGCATTCAACTCTCGATAGCTGAGTTGTTGCGACTCGAAGACCAGCGCGGGTGCATCGGGAGTGCGTTCAACCTGATCTTCGATGAACTGGTGCAGCGAGCGCTCGCGAGGGTAGTCTCGACGCGTATTGTTCCAGTCGATGACAACCTGCTGCCGCTCCACTTCGGTCAACAGCGGAAGCTCGCCAATTCTCTGCTCCGGATTCTCCACGATGCCTTCCAGAAGAATCTGATAGTGCGTCAACAAACGCTGGATCGTGGCGGGATCAAACAGGTCCGTAGAATACTCGACCGTGAGATAAAGCCCGTCCGGCCGTTCGACCGCGAACAATCCCAGATCAAATTTGGACGTACCATTGTGCGAATCAACCGAAGTCAGTTCGAGACCGCCCAGACGAAACTCGGTACGCGGGACGTTCTGTAGCGCGAACCAAACCTGAAAGAGCGGTAAGCGCCCCAGATAACGGTCGGGACGCAATACCTCCACAAGCTTTTCGAACGGAATGTCTTGATTCGCGTAGGCGCCTAAAGACGCCTCCCGCACCCGTTGGAGCAACACCCGGAAGCTGGGGTTGCCCGACAGGTCGGTGCGCATCAGGATCGTGTTCACAAAAAAACCGATCAGCCCCTCGGTTTCCGAGCGGGTTCGGTTGGCGATCGGTGACCCGACAACGATGTCGTCCTGCCCTGAGTACCGGTACAGCAAGACTTGGTAAGCAGCAAGCAGCGTCATGTACAGTGTGGCGTTTTCGCTGCGGCTGAACTTGCTGAGTTTCTCGGCTAAACTCCTGGAGCAAACGCGCCTCTCTACCGCGCCGCGATAGCTCGAATTCGCCGGCCTTAGGTGATCTGTCGGTAACTCCAACGTATCGGGAGCGCCCTCAAGGTGCTCCTCCCAATAACCGAGTTGCTTCTCGAGCACGTCGCCGGTAACCCACTTGCGCTGCCACACCGCGAAGTCGGCATACTGGATCGGGAGTTCCGGAAGTTCGCACGGCTTCCCTTCGCAGATCGCCTCATACGCTGTGCCAAGGTCGCGAATAAACTGCCACATCGACCACCCGTCATTGGCGATGTGATGGCTGTTCAACAGAAAGATGTGCTCTTCGGTATCCAGGCGCAGCAACGTCACGCGAAAGACTGGGCCTGTTTTCAAATTGAAGGGCTGTCGCGCGCCTTCAACCGCCAAGCGCTGGACCTCCGCTTCCCGTTGTTCGCTCGGCACGCCGCTGATGTCTATCGTCGCGATGCCGATTTCCAGTTCCGGAGCGATCAGCTGAAACGGTTCGCCATCAATGGCCGTAAAGGTCGTGCGAAAAACCTCATGACGCCTCACGACCTCGTTCATCGCTCCCGCCAGAGCATCCTGGCTGAGCGTGCCTTTCATTCGGATCGTCCAAGGCGCATTGTAGAGGGGGCTGTCGGGATCAAGCTGATCAAGGAACCACAGGCGCTGTTGGGCGAAGGACACAGGCAACGGCTGATCGTGTGGGACGCGTGGGATCAAATTCGTTTCTTCGTAGCGTCCAGCTATGAGCCTCTCAATTCGCAGCGCTAGTCCATCGATTGTCGGGGTTTCAAACATGAATCGCAGTGGTACTTCCACGCCCGCCAACTCCCGGACACGTGAAACAACCTGCGTAGCCAACAGCGAGTGGCCTCCAAGTTCGAAGAAGTCGTCATAGACCCCGATTCTTGAGACATGTAAAACGTCCGACCAGATGGCGGCTAACTGCTCTTCGAACAGCGACCGGGGCTCGAGGTACTGGTGGCCCTCGTCTCGCCCGTACGCTGGCGTCGGCAACGCACGCCGGTTTACTTTTCCGTTCGGAGTAACGGGAACCGACTCCAGTAATCCAAATGCCGTCGGAACCATGTATTCGGGCAATCGCTCTTTCATCCAGGCGCGAATTTCTGCTACCAGTTCTTGGTGACCCGCCTCGCCAATGGCTTGTTTGGAAGTGTGATAGCCCGAATCAGCAACGATAAAGGCCGCCAATCGCTTATTCCCTGGCAGGTCCTCGCGCACATCGACGACACATTCTTTGACCGCAGGATGCTGGCCAAGGATCGCCTCGATTTCTCCCAGTTCGATGCGGAAGCCGCGGATTTTAACCTGTTGGTCAAGACGCCCCAAGAATTCGATGTTTCCGTCGGGCAGATATCGGACCCGGTCACCGGTTCGGTACAGCCGGTCTCCCGGCCGAACGGCAAACGGGTTCGGCACGAACTTCTCCGCAGTGGTTTCCGGACGTTTTCGATATCCCCGTGCAAGTCCGTCGCCAGCGATAAACAATTCGCCTGGGACTCCGACCGGAACTGGAGCCATTGATTCGTCGAGCACGTACACGCGCGTATTCGCGATTGGCTTACCGATCGGGGGCGCCGCATCGCCATCAGAAGACACCGGGACCCAAGTAGTGACAACAGAATTTTCCGTCGGTCCATAGTGGTTCACCACTGGAAACGGGAGAGATGGATCGGGACGCTGATGCAGTTTGTCGCCACCTGTCAGCAGTGCCCGCAGTTTCAACTCAGCGGGACGGATACTTTTTAGTGCGTCAAGGACCGCCTCCGCCAGGGGCGTCGGCAGAAACGTCAGGGTTATTGCCTCGCCCTCCAGCCACTTCACTAGGCTCGCCGGAGACATTCGCGTTTCCTCGTCAGGTATGTGCAGCGAGGCGCCTGACGCAAGATAAGGCCAAATCTCCCAAACCGATGCGTCGAATGCAGGGGACGCCAGCAACGTGGCGCGATCGTCTGGCTGCACGTTGTACTCGCGCTGGTGCCAGGTGACCAGGTTCATCAGTCCCCGATGCTCAATCTCTACTCCCTTTGGCTTGCCGGTTGAACCCGAGGTGTAGATCACGTAGGCAAGATTGTCGGTGCGCGCTGTCCGAGTAAGATTCGCAGTTGGTTGCCGGTCGATGATGGGCCAATCCCGATCCATGCAAATGACCGACTCCAGCAGCGGCAATTGCCCCAACTGCTCGGTTTGGGTCAGCAGGACCGTCACGCCGGCGTCGTGCAACATGAAAGCCAATCGATCCTTGGGGTAGGCCGGATCGAGCGGCAGATAAGCACCGCCGGCCTTCAGGACGGCCAAGACACTCAGCACCATATCCACTGACCGGTCCATGCAGATCGCCACTAGCGACTCCGGTCCTACACCTAGCTCGCGGAGATGATGGGCCAACTGACTTGTTCGCCGGTTCAGCTCACCGTAAGTCAACCGGCGACCATGGTGGACGACCGCGAGATTATTGGGCCTCAACGCTGCAGAATGTTCAAACAGTTCATGGGCGCAGACGTCATGAGGATAATCCGCGTACGTGTCGTTCCAGTCCACCAGCAAAGTCTGCTTTTCCGCGTCCGTTAACAGCGACAGATCAGCGAGACGGCTTGCCGGTTGGGCAACAAATGCACCCAGCAACTTCTCAAAGTGGCCGACCGCCCGATCGATGGTTTCCGCGCGGAACAAATCTACGTCGTATTCGACCCGCAACAAGAGCCGCTCGTCTGTCACGGAGGCAAACCAATGCATGTCAAAAATCGAAGTCGCCGGGTGCACCATCGATCGCTGAATCTGCAGTCCCGCCGCTTCGAACGCCTGTCGCGGCATATTTTGCAATCCGAATGCCACCTGAAAAATCGGGTTGTAGCTAAGCGAACGCTCCGGTTGAAGTTCTTCAACGAGGCGTTCGAACGGAATGTGCTGATGGGCTTCGGCGCTGAGCGTAACGTCTTTCACACGACTGAGAAGATCGCGGACGTTGAGAGTACCCGACAGACTAGTGCGAAGGGGCACAGTATTGACGAAGAACCCAATCAGCGACTCGACTTCGGTGCAGACGCGGCCCGCAATCGGCGAACCCACCACAATGTCGTCCTGACCCGAGTATTTCGCCATGAGCGTCTGGAATGCCGCCAGCAGCGTCATAAACAGCGTGACACCTTCCGCTCGGCTGAAAGCTTTCACCTCTTCAAACAGTGTTTGCGGGATAGCGTAGCTCTGCAGTGCACCGCGGTGCCCCTGCACCGCCGGGCGCGGCCGGTCCGTCGGCAATTCCAGCATCGCGGGAGCGCCTGCAAGCTGGCGCCGCCAATAGTCCACCTGTAGATCTCGGACCTCGCCCTGCAGCCACTGTCTCTGCCATACAGCAAAATCTGCGTACTGGATCGCCAACTCGGGCAGCGGCGATGGACGGTCCTGCGCGAACGCCTCGTAAATCCCTGCCATCTCGCCTGCGATCAGGCTGCCCGACCAGCCATCACCCACAATGTGGTGCACCACCAGCAGAAGAACATGCTCGTCATCGTTGAACCGCAAGAGCCGCACGCGGAGAAGTGGTCCGACCGCCAGATTGAATGGCTTGGTTGCCTCTTCATGTGCCAGGCGCTCTAACTCAGCCTCGCGCTGTTCGGAGGTTGCTCCAGTGACTTCAGCGATCGGTAGCGACAGAGTCAGTTCCTGCGATATGCGAGCCACTGGCGAACCATCCACATTGTGGAAGGTGGTGCGCAACGATTCGTGGCGGCGCACAATTTCGTTAACAGTCCGCTTCAGTGCAGACACATTCAGCGCTCCCCGCATCCGGTACATCGAAGCGAGGTTGTAAAGCGGACTGCCCGGTTCGAGTTGATCGATAAACCACAGCCGCTGTTGCGCGAAGGAGAGCGGCATCTCGCTCTCGCGAGGCACGCCCGTCATGGGCGGAACTACCACTCCGGTGCGGGCACGCCGTTCCGCTGCGATTCGTTCCGCAAATTCCGCTATAGTGGGCGCATCGAACATCGCGCGCAACGGCAACTCGACGCCAAGCGTCTGTCGTACTCGAGCAATCACCTGCGCCGCCATCAGTGAGTGGCCACCCAGGGCGAAGAAGTTATCGTGAATACTGGGACGCTCGACCCGCAACAACGATGCCCACACGTCAGCCAGAAACTCCTCTGCCGGAGATCGGGGCGGCGCATAAGGACCCGAACGTTGCGCGCGCAGCACCTTGGCCGACTCCATCGCACTAGAAATTTCTTGCACGCTGGCGAATCGGGTAGCGACCCTGTGCGCCAATTGAGGCGGCGGGTGAGACGAACTATTGGCCTCAGCTGCGAGGCCGGGATCGAATGCCCAGAAATGGGACAGGTAACCTGATACCGACGCTGCGTTATCCGGGAGCTCGGCGATCGCTACGGAAGGACAGTTTGCGCGAACGTCCGCAGCATTGATGTCGTCGCCGGTGACGAACACGAAATGGTCGAGGCTCAGTCCGAGTTCTTGCGCCAACTCCTTCAGTGCATCCGAACTGGCGCGCACGGCAAAACGGGATGAAGCGACGTGCTGCATTCCTAGCTTCACGCCGGGTGTCGTTTCGAACCGAACAGCAATGTCTGTTTCGGTTTCGCTGCTTACTAAGCAAAGGATCCTACCGGATTGCTCCTGCGCGACCATGAATTCTTGCAAGGCAGCGTGCGAAGCATCAACCACCCATCCGCCCAGCTTGCCGTCCTTCGCCCACAGCGAGCTGTCGCAATCGAGGACGACAACTTCGTGCGCCATCTGACGTGCTGCATAGATGCGCCTGGCAATCATGGTGGCAAGCGCCGTGAACATCGCGGGCTTATAGGGAATGTGGCTTATCTGGTAGCTGTAGGAATCGTCGTAATCGGAAACGGGATAGACGCCCAGTAGCTCCGAAGAGCTTACGATGTGCACACCCGCAATCTCGCGCACCCCGGCGACCAATTTCGCCTCCGCGCGCTCGATGGCCCGCGCGAGTTCCGTCTGGGCAATAGCGGATTCGGATGGCGGCGACACCAACACCAGGAGAGGTACACGCATGTGTTGCTCGGCTGCGCGCAGGGCGGCTAGCAATTCGCCAACGCTCGCATCAAGCCCGGGAGCACCTCCAGCTTCGTCGGGAATCGATGCCGAATGCAGATCCTCCATGCGCAGCAGGACAACGTTTGCGCCGTACTGATTGCTCGCCAACAGACTGGCCGGATCGAGCAGTTCCTGGAACACTTGGTTGAACGACGCGAACTTCACATTCGGCGGCATGCCAAGTTGCGATAACCAGAACTCCAGCGGTTCCTTGATAGGCTCCGCGGTATAGGTTGCGGCAATTGCGATGGCCTGCGCTCGCGCGATTGCCATGGCTTCGGCTTGGCGAGCGAGTATTGGGGGAAGGGTAAACTCCGCCAGCGGTTTGGCCGGATTCTCCGCCATCGCACCCAGGACTTCAGCATATGCCTGCAGCAGGGCGTCCACGGTCTCAGCCGTGAAGAGCGCGCTCTTGTACTCGCAGGAGAGCCGCAGGCCCTCGTGCTTCTCGATGGCGATGAAGCGCAAGTCGAGTAGCGAAACCTCCGGATCAAAATTGAGGTACTCCGCGTCGAAGTACCGGCCTCTCAGCTCGATCTCCGGAAAGTTCTCCATTACGAGGCCGACGTTGAATAGGGGGTTGTCGTCGCTGGTGCGCTCTGGCTTGACTGCTTCAACGATCTTCGCGAAGGGACAATCCTGGTGGGCGAAGGCGTCCAGCACGGCGCGCTTTTCGCGGACCAGTAAATCGTGCGCGGTCTCGCCAGGATGAATGGGATTATGTAGAGGCAGCGGGTTCACGAACGGCCCGGGCATGCGTTCGCAGCCACTTCTGCTACGGTTGCTGGCGACGGTGCCCAACAGAAAATCGGACTGACCCGACCAACGCGCCAGCAACAGTCTCAACGCGGCCGCCATCACCGTGAATTGTGTGGTTCCGTTGTCATGTGCCAGTAACTGGACGCCCGCTAAAATTTCAGCGGACAAAATCCGAGAACGCAGATTGCCGCGTCGGTCAGCCTCTAGGCCGGCCGCAAAGTCAGTGGGCAGCGCGAGCACTGTCGCCACACCCTGAAGCAGCGAACTCCAGTACTCCGCTTCTCTCGCGAGCCGCTCCCCCTGCATCCACTGGCGCTCCCACGCAGCGAAATCCGTGTAGTGCAGTACAGGCGGAGGCAGAGGGTCTGGACCGCCTGAGGCGTACGCGTCGTACACGGTACCCAGTTCGTCCAGCAGAATGCTGCCGGTAAACCCGTCATTCACCACGTGGTGTTCAGCAATACAAAGCACGAACTCGTCGTCGGAGAAGCGAATCAACCGTGCTCGCTGCACTTCCCCTGCAGACAGATTGAGCGGCTCACGCACCGTCTGCAACGCCAGCCTCATCGCCTCCAGTTCGCGCGCGACGGGGTCCAGCGCCGACAAGTCGGTCACCGTGAATGGCAGCGCGTCGCTGTCCTCTACCACCTGAACCGGCCCGTTGACGCCCGCCACGAAGCGGACACGAAGAATCTCGTGGCGCCGACGCAGCGCCTTCAGGCTGCGCTCCATCACTTCTGGGTCCACTGTGCCATGAATCCGGAAGATGCGCGGCTTGTTATAGATTCCACTGTCGGGGTTTTGCTGCTCCAGCAACCAAAAGACGAGTTGCGAATGAGAAAGCGGAAATTCGCCCCGGTCTGCAACTCGAGTGATGGGGGGAGTAGTCCCGACTGCCTTTAGCTCATCAACCACTGCGACAAGATGCGATATGGTTGGGTCTTCGAAGAATGCGATCAGAGGCAGATCAACCTGCAGGTCTTCACTGACACGCTGAATAACCTCCATTGCCTTCAGCGAGTCCCCGCCGATGTCGAAGAAGTTGGCGCTGTTCTCGACGTGCAGCACGTGCAGAACTTCACACCAGATCTTCGACAGGGCATCCTCGGATCCCCTGTTTGCTGGCGACAGAACTTCAGCAAGATGCCCGATCGTCGGCTCTTCGAAGAACGCTATCAAAGGCAAGTCGACATGCAGCACCTCGCCGACGCGGGCAATGACCTCCATCGCCTTCAGCGAGTCGCCGCCGATGGCGAAAAAGTTCGCATCTGTTTCCACGTCCGGCAGCCCTAACACCTCTGCCCAGATCTTCGCGAGCGCCCTCTCGATTCCGTTTTTCCCTGTGACCATTGTCCCCGGGCCCTGTTCTTCTATGTTTAGGGTGTCTTTTGAACTTTTCCAGCTAGCACATGGTCGTCACGTTCTCGCGATCAGGTTCCGCCAGTCGCTTATAGTCGACCTTGCCGTTGGGCGTGCGCGGCAGCGCATCGACTACCACAACTTTCACAGCCAGTCGGGGCAAATCAAAAGTCTCGCAAACGACCGCCCGGACCGCCTCTGCATTTTCGCATTTCTCCACCGCCAGCATCAGCAAATCGTCGCGGCCAAAACATGCCACTCCGGTATCGCAGCGTTGCGCCAGCGCCTGCTCGACGTCATCGAGATTGAACCGCTTGCCGAACATCTTGAGAAACCGCTTCAGCCGTCCAGTGATATAGAAGTAGCCGTCGTTATCCTGACGCGCCAAATCACCGGTACGCAGCACCCCTTGCAGTTCGTCTCCCTTCGACAGGTCCAGAGGCGACTCGGCATAGCCCATCATCACGTTCGAACCGCGGTACACCAGCTCCTCTGTCGCGTCATCCACCGTCAGCGAACCGCCCGGAATGGCGATACCCACCGAGCCGATCTTGCCCCCCAATTTTTCAAATGGAACGTACGAAATGCGCGCAGTAGCTTCCGTCTGCCCATACATGACGAAAAATCTCCATCCGCGCACAACCGCGAGTTTGTGTATTTGCTGGATGTAACCCTCTTCCAGTCTGCCCCCCGCCTGGGTCAGCATGGTGAGCGTCGGGCCTTTCTGGTTCAGCAGCCCGGTCTGCAACAGCATCTGATAGGTATATGGAACCCCGGCAAATGAATTGCATCGGTAACTATCGAGCGAATCCCAGAATCCGCGCTGCAATACGCCGTCATTCGTCAACACGATGCTCGCACCCACCGATAGATGGCTGTTGATAACTGAAAGTCCGTACGAGTACGACATCGGCAGCGAGGTAATAGGCCGGTCATGTGGGCTAAGTTGCAGGTATTGAGCGATGGAATCCGCGTTGGCGGCAAGATTGTCGAGAGTGAGCCGCACTAGTTTCGGGCTGCCCGTGGAGCCCGACGTCGCCAGCAGCAACGCCAAGTCCTGATGAATTTCGAGATCGTGCGCTGTTTCGTTCTCTAGCAGTCCAGGCACCTTCGATTTCGCGCGGCGGTAGCCGGCGAACTCTATTCCAGGATCGCCCGTAAATATCCAGTCGGGCTGATATACCACCAGAAATTCTCGTAGAAGCTCCTGATTGAGAGATGAGTCCAGAAGAATCAATGCACTGCCGGCGTTCAACGCTGCAAGGTAAGTAGTCAAGCATTCGAAGCTATTCTTGGCCAGCAGCAGTCCGAGCGACTTCCGGCCCAACGCCGGCAGAGCTGTCTGGATACGCGCAACTTCCTTCCGTAGTTCGGCGTAGTTCCACTGCTTTCCGCCCCGAGCATCGATAGCGGCTGGAGCTTCGCCGGAATGTGCGACCTTCCAAAACTCCATGCAGGTATCACCCGACGCCGCAGGGCGTATAAAGCGCTACGACGTGTCTCGCTAATCGAGGAAATCTACTCGTCAGTATTGAGGTCGCTGGGGCCCGAAATCAAACCTCATCTGGGCTCGGAATACCCCATGCAAATTCCACTGCCCCAAACACTTATTAGCCGAGTTTCTGTGAGGGCGGTCACGCGAAATGGCGCCTCTCCTGAGCTACTTGCATTTTACATAGAAGCGCAATTCCGGGTGGCCCCCCATGGTGGTACCGAGCGTCACAAGGCCGGCCAACATATCGAGCTGACGGTTCCGAGTCGGTGACCAGCTACACGTCTAATGGTATGATCTGTCCACGCTGCTCCATCATATGTTGCTGACCTTAAATGCTTAACGCATGACTCAACGGGGATATCTGCCGGGATCCTGAGGCTGGCCTAATGGGAACTGGACTTCTTCACGTAGCTTCGACATTTACGGCGACGCCGATAAAACCCTCCCTGGTGGCCGCAATCTCCGAAGCGGGCATTGCTCAAGATGTTCGTTTCTTCCTTTACGGACAGATGAATGACTTCATGCTTCGACCCCGCCATTATGATGCCGACTCCGTCGGCGCGATCATACTCATCAGGCTTGAGGACTGGTTGCGCGAAGACCTGAAGTCTGCACCTGTTGACCAGGGGTCGAATTCTCGGATCAGGGAGCAACTTCTCTCGCGCTCAGGAGAGTTCGTCAGTGCAGTTTCAGCGCTGTCCCAGAACGTCCCACAGGTTTGGGTTATGGTTTGCCCTTCAAATGGGTGGATCGCTACCCGCCATCAGCTTCAACCATTGTGTCGGACGCTTGGCAATGTGCTCGTCGCGCGCTTGCGACAGGCCCCAGTCGCAGTCTTTAGTAACCCATCTTTCTTGCTTGATGACGACTGCAACGACCACAGTGCGGACCGGTTGGGACAGATGCCGTTTACCACCCAGACGTTTGATCGGCTCGGCGAATTCCTTGGCTCTCAGATCACGCAGACGTCACTATGGCGAGGCTCGTGTGTCGCCCCGGCGGCCCCTTCATCGCCAGTAGAACTGGCAAGTTACTTGGCTGGCCTCAAGGTACACGTTCAGATCGCACCAGCTGACCGCACTGATAGCGCCAAGCTTGATCGCATATTACGCATAGCGGCTGACTTTACTC
The DNA here is from genome assembly GCA_963749635.1 of uncultured Acidobacteriaceae bacterium. Taxonomy (GTDB): domain Bacteria; phylum Acidobacteriota; class Terriglobia; order Terriglobales; family Acidobacteriaceae; genus DASRAA01. Next base: position 74,249 of record CAVVNW010000002.1, read on the forward strand.
TCAACGGACAGAAACGAGACCTGCCCGAGGAAGAAATCGACCGGCTAATGGCCAGCGGGTGGTGTATGCGAATCACCGTGTCCGACCGGCTCGCGGCCTACGGGATCTCCGGGATTCTGGCTCTTCGACCGACGCCAGATGCGCTCACCGTTGAGTCGATGTCGCTGAGTTGCACCGTGCTCGGCAAACAAGTTGAGTACGCGGTGTTGTCGGCTTTGAAGCAAATTGCCTCCGATCTCAAGGTCGACAAGATTCGATTTCAGTTCAATCCGACCGATCGTAACCAGCCCACACTGCGGTTCTTGCAAACCGTGTCGGATCGAGTGTCTGACACAGAGTTTATAGTCCCCGTAGCGCTCACGGAAGAACGACTACGAGATGCCGCAGTCAACGCCGGGGCATGGACAATCGAATTGGAGCGCGGAGTCGCCGGCTCCGCCGGGCGATAGCGATGATGGGCGATCGAGTCGCCAACCCCTGCCCACAATATCAACCGGGGATACGGAATTGCGAAGGGGATAAGAGCTAGTTGCCTGGCGAGAGAAAGACGTTGTACAGTAAGGCGCTTTTGTGTGGTGAACTACCCGAAATGGGATCGCCAGATTCAGCGTAGGCAAACATCAAGACCCAGGGGGCATCAGTATGAGCACTTCGTCGGCAGCAATTACGGTGACTTTCTATTTCGAGACCTCACGTGCCGAGGGCACACCTGAAGAAGTGCTGACCCGAATGTGCCTCGAACAGACCACTTCGGGATATGACACCTTGGAGGGCAGAGCCGCGGCTCCGCGGCTCGCGCCCTATCAGGCGTCCGTTCAGAAGCTACGGTTGATGCCTTCGGCCGAAGGAATCGATTGCGGGTTCGCCGAGGTTGATTTTCCCTGGACGTCGTTGAGTCAGACCGGAAACCCCATCGAAGACGCCCTATGCTTTGTGATGGGTGAGTCCAGCCACGTTAAGGGAATGCTCAAGCTCAAGATGGTCGATCTGACTTTTCCTGACCACATGATGCGAACTCTTTCGGGTCCCCGTCATGGTGTTCCGGGAGTCCGCGGAATCCTGGGCGTCCATAATCGGCCCCTGCTGATGGGTCCAATGCGCCCTGAGGTTGGCTTGGCGCCAGAGGAATACGCCAAGATCACATATGAAGCCCTGTCTGCCGGCAGCGACATCGTGAAAGATGACGAATTGCTGGTCGATCCGCCTTACTGTCCGATGCGGGAGCGGGCCACGCTTTGCGCCAAGGCGGCCCGGGAGGCGGAGCAGAAGACTGGCGAGCGCAAGATGTGGGTACTACACTTGGGCTGTGACATCAGCCGCTTCGATGAGTTCTTGAAGATCGGTGAGGAAGCGAAAGTCGATGGCTACATGGTGCAACCGCGGCTTACCCCGAGCCTGTTGACTCTCATGCGCGCCCGCACCGAACTCCCACTGATAGCTCATTACTCGATGCTGACCCTGTTCACGCGCTATGTCCACGTTGGCATTGAAATGCCGCTAATGCTCAAACTGTTTCGTCTGTCGGGAGCCGACATCGTCACATTTCCAAGGCCCAATGTGCGATTTGACGTATCGGCGGAAGAGTTTGGGGAGAACCTCAGAGTGGCTGGAGCGCCGCTCGGCTCAGTCCTTCCGGCGTTTCCGTTTCCGACGGGCGGCAACCGGGCTGAGGATGTGAGCCAGTGCTTCTCGATCCTGGGAAACTTCGACTATGGCTTTGTCGCCGGTTCAGCCATGTTTGAGGAACCCGGCGGCATCGCCGTCGGCTCCAGAAAGCTGCGTGATGCCCTCGAGAAGTTATCCGCAACTGTGACGCCGGTCAAACGGCACAGCGCCGAGCAGTCGAATGCCAATGACACACTGAAAACTGAGGGCTCAATGACCGTTGAAGAGTTGTACGCCGTGGTCTCGCCGTTAGCCGAGCAGGTGCTCCATGTTCCAAAGTTCGACAGTCAGACGAACATGACCTCCACGCCCTCATGGGATTCTCTCCGGCATATCCAATTGCTCGGGGCCGTTGAGAGAAAGTTCGGTATCGAAATCAGTGGCGACGATTCCTTCCGCCTTACCTCCGCGGACAAACTAGTTCAGTACCTGCAGGGACGACTCCAGCAGGAGGTGCGGGAATGACCTCGTCCCTCCTGCCTCATCAGCAGTTGGAACGACCCGTGAACCTGCCGTATGCGAACTTTTTCGATCTGCTGAAAACACATACCGATCGAGCTCCTGACCGTCTCTTCGTCCTGTTCCCGGAAAGCGGACGTGAGTACACGTACCGGCAATTCTTTAACGTCGCACTGGCGGCGGCTGAATGGCTATCCGTGGTCGCTCCTGGCCAGGAAACCATTGCGCTCGTGCTGCGCAATACACCCGAATTCCTGGCAATTTACTTCGGGGCCGTCTTTCTGGGCATAACGGTCGTGCCGATCAACCCCGATCTCGCGCCGCGAGAAACCCGATTCATCATCGAAAATAGCCAAAGCTCAACGCTTTTCTATGATCCGGTGTTCCAGTCGAAAATTGCCGTTCTCGAAAACGAGATGTCACCGGCGGTGAAATTCCTCGCATTCGGAAACGTGGCCGATTTGCCAAAGGTGGACGCGCCGGCGGTGGAGGCCCGATTGCCTCGGGTGGAGCCCACCACCCCCGCAGTAATCATTTACACCTCGGGGACGACCGGCAATCCCAAGGGCGTCCTCCTAAGCCACATGAACTTTCTGGCTGACGGGAAAGCGGTTTCCGAGTGGTTCGAGTTCACACCGGACACCAGAAGCCTGTGCATTCTGCCTCTCTTTCACAACAACGGCCTGGTAATGTCGCTTACGACGACTCTCTACCAAGGTGGCTCGATCGTATGGACCGATCCCAAGTCGAGCCTTCGCTCTTTCTGGCCTCTAGTGGAGAAGTATCAGGCGACTTTCACCAGCGTGATGCCTTCCGTTCTCGCAGCTATCCTCGCCTTTGGACTGGAAGGTCGTCGCAGTTCGCTGCAAGGCATCATCTGCGGAGGCCAGTTGCTGCCACTCAGTCTGGCAGAGCAATTTGAAGCCCGGTTTGGCGTGCCGATCTTTGAGGGATTTGGCTCAACCGAGGCGTCATCGTATTCCAGTTTCAATCCCTACCCTGCTGAGAAGCGCAAACTCGGCTCGGTGGGCAAAGTGCTTCCGGTCAGTGAAATGAAGGTTGTGGACGAGGCCGACGTCGAAGTTCCTGACGGAACCGAAGGAGAGCTTTGCATTCGCGGCATCAATGTCGCCATTGGCTACCTCAAGCTTCCGGAACTGCAGACATTGAGATTTCGCAATGGCTGGTACCACAGCGGCGATTACGGATACCGCGACAAGGACGGCTTCTATTATTTCCGCGGCCGCAAAGACGACCTCATTGTCAAAGGCGGCGAGAAGATCTATCCGGCGGAGGTCGAGAACGTCTTGTCACTGCACCCGAACGTTGCTGAGTCCGCAGTGGTCGGAGTCGACGATGCGATTCTGGGCCAGGAAATTTGCGCCTTTGTACGTTTGAAGGACGACGGCGCCAGCAACGAGACTGAACTCCTGGAATATTGCGGAAAGTCCCTGGCGCGGTTCAAGCAGCCGAAACGGATTGTGATCATCAACCGCCTGGGAAACATGCCGGAACTTCCGAAGGGGCCAACGAAAAAAATCCTACACCGAGAGTTGCGGGATTATTACCAGAAGTGCCTGGCGGTCAGCGAAGCTCCTGCGGTCTAATCTAAAAAATGCCCGGCGCGCAAAACGCGGACTAACGAGTCGATCCAAATTCTGTCGTCGCGCCCGGGACCAAAAGGTCGTTACCTGACCTATCTAAGTACCAATTGTGTTTGAGCACAATTGCGCCATTCCAAGGCGCCTTGCCGGTCCCATAATAATCCGACTCCAGCACCACAACCCGCGCCGCCTGATTGATTAAATCAGCTTCCGCGTGGTTGATATCCAGCCAGACGCGCATGTTGTACGTTCCCGGCGTAAGGGTAAAGCTGGGAATGTCGCACACGAACACTTGCGGTCCAACCCATTCTCCGGATGGACGGACCGGATCAAATAGGCTATGCGCTGTGAAGATTCTCTGCCCCAACATATTGTCGAAAGCCAGGCCCATGTCGAAACTTCGGGTAGGTCTAGGCAGATCGAAGAATATTTTCACCTTCAATCCCGTGCCAATTCGAATGCCTTCCAGAACCGGCAGATCGTCGTCGGTGTACAACTCAATGCGATTCAGCAGCTCTCCCACGGGGGACCGGCGATTAGCAGAATGTCGCAAATCAAACACGTGGCCGTCGGGATTGTTCGGAGCGAGTGTGCTGTTCAGATAATGATGAATGGCATCTGCGGTCTTGCCTTCGTAGGCAATGCGTCCGTGATGCAGCACGATTGTGCGCTGGCAGAGCTTTTCCACCACCGTCATGTTGTGCGATACGAAAAGAATTGTCCGGCCGCCGCGGCTGACCTCGCTCATCTTGCCGAGGCACTTTTGTTGAAAGGCGAGATCTCCAACCGCCAGCACCTCGTCCACGATCAAGATCTCCGGTTCCAGGTGGGCAGCAATCGCAAACGCCAGGCGAACGTACATGCCGCTTGAGTAGTGCTTTACCGGAGTGTCAATAAACTTCTCCACTTCAGCGAACGCGACGATCTCGTCGAACTTGGAGGCAATCTCCGCCCGGCGCATTCCCATGATCGCGCCGTTCAGGTAGATATTTTCGCGTCCGGTAAGTTCCGGGTGAAAGCCGGTTCCGACCTCCAGAAGCGACCCGACGCGGCCATGAATGGCAGCCCGCCCTTCGGTCGGCCAGGTAATGCGCGAGAAGATCTTCAGCAGCGTGCTCTTCCCTGCTCCGTTCCATCCAATGACACCGACGACGTCACCGTGATTGACGTCGAACGAAATGTCTCGCAAAGCCCAAAAGCTGTTTGCTTCAGGATCATTCAAGCCGACGGAGCGCACGCGTCGCACCGCGCCGCTTATTAAGCTGGGCAATATCTCGCGCATCGTCTTGTACGACGCGCTGGTACCGAGCCGGTACCGCTTACCCAAGCCTTCCGCTCGAATGGCAATCGAACTCACCACATATTCCTTTCACATGCCGGCACGTCAATCAACGCCGCGCTACACCACATCGGCAAACGTGGACTCCATCTTCCGGAAGTACAGCAGTCCGCCCACCAGGAGCACCGCCACGGCAACGGCAGATACATAGATCATGGGTCCCGGTTTCGCGGCGCGTCCCAACAGCGCGTATCGGAAGCCGTCGATCACGCCCGCCATCGGATTCAGGCCATACCACATCCGCCATCTTGCGGGTACCAAGCTGGCCGGATAGACCACCGGCGTGGCAAACATCCAGAACTGCGTCAGAAACGGGATGGTGTACTTCACATCGCGATACTGCACGTTAAGCGCCGACATCCATAGCCCCACGGCGAGCGCCGTGCATACCGCCAGCAGTAGAAATGCCGGGAACAGAAAAATCGTGCGGCTTGGTGTAATGCCGTAATAAAACATCATCCCAATCAGGACGATGAAGGCAAAGCAAAAGTCGACGAGTCCGGCAATCACCGAACCCAAGGGAATTACCAGGCGCGGGAAATAGACCTTCGTGATCAGGTTCTGGCTCGCCACCAGACTGTTGGACGACTCCGTCAGCGCGTTCGCAAAGTACTGCCACGGAACCATTGCCACATAGACAAAGACCGGATAAGGAATGCCGTCCGATGGCATCCGGGCGAGGCGGCCGAAAAATATGCTGAACACTAGCGTCGCCAATATCGGCTGCAGAACTGCCCATGCCACACCTAGCGCCGTCTGCTTGTACTTGACCTTGATATCGCGCCACACCAGGAAAAACAGTAACTCGCGATACTCCCAGAGGCTCCCGAGTTCGAGGTCCCAAAAGGCCTTTCGGGGCTGGACGATCGTAATCGCAACCGGCGCTTGCTCTACCTCGATCAGGGTGTCCGAATGCATGAAATTAATTCACGTCCATTACGGGCGAATTGGCCCAAGTGTTTGTGGTGCAATTCGTTACAACTACAAATACCAGAAGCAATCAGCGGAACATCGCGGCCTAAGCTCCAGCAATTCGAACCTGTAAATATAGGTTACTACGTTGACTCAAATGTCGAGCAGGAGAAGAGCATTCGTGTGATGACTTCCAGGGTGCTTAAGACTTTCTTCGTCGTGGGGCGCAAAAAGTCCGGGCCCCTCGTGGGACCCGGTGGAGGAGAATGGCAATGGACACTCTTTACTTCTTTGCTTCAGCAATTTCCTGAATCATCTTCGCCGACGTCCCTGGCTCATAAACACAGAAGGGCTCTTCCGCGAGGAAGTCGCCGCTGGCGGCAAAAGCCCGTGCGCGGCATCCCATGCACACATGCCGGAACTCGCAGCACCCGCACTTCCCTTTCAAATTGTCGTCGTCGCGCAGTTGATTGAAAACATCCGAATAGTTCCAAATGTCCGCAAAGCTCTGTTTGCGCAGGTCACCCGCGATGGCGGGCAGATAGCCGCAAGGAAAAACCTCTCCTTCGTGCGAGATAAAGCACACGCCCGTTCCCGCCAGGCAGCCTTTCGTCATGGCGTTCATGTCGCTGGGATGCCCCCCCGGGTGCCCGCTATGTCCCACTGGCGGCCCACCACCGGGCTTCAGCGAGATGCCCGTCGATCCCGGCATCGTCATTTCCGTGGCTCCGATGTGTCCGGGAGGATGATGCGCGATTGGCGCCGCCGGTACTGCCTTGCCCGCGCGCCGGTCGGCCGCGCGCCGCTGGCGTGCTACCCGGAAATAATGTGGCGCGCACGTGGCCTTCAGCTCGATGTCGCCAGTCAATGACTGATCGTAGAACCAGTTCAGCATGCGCTCGTATTCGTCCGGGGCGACCATTTGCTCTGCGGCGATATCCACTCCGCAGCCCACTGGAACCAGCAGGAACGTGTGTAGCGCGTCTGCGCCTAACCGACGTGCTAGTTCGAGCACCTCGGGCAACTGGTGCGCGTTGTGCCGCGCAATCGTCGTGTTGATCTGTACCGATACTCCTAGTTCCTGCAGATTGCGCATACCATACACTGCGGCGTCGAACGCACCAGGTATCCCGCGAAACGAATCATGCGTCGCCGCGTCGGACCCATCCAGTGAGATCGATACCCGCTTGATGCCGGAATGCTTGATTTTCTCGGCAACGTCTTTCGTCACCAGTGTTCCATTCGTAGCCAGCGCCACCCGCAATCCAAGGCTGTTCCCGTATTCGGCCAGCTCGAAGATATCGGGACGGTAGAGTGGCTCGCCTCCGCTGAGGACCAGTATCGGGTTACCGAAGTTGGCAATCTGCCGGATGATGTCGAGCGCTTTGGACGTCGGTAGATCCTGCGGCGACATCAATTCCGTTGCCGTGGCGCGGCAGTGGATGCAGCGCAGGTTACAGCCTTTCGTGACTTCCCAGAAAACCAGGCGTGGCTTGAATTCTTTGCTGGCCCCTGCGGCGGCATTCCCATTGCCATCTGACATGCTCTCTCTCCTCTGTATCCCGGCTCGTTTCTTCCTGTCTAACGATAGGATTCCGCGTCCCGCAGAGCCGTGAGTCTTATCACTGGGGCCTGTGATGTGCGTCACTCGGAGAAGGGTCGCAGCTTGTTCATCAGCGAGCAGCCGAGAGCAGCCTGGATCTCGTTTCAGTGGAAGCCAGGGGCATGGTGGGCCTCGTCAAGTGCCCACCGCCTTTGCCCTGCCTCTGTGGTGAACGATCGCGCTTCTACGGCCCTACGCCGCCGGTGTGGCAGTCGGCGCAGTTAACGGCACTGAGGTCGCCTATGTCCACCGGATGCTTGAATGACTGCGCCTGCATCTGCGCCAGGTGCGAACTGCCCTCTTCCTGGTCCAGCAGCGTATGGCACGAATTGCAGTCTTTGCTGATTACTTTGCCGTCCTTGCTCACATGGTTGCCGTCATGACAGCGGAAGCATCCCGGATAGTACATGTGTCCGATGTTGTTGGGATGAGTTTTCCAGTCCACTTTCATCGCTGGGAAAAATGACGCTTCGTAAATGTTTTGCAACTCGGTGACAGCTCTGCTGATGTTTGCGGCTTTGGCCGTAGCGATTTGCGGGTACTTGTCGGCATAAAACTTGGGGATCGTCTCCGCAATGGCCTGCTTGGCTTCATCCTGCGACTTATAGGGGCCGGTCAGTACTTGGACTCCTTGCGCCTTGATAAAAGGCAGCCGTGGGATCGATACTGCCGGCCACCATGCTCCGGTCGACCGAGAGATCGGGCGGCGTGAAGACGTGCGACGGCCGGTCGTGACAGTCGATGCAATCCATCCGGCGCTTCGTGGCCTTGTCGATCTGGTCCTGTGTCGGAGGATTGTCCTTCACCACGAAGTCGGTGACGTTACCTTTCGCGTCTTCCATCCTTACCCAGGGAATAACTTGGCGCTGATCGTCGCTGGCGAAATACGTAAACTTGTTTGCGATATTCATGTGCCAGTGAATGCCTCCAGTTGACTGCCCTAAACCTGGGTCGCCTCCACCGGTCTTGATGAGCAAGCGAAGTACGCGCGGCGTGTTTTGCTCGTCCGTGCCGTAATGCGAGAAGACTTTGAGTTGCGCTCCCCAGAACTTTTTCGGCCAATGGCATTGTTCACAGGTATCGGCAGCGGGGCGCAGATTGTGCACCGGCGTCGGGATAGGCCGAGGATAAGTGCCCATTGCCGTGTAGTACACCTGTCGGGCCCCCGAGAGCTTGGACTTTACATAGAAACTGGCGCCTGATCCGACGTGGCAGTCCACACAAGCCACCCGGGCGTGAGGCGACGCCCTATAGGCAGTGAGTTCGGGACCCATAACCGAGTGACAGAGCTGTCCACAAAACTGCACCGAGTCAGTGAATTCATAAGCCTTATAGCTGCCTACTGCGCTCATCAAGGCAAAGATGACAACAAAGCTGAGCACAAAGGCTGCGGCACTGCGTTGCGCGGGGTTGTTCAGGTCAAGACGCGCGAAGTGCGGCGGTGCGCCCACGGCATGAAGTCGTCTGCGGCGCTCAATGACCATGCCAACGGGAATCATGATCAGGCCCACGACCATGATTGCCGGAGCCACCATGTACGCAAGGATTCCAACGTAGGGACTGGAAATGTGGCTGAACGCATCCAGAAGGATCAGGAAAATAATGTTGGTAAAGGCAACCGCAGCCAATGCCAGTCCGATCAGGCTGATCGGGTTCTTATAGAGCTTTGCGCCCACTGGAGGATGGGAGCTGTCAGGCTTCACTTTCTGCGAGTCCGCAGACATTCATTTACCTCTTGAGGGTTAATAGGATCGACCCCGAAATTATCACAACGTGGTCCTGCTGGGACCGCACATACGGCTTTCGTTGTAGTTACGTGACCAGAAGTTAATTGGTGCGGAACACCCCGTTCCGCACCGGATACTTACTTCGAGCTCCCCACTGACTCTTCCTCAGCGTTTTCCTCGTCGCCCTCCGGCTCCGAACCGTTCGCCTTCTCGATGGCAAGCGTGTCCAGCGGATGCTCGTGCTCATAGTGCTCGATCGACATCTTCCCGTCGAACCAAGCCCAATTCATCGGATACGCATCGGGATCGAAAATCACCGCATAGATGTGCCAAACCACGATGGCCAGCGTCGCCAGGATCGCCTCGTACCAGTGGATAGTGATGGCTACGTCGATCCACCATCCTGGCACCCGTTCGCCAACGAAGACCTTGAACCAAGCCATCAGTCCAGTCGCCGCCATGACGAACATGCCCCACACCAGCGCCCAGTATTCCGCTTTCTCCGCATACGAGAACCGGCGGAACATTGGCCGTTCGTCCCGCACCCCGAGGTAATACAGCAGCGCATCGCGCACGTCAGTCACGTCTTGCCAGTCCGGAAGCATGTCTTTGACCAGCTGACGCCCGTCCGGATTCGTGATGATGTACCAGATGTGATACAGGCTGACGCTGATTAACACCACACCAGCAATGCGATGGATGAGGCTGCGCACGTGCTCATTGACGAAAGCAATTGCCAGCCACGACGAAGGATAGCGCAGCGCAAAGCCAGTCAGCACCAGGGTGAAGAAGCTGATCAGCAACGTCAGATGCTGGATGCGCTGTGCCAGCGTCATGCGGAACAGAATGCGCGGATGACCGATGCGATGCAGCACCAGCTTCTTGCGGAAGACCAACAGGTTGTGCAGCACCATGCCACCGATAACGGCCACAATCATCCAAATGTAAAACTTGCTGATGAGGCCAATGACTTTCGTGCCTACATCCGCTTTCTGCGTACTGCCGTCGAGGTGAACTTTACTGGTAATGAACTTTTCGTTCGCGCCCGGATGGCACTGTCCGCACGTCTTTGCCAGGTTGGCGTGATTGATGGTAGAGCGCGGATCGCTCGACGGCAGGATGTTGTGTACACCGTGGCAACTGGCGCAGTTCGCCACCGTCGCCGATCCCACCTTCGACGCCATTCCGTGATAACTGGACAGGTACGAGGAGACGCGATTGCCGGCCACACCGAACTCCGAAGAGAGCTTCACGCTTGCGTGACACGACGCGCAAGTATTGCCGACATTACCCGCTGCCACCGCGGAGTTCGGATCATTCGGCGCTTTGATGGTGTGAATGCCGTGGCAGTCCGTGCAAACCGGGGCCATATAGTTACCGCGCGAAATGGCCGCACCGTGCGTGCTTTGCATGAACGCTGTTTGCACGTCGGCGTGGCACTTCCCGCAGGTCGCGGGCACGTTGAACTTCGCGATCGGCGACTTCGGATCGCTACCTGTCAGGATGTCATGTGCACCATGGCAATCGGTGCAAACCGCCGCATATTCTGAGCCTCCTGTGACCGCTTTGCCGTGGACGCTTTGTTCGTACGAGGTGTAGGGCGCGGAGCTGACCCCACTGCTCGCCATTACGAGTTGCTTGCCATGGCAGGCGCCGCACGTCGTTGGAATGTTGGTATGGGCGACTTTCGACTTGGGATCGCTGGCTGGCAGGATTGTATGGACATTGCCATGGCAGTCCTGGCACTTGGCAACGTTGTCGTTGCCAGCGGCCGCAGCTTTGGCGTGGATACCGTGTTCGTACGCAGTCTGCTGCTCGGCATGGCACGTCGCACAGACGGGCTTCGCCGGCGTCGGGTCGTGAGGGAAGGCCTTAATGTCGGTATGGCAGTCCACGCATCCGAAAGAGTTGTGAACCGACGCCTTAAAGTTCGCATCGTCCACGTGCAGGCTGATCTGCTTGCCGTTCTCGTCTTTGGTCAGAGATGCGTCGTTATGACACGCGAGGCAATCCTCATTGCTCATTTTTGGGGCTTTGGCCGCGCCCTTTGGAGCGGCCATCGCCATCGCTGTGAGCAACGAAGCAAGTAAAACAATCCAACCACTACGCTTCACGGAAATCCCTCTCATTTTCTGCCGACCAAGCCGGTGCTGGCCAGGTCTTCGTCCGCCCTTATTTCAGGGTCTTGACGTATTTCGCCACCGCACCAATCTCGTCGTCGGTCAGCTTGCCTTTGAAGGCCGGCATCTTGCCTTTGCCGTTAGCGATCAGAGCGGTCAGATCGGCATCCGACATTTTCTGCACTTCCGGGCTGCCCAACGGCTTCAGCCCCATACTCTTGCCCATTCCCGTGCTGGCGCTTCCGTCAGCTCCGTGACACATCGCGCACTTCGCCTTGAACACTCCCGCTCCGTCAGCTGCAAATGCCGAACTTGCCAGTGCCAGGGTCGCAACTAGTACCAGACTCTTGATCTTCATGGTTTTGCACTATCCTCCGTAAGATTTAAGCGTCCCCGCACCGGCTGTTGTGTTCTGGCCGTGCATCACACCACAACCATCGTCAGACCGGTAACAGGCGACTCTTAACCTTCGCAGTTCGCGCCGAAAACCAGCAGTGAGTGGGCTCACCACCGCTTGTGACTGGGGTCACATGGAACAAGGTCTGTCACTACACAGGGTGAGAGCCGTCACTCAGCCTTCGGCCGTCCCGGAACGGGAACAAAGCGCCTTACCGACGCGGCATTCGCGGTCGGAAGCGAGCATTTCTTGCGGTAAAGCGTTCACCGATGGCAGCACGGTTTTCCTACAGCGCCGCTCTAGAACGACCGTTCGTTCGGCCTGATAAACGGTCGCAATGCCAGGGATAACCGATTGGGAAACTTTGAAATGCCGCTCCGCTGAAAATCCTTGAATGCGGCGGGGAGATGGTTTAGATTTTCCCTGCCACTCCATCACATTCTGAAGCAACGCCTCATTCCGCAACCGTTCAGTCACTTCGACCAAGGAAGAGGGATGCGTTTGAATACCAACACTGCACGCGGCGTTGTCTTGCTGTTGGTTGTCGCTAGTTACGTTCCGGTGCTCGCTTCAGAACCTGGCCAAGCCTCAGGTCCTGCGCCTCAGTCCTCGTCTGCACTTCCCGGCCCCGGCGGCCAATACGCCGACACCGATGTCTGCAAGACTTGCCATCAGGAGATCTGGGAGAAGCATTTTGCCGGCACGCCGCACTCGGCATTGCTCAAGGGTGACCAGCATGGCTGCCAGGCTTGTCATGGTCCCGCGCAGGCCCACGTGGATGGCGGCGGTGACATCACCAAAATCATTCGTTTCGAGACGTTGAGTCCGGCGCAAACTGCCGCGATCTGCACCAAGTGCCATCAGTCGAGTCTCGAGACCCAGAACTTCTCCAAGTCCGAGCATTTGGCCAACGGTGTGAGCTGCACCTCATGCCACAGTCCTCACAAATCCACCGACGTAAACTTCATGCTGGTGAAGTCGCAGACCGAGCTCTGCTTCGGATGCCATGCCGCACAGAAGGCAGAGTTCGCCCGTCCCTATCGCCATCGCGTCGATTCTGGGCTCGTGCAATGTAGCGACTGCCATAATCCGCACGGTACCCAGACCGGACACCAGGTACGTGCTGCCGCCGGACAGTTCACGGTCTGCACCAAGTGTCATACCGACACCATGGGTCCGTTCGTCTTCGAGCACGCCCCCGTGAAGACCGACGAGGCGTGCCTTTCCTGTCACACGCCACACGGCTCAACCAACCCGCGGCTGTTGCAGGTGAACAACATCAACTTCCTGTGCCTTCGTTGCCATACGCCCAACATGAACGGAGCGGCGGGCTCTCCTCAGGGGCCGGCTCACAACCAGTCGGCAAAATACCAGGCGTGCACCATGTGCCACACTCAAATTCACGGATCCAACTTCAGCCCGGTGTTTTTCCGGTAGCGCGAGGCGTGTCATGGGACTCCGAACAGTTGGCGCATCTTTTCTTTGGCTCGTGCTAGTCGCCGCCGGCTTGTTGCTGGCGGCTAGCAGCGTAATCGGCCAGAATTCCACCACTCCACCCAGTCCTCCCAGTGCGCCCTCCGATGCCGACGAAGGCAAAGATATAGGTGGCTATCATGTGACCCAATCCATCGAGTTCGGAGGCCGCATCTCAGAAGTTAACGGGAGCCAGGCGATGTACGACACGCTGGTGAACGACCAGACCGGCGCGCGCATCCTCGAGCAATCGCTCACCATGCAGTCGTTGACCCACCAGGACATCTTCGACACGCTGACTCTGAATAGTTTCGGGTGGGGTGGCGACCCTGAACAGGCGGCGCGACTGCGGGTCGCCAAGTATCACTGGTACAACTTCAGTGCCAGCTACCAGCACATGCAGAATTATTTCGACTACGATTTGTTTGCCAACCCGCTAAATCCGGCCGCCGGAGCATCGCCCTATATTCCGATTCTCACTTCACCTCACAGCTATTACGACCGGCAGAACCTCTATAACTACGACCTCCTTCTATTCCCCATGCAGCGCATTTCCTTTCGCATTGACTATAACCGCAACCGTATCAGTGGACCGTCGTTCAGCAGCGTTCACCAGGGTACTGAGTCGCTCAATAACGAGAACTGGGACAGCACCCTGAATGGCTACCGTTTCGGTGCCGACTTTCGTGTCACCAAGAAGACCACCCTGAGCTATACGCAGTTGCTGCAGTATTACGACGGCGGACAAACCTATTCCCTGAATACCTTCAACTCGTGGCCGCTGTCCAATGGTTCATCGGTAACCTTCGGCCTTCCGTGGTTTAACAGCGGAAGCCCGTGCAGTGCGCCCCAAACCAACGGAATTGCCAATCCGGTTTGCAACGGCTATTTCAATTACGGGCTCTATCAGCACGTCAATACGAACACTCCCACTGAGCAGCTCAATCTCAAATCCTCATCGGTGAAGTGGCTCGACTTTAACGGCCAGTATCAGTACAGCCACGCCAACTCGAGCACGCCGCTGTATGAGACATTCTCCGGGCTTAGTTCCCGAAGTAATCTTTTGGGGTACAACACGCCGGGCAGTTCTTCCAACTCGAGGTGGAACTCGTCGTCAGCCGATGTCTCCGCCACCATTCACATCAACGATCAGCTGCGTCTGGTTAACACATTTCGGTTCCGCAATTTCAGTGTCGCCGGGACGTTTCTCGACCAGGAATCGGCGTACTTCAATGCTGCCAGCCTCGGTGCGGGGTCGCTACTGAACCCGATTGCGACCTTTCCGCCAACCATCCTGTCGCACTCTTCCAGCTCTCCGGCCGACATCACGAACGAAGTCAACGTCAACATGATCGGTCAGAAGACGTACCAGAACGATTTCCAGCTGCAGTATGACGTGTCGTCGGTATTTGGCCTGCGCGCGGGGTTTGTATGGAACCAGGACACAATCCAGCCCGGGAATAGCTCCCAATCCGCGTTGGGTGACATCTATTATCCGAACAACCCGAACCGAGGTAACTGCGTCGGAGTACCGCTGAATCCTGACGGTAGTTGCACCTTCGTCGGCGTGATCGCGCCGTGGGGAAACCCGACCACCGAAATCAACCGTTACTCGGCAGTCTTCGGGGCCTGGTATCGCAATAGCAAAGGAATGCATGCGAATATCGATGCCCAATTTGGCAGCGCCGATAACTGGATCTATCGCACCGACCCCACAAGCTTTTTCAACGTCAAAGGCAATATCTCCTACGCACCGCAGCCCTGGCTGATGCTGGGGGGGAACTTCGTTTTCCAGCAAGGCAAGAACAATGCCGCCGACATTAATTTCAACCAGCACAATTATGTCGCCATGGTGAATGCCACCATCACCCCGGGCAAGCGATGGGGACTCGACTTGGCGTATAACTTCGACGCAATTCAGCAAAACACAATACTGTGCTTTGAAGGCAGCGTGATTCCGCCCGGCTCTATTCCTTGCTTGGGAGACAACAGCCTGATGCAGACGTATGCCGTCTATCAGACTCACACCCAGTACGGCTATTTCGCTTTAACTCTGACACCTGTGGAACGCGTCACACTTCGTGTGGGTTACAACATAGTGGACAATCAGGGCACCACGACATCGTTCAACACGCTGCTGCCGCTCGGACCCTTGACCTCGACCTATCAGACACCCTTAGCGGCGGTCGATGTCTTACTGCACAAGAACGTAACGTTCAAGGCTGGATGGAATTATTACCAATACGCAGAGGATTCCTTCGTCGGGCCTACCGCTCCACGCTACTTCCATGCCAACAACACGACGCTGGCTCTGAAGTACGCGTTCTGACCTGTCCCAAAACAACAAGGCCCGCGACTGATCGCGGGCCAAGGCGGAGGGATGAGGAAATCACACAAACAATGCCCGGGGGCGGTAGATCGTCCGCGACCGCCGAGAGTGCACCAACCCAATGTTTCGAACCCGCTCGTAAGCCCCATGTAGGTCCTGGCTTAGCATGCGCACCACTTGCATGCAGGTCTCGGGACGCTCGCGCAGAAACTTCATCAACTCCTTGCGGCGGATGAAGGCAATTTGCGACGTATCCAACAGTTCGGCCGTAATTTCGTAGGGTGTATTCGACAACGCCGCTCCCAGACCCAGCACTTCCCCGGGCCCGGCTATGCGCAGCGTCATACGCCTTCCGCCGTCCGAGCAGATCGACAGCTTGGCGCGCCCGTCGCAGAGCAGGTAAATTCCCCTCACCGGCCTGCCTTCAGCAAACAAGATTGTGTTGCGTGAATAGTTCCCTACCGACTTGATCTCTTCAAACACCTGCAACGAATCCGCAGGCATGTCACAGAAAATCCGATCAGGCCGGAAGTCGCAGGTCAAGCAGCTTTGTTGATTTACACTCTGCATGATGCTTAGTTAATACGTGTCCGCCCTGTGTCAGCGCAGTGATTGCAGTCACCGGTTTTCGTGACCCTGTTCACACGGATCGCACTCATGCAACCTGTCTGTGTGTGCGCCAGCCCCGTTTTGCGCGGCCAGAAACACTCGCGCACATCAACCAAACGTCCGCGCACTTCATTCCCGTTCCGGACTTGGCTTACGGGCTGACCGCCAGCGCCTTCAGTGCGGCCTTATTGCGGATCAACAACGTCGATCCCTTGGACTGCACAATCTGCCGCTTTTTGAGGTCGGCGAATAGCCGCGTCACGGTTTCGCGCGAAGTGCCGATCATCTGCGCGATCTCTTCGTGTGTCAGTGCCAGTTTCAGCCGCGGCTCCGCCTTCGCCGCTTCGCCGTTCTTTGCGCTCCATTCGAGCAGTAGCTTGGCTAGCTTTTCCGCTGCGGAATGGGACAATCCCAGCGAGCGAATTTCACGGCACGCGGTGTTGTACTTCTCGCTGAGTTGCTCGGCCACCCGCAGGCACGCTTCGCTGTTCTCCCGCAGAAACCGCAGGAAATCTTCCCGCTTCACGAAATTAATCTGGCACGGATCAACGGTTTCCGCGGTTAACTCGTATGGTTTGCCGCTCACCGATGCGCTGAGCCCCAGCACTTCCCCAGGCTCGGCAATCTTCAGGATCAACGTCTTGCCATCGGTCGAACAGATGGATAACTTCACCCGTCCTTTGCACAGAACGAAGATCCCGCGTGGCGACTGGCCTTCGACAAACAGCACAGCTCCCTTGGGATAAGCGGTTGCGTACTTGATGTTTTCAAATGATTGCAGCGCGACGGGAGATAGATCGCAAAAAATATGGTCCGCCCGCATTTTGCACGTTAAGCAATTCTCGATAATGTCCAGACCGTAAGGTGAAAGCATGGGTACCCCTGTCTTGCACGCCGTATCCTGAGTCAACACCCGGCACGCGCGCGCATCGCGCCTCCGATGTAGGAGCCTCCAGCGTCCGCTTCGATTACGCTGCACATCGCGCTGTGCGACCGGTCACACTTTCGAGTGACTTTTCGCGTTCTCGCTGAAACTTTGTATTCAGCTCCAGCGCTCAATTCAGTCCAGCGCGCCATGAGACTCCGCTCCAGATACCCCTTAGGAGACTGCGGGGTGCGCACATCGAACAAGTGCAAAGATCACAACCCCAAGTGACATCAAACCATTCTGCCCCTACTGCAAGCGTCGCCATTGTGCACTAACTCGTCTTTACTGAATACCTTAGGGATATTCTCCTAAGACTCGCTTAACCCCGGCGATGGGTCAGCCGTCACCACCACCGAGTGACATTTGTGGTTCCTCAAGCAATCAGAAAGGCATTGACTGTGTGATACGGGATTCGGTCTCTTAGGTGGAGCGGACACGTGCGACTTTGGAGGCAGATGCAATCGTCACGATTTGGAGAGCTGCAACTCACCTGATTTGGTGCAATGAAATCGGCGGCGAAGATTCACTTCCCCGCCGCCGCATTCTTCTTATCTCAACCGCATATCCTACGAACGGAACAGGTCCTTGACCGCCTGCCACATCACTTGCCCACCAACATCCGCGATCGATTTCGTAAGCGGAATGTCCTTCGGGCAGACTTCGACGCAATTCTGCGCGTAGCCGCATTCCTGGATGCCGCCGTCACCCATGAGCGCTTTAAGCCGATCCACCTTCAGTGCGCTACCCGTAGGATGGTTGTTGAACAGTCGCACCTGCGAGATGGTCGCGGCTCCGACGAAGCCGGTGTGGTCATTAAACTGCGGGCACGCCTCCATGCAGCAGCAGCATGAAATGCAACGCGACAGCGGATAGTTGATTTCTTGTTCATCCGCCGACTGCCGGGGTCCAGGGCCAAGGTCGTAAGTTCCGTCGGTCGGCACCCACGCCTTCACCTTCTTCAGGTTCTCAAACAGTACGCTGCGGTCCACTGAAAGGTCACGCACGACTGGAAACTTAGAGAACGGCTCCAGTTTGACAGGTTGCTCCAGCTTGTCGATCAGCGCCGAGCACGCCATGCGTGCCCTGCCATTGATCAGCATGGCGCACGAGCCGCACACCTCCTCCAGGCAATTCGAGTCGTAGGTCACCGGCATGGTCTTCTTGCCGTCTTTGGTCACCGGGTTAGCGGCGATGTCCATCAGCGACGAGGTGACGTTCATGCCGGGACGGTAAGGCAACTCGAACTCCTCCCAGTACGGCTTGGAGTTCGGGTTGTTCTGGCGCTTGACTTTGATGATTACGGTTTTTGAGTTCGCCATGATCGTTATCTTTAGCTCGCCACATCGTAGCGCCGCGGACGCGGCACAATCAGCGACGTATCCACCGCTTCAAATTCGAAGCGAGGCTCGTCGGCATCGGCCGCGAAATACGCCTTCGTCGTCTTCAGGAAGTTGGCGTCGTCGCGCTCGGGAAAATCGGGCTTGTAGTGAGCGCCGCGAGATTCGTTGCGCCACGCTGCTCCCTGCGCGATGACGCGCGCCAATTGCAGCATGTTGTACAGTTCCCGCGCAAACACAAACGACGTGTTGGCCCACTGCGTGCGGTCGCTCAGGTTGACATGGCGGTAGCGCTCCAGCAGTTCGACCAGCTTGGCATCGGTTTCCTGCAGGTTCTTGTTGTAGCGAATGACTGTGCAGTTTTTGGTCATCGTGTCGCCCAGCTCACGCCACAACAGGAACGGGTTCTCCGTGCCGTCGTTGTTCATCAGGCGCCTGTTGATTTCTTCTTGCCGCTTCTTTTCTGACTCGAAAACGTGATGCCCCGGCGTGTGTCCACTCTTAATGACGTTACGCGCGTACTCCACTGCACCCGGACCGGCAATAAATCCACCGTAGATGCACGACATCAGCGAGTTCGCGCCCAGACGGTTCGCTCCGTGAATCGAGTAGTCGGCCTCGCCGCAAGCGTACAGACCTTCGATGTTGGTCTTCTGGTCGAAGTCAACCCACAGCCCGCCCATCGTGTAGTGCATGCCGGGGAAGATCTTCATCGGCACGTCGCGCGGATCGTCGCCCACGAACTTCTCGTAAATTTCCAGGATGCCTTCGAGCTTGCGATCGAGCGTGGCGCGGTCGATGTGCGTCAGAGTCGAGATAGACCATCGGCGAGCCGTCGATGCCCAGGTGGTGCTCGAACACGACCTTATGGATGGCGCGGGTAGCGATGTCACGAGGCACGAGGTTGCCGTATTTCGGATACCACTCTTCCAGGAAGTACCAGCGATCACTCTCGGGAATGCTCTTGAAATCGCGCTTGTCACCCTGCTTCCTCGGCACCCACACCCTGCCGCCTTCGCCGCGGGCCGATTCGGACATCAGGCGCAGCTTGTCTTCGCCAGGAATGCAAGTCGGGTGTACCTGGATGAACTCGCCATTCGCGTAATACGCCCCCTGCTGATACAGCGCCGATTGCGCCGATCCAGTGCACACCACCGAGTTGGTCGACTTGCCGAAGATGGCTCCGTTACCGCCGGTGGCGATGATGACCGCTTCGGCCGGAAACGTAACAACTTCCATGCCGCGCAGGTCCATAGCGCAGATGCCGCGACAGACGCGATTTTCGTCGAGCACTGCCGACAGAAATTCCCATCCCTCGTACTTAGTGACCTTGCCTTCGGCTTCGTACCGGCGCACCTGCTCATCGAGCGCATACAAAAGTTGCTGCCCGGTGGTGGCGCCGGCGAAAGCAGTGCGGTTATACAGCGTCCCGCCGAAACGGCGAAAGTCGAGCACGCCCTCCGGAGTCCGGTTGAAAGGCACTCCCATGCGGTCCAGCAGGTCGATGATTCCCGGCGCCATATCGCACATCAGCTTGACTGGCGGCTGGTTGGCGAGAAAGTCGCCGCCATACACCGTGTCGTCGAAGTGCTGCCAGGTGGAGTCGCCCTCGCCCTTCAGGTTCTTGGCAGCGTTGATGCCGCCCTGGGCGCAGACCGAGTGAGACCGCTTGACCGGGACGATGGAAAAGAGGTCAACGTGACCTCCCATCTCGGCAATTTTGATGGCGGCTGAAAGTCCTGCCAGGCCGCCACCGACAACGATAATCTTAGGATGAGCCATAAGGATGACGATTTTTACGCAACATCTAAAGGGCAGCCGTCGCTGCCAAAGTTATCGAAAAATAGTTACCGCAACATAGTGGTATCGAAGTGCTCAACTACCGGGGCCGGTTCCAGCGGCGCGCTCACAAACGCGCGAATCGTGATCAAGCCAATCGCTACCAGCGCAATTGCCAACCCAAGGCATAAGTAGCCGAATCGCTGCCGGGCCTTTTCCCCCACCGTGATGCCCCACTTCGCGGCGAACAGCCACACGCCATAAGAAAAATGCCACGACGCCGCGGTAATGCCGATCACGTACGCCGCAATCGCCCACGGATTCTGGAACTCATGCTGCACCTTCCAGAACGCCGCATTGTAGCCGCCGCCCATCAGGTGCACGCCGGTGAAGCGCATGTAATACGTGTGATACACGATGTAAAAGAACGCGATCATTCCCGTCCAGCGCTGCGACGTGTACAGCCAATTCCCGGTCCACGGATACTCACTGACGTTCGACTCCCCGCGATACCAGATGTAGAAACCGTACAGCGCGTGGTAGAGGATCGGGATGAAGATGAACACCCACTCCAACACCGACACAAAGGGTAAGCCGGTCAGAAACTTGACCTGGTCGTTATAGGCAGCGGCTCCCTTGATCGCCTCCGAGTTGGAAATAAAGTGTTCGACCAGAAATGCGCCGATGGGAACAATACCGGTAAGCGAATGCAGGCGCCGCAGGAGAAATGAACTGCCCTGTCCCGCGCGTAATGAAGGAACGCCCTTGGCCACTTGAATTGAGCTCTTACTGATAGGACTGGCGGATGAAGCCACGACGCCGACTCCTTATGATTCGCGGCGTGATGAACGCGAACCTTTCATTATCAATTTCGTAAACTGCGCAAGTCAAGAATCGAAACGACCTGTACCGAAATCCGTCTTGCAGCGGCAACACCTGCGGTTATCTCTGGAACGACCCGTTCAGAATAGCGGACAGGGCTGGCAGGCGCATGGTGACGAACGTCACTCAGCGTTGTGAGGATGCAATTCAACTAGATGGTCGGCCCAGTCCAGAAACTGGCGAAAAGCCGCTCCCCGGTGGCTGTACCTGGCTTTTTCCTCGGCCGTTAACTCGGCGAATGTCTTCTCGATCTGGGGGAAAAAGAATAAAGGGTCGTATCCGAAGCCATTCGACCCGCGCGGCGCATGCAAGAGGATGCCTTCGGCCTGCCCCTGAAAGGTCGCCAACGTATGCCCGTTGCGGGCAACGGCAATTACACAAACGAAGTGTCCGTTGCGAAACTCCTCCGGGACATCGTGCAACTCGCGCAGCAACCGAGCGTTATTGGCTTCGTCGTCCGAGTTGCCGGAGTCTTCTGGTGCGTTGTGCTCGTCGGCGGCGTAACGCGCTGACCGCACTCCCGGGGCGCCCTTCAAGGCATCGACCTCCAGCCCGGAATCGTCCGCGATTACTAACTCGCCTGCGCTGTAATGGCTATAGTGCTCGGCTTTCTTGCGGGCGTTGGCCTCAAAGGTCAGGCCGTCCTCAATGACCGTGGGCAGAGCCTGGAAGTTTGCTAGAGTCGCAATCTCAATCTCATGCGCCGCCGCGGCCCCAACCAAGTCGCGGATCTTCCCCTGATTGGAGGTGGCGACGAGAACACGTTTCATGGCTTGGGTTATGCGTGCACGTGCGCTGGTTCCACACGCTCCAGATGATGATTGAGTTCCTTGAGCGACAGATAAATCTTCCATACCGTCAGCAGCAAAGCAGCGCCAAACAACAGCAGTCCCACATTAATGAGCAGCATCGTGAAGTCGAGCGAAACGCGATAACGCGACATGCCCAGGATCCCAATCGCTCCCGCGGTAATAAAAATCCCGCCCGATGCCCGCCGCATAATAGAGACACGATGGTTCATCGCGATCGCCAGCCCGAGAAACAGTGATGCCAGGAAAAAGAAAGACCACTTCCACTGAGAAAATTCGGAGATATCGACGGCAACAGCATCGGTGAAGGGCCTGACCCGCATGGCGGTTAGGATTGCTCCGTTCTCAAAGAGGTCGCTCAACGCCGCGATACTGATCGACAAAGCTGCACAAGCGGCCAGAAAACGCCGGCCTAATCGCCCAGCCAAAAACGACAAACTCAAAAACGTCAGCCAGTAAAGCAGGATGAAGACAAAGTCCATATCGGTGTTACGCACCACCATCTCAACGTTGTGGGCAATCCCGCTTTTGTCGTTCCTGTCATTGGCGGCAACGGCCTGGTTGAGAGACGCAGCGTCTGACCCCAGTTCCACGCGCAGGATGCGGTCAGATTCGTGTCCTTGGAAGCTGGTGGCCGCCCACGTGACGATGACCCAGGCCCACAGCGCCAGAATCAAAATCGCGACGGCTTTCTCCGTATTTCGCATGCTTTATCTCCGGACAGTGGCGCCGGTTGATTCGATCGCCACAACTTGCACGATCGTTCGGTCAAGACTCAAGGCCTGGACCAGACTAGAGCGTGGTAATGTAACACGACCGGAACGGCAATCGACCGCGCTCTCATGAAGGGTATGCTCCATGTCCGTCTCACATCCTAGTACATGCGGGGCCGATGTCGATGTAACTGTTCGACTACGTCCCCGAAAAGGCACTCCCCGGACCGATAAGTGAATGGGCATCACTCCTCATCTCGAGCCGCAGGAGCATCATGACGCCGTCGCCCTCGAGCAGGGCCTGGCGCGCCAACTCTCCCAGCGCCAGCTCGGCATGATCGCCATCGGCGGAGCCATCGGCACCGGCCTTTTTCTCGGCAGCGCTCTCGCCGTTCGTACTGCTGGACCGGGCGTCATTCTCACCTACATTTTCGCCGCCATCGTCACCTTATTACTGATGGCATGCCTGGCGGAGATGGCAGTCGCGCATCCTACAGTTGGATCGTTCGGAGTCTACGCCGAGTTGTATGTCTCCCGCTGGGCCGGCTTCGTAATTCGCTACACCTATTGGGCTGCTCAATCGATCGCCATCGGAAGCGAGGCCGTCGCTGCCGCCATCTACACGCAGTGGTGGTTCCCCCACACGCCGGCGTGGGCCTGGGTGTTGTTCTACGCTGCCACGCTCATCCTTATCAATGCACAAAGCGTTGGCGCCTTTGGCAGCTTCGAGTATTGGTTCTCGATGATCAAGGTCAGCGCCATTCTGGTCTTCATCCTGCTGGGCGCTGCAATGATTTTTGGCGTGCATCAAGACCATCCCATCGGGCTCGCAAACTTTCGCAACTACGGAGGATTTCTCCCGCACGGCCTACTCGGCGCATGGCTGGCGCTCGCCGTGGTGATCTACAGCTTCATCGGCGCTGAGGTCGTCGCCGTGACTGCGGGCGAAGCCAAGGATCCCGAAAAGAGCGTTCCTCGCGCGATGCGCACACTGCTCGCCCGGCTGGCCATCTTTTATGTCGGGGCCATCGTGATTCTGGTAGGGGTCATACCCTGGACGCAGATTCAGCCGGGCGCAGACATCACCGTCAGCCCCTTTGTCCGCGTTTTCGACGTCATGCACATACCCGCAGCCGCGCAGGTAATCAATTTCGTGGTGCTGACCGCGGCGCTCTCCAGCATGAACTGCAACCTCTACATGGCGACCCGCATGATCTTTTCGCTCTCCCGCTCTGGCTACGCACCAGAGAGCTTGGGACGAGTCTCGCCCAAAGGCACGCCCTTCCCGGCGCTGTTGTTCTCCGCCGGAGGTCTGGGCGCTGCGGTCCTCTTCGCGTTCTTGTTCCCCAGCACAGCCTACATCTATATGTTCGGTATTTCGCTGTTCGGAGGATTGTTCGCCTGGCTGATGATCTTCATCACCCACCTGCGATTTCGAAAGTACTGGGACACTCGACAAGATCGCGTGTTGCCTGTGAGGGTAAAGTATTTTCCGTTCACTACGATCGCCGGTGGTACTGCCGTATTCGCCATCTTGATCTCTACCTGGTGGGTTGATGGGATGCGCGTAACGCTCCAGGCGGGTATCCCGTGGCTGGTGCTGCTGAGCGTTGTCTATTTCACTTGGGGACGACAGCGGGAACGCGCCGCGCAAGCTCGAATCGCTGCCCGCGCGGTACAAGCCTCTGCGAGCAGCAATCCGCTTTGATCTTCGCACCAAGCCACTAGGGGCCCATTTCATAAATCGGCTTTGAAAGGGCACGGCTTCAGCCGTGCCGCTCCGGACCTCATGAAACGCTGGGCTTTAGCCCCTGAGGCAATTCGATTTTTCTCCCCCACCTTTTATGAGATGGCGTCAAATTCAAACTGCGTGCTGCTTGAACGTTCCGTATGGCGACTGAGTCGGAGCGGGCGCATCGGGCAGCACCCAGCGTCGCACACCCGCGTCGCAAATGGCATAACCCCAGTCGATTAACTGTTCCTGCGTCGTGTTATCGAGCGCGGTCAGCCGTGTCGCCGTCTCAGCCAACTTCGTGGTGACATCGAACGGACAATCCAGTGCGTTCGCGAGTTGGTAATTGTCGATGTTGGAAGCAATGCCCCAGTACGAGCCGTCACGAACTTTGAGCTTGTACAGCGCCACGATGTCACGCGTGCGCAACGTCACCACCTGGTTGTAAATCGTCAGCAGCACCCGGTTGACCTGGCTGATCCAATCGTGTTTTGGATCAGCGTCCGGCCCAAGGGCACCGCCCCCGTTGCTCACCAGCACGGTCTTGTACCGCTTCCATGCAGTCTCCAGGCCAAGATTGTCGTACACCCCGCCATCGGCGAGGACCGCCTGCTGCCGGAACTCAGCAGTGATGCCCGCAACCGGCGGGATATTTTTATCGAAGCTGTTGGGATCCAGTTTCAGCACACACGGCGACAGCAACGGCGGAAATGCCGATGACGCCGCGACTGCCGTTGCCAGCTCGACATCAGGATTCTCGATCAAACCAACCTTCCAGTCGCCCATATAGGGTTTCGAGAAGCGCCACAGTACTCCTGTTTGCAGGCTGGTGGCATTGAAGACAAAGTATGGTCCCTCGCCGTCGCCCGGCAGGTCCTGCAGCTTAGCGTGGTTGTACAGGTACTTGTTGTAGTGAGCAGCAACGTGTTCCGAGACGCCGCCAAAGATCCCTTCGAGGATCGAACTGACATCAATCGAATCCGACGCCATGCCCCGGACGGGCTGCGTGACTTGCTGGTCGAAGTTCAGGGCGAAACCGCTGCCGTCGAAGCCAAGGTTTTTCCAGTGCAATGCCAGCACACCGTTAGTAATGGAGCCCCCCGAGACGCTGGAGACACAATTCAGTTTGGCGAGGAGCCGCAATTCGTTCAAGCGCCACAACGTGCCAAGATGGAACAGCATCGCGCGATATCCACCTCCGGACATGCAAAGAGCCATGCCGTCGGTCGGCTGTTGAGGGTCGCCGGGATGATCATGAACGGGCTGAAAGGCAGCGGTGGTGACTGGACCAGTGGACATAATGCCTCCAGAGCAAGACGTGGAAATATGTCAGCTGTACGGACACGCGCACTGTAGCACTGTTTCGCGCGGGCGGGAAGAGTAGTGCACATCGGCCCGTCTTTTTTCTTCCCAAAGCAGGATTCCTCTTTGACCTTCACCGGCGACCCATCGCCGCGATCACCAGTCAGTAGATGCTCCCAATCGTCGATTCCAGCTTGCCATCGACCGCCGACAGCACATAACTGGTGCCTCCGGTCCCCGTCCATGTTTTGATGTCGAACTTCCCTTCCCGTCCAATCTTGTACACCTCGATCCCGCGAAACGTGAGCGGCTTGCCCGCCTGGCAGACCTCAGGTTTCTGCGTGGGACGGAAGAAATATGCCGCACCCTTACCAATCAAGGTGGCGGCGCCGTTCTCGTCCACCAGAACGGCGTTGCGTTCATCGACTGCAATTTCGCGCACCGACGTTGCCATGCCGTCCTGCAGAATCCGCGCGAGAAATCCCACCGAGCGCCCCAGCCGATCGCGTTTCACGAAATGCTGGTCGGTGAGAATTCCCTCCATATACGGAACGCTCAGAAAACCTTTTCCTAACGTGACACCTTTGTTATAAGGATCGGCCAGCGTCTCTTTGGAATATGCCGTATCGTTCATGGCGGTGAAGACGAACTCGCCCAGCACCGCCAGTCCCGCGCTTGTTCCTCCGATTGGAACGCCGTCACGCAACCGCTCGTTGATCGCCGTTTGCACCGGTGTGCCTTGCCAGAATTTCACATACTTCGCCTGATCACCGCCGGTGATGAAAATCGCCTCCGCCCGGCGGATCGTCTCCGCGCTGAACGGGTCTTCCGCCGCTTCGCGATTGGGCAGCACTAACGTCGCCACCGAATTCAGATGGCAAAGCTTGTTGACGTACTTGTTGTACTCATCATCCGCGGTCGCGCCCAGGATCAGAAAATCTCCTCCGTGCGCTCGCTCGCACAACCACCGGAACGCCGGATCCTGGTCCTTACCACCGCCCATCAGCGCGGCTCCCTGTTGCGGCTCAGTCTTCAGATCGTTGGGACTCCCGATGCGGTAGTACAGATAAGACGGCTTCTGCGAAGTGGCTGCAGCTTGAGCCCGACTCGTGCACGTCGCCGCCAATACCAAGACGAAGCACATCAGTGCACGTCCGGCAGTTTGCAAACGTGGTACCTGCAACTGGATTCACCCCACTACTTCGATGTGTTACAGAATGGTGGACAAAAGCCCGACCAGACTACCGGATTCATGCGGAAATCGCCTCATCTAAGGTAAGTACCCGATCTCGAGGCTGCGGCGTGCTGAAGTACCATTTCGGCGAGAATGGCGGAAAGGTTCCTGATTTGAACAACTTCGTGACAAAACAGTTCCGAATGTGAAGAACTGTAAAATATTGCGCTTTTTCACGTGCATCGTGCGACTTTTTCGGACACAATGCGTCTATACTGGTAACCCAAATCAGGTGGGCGCCGCAACCCCGACAGCAACCCCAAATAGGCGCCCACCGCCCCCTTAAATAGTTTTAATCAATCGCTACACTCTCTCACGTGCATTCTCTGTGCTCGCTCCCCCCTTCATCGTAGTGACGCAACGAGTATTCTCCCCACGCTCGACGTGACTTCGAACCGATCCGTTTGCCGCCCGCTTGCTCTACCCGCGCATCGTTCCCTTCACGCGCCGGCGCTACAATGAATCAGGAAGGTAGTTATTATGCAGTCCCCGGTCCATGAAGCCCGTTGGTGGGAGACCATGGCCGACGGCCGCCTCCATTGCTACCTCTGCCCGCGCCACTGTCACATCGGTGACGGCCAGCACGGCTTCTGCTTCATCCGCAAGAATGAAGACGGTCGTCTGCTGCAGCTTGGCTACGGACGCCCCGCCGCCGTCGCCATGGATCCCGTCGAAAAAAAGCCTCTCAACCATTTCTTTCCCGGCACGAAAATTCTTTCCATGGGTACCGCCGGATGCAACATGGGTTGTTTCTTTTGCCAGAACTGGGACATCTCCAAGGCAAAGTCCGACCAGGTACGTTCCGCCGACTTGTCGCCGCAAGACGTCGTGCAGTTGGCGCTCGAACATCGCGCTCCGCACATCGCCTTCACCTACAACGAGCCCACCATCTGGGGCGAGTACGTCATCGACATCGCGCGCGAAGCTCACGCCGCCGGCGTCAACACTGTCATGGTGTCGAACGGCTACATCACGCGTGAAGCCTTCTTCGACATCTACCGCCACATCGATGCCGCCAACATCGACCTCAAGGCTTTCACCGAGAAGTTCTATTCCAAGGTCACACTGACCCACCTCCAGCCCGTGCTCGACGTCTTGAAGTGGCTGCGCCATGAAACCGGCGTGTGGTTCGAGCTCACCAACCTCATCATCCCCACCCTCAATGACGATGATTCCGAGTTCAAGCAACTCTGCGATTGGGTTCTCGAGAACCTCGGCGACGACGTCCCACTGCACTTCACTGCATTTCATCCCGACTTCAAGCTTCAGGACAAACCTCCGACGCCGCCCGAAACCCTGCATCGCGCCCGCCGCATGGCCATGCAGATGGGCCTGAAGTATGTCTACGAGGGCAACATCTTTTCCGACGGCGGCAACACCATCTGCCCCGGCTGCAAGCAGGTCATCATCACCCGCTCCTGGCACTCGGTGACGGCGAACAAGCTGAAAGACGGCCGTTGCGCCAATTGCCGCACGCGCATTCCGGGCGTTTTCTCGAAACTCCATGCCGAAGCGCGCCGCGAATGGGCAGCCGCGCTTCAGGACTAGCTATTCAGTCGACTTGGTGTATTAGGTTTTCGGGTGCCCCACTCAAGCCGGTATTGCTTGAGTGGGGTTTTTGACTTTACTGGGTTGGCGGGAACATAACGATCTCTGCGGCCCCGGAATCAGGTCGCACTCTTACTGCTCTGCCCCCGGCACGACTGCGGGATGTTTGCGCAGCGCCTCGGCAAAAATCTCACATTGTTTCTGCCGCAGCTCAGCCCCTGCGACTGGCCCGTTGTCGGTGAACTCCATATACTTCCTCGAGTCAGCCTCATACTTCGGCCATGCCGGCACACCGCTTCCATCTGGGCTGCCTGTCTTGGCGAAGTTCGTCCAGTATTCCTGCATCGCCTTCGAGATCGCATAGTCGTCCGGCTGATACTCCGGTCGCATCGGACGCTGCTGATCGAGGTTCCCAAACACGTACCAAACCTCGCTGGCGTGTATAGCGCCAATCTCGGGATGCCCCGGAATTCCCCGGCTGAATTGGAACTGATAAGTCGGCAGTCCCGCTTTGCTGTTCCAATCCGCCACTACTATCGACGGGCAACGAAACGTCGTGTCCGTCGCCAGTTGGTCTCCCGCTTTTCCATAAACAGGATCGGCCGCCGCCTGCGACACCTTTCCGTCTGGCGCAGTACTAATACCGTACAGCGGCAGCGCCTGGGAAGCGAGGTCGCCGTAATCCCCCTCAATCTGCTTCTTAACCGCGGCTGCATCCCGAGGTCCGCCAAACTCACGTGCGTTAATTCCGATAATCAGCGCCGCCGGAATCTGCTTCCCCGCTGCAAAAATCTCCGCCGGCGGCTTTGTCAGCACCTCGCCATCCACCGACACCATCAAGCTCGATGGAACTCCGCTCGGCCCAGCATATTTCCCGAACGCCTCGAGCAGTTGCTCCGCGCTCGCCCCACGCAACGCTTTGAGCGCGCCCGCGCCGCTCCCCGCCCCCGCCAGTTCCGCAAACTGAACTCCACGTTTCTCCGCTACATCGTGGGGCATCGCTCCGCCCGACAGAAGTATGCTCCCGCTTTCCGCGATCACCCGGTGAAACAGCCCCTTCGCCATCGGAGATGCCATGAGCAGGTTCACATCCATGGCGCCGGCCGATTCTCCAAAGATGGTCACATTGGCAGGGTCGCCGCCGAATTTCTTGATGTTCTCCTGCACCCATCTGCAGCGCCGCGATCTGGTCCATCAGGGCGTAATTGCCCGAAGCATGGTTGGGCGACTCGGCCGACAACTCCGGATGCGCGAGGAACCCGAAAATCCCCAGCCGATAATTAAAGCTGACCAGCACGATCCCGTGCCGCGCCAGGCTCTCGCCGTTCTCGTTGCCCGAACCCGCGACGTTCCCTCCCCCGTGGATCCACACCATCACCGGCTTGAGTCCCGTCTGCGGCCACGCCGAAGTCCATACATTCAGGTAGAGGCAATCTTCGTTGACGACTTTCGGCATTCCCCAGATCGCATTCGCCGAGCACGTTCCTCCAAACTGCAGCACATCCCGTACGCCAGTCCACGGCTTGACCGGCATCGGTTTTCGCCACCGCAAATCACCAAGCGGCGGCTGTGCGAACGGAATCCCCTTGAAAACCGCGCCGCCATCTTTCAGCACTTGCCCGCGCACCTGCCCGCCCGTGACGCTGACAACTGGGCCCTGCCAGGCGATGCAGGACGACGCCATTACTAGCAAGAAGGCTACGGTTGCCGCTGGTCGAACTAAGCGCAGTCTCACGGTCATATCCCCATTCCCACGAGTTCGTAATGTGCGGGAAGCACGAAGGGTATAGCGCGAATGACATTTCTGTAAAGCGATTCGAAAGGGCACGTCTTTCCAGCTTGCGGAGTAATGTCCGTTCGCCAGGCTTTGAAGGGGCGCAGCTTCACAGGTTGTGGAAATACTTGCTTTGCCAGGGTTTTGAAGGGGCGCAGCTTTACAGGCTGCGGAAAAATGAAGTTTTGGGTAGAGCTGGCCTTCAGCCAGCGTCTAAGCCGTTTATTTTCGACCTCGCCGAGCGGACTTTAGTCCGCGAGGAGCTGGGCAAAGTGGCGAAAACATCGAGCCCCCGAGGACGACATACTCCCTGGCCCCGAGTTCCACACAGGACAGCTAACGCTCGTCGCCGCTTATCCATTTGCCGACCACCCGCGCGTGGAACTGAGCCATCTTCCCCAAGAGCTGTTCCGGATCGTGGTCTTCCAGCACTAGCCTCCGATTCTCTTCCCGCAGAAAGCCTTCACGCACTGCATGGTCAAACAGCCTGAGCAGCGGATCGTAATAACCCTCGACATTCAGCAATCCGCAAGGCTTCGAATGAATGCCCAGTTGTGACCAGGTGACAATCTCGCAGAACTCCTCGAACGTGCCGAACCCTCCGGGCATCGCTATGAATCCGTCCGACAGGTCTGCCATCAGGGCCTTGCGCTCGTGCATCGATTTCACGATGTGCAACTCCGTCAGTCCAGCGTGCCCAACTTCCTTCGCCATCAGCGACTCAGGAATGACGCCAATCACACGCCCACCCGACACAAGAACCGCATCGGCCAAAACTCCCATGAGTCCGATATTCCCGCCGCCGTAAACCAATTCGATCCCTCTGGCAGCCAACAGCCTTCCCAAAGTCACGGCTGCGTCCTTGTACACCCGACTAATTCCCAAATTGGAACCACAAAACACACAAATTCGCCGGAAGTTCATAGCATTGGAAGATCAGTGAGCTAACCTGATCAGTCTACCGAAGATGGGTTGCAGTATGTTTTTGGGTCGTGCCGATCCCTAGGTAGCGCAGCTTGCTGAAAACCCGTCATTCGCGACAGTTTCGTATCAGGGCATGACTTTAGTCATGCCGCACAATGTTCAACACAGGAGACGGGCTTTAGCCCCTGTAGCGGACTGCACCAACCTTCAGGTCGGCGTCAACCGCTACACTTCCACATCGCGCTGAGGTTCTGCATCATTTAATAACTTTTATCATCCAATAACTATGCGCCGGGAAACTTACAACGAGTTTCGCCACTTGTGCCGCGAGCACAACCTGGCAGCGACCCACCAGAGACAAAAAATCTACGAAGCGCTGGTGGCTCGGCCCGGGCACTATTCGCCCGAAGAGATCTACGTCCAGGTAAAACACGACCTGCCGTCGATCTCCCTGGCGACGGTTTACAAGAACCTGAAGACCTTTGTTCAGGCCGGCATGCTACGCGACGTGAGCCATCATCAAGGCCCTTGGCGCGTAGATGCCAATCCCGCACCTCATCATCATTTCGTTTGTACGCATTGTCATTCCATCACTGACCTTGACCTTGATCTTCTCCAACCCGTGAAGCTGCGTGGACGTTTACCCTCCGGCTTTCGCATGGAAAAGCTCAACGTCGAGCTTCAGGGTCTCTGCAAGGCGTGCGCAACAATTCTTAAGCGGCATTAATTTAAACCACAGGAGAAAGCACTGTCATGTTAGGAGTAGGCGAAAAGTTCCCCGATTACAGCGTCACCGCCACCGTCAGCCTTGAAAAAGGCAAGGAATTCAAGACCCTCACCAACCAGGACTACGCCGGCAAGTGGAAGATCTACTTCTTCTGGCCGAAAGATTTCACCTTCGTTTGCCCCACCGAAATCGCCGCCTTCGGCAAGCTCAACAAAGAATTCCAGGATCGCGACGCCCAAATCCTCGGCGGCAGCACCGACTCCGAGTTCGTGCATCACGCGTGGCGCACTCACCACGAGGACCTGAGGAACCTGCCTTTCCCCATGCTCGCCGACATCAAGCGCGAGCTCTGCGGGCAGCTCGGCATCATCGACGAGAACGCCGGCGTCGCCCAGCGCGCCACTTTCGTTGTCGATCCGGAAAATGTCATTCGTTTCGTCTACGTCACCGATCTGTCGGTCGGTCGTAATCCGCAGGAAGTCCTGCGCGTGCTCGACGCCCTGCAGACCGATGAGCTCTGCCCCTGCAATTGGCAGAAAGGCCAGGAAACCCTCCACGTCTAGGTTCCCTTTTCTGACACCCGGCGGGGCCGCGAAAACGGTCCCGCAAGACATTATAATGTTTGTTATAACCTACACTTTTTCATAGCCCTGAGGCACCAAATGAGTCTCGACGTTTTATTGGAAGATCTTCCTTCGTACGCTAAAGACCTGAAGCTAAATTTCTCCTCTGTAGTCCGCCAGCAGACCGATCTAACCGAGCAGCAACTCTGGGGAACAGTCGTGGCCTGCGCCATGGCGACGCGCAACGAAGACCTCACCGCCGCGGCGCTGAAAGAGGCCGCTAAGTACATGACGCCACAGGCACTTGAAGCCGCCCAAGGCGCTGCCGCCGTCATGGGAATGAACAACATCTTCTACCGTTTCCTGCACCTCAGCTCCAACGAGAAATACGCGACCATGCGCGCCGGGCTGCGCATGAACGTCATTCGCACCCACGGCATTGACCCCATTGACTTTGAATTGTGGTGCATCGCCGTCTCGGCCATCAACGGCTGTGGCGCTTGTGTCGATTCCCACGAGAAAATTTTGCGCGAAAAAGGCTTCGCCGAGGAAAAAATCATGGCCGCCATACGCGTGGCGTCGGTGCTCCACGGGATCGGCGTAGTGCTTGATACGGAACGAGTTGCGGCCCATCAGCCCGTTAACGCTTAGCGTTCCGGCTCCGTCGAGATTAGCTCGCCAGCATCATTTACAATCATCGCGAGTTAATCTCTTCGGAGTCTGCTGACCTTCATGCCCACAATCCGCCGGGTAGTTGTTTCGCTCGCATTACTTTCCGCCCTTTCCGTCGCGCAGGCTTCTTCTCCCGCGAAGCCCAGCTCGTGGCAAGCCATTCACAACTCAGCACTTGTCATCGATACCCACGCCGATACCCCCGGCCGGTTTGTGGACGAAAACTTCGACCTCTCGCAGGACGCCGGCAAAGGCTACATGGACTTCAACAAAATCAAGGCCGGCAACCTCGGCGCCGAATTCTGGTCCATTTGGGTCGATCCCAAGGTTTACAAGGGCCAGGAGATCAAGCGCGCGCTCGACATGATCGACTCCGTCTACGAGCAGGCCCGCCGCCACCCCGACAAAATGATGATGGCCTTCAGCACCCAGGACATCCTTGCCGCCCATCGCCAGCACAAGCTCGCATCCCTCATAGGAGTCGAAGGCGGCCACGCAATTCAGGGCGACATTCGCGTGCTTCGCGACTATTACCGTCTGGGCGCGCGCTACATGACGCTCACCTGGTCCAACACCAACGAACTAGGCGACTCCAGCGGCGATCTCGACAACAAAGACGTCGAGCACCACAACGGCATCACCGATTTCGGCCGCCAGGTCGTGCGCGAAATGAACCGCATGGGCATGATCGTTGACATCTCGCACGTCGCCGACCGTACATTTTTCCAAGCGCTTACCACCAGCCGCGCGCCAGTCATCGCCTCGCACTCATCCGCTCGCGCACTCACCAACGTTCCCCGCAACATGACCGACGACATGCTGGTCGCCCTCGCCCGCAACGGCGGCGTCGCTCAAGCGAACTTCTATTGCGGCTTCATTTCGCAAAAATGGGTAGACCAGTCCAAGAAGTTGTCTGCGGAAAAGGATCCGGACTATGAGAAAGTGCAGTCGCTCTTTATGTCCGAGCGCACGCCGCAGATGACGCAGCAACTCTACGAAGCGGAAGCCGTGCTCGAAAAGAAACTGCCGCGTCCGCCGCTCAGCGACCTTATCGACCACATTGACCACATGGTGAAAATAGCCGGCGTCGATCACGTGGGCATCGGCTCCGACTTCGATGGCATCGATTGCTCGCCCCAGGGCATGGACTCTGCCGCCGACCTGCCCAAAATTACTGAGGCGCTGTACCAACGCGGATACAAAGCTGCGGACATTCAGAAAATTCTCGGGGGCAACTTAATGCGCGTCTTCGCCGAAGTGGAGAAGACCGCCAAAGTAATTCAAGCGGAAGAGGCGCATCAGGACACTCGCCGCGAAGTCGCTCCCGATGCGCCTCCGCCGCACTAGAATGAGCATTCTTGTCTCAGGTGAGCACTTTAGCCGCTGCAGTAACTATTCTTGGAGGAACCATGCGTAACTTTCTAACCGCAATTCTCATTTTCACTCTCGCCGGATTTGCATCAGCACAAACCAATAGCGCCGCGCCCAAACCTGCGCCTGCCAAGCCGGCCGCCAAACCGGCCGCACCCCAGCCCGTGCAAGCCATCTTCGAAACTACCCTGGGAAACATTACGTGCACGCTTTTTCCCGATAAAGCGCCTATCACGGTCGACAACTTCATCGGACTCGCGACGGGCAAGAAAGACTGGAAGAATCCCTCCAGCGGCGTGACCATGCACAACAAGCCGCTCTACGACGGCACGGTCTTCCATCGCGTCATTCCCAACTTCATGATCCAAGGCGGCGATCCTCTTGGCAATGGCACGGGCAGCCCCGGATACACGTTTCGCGACGAGCAAAGCGATCTGACCTTCGACCAGCCCGGACGCCTCGCCATGGCCAACAGCGGGCCCAATACCAATGGCAGCCAGTTCTTTATTACTGAAGTTCCCGTGCCACACCTCGACGGCCACTACAATATCTTCGGCCAGTGCGACAACCCCGACCTGGTGAAGCAAATCGCTCGTCTCGCCACCGATCCGCGCAACGATCGCCCCTTCAATCCGCCCAAGATCATTCACGTGAAGATCATCGATCCTCGTCATCCAGCGGCGCCAGCGAAAAAGCCCGCGACTTCGTCAACCACCAAGAAGCCCACCACGCCGCCCGCTAAACCTCAGTAGCGGATTGGCATTCAATAGAACAAGCCGGGCCTCGTGCCCGGCTTTTTTGCGCTCAAAGTTGAACCGAGGCGCGCAACTTCAACCCAATATGAAAATCCGCTGACAGTTGCCCTCTGTTCATGGCTCTGTGATATGACAAGTGGTACTGATCTGCACACCGCCGCGATATGGTGTTATTGAGGTGTCATCATGGAAGCCGTTCACGACAGCGTACGCACCGGCCGAACTCCCGCCGAATTGAAGCAAGCCATTCTCGACAATCTTTATTACGTTCAGGGTCGCGTTCCAGCGCTGGCCACCACGAACGACTGGTACATGGCAGTCGCCTACGCCGTTCGCGATCGTATGATGAACGATTGGATTCAGGCGTTCGGCCGTGCCCGCAAGACTCGCACCCGGATTGTCAGTTACCTCTCTGCCGAGTTTCTCATCGGTCCGCAATTGGGCAGTAATCTGCTCAACGTTTACGACATTCGCAATGCCGTCGAGACGGCACTCGCCGATCTTGGTCAGAGCCTAGAAAAGCTTCTTAACCACGAGCCGGAACCTGGCCTCGGCAATGGCGGACTCGGCCGTCTTGCCGCCTGTTATATGGAGTCGCTCACCACCTTGGACATGGCCGCCATCGGCTACGGCATTCGCTACGAGTTCGGTCTCTTTGATCAGGAAATTCAGAATGGCTGGCAAGTGGAGAAGACCGACAAGTGGCTCAGCCTCGGCAATCCTTGGGAAACGACTCGGTCGGAAATCGCGCATTACGTTGGTACTGGCGGTCACACCGAGCAATATCACGACGAGCATGGGCACTTCCGCGTACGTTGGATTCCCGAGCACGTTGTCCGTGGCATCGCTAACGACATCCCGGTCGCCGGCTACCTCACTAACATGACCAATTTCCTGCGCCTGTGGTCGTCCGAGGCAGTCGAGTCCTTCGATTTCCAGGCCTTCAATAAGGGCGACTATTACGACGCCGTGCAGGAAAAAGTCGCGTCCGAGACCATCAGCAAAATTCTTTACCCGAACGATGAAGCTGTGGCTGGCAAAATTCTTCGCTTGCAGCAGCAATACTTCTTCACCTCCTGCTCCTTGCAGGACATGATCCGCATTCACAAGCTGCGTGGCCTCTCGCTCCACACCTTTCACGAAACCTATGCCATTCAGCTTAACGATACGCATCCCTCGATCGCCGTAGCCGAATTGATGCGGCTCCTTATCGACATTCACGAAATCGAGTGGGACGAGGCCTGGAGTATCACCCAAAAGGCGCTCGCGTATACCAACCACACTCTGCTCCCCGAGGCGCTCGAAAAGTGGCCGCTGCCGCTTTTTGCCAGCCTGCTGCCGCGCCATCTTGAAGTCATCTACGAGATCAACCGCCGCTTCCTTGACGAAGTCCGCGCCAAGCGCCCAGGTGATGACGGCCTTATATCTCGCGTCTCGATCATCGACGAGCACGACCAGAAATATGTACGTATGGCCAACCTCGCGACCGTGGGCTCGCATGCTGTCAACGGAGTCGCCGCCCTGCATACTGAGTTGTTGAAGAAGACCGTGCTGCACGACTTCTACGAACTCTTCCCCGATAAATTTTTCAACATCACCAACGGAGTAACCCCGCGTCGCTGGCTTGCTCTCAGCAACCCCGAGTTGTCTCAACTGATTTCCAGCAAGATCGGCGACAACTGGCTCAAGCACGAGGAAGAGTTACGCAAATTGGAACCTCTTGCCGACGATGCCGACTTTCGTGCT
Organism: uncultured Acidobacteriaceae bacterium; assembly: GCA_963749635.1. Lineage (GTDB taxonomy): Bacteria > Acidobacteriota > Terriglobia > Terriglobales > Acidobacteriaceae > DASRAA01. The sequence continues at coordinate 111,282 of CAVVNW010000002.1, forward strand.
CGCTGGCGCCAGGTGAAGTACACCCGCAAACAGCACCTCGTGGCTTTGATCCACGAGCGCACTGGCATCTCGGTGAGCCCCGATACCATGTTCGATGCGCAGGTCAAGCGTATCCACGAATACAAACGCCAGCTGCTCAACTTGCTGCACGTGATCACGCTCTACAACCGCATCAAGCACGATCCGAATGTTCAAATCACGTCGCGCACGGTTATTTTCGGCGGCAAGGCTGCCCCCGGCTATTTCATGGCCAAGCTGATCATCAAGCTGATCAACTCCGTCGCCTCCACCATCGATGCCGACCACGCAGTTCGCGATCGCCTGCGCGTGGTGTTCATTCCCGACTTCAACGTCAAGAGCGGACAGGTCATCTACCCCGCGGCTGAACTTTCCGAGCAAATCTCGACCGCGGGCAAGGAAGCCTCTGGTACCGGCAACATGAAGTTTTCCATGAACGGCGCGCTGACCATCGGCACACTTGACGGTGCCAATGTCGAAATCCGCGAAGAAGTGGGCGATGAGAATTTCTTCCTCTTCGGCCTCACCGCCGATCAGGTCGTGGAACTCAAGCGCAGTGGCTACAATCCTCGCCACTATTACGACAGCAATCCGGTATTGAAGGAAGTCATCGATCAGATCGGCGGCGGCGCGTTCTCCGCCGGAGACCAGCAGCTGTTCCGCCCCATCGTCGATTCCCTGCTGAACAGCGATGAGTACATGCTGCTCGCTGACTTCGAGTCGTACATCGATTGCCAGGAGGCGGTCGGCCACGCTTACCGCGACCAGGAGCACTGGACGCGCATGTCGATCCTCAACACAGCGCGTATGGGCAAGTTCTCGTCCGACCGCTCCATCCGCGAGTACGCCCGCGACATCTGGCATGTCGAACCAATCGACCTGACCGGACAACCGGCGAAGACGGGAGCGCAGACTTAGTCGTAATACTCCAGCTCTAGCTGGATGGCTATCTCCCTGCCCCTCACTCGCAAATCGGAGTCGACGAATGTCTGTATAATCCGGCGAACGCACACCGAACCGGTCACGCGAGGAGGATGGGGATGGCGTCAGTTCTTATTACAGGAACCAGCAAAGGGATCGGGTTCGAAGCGGCGCTGACCTTCGCACGTGCGGGCCACAAAGTCTTTGCCACCATGCGCAATCCCTCGCTGTCTCCCCAACTCGCGGCGACCGCCGCGCGCGAAAAGCTGTCGATTCATGTCTCCACCATGGATGTGGACTCCGACCAGTCGGTGAGCAACGGAATCGCAGCCATACTCAAGGACCATGGACCCATCGATGTACTCGTCAATAACGCCGGTGTCGAAGGCGCAGGCTCGGTGGAAGAACTGCCACTTGCAGAATTCCGCGCCGTTATGGAAACCAATTATTTTGGCGCGCTACGCTGCATTCAGGCCCTGCTACCCGTCATGCGCCAACGCCGCAGCGGATGCATCATCAATGTCACGTCTGTTGCGGGTCGCATCGCGTGTCCGCCTCTTGCTCCCTACACCGCGTCCAAGTGGGCGCTCGAAGCGTTGAGTGAAGCGCTGGCCGGCGAAATGAAGACCTTTAACGTTCGCGTAGTCATTGTCGAACCCGGCATCATCGACACCGCGATGGCGCAGCGTATCGCAGGTCCGTCGAATGGCTCGCTGTACACGCAACGCGCCCGTATGGCGACCGAATTTACCAACGCCCTGCAAACTCCCGTTCCGCCGTCAATCGTCGCGCAAAAGATCCTGGAAATTGCCGAAAGTGGCTCTTGGCAACTGCGCCACCCTGTTGGCCCGCGCGCTGCCCCGCTTCTTGATTGGCGCAAAGGAATGACCGACGAGGAATGGGTTGACCTGCAATCCTGCGACGACGAAGAGTATTTCCGTCGCATGGAGCGCGATCCGTTTCGCAGCGCTCCGCCGAAGAACTAGCCCGCAAGCTGTAGCAGGGAGTTCTTCACCGTCAGGCGCGCGAGCTCCTGCTTGTCTCTTCTGTCCACTATCCACTCGTTCTAGTCGTAATACTCCAGCCCGAGGTGGGTGATCATGTCTTCGCCCATCAGGTGACGCAGCGTGTTCTTCAGCTTCATCGACTGAATGAACAGATCGTGCTCCGGATACAGCCCCGGAGCCGTCATCGGAGACTTGAAGTAGAAGCTCAGCCACTCCTGGATGCCGATGCCTCGGAGCGCCGCAGACCGTTTTGCCAAGTCGAGGAACAACACAACATCGAGCACGATCGGCGCCGCCAGAATCGAGTCACGGCACAGGAAATCTACCTTGATCTGCATCGGATAGCCCAGCCATCCGAAGATATCGATGTTGTCCCAACCCTCTTTGTTATCACCACGTGGAGGGTAATAGTTAATGCGAACCTTATGATAAATATTGCCGTAGAGTTCAGGGTAAAGCTCGGGCTGCAGGATGTGCTCCAGCACCGACAGCTTCGACTCTTCCTTGGTCTTGAACGACCCCGGATCGTCCAGCACTTCCCCGTCGCGATTGCCCAGAATGTTCGTCGAGAACCATCCGCTCAACCCAAGCATGCGCGCCTTGAAGCCCGGCGCGAGGATCGTCTTGATCAGCGTCTGTCCCGTCTTGTAATCCTTGCCGCAGATTGGGGCGTCGTTCTTGCGCGACAGCTCCTGCATCACCGGAATATCCACCGTCAGGTTGGGCGCGCCATTGGCAAACGGCACTCCCTCCTGCATAGCCGCATAGGCATAGATCATCGACGGTGCAATGTTCTCGTCGTTCGCCAGCAGGCCTTTCTCGAACGAGTCAACTGTCTGGTGCACCGGCCCCGCTTCAATAAAAGTCTCCGTCGAGCCGCACCAGATCATCACTAGCCGGTCGGCGCCGCTCGATTTCTTGAACTCCTGAATGTCTGCGCGCACCTGCTCGACCAGTTCCTTCTTATTTTTGCCTTTCTTCACGTTCGGACCGTCGAGCTTCTTCACGTAATTCTTGTCAAACACCGCCTTGCGCGGCTTGATCCCTGTCAGGAATGGCTTCACCTGCTCCAACAACGAGCGATCCAACACACCAGCCTTCCCGGCAGCGACGTACATATCGTCTTCGAAGATGTCCCATCCGGTGAAAACCAGGTCATTCAGTCCGGCCAAAGGCACAAAGTCTTTCACCTTGGGCGACCGGCCATCGGTGCGCTTGCCGAGGCGAATGTGTCCCATTTGTGTTACCGAGCCAATGGGCGCTGAAATGCCCTTACGTACAGCTTCCACGCCGGCGACAAACGTTGTCGCCACCGCCCCCATACCGGGGATCATGATGCCGAGTTTTCCCTTGGCGGGCGCGAGTTCGCCGCGACCGGTCTTGCTCTTGTCCTGCGGATTATCAGTTGACATGCCTATCAGTCCGTTTCATGAAGTGTCTGCAAACCTGTTATGTTCTCGTATTCACGCGGTGCTTGGCAAACCTCCTAGCGCGAATGGAACCATTTCGCCCTTCGTTGGCATCTATAAGGATTCGACGGAAAGCTATGAGCCAACCAAAAGTCGTACTCATTACCGGCAGTTCGAGCGGGATTGGTTTGCTCACAGCTATCGAATTTGCCCAGAACGGCTACTCTGTCGTCGCCACCATGCGCGACCTCGGCCGCTGTGGCCGACTCGAAGACGGCCTCTCAAACCGCCGGCATTGGCGACAATCTCGACCTTCGCCAGCTCGACGTCACGAACTTCGACTCCATCCCCGGACTCATCGATGCCATCACTCGCGACCACAGCCGCATCGACGTTCTCGTCAACAACGCAGGATTCAGTGTCGCCGGATTCGGAGAAGACCTCAAGCTCAGCGACTACCGGCATCAGTTCGAGACCAACTTCTTTGCCACCGTCGCCATGAGCAAGGCCGTGCTGCCAGTCATGCGGCGGCAGAAATCAGGACACATTATCCAAGTCGCGTCCGTCGCCGGCCGCGTTGGCACCCCTTTGCTCAGCGCCTATTGCAGTTCCAAACACGCCCTCGAAGGCTTTAGCGAATCGCTTCGCATTGAAACCCACTCCCTCGGCATTCGGGTGGTACTGGTCGAGCCTGGTGCCTTCGATACCGACATTTGGACGCGCAATGTCACCGTCGCTGAAGGCGCGCTCGACCCCAACTCGCCCAACAAAGATCGCAGCCAGCGTTTCACCGAGTTCGTTAAGAACAGCGCCAACAAACGCCGTGACGCCCGCGAAGTTGCCCAACTCATCTTGAGTATCGCCAACAATCCCAACCCGAAACTCCGCTACCTGATCGGGACCGACGCCAAGATGCAGGTCTGGCTCAAGCGCCTACTCCCCTGGCGGCGCTATGAACGCCTGGTCGCCAAGTTCGTCAAGATCGATTTATAGAATCCTCGGCCGTAGAGCTTTCATCTCATGCCTCATCACGCATGAACTGCTTCGCCTACATCCGCCCCTGTTGTTGTCGCTAGACCTCGGTGCGTCCGCCCTTGGCGGCGCTCTCTCCTAAGCATTCAACCATCACCAGCATTTGCCGCTGCTGTTGCAGCCGATTCAACGTACATAAACACAAAAGGAGCCATCCCCATGAGCAGCAAACTCCTCCAGGAAGTCCTCACCGCCAACCAGCAATACAGCGCCAATTTCGGCAACAAAGACCAACTCGCCATGCCTCCCGCGCGTCATTTCGCCATCCTCACGTGCATGGACGCGCGTCTCGATCCGGCCAAGTTCGCAGGACTGGCTGAAGGTGACGCCCACGTCGTCCGCAACGCCGGAGGCCGTGCCAGTGACGATGCGATCCGTTCCCTCGTCATCTCGCACAAGCTCCTGGGGACGGATGAGTGGTTCGTCATCCATCACACTAACTGCGGCATGGAGTTCTTCACCAACGAAGTCATTCGTGGATTACTGGCCAGCAGCCTTGACACGGCGGCTCTCACGGAACGCGGCTTCCACGACATCGGCAAGGGCCCTGGTTCGCGCGCCGGCGAGTTCATCGAGTGGCTCACCATCAAAGATCAGGCGCAGAGTGTCCGCGATGATGTGGAACGCATCCGTCACCATCCCTTGGTTCCGCGAAACATCGCAATTTACGGTTACATCTACGATGTAAAGAACGGCAAACTTCTCGAAGTCGAGGAGGCGACGCAGATCGGCAAAGCTGCGTAGTGCTTTGAAACGGGCCCGGCGACACAGGCTGCTGAAAAACTCGTTCTGGGCCGCGTTTTGAAAGGGCACAGCTTTAGCTGTGCCGCACAAGTCTTTTATTCTTGTCACCCCCCGCGGACTTTAGTCCGCGGGAAGTCTGCTTCTCAGATTTCTTCCCTCACCCGATCCTTCAGGTGCGACCACACGAAATACGCAGCGCCAGCCACCAGCCCCGCCAGGATCAATCCATCCATGCGATGGAACCACATCTTCAGGCGCGGGTCCTTGTCCCACTGCTCCCCCAGTCGCATGCCGACGTATGCCAGCACGAAACACCATGGCCACGACCCAATAAACGTATACAGGTGGAAGCGCAGTCGCGGCATTCGCGCAATCCCGGCCGGCAGCGCGATAAATGTGCGAATCACAGGCAACAGTCGCGCGATTAGGACTGCTAACGATCCCCAGCGCGCGAAAAAGCGGTCGGCGGTATTCAATTCATGCTGCGTCACGAAGATGTAGTGTCCGTAGCGCAACGCCAGCGGACGCCCGCCAAAATACCCCACTTCATACGCCAGCACCGATCCCAGGTTGCATCCGATGGCTCCCCACGTCGCCACGGCCAGCAGCGAAAATCGGCCGGTGTACACAAGGTACCCCGAGAACGGCATGATAATTTCCGACGGCAATGGAATGCACGCCGACTCGATGGCCATCAGCAGCATCACGCCGCCATAGCCCGCAGCCGAAATCACCCAGGTGATCCACGCCGCAAGAATTTCAATAATGTGAGCAATCATGATTATGAGGAAACTTTCTTGACTGTTGATGGATAGACTTCGAGGACGCGGAACTGGGCGACTGCTACTGGTAACTGGCTTCCTGACGTATCTCCGCGCCACGACAGAATCACGAAGCCACCAGTTACCAGCAACCAGTGCCTATTGCGGCAACTTCCCGCCCATCCACTCTCCCAGTTTCTCCAGCGGAATCCGCAACCCGATAAAGAACTGTCCGAACAGTGCATATTCCGCGCTGACCTGATCGAACCGCATCTCGTAGATTAGCTTCTTGAACACCAGCGGTTCAGGCGCAAATAAATCCACGCCCCACTCCCAGTCGTCGAAGCCAATCGACCCGGTGATAATCTGCTGTACTCTGCCGGCATACCGACGCCCGACCGTGCCGTGTTCTTCCATCTGCCGCTGGCGCTCTTCGATGGGCAACGAGTACCAGTTCTTATCTTCGCCGCGCCGCCGGTCCATGGGATAGAAGCACAAATACCGGCTCGCCGGAATCTTGGGGAACAAGCGCGAGTGCATTGCGGCCTTCTGCCGCTCAATCGTATCGCCGATTTCCTTGTTCCACTCTTCGCTCAGCGGAGCCACGCCCCGCTCGGTCAACTGTCGAAACAGCTTCACGCTCGAGTCATACAGTCCCAGCTCGATCACCGAGACGTACGAGTGAACCGGCTCCAGCAAATCCCGCAGTCCTGTACGGTCCAACTGCAGCTCCGCTTGGTTCAACTCATCGAATGAGTCGCGGAAGTGCACCAGCATCAGGTCGCCCTTGTGCCCCAGCATCGAATACACCGCGAATTGACCCGCTTTTTCGCTGGCCGAAAATGCTTCCGCCGCCTCGTGCGCGACCTGCGACTGCCCAGCGGCATCCAGCTTGCGCCACTCCGCCCAACGGAAGCGAAACATTTGGTGCAACACGCTGTAGCCTTCCAGCGTCAGCGGAACCGCCGGCAGTTCTGTCGCAACAACGTGGACATCGGCCTTCAGAGCCATTACGGAACCCCATCAGTATCGGGATGAATGAAGCTTAGTCTCTCATTGTAATCTGCGGTCTGGTTTTACCGCCTTCACCTTGAGGAAGGACGCTCCCAGCAGCGCGCGTCCGAGTCGAAGGTCCTGCTGTTGATCTAACGAAGCTGTGGGTGCTGCATCCTTTCCCTTCCTTGGGGAAAGGGTGAGAAGTATGATGTTCCGCACCGTTATACTCATCCCGGAGACTTACCCATGCCCCGCGGCACCATCCCCCGCCAGCCTTCGAAAGCCGGACGCCACGACAAAGCGAAGTCCGCCCGCGTCGCCGCCAAGCCGCTCAAGACAACGCCGGCAAAATCGCCCAAGCCCAAAGCGCCAAAGAGTGCCAAAGCCTACAATCCGCTCGCTCCCGAGCGCATCGCCGAAATCCTCAAACGACTCGATGCCCGTTATCCCAACGTCAAATGCGCGCTACATCACAACTCCGCATGGGAGCTTCTAGTCGCGACCATCCTCTCCGCGCAATGCACCGACGTTCGCGTGAACATGGTTACGCCCATCTTGTTCAAGAAATATCCGACGCCCCAACACTTCGCAGCGCTGCAGCCCGAAGAGCTCGAGCCCGACATCCGCTCTACAGGATTCTTCCGCAACAAATCGAAGTCTCTCGTGGGCGCGGCGCGCAAGATTGTGAATGATTTCGGCGGTGAAGTGCCGCACACTATGGAAGAATTGCTCACCGTTCCCGGAGCAGCGCGTAAAACCGCCAACGTAGTCCTCGGGTCATGGTTTGGCATCGCCGACGGCGTTGTAGTCGACACTCATGTGCAGCGCATCTCACGCCGCCTGGAACTAACCAGGAATGAAGCGCCGCCCAAGATCGAGCAGGACCTGATGCGCGTCATCCCGCGCGCCAAGTGGATCGACTTCTCCCACCAGATCATCCATCACGGCCGCGCCATCTGCATCGCGCGCAAGCCAAAGTGTGCTGAGTGTCCACTGGAAGATCTCTGCCACGCTGCCGACAAGACTTGGTCTACCGTCGACATTCACAAGAACGCGAAACCGTAGCCAACGGCTCTGCTGGTCGGATCGGTGTTCTCACCGTTCCGGGACCGTGGACATGCATTCCACTGTTCCCGCCGTCGCATCGCCTTTTCGGCTTAGAACAAAGTGGTACCCCAGTTCGCTCTCGAAGGCCACGGGCGTGCCGTTCACCATGTACGGATGAAAGCGGTAATCTTGCAGTGCTTCCTTGCTCGCAGCAACCAGCAGCGGATCACCCCCGACCGGCTGGCTGCGAACGATCTTTCCGTTCTCATCCACCGCAATCTTGAAAACCACGTCGCCTTGAATTCCTTTCAGCAACGCTTCTTTCGGATATTGCGGCAGAGTTTTATGCTCCACCATTCCGGGCACTGCCGAAGCCGGCACTTGGGCAGTCTGCGAATGGTCCGTCTGCGATACCGGCGGCGCGCTTGCGTCATTCTGTGCACAGGCAAAGACGGCCCAGCACGTAACCACCACGGCTAACATCGTAATCTTCAACATAAAATCTCCCTCTGACAGTATCCTGTGTCAGAACTGCCGTACCGCATCTCCTCCCGACGTCAGGTTCGAATCCACTTCCAACAACTGCACCTGCGTCGGAGACACGATATAGGCAATGTAGTTTCGTGTGCCTTCCGTCGTCGTCGTAATCGTCACCGTAGTTCGTCCGGGCGCGACCGTGCCAACGCTATACGTCCCTTGCAGCGGCAGCGCAGTGAACACACTCGACGGATCGTTGATGTCCAGCGTCCCGGCCAGGGTTCCGTTACCGTCAGCCGATATCTGTCCGCTGATGCTGGTGCTATTCCCCGGCGTGATTACGCCGCTCACCACGAAGTAGCCAAACTGTAAGGTCGCGTAGCTCCCGGCCCATGCGGCATTGGTGGTGACGGCTGAACTCTGCGCGTACACATTCCCGCTTCCCACCGCATTCGCCCGCAAGTCGATATAGTAGGCCTGGCTGGGAGAGATCATGTACATCGTAAAAGGCAGTGGAAAACTACTGACTGTGAACGAGCCACTAACGCGTCCGTTCGTCGCAACGCTGTAGGCCCCGGTCAGCGACGACGTTCCCACCACGCCCGTGTCGTTCACGTCATAGTAGCCCGTAGAAATCGAGCCGCCCGACGCATTCAGTTGCATCAGCGTGTTGGAGATGCCGGCCAGCGTATTAGCTGACGTGCTGATGACGTAATTCCCGCTGAAGTCCGTGACGGCAAACGTTGGCTGAGTTTGCAGGTCGGCGCTGCCCAAAAAGAATGTCGCCGCATCGGGGCAAATGAACCGATAGTGGCTCGGCGACACCACGTAATAAATGAACGACGAAGTGCCCGTGGCCGCCGAGAACGATCCCGTGCCGCGTCCCAGCGCATCAATCGCAGAATAGGTGCCGGTCAACGACTGGCTCTGGGCGATGTTGCCACTGCAGTTCACATCCTGCATTCCGCCTACCGTCGTTCCACTCAGGTTAAACACTCCCGCGGAGCTAATCGACACGCACCCTCCGCCCGTTTCCGCTGAAGCCGAAAGCATAATTTCCTGAAGGTGCGGTGACTCCGCTCGTCTGTTGCTCCAGATTACCCACCGCGTTCATCACGTTGTTGTCGATCTCATTCAGGCTGGCATTGCTGAGCGCCCGCATGGCAAAGGCATAGGCGAAGCTTCCGATCGAGCTGTTGAGGTTCAACGCGCCTCGGCCGTCTGCGCCTACAGCGTACGTTCCGGTGACGACGTCGATGCGGTAAAGTACCCCGAACCAACGTCATTCAAATCTTCCTCGCCGCCTGTAATGTTGCCGTTGCCGTCTGCTGTCACGGTTCCCACCGCATAGAAGGCGAAGCCGCTCGCGTCGATTCCCTTCAGGCTGAAAACGTAATTCCCTTTCAGTGACGCGTTACTAAACTGTACTGCCGTGATCGTAACTACCGCGTTGCTCGAGACCGTGCTGCTCGATTGCAACTGGGCCGTGATCGTGATGCTTGCGGGACTAGGAATGACCACGGGGGCCGTGTAGAGTCCCGAGCTGCTGATTGTTCCGGTGGCCCCGCTGCCGCCCGCAACACCGTTGACCAGCCAGTTCACGCCGCTGCTGCTATTCGTAACCGTAGCTGCAAATTGCAGTGTCGATCCTTCCTGCAAATTCGCCGTCGCCGGAGTCACGGTGACCATCGGCGTATTGTTGTTGCCACCACCCCCACCCCCGCATGCCGCTAACGTGACCACAACCACCAGCGCAACTCCCGACAGCATTACTTTCCTCATCGCGATGCCCCTTCTTGTCTGTGTCCGAATGCCAGGTCTTTAGCCGATCAACCAAGCGCAATTCCCATAAGTATTTCCTTCGCGACAACAAAAAGTTGCACAAACTTTCTCATTGACCGATGACGCACCGCTATCCGGTAAGTACCGTATTTCCTGTCATTTTCGCAGCTGGCGAATTCGATCCCGAAGGCGCCACGGCAAAATGATCGCGGGTTTTCTATCCGCTAATCACTTGGTTGGATGCCGTTCCAGCCCGATGCTGGCTAGGGACAGTGTTGGAAACTTGAAACTGACTTTGGCCGCTCGTCCCAAAGCATTTCAACCCGCGCCCTTTAGCCGCTACACTATTACGCATGAAGATCCTCATAGTCATCGCTATGCTAACTGCCGGTCTAACCGCTCTGCCTGCCGACGCCGCTACTGCGGAGTTCGGTCCGTCAAATCCTTTTTATGCCGCGAGTACTTTGCCCTTTCAGGCGCCGCCCTTCGACAAGATCAAGGACACCGACTATCAGCCCGCCATCGAGGCCGGCATGGCGCAGGAACTCAAAGAAGCTCAGGCCATCGCTAACAATCCTCAGCCTCCGACTTTTCAGAACACGTTCATCCCCTATGAAAAAGGAGGCCAGTTGTTGCGCCGCGCGCTACTGCCCTTCTTTCAGGTCGCCGGGGCCGACAGTAATCCAACCTTGCTGGCAGCACGCGCCGCCATCGCGCCGCAACTTGCCGCGCACAACGACGCCATCTACCTCGACGCCAAGCTCTTTCAACGCGTGAAGGCCATTTACGATCAGCGCCAATCGCTGAAACTCGATCCCGAATCGTTGCGGTTGGTCGAAGTCATCTACGACAGGTTCATCCACGCCGGAGCAAACCTCTCCGAGGCCGACAAAACTCAGCTCAAAAAGCTGAACGAGCAACTCGCTTCTCTGTCCAATGAGTTCGAAAGCAAGCTGCTGGCCGCAACCAAGGAAGGCGCTTACGTCACAACCGACAAAGCTGCCCTCGCCGGACTGAGCGACGCGCAAATTGCCGCCGCTGCCGAATCTGCCAAATCCCGCAAGGTTGACGGCTATGTAATTCCTCTCCAGAACACCACCCAGCAGCCCGACCTCGCCTCGCTCACCAATCGCTCCACCCGCGAGGCCATCTTCTCCAATTCGTGGAACCGGGCCGAGCGTGGTGATGCCAATGACACCCGCGACATCATTGCGCAGATCGCCCAGCTTCGCGCCCAAAAGGCCAAGCTCCTCGGCTTTCCCAACTTCGCTGCCTGGAAGCTGGACGACCAGATGGCTAAGACGCCCCAGAACGCCCTGAAATTTATGGACGAGCTCGTCCCCGGCGCCACCGGTAAAGCTGCCATCGAGGCCGCCGATATCCAGTCCGTCATCGACTCCCAGAATGGTGGCTTCAAAGTCCAGCCGTGGGATTGGGACTTCTACTCTGAGCAGGTACGCAAGGCCAAGTACGACCTGAACGAAGAACAGGTCAAGCCGTACTTCGAGCTCAACAGCGTCCTGCAGAACGGCGTCTTCTATGCCGCCAATCAGCTTTACGGGATCACCTTCAAGGAGCGTAAAGACATTCCAACCTACTGCGCCTGGCATGCGCGTCTTCGAGGTGTTTAACGCCGACGGCAGTTCGCTCGCGCTCTTCTATTCCGACTACTTCAAGCGCGACAACAAGCAGGGTGGCGCCTGGATGAATGAGTTTGTTCAGCAGTCCAGGCTTCTGGGCACAAAGCCCGTCGTCGCCAATACCGCCAATTTCGCGCCTCCGGCTGCAGGCGAGCCGGCTTTACTAACGTCCGATGACGTCAAGACTATGTTCCATGAGTTCGGACACGCGCTGCATGGAATGTTTGCCGACTCCGAATATCCCAGCCTCTCCGGCACTTCCACCGCGCGTGACTTCGTCGAGTTCCCTTCGCAGTTCAACGAACATTGGGCTACTTACCCGTCGATCTTTAAGAACTATGCCAAGCACTACAAGACCGGCGAGCCTATGCCCGCTGATCTGGCTGCGAAAATCGAGAAGGCGCAGACGTTCAACAAGGGCTACGACATGACGGAGTTGGTCGCCGCTGCCGAACTCGATATGCAGTGGCACTCCCTTCCCGCCAGCGCGCCGTTGCAAAAGCCTGACGTGTTCGAGAAGGATGCGCTGGAGAAGATCAATCTCTGGATCAGCTACGTTCCGCCGCGCTATCGCTCCAGCTACTTCAGCCACATCTGGGGTAGCGGCTATGCCGCCGGATACTACGCCTATCTCTGGACCCAGATGCTCGACGACGATGCCTATCAGTGGTTCGTCGAACACGGCGGCCTGACCCGCGCAAACGGCGATCGCTTCCGCCAGATGGTGCTCTCCCGCGGCAACACCGAGGACCTCGAGAAGATGTACGAAGCCTGGCGCGGCGCTCCACCCAGCATCCAACCCATGCTGAAATACCAAGGTCTGTTGCCGTCCGCATCAAAGTAACTGAATGGGTGGCCCACAATTGCGCGGTGCCCCATCCTTTCCCATCATTTGGGAAAGGGTGGGAACAGGCAACGTGGGGACTGATAATCTCGGGTGCCCACTCAAGCTTCCCTTGCTTGAGTGGGGTCTTTCTATCCACTATCCACCACCCACTATCCACTTTCACGATATGATTTCTCCCCATGGATCGCCGCACTCTTCTCAAACAACTCGCGACGTTGCCGCTTTGGTCCTATCTTGCACGCGCTGAATCGAAGCCCGGATTCCGTCGCGTCCGCCCAAATGACCCCGCGTGGCCCAGCGCCGCCAGTTGGGACAAGCTGAAGCAACAAGTCGGCGGCAATCTCATCCCCGTCGAGTTTCCGCTCGCGGAATGTCAAACCGCCCCCACCGGCCCGCATGTCAGGAACTCTTCAAGAACCTCAGCAACCCCTTCTTCATCGGAGACTCACCCGCCCTCACCCAAACCATGGGATGGGCGAATGCCTGGGCCACCAAGCCCAGCGTTTATGCCGTCGCCGCCCGAAACGCGCAAGACATCGCGGCCGCGGTCAATTTCGCGCGCGAAAACCATCTCCGCCTCGTCGTCAAAGGTGGAGGCCACAGCTATCAAGGCACCTCCAACGCCGCCGATTCCCTGCTCGTCTGGACCCGCCACCTCAACGACATCACTCTGCACGACGCCTTCGTCCCGCAGGCTTGCAAGGGCAGACAAGCACCGCAGCCCGCTGTTACCGTCGGCGCTGGCGTGATCTGGCTTCACGCCTACGACGCCGTCACCACTAAAGCCGGCAAGTACGTCCAAGGTGGAGGCTGCACCACAGTCGGAGTCGCCGGCCTCGTCCAAAGTGGAGGCTTCGGCAGCTTCTCCAAACATTACGGCACCGCTGCATCGGCTCTACTCGAAGCCGAGGTCGTTACCGCCGACGGACAAATTCGTATCGCCAACGCTTGCAACAATCCTGATCTTTTCTGGGCGCTCAAGGGCGGAGGCGGAGGCAGCTTCGGCGCAGTCAGCAAGCTAACTCTCCGCGTTCGCGACATTCCCGAGTTCGCGGGAGGAGCATCCTTCAACGTTAAAGCTTCCTCCGATGACGCTTTCCGACGCCTGCTCCACCAATTTGTCGGCTTCTACAGCACAGACTCTCTTCAACGACCACTGGGGCGAGCAAGCTCACGTCGAACCCGACAACTCGCTTGAGATCTCGATGGTTTCACACGGCCTCACCACCGAACGAGGCCAGCAAAATTTGGCAGCCCTTTCTCGATTGGATCGCAAAGTCACCCACCGACTACACGCTGAAAGAACCGCCTTCGATCGGCAGCATGCCCACGCGTCACTGGTGGGATCCCGACTGGCGCACCGAGCATCACCAACACGCTTTTGTCGCCGACTCGCGTCCCGGTGCCAACCCGCGCGACGTCTGGTGGACCGGCGATGGTGGCCAGTGCGGATTCTTCATTTACGGCTTCGAGTCCCTCTGGCTTCCCGCGTCGTTGCTGAAAGAAGACTCGCAGGCTCGTCTCGCCGACGCCCTCTTCGCCGCTTCTCGCCATTGGGAAGTCGAACTCCACTTCAACAAGGGACTCGCCGGCGCTCCCGCCGAAGCCATCGCCGCGGCGCGCGACACTGCCACCAATCCCTCCGTGCTCGACGCCTTCGCTCTCGCTATCATCGCCTCCGGCCAGGGCCATGCCTACCCCGGCCTCGCCGGACACGAACCAAACCTCGACGCCGCCCGCAAAGAGTCCGGCTCAGTTGCGCAATCGATGAACGAACTCCGTAAGCTCGCCCCCAACGGCGGAGCCTATGTCTCGGAGAGCAATTATTTCGAGCGTGGATTCGGACAGGCCTACTGGGGCGCGAACTACCTGAAATTGCAGGCGGTGAAGAAAAAGTACGATCCCGACGGCCTCTTCTTCGTTCACAACGGCGTCGGCAGCGAAGATTGGAGCCCCGACGGATTCACCCGCATCTCATCCTAGAACTGCTGCAATGAAGTTGGTTTGAAAGGGCACGGCTTTAGCCGTGCCGCTCCGGGCCTCGAAAATACTGCACTCTCGCCCCTGAGGAATTTCACTGCGGGTGCCACTCAAGCTTCCTTTGCTTGGGTGGGTCTTTTTCTATCCACTAGCCACGAGCCACCAGCCACTGCTCTTAATTCTCTTCCTGCCTCTTCATATTTCCGCTGCGCAGATACCGGTTGTGCCACCCCAGCGACTCCGTCAGCAGGTGCGGCGTGTGCTTGCCATACGACAGCCGCTCCGCGCGGTTCAAGTAATCCACCAGCACGTCCTTGTAATCCGGATTCGAGCACTTCTCGATGATCAGCTTCGCACGCTGCCGTGGCGACAGCCCGCGCAAATCGGCCAGCCCCTGCTCCGTAACGATGACCTGAACATCGTGTTCCGTATGGTCCACGTGCGACACCATCGGCACAATCGTCGAGATCGTTCCCTTCTGCGCTATCGACGGAGCCATGAAGATCGACAAATACCCGTTACGCGCGAAGTCGCCCGAGCCGCCAATCCCATTCTGAATGCGCGATCCCATCACGTGCGTCGAGTTCACGTTCCCGTAAATATCGGCCTCAATCATCGCGTTCATCGCGATCACGCCTAATCGCCGAATGATCTCCGGATGGTTCGAAATCTCCTGCGGCCGCAGCACGATGCGCTCCCGATAGCTCTTCATGTCGGCGTTCACTTCTGTCAACATGTCGGGGCTCAGCGAAAACGCGGTCGCCGAAGCGCACGTCATTTTCCCCGAATTCAGCAGGCGAATCATGCCGTCCTGAATCACTTCGGTGTATGACGTCATCCCCTCAAACGGGCCTTCTTCCAGCCCAAACAACACCGCATTCGCGATGTTCCCCACGCCCGACTGCAACGGCAGCAGGTTCTCGGGCATGCGTCCCTTCTTCACTTCCCAACTGAGAAACTCCAGGATGTGCCCGGCAATTTGCTTCGACGCCTTGTCCGGCGCCTTGAACGCGCTGTTGCGGTCCGGCGAGTCCGTCAACACGATCGCCGCGACCTTCTCCGGAGCAACCTGCAAGTACGGCGAACCAATCCGCTGTCCCGGGCTGACCAATGGAATCGGCCCGCGATTCGGCGGCGGCTGCAATCCGTAATAAATGTCGTGCATGCCTTCCAGTGCCAGCGGCTGCCACGCGTTCACCTCGAGAATTACCCGCTCCGCACAGTCGATCCACGTCTTGTTGTTACCGATCGACGAGCTCGGCAGCAGCCTTCCGTCTTCCAGCACCGCCGCCACCTCGATCAGCGCCACGTCCAGCTTGCCTAGAAAACCGTATTCAACGATCTGCGCCACGTGGCTCAGATGGACGTCCATGTAGTCCATCTCGCCCGCGTTGATGCGCTTGCGCGTCTCCGGATCAGACTGGTACGGCAGCCGCAAATTGATGCCGCCCGCCAGCGCCAATGCGCCGTCCAGTTCCGGCCCAGTCGATGCTCCCGTGAACACGCTCACCTGGAACTTCTGTCCGCGAATGTGGGCCTCGGCAATGTGCCGCGCCAGCGCAATCGGAACTTCTTTCGGATAGCCCGACCCGGTGAAGCCGCTCATGCCTACCTGATCGCCCGACTTGATCAGCGCGGCCGCTTCGTCGGCAGTCATGATTTTTTCCGCAAGTTTCGAGTTCAAAACGCGTGAAGTGGATTGCGACCGCAGTAGCCATGAATAAAGCCTTTCGCCACGAAAGAAATGCCCAACTAATAACCATAGCGGCGGCCGTCGCACCCGTCTGTGAGCTATGTCACCGTTTTGCTGGATCTAGTACGTGTCGAAGAGCGTCACGCACAATATCGGTTTTGGATCGCGCGGCAGATACGTCAGTGCGCTTACTTGACCGGAACAATTTTCACAGTCAGGAAGTTGCTATATATCCGCTAGGTATTAAGCCGTCATTAAGTGCCTAACTTCTAATAGCCTACAAAGACCTTACAAAGGGCATCGAACGTGCTTACTAGTAGCGTCACGCCCGGAAGCACCGCCCAGGGAGGCGCTCAGATGCAACCGCACAAAACAGTTCTATGTGTCGATGACGACCGATCAGTGCTAACCGCGACCAAAGCCTTGCTGGAGTACAAGGGCTACGAAGTCATCACCGTGGACACCGGGCAGCGTGCCGTCGATCACGTTTGCATACCCTTCGACCTCGTGATCGTCGACTACAACCTCCCCGACTTCAACGGGGACGTCGTTGCCGAGCGTTGGAAACAGGAACGCCCAGCTGTTCCCATCCTCATGCTCTCGGGCTCGCTTGACCTTCCCGAGCATGCTCTCGACCATGTCAACGCCCACCTCATAAAGGGCGCTGGCATCGATTCCTTCTTCGGCGCGGTATCGAAATTAACCGAACAAATTCACTGAACTCGCGGCCGCACCCAAGCGCCGCATTTGCGCGGAGAGGTTGAAGCTCCGCTTTGCTGGTTTGGTTTGTTCAAACACCCCTCCCGCATCAACTTGCTCCGACGCCCAGCCACTACAATCCCTCCATGGACCACCACACCCTCGCCGCCGTCAGCATCGCTGGAAGCTGTCTCGACGTTCTGGGAACCCTTTATCTCGCCTATGACTTACTGGGTGCTCAACATGGTCCGCTGCGCTTGCTCACCCGCATTGTCACCTACTCAATCGTCTTCGGCATCGGCTATGGTCTCGGACTCGGTCTCTTTTTCGGTCTCTCCGCCGGCATCGCTACCGGTCTCACGTTGGCCATCGAGTTCAACCGCGCTGCTCGCGGACTGAAACATTATCCGTTACCGTTGGAAATACTGTTCAGCGCGGTCCGTGGTATCGGATTTGCCGTCGGACTTTACCCGGCCGTGGGTGCCCGCTTTGCAATTGCCTTCGCCGTTCTCGCCACCATCGGACAAGCTATCGCCTATGTGCGCGGCATGCGTCCGGCTATCGACTACGCGCCCAGTCGCCGTCCGCGCATCACCCGTCGGCAGTTTCGGGGGACCTTGGTCCGCACCGTCGGCAATCTCGCCGCTGCGCTCCTTTGCAGCTCATTTGTGCACCACCTCGACCATCCTTGGTTGTTCGCCCTCCGCGTCGGTCTGGTAGTCGGCCTTGTCACCGGCATCGGCATTACGGTGACCCCATTCATCGAGTATTACGCTGACAATCTTCCCCAACGGTACCTGGGAGCATTCGGAATCGGTCTGATCTTCCTGGGTTTCTCGCTGCAGTCGATGCAATACTGGCTG
This sequence comes from uncultured Acidobacteriaceae bacterium, assembly GCA_963749635.1. Classification (GTDB taxonomy): domain Bacteria; phylum Acidobacteriota; class Terriglobia; order Terriglobales; family Acidobacteriaceae; genus DASRAA01. The sequence goes on from CAVVNW010000002.1 coordinate 129,198, forward strand.
ACACTTTTCGACATCCCCCTCACGTAGTCCGGCGGTTCATCGCTCATCACACTGCTGCGTGACCTGCGTCCTTGCACCGCCGACGCCGCCTTCCTAGAATCGTCAGCTAAGAGGACGAGGGATTTGTGTCCCTTGCCAACGAGTCCGCATGCAGACACCTACGCAACGACCGCTCTTGCCAACCAACCACGCCCCGACATATCTTCAATCAGTCATGGCACCCGCTAAGTCCTTATTCCACAGGATTTTCCGCGTAACTCCTACGCGCTCAATCGTTTGCGCACAAAATATTCGTAACTCGATGAAAACAAGGATTCGAGGGGGGGAGGGGGGTACCCACCCCCAGTCTCTATCCACTATCCACTATCCACTATCCACTTGTGTGGGTCTTTTCCTCCTCATGACCGTTCCGGCGGTTGCGCAACAGGCCCTCCCTGCGCCAATCGCAATCACCGACCCCGCCCAGCTCAAAAGCCGCAACGTCGAGAACCTACAGAACTTCACCGTCGACAAGCTCTACATGACGCGCGAGATCGGCGGCACCACCTGGTCGCCCGACGGCAAACAAATCGCATTCGTCTCCAACATCAGCGGGCGCAACAACATCTGGACCGTTCCCTCATCTGGCGGATGGCCGACACAGCTGACCATCAGTGACCAGCGCCAGGTTTCGCCCGCTTGGTCGCCCGACGGCAACTGGATCGCCTACGCCTCCGATTCCGACGGAAACGAACTATGGGATGTCTTCCTAGTCTCGCCAAAATCCGGCGATGTGCTGAACCTGACCACGACCAAGGAAATTTCCGAGCAATCACCCGTCTGGTCGCCTGACAGCAAGCAGCTCGCCTACGCCGCCAAACCCAAAGACGGCTCGAGCTATGGGATTGACGTCATCGACGTTTACACCCGTCACGTCCGCCACGTTACGCAGAACACGCCGTCAAACCTGTCCAACTTCGGGCAGTTATTTACCCGCGACGGAAAGTCCATCGCCTATACCCAGGTTCGCGCCGACGGCAAAGACTCCAATATCTATTTGTTCGACCTCGCCAGCGGCAAGAGCAAAAACCTCACGCCACATCAGGGCGACCATCTCTATTACGCCACCGACCTCTCGCCCGATGGCAAGACTGCGCTTGTCACTTCCGACGCCCACAATGGCTATTGGAATGTCGGCTTGCTCGACATCGCTTCCGGCAATATCGATTGGCTCACCAACGACAAATGGGAAACCCGGAGCGGCACCTTTTCGCCCGACGGCCGCATGCTTTGCTGGACTACCAACATTGACGGCCAGACCGCCATCTACACTTACGACGTTGCCAGCAAGCAGACGCAAGCTCTGCCACTGAACAATGGTGTGAACACGCTTGGCGGCAATCCGCGTCCCTACTCCCCCGACGGCTCGAAGCTGCTTTTCTATCACCAGGGCGGAGACTCTCCCAACGATGCCTGGACCTACGACGTTGCATCACGCCAGTCGCAGCCGGTCACACATGCACTGATCGGCGGCCTGCGCAGCGCTGACATGGTCCAGCCCTATCTCGTGCACTTCCCCAGCCGCGACGGCAAATTCACCATCTCGGCGTTTGTCTATGTGCCAAACAACATCACGCCCACCGGAAAGTTTCCCGCGATCGTGTCGATCCACGGCGGCCCGGCCTCGCAGTTTGTGGATGGTTTCGAGCCCCTGATCCAATACGTCGTCAACCAGGGCTACCTGGTCATCGCTCCCAACTATCGCGGCTCCAGCGGTTACGGCAAAGAATTTATGTACGCCAACAATCGCGATCTAGGCGGCGGCGATCTCAACGACGTGCTCGATGCCGCGGAATGGATCAAGAAGTCGCCGTTCGTCGATCCGAAAAAGCTGGTCGTCAAGGGCGCAAGCTACGGTGGATATCTCGCCATGATGGCGCTGACCAAGGCTCCGGACCAGTGGGCCGCCGGCGTCGCTATTGTTCCTTTTGTGAATTGGACCACCGAGCTAGCCAACGTGGATCCAAACGTGCGGCAAACCGATATCGCCATCATGGGCGACCCCACGGAAAACAAGGCGCTCTATGCTGACCGCTCGCCCATCAACTTCATCGATCGCATCAAAGCGCCCCTGCTATTGCTGGCTGGTGGCAACGACCTGCGCTGTCCCGCGACCGAGGCCCAGCAAGTCGCGGCGGCAATTAAGAAGAATGGTGGATTTGTACAGCTGAAGATCTACGAAAACGAAGGCCACGGCTTCTCGCGCATCGAAACGTTGAAAGACGCCTACCAGCGCGTCTCCGATTTCCTGAAAGTGCGCGTGCCCTCGCCCGGCTGCGGCTGCTCGATCTACGAATAGCCCGAAGTACAACAGTTTCGCAGTTTGTTAACTGATGTTTTTCTTGTACGCAAGGATCGCCGCGACCAGTCCCGGAATATCGAACGTCTTCGCTTCGATATCGACTGGCAATCCGAACTCGCGCAGGGTTGCCGAAGTCACGGGACCAATCGATGCGCTGTGAATTCCGCGAGTCGTTGCGGACTTCTTCAATGCCGCACGCGCGCTTCGCAGTCCCAAAAGGCTGACAAAGTTCTTCACCGTCGAGGAACTGGTAAACGTAATTGCAAGAGGTTTGCGTTGGCTGGCGAGCAACGCGCGCAGACGTCGCTCGGAAGACTTCGGAGCCACCGTTTCGTAGGCTTCGATCACATCGACAATCGCACCGGCTTTGCCCAACTCGCGTGGAATCACATCGCGTGCGACCTTCGCCCTTACCAGCAAAACTCGCTTCCCTTTCACGCGCTTGTGCAGCGATGCAACGACCGATTCGGCGACGTATTCTTTCGGTGTCACTGTGACAGTGAGTCCATGCTTCTCAATCGCCTTCTTGGTTGCCGGACCAATCGCCGCAATCTTCAGGTGCCTGAGCGCCGATTTCCCGAGCTTGAAGTTCGCCATGCGCTCGAACAGTGCTTCCACACCATTCACGCTGGTTAGAATCAACCAGTCGTAGTTGACGAGATTGTGCAGGACGATATCGAGTGCGGCGAACGACGAAGGCTTGCGGATTTCGATGAAGGGGATTTCGATGACCTGACAGCCAAGCTCTTTCAGCGTGGACGAAAGCGCGCCTGCCTGCTTCTTGGCGCGCGATACCAACACGCGACAACCGGAAAGTGGCTTCTGGCTCGCCATAGCTTATGGTTGCTGAGGCGCTGTCGCTGTCGCGCCATAAACGTCTTCGAGGATCTTGTTCGCGCCACGCTTCAGTAACGTGTCGCCCACGAGTTCGCCGAGCGCAACCGGATCAATTCCGCTCTGCTGCTCGCGCAAGACTTCGGAACCATCAGGACGAGCAACAACTCCAGTCAGCAACAGCTTGCCGTCCTTCATCTGCGCAAAGGCTCCGATCGGAACCTGACATCCGCCGCCAAGCTTATTAAGCAACGTTCGCTCGCAGATAGTCGCAGTACGCGAGTCGGCATCGTTCAGGAACGCGAGGTGCTTGCCCATTGCTACATCGCCTTCGCGAATCTCGATGCCAAGCGCTCCCTGACCTGCAGCAGGACACATAAAGTCTTCCGACAAATACTCCTTCACCAGTTGCGTCTTGCCGAGTCGAGTGAGTCCAGCAGCCGCGAGAATAATGCCGTCGTATTCACCCTCTTCCAGCTTGCGCACGCGCGTATCGACATTGCCGCGCAAAGGATGAACCACAAGGTCAGGACGAAACGCCTTGAGCTGGGCTTGGCGCCGCAAGCTGCTGGTTCCGACCTTCGCGCCCTTAGGCAAAGCATCGAGGCAGTCGAAGTTGACCGACAGGAACACATCGTGAGGATTCACTCGCTCGGTGATGGCGACGAGTTCAAATCCAGGAGGAAGTTCGGTTGGCAAATCTTTCAGGCTATGGACAGCGAGATCGACGCGGCCTTCGGCCAAGGCGTCTTCAATCTCCTTGGTGAACATGCCTTTGGTGCCGACCTGCGCGAGAGCAACATCCAGAATCTTGTCGCCCGTGGTCTTGATGATCTCCAGTTCGACCTCGTGGCCGCGTTCGCGCAGCAGTGCGGAAATGTGGTTGGCCTGCCAAAGGGCGAGTTGAGAGCCGCGAGAGCCAATTCTGAGGCGCGCCATCAGCGTCGACCTCCGGACTTGGCGCTCAGCGACGCTTCTTCGTCAGTCTCGGCCTTCCGAGCGTCGCGCAGATTGAAGAGCTTGCGGACCAGATCGATGACCGTCGTGGATTCCGACGATTCACGTGCCGCGCTCTTAAGGGCAGTAATCGGTGTATGCATGATTTTGTTGATGATGCCGCGGGAAAGCGCTTCGACGGCGAGTTCCTGCTCCGGACTCAGCGTACCTAAACGTCCGCGCACGCGGTCGATTTCGGCCTGACGGACGGTCTCGAGATGCTCCTGCAACGAGACGATGGTCGGAACCACATCGAGCGTCTGCAGGCGCGCTTGGAACTTGTCGACTTCCAGTTGCACGATGGCTTCGGCGCGGTCGGCCTCGACACGACGGTCGGACATGTGCGAGGCGACCACCTGCTGCAGGTCGTCGATGTCGTACACAAAGATGCCGTCGAGCTTGTTCATTTCCGGATCGACGTCACGCGGCACCGCGATGTCGATGAAAAACATGGGGCGGTTCTTGCGGCGGCTCAGGAACTTCTCGCCATGCTCCTTGCGGAAGATGGTATGCGGCGCGCCCGTAGACGTGATGACGATGTCCGCCCGATCGACGGTGTCGTAGAGCTGCTCGAAGACGATAGCTTCGCCGTTGAATTTCTTGGCCAAGGCTGCTGCTCGCTCGTAAGTGCGATTGCCAACGTAGATCTTGGTGGCTCCATGCGCCAGCAAGTGACGCGCGGCGAGTTCGCACATCTTGCCCGCGCCGACCAAGTAAACTGATTTGCCTTCGAGGTTGCCAAAGATTTTCTTGGCGAGGTCCACTGCGACGGAAGCGATTGACACAGCAGACATCGCGATAGCGGTTTCCGTTCGGACCCGCTTGGCGACAGCAAAGGCACGCGAGTACAGGGCGTCGAGCTGTGAGTTCACCGCTCCGACAGCGCGTGCGGTGGCGTAAGCTTCTTTGACCTGGCCGAGAATCTGCGGCTCGCCTACGACCATGGAGTCAAGGCTGGAAGCCACGCGGAAGACATGCCGCACGGCATCGCGCTCGCGATACTCGTAGAGATACTTGCGGAAGGGCTGCGGATCGAAACCGTAAACCTTTTCGAGACAACTGTGAAGATCGGCGCTACCGTCGCTGGTGCGGGCTACAATTTCCACGCGGTTGCAGGTGGAGACGATCATCGCCTCTTCGATGCCAGGCTGAGACGCAAGAATCTTTACCGCCTCGGGCAGGCGCGCCTCGGAGATAGCGAACTGCTCGCGCACTTCCACGGGCGCGGTCTGGTGGTTCACGCCAATGACAATCAGGTTCATAGTGGCGGAAACCTGTGTACCCGGCTGAAGCTGTTGGCGGCCCAGACGCCGAGCGCGATGACGAAGGCACAAGTCGCAAGTAACGCCGCGCGGCGGCCGCGCCAGCCGGAATTCCAGCGTGTGTACAACAGCAGCATGTACACGATCCACATGATGAACGACAACAATATCTTGGGGTCAGCAAAGAACAGCGGCCCGTACTTCTCAATCGCCAATACCGAGCCAGCAATGAGGCCGAAGGTCATGAAGGGAAAACCGAAGAGCAGCGACTTGTAGCCGATGTCGTCGATGGTCTCGAGCGGCGGCAGCTTGGACAGCAATCCGTCGACCGACTTGGCTTTCAGCGCCCGCTCCTGCATCAGGTAGAGCAGGCTTGCCCCAAAACTCAGGAACAGTCCGGCGTAACCAGTGAAGATCATCACTACGTGAACAAAGATCCAGCTGCTACGCAGTGTGGGCGAGGCGAAAGTCACCGGCTGTTGGCCAACCGCCGAAGTAAAGGTCAACAAAAAGACGATGGGGAAAATGACGATACCCGGCGAGGTTGTGCGGTATCCGACAAAGAAGATGAAGAACACAACCATGGCCACGAACGCCAGTAGCGATTCGGAGTACTGAATGGAAACCCAGGAGAGCCGGCCAACCAGAACGGTGGATTCGACCAGCGACACGAAATGAAAAATGAGGCCAAAGCCGACGGCCGGTTCCACGAACTTCGCCAAAAGGTTGCCCCGTTTGCCCAGCAAAAGCAGGGAGTAGAGCAATCCGACGGCGTAGAAAGCCACCGCGACTCGCAGCCAGACTAAAGGCATAAACCCCACAGACCCGTAAGGATAGGTCGCATATCGTTCCTGTAAGACCCAGTATAAACAGGAAGGCGGCAGGGCCGAGTGCCCTTATCACACCAAGGTGTGATTCGCGTCACAACTGTTTGGGCTGCGAAATCGCATGCCTAGCTGGGGTAGTGAAAAGTGACGATGTGCTGCGAAGCGATGGTGACACCGTCTTTCGATGCCGGACGGAAATGCCACTGACGCAAGGTCGCCAGAACGCGATCCTCGATACCATAGCCGATGCCGTGAATCAGCTTGAGTGCGACCACGTTTCCCTGTTCGTCGATGGTCACCTCGACGGTCACGTCGCCCTGCACTCCGGGCGGCAAGTCTGCGCGCGAGACGGCGGGATCGGGAAACACCTGAGGCAGCGCGGGAACGATTTCGTCTCCTGTCAGAGGCGCTCCTGGAATCCGCATGCCATAGGGCGAACCACCATGCGCAGTCTGGTCGAGTTTGGAAGTCTCGCTGCCCTGAACATCTTCCCGAACGTCAGGAGCCGGTCGCTTTGGGACTGGAGTTCTTAGCGCTGAAGCATGCAGGTCGAGCTCGGGTTTCGGAGACGGTGGCTGCTTCGCGCGCTCGAAGCCGACAGGGGCGAGGTAGATGACGCCGCTTCCCGACGAGTTCGGCGCACCGAGAGCGACATCATGCGGGATATCCAGACCGGAACCGAAATGATGAGTGAGCACCAGCAGGACAACGACATGAGCCGCAAAAGAGCCGAGCAGCGACAGGTCCCATCGCTTGCGGCCAGACGGCGTCAGTTCGCTGAACACGAATACCTCACCCAAAGACAGTTTAGCCGAGTCTGGGGATTTGACTCGGCTGAAGTTGAGAAGTGAGCTTCGTTCTTTCAGTCGATGCCGATGGACTGAAGCAGCGAAACGAGGCTCTCGGCATCGACCGTCAGGCGGCGGCCTTGGTGGAGCATGTCTGCGATTTCGTCGAAGCCTTGCAGGAGCCGGAGCTTTGCCGCGGCATATTGCTCGGGTTCGCTGAGCGTGCGGCCGTGTTCGGCCGCGTAGGCGTCCAAGGCGCGCGACGGAACAAATACGCTCACGGCAAAGATTGACTTGCGGTCGGCACTGGCGTCGAAGATGAATTCCGCGGAGGGAGCGAGCGGGTCCGTTGGCAGCGCGGCACGCCGGCCCACGAAATAGTATTCGTAGACGTAGCCGGTTTGCGCAGTGTAAGTCTTCACGCGGCGAACGGTCATGGCAGTCTCAATGCAGCGATTGTAACCTGCGTTGCGCGCTACTCCGTCGGGCATTCGCGAAGCCGCGCAGCCGCTGCTTCGGGACTTACGGGTGACGCATACACCTCTTTGAAGGTGTACGACTTCGCCTTCGGACCGAGGATGGGAAGGATCTCGATGTGCCAGTGGTAGTCGTCTTCGATGGTCTTCCAGTAGCCAAGGGTCTCGGACTTGTGCAGCGTATTGGGCGAAGTGTGCAGCACCATATGGAATCCGTCGGCGATGGTGCGGATGCGGAATAACGTGCGTCGCAACAACGCTGCAAGATCGCGAATCGCGCCCGACTTTGTTGCCACGCGCTCGAAGTAGGCTTCGTGAACGCGCGGGGCGATCCACGTTTCATACGGAGTGCGCGAGGCGTAAGGGCAGGAGACGATATAGTCGCCGCGGACTTCGACGATACGCTTGTTCTGGGCCAACTCCTGCGCAAAGATGTCGCAGAAGACGCAGCGCTCCTTCACTTTGTAATGCTCGCGGGCGGATCGCAGTTCGTACAGCACGCGGCGCGGAACGAAGGTTGTGGCCACGATCTCAGATACGGGATGATCGAAATCCTGCCCCGAATGCGTGCCGAAATTCTTGATGACACTTACATATTTGAAGCGCGCGTCCTTTTTCAAATCCTGAATGCGCTGGGCACAGAGCGTGAGGTATTGCTCGATCTCGCGGTCGTCGACATTCCACAGTTGGCGATCATGACGGGCGTTTTCGATAATCATTTCGTGGGCGCCGACCGGCTGCATGGTGTCGTACAAACCGTTGCCAGCGCGGCCGGGGTCACCCTCGACGCGGTAAATCGGCTTAGGATGCACCACAGCTCGAGATGACCACGGGTTGCCATTCACCGTCGGTAACGACGCAATGACCTGAAGCTCGGTCCCGGACTCGGGGCAAAAAGGACAGAGATACTCGCTGCCGCGTTCCGGCTCGGGCTCGTCTGCAGTAATGACCCACGAACGGGTGATGGGATCCTTGCGCAGCTCCATTGTTCTGATACTTTACGTGGTTCGCGGGCGGACGGGCAAACCACAATTTTCGCTGCGCAGGATTCGATTTTTTGCGGAGTGACCGAGATAGTACAGGAGGTGCGATTTCTTCAAGGCGTAACCACCCCGAGTTTGCAACTTGGTAAAATTCAGGTGTGACGCATCCCATCCGCCTGATCGCCATCGACCTTGACGGTACCCTGCTGAATTCCAAAGTTGAGCTTTCCGATGAGAACCGCGATGCATTACGTCGCGCGAATGACGCGGGCATTGAAATTGTGCTGGGCACGGGACGACGGCATGATTTTGCCCTACCCATAGCCGAGTCGCTGGGATTCAAGCTGTGGATGTTCAGCTCCAACGGCGCAGTCACTCGCTCGACGCGCGGCGAGACGTTTCACTGCGACTTCTTGCCGAAAGAAACGGCGATCCATCTGGCGCAATCGATGCGGAAGTATCGCAACTACATGGTCCTGACGTTCGATCGCGCGGGTTTGGGCGCCATCGTGTGCGAGAACCACGATCAATTGTACGGAGTGATTCAGCGTTGGATGGATAAGAACGCCCCATTCATTGAATACATCAGCCCGATCGAAAATGCTCTGACGGAAGACCCGATCCAGGCGATGTTCTGCGGACCGATCGAACTGATGGATCGTGCGCAAGAAGAGCTGGCACAATCCGGTTTCAGGCAGGAATTCACGGCGGTGCGCACGCAGTACGACTACCGCGACTTATGCATTGTGGATCTGCTCAACGCCGGATGTTCGAAGGGACACGCGTTGGAGCGGTGGGCCAAACACCGAGGGTTTGACCGCAGCGAGGTCATGGCCATCGGCGACAACTATAATGACGTGGAAATGTTGACTTATGCGGGACATCCCGTGATCATGGGAAACGCTTGCGACGAACTGAAGCAGAATGGCTGGACGGTGACGCTGCACCATGACGAACACGGCGTAGCGGCCACCATTGAGCAAGTGCTGGAATCGAATGCGGCGATTTTGAATGCGTAAGGCGATACAACTCGGATTGCTGTTGGTGCTGGCGGTGACGCAATTACCGGCGGCAGAGATGGCAAACCTACGCAACGGGTTCAGCATTCGCCACGAGTCGCGTGAGGTGAAAGGCGAGACTACGCGCTTGTATGTCAGCGGTGATGGATATGTGGACGTGGCGACGGCGGACATCGAGAGTTTTGTGGAAGCTCCTACCGAACCAACCAGCAGCGGGGCCTCAGCAACCGCAAAGAATCTTACGGACATCATCAGCAACGCGAGCGCCAGCAGCCAGATCGACGCAGACTTTATTGCCAGCGTGATTCGGGCGGAGAGCGGCAACAATCCGCGCGCCGTCTCGCGCAAGGGCGCGCAAGGACTGATGCAGCTGATGCCGCAAACCGCGAAAACGCTGGGAGTCAAGAATAGTTTTGATCCGGGCGAAAATGTGGACGGCGGCGTGCGCTATCTTCGGGAACTACTATTGCAATACAACGGCGATGCTGCCAAAGCCCTGGCGGCGTATAACGCCGGTCCGCAGCGAGTGCAGCAGTACAGGGGCGTTCCTCCTTACGCCGAGACGCACGCTTACGTGGCGCGAGTGATTACCGATTACAACCACAAGAAAGCGGCGGAGGCTAAGCAGCAGTCTCATGCGGACTCAGTGGCACAGAAGGTCGCCGCGAACGGCAAGAAGGTAAGCGGCACCGCATCCGAGAGCAACTAAACATCGCTGGAATGCGCTCGCGGGCTGAAGTCCGCTCGCGATGTTCGATGTTTGCCGGCCTAACGGCCCGGCTGAAGCCGTGCCCTTTCAAAGCTAGCCGCGGTTTGACCCATCCCACCGTGTCGTTTACCTTTTGAACTTACGCATGCATCGCGCCGAGCGCGGGCGCGAGTGTCGATCCATTCATGAACAAGAAGCGGACCCTGGCAACGGTGATCGTTCTGGCAGTTCTCTGCCTGCTGATCTATTTTCAGGTGCGGACCTGGAGAAGGTTCGACTGGGGTGCCTTCTGGAACCAAACCCACCACATCCGCTGGATCGGCATTGCTGCGGGTATTGGCTTTACCTATCTGACGGTTTATTTGCGCGCTGTTCGATGGCGGATTTTCCTGAAGCCCATACGCAAAACCACTGCAACTGCATTGCTGGGACCGCAGTTTGTAGGGTTCACTGCACTGGCATTGCTGGGGCGGGCGGGCGAAGTGGTGCGTCCCTACCTGATCGCGAAGAAAGAGAACGTCACGCTTACGTCGCAACTGGGAGTCTGGACGGTGGAGCGCATCTTCGATATGGGTGCTTTCGCGGTGATGCTTTCACTGAGCTTCCTATCACCCGAGCTGCGTTCGCTTGCGTTCTACTGCCGGCTACGCTTGGCCGCTGTGGCGCTTTTGGTGTTGATTGCCGGGCTGGTGGTTGTGGCTCTGGCCCTGCATCAGGCGGGAGAGCGGATCGCCAATTCACTGGCCGGACTATTCTCCAACTTCGCACCGCGGTTCGCTCATCACTTGCGAGAGAAGCTGCTTGCATTCAGCGAAGGTTTGCAGACCATCCACGATGTAAGCTCGGCGATGCAACTGACAGCAATCTCCATCGTAATTTGGTCGGTCGTCGCGCTGGCCTACCTCTCGATTACGCACGCGTATCCGTCGCCGATTGGCGATCTAACTTTGCCGCAGATCATCATCCTGATGGGTTCTAGCATGGTGGGTTCGCTGCTGCAGTTGCCGGCGGTCGGCGGAGGATCACAGTTGGCAGCAATCGGCATGTTGCATGCGGGCTTCGGAGCGAGCGAGGAGCTGTCAGTAAGTTGTGGCATGCTGATCTGGGTGTGCACGTTTATGTCCGTCATTCCGGTAGGGCTGGTGCTGGCACACCGGGAGCGACTCTCGCTGCGCGCAGTGGCTGCGGCGGAAGAGAACGAAGAGGCAGCACTGGCGGAATAGCAGCGGCGATTTACGGAAATTGTGGGTTGTCGGTCCCGCAAAATTAGGGTCACGCTTCGGGCCAGATATGTAACGGTCTAGCCGGTTCTGGGAGGGTGGTAGAATACCCGCAGGGCCAGATGATGCAGGTCTTCCTGAGCTACGCGAACAGCGACAAAGAATTTGCTTCAGCGCTCTCTAATGAGTTGGAGAGGCGGGGGCTGTCGGTTTGGCTGGATAAACGGAATCTGCTGCCCGGCGACAACTGGCCTCTCGAAATCGGAAAAGCGTTGGCAAAATCGCAAGCGATGATCGTCCTCATCTCTCCGGAATCCATGCGTTCGGACAAGGTCCGACAGGAAATCGAATACGCATTGGGCCATTCCAGCTTTGAGCACCGAGTGTTTCCAGTCGAGGTCCGGCCAACGCACGAAGTCCCCTGGATCCTTCGCAAGTTTAGTATCCTGAAGGGCACGCAGAGTACTGCAAAGATCAGCCAGACGATTGCCAACGCATTGGAGCAGGTCGCTTGAGATAGCCCGTCAATGACGATCTCCCAGCGTGCCAAGCGCAAGGTCTTCCTCTCACATTCCAGCAAAGACAGGGCGTTCGTGCTTCGTCTCACAAAAGTGCTGACCCGACACAAAGTCTCATACTGGTATAGCGCCAAACATATTGTCGGGGCCAAGCAATGGCACGACGAGATCGGACGGGCTTTGGCGCAGTGCAATTGGTTTCTTGTTGTGCTGACGCCCAACTCCGTCCGCTCTCAGTGGGTCAAGCGCGAGTTGCTCTTTGCACTCAACGAGAACCGATATAACGAAAAGATCATCCCGCTTCTCTACAAACCATGCAATCATTCACGCCTTTCCTGGACACTCGGGGAGTTTGAGTTCGCCGAGTTCGCAAGCGACTTCGAAGAGGGCTGCAAGAAGCTTCTGCGCGTGTGGGGGATCAAATACAGGCCTGAATCAGACCCCGGCCCGGCTAGCAAAGGCGTAGCGAAGTCTCGCCGGTAGCGGAGCCAGTGCAGGTCGGAACCACTGTCTGTGCACCCTCTGCCGCCGATCGATGTCGTTTTCCCCCTGTTACAATCGAATTGTGGGCGCAGTCAGCCTGTCTTTCCATCATCCATGAAGTGTCCGTTCTGCGGGTTTGAAAACGACAAAGTGGTCGATTCGCGCGAGAGTAAGGAAGGCGAATCGATTCGCCGACGGCGCGAGTGCCTGAAGTGCGAGAAGCGCTTCACTACCTACGAGCGTATCGACGAAATTCCCTACATGGTCATCAAGAAAGATGGCCGCCGCGAAAAGTTTGAGCGCCAAAAAGTTCTGAACGGCCTGCTGCGGGCGTGTGAAAAGCGGCCTGTGTCGATGAGCAAGCTGGAACAAATTGTGAACGACGCCGAAGGACTGGTGGTAGATTCGGCCGAGCGCGAGCGCACGGCGAGCGAAATCGGCGAGCTGATCATGAACCGGCTGAAGCGGATCGACAAAGTGGCGTATGTGAGGTTTGCTTCCGTTTATCTGGATTTCAAAGACGTGCGAGAGTTCATGGAAGAGTTGAAAGAATTGCTGGATACGAAAGAAAATACTAGTGCTAAGTCGAAGGCTGTAAATTAGAAGCAGGCTCATCGATGTGATCGGGGAACAATTCGATTTCCCTCTGGGGCTAAAGCCCTTCCATCGCAAAGCTCTGACGGCACGGCTGAAGCCGTGCCCTTTCAAACCATATATCAGCTGCTTACACAGTAGCGAAGCGCACGAGAGAGCATGGCATACATAGTTACATTGATCCCCGGGGACGGAATTGGGCCTGAAGTGGTGAGGGCGGCCGTCCGAATTCTGGAAGCAACTGGCGTTAAGTTTGAGTGGGAGAGCTTCGCCGCCGGCGCGGAAGCCTTCGCCAAATATAACGAGTACATTCCCAAAGAACTGACGCAGTCCATCGAGCGCACCCACCTTGGCCTGAAGGGGCCGGTGACGACTCCGGTGGGGGGCGGGTTCTCGAGCATCAACGTCGCCCTGCGCAAACAGTTCGAGTTGTATGCGAACTTCCGGCCGATTATTAACCTGCCCGGCGTGCCAACGAAGTATCCCGACGTCGACCTGATCGTGGTGCGCGAGAACACCGAGGGGTTGTATTCGGGCATTGAGCACGAAGTGGTGCCCGGCGTGGTGGAGAGCCTGAAGATCATCACCGAGAAGGCGTCGACGCGCATCTCCAAGTTCGCCTTCGAATACGCGCGCAAGTTCAAGCGCAAGAAGATTCACGCCATCCATAAAGCCAACATCATGAAGATGTCCGATGGACTGTTCATCAAGTGCTCGCGCGCGGTATCGCGCGGGTATCCTGAGATCACCTACGGCGAGCACATCGTGGATAACACCTGCATGCAGTTGGTGATGAATCCGTACCAGTACGATGTGCTGCTGCTGGAAAACCTGTACGGCGATATCATCTCGGATTTGTGCGCGGCGTTTGTGGGCGGACTGGGATTGGTTGCGGGCGCGAACTTCGGCCTCGACTGCGCCATCTTCGAAGCGGTACACGGCTCGGCGCCCGACATCGCCGGCAAAGACATGGCGAACCCCACGGCGGTGCTGCGCTCGGGCGTCCTGATGTTGCACCATCTCGGCGAGCATGACGCGGCGAACCATATCAATGCTGCCCTGGCCCAGGTTTACACCGAGAAGAAGCATGTGACGCGCGATGTGGGTGGAACGGCCGGCACGACGGAATTTGCTGACGCGGTGATTGAGGCTCTGCACACGGTTCCGGTGCCGACTGCGGTGTTGAAGGAAGCGGAGCTTTAGCACTCTACCAGTTCATTTCAGGGCTCTTTCATGATTGGCTCTCGTCCGCAAATTCTCGTGGTTGCAATTTCCATTCTGTTGTTCAGTGCCGGCTGTAGCAAACCCGCCGCTCCCACGGCAGAGCCGGCTAAAGCAGTTGCAGCCACTCCAATCGACCCCGCGACTACCGCATCGATCGGCGGAGTTGTGCACTTTACCGGTGCGGTGCCGGCAGCTCAGAAGATTGACATGTCGGCGGACTCCGGCTGCAAAGGCCAGAACCAGTCGGAGGTGGTCGTCGCCAACGACGGACGTCTGGCGAACGTGCTTGTATATGTGAAGGACGGATTAGCTGGGTACACGTTCGCGACTCCTGCCGAGAAGGTCACCATCACGCAGCAGGATTGCCGCTATGTCCCGCACGTCGCGGCGGCGATGGTTGGGCAGCCGGTGGGGTTCCTCGACAACGACGACATGCTGCATAACATTCATCCCATGCCGAAGAACAACCCGGAGTGGAACCAGTCGCAGATGCCCAATGGCGGCCAGTTTGCGCGCAGTTTCACCGCGGCAGAAATAATGATTCCGATCAAGTGCAACCAGCATCCGTGGATGAAGATGTACTTGAATGTGCTCGGCAATCCGTTTTATGCGGTGACCGGCAAGGACGGTAGCTTTGAGCTGAAGGGCCTGCCCCCCGGAACTTACACAATCGCCGCGGTGCATGAGAAGTACGGCGAGCAGGAGATGAAAATCACGGTTGGCCCCAAGGACAACAAGCAAGACGTAACTTTTGATTTCCGCCCTTAAGCGGAGGTAACGTGACTCTACCCGACGCCCCAATCGCCGAGGAAGGATTCCTCGTCGCCTATTTTTTGACTGTCGCCGACCAAGCGAAGTCCAAGGAATTCTATGCCGGCGTCCTTGGCGGGAAAGTGGTGAGCGACGCGGACCCCAGCTACATCAAGCTGGCAAACTCGTGGATCATTCTCAATGGCGGTGGCGGCCCGACGCCCGACAAGCCTGAGGTCATTCTCGAGACCCCTCCCGATCTCAACCGCGTCAGCAGCTTTTTAAACCTGCGGGTGGCAGATGTTTGGGCTAGCTACCGGCAGTGGAAGGCAAAGGGAGCACAGTTCTTAACCGAGCCGCTCGACAACCCTCTCGACAACCACGGACACGAGACCAGGTGTTACATGCGCGATCCGGACGGATACCTGATCGAGGTGGCGCAGTATACGCAGGCTGGGATCGACAGCTTCAAGAGGTATCTGGCAGCGGCGGATAAATCGGCGAAGTAGCGGCTCAGCAGGATGTCGGGGGCGCTAACCCCGTTTGATACAATACCGCTACGACTGGCCCGTCGAAATGAGGCTGGCCGCAAGGCAATTTCGCAGCGCATATTTTCCTAGAGCAACCATCCAACTGGACTTTGGTTCGGCGGGCGGCAGGTAGCGTCGCGCGATTCAGCATTCACAGGAGCCGGTTCTGACCTCAGGTACGATTCCGTACAACCAGGCGCATCATCGCTTCGCGGTGTTTCTTGCCGGTGCGACGCTGGTGCTGATCGTGCTCGGCGCGCTGGTTACCAGTAACGATGCCGGGTTATCGGTGCCGGACTGGCCAACTTCGTTCGGTTCCCTCTACAAGATTCCGCCGATGGTCGGAGGCGTAAAGTACGAGCACGGCCATCGCATGTTTGCCGAGTTCATAGGCCTACTGATCATCGCCATGGCGGTGTGGACGCAGCGGGTCGAACAGCGCAAATGGATGAAGGTGCTGGGCTGGATTGCGCTGGCCGCGGTCATCGGACAGGGCGTGCTGGGCGGGATCACCGTATTGTTCTACTTGCCGTGGGCGATTTCGACGGCCCATGCGACGCTGGCACAGACGATTTTCTGTGTAGTAACGGCCATGGCGCTGTTTACCAGCAAGGGTTGGCTGCAGGATGCGGAACCGATCGCCGAGCACGGACTTACGCCGAGCACTCCGGCATTAACCACGATCACAGCGGGCTGCGTCTGGGTGCAGTTGATCCTGGGAGCAGCGTTTCGACACTCTGGGATCAAGCTGCTGCCGCACCTAATCGGCGCGTGCGTAGTGACGGCGATGCTGTGCTGGACCGTGGTACGAGTGCTGTCGCGCTACGGCAACATGGCCCAGTTACGCAAGCCGGCACAAACGGTATTGGCATTACTCATGATCCAACTGGGATTAGGATTCTTCGCCTACCTGACCCGCCTGCAGTGGGGCAAAGACGCAGTGCAGCCGATGGCCAGCATGATTATCAGTACGGTTTCGCACGTCGCGGGAGGCGCACTGGTGTTGGCCACCAGCGTGATCCTGGCGATCCAGACGCGACGCATGATTTCGGTCAACGCTCCCGAAGCAGTTGTGACTCACTCATCCCGAAAGGCCGTCACCGCATGAGCACAGCGACGCAGCCATTAGCCATCCCGCGGATCGGCATCGCCGGACTGGCACGCGAATATTCAGTGCTGGTGAAGGCGCGGGTCACGACGCTGATCGTCATGACGGCGTGGTGCGGAGCGTTTTTCGCCGCCGCCAAATCGGGTGTTCCCTCGCTCTCATGGACTGTGTTCAACGCATTGCTCGGCATCGGCCTGGTGAGCGGCGGGACGGCCGCCATCAACGAAGTGATGGAGCGCGACCTGGATGCGCGCATGCGTCGCACAGCAATTCGTCCGCTGGTGACCGGAACGATGAGCGTCGTCCATGCGTCGATTATCGCGTTCGGCATGACCATCGGCGGGATCATCTATCTTTGGCTGACAACGAATTGGCAGACCGCGTTGCTCACAGGTTTGACCTCCGCGAGCTACCTGCTTGTCTACACGCCGATGAAGCAGGTGCATCCCATCTGCACGTTCCTCGGCGCATTTCCTGGCGCGATGCCTCCGCTGCTGGGTTGGGTAGCGGTGCGGGGCCGTATCGATCCCGAAGCCATCGTTCTTTTCGCCATCATGTTCTTCTGGCAGTTCCCTCACTTCCACTCCATCGCATGGCTCTATCGCGAGGACTATGAGAACGCCGGCGTACGCATGCTGCCGGTGGTGGAGAGCGATGGGCGCTCGACCATCCGGGCAATTTTGCTGTATTCGCTGGCGCTGGTTCCGGTGACGCTCGCTCCTACGCTGATGGGGATGACCGGCTGGACATACTTCGCCGGCGCGCTTTTGCTGGGCTTCGGGCTGTTGTGGTTCAGCCTGCGCATGTGGACGATGAAGCTGGCGCCGGTTGTTGGCAAATCAAAAGTGCACGCACGTCATCTGCTGCAAGCGTCAGTGATCTACCTGCCACTGCTGTTTGCGCTCATGATGCTCAATCGCACGGCATAGAATAGAAGTATTGTGAATCCTAGGACTGCGATACCCGAAGCCGAAAAAGAACCCACCCCTGTCGAGCGAGGCTCGGGCGCAGCACCTGTCATTCAACTTCAGGACCTGCGGCACCAGTACGGCGACCGCACGGCATTGGCCGGCGTGTCGTTCGACGTTCGGCCGGCGGAGATCTTCGGCCTGCTCGGACCGAATGGCAGCGGCAAGACCACGACATTCCGCATTCTTTCGACGCTGATGGTTCCCACAGGCGGGCGCGCGCTGATCATGGGACACGATGTCGCCAAGGAGCCCGCTCGCGTCCGTAGCCTGATCGGCGTGGTGTTCCAGGAACAGAGCATTGACGTGAAGCTGTCGGCCGAAGAGAACCTGATGCTCATCGGTCATGTGTACGGATTGCACGGCGCTGCACTGAAATCGCGTGTAGCCGAGATGCTTGGCCGCGTTGGACTGGCCGATCGCGCAAGAGAGAAAGCCGAGAATTTTTCCGGCGGCATGAAACGCCGGCTGGAGCTGGCCAAGGGTTTACTGCATCATCCGTCGGTGCTATTGCTGGACGAACCGACGACTGGGCTCGATCCGGGTGCGCGGCGCGATCTGTGGCAGTACCTGCAGATTTTGCGCGACGACGAGAATGTCTCGGTGCTGGTCACAACCCACCTGATGGAAGAGGCCGAGCGCTGTGACCGTTTGGCGATTTATGCCGAAGGCAACGTGGTGGCGCTGGGCACTCCATCGGAGTTGAAGAGCGAAATTGGCGGCGACGTGATTCTGCTGGAGGCGGACGAGCCAGACGCGCTGGCGCAGCACATCGAGCAGCGTTTCAGCCTGCAGGCCGCGGTCATCGATAACAAAGTACGGCTGGAGATTGAGAATGGCCACCGCTTCGTGACTGACGTCGTGGAAGCGTTTCCGGGCGAAATCGAGGGCGTCTCAATACACAAACCGAGTTTGGAAGACGTATTCATCCGGCGCACCGGTCACCGCTTCTGGACCGAGCAGGAAGACCAAGAGGCGGAAAGATAAGGGATGGCTACTCGAACTACAACTTTGCCTGTGACAGGATTCGCCGCCCCAGCACGTGTCGGCATCGTCATGCCCTCGGTCGCTCTCTGGTGGCGCGAGATTGTGCGCTTCTACCGGCAACGTAGCCGGGTGGTCGGCGTGGTCGCGTCACCGCTACTCTTCTGGCTGGTGATCGGGTCGGGCTTCGGCACGTCGTTTCGCTCCAGCGGAGCCGGCGGACAGCATTACCTCAACTACTTCTTCCCCGGCGCGCTGATCATGATCGTGCTTTTTACCGCCATCTTCACCATGATGTCGGTAATCGAAGACCGCAAAGAAGGCTTTCTGCTCTCGGTGCTGGTCGCGCCGGTGAGCCGCTCGGTGATTGTGCTGGGCAAGGTGCTGGGCGGAGCGACGCTGGCAACCTTGCAGGGACTGATTTTTCTCGTCTTTGCGCCGTTACTCGGGATCCATTTCACGCTGGTGAGCTTTGCACTGACCGTGGTGGTCATCTTCCTGGTGGCATTTTCGCTGACCGCGTTGGGCTTCATCATCGCGTGGCCAATGGACTCGACTGGCGGATTCCACGCCGTCATCAACCTGTTTCTGATTCCGCTGTGGCTGTTGTCGGGCTCGATGTTTCCGCTGTCGGGTGCGTCGGTCTGGATTCGCGCCATCATGCGCATGAATCCTCTGACCTACGGTACCGACGCGCTGCGCATGCTGCTGTATCCGGGAGAGCTGACCGCGAACCTGCCCCTCGGGACGAACGTGCTGGTATTGGCGCTATTTGCGCTGGTGATGTTCGGCCTGTGCTTCCTGGTCGCAAATCGGCGTACGACCAAGCCGGCGGCCTAGGGCGATGCAGATTTCGCCGACCTTCTTCCCTGCCCTGAATGCGTTTCTCAACGGGTCCAGCGCCGTACTCATCGGCACCGGCTATTACTTCATCAAGAGCGGCCGCCGCGAAGCCCATAAGCGAATGATGATTACGGCCTTCGTCACCTCGACGCTGTTTCTGATTTCGTACCTCTATTACCACCTAGTACTGCGTGCGGGCGTGACGCACTTTCGCGGCGAGGGCGTATGGAGGCCGGTGTATTTCAGCATTCTGATCTCGCACACATTCCTGGCTGTGGTCGTGGTGCCGTTCATTCTGGTAACGCTATATCGAGGACTCAAGGGCAATTTTGGCCGGCACCGGGCGATCGCGCGCTACGCGTTCCCCATCTGGATGTATGTGTCGGTCACCGGCGTGGTGATTTACGTCATGCTGTACAAGATATTCGCGAAGTAGCTGCCGGCCGGTTTCTGATATCCTTTGCAGTTCATTCCATCCCCCGCAGTACATAGGAGCGGTTCTCATGGCACGAGGCGTCAATAAAGTGATTCTGTTGGGCAACCTGGGCAAGGACCCGGAAGTAAAGTACACGCAAAGCGGCATGGCGGTGGCGAATTTCTCGCTCGCCACCAGTTCATCCGTAAAAGACAAGGACGGCAACTGGCAGGACAAGACCGAGTGGCACAACATCAAAGCCTTCGGGCGCACCGCCGAAATCGCGGGCGAGTACCTGAAGAAGGGCCGTACGGTTTATCTCGAAGGCCGCATTCACTATGATTCGTGGGATGACAAAGAGACCGGGCAGAAGAAATACATGACACAAATCCTGGTCAACGAACTGACATTGGTGGGCGGACAGCGCGAGGGTGGCGAAGGCGGAGGCGGCTACAGCGGCGGACGCGGCGGCGGTACGAAGGCTGCCAACAACTTCGATCAACGTACGCCGGAACACGAAGAAGCTCCTGCGCAGAGCAGCGGCGAGATTACGGACGAGGACATACCTTTTTAAAAGTTGAGATGTCGCGCTCATTGCAGCACGAAAATAGTAGGGACCTCTAAGACTCGGTTTTGCCAGACCGCTCACGAATGAGTGATTTGGCGAACCCTCGTCTCTTCGAGGTCCCTATGCGCCACTTCGTCTGAAATACAAGTTACAAGAGGTGCTCGGTATTCACTATCAGGTGAAGTACGTATTGCGCACCCGAAAAAGCCCCATCTCGTCAGGTCCCGTGTGAAGTAAATTGAACGGTCGTCAGTGAATCGGGACGGACATGTTCCGCATCGAAAGCCTGATGGCACGCAAGGTAATTTACTGGGGAAGTACTGGGCTGATCGCTGTGATGGCGTTGCTTTCCGCAGCAATCTACTTGTCGGGCAGTCAGCAGGCGGTCGAGGGATTCGCGCGCGTAGGATATCCGCAGCAATTGCGGGTGCTGCTGGGAATTGCGAAGCCCTTGGGCGCAATCGCGCTGCTCATTCCGGGTTGGCCTCGATTGAAAGAGTGGGCCTATGCCGGATTCACCTTTGCCTGGATCGCGGCGATCGTTGCGCATTACCTGGCTGGGGAACGCGCAACAGCGATTGAGCCGGTAGTACTTCTCGTGCTGCTCGCGATTTCGTACGTGACGCGGCCAGCCAGTCGACGGTTGGCGGCATTGGCGTAGTTCGGTTCCGAATCCACGGCCCCGTTCACGAGTTTAAACGTCCCTAGGAGGCGAAGCATGCAAGCGCGCAACACCTCACAATCCTTAGGCTTGCCCCGCATGGCCTTGGTCGCCACAGCGATCGGCTCGGTTGCAGTCGGAGCGTTCGCTATTGGCGCATTAGCGATTGGCCGATTAGCCATTCGTCGCTTGGCCATCGAGAATGCGAAGCTCAAGTCTCTGGCGATTGATGAGTTCACGGTGAAACGGCTGCATGTTGGCGAAGTCACGGTGAGCGAGTCGCTCAAGCTGCCGGCGAACGATGTCAGTCGACAGGTCTCTTCATAGCCCGGAATGTCCAATAAAATTTCCAACCCGATAACGACCAGGACGAATCTCACAATAGTCTCTAATCTGCGTTTCAATTTACAGGAGGAATTCAATGGCTGAAGCCCAAACCCACCGCAAATGAAACCGAAATTTCTCGCGACCAACTCGCCGAGCTGCTGAACGAAGACCTCTCCCGCGAATATCAGGCCATCATCGGTTACGTGGTTTATTCGCAGGTGCTCAGCGGCGCGCAGTACATGGACATCGCCTCCCAACTCGAGATCCATGCCAAGCAGGAGCTCGATCACGCGCTCACGATCTCGCGCCAGATCGACTATCTCGGCAAGATGCCGACGGTCACGCCCAAACCCGTGCAAACTTCCGAAGAAAGCGAAAGCACATGCTGCGCTTCGATCTGGAAAATGAAAACGAAACCATTCGCAATTACCGCGATCGCATCCGGCAATGCGAAGCGCTAGGGGAGTATGCAATGGCTGAGCAGATCCGCCAGATCCTGATGCAGGAACAGGACCACCAGATTGACTTGGCCACTGCTCTTGGCGAAGACGTTCCCGAACGTCAATAGCGGCCCCAAAGGGCGCTCGCTGGGCAAGCGCAAGTAACTCCCGGAAGCGAAATGGGGGTCGCCCCGACAAGCAGGCTACCCCCCCAGCTATCTCTGAAAATTTGAGGACACGTAGCCTATGACAGACTGGTTCGCACGCCCCGTCCTACATGTAACGGATGTTGAGGCCTCGCTCCGCTTTTACGTTGACCAGCTTGGCTTCACGATCCCCTGGCGCTACGAGGACGACGGCAGAGCGCACGTCGCACAGGTCGACCGGCAGGGCTGCGCGCTTATCCTGTCCGACACAGTGGCCGGAGAAGGTTGGCAAGGGGCTGATGTTCATTTCCCTGAACGTCGAGCCGGCGACGCGCGAGGCCGCGGTCGCCGCGTTGGACGCGCTGCGCGCGGAACTCGAGGCCAAGGGCGCTCCGGTCAAGGAGGGTTCGTGGGGCTACCGGCTCCTGGTGGTCGATGATCCCGACGGCAATCAGCTCTTCTTCAACTATCCGAGCGAGACTGCGTCCGGCAAGATTGCTGGAGAGGAAGCAATCCCAAGTTAGCGCCCTGAGGAAGGGCGCGAACTCCGGGCACCCGGCCAGGCCGCCGCCGTTGACTGGGCCGGCTGTCGCATGGGACAGTGATTTGTCGGTTTGACTCCAGCCATTTAGGTCCATTGAGGTGAACTCTTCGTGATTCACTGCTTCTTCGACGATAGCGGTAAAGAAAGCGACTCAGCCAACCGAATTGTTTGCATTGCCGGCTACCTGGCAGCGGGTGATGCATATTGGAGCCTGTTGACTCAGGGATGGGGCAACCAGCTTGTTCGTCATGGCATAAGTTGGGTCCACATGAAAGACCTGATGCAAAATCAGGATGAATACTCCGCGCTCAACTGGGACTGGCCAACGAAACGTTCGGTTCTCGAAGATTTCATTAAGGTCATCAAGGCTAGTCAATTGACTGGATTCGGTGTTGCTGTCGATGCGGACGCATGGAGAGCAGTCCCCAAGGAGATCACGCAATCCGAAGGAACCGCTCAAGAATTCTGCTTCATGCGAATTATTCGAATGATTACTGATCGAATGAAGATTTCTCGGCCAGACGATTGGATTTCCCTCTATTTCGACTGCGACGAAGGATTCACTCCAGCGCGATTCAAGAAATATATCGGGCTTCGCAACCGGGAACCGGATGTATCTCGATATTTCCGTGCGTTCAGCATTGCAGATCCCAAATCCTTCCTGCCGCTACAGGCGGCAGACCTGCTTGCGTGGGAAACCAGGAAAGACTTGATGCGAAAACTTGGCGGGTTTGAATCGAGGCCAGAGTTCAACTTCATCTTTGAATCCCTCCCAGGAGAAGTCCTTGATTATGGAGTGAGTTTTGGACGGCCGAAGAAATTCAAGAGAAGATTGTGAAGGTATTCTCCAAGAGTGAATGAGCGAAACACCAACGGTGGCATTCAGGTGAGCACAGCGATACTCCTGCTTTGGTCCTTGTTCCTCGTTCCGACCGCGTGGACACAGACCTACGAAATCGGCAGCGTCCTTAAATGGGAAACCAAAACTTATTCGCAGAGTGCCAACATCACCCGAAATCATCCAGTGTACTCCGTTCGAGTCGGAGATGTGGTCTACCAGATTGCACGGCGAAGCACTCAGGTTGAGATGAATGCTGGGCAACAGATACAATGCCGGGTCGCCAACGGTCAGATGTTCGTGGTCAACGAGAAAGGCAAGGAAACCAAGTACGACATTGTTGGCTCCGGACCAACAGCGAGCAAGTAGAAAAACCGGTCAACCTAAAGTTCCGCGCTGGCAGTATTCGCAGTTGCAGAATTTTAGGTTGGACGGATCGTCTCGCTCAATGATGTCTTGCCGCATTAGGTCTTGAGTTGAGTGTGGGCATTTATCACAGTAGGCCATCCCGTTCCAGGGACTATCCCGAAGGAAGCCTGACTCACAAGCGGGGCACTTTCGGACAAATAGCTTTTGTTTCTTGCGGGCCATGACCGAATTTGATGAGGTATGCGCAGCAAAAGTTACATACTCGCGCTTCCCGCCGCGCAAAACATTAATTCTTCCTAACAACAAGCTTTTTGAGCGCCTGAGCCATTGCATCGCCACGCACCAGATAAGTAGAACTCCCGATTCGTTTCAGTGTGTTATCGTCTGGAACTCCGCAGCAAAATTCTGAGAACAGCTCGGCGACACCTCGACTTCTAAGACTCGGATTATTCGGATCGCACGCTTCGGCGTATTCCCGTAGTCGCGAGAAGGCGAGATCCTCGAGCCCATCCTGCTTCAGCGTCTGGCGGGCATACATGTGAAACTGGTTGACGTACTGTTCGATGAACTCATCCCAGACTTCTTCGTCATTAGCATTGAAGGCGGTTCTAGCGGCGGCTAATCCGGTGAACACGCGAAGGCAAAAGTACTCACAATCGTACCTATCTTTAGCGATGTCGGTGCAGTAGGAATTGACCTGCTGTCTGAATGCTGCGTCTTGCTCGCCGGTCCAAGCAACCATTTGCATCACCTTCACTGCCGCCTCTTCAGCCGTGACTTTCGTCCTTCCGAGTCCGAACATTACTTACCTCGCCAAATCAACCAGCAGATTCTTGTGGGCCACCCAAGCTAGTTAGCGCTTCCCGTTCCCTGCAGCACCATCTTATGCTGCTCAGGCGGGAGTGCGTGGTACAGCGCCAGGAAGGTTCCGGCCAGTGGCCCACATTTGCCTGACGTTGGCAAACGTGGGGGTTTGCATGCTGTACCCTCAAGCTGAAACCCAATCGACTTTCCCAAATTGGGAATTCACCGCAAGATTCCTCACAAAACTCTTGCATTTCTCTTGCGCCCTCTGTCAGGCTTTCATCGTGGGGGCATCGTACCTCCACAGAACGCGGTTGTTATTTGCTGCCGGAATACCGGCGGCCTGCACCAATTCCCGCTTGGTCTTTTGCGAATAGCTAAAGGCGAATAGCTAATAGCCGTTTTTTCGGAGGCCCCATGTATATTCCCCTCTGCGGCCATCTCAAGCAGGATGGCATGCCCTGCGGCTCTCCCGCCCTTCGCGGCAAAAAGCTCTGTTACTTCCACCACCGCGACCACAAACGAAGCCAATATGCCGCCGGCGTCATCCGCCGCGCCGACGTTCTCGGCCCCATGCTCCCACCCATGAAGTCCCTCGCCGATATCCTGGCAGCGCTCCATGAGGTCGGGAACGCCATCGTCGATGATCGCGTCTCGACCCGCCGCGCGGGTGTCATCCTCTTCGGCTTGCAGCAGGCCGCAGTACCTCTCCGCAAGCCGCGCCCGGCCCAAAACTGACTATGCAACCCCTTACGGCTCAATATTTTGCGTATAACTTCCGTGCTTTCACGTATTTGCGCGGCTTTCCGCCTATGCTGCTGAAAACGCCGATTTTACGCACCGGGGGGAGGGGTGGGGGCTGCACCATGTATGGTGCAAACTCGCACTCTGCCTACTTCGTCGGTTCCACCATCGAGAGGGATTCAGTTTGCTTTGGCGGTTCCCGTTCCCTGCAGCACCTGCTTCTGCTGCTCGGGCGGGAGTGCGTGGTAGAGCGCCAGGAAAGTTCCGTTGGTCCAGCCGAAGCCGATCAGGTTCTCGTGATAGCCCGCGAGCACCGGGGCTTCGTCGCTTCCGGTCACCACGTTGTACTTCTCGCGAATGGTTCCAGTGCGCTTGAAGTTGGCCTCGACGGTATCGAGGAACTCCTCCGATACTCGATTGGCATCGGAGTTGAAGCCGGCGCGGCGCATGCCTTCTACGGCGATAAGGTTGGTGGGCGCCCATCCGTACGGCAGGTCCCACTGCACGCCGGTTTGCTGGTCGCTCATGGCCAGTCCGCCTTCGTGCTCGAAGACGCCGATGTTCTTCATGACGGCCTTGGCCTGCTCGGGACGTAGCCAGTCCAACCCACAGCGGATAGAACGTGGTCACATAGTTGTAGGTCGATTGCTTGCCGGTGGTGAAGTCCCAGTCGAAGAACATTCCCTTGTCGGCGTTCCAAAGATATTTGTTGATGAGTTGCTTGCGGTTCTCGGCTACGGCGCGCCACCTCTTAGCGTCGTCAGGATGACCGAGAATCGTGGCCATTTCCGCGAGGTCCATCTCCGCCTTGTAGAGCAGGCTATTGAGGCAGACGGGCGCGAAGTGCTGAGTAGAGCCATCGAATGGCCCCCAGCGGAAAGACGGATCGAACCCCGACTCGCGCATCGCGCGGTCGCCCTGGTAGAAGTCGGCGGTGAGCTTGACCGGATGCGCGTTGGGACATGCCTTGTTGTCGCAGAGCGGAACTAGCAACTCGGGGCCGATTCCCTGCTCTAACGATGGAGCAATGTAACCATACTGCACTTCGGCTTCGGGATGCTTGAGCAGCCAGTCGGCGATGGCGGCGTAGTACTCCGGATGGTCGGCGATGTCGGGCACTGGGCCTTCGCCAACGTCGAAGTAGCGCGCCAGTCCGGTATCGCCTGCGAGCTTGGGAGGCTTGGTCCAGAGATCGTGGTCACGCACAGCATATTCGTAAGCCTTCGCCAGCCACTTCTTGTCGTCGTGTCCGGCCTTCTTGTCAGCGGCGTATTGGGCCATGATCATCGAGGTGAGAAACGGGGGTTGCGAGCGCGTGAGGTAGTAGGCGCGATTGGCGTTGAGCACCGCGCCGTAGTTCTCGATCTCGTAGAAAGAAGTTCTCGATGATGCCGCGCGAGTAGTCGCGTTCGCCGTCTTCGAGCAGGCCGACGATGATGAAGTAGCTGTCCCAGCCGTACATCTCGTTGAAGCGACCTCCGGGGACGACGTACTTGTTGGGCAGATAGAGCAGGCCGTGAGCATTCAAGTCGGCGACCGGGATAGTGCCGAGGCCGGTGATCTTCTTCGGCAGGTTCTCGACCTTTACCCCGCACTTGCTGAGAGCGGCAACTTGAGGGGGCGGCGTAACTCCGTAGGGAAGATAGATGACCGAGGTCGCGCCCGCTCCGAACTTCGGATCGGAGATGGAGGAGCACTCGTTCATGGAACGGCCGAGGGTGTTCCAGGCGCCCTTGATGAAAGGGAGGATGCCCTGTTGTGGCGCTGCAACTGCCTGTGGACCGTTCGCGGGAGCTGTCGCGGTGGCCTGAGCGAACGCCTGGGTTTGTACCACAGCCAGGCACAAGGCCAACAGGAGAACGCGGACGAGCAGACATCGAAAGAACATCCGAGTGCGGCGATGGAAGGAATGCATGACGCCGGATTATAGACGTTAGCTAGTCATTCTGCAGAGTGCACTCGACCTTCAGCTCGGTACAGACGTTTTGAATGCTCTTGACCACCAGCGAGGTGGCGCTCGGCTCGGCTGGGTCCAGCGTCGAGGCCACGACGAGCTGGGTTAGCTTGTCGCCCAGCGGGTTGGCCTGGAGGCTGGCAGTCTGTGTTCCATTGGTGAAGGCGACGGTGCGCTTTCTGGCATTTTGTTCGATGACCTTGACCGCTGCGGCGTGTGCCTGCAGATCGCTGAATGGCGGTGTCATACACCTTTTGCGCGTTGGCTTCGATGACGACGGTCGCGACGTCGTAACCGCCCGGCCCGTTGGCGTTCTTCTGCTGCATCTGCTGAATGCGTCCTGACACGGCATGGGCAACAGCCACCCACTGGGCCTGCGAGGCAACGGCTGTGAGCACGAGCAAAAGTACCGCGGCAAATCGTATAAGGTTCGTTCGCATTCTGGCTCCTTTTGCGGACCTAGCAATAATAGCGGTCAGTCTAGTCCGAAACCGCCAGGAGTCAAACTGGCAATTACAAATACAAAGGCACAGCGGGGGCTGTGCCTGGTTGCAGTCGCGAGTATCGCGAGCTTTCGCGACGTGGCGATAGCGATCGCGGGGGGACGTCGCTATGCGTAATAGGCTGCGTTCTTGTCGATGAACTCAGCCTTCTCGGCCGGCACTTCGTCGTTGGGGAAGATCGAGTTGGTCGGGCAGACCGGCACGCATGCGCCACAGTCGATGCAGCCGTTGGGGTCAACATACAGCTGCGACGCGGCTTCGAACTTCTCCTCGTCCTTCTTGGGGTGGATGCAGTCGGTCGGGCAAGCTTCCACGCAGAGTTCGTCTTTAGTACAGGTATCAGTGATTGTGTACGCCATGATTGCTATTCTCCTCGATCTTGTTTGCCTGCCACCCTCTCCGGCAGCGGCTCGGGCGATACTTCCGCCACCTTCACTGTACGAATTTGGCGACCCACGAGGCGGTGATGTTGGTCACTGTCCTGTTGTGAGCAAACGCACAAAGTCTTCCCAGGGTTTTAGCGGCACAACCTGCGCTTGACATTATCTTGGTACATGTGTACTTTGATAACATGAAAGAACAAC
This sequence comes from uncultured Acidobacteriaceae bacterium, assembly GCA_963749635.1. Taxonomy (GTDB): domain Bacteria; phylum Acidobacteriota; class Terriglobia; order Terriglobales; family Acidobacteriaceae; genus DASRAA01. Next base: position 157,552 of record CAVVNW010000002.1, read on the forward strand.
TTGAACATCCCATCGTCGTGGAACGCGTGCAAACCGGCGTCCGCATGGAGAAACGGCTGCTGAAAGTCTTGAAAGGGCTGGCCGAATTGAAAGACATGACGCTCGGCGACCTGCTGGAAGGCATTGTGCTGCATGCCTTCGAGGGCAACGCGCCGTTCTCGCCAGACACGCTAAAGGAAATTGAGAAACTGCGCAGCATCTACGGGCTGACGCTGAAAGCCGCGGACAGCCACCAGCTGAAGGAGAAGCGGAAATGAGCTATCTGCATGCCTGTTCCCTGCTCGCCGTGTTCGCAGGTGTGGTGGGCGCCGCCACGGGCCACGCCCAGGGCAAGCTTTCAGACGTCCCTGTGCGTACACGCGAGGAATTCAGTTTCGTCGCTTCCGGTTCTTACGCGGAGGTATTTCCGCTTTTTGGGGCCCACAAGGAGAGAGTCTGGGCTACCGGTTTCGATCCCCAATTCATCCACCCGGTGCCTCCGCGTGATGAGGCAGGCATGGTATTCACGACCGTACAGGATGACCTGTCGCGCGTTTGGGTGAACACGGCCTTCGATGCGTCAACCGGGCACGTGCAATACGTTTACTGGATCGCGGATGTCATGGCGGCGTTGATCGACATCCACGTTACGACTTCCGACGGGCCGACAACCTCGGTGCACGTCGTCTACGAACGTACTGCGCTTCGCCCGGAGGCCAACGAGCGTGTCCGCCACATGGCACACCTCGATGCTAATAGTGGACCTCACTGGGCTGCAATGATCAACGGATACTTGGTAAACGCCGCAGCGCAATAAAGCGGCCTACAGCTCTCTGCGTCCTTCCATGGCCTTTTGCATGGTGACTTCGTCGGCGTACTCAATGTCGCTGCCGGCGGGAACTCCGGTAGCGATGCGGGTGACCTTCAGCGCGGATGACTTCAGCAAACGCGAGATGTAAGTGGCGGTGGCTTCGCCTTCGACGGTCGGATTGGTGGCGAGGATCAGTTCATCGACGCTGCCCGATTCAACGCGGCGCGCAAGGCTGGCGATCCGCAACTGGTCAGGACCGACGCCGTGCAGAGGCGAAAGCGTGCCGTGGAGCACGTGGTACACGCCGTTATAGTGCCCCGTCTTCTCGATGGCGGCGATGTTGGTAGGCTCTTCGACCACACAGACCAGCCGCTGGTTGCGGGTGGCGCTGGTGCAGTAGACGCAGGGATCGACGTCCGTAATGTTGTTACACACCGAGCACAGATGCAGGCTGGCCTTGAGCTGGCGGATGGAGTCGGCAAGCAGGTCCGCGTCCTCGTCACTGGAACGGAGGATGTAAAAAGCAAAACGCTGCGCGGTCTTGCCGCCCACACCGGGGAGCTTCTTCAGTTCTTCAATCAGGCGGGCCATGGGCTCGGCAAATCGTGACAACGGAAACCTCGGTTCGATATTTTGCCGGGGCTAAAGCCCCAGGGATTTAAAGGCCATGATGACGCTGGCCTGAAGGCCAGCTCTACCCATTCACGACGCGACACCCATTCGCGACGCGACGCCTCGTGCCACGTTACATGCCGGGCAAGCCCAGGCCGCCCAACATTCCTCCAAGACTCGACTTCATGGCGTCATCGACTTTTTGCGCGGCGGCATTGACAGCGGCGGTCACCAGGTCCTGCAGCATTTCGACGTCGCCGGACTTGACCACGTCGGGTTCAATGACGACGCTCAGGACATGCTTTTGGCCGTTCATCTTTACGGTGACGCTGCCTCCGCCGGAGGAGGCTTCGACGACGACCTGCTGCATCTTCTCCTGAAGCTTTTCAGCCTGCTGCCGCGCCTGCGCCAGCATTTCCTGCAAATTGATTCCGCTCATGAATGCTCCGAATCCTTGGGTGTCCTTACCCGCGCTCTTTGTGGTCGATGACCGAACGAATCTCCGCTCCGAACTTTTCCTGCATCCGCTGCACGACTGGATCGGACATCGCCCGGCTGCGTGCGCCCACACCGTTTGATGGGCGCGACAAAGGCGGTGCCGGTTTGGGAGTGAACTGCGTACCTCCGCTCACGATCTTAAACTTTAGCGGCCTGCCGGTAGCTTTGACCAGCGCGTCGTGCACGATGCGTTTGGGGCCGTCGCCCAGGGCGACGTCGACCATGACCTGCGACATTGCGACCTTGACCGAGACTTCGTGGCCACGAATACTCCATTCGCCAGCTTCAAGGTTGTGAGCAAGCATTTGCTGATTCGCGTCCTCGAGGGCGGCTAGGACAGCATTGCGCGCGAGGTCGGGAGTTAAGTCGGCGGCCGGGTCGGGACTCTCTTCTTCGACCGCTATGGCAGTGGCAGACGCCGTGCTAATCGCAGCCGCGGGAGTGGCAGTATCGCCGATGAAGCCGTTCGTCCGGACGCTTGGCTGGTCGCTGAAGGCTGGTGTTTCAGCCTTCGGCTCGCTCTTGCGGTTGCGGTCGGCCTCGAACGGCGATGGCCCCTTGAACGGCGACGCCGGAGCAGTTCTCGACGGCGCAGCGTCGTGCGAGGTCGTGCGCGTCGGCGCAACAGCAGGGCGAGTGCTCGGCGGGGCGGCGATACCTGAAGGCGCAATGTTGCGTACAGGAGCGGCGCCTGGCTTGGCCGCTTCTCCGCTGAGAAATTGCTCGAGAGGTAGCAGGCGTTGCGCATGCACCAGCTTTAACAGGCCCAACTCGAGGTGGAAACGTTGCTCCTGCTTGTAGCCGAGGTCGGAGTGCGTCCGCAGCATAATTTGCAGGAAGCGCGTCAGGTCCTCTTCACTGAAGCGCTCGGCGACTCGCGAAACCCGCGCGCGCTCATCGGACGATATTTGCAGCACGGGCGAGTCGCTGCCTGCGACTTTGGCCACCACGGTGTTGCGAAGAAAGCGAACCATCTGGCGGGCGAAATGCTGCGCGCTCTGTCCTTCGACCAGCAAGCGGTCGATGGTGCGGAGTACGTCTTCGCTGGAATTTCGCGCGACGGCGTCCATGACGTCTTCCAGGATGTCGGAGCCGACAGTGCCGACCAAGCCACGCACCACATCGACGCTGAGGGTGTCGCCGCAACTGGCGATAGCCTGATCCATGATGCTGAGAGCGTCACGCATGGAGCCGTCACCGGCTTCGGCGAGCATGGCAAGTGCGTTGTCGTCGGCGGTTATGCCCTCTTGCTTCGCGATCTCGCGAAGCTGGCCAACGATATCGTCAAAGCTCACTGCATGAAAGCTGAAGTGCTGGCAACGCGAGCGAATCGTCTGCGGAATATCTTCGGGCTGGGTGGTCGCCATCATGAAAATTACGTGCGAGGGCGGCTCTTCCAGCGTCTTCAACAGCGCGTTAAAGGCGGCATCGGTAATTTGATGCGCCTCGTCGAGAATCCAGATCTTGTAACGATCGCGTGCCGGCCGGTAACGTGCGGCATCGCGCAATTCGCGGATCTCGTCGATACCGCGATTGGTGGCGGCGTCGATCTCGATCACATCAACCGCATTGCCTTGGCGGATTTCAACGCAAGAGTCGCACACACCGCATGGCTCAGGAACGGGATGATCTTTCGACCGGCAGTTGAGCGCCATGGCCAGGATGCGCGCGATGGTGGTTTTGCCGATACCGCGGTGTCCGCTGAAGATGTAGCCATGCGCAATACGCTGCTGCTCGATGGCGTTTTTCAGGGTGCGGGTGACATGGTCCTGCCCGATAACGTCAGAGAATTTTTGCGGTCGGTACTTGCGGGCGAGAACTTGGTAACTCATGAAAGAAGATTCGATTATACGTTCTGTGGCTGTGGAACGGGGGCGTGGCGGACGGCGTAATAAATCACACGATCGAAGACATCGATAAGAATGGCGAATCGTCTCCGAAGAAGGCGTTGACGTAACGCGACCTGCGGCAGTCGACCCGCGTTTACTTGGTGCAGTTGGCTTTTGGGTAGCCGCTGAGTTGGAGCACGCGCGGGCCAGAAAACTGCTCAACCGAACTTACCGATTGGACGAAGACCGCGCGGAATTCCTGTCCCGTGGTGGGCGGGACATTTATGCAGGCGGCCAGGACCGTTCCGGCAGCGTATTTGGTTGCAGGAGGCGGAAAGCACGGTTGCGGGCCGCAGCTTCCGCCATACATCAGAGCAGGGCTATATTCTTTTAGCTCAGACCATTGCCCCTGCTTCTTCACGTATAACTTGAAAGTCTCAAAGGAGCGGCGGTAACGAATCGAATCGTGTGCGGCGAACAATCCAATGCTCTCGAGCGTTACGGGTGACGGGGTCCTCCATTCGATAAAGTGCTGGAAACCGACCTGTTGTCCGTCTTCGAAAACGGTCGCGCGGCATGGCGAACCGTGAGTTCCATGAAACATGTCACCGGGATTTCTGGTGGCTCCCGGCAGCACCGTATCGCATTGGGAAGCAGTGACGAAGTGCGCGGAATCCTTCCCGCTGTAATTCAATACCTCTGCGTTCTGGAACAAGTTTGAGTCACTGAATTGGCCAGGGGTAATGAGATGGACGCCCGCCGCAAAGGCCGCCGCGTCGGCTGCCTTCTGGGCCGCATCCAGCTTCATCTCTTTGGACTTGGTGGCGGAGGCATCCAGTTCTTTCTGGTCGCGGGCGATCACCGCAGGATCTTTGTGCTGGTCCTGATCCTGCTGCAACTGCTCTGCTTTTTCGATCTGAAAGTTTTCCGCAAGACGCGCCTCGGTACTGGCAGCGAGAAACTTGTGGGCCATGGTGTCTGCCAGGTCTTTTTCGTGCTCGGCGCGGGCGTCGGCTGCTTCGGCTTCGCCTTTGGCTGTCTCTGCCTCGTCCTTGAGCGCAACCGCTTGCTGGCGCGCCTGCTCCTCTGTCTCTGCGAGCTTTCTCTGCGCATCTGCGAGGGCGTCAGACTGCTCGCGAGCTGCCTGCTCCGCGGTAGCGCGACGCTGCTCAAAGAGGGCGCGGCGTTGCTCGTAGAGGGCGTAGCCTCCGAAGCCCACGGCGAGCAGGAAAGCCGTACCTAGCACCGCGGCGATCAGACGAGTACGGCGAAGTTCGCGGCGTTGGCGCTCTCGTTCCGCCTCGACGGCAGCGTCGCGGGCTTTGCGGCTTTCTTCCAGGAACGCGATGGCCGAGGAGAACCCAGCGTGGTAGCGGTCGCCCCAGGCCGCGTTGGGCCGCCGCTTCTGCTGCCAATCGAGCATGGTCGAGAGCTCGGGGTCGGTCATTAGCCCGGCGGCTCCCTTGGCGTGAAGCGTGGCGTTCTGGACGAGGCGCTGGTATTGCGACGCCGAGTCGGCTTCCTCCTCAACCCAGCCCTTCAGGCGGTTCCACACGCGCATCAGGCTTTCGTGCGAGATGTCGATGACAGTGTCGGCGGCGAGCGGCTCATGCATAGGCGGCATGACAAACGAGCGACTCGGCTTGCGAAATGGTGAAAGCACAGCAGTGAGGTCATCCAAGCTGACGCCGGCGATGGCACAAAGGGTGCCCGCGCTGGTGGGTCGGCGAATACCTCTGGCGTCGGTGCCCTTGTCGGTGATGGCCTGAAATACCTTCTCGCAAATTGCTTTCTGCTGGTCACCGTTCAGTTCGGCGTAGGCCTTCTCGGCGTGGTAGTCGAGGGCGTGAGCCATGGTGCCGATGGCTTCGTAGTGCGGCAGGTCCATCGGACCAGCGCCGCCTTCTCGTTGCCACTCGGCCCAGGTGCGATTGAGGGCGTGCTGCAGAATGGAGAGCTGGTCAGGATTGTCGCCGACATCGTTGACCAGGCGCGTGAGCAGCACCGGGCTGATTTCTCCTCCAGCGACAGCGACTGGCCCGGCGATGGCAGAGCGCCGCTCGTCGCGGGACATGCGGGGCACAAGGTATTGGCCGCGATTGATCGCCTCAGGGAGTCCGGAAAATTGAGAGCAGTCCCCGAGGAAGTCGGAGCGCATGGTCAAAACAACATAGATGGGGAGCGGCGAGTCGGCGGCTTCGAGCAACAGGTTGACGAAAGCGACCGCTTTTTCTTCGGTGCTCTGCGTGCTGTCCGATGACGGCTGCAAATTGCGATAGCGGAAGAGCTCCTCGAACTGATCGACGATGACCAACAGCTTGGGCAGATCGCTAAACGGGGCCTGCTCATAGGCGTCAACCAGTCCCAGCTTGCTCATGCGGAGCGTAGCTTCGACGATCTCTTCGACCGCCATGCCCTCCAGTTCCGGTTTGGGGAAGAGTCCGTCGGGCTGGACCAACGCCTGCGCCATCGCCTTGATGGGATCGCTGCCGGGCCGGAAATGCGCCATGCGCCACGAGGTTCCGGCAGTGGCCATCACACCACGACGCAGAGCGGGCTTCAGACCGCAATTCACCAGCGAAGACTTGCCGCTGCCTGACGTACCCACGACCGCAAGGAAGCGGGTGGCGGACAACTTGTCGATCATGGTGTCGATCTGGCTTTCGCGTCCAAAGAAGAGGTGCTGCTCGCTCTCGTGGAATGGGCGGAGACCGGGAAAGGGATTCGCCAACTTGGCACCAGTTACGGACGCGATGCTCACGGCTTGGCCTTTCCGGAGACAGTGTTCACAAATTCAGCGACAGCCGACTCCGAAAATCCGTACAGGCAATTGATGAGCCGAGGCTCCTCCATATCAATCAGATCGGTTTTGTCTTCGGTTGCCGGCTCAGCGAGGTAAGTGAAAGTCGCAAGCGGAGGCTTATTGGTGCGATAGCCCGCGGTCTTACGGATTTCGGCGTCCACCGAACGCTTCCAGGCATCGTCTCCGATGCCGTAGAAAACGACTGCGGCATCGCAAACGCTCAGCATGTCCTGGTTCGACTGGCGGACAGTGGCAGCATCGCCATCGAAGGCCGGAAGATTAGATTCGAATCCTTGCGCCTTCAGATATTTGCGCAGCGGAATGGTGGCCTTGCGATCGCGACCGTCGCAAATAAGGTAAATGAGCTTGGACCCAGGCTCGGCGGATTGCGCCGGGGCGGGAGGAGGCTGCGGCGCCTCAAGTTTTTTTAATGCGGCGTGAATCGCGGCCTTCAGTTCTTCCAGGTCGCCGGTGATGAGGTCTGCGCCGAACTGCGCCTGCGGGTCACGCAGAAGGTAATTAATAAACTCCTGCTGCCGGGGAGAGGTGGAAGCGGTTCCCGCAGGAACCCAGATGATCCGCTTGAGCCCGAACTTCTTGCTGTACTGGATGGCGAGTTCGTTTTCGAGAACGGTGAGCGACTTCTCGCTGGGACCTTCGGGTACGACGCCATAGTTGCTTCCAATAATGTGGACGGACAATTTGCAACGTCCCATGATGGCCGACAACTCGCCGAGGAAGTTCGCTTCTTCGGTGGGCAGCTGCACTTCGGCGAGAACTGGATAGCCGTGAAGGCGCAGATCGGAAACGATGGCTTCGCGGTCCTCGCGCCGGTCGTAGCTGCAATCCGCCAAATACACGCCGGGCTTTTCGGCAGCCGGGGTGGTCTGGACCGTAGCCTCAGTAGCAGAAGACAGCGACTCCATCTTCTTGATGAGCAGGGCGACGTCGAAGGCCAGCTTGGCCATCTTGAGGTTGTATTTCTGAGTAAATTCCTCGCCGTACGCAGGATCGAGCTCCAGCGGTGTCTGTTGCTCGTCGAAAACATAAAACGGATAACCCAGAGCGAGCCTCATTACCTCAGGCAGGGGGTTCTCGTCAGAAACTGGAATCTTGATGATCTTGAGGACACGCGATTTGTTATCAACCAGGACGCCGCCGGTAACCTCGGCGGTCTTGCAGAATTCCTTCACCTCGCGCGTACACCATTCGGATTCGACATAACGCGGTGTGAGGACGGAGATCAGAAGGGCGGTCTTGGGGAATTGTTGGAGGATTTCGTCGGCGAAGATATCGTTGCCAGTAAGTTTGATGTCACGCCAAATCTCCGCCTTGCGGCCTAACCGCATGCTCAGCATCGCTGAAAGTGAAGCATGGAAACGACTGATCCAGCCCTGCTGGTTGGGCGTCAGGGGCTCGTTGTCGAGATGAGCGTAACTGATGAAGACTTGTTTCTCGAAGGACATAGCATTCGTTCAATGCGCCGAATCGTTAGTCGGGTCGCACAACAGGTCAGAAGTTCATGCGAACCGCGAACTGGAACTGCCGCGGATTGTGCGCTGATTTGATCTGTCCAAACTGCGAATACGGCGTAACGCCGTCAAGGCTGTAGGTGCTGATCGGGTTGTAATAGTTCGGACGGTTGAACAAATTGTAGGACTCGGCGCGAAATTGCAGTGCGGCAACCTCCCGAAGCTTGAACGTTTTCTGGACGGCCATATCGTAATCAACATATGCCGGCCCGGTGAACTCGTTGCGCGAGGAATTGCCCGCGCACGGGGCCCCCGCAGTTCCGTCTCTGATGCCGACTGTGGACTGGAGTACAAACGGCGAAAATGCCGCGCCCTCGCCTTGGCAAGTGAGGCCGGGTAGAGAAATTGACTGAAGTATTTCCAATGTAACTGTAAGGGTTGCCGGTCGTCGTGAGCGGCGCCGTCAGGTTGACGCGCTGAGTGAGCTCTCCTGCAATGCCGCTGAAGACGGTGAAGGGCTGGCCGCTCTCGGCAATGAACACTCCGCTCAGCATCCATCCGGTCAGCCACCTGGACTGACTGGTAGTGGGAACATCCCAGGTGTATTCCAGGATGAAACGATTCGTCTGGTCAAAATCTGATCGACCGTAGTCGTTGGTCAAGAAGTTGTAAGGCTCTTGAGGAATCGTGTACGGGGTCACCTGCACTTGTCCAGCGCCTGTCGTGTTGACGCCGGCTGTCAGTAATCCAGTCAATGCCGAGAAGTTTGCGGAAATTGCACCCGGACCAAAGATTCCTGAAGGCGGCTGGAATGTACCCGAGTTGATTCCCAACGCATACTGCAACGGATTTCCGGTGCCATGAAGGGCAAGCGCTGTCACCTGAGTCATGAGCGGCCCTGGGATTAAAGGCGCTCCGGCGCTGGAAGCATTGTCAAGGGCCTTCGAATAGGTATAAGACGTTCGCGCCTGGAAGCCGTGCCATCCTCGGGTTGTTAACCTTGCGACGAAGGCATTGTAGTTTCCATATCCGATGTTGGCTGTAGTAAACACGGGAACATAACTGAAAGCGTCGCACGGTTTATTCGCATGTCCCTGTGCCGAGGCCGTGCAAAACCATTCGTTGTTGAAGCCTGTGTTGGAAGTAGTCGGAAGATTGGCCATGTAGTTGCCGATGTATTCGACTTCGGCCGACAGGCTCCGAGTAAGCTGGCGACCGACCGAGACGTTCACCTGCCGGGTCAGCGGGTTCCGGAAATTCTGAGGGTCGATTGCGCTCAACGCGAAGGGGATGGTCGCGGCCTGATAGAACGAGGTTTGCGGCGACAGGCCCGTCAACGTGGTGTTGCCTATGCCGCATTGGCCTTGACCGCACAGGGCGCTATTGAAGTTCTGGTCGTATACGGTTTGAGGGCTGGTCTTCGATGGGATTATCGGGCGATTGAATCCTAACTGCGCGATCAAGCTGGCCGGAATTTGGTCGTAGAAGATTCCGAAGCCGCCACGAATAACCGTGTCGCCGCTGGGGGTGGACCAGGCCACACCAACTCGCGGCTCGAAATTGGTCTTGCTGGAGACTAGAAAGTTAGAGTTGCCGGTGGGCTTGCAATTCCAAGGGAGGGCCTGTGTCGCGCCGTAAACCGAGTACCAGCCGCTATGATTCTGTCCGCAGACGTCACCATAAGGGTCTTGTACCCGGGTTCCGCCTTCCTCGATCAGTCCATTGGCCACCGGGTCGTAGTTCCAGATCTGGTAGTTTTGCTCATGCGGGGTGGAGAAGTATTCATAACGAAGACCGGCATTGATGGTAAGGTTCGGCCTCAGCCGCCAGGTGTCTTGCGCGTAGCCGGCAATCGCGTGCGAGTGGAAAGTCATGTTGAAAGGGCTGGGCTGCTTAGTTGCGTAGTTGAATGACGGCTCGGTAAACGCCCCCACGGAACACGTCACGCAGGTTTCGCTGTCAGAGGTGAACTCGCCGATGTCGTTAGACACCACCATCCCGCGGCTGAATCCGCTGTTGTCAAAGACGTTGCGCAGCCAGCGAAAGTCCCCTCCCGCTCGCACGGTGTGCTTACCCTTGAACAAGACGATGTTGTCCACAAATTGGATCTCGCTGTCCTGACGTTTTCCGGGAGCGCCCAGTGGAGCGCCAATGCGAGCAAACGGAAACAGTCCGTCGAGCGATGGTGTAATGACCGGGACATTCGAAGGCGGAGACCACACGGAGTCGTACCAACCACCCCACGCGCCATTACTGGGCGTTGAACTTCCCGGACAACAGGCGCCTGCATATTGCGGGTCGAGTCCGGAAAGCAGGTAGGTGCTCATCGCGCCGTTTGGTAGCCCTATTTGCGAGCCATTGAAGTTGGCGTCCTGCGGCGTCTCCTGCACTTGAAAGCGCGTGAAACCGCCGCGGATGATATTGGTAAATTGGTCGGAAAAGCGGTGGGTAAACGTTCCCACAAGGTTCTGGTTCAACACGCCCCGCAGCGCACCATCACCGGGATACGTTGAGGAGCTGGGTAGCTCGTCGTCGTGCAGCTGATTAAGATTTTGCAGGTTATAGCGAAATGTCCAGTCCGTATGGTCCGACTGCGTAAAATCGAGCCGTCCCAGATAGTTGTTCACGTTGGTGTAGTTGGGAGCGTAGCCCTGGTAGAACTCCAGCACGTCCGGCACGGCCACTACATTCGACTGCGGATAGAGCGAGAGGACAGACTGCGCGAGAGCGGCATCCGAATAGCCCGGCAGTCCCGTGAAATCTGACAGGTGACTGCGGTCATAGGAGCTGGGCACCCGATCGAAAGATTGGGTTCGGATTGTCGATGCGCGTGCCTTCGTAGTCACCGAACCAATACCAGCGCTTCAAGAACGAACCTCCGGCTTGTGCACCGAACTGCTGCGACGAAAATGGCTGCGTGTGACTGTCATGCTGGGCCAGAACCGACGCCGGATCGAAGGGCTGATTGCAGTTTGACGTCCCATATGTACCGCTCGGCGACGTGCAGTACGTTGTGCCGTAGGTAGCGTTCAGGGCTTGCACGGTGTTGACGTACTGGTTGTAGGAATTCGGCTGATAGATGGGCGAATAGTTGGGATTGGTGTTGGGCGCCGGCGGCGCGTTGACGGGCCCAGCAAATGCGGCCGCCTGATCGAAGCCGGAACCGTTGTAAACGGAGAGAGGCGAGCTGGCATCGATCGAATCCGAAGCGAAGAATCCAAAGACGCTGCCGTGAAACTTGGCGGTGCCGCGCCGGGTTACGATGTTCACCACGCCGCCGATGTTGCGTCCGAACTGCGCATCGGAGTTCGCGGTAGTTACGCGAAATTCCTGTATGGCATCGTTTACTTGAAATGGAATGGCCTGGTTGCTGCTCGAGGCGACATTGTCCATTCCGTCAAGCAGGAAGGCATTCGAGGTAGGACGCTGGCCGGAGATGCTGAATGTCGTATCTTTCAATTCGGACCAGGCCGGGACATCGTGCGTGCTGGAAACCAGCAGTCCGACCGCCAGGAAGTTGCGATTGAACAGCGGCAAGTTCCGAAGCTGGTTGCCAGTAATCACAGTGCTGATGGCAGTGGACATGGTATCGAGCGGCACGCGTGATGATTCAACCGCTCCCTGCGGGGACGATGACGGAGGTTTTGTCGCCTTACCGGATTGACTTGGCTGTTGGGACGGCGACGAAGTGGCCGGCGGCGTTTGGGCTGAACTCTTGTCCTGCTCGGGCGAACTGGCCTCTCCATCGCCCGAGGACATGCCGAGCGGATCCGCGGGACCCCCATAGATGTAGGCTTGGTAAGGCAAATCCGATTGGCCGCGCCGTTGCAAGCTGGAGACTGGCACCGCGGCCTTGTCGCCCACAAAGGAGGGCAGAACGTGGCGGGTTTCGCCCACTTCGACGTCGAATTTCACGCTCTGCGGGGCAAAGTCCATACCGGGCGCTGAGGCTGTCATGACGTAGCCCTCAGCAGGAACGACTTCGGCGAAAAAGTAGAGTCCGTCGGAGTTGGTGGTGGTCGTCCGATCGACCCGCAGGGATTCGTTGCGCAAGGTAATCTTTACGCCGGGAACCGGGGTATCTTGTTTGTCTTCGCTATCGCCAGAGATGAGGGCGCGATCCTGGGCCAAGCTGCAGACCGAAAGGAAAGTCACGACAGCGACAAGAATCGTGGCGCGTTTCATGCTTAAGGGGCCCCCGAAACATCGCGCCCAAAGTGCCGTGCAGCCACAGGGTGACCTGGGCGCCGCTCGTCCCACCTGCGTATGGCTGTTTAACTTCTGCGAATAGTGCAAGTTAGCACTACGCAATTAAGGATTGCAAAACATTAGCACATTTTGGGACCAAAGACGGCACTTTCCTCCGCATGGACTTACCCGCTCCGTGACAGGTCGACCTCGGAACATGGAAACGGGGGACATCTGTCGGCTCTTCTGGCCACGGCCGCGCAGATATGACTGCAAGACATTAAGATCATCACGGACTTGAGCTTCGCTACGGAGACTAAATTCGGAGGCGCCTGTACTCGACAATCCCCGATCAGAAGCGCAACGATAGGCAACTCAGTCCGCCATCCATCTTGCGGAACTCCGACATATCGAGCGCTAACGGCAAGTAACCTCGACTAGTCAGTTCACCTTGCAGACGCGGAAATCCTGCGGGGACCAACACGCGATCATTCACCAGAACGCAGTTGCAAGCATAGCTTTCGTGGGAAGCCACGCGGATTACGTCGTAACCGCGGAACTCTTCCCTGCCCGCAAGTTCGTCCATGACGACGAGAACATTGTTATCGAGATAAGCGATGCCGCTCTTAAGATGCAGGATCGAATGCATGCCACGAATGTCGACGGTGGACGAAGTAAAGCCATCGGCGGCGACGAATTGGGCGAGCTGACGAGCACCCTCTTCGTTGGTGCGATAGGAAAGGCCGATGAAAAAGTGAGCACCGGCTTCGCAAATATCTCCGCCGTCGAGTGTCCCTGGTGCCTGGATTCCGTGGATGCCCGAATAGAACGGCTGAATCGCTTTGTGGATCGCCGCCACTTCGCCGAGTCGCGAGTCTGCGCCGGGGCGGGTGAGAATCGCCGACCGGCTCGTGAGCACTGCCGTGTCTTCCACGAACGTCGAATCGGGATGCTTTAGGTCGGGCGGCAGGCGCAGGAGTTCAAGCCCGCAGTCTTCGAGCGCGCGGCAATATGCTTCGTGCTGCGCCAGAGCAAGGCCAACATCAGGCGCGCCCAGTTCGGCCGAAGTCAGGCCTTCAGCGAAGTTCCTTCCGGGCCGGCGAACGATAGCGTGACCGAACAATTCGTTTTCCCCATTCAACTTTTACTTCATACGGGCTTCGACTTCGGGCGACAAATTGCCGCCGCAGAAAACGATGGCTACGCTCTTGTCCGCATACCGACCGGCCTCTTTAAAGAACGCCGCCAGCGCAACTCCCGCGGAGCCCTCGATGATCCAGTCTCTTTCGCGCGCCCATCGCATGGCGTCGAGAATAGCGTCCTCTGACACCAGGACTGCACGATGCATCACGGCCCGGGCCAACTCGAACGTGATGGAGCCCGGCTCAACTCCTCCGGCGGTACTTTCAGAAACGGTGTAGCTTTCCGGAAACTCGATGATCTTCCCGGCGCCAAGACATTCGTAGAGCACACGGGAGTTCTCAGGCCAACAACCCACAACCTCCGTTTGAGGAGACAGTGCTCGAAGGTAAGTCCCGATGCCACTGATCAAGCCTCCACCGCCCGTGGCAATGAAGACGGCATCAAGACCGTCGATCTGCCGAAGCAACTCTACGGCTATGGTTCCCTGCCCGGCGATCACCTGCCAGTCGTTGTAAGGCGACACGTAGGTCCGATGGGACTCCGCAGCAGCGGCGCGCGCAGCGATTTCGGCATCAAGGGGATTGTCGCCGACCATACGGATGCGCGCCCCGTAGCCTTCGATCTTCTTCCACTTGGCCTCGGGGACTTGCGACGAGAGAAACACCTCGGCGTCGATGTCCTTGAATTTTGCGGCAGCCGCGACGCCCAAACCGTGGTTCCCCGTTGAAGAAGTCACAACACCGGCTGAAGCAACGTCAGGCGAGAGGCTCAGTATCTTGTTAGTCGCTCCACGCAGCTTGAAGGAGCCCGTGACTTGAAGTTGTTCCAGCTTGGCGAAAGCGCGCGTAGAAAAAGGCACTCGCGGATCGCGCGGTAATCGGGCCACAGGCGTTTGCCGTACAAGTCCGTAGATGCGGTTGCAGGCTTCTTCGATCTCTACAACCAGGTCGTGCGATCGATCAACCGCCTCGTTGTCGGCACTCTCACACTTTCTATTGGTATCGGGAGGCATGTAAATCGCGCTGCCTGCTCATTGAAACTAAAGTCTCAAGGTTGTCAGGCTCTGCGCCTTTTTGTTGCCGCTGGATTTGGTCGCGGCGGGACGACCGGGGGCAATCGGAAACGGCCGGCGGCGCCGATTGTTCGGCTCCGTCCTCCCAAAGGCGGAAGCCTCCCACAAACGCATTGGCGTTATTGCCCGCGCGACATTTCGGAGGAAGTACCTTCAGAAGTTTCGTGTTGCCGCCTCCGAGAACGACGTCATCGGGCTCGAGAGCAGCGGACAACTTCGCTACTACATCGGCGACGTTCTTACGCCACTGCTTCTTGCCATACTTATTGATGGCACGAAGACCAACGTAGTCTTCATACGTATGTTTCCGATAAGGCAGGTGAGCTAGTTCCATCGGTTGGAGCGTTCCATTGATGATCATCGCCGAACCGAGGCCGGTGCCGAGGCCGAGGAACAACATTCTTCCGCCTTTATAGCTGCCCAGGGCCTGCATGGCTGCGTCATTGATGACTTTGACCGGACAGCCGAAGGCTTTCTCGAAGTTGAATCCGGCCCAGCCTTTGGCGAGATTGTGCGGCTCCGCCAGAATGCGTCCGTCGAGTACCGGCCCGGGATAGCCAATAGAAACCACGTCGTACTTCCAATCGGCGGCGACTTTGCGCGCTTCATCGACCATCAGCTTGGCCGTCATCTTGGGACCGGAGGCAAACTTGCGTCGCGCTTCGTGTCCTGAAGCCAGGAGCTTTACATTTGTTCCGCCTACGTCGATGGCGAGTACCTTCATTCACGACTCCAACTTTGAGATGCAGCCGTCAGGTTACTCTCCGCAGGCCGCGCAGTTTGTCGCATGAGTCTACAATATCGTCCTCCGATTTGGCGCGAAGTATTTCGATTCGCTTCTATTCCATCGATTCCGTGCGCACTTCTACTCACCAATTGCAGGAGCTCCGATTCCTGAATTTGTGACGATTCAGCGTCCCCCTTGACAACCTGCCCTATGGGAAGCAATCATCCCGACATTCGCAAGAATTGCTGGCGGTCATCAGAGTGGGGCGATCGCCGCTTCTTTAACGCTGTTTTTGATCGGATTCGCAGATCGCAATTGGACTGGCCGATTGCGGAAGCTCTGGTTTGTCGTCCGATTCGCTATCGCCGGTTAGCACAGTGGGGAGCGCGGTTTTGAAAGCTGAATCTTACGAAAGCTGCTCGGCTCGTGGGCTTCGAAACCTTGCTGGCATTCGTTGCGGTAAAAGCGTGGGCCGACAACGCGACTCGCGATCCTGCGACCCCCAATATCTTTGCTCCCTGCCTCGACTCCCGCTGACTCCATCTACCATCTCTCGCTGTTTGTGCTGGCGGTAACCGGGTTGATCTTTGTAGTCGTGTTTACGCTGCTCGCGTACGCGGTGATCAAGTTCCGACGGCGCTCCGGCGATGACGATCGCGAGCCGCCGCAAATTTACGGCAGCAACCAGATGGAACTCGCGTGGACGGTGATACCGGTCTTAATCGTGGTCGTGCTGTTTCTGGCCGCCGCACGCGTCATACATGCGATCGAAGACGCGAAATTCCCGGCGGGCACCACGGAGATTACCGCCATCGGCCACCAGTTCTGGTGGGAGTTTCAATATCCAGGCCAGGGGTTTGTCACGGCCAACGAACTGCATGTCCCGGTCAGCGATCGGATCATCCACACCTACCCATATCACTCTTATGTCGGCCGATACGGACCATAGTTTCTGGGTACCCAAACTCGCCGGGAAGACTGACCTCATTCCGAACCGCGTTAATAGCATGTGGATCGATCCGCATGAAACTGGCGTGTACGTTGGCCAGTGCGCACAATATTGCGGCACGCAGCACGCCAAGATGCTGCTGCGGGTCGTGGTGGATTCGCCCGAAGACTTCAACAAGTGGATCGCCAGTCAGAAGCGGCCTGCGACCGAACTTGATTCGGTCGCGCAGGGGCGCCGCGTGTTCGAATCCACGGCGTGTGTAAATTGCCACACCATCGCCGGCACCGACGCGAAAGGTAAGTTTGGACCTGACCTGACACACTTGATGACGCGCGAGACTATCGCGTCAGGGGCTACTGCTAACACGCCTGAGAATTTGCGGATGTGGATTAAGGACCCAGACGCCATCAAGCCCGGCTGTCTGATGCCTGCCATGCAAATGAGTGAAGAAGAAGTCAACGCCGTAACTGCCTATTTGATGACGCTGCACTGAGGGACTGTTTGAGCGATGCTGAATGGTGACTCCATTTCGAAGCCGATGTTCGTTCCGCCTTCCGAGACGATGACGCGGCCGCTGTTCGACCGCGTGCACGAGTGGATCGTTACCGTCGATCATAAGAAGCTCGGGCTGATGTACATCGGCTATGGGATTTTGTTTCTTGGTGATCGCGGGCCTCGAAGCCACAGCGATGCGGATTCAGTTGGCCATCCCGAATAACCACTTTGTTTCTCCGCAGACCTTCAATCAGCTATTCACCATGCACGGCACGACCATGGTGTTCCTCGTCGGAATGCCGCTGCTATTCGGCTTTGCGAATTACTTCGTGCCCCTCATGATCGGCGCGCGCGACATGGCGTTCCCCCGGCTCAACGCCTGGAGCTTCTGGATGAGCGCATTAGGCGGCATCATCCTGTATTTCAGCTTCATCGGCGGCGGCGGGTTGTATGGCGCAGGCAGCGCTCCCGACGTGGGATGGTTTGCCTACGCGCCGCTGACCGCGAAGGCGTTCTCTCCGGGGCACAGTACCGACTATTGGACAATCGGATTGCTGGTGAGCGGATTCGGCAGCATCGGAACCGCCCTCAACATCGTGACCACAGTCCTGTGCATGCGTTGCCCAGGCATGACGCTCAATCGCATGCCCCTCTTTGTGTGGCTGAACATGGTAATGGCGGCGATGGTGCTGATCGTAATCTCGCCCCTCACCGCCGCGCAGATCATGCTGCTGATCGACCGCTACTTGGGCGGACATTTCTTTGACACCCAAGCGGGCGGCTCGGCGGTTATCTGGATGCACTTTTTCTGGATCTTCGGCCATCCCGAAGTCTATGTGCTGATCATTCCTGGATTCGCCATAGCGTCCGAGATCATTCCGGTTTTTTCGCGGAAGCCGATCTTTGGCTACGCCATCATGGTGGCAGCGACGCTGAGCATCGGGTTCCTCAGCCTGGGCGTGTGGGCGCACCACATGTTCACCATCGGAATGACGTCCTATTCCAATGCATTCTTCACCGCCACGACCATGGCGATCGGAGTTCCCACCGGGATCAAGATCTTTAACTGGCTGGGAACAATGTGGGGCGGAAAGCTTCGCTTCACCGTGCCGATGATGTTTTGTGTCGCTTTCCTGTTCCAATTTCTAATCGCTGGCTTGACCGGCATCATGCTGTCGGCCTCGCCATTCGACTGGCAACTGGGTAACTCCTACTTTGTGGTGGCCCACTTCCATTACGTTTTAATTGGCGGATTGGTCTTCACTATTTTCGCGGCGCTGTACTACTGGTTTCCCAAAGTCAGCGGCCGCATGTTTAACGAGACACTTGGCAAGTGGCATTTCTGGCTGTTCTTGATTGGCTTTCACCTGACCTTCGACTTCATGCACATCCCCGGAGTGTTAGGCATGCCGCGCCGTATTTACACTTACGAGGCCGGCCGCGGGTGGGAAGTCTGGAACCTCATTATTTCCATCGGCGTGATCTTCCAGATTGCCGGAATCCTGTGCTGGGTGGTGAATTTCCTGTGGTCGTACTTCAAAGGTAAGCCGGCAGGCAACGATCCGTGGGACGCCTGGACGTTGGAGTGGTCCACTACTTCCCCTCCCCCGGATTACAACTTCGCCACGATCCCTGTGGTGCGGAGTCGCCGGCCGCTGTGGGACTTGAAGCATCCCGAAGATCCGGACTGGAAGTACGAATAAAGGAGAGTTGGATTGGCAGCATCCACAATCGGCGTACCGCAAAACGAAATGCCACTCGGGCACCAGCTGCGCGGCCGGGTGGGCATGTGGTGCCTGATCGCGGCGGAGTCGGCGATCTTCAGCATCTTTGTGGTCGCGTATCTGTATTACGCCGGCAAGAGCCTCAACGGACCGACGCCGCGCGAGGTGCTCGAGGTCCCCATCTTCATCTCCATCGCGTTATTCAGTAGCAGTTTCACCATCGTGCGGGCGGAGCGCGCTATCGAACGCGGCAATACCAAGCTGTTCGCGGGATGGTGGTTCGCCACCATCGCACTGGGGGCGATTTTCGTGCTGGGCACAGCTCGCGAGTGGTACGCGCTGATCTATGAACACGGGCTGACCATCAGTTCAAGTTTGTTCGGAACCACATTTTATTCACTCGTCGGCTTGCACTTATCGCACGTATTGATTGGTTTGACTGGCTTATCGATCGTGATGGTTTTCGCCCTGTTCGGCAAGGTGAAGCAAGAGCACGCCGAACGCATCGGCGTCTTCGCGTTGTATTGGCACTTCGTTGATGCGGTGTGGGTGGTCGTACTTACGGTGGTATACGTCATCGCACGATAGACCGAGTTTTAGGGGTATTTGAAAGGGCACGACTTTAGTCGTGCCGATAAGTGGCCCATTTCTATATGCCACGCGGACTTTAGTCCGCTCGGCAGCCCTAGGGAGATTCAGGAAGCGCAATGACGGGCTTGGAACAACGCGAAGCGACGGAGTTTGTTGTCATGCCCGCTCCGACGGCATGGCCGTTTGTGTTTGCTGTGGGACTGGCATTGATTTTCGCTGGGTTACTCACTAGCGCCTGGGTCAGCGTGCTTGGTGCAGTGTTTTGGATTTTCGGCGCGGTCGGATGGTTCCGGCAGGTACTGCCGCATGAGCATCACGAAGAGATTCCGGTACTGATCGAAGCGGCACCTGTCGTCGCGACCATTCCCGAAGTCGCACGATTACAGATAGCCGAGGATGTTCCCCGCGCGTGGCTGCCGCTAAAGATTTATCCCATATCTGCCGGCGTGAAAGGTGGGCTGGCCGGTGGAGTGGCCATGGCCCTGCTCGCCATGCTCTATGGCCTCATCTTCTTTCACAGCATTTGGTATCCCATCAATTTGCTTGCAGGTAGTTTGTATGCCGCCCCGGCGGTCCCGTCGATGGACGCCCTCCTGGGATTTCATCCGGGATGGCTTCTCTTCGCGCTAGCACTGCACCTGACCATGTGCCTGCTGGTGGGACTGCTCTACGGGGCAATGCTGCCCATGCTCCCCACCCGTCCCATCGTGCTCGGTGGAATCATCGCACCCCTCTTGTGGACAGGATTGCTGTACCAGGTTCTGG
>CAVVNW010000003.1:0-255894 GCA_963749635.1 uncultured Acidobacteriaceae bacterium
TGAATCCGTTGCTCGACGAAAAGATCAGCTGGGTCTGGTTCGCCGCCTCTCAGGTCGCTTTTGGAGTGGTGGCCGGCTTGGTCGTGGTGCGTCAAAACAAAGTGTGGACCACCGAGAACCTGCCTCTGGCCGTTCGCGCTGGTCTGGAAGCTCCGGGCATTATGCATTCCCGCGACCACGAGGGCCCTCAGCAATGAGCTTGCGACGCAGTGGAGTCGCGATCACGTTGCTCGCGGTTGCATGGCTGGTCGGCTGTTCGCACCTGCCGGGCAAACCGGCGCCCGGTCCCGAGGTTCCACGTCCGGATTCGGTGCTCGACCCCGTAGTCCTCTTTAACCAGAATTGTTCCGGTTGCCACGGTGCCGACGGCAAGAGCGGGCCGGCGATGATGCTTTCCGACCCCGTCTATCTCGCGATCGTTGATGACGACACGCTGCGTTCGACTATTTCGAAGGGCCGTCCGGGCACGGCCATGTCGGCATTCTCACAAAAAGAAGGTGGAATGCTGACGGACGAGCAGGTTAACGCCATCGTCCACGGCATTCGCGAACGCTGGAGCAAGCCCAACGCGCTGGGTGGAGACGTCGCGCCACCTTACGCTGCGAAGACGCCCGGCGACCCTTCGCGCGGTCAAGCGATCTATTCGAACTATTGCGCTTCCTGTCATGGAGATGGCGGAACAGGCGGCCCAAAGGCAGGTTCCGTCGTGGACAAGTCTTATCTCACCCTGATCACCGACCAAGGCCTGCGCACCATTGTCATTACCGGTCGTCCTGACTTTGATGCGCCCGATTGGCGCGGCAACGTCGCTGGACACCCAATGAGTGACCAGGAAATTACTGACGTTGTCGCGTGGCTGGCGTCGCAGCGGCCCAATCGCTCATCTAGCATCTCAACCGCAACTCCATCCTCTCCCAGAGGTGCTCATTGAGCGAACCGCCTGAAGTCGCGAACGGTTCTACTAGCACTGGTGAGCTGTCACGTCGCGCCTTGTTCACCAAGATCGGACTGCTGCTGAACGGCCTCGCCGTCACCGTGCTGGCGTTGCCGATTATCGGTTACCTAGTTTCGCCTATCCTCGGTGGAGACCGCGGACAGTATAAGCGCTGGATTACGCTCGGCGACCTCGACGAATTCCCCGAGGGCCAGACGCGACTGGCCAAGTTCACAAACCCAATCACCTCATTTGCCGACGGAGACACCGACCACATTCCCTGCTGGGTGCGCCGCGTCCAAGGGTGAGAAGTTTCAGGTGTTCGCCGTCAACTGCGCGCATCTGGGATGCCCGGTGCGCTGGTTTCCACAATCGGGCTTGTTCATGTGCCCCTGTCACGGTGGCGTGTACTACCAGGACGGCTCGCGCGCGTCGGGTCCGCCGCCGCGCGGGCTGTTCGAGTATCCGTACAAGGTAGAAAACGGCAAGCTACTGATTGAGACCGGGCAACTGCCAACGCTTTCGACCTCCGCGAGCCTCGCCGCAAGGAGACGCGGATGTCAAGGCTGAAGCAGATCGGCGAATGGTTCGATGAGCGCCTGCAACTCGGCGGCGCGATTCGCGATGCCATGTCGCATCCGGTGCCGCGCAAATCGGCGAGCTGGTGGTACGTATTCGGCAGCGCTGCGCTGACGATCTTCGGCCTCCAGGTGGTCACGGGAATTCTGCTGGCGCTGACTTATGTCCCTTCGGCTGGCGAAGCCTGGAACAGCCTGCAATATCTGAATCATCAAGTCACGCTGGGATGGTTCCTGCGCGCGGTGCATGGATGGGGCTCAAATTTCATGGTCGCCGTAGTGCTCATCCACATGTGCCAGGTATTTTTGTTCGGTGCCTACAAGTTTCCGCGCCAGCTCACTTGGATCGTTGGCGTGTTCCTGCTCCTCATGACTCTGGGCATGGCGTTTACCGGGCAGGTTCTACGCTTTGACCAGGACGCCTACTGGGGACTCGGCATCGGTGCCTCGATCACCAGCCGCGTTCCGCTGATTGGCGCGCAGGCCGTGCACATGTTGTTAGGCGGGCCCATCATCGCGGGCGCAACGCTTTCGCGCTTCTTCGCACTGCACGTCTTTGTTATTCCTGGCTTGCTGATCGGGTTCGTGTCGTTGCACCTCTTGATGGTGCTGAAGCTCGGCATCAACGAATGGCCAATGCCCGGCCGCGTCGTGCGCCGCGCCACCTACGAAAAGGAATACCACGAGTTGCTGCAGAAGGACGGTGTGCCCTTCGTCCCGGCGGCGATTTGGAAGGACCTGCTTTTCTCTGCTGCCATCATTGTCGCCATCATGGCGTGCGCCGCCTATTTCGGACCGTTCGGGCCCACAGGATATCCCGATCCAACGATCGTTCAGACCATACCGAAGCCCGACTTCTTCTTTTTGTGGCTCTATGCAATGCTGGCGCTGCTGCCGCCTGAGATGGAAACTCCGGCCCTGTTGATCGGACCGGTAGTCGTGATCGGGTTCCTGATTCTGCTTCCGTTTCTATCGGGCGAAGGCGAGAAGAGTTGGCGGCGCAGACCGGTGGCAGTCGTCACCTTACTGTTGGTAGCGGTTTCGCTCGCCACATTTACTAAGCTCGCGACTTATTCGCCGTGGAGCCCCATCATGGACGCCTGGAGTGGCGATCCTTTGCCAGTTTCGTTTCTAAGCGGACGTACACCGCTACAGCGGCAAGGTGCACTCGTCTTCCAAGGTAAGCAGTGTCGCAATTGCCATTCGATTGGAGGATCTGGCGGCTTACGCGGGCCGGCATTGGACTCGGTCGCCACCACGCTCACGCATGACCAACTAGTGCGCCAGGTAATCCAGGGTGGCGGCAATATGCCGGCCTATGGCAAGAACCTGAATCCGGCAGAGGTCACAGCCCTGGTGTCGTTCCTCGAGACACTGCACCCACCGAATCGTCCGCCTGCACGGGATGCGTCCCAAGCCGATGTTCATCAACCCGCTTCGACTCCAGCAGCTAACCAATAAGGAAACTGTGAACGGACTATTCACCAGCTTCGCAGTTTTGAAAGGGCACGGCTTCAGCTTGCGGAAAGACTCATTTCCGCGATGGTTTTGTATCAGGGCACGACTTTAGTCGTGCCGATGAATCGTTTATTTTTGTCATCCTGCGCGGACTTTAGTCCGCGCGGCACCACAAATTTGTGACTGATTAATATCAGGGACTTTAACCCTGAACTCTTTGGTGAAGCCTTTGGAGAACTTCTGACGCGCCGTGCAACCCATCGTTCAAGCCGTATTGCGTTCGTGGTCGATTCCTCCGGTGGCGACCTACGCGCTGGTGTTGACCGCGCTGACCTACCTGCGCGGTGCATGGCTTTTGCGGCGCGCCGGGTATCCCTATCTCCCCAGATGGAGAATAGGGAGCTTTATGTTAGGACTGTTCGCCGTATGGTTCGCTCTCGCATCGCCTCTGGATACGTTCGGTCCGTTCATCCTCACCGCTCACATGTTGCAGCACATGATGCTGATGATGGTGGCGCCGCCGTTAATCTTGCTGGGCGAGCCTCTCATCCCGATCGTGCGCGGTATACCTCGCTTCGCCGCACGAGAGTTCGCTGGTCCATTCCTGAATTGGCCGCAGGCGCAACGCACCGGCCTGGCCCTGACCAATCCCGTAACTGCACTGTTGCTCATGGGAACGGTGATGTTTGCCTGGCACGTGCCCGCGCCCTATGAATTCGCGCTGCGGTCGAATTTCTGGCATGAGGTCGAGCACGCATGCTTTTTCTTCGCGTCGATCATTTTCTGGTGGCCAGTAATTCAGCCTTGGCCTAGTCAAGCTCGATGGCCACGTTGGGCGATGGTACCGTACCTCGTGATCGCCGATTTGCAGAACACAGCATTGTCAGCTGTGCTTGTTTTCGCCGACAAGACTCTCTATCCATCGTATGCGGCCGGGCCTAGCTTATTTGGTTTGACCCCCCAGGAAGATCAGGCTGCGGCGGGCGCAATGATGTGGGTGATCGGGTCGCTGGCTTTCATTGTTCCTGCAGTGTTAATCGCCGTTCAGTGTCTGTCGCGAAGCAAAGGACTTGTCGCAACGCCGGCTCTCGGTCGAAGTGAGGCCACGATGGCGGTCTCCGCGTCTTCGCGGCATGTCTCAGCCGCCGACACGTTCAGGAGCCACTTCACTCCCCGGTCGAGCGAAGTCGCTTCATTCTTGATGTTGTTCGCATTGACGGCCGCTGGGTTCGTTTGGATGTCCAAGCTTTCGACCGACGATGATGACCAGGTTCTACGTTTCTCGCATCAATCCGGGCCATTCGCCGTCGCGGTTTATGGCCCGTCGGGCGACATTCCCGCCGGGCCGGCAACCTTTGGCGTATTGGTGCAAGACCTAGATAGCCATGAAGTTTTGCTCGATAGCCAGGTTGATTTTGCCTTGGGCAATCGGCCTCCCGTGGATGACCCAATTCAGCAAGTCAGGGCAACTCGTGGAGCGGAAAACAAGCTGCTATTGAGCGCGGATTTGGATCTCGACACTCCCGGTGCGCGCTGGCTCGCCATTCAAGTTCGGCAAGCAGGCAGGGTCGCGGTGCTCTCACTACCGGTCGAAGTTGCGAATTTGGAATCGGGCAGGCCTCTTGTCTGGTCGTACATTGTCATACTTACGTGCGCAGCGATATTATGTGCCACCTATCTCTGGCATCACAGGCAGCGCAGGTCAGACGAACTCGGCGTTCCGATCGCATAGAGATGGCACGCAGCTTCCGTGCCCGCCCTCGGCGCGAAATTCTTATCACACTGCCACGTGACCTGTGCCCTTTCGCGCTTCGTCTCTTTGCATAAAGATGACCATAGTGAGGGAAGGGATATTTGTGTCTCGGCCCCTCCGCACTTAGACTGCGGCTCGCACTCGCGCTCTTTGAAAATTTGCACTGGATCACTGCCAATCAGCGGCTTCGAGTGTCACTCAACTCCTTACAGATCAGGACTTTACCTATAACTAACTTTGTTATCATGTACTTGCGGTTAGATCCCGCTAACGCCATGAAAACAAGGAATTTGAAGGACGGGGGGAGGGGGGTCAAATCGCCACGACACGGGAGGTTCACTCTGCCGGGGTCACTGGCGTCCTGCATCCACCGCTTTCGCCAGTTCGGTGAGCAGTTCCTCGGTCTCGGCCCAACCCATACACGCATCGGTGATGCTTTGGCCGTGTTTCAGTGGCTGACCGGGTATCAGCTTCTGTGCACCTGCGACCAGGTTACTTTCCAGCATGAGTCCGACGATATTCCGATTTCCGTCGGCGACTTGACGTGCGACGTTTTCGCAGACCGTTCCCTGCCGAGTGTGGTCTTTGTTGCTATTGGCGTGGCTGCAATCGATCATGACGTTAGGTCGCAGGCCGGCCTTCTCCAGTTTGTCGGACGTCGCGGCCACAGCCTCGGCAGTGTAGTTGACGCTATTGCGCCCGCCACGCAAGATAACGTGGCAGTCGGGGTTACCATTCGTAGCGAAGATCGCCGACTGTCCGTGCTTCGTATGTCCCAGAAAGGTATGCGGCTGCGCGGCTGACAGTACAGCTTCGACGGCAATTTGAATATCGCCCGACGTCGCGTTCTTAAATCCCACCGGGCAAGAAAGTCCTGACACCAGTTGCCGATGTATCTGGCTCTCCGTCGTGCGCGCGCCGATGGCTCCCCAACTTACCAACCCGGCAACGTATTGCGGCGTGATCATGTCGAGGAATTCAGTCCCCGCGGGCACGCCCATCTCCGCGAGGTCGAGCAGCAGGTGGCGCGCCTGTCGCAGACCATCGTTGATTTTGTAAGACTGATCAAGGTAAGGATCGTTGATCAGTCCCTTCCAACCGACGGTAGTGCGCGGCTTTTCAAAATAGACGCGCATCACGATGCGCAGTTCTTTGCTGTGGGCGTCGATCGCGCTCTTTAGCAGATGGGCATACTCACGGGCCGCCTTAGTGTCGTGGATTGAGCAGGGGCCGACGACCACCAGCAGACGCCGATCCTCACCGCGCAGGATATTAGCAATTTGCTCGCGGGCCTGATGAACCGTAGCCGACGCCTTTTCGGTGGTAGGAAGTTCTTCCTCCAGGAAAACGGGCGGCAATACGACTTTGATCCACTTGATGCGAAGGTCGTCAGTTGAATAGAACATGGACGTAGCAGCGGTCGAATGAAATGTACTGGAGGCAGCTGGTAGCGCCTTTCACTACTCTAACAGCAAGCTTAAGTCTTCCACGGTGATGAGCAGTGTGGCGGAATCCGTCAGGAGTCGACTGGACAAAATTATGGCTGCCCCTCAGGGATTCGAACCCCGATATGCCGCTCCAGAGGCGGCTGTCCTACCGTTGAACGAAGGGGCAGCAAATACGGCTGCTGCGAGCGCAGCGTGCTTGCCGCTACATTGATTTTATGTGCTATTGCGCGCGAGCGTCAACACGCCGAGACGGGCGCATACTGCGAATCGACTCCGGCATCCGCTGGACTGGCATTTCCCACTGCGCCAAACTCACTGCCGCGCTAAAATGAGCAACATCTTCTTTCTTTGACGAGGGCCCTATGACATCTTCCGTGGGTACCGCTGCCTTTCCTACCGACGCCACCGACGTGGCACGACAACTTCTGCAAGCCGAACAGTGCGCTCTAGTAGTGGTCGACATCCAAGAGAAGCTGCTGCCGCCAATCTTCAACAAGGACGAACTGATCAAGAACTCGCAGCTCTTGGTCCGCCTCGCCAACGTTCTGGAGATTCCGGTGGTGGTCACCACGCAATATGCCCAGGGATTCGGAGCAGTCGTTCCCGAAATCGCATCACTGATGGGCAAGGTGCACTCCATCGACAAGCTCGATTTCAGTTGTTTCGGCAGCAATGATTTTCGTTCTGCGCTGAAGTCGCTGCAGGGCAACCGGAACACCGTTCTGCTCTGTGGCATGGAGGCGCATATTTGCGTGATGCAGACCGCGTTGGGCGCATTGAACGATGGCTACCTGGTGCACGTGGCCTCCGATGCCATTGGCTCGCGCGTCCGCTGGAACTGGGACATCGGGATTGATCGCATGCGCGCTGCGGCGCAGTAATTTCCACCACCGAAATGATGATTTACGAACTGCTGCGGTGTTCGGGAACCCAGGAATTCAAGCAGATGCTGCCCTACCTGAAGGCATGACGCGCGAGTGATCGCGCTCTCGAGTTGACAGACACGGTATCCTCGCACATCCATGATTTCTCTGGCTCGCAAGCTCCGGCTGGCAGATTTCTTTTCGCTCGGCTTCGGCACCATGGTCGGCGTCGGCTGGCTGGTCGTGATGGATGACTGGCTCACGCGCGGCGGGCCCTTAGGGGCGGTAATTGGGTTCGCCATTGGCGGCGCGGTGTTGCTCCCGATCGGAATTGTTTATGGGAAACTGGTGCGGGCGATGCCCGATGCTGCTGGCGAGATTGCCTACACTGCGGCAGTTTTTCCGCGGTCCGTCAGTTTTGCAACTGGCTGGACGATGCTGCTGGCGTATTACATCGTCTGCCCCTGGGAAGCGGTTGCGATCGGACGCATCGCGGGCTACCTCTTCCCTGCCCTCAATTCCATTGAGTTATATCGAGTCGCGGAAAAGCCAGTGTATCTTCCCCACCTGATCATCGGCCTTGCACTCACTGGATTTCTGACCCTGTTGAACTATCGCGGAATCCGATTGAGTGCTTCCTTCCAGAACTGGACGACGTTTGCGGTGATCGCCCTGACGTTGGGATTCGTCGGAGCTGGCGCAAGTCATGGCTCGGCTGCCAATTTCAGGCCGCTGTTCAGTGGGCCGGCGATGATTTCAATTTTTCTTGTCCTGCAAATCGTTCCCTATTTCATGACCGGCTTTGAATCAATCGGCAAGGCTTCAGAGGAGGCCAGCAGCGACTTCGAGCCGCGTCAGTTCATGCTAGCAATTCTGCTGGCGATTTTGGTTGGTACCACGTTTTATGCGACTGTCATCGCCGCAGTTGGCTACGTGGCTCCTTGGCAGAGCTTAGTGCATGAGCGATTCGCCACCGCGGTAGCGTTCGAGCGGGCCATGGGATCAGAGTGGATTGTCAGGGTGATCATGGCGGCCGCTCTGCTGTCGCTCATGAAAGTGTTCAATGGCAACCTGGTGGCTGCCAGTCGAATGCTCTTTGCCCTCGGCCGGAGAGGACTAGCTGATCCTCGACTGGGACACGTGCATCCGACAAATCGTACGCCCTCGACGGCGGTGGTTTGCATCGGTATTGCGACCGCCGTGCTGATGTTTGGCGGACAGTCGCTGTTGATTCCAATTACCGAAGTCGGTTCGCTGGCTGCGGCACTGGGATGGATGGCCTCCTGCGCTGCTTTCCTGCGAATGCGGCCTTCATCTCTTGGGCGTACCGCCGCTCTAACCGGATTGTTGGTGACATCGCTCATGATCCTGATGAAAGTACTGCCTCAGGCTCCGGGACACTTCAGTCTCTACGAATGGGTCGCACTCGCTCTCTGGGTGGCACTGGGAGCGGTACTTCGCCGCAGGGTGCCGGGCGGCGAAGCACAGATCGAGCCTGAGCGTGTCTAAGATTGCAGTTGCACGAGTTGCGGGTAATACTGCACAGCATGAGGAGAGGTCGAGAGCACGGTTTTCTCCGGCAGTTCGCCCATGTACATGGCGATTTCGTCGCACGCGTGCATGCGTGGGCAGCGCAGGCAGTCTTTGTACATTTTGTCGGGCAAGAGTTCCTTGTCCACAACCGTGAATCCCATCTTGCCGAAGAAGTCAGGGATGCGGGTGAACAAACACACGCAAGTCACGCTCTGGCGCGCAGATTCGGCCAGCAGCGCATCGATCAGCATCCGGCCGGCGCCTTTGCCTTTGGCCTTCTTGCCGATGGTGATGGAGCGTACTTCCGCGAGGTGCATACCGTAAAGGTGCAATGCGCCGCATCCCACTACTTCGCCTTTGTGCTCGATCACAACGAAGTCACGGATGTTTTCGCAGATTTCGGCGAGGGACCGTCCGAGTAAAGTCCCGTCGCCAACGTGGATCCGGATAAGTTGCTCGATAGCCATCGCATCGGGCAGTGTCGCATTACGCGCAAACATGGTCGGCTCCTGCATAGATCGAGAGTGTTTCCTTCGCTTTCTTTAACGCCGCCCGAACCTGCAAAGGAGCAGTACCACCCGGCACGTCGTGTATGGCTAAAACTTGTTGCAACTGCAATGCTTCATAAAACGCAGCGTCGGCCACGATGCCGCAGCTCGCGTAGTCTTCCCGGGAGAGCTGATCGAGTTCGCAACCCTTCTCGACACAGAGCTGAACGGCCTTGCCAATCATCTCGTGCGCATGGCGAAACGGAACTCCTCTTCGAACCAGATACGCAGCTCCTGCCAGAGCGTTCATGAACCCGCGGCTTGCCGCTTGCTCCATGCACGCATAGTCAAACGCCACGCTTGCCATGAATCCTGTCGCCACGCGGGCCATGCTGCCAACTTGCTGAGCGGCAGCAAACACTGGTTGCTGCGTCTCCTGCATGTCCTTGTTGTAGGCCAGCGGAAGTCCTCTCACTGTCACGAACAGCGCCGTCGCATCGGCAAACACTCTGGCGGACTTGCCGCGAATCAGTTCGAGGGCATCCGGATTTTTCTTCTGCGGCATGGCGCTGCTGCCGGTCGAAAATCCTTCGGGCAACTTGACGAAGCCGAATTCAGTGGTCGCAAACAGAATCGACTCCTCGGCCCACCGGCTCAGATGCAGCGCGACCGACGACAAAGCCTGCACGAACTCGATAGCAAAATCGCGGTCACTGGTGGCATCGATGCTGTTGGCAGTCGGCGCGTCAAATTCGAGCGCATTTGCAAGGCGCGCGCGATCCAGAGGCAGAATCGTCCCTGCAACCGCTCCCGAACCAAGCGGACACTGGTTCAGCCGCTTGCGGCAATCCGCCAAACGACTCAGGTCGCGCACGATCATCTCAACGTAAGCCAACAGCCAGTGTGCAACCAGCACAGGCTCAGCGCGCTGCAGATGCGTATACGACGGCATTGCTGCGTCGCCGGCCTTCTCGGCCTGGTTCACAAACTGCTGCGCCAGTTCGACCAGCAACTCCGAAACGGCATCGATCTGCGCCCGCACGTACAGCCGCAGGTCGGTCGCAATCTGCTCATTGCGGCTGCGGCCGGTATGTAACTTAAGGCCCACTTCGCCCGCGATTTCCACCAATCGCTTTTCGACGTAGTGGTGAATGTCCTCAATCGATGCATCGTCGGCCGAAGGAATTCCCTCAGCCGCGATCTGATCGAGGGCTGCGAGTGTCAGCGACAATTCCGCACTGTCGAGAACCCCTGCGTTCGCGAGTGCGACGGCGTGCGCTTTGCTCGCCGCCACCTCGTAAGGCAATAGGATGCGGTCGAATGGAAACGATCGCTGCCATTGTTCGAAATCCGCGTTCAGCTCCTGACTGAAGCGGCCCGACCACATCTTCACTTCGCTACCTCGGTCTTCTGGTGAATCAGTGCACGTGAACGGGCGGGCAATCCAAGGATACGAATAAATCCCTCCGCATCCTTCTGGTCGTAGCTCGTTCCCATGGTGAAGCTGGCCACGTCGGGACGGTACATCGACGTCTCAGACTTCCGTCCGGCGATCGCAATGTTGCCCTTGTAGAGAGCCAGTGTCACCGTGCCATTCACATCGTCCTGTGAGCTTTTTACGAATGACTGCAGCGACTCGCGCAACGGCGTGAACCAGAGCCCAAAGTACACAACCTCGGCGTACTTCAGCCCGATGTGCTGTTTGAAGTGCGCCAGTTCGCGATCCAGACACAACGCTTCGAGTTCGCGGTGCGCCGTCAGCAGTAGCGTGCCGCCCGGAGTTTCATAGCAGCCACGCGACTTCATCCCCACGAAGCGGTTTTCAACGAGATCAATCCGCCCGATGGCATTGCGCGCGCCGATTTCGTTCAGCACCGCGACGGTCGCCACGGGATCAAGCACAACACCATTTACCGCAATCGGCAGGCCGTGCTTGAACTCGATCGATACCTTCTCTACTGCGTCAGGAGCGTCCTGCGGAGACTTCGTCCACGTCCACGTCGTGTCAAGCGGTGCGTTGTTGGGGTCTTCCAACTCGCCTCCTTCGTGACTGACGTGCAGCAGATTGCGATCGCGGCTATGAATCTTCTCGCGGCTCTGCGCCACAGGAATTCCATGCGCCTCTGCATACTCCAGGCAGTCTTCACGCGACTTCAGTGTCCACTCGCGCCACGGCACAATGACCTTCAGCTCCGGAGCAAGCGCCTGATAGGCATGCTCGAAACGCACCTGATCGTTGCCCTTGCCGGTGCAGCCATGTGATACGGCGGTAGCGCCCTCTTTCAAAGCACACTCCACCTGGTACTTGGCGATGATCGGCCGCGCCAGCGAAGTTCCAAGCAAGTATTTGTGCTCGTACACCGCGCCCGCTTGAATGGCCGGAAAGACGTAGTCGGTCAGGAACTCCTGCCGCAGGTCCTCGACGATGACTTTGCAAGCCCCGGTCTTGTAGGCCTTCTCGACGACTGCATCCAAGTCGTCGCCCTGACCTACATCAGCGACAAAGGCGATGACGTCGCAGTCGTAGTTTTCTTTCAACCACGGAATGATGATGGAGGTGTCCAACCCTCCCGAATAAGCAAGGACAACTTTTTCACGCATGTGCACTCCTCGGCGGAAAACGGTGAACACCGCCCTCCAGCAGCAATACCATGATGGCTTTTTGAATGTGCAAGCGATTTTCCGCCTGGTCGAACACGACCGAGCGCGGCGAATCGATCACCGACGCGGCCACTTCGTCTCCTCGATGCGCCGGCAGGCAGTGCATAAACACTGCATGTTTGGCGGCCTTTGAGAACAACTTCTGGTTCACCTGGAACGGCATAAAAATCTTGCGGCGCTCCGCCGCCTCAGCTTCCTGTCCCATGCTCGCCCAAACGTCGGTGTAAACGGCGTCAGCGCCCGCCACGGCTTCAACGGGATCGTTGGTGACCATCACGGTCGAACCGGTCACCGCAGCTATTTTTTCAGCCGCACTCGTGATGTCCGCGTGCGGTTCGTATCCAGCAGGGGTACCTACTGAGATCGAAGCCCCCAGACTCGCGGCGGCCAGCATCAGCGAGTGCGCAACGTTGTTGCCGTCACCCACATAGGCGAGACGAACATTGTGCAGATCGCCAAAATGTTCCTGCAACGTCTGCATGTCCGCCATGGCCTGGCATGGATGTTCCAACTCGCTGAGCGCGTTGATCACAGGAATGGATGCATGCTGCGCCATTTCCGTCACAGTTTCGTGCGCGAAGGTGCGGAGAACGACGCCGTCAATCCAGCGTTCCAAGTTGTGCGCCACGTCGCTCAGGCTCTCGCGCGCCCCCAGACGCGACTGCGTCTGGTCCACAAAAAATGAGGACCCGCCCAGGCTATTAATTCCGGCCTCGAACGTTAGGCGCGTGCGTAGCGAGGGCTTCTCGAAGAACAGCACCACTTGCTTACCTACCAGCGTGCCGCGATAGTCGGCCGGACGCAGCTTCATGGCTGATGCCAGTTCCAGCGCGCAGGCCAGTTCAGCGGGCTTGAAGTCCTGAATCGAGATCAGGTCGCGGCCGGTCACGCTGCGTTGCGTGAAAAGGCTTTGGCTCGCGCCCGGGGGAATCGTTGTTGCAATCACGTCATACCTCCTTCTGGCTCAACCAGATGGAAAAGGAAAAAGAAAATGTCTGGATTAACGCCCAACGCCCTCGAGAGCGACTGCTAAGTACGTCGCTCGAGAGCGCGGTCGAAAGTGATTCGGTTCATGAAGCAATCACCTCCGTACCGCAGTCAATGGGATGGGTAAAAAATCCCGGCAGAACCTCCGCACTGGACGCCGGAAGAATGCGCACCCGCGTGACACCCTTCTTCAGCGCGCTAGTGCAGGCTTCCAGCTTGGGCAGCATGCCGCCACTCACCGTCGCCTGCTCCACCATTCGCGGCACGGCTTTGACGTCGAGCCAGCGGATGACGGCTCCGTCAGCGTCCTTCACGCCGGAGACATCCGTAAGATAGATCAGCGCATGCGCTCCGCATGCCACGGCGCAGGCCGACGCCATCTGGTCGGCATTCACGTTGTAGTATTCACCGTCGAAGCCGAGCGCGAGGCTCGAGATCACCGGCACAATGCCAGAGGTCCAAAACTGCTGGATCCCGTTAATATTCACCGAGCGGATCTCGCCGACAAACCCCAAGTCGGGCGACACCTTTTTCGAGGCGCGAAACATACCGAGATCGCCGCCGCACAGCCCAATTGCGGGTTGTCCGGCTGCTCCGATACTCGCCACTAATTGTTTGTTCAACTGGCCCGCCAGAACCATCATCGCAACATCGCGGGTCTGCGAATCGGTGACGCGCAAGCCATTTACGAAGCTCGTCTCGCAGCCAAGTTGCTTCAGCGTGCGGCTCAGCGCAGCCCCGCCTCCGTGCACGACCACAACTTGGTGCCCTTCCTTGCAAAGGCCAGGAATAGCAGCAGCGAACTTCTTCACCAGTTCCTTGTCGTCGAGCGCAGCTCCCCCAATCTTCACGACGAGCTTCATTGCAGGCCTGCTTTCTCGTCGAAACCAAACATCAGGTTCATGTTCTGAACCGCCTGTCCGGCTGCGCCCTTCAAAAGGTTGTCAATGCACGACACCACCACCGCTCGTGTGCCATCCGGCGAGAGCGAGAAACCGATGTCGCAATAATTCGTGTTGCGCGAGAACTTGATCTGCGGCAACTTTTCCGCGCCGAAGATCCTCACCCACGGCTTGCCGTCGTAAAACGTACGCAGTGACTGTTCCAACTCTTCCGCCGCTACTGGTTTCGCCAGCTTCACGTAGATGGTCGACAGGATCCCTCGCGGAATCGGCAGCAGATGCGGCGTGAACTGTAACGAGCCGCTTTCGATGCCCAACTGTTCCAGCATTTCTCCCGTGTGCCGATGGCCAAACACGTTGTACGCCGCGAAGTCGCCATCGACTTCGACAAAGTGCGTCTTTGCGGTTGCAGCCTTCCCTGCTCCCGATACACCCGACTTCGAGTCGCAGATCACGCCGTGCGCCACATCCACGTATCCGGCATGCATCCACGGTGCCAGCGCCAGGATGATCGACGTCGGGTAGCATCCGGGATTCGCCAACAGTGTCGCTGATCTGATGTCTTCGGCATGCAATTCAGGTAAGCCGTAGACCGCCGCATCCTCGGTCTGGGCCGCCGCCTCGGGATCCGCGTCGTGGAAACCGTAAACCACGCGGTTAGCGCCAACCTTCAAACGCCAAGCGCCGCTAAGATCAATTACGCGAAAACCGCGACTAACCGCTTCCGGCACCAACTCACGCGAGAACTCGTGCGGCGTGGCCAGAAACAACACGTCCACCCCGGCATCTTTCATCCGCTGCCAAGAAAAGCTCTCGAACGGAAAGCCGCCATTGCCGGCAAGCTGGGGATAAGCCTCGCTCAGGTCGCTGTACTTACTATCTCCGTTGCGGCTGAACAGCAGCGGTTTCTTCGAGCCCTCGTGCCGCGCGAGCAAACGTACCAGTTCGAAACCGGAATACCCGGTTGCACCAAATACTGCGGATTGGATTCGCTGCCCCATTTACGAATTACCGAAAATAACCGCGAATGCGATGAGTCAACTTCTCTGCGCGGGCGTTATCCGGAGCGATCACCAGGATGGTGTCATCCCCACCGATAGTCCCTATGACCTCTTCCCACTCCTCAGCGTCAATCGCGGCCGAAACCGGTTGCGCGCTGCCGGCGCTGGTTTTCACCACGACCAGGTTCTGCGCCGCCTTTACTTCGTACACAAACTCCTGGATCAGACGTTCGATCGACGGCAAGAACGCATCCGGGACTTCTCCCTGGGGAAACTTGTAACCGTCCGGCGTCTTCACCAGCCGCAACTCATGAATGTCGCGCGACAGCGTCGCTTGCGTCACCCGGTGCCCACGTCTGTAGAGCCGGCGCCGGAGTTCCTCCTGGCTGGCTACGTCCTGGCTACTGACCAGGTCGCGGATGGCGGTATGACGGGCCAGTTTCGACATAGCATAAATATACAATTCTATGCATACTAATGCAACGAGTATTGGGCGCCTCAACCGCCGAATTGTACCGGCTATTTTGTAAAGAATTGTGTCGAGGTGGCACAATCCTGCATTCCTAACAAGAGCAGACGCACCATCGGACGATGCCTTGGGAACTGGCGCTACGGCAGGTTTCGATCTTGCAGAAATTCGCGCGCCACGGCGGACGCATCTCGCTTCTCGCCATCCACTGCGTAGTTCATCCGTCGCATATCGTTGGCGCTGATGCGTCCGGCCAATCGTTCAAACGCCGCACGAGCGGCGGGAAATCTCTGAAACAAATCCGGACGCACGATCGGCACGGCATCATACGGCGGAAAGTAGCGGCGGTCGTCTTCGAGCACGACCAATTTCAGCGCTTCGATCAGGCCATCCGTGTTCGAGCCGGCGACGATATCGACGCTGCGATTCTGCAGGGCCCGATAAAGAAGGCCAAGATCCATCACTCGTGGGGCTTCGGCGAACTTCAGGTCGTAAGTGCGAACCAACCCCTGGTAACCGTCTTGCCGCTCGAGAAACTCGTAGCCAACCCCGAGTCTCATTTGCGGAGCTTGCGGCGCCAGTTGCGACAACTTCGTCAGGCCGAGGCGCCGCGCGTCGTCGCCGCGCATGACCAGGGCAAAGCTGTTGTTGAAACCCAGCGGTGGCATCACGTCCAGGTTGAATTTCTGCAGGTATTCGCTCTTCACCTTTTCGTACACTTGCGCGGCGCCGCCCGATGCAGTCTGCTTGAGCACCGCAGCGAGCGCCGTACCTGTGTACTCGGGATAGACATCGATGCGGCCCGCGAGAATGGCCTGCTGACAGATATAGGTCCCGGCCAAATAGAATCGGCGATCGACCGTAGCCCGGCAGGACTGCTCCAGCAGCTGCGCGAACAACTCCCCCAGGATCAGCTGCTCGGTGAAGTTCTTGGAGCCAACGACGATGTCGTGGCCTGAAGTGCTGCAGCCCGATGCCAGCAACGCCAGACACCCAGAAACAAACGCGCGGCGATCGAGCATGTCAGTGCTGCCTGCGCGCGAGGAGTTTTTCCACGCCACCCAGCAGGAAGTCGGCCAGCAGGGCCATGAGTGCGGCAGGGATGGCTCCCGCCAGAATCACGCCGTTGTCCACCATGGCGATACCACGAAAGATGAACTCGCCCAGGCCGCCGGCACCGATCGCCGCGGCAATCGTAGCAACGCCGATCGTTATCACCGTCGCCACACGAATACCAGCCAGAATGACCGGTGAGGCGAGTGGCAACTCTACGTGCCACAGCAGCTGGCTCGACGTCAGCCCCATGGCGATCGCAGCTTCCCGAACCGGCGCGCTGATTCCCGTGATTCCTACGTAGGTATTGCGTACGATGGGAAGCAATGCATAGAGAGCGAGCGCAGTGATGGCCAGTCGGTCAACTCGAACCCCTAACCACGGCAAGGGCAAAAGCAGTCCGAATAACGCCAAGCTTGGAATCGTTTGAATAACGTTTGTGCTGCCGAGAACAAGTGTCTTGAGCTTCGGCTGTCGAGTCAGCAGTATCCCTAGCGGCACCCCAATCAGAACGGCGAGCAGCATCGATATGCCCACCAGCCACAGATGCTCACCCGTGAGCATGGCGACTTCGCGTTTATGTGTAAGCAGAAAGTTCAAGCCGCAAATCCCCTGCGCCAACCCCGCCATGGTTCAGCGGCGACGAGTCCGGAGCACCAGTGTCCATCAGTCGCGAAGCATCTGCTGCCCAGTCCGATAGATGCCAACGTATTCCTGCGCCACGGCGTCGCCAGACTGCACAAATTCTCTCGGCGTATCAATGCTCCGAAGCCGTCCGGACTCCATCAACGCAATCCGGTCACCTAGCATCAGCGCCTCTCCCACATCATGGGTGACAAACACGATCGTCTTTCCCAGCTTCTGTTGCAGCTTCCTGAATTCTCGTTGGATTTCCGCGCGAGTAATGGGATCAAGAGCGCCAAATGGCTCATCCATCAGCAAAATCGGCGGCTCTGCAGCCAGTGCCCGAGCCAATCCTACGCGCTGACGTTGTCCACCCGACAGCTGGCTGGGATACCGGCCGGCAAATTCGCGGCTGGGTAAACCAACGAGTTGCAGCACCTCCTCTACGCGGTCGGCAATTCGCTGGCGCTCCCACTTCTGCAGTTTCGGCACCAGCGCGACGTTCTCCCACACCGTGTAATGGGGAAACAGGCCGACGTCTTGTATGGCGTAGCCAATACGACGGCGCAACTGGATCGGGTCCCATTCTCGAGAGGGCTTGCCCTCGACTCGCACTTCGCCCGACGAAGGAGTCAGCAAGCGATTAATGAGCTTGAGGCAGGTCGTCTTGCCGGAACCACTGCGGCCCAGCAGCATGAGGGTTTCACCGCGAATTACGGCCAAGTCGAGTCCGGAGAGCAACACGCGCTCCGGCGTCACGCGGTATTCGACGTTACGAAATTCTATCGTCGTGTCGGAGTTGCCGCTCATGTCTCAATTTCAAATAAGCTGGCCCGTGCCAACGGTTCGCAACAGGGTACCAAAAACGTCTCCCGAGTGTTGCAAATCGGCGGCCAACGCAAGTGCAACTCAACGACAAGCGATGAACTCGCGCGCAATGCGAAAGGGCACCCCCAGGTGCCCTGACTAATCTTGAATTTCCGCCGTTCAGTCTTAGCGCCGGCCCCAGCCGCCGCCACCACCGCCACCACCGGAACGTCCACGGTCACGGCCACCGCCGCCGCCACCACCGAATCCGCCACGGCCACCGCCGCCGCCACCACCTCGCGGTCGATCGGCTTTGGGCCGAGCTTCGTTGATGTTCAGGTTCCGTCCACCGAGACTGGTACCGTTCAACGCCTCGATCGCCTTGGATGCGGCGTCGTCATCCATCATTTCAACGAACGCGAATCCGCGCGGCTGTCCGCTGTCGCGGTCAGTGATGATGTTGACCTTTTCGACCGCGCCATAAGCTTCAAATAACGAACGAACCTGGTCCTCCGACGAGTCGAAAGACAAGTTCCCCACATAGATGTTCTTCATCGGTGCCTCGCTATTGCTGGGAGGCCGTTTCGCGGATCAGGAATCGATAGCGCAGCGCGGCCGCTGGTTGGGGTGAGTGGTAGGGATGGACTCGGTTGGCGACGATTACGACACCTAGAATAAAACAGTGGGCAGTTTGCACTGCCCACTTGTTAAAGCTGATTACAGAACTTGTACGTTCTCAGCCTGCCATCCCTTGGGACCGCGTTTCACTTCAAAGCTCACCGCCTGGCCTTCCTGCAGCGAACGGAAACCGTTCGACTGGATGGCTGAGAAGTGCACGAAAACGTCTTCGCCGTTCTGGCGTGAAATGAAGCCAAAACCCTTGGCGTCGTTAAACCACTTTACTGTTCCTTGTTCCATTTGTTTCTTGTTTTTCCTTGTATTGATGTTGCGTTGCGGGATCGGAAGGTTACAGGCAGGAATCGCTCGTACAACAGGAGGGATGGCTGCGAACGTGCCGTTCAAACATACGCACCTATACTATACACCGATCCCTGCAGGAAGCCCAATGAGATGACACCTCATTCCCTTCGAGCCACCGGCGTGGCGAACTCAACGCTCAGAAAGGCTCTTCCCCACGCCGGCAGACTTTGCTCGGATTCCGCATCTCGGTCTTACTGCACCAGTAGCAGAAGGCGGCTTCCGGAATCCAGGTAAACTGTCGTCTTGGTCGATTGCAAAATGGTTCCCGGCTCGCCCATCGAGTAGCTGGCAATCGTAATGTCCTGCAGGTAAGAAACTCCTGGCCGCATCGCTTCCGGCGTCACCGATGTCGCGCCGCGAATGCCCAGGCCTTTGCTGAGCGTGTCACCACCGGCACTGCCCGCTGAGCGGCCTTCCGCCGATGACATCTGACTGACGCGACCCGCCGACGCCGCGCCGTTCTCCGCCGCGACCGGATCGACCGAGCCTTGCTCCCAATGCGGCGCAACGCTTACCAGCGCCATGTTTAGGGGTACTTCCTTGCCGTCCTTCAATTGCGCTTTGTCGAATAGCAGTCCCAGTTTGGACGGGCCTTCCTTGTCGGCCTTCATCTTGACGTCCGTTACCTTGCCGACAATGTGTGTGCCTTTCG
Source organism: uncultured Acidobacteriaceae bacterium (assembly GCA_963749635.1). Lineage (GTDB taxonomy): Bacteria > Acidobacteriota > Terriglobia > Terriglobales > Acidobacteriaceae > DASRAA01. The sequence continues at coordinate 19,193 of CAVVNW010000003.1, forward strand.
GGAGCTCCGTTCCGTCTTTGAGCTTGGTCGGCTCTGTCATACGGGCGACCACTTCGTCACCGACTTTTACTTTTTTCGGATGAACAATTTTCTCCAGCGTGGCGTGAATTTCTGGAGAAGAAGCGGCGGGCGCTGCGGCGGCAGGTGGGTTCTGTGCAAGGGATAACGGCGCCGCCAATAAGACTGCCGCAAACAAGGCAATGGTCGAGACAGACACTAACTGACAAAATCGATTCACTTTGTTCATAACAAACGCTCCAGACAAGAGTGATACCCAGCCTCTGATAACCCATTCCAGCGGATTACCGCTCTGGCTGACAACAACAAATATACGCTTTGCCACTGGTCAGGAGCCGACTGCCGAGTATTACGTTCCGGCGCCAACCGGGTCGTCAAAACATATTGACTGGCAATCGAGTAGCATTCGTCTAGGCTTGCCTCGCCTATTGGTGGCGTTACCAAAAGCACGGTCGTGCAACCAGCTATTCCCCTGAAGGTGCTGAACCGCCACGAAAGCGGCTTAACCACTTGACATCTGAGTAAACCGCCAGCAAAATGCGAGCACTGGTACTAAGCGAAAAGACGCCGATTGACCCGAAAGAACCCTCACTCGTTCAAGCTGGACCCGCGGTGGAATTACACCGAAGCGGGACGGGCTATTCAGCCCCCAAAGGAATCTCCTATGCGATTTGCACATGTGTCCAAGATTGTTGTGGTAGGTATCGCTGCATTGATGATTTGTGTGGCTTCGGCCATGGCCCAGCAGGTTCATTTTTTTCCGGACTTCTCGTCCGGTACCAGCAATTTGCAAATGAACGGCAGCGCACACGTGGCCACGTACCAATCGGCCAAAGTACTTCGTCTCACCGATGGATATCCTGGAATCGGTACTTTTCATCCTGAGACCTCTGCGGCTTGGTTCAAGCTGGCGCAAGCGCAGAACTTGGGATTTACGACCTATTTTCGATTCCAGATTCACACGGCTGCGATTTGTTGCACCCCTGCCGATGGCTTCGCCTTCGTCATCCAGAACTCCTCGCCGACCGCCCTGGGTACTGGAAATGGAGGTCTCGGCTACGCAGGAATTCGCGACAGCGTGGCCATCGAGTTTGACACGTACCAAAATCCGTGGGACCCAAGTCCGAACCATGTGGCTGTGCAAAGTTGCGGAACCGGGGCCAACGCACCCCAGCACATCGTCGGCAATTGCCTGGTGCCTGGCGGACTCAACAGCAATCCTACCGCCGTCCCTCACTTGGGCGTAACTTGTGGCACTTCAGGACCCTGCACTGATGGCGTCCCGCACGACGTTGTCGTCGAGTACGATCCGCCAGTTAGCGGCGTCGGCAACGGGACATTGACTGTCTGGATTGACCCTGCGTTCGTCTCCGGAACGCACACTCCGGTGTCCACCGCTGTGAAGGCTATCAACATTCCCTACAACATCAACAACACTCAAAACTCGCAGGGCATTTCCCTCGCCAACGGTACTGCTGCGTGGGTAGGCTTCACCGCCTCCCAGACAAGCGACCCGCAGGCGCATGACATTCTTGCCTGGGAGTTCTCGGTTCATGCTCCAGCTCAGGTCCAGCAAATGCTGCCGTCATGCCAAACTGACGTCAATGGCAACTGCATCGCGCCCCCGCCGGCAGTGACGTTCAATTTCGGCGCTAATGACACCGTGGTGAATGAATTCTGCGATCCTGCCAATCTCACCACGGATTGTTTTATGAACAACCCCAATGATCCCTACCTCATGACGGTAGTGGCTACGCCCACGACTCCCAGCGCATTTCACACGCGGTTGGCCGGCACCCAGTTCGATAGAGAGCAGTGCATCGTTTACCAGGGAACCGGCGGAAAGTGCATGGTGTATTCCATCACCTGCCAGTTGCAGAGCAATCCCACCCAGAATGTGACCTGTCCCGCCAGCTTGCCAAATACGTGCAATAACATTGGCGATCCAGGCTGCATTGTGTACAGCACCAGCTTTTACACATTGGAGAACGTTACTCCGACCAATGCGGATTACCTCAAGGCTGATCCCATCGGTTCCAATAACTGGATATCCATCTTCGAGATGTATCAGCCGAATGTTTTTGATGGCAGAACCACTGGTACGGGCAGTTCTTCCTCTGACTTCGTGGCCACATACAATCCGACTCTCCCATGACCGGGGAGTTTCGGTGTAGTTGCTGGTATTAGCGAACCCCGGCTTCGGCCGGGGTTTTCTTTGCCGCCTCAAGCTGAAAGGCGCGCCCGAACCGCTGAGATCGCTGCACAAAGACGAAGTCGTTTAGAAAAAACCGACCTGTCGGGCCTAGATTGCTGAAATTCGGAACGAGGAGAGCTAGGTTCCGCCCTGGTATGCCTTCACGGCCTCGTGATACATGTCCTTGAGGTCAGAGCGATCCAGCAGACGGCTGGCGCCGTTCTCTTTGCTGATGGATTCCAGAATCCGCACGGCTTCCTGATACTGCGGCGCGTACTCTCTGGTCTTTCCTCCCAGGCTTAGCACCTCTCCCATAAGGTAATGGGCGCGTGCCTGCTCCACCTGAAGACCCAGTTTTTCTGCGCGATTCATCGCGCGATCCAGCTCTTGTTGAGCGTCCGCCGGTTTCTTGCTCGCCAGCAAGGCCTGCGCCATGTAGATCGATGACTGCACCGACAAGGCTTGCAGTCCTAGCGACTCCGACTCGTCCAGCAATTTCTTCAACACCGGAATCGCAGCCGCCGAGCGGCCTTGCACGACATCGAGTCTGGCGATGTTGAACTGTGAAACTGCCTGCAATTGCCGGCTCTTCGACTTAATTGCCACCTGCATCGCCTTGTCGTACTGCTGACGAGCGGTGGAGTAATCGCCGCGATAGAAGTAGCTGTCTCCCAGGTAATTCAGCGACTGCGCCAGCACCGTGTCGTTCTTGACGCCAGCCGCTAGCTTCACCGCATCTTCCAGGCTCTTCTGTCCCTCGTCCCAGCGCCCGACTTCCGACAGCGCATTGCCGTAGCGACCCGTCGCTTCCACCATCAGCCAGGTCTGGTCCTTGCTCTGCTCAAAGTCTTTCAGCGATTCCTGTAACGCACTGAGCGCCGAAGCATACTTGCCTTGTTCCGCGAACAGGGCGCCCAGGCTACTGGAATTGATCGCTACTCCATTCTGGTCCCCGCTATTTCTGCGGATTTCGAGCGCCTTCAAGTACTGGTTCACGGCCGTGTCGTACTGGCCCAGTTCGACGTTGACCTCAGCCAAATTGTGCAGTGACTCGGCCATCGCGTCCGTCAGTTTCAACTTCTCCCTGATCTGGTACGCCTGATCGTACGAAGTCAGCGCATCCTGAAAGTTATCCATGTAACTCCGGATGGAGCCGAGGTTATTCAGACACAGCGCCTGATTTTCTTGGTCGTTCAGGTCGCGATACAGCGTCAGCGCGTCAGTAGTGCTCTTGAGGGCTTCCTGATATTGAGCATGGTCCGCATAATATGAACCCATATTCATCAGGATGAGCGCGGTACCATGCTTGTCGCCAATATGTTGGTAAGCGGCCAGCGATGCTTTGTAATTTCCCAGCGCCTCGGTGGAATTGCCCATCTGGTTCTGTACCGTGGCAATCATGTTCAAACTGCTGGCGACACCTTTTTCCAATCCAAGCTTCTTGCGCAGCTCGAGCGCTCCGTTAAAGTTCTTCAGTGCCTCATCAAGCTTGTCGAGGTTCCAGTAGGCTAACCCCATTTGCTGCTCGATCGATGCCCGCGCTTCCTCGTTACCCAGCTGCTCCGCCTGGCTGTAGGCAGAATTCAGGAACTCCAGCCCCGCTTGTGGATTACCCGCCTTGATTTCCACCCGGCCGCTGGCCAGCAACGCATCGACACTCTTTGAATCAGCGGCTCGAACCCGCGTCAGTCGCTTCCGGGCGTCGTCGTAGCGGCTCGCATCCTCATAGAGCGCGGCCAACTTGAGCTGTGCATCGGTGTCGTCGGGATTTCCCTGCGTCAATTTCTCGTACGCATCAATCGCCTTCGTCGTGTCGTTCATGATCACGGCGTGGTTGGCTGCCACCAGGTACTTTTGCTGCGCCGGCAGATTATCGCTCAGTGTCACTGCCCGTCTCGACGCCTGCTGCGCCTTGTCGTCGAATCCCAGGTTGTTGTACGACTGCGCCAGCCGCGAATAGGCCATCGCAAAATTCGGGTCCTCGGAAACTGCTTCTTCAAACTGCTTGGCAGCGTCTTGATCTTTTCCAGAGCGTGCGAGTTGCAGTCCCTCGTCATAGGCTTTCAACGCCGGGACTGACTTAGTTAGAACGTACTGCCCTTGTCCCTTGAGGTCCTTAAGCACATCTGGATCAGTGGACAGATTCGCGCGCACTTGCGATGCGAGGTTGTCCAGTCCTCCCAGCAGGTCCTTTTCGCTCGGAATGTCTGTCTTTAGCTCAAAGTTGCGGTCGTGCTTCAGGTCGTACACCGTAGCATTGATGCGGATCTGGTCGCCGAATTTCTGGTACTGCCCATAAACCACGGTGTCGGCGCTGGTGAAATCAGCAATGCGCTTTAGCATCGACAAATCGAGCTGCGACTGCGGCGAGATGTGTAAGTCGCGCAACACCTCCTGCAAGCGGCTAGGCGAAACCAATCGCACGCGCTGTGACTGGCCGATATCGGTACTCAGCGTTTCCGACAAACTGGACGCCAGCCAGTTCAAGCTTGGGTCCGCAGACTGGTTGTAGAACGGCACAATCGCCAGCGAGAGCGCCGCGGCTTGAGCCGATTGACCTGGGCCCGTTCCGCCACCAATCTGCGTCTTAACCACGACTCCGATTCCCGCCAGCAGCATCAGCCCTGCCGCTCCAATCGCGACCCACTTCATCGGGAATCGCTTGGCCGGGACTTGAGTCGATGTCGTGCCGTCGATCGCACCCGCACCCAGCCCCGGAGACGACAATGCCGACGCACGCAATGCTGTACGTCCGGTGCCACTGGAACGCGGACGCTTGCCTTCGAAGACATCCAAGTCGTCCAGCAACTCCTGCAGGTTACCGTACCGCGCCTTCGGATCGCGCTCCAGGCACTTGGCGGTAATCATGCTCAACGCCGGCGGAATCGTCGGGTCAACGTCTGACAGCGGGACCGCTCGTTCCTGCGTTCGCTTTACCAGGCTGGCAATGGCACTCTCCGCCCGGAACGGAATATTCCCCGTCAGTAGCTCGTAAAAAATCAGCCCCATGGTGAAGATGTCGGAGCGCGCATCCAGGTCGGAACCCATCGCCTGCTCCGGCGACATGTATTCCATCGTCCCGATCATCATGCCGGTCTGTGTCATCCCGTCGCCTTGGACGGTCTTTGCCAGCCCGAAGTCCATGATCACCACGCGGCCCGAGGCGTCGCGCATGATGTTGCTCGGCTTCAGGTCGCGATGGATGACACCTTCGTTGTGCGCTGCCTGCAGTCCTCCGCACGCCTGGCGCAGGATGGTGATGGCTTCCCTCGGCGACATCTTGCCTTGACGTGTCAGGATGGTTCGAAGGTCTTCGCCTTCGATGAACTCCATCGTGATGAACTTCACGCCTTCGGCTTCGTTGAGGTCGTAAATACGAATGATGTTGCGGTGTGTGACCTGCCGCGCCAGCACCAGCTCCTGCTTGAAGCGGGCCAGAATCGCAGGATTTCCGGCCAAGTCAGGTCGGATTACCTTCAATCCAACGGTGCGATCGACTTCGTTATCGCGCGCCTTATAGACGGCGCCCATGCCACCCATGCCCAGCAATTGCTGGATCTCATAACGCCCGCCAAGGACGGTACCGACTTCCAGTACCGTCGCGCCGATAGCCGCAAAGAGCTGGTTCTGCACGCCGGAACTGGGTGGTTTTTTGGTATCGACAATCGTCGCTTCGTTGGAAGAGTCGCGCTTGACCACCGGAGGAGGCGAGATAGTCTGCGCCGAGGCGGGAAGTGGGTGCGTCCCGACTTGGGTCGCATCCAGATCGACTCCTGCCAGCGTGAGGTCTTCTGGATTCAAGGCAGGCTGGGGCGTTGCGGCAGAACTCTCGCCACTGGAAACAGCGGTACCCTCTTGCGCTCTCCGAGATCCTCGGTCCGCGTCGCCTGACATAGTTCCCACAGTGAATTTAGCCCACTCGATCCAGTGCCATTCGGGGCCACCAGGATCGAATATGTTGTGAGTATAACGTCGTTTGCAAGCTACCAACGACGGAATCGACCTGTGGCACACTTCGTCAACACTTCGTGATTGTTAATAACCTAAGCGCCAACACCGACGTCGGGTAACCACCAGCACCTAGGTGCTACTTATTGTTCTCCTACGCCTTTCGGTTTCCACAAACGCAGCGCAAACGCCCAGATGATCACCGGAGCAATCATCGCTACCCCCGTTCCCGTTGCGACCGCTCGCGGAGAAACGCCCGCATCGATCGTCCTGCCTGCAATCCAAGTCGACGCCGCCAACACCAGCATCGAGATGGCCAGGTCGGCTCCGAAGATTCGTCCTAAAAAACGATCCTCCGTATTCAAGTGCAGCAGTGTAGTTGAAAACACCCACACGGTTGACGTCCCGCAATGAGCGATCACGATCACGGCGACTGCAACCCAGATACTGTGTGCGTTACCCAGCGCCAGGTATCCGAGCCCGCCCAGTGCAAAGCCGAGCAAAACTCCGATGCGGATCCGCTCTTGGCGTTGGCCTGTCCATCGCGTCGCGACAAGCGGACCGATCAGCGCACCGATACCGCGAGCGCCCATCAACATGCTCATGCCGAACAACGCCGCCCGGGCCGGAGCAATTCCGGAAATTGGAACCGTAAACACCCTTTCGGCCATGACGGGATACAGCACCCAGGAAGTTCCCACGATACTGACGCCGGCCTTAAGCGAGACTAATGCCGCGAGCTTCGGATCGCGGGCGATGTAGCGAAAGCCTGCGCGAATCGACGACCATCCCGCGGCCCGATCTTCTGGGTGGCTGCCTGCCGCATCAACATGCGATTCGGCGAAATGCATTCTGCTGATGAGCCACGCAGAAGCCAGGAACGAAAGCGAATTCAGAACGAAGACTGCGTCGCGGCCCAGCCATGCTGCAATCAATCCCCCGAGCACCGACCCCATCGCCAAATCGAAGGACCATGTCGCCGACGACAGGGTGTTGGCCACAATCACATCGTCTGCCGCAACCACGCTCGGGATAACCGCATTTCGCGCTGGCTCGAAAAATGCCACCATTACGGTTTCTAGAAACAGCAGCGGATAAATTACCCACACTGAACCTCGCGTGCGCACCAGTAACATGCTTGCCACAATAACCATCCGCAGCAGGTCGGTGATGATCATCACTTTCCGGCGGCTGAAGCGATCATTGATCATGCCGGCGAGCGGCCCCAATAGCGTATGCGGCAGCACTTGCAACACCAGCGCAAGTGCTATCGACGATGCCTTGCCCGTGAACTCAAGCAGCAGGCTATAGATGGCCAGCGTATAGAACCAATCACCGTTTTCACTGACGATTTGCGCTAGCCACAACCTGCGGAAATTAGGGTTCCCGCGAATCAGGCGCACGTAGCTGGATAGGCTGACCGACGGCGATGCCATGCAAGACTCAGCCTAACAAACGCGTCAGGCGGACTAGCGCCTTCGGTTACTGGTTGGTTTGGGGATGAACGTGACGACTACTGAATGCCCGACTCAATCGGAACCGAACGAAACGCCGAAACAGTTGGCTTCGCCTCAGTGTCCACTGGAGGAAGCGGATGGCGCATTGCGGCCACAGCCATGCGGCCCAGGTCATAAGCGCCGTAGATTATGTTGGCGCGCCAGATGTCATTGCGGAAGGTGAGAATCTCCCGACGCACGTAGCGGAACGCATGATTGCCCGGCTTGAAATGCGAATTGCTGGAGTCAGCTGTCAACCCCGGGCTGACCGGCTGGCAGTCCTTTAGCTCTAGCACAGCGATCGACCCATCCGTGCGCATCAGATCGCCCGTTGCGTTTTGCGTGATCATGGAAATTCCCGGTCGATCGACATACGTCACCGACTCGACGCAACCGGCAAAATTCAGATCGCGAACCACCTTGGCGCGCTCGTTGTCAATGTCGGGCGAAATGTGATGTACGAATCCTTTGTATTTCACCGAGAGCACCGCGCCCGTATCGTGCGTGGACGAACTGACCCACACCGGTTCGGTTGCTCCTTCCGGAGTCCACTGCCAGATGCGCAGGTGGTCACGGCGTCCATAGCTGTTGAGGCTCTTCTGCCAGTTCATGTCTTCCGGCTTGCCATTCAACAGGAACGTCATCATCGGTTGCTGCGCGTAACCGCTGTTATTCAGCAGCGCATAGAAATTATGCGCCGCCGAATGTCGTGATACGGGATCGGCGCCATGCCATCCGGCCGCCACGAAGGCCGCGTCCACTTGCTCTTGCGAGCCGAGAAAGACCAGGTTCACCAGGTCGGCGTTTACTGACTTGACCGTCGTAGATCGCCTCGGCAACTGTTGGACCAGAGCATCCAATTGCGGAGAATCGGGCAACGTGCTTTCTGTGAACTCGCCTCCCCCTGTACCCGGCGACGAGATTGCCGCTGTCGTCTTCAGCCGGATGTCGGTTCCGGTAGGATAAAAAATCTCCGGCTCCGGAAAGATGGGAAACGTTGCCTTGTAAATGATGAGCCCTAGGTCTGAGTAGGGGTTCCACGTCGGCAGATGAATCAGCCGGCTGTTAATGCGACCCTGAAAGGTATCGCTGCTCATCACCCCGTGAATCACGCCGTTCTTCACTTGTTCGCGGGCGTTTTCCACTTCCTCGACGCGGGCCGTCATCTGCACCGTCAACTCAGGACCGAGAGAGGCACGATTGAATTCCAGTTCGAGAGCGGCGGTCTCGTGCCGAATGCCCCATCCCACTTTTCGCTTGCTGCGGACCACGCCCTCCACCGGCGTGCCCATCGGCAACACGACGTCGTTGCCGCAAACCACGTCCTGCGTGAGTACGGCCCGGACAGGATCACCAACACGCGCGGAATACGTAGAAATCGGTGCGGAGAGTCGAACCCAAAGCGATTGGCCCGCTGGCAATTGGTCGCAACCAAGCGCCAAAACGGCAGTGCAGATCAAGTACAAGAATGCGAGCCCGCGTGCAGCTCCGAGCAGGATTCTCATTCGAACGAAGTGCCTTCCCACACCTGGATTACTAGAAATTCCATGATAACCGATGGAGGTCGAACTTCCTCCGTTTTGGGACGTGATGGATCAGGTTCCCGCAGGAATTTGACCTTTGCGTAATAATCGCGCGGTTCGTCTCTACCCTAAACTTAAACGCCCCAGATCGCTCTGGGGCGCTTAAACACATTTTTTTTCGTGAAGACGCGACCTCTAGAACATGTTCCAGAGGAACTGGTTGTACACATCGTGGTGGTACTGCACTTCCGGCGCTTTCACGAACGTGCCGAGCAAGCGCGGGCAGCGGTCAGCCGCAGCTTGTTTCAGGTCGACATACCGGCCTTTCACATCAGCGCCGAGCAGCTTGGTCGTCCATTCGGCGTTGCGGAAGTTCTCCATCGCGTCGTAAATATTGTCAGGCAAGTACCTCTCGGCCTGGCGCAGGTTCTTGATCTTCGCCGTATCTCCTGACAAGCCCGTCTTGAACACCGTGTGAAGCACCATATACGGGTTTGCATCAGGCGCAACCGAACGCACTTCCACGCGCATGCTTCGCTCGTTGCCGATCGGAACGCGAATCATCGACCCACGATCCACAGCCGATGCCTTGAGCTGGTTCGGAGCTTCGAAGTGCGGATCAAGCCGCCGATACGCATTCACGCTGGAATTCAGCAACAGGCAGGTATCGTTGCCGTGCGTGAGGAAGCGGTCGATGAACTGCCACCCCACCTTGCTGAGTTTTTCTTCGCCCTTCGGGTCCCAGAACAGGTTCTTGCCACCCTTGCTGACGGATACATTCGTGTGCATGCCGCTGCCGTTTACACCCACCACCGGTTTTGGCAGGAACGACGCGGTCATGCCCAGGTTAGTCGCCACCTGACGACAGATCAGCTTATACAGCTGGATCTGGTCGGCAGCCGCGACCACTTCACTGTACGAGTAGTTAATCTCGAACTGCGACGGCGCGACTTCCGGATGGTCCTTCTCGTTCTGGAAGCCCATCGCCCGCTGCACCTCGGCGGTGGCGTCGATGAACGTGCGCAGTGGATCGCCGGGCAGCGAGTGATAGTACCCGCCGGTATTGACGTAATCGAATTTATGCGTCTCGTGATAATGCCGCTCTGCGTCTTTACCGGCGAACAGGAAACCTTCAATTTCGTTGGCGGCGTTCAGGGTATAGCCGTTCTTGGTGAATTGCTCGTTGGCAAAGTCCTTCAGCACGCCCCGGATGTCGGCCGAGTAGGGAGCGCCACCCTTGTCGATAACGTTGCCGAACACCAGGATTTTTCCCGGTCCAAACACATCAGCCGGGCCCCAGTAGAACGCGCTCCAATCGATGCCCAAACGCAAGTCGCTCTCACGCTGCGCGGTGAACCCGCGGATCGAAGAGCCGTCGAACGTCAGATTGTCGAAGCTCTTGACCAGGAACTTCTTGTCATAGTCCAGCATGTGCAGGCGACCTTCCAGGTCGCTGAACAGCACAGTGACGGCTTTAATTCGCTTTTCGTCGGTGAGGTATTTAATGCGCTCTTCCTGAATCTTGTGAGCAGCCACGCGCTTCTGGCGCTGGTCCTTGGCCTGCAGATTCAGTTCTTCGAGCTTGTCATAAGGAAGTGCAAGGAAGTCACGAAGTTCGTTCGACATGAATCTCCTCAGGATAGGGATTGAGAACCGCCACAATGCAGTGAGTTTTTCTGGCGATCACTCATGAGGTTAACGCTTGGCGAATTACCTCCGCCAATTAAAAGCGCTAATGAGCGACATTACCGGAATTTATGGATGTAATCTTGCCGCCAACTCCCGCTTCTACCGCGGATTGCAACCTGTTTGGTGCAAGCGCAGCGGCTGCCCTACAACTTGGGAGTGATTTTGGCGCCTTACCGCGAGCAACTCACTTCGCGACCCAACCGCTTTCGCATTCGAATCTCTGCCCCTCGATGCGCGAACGTGACTTCCGTCATCAGGCTTCGCATCAGGCAGATTCCTCTGCCATGGGAGAGAGTGGTGGCCGTAAAGTTATCAGGATCAGCAAGTGCGAGATCAAACCCCGGCCCGGGATCGCGAACTGTAATCGTGATGTCAGCCCCATCGACCGCCACCGTGCAATGAATTCGCTTCAACGGATCGTCATCGCATCCATGCAGCGCCGCATTCGCCAGCGCCTCCTGTAGGGCGACTAGGATGTCGATCTGGTCGCCTTCATCCGGACAGTACTCGCTCACAAACTGCACGACCGCGTCACGGTACTCGGGAATCGATGCAAGGACGCCGGGAAAGTCGAACTCACGTCGTGCGATGAACGAATGTGATGGATCCGCTGTAGGCGACGTTGTCGCGCTGTCTGCTAGTGATGCATCTCCCGCTGGCGAAGGTGCAGCACTCGTCATCGCAATTTGTTTTTCGTCCTTCATGTCAGGAGCGGGCTGCACACTTGCATTATGCGGGCGCTTTTCCGCGGTTGCCACCACTCAATGCGTCACACAGATTAATTGTTTGTGAACCGCACCAGTACCCGAAACCGTTACCCTTTGGGCTACGTCTATAAATTAGCGGGCAATTGACCCGTTCTCAATAAAACTCTTTCATACTGTGGCTATTCGACGACACGTAGGTTCCGGAACTTCGGGACCCTTCAACCAGAAAGACCTTTAGAGAGAGAAAATGTTGCGTATTGATATCCATTCATTAGGTACCATGGCGACGCTCGCCTGCTCGGGCCGCCTGGTTTACGGGGTCGAGACCGAGATGTTGCGCACCATGACACAGTCCCGGCCTGAAGAAAATTTACGAATCGATTTGTCGCGGGTTGAGCAAATCGACGCCTCGGGCCTTGGCCTCCTGGTCGAACTACAGAATTGGGCCGAAGAAAACCGTCGAATCTTGACCCTGGTGGACCTCTCCGAGCACGTCTGGCGAATGATCATCCTCACCAAGCTCTACGCCTCGCTTGAGATTTCGTACTCGGATGTTCCTGCATTGAGCGATGAGCGCGACGACTACGGCCAACGCGAGATGATCGCTTGATGGAGTATTGGGTGGAGCACCGCTTCAGCGGTGCATCGGCCGGCAGCCCAAGGGCAGCGGCTTTAGCCGCTGCGGAAAGCTAATCGCCTTCGTCCACGGTTCGCACTAGCGTGGTTCTGTGCCCCTCGAAATTGGCACGGTCGTCGGCGCCAATGTCCATCCGCGCAAGTTCACCTGTGGTTCGCCAGAGGCTGCCGAGACTGGATATTCGATATCCACCTCGCGGCTCTCTCCTGGCAGCAGCGACACATAGTTGTCGCTGTAGTACGCGGGAAGGATGCGTACCCCACTAGCCCTATTCACCAACGTCAGCTTGTTCGCCAGCGCCACCGCACCGCCCGTATTCTGCATATGCACTTTGATCTGTCCTGGAGTCCACGTCGCCGACGTGGTCAGCGTTTCCGCCGGCAGTCGCGTCAATTGGCGGTACGAAGCGCTGGTGGCCCCCAACCAATACAGGTTGTCAGACACCAACTGGCCCGCCGAGTTCCGCAGCTCCAGCTTGACCAGCACGACGTTCATACCCATCACTGGCCCGAGATCCAGCTTGAAACCCTCCCGTCACATCGTTGGCCGCGACGTCTTTCTTCTCCTCGTGCTGCAGCAGCTGCTTATTGTCCAGCGAATACACCGTCGCCTTCACAGTCATCCCCGGTTGCGCAGTCGTCGTCGTATTCACCACCGCTACGCTGTAGTCCGACAGATCGAGTTGCACGTGCACCGGCTCGCAAGCCTTCTTCACTCCATAGAACGACGCCTGCGTGTCGTAATCCGAGCTCAATATCTGCCACATGTTGCTCGGCCATGCTGGCTGCGTCATCCATAACATGCGCCCGCTGTTCGGAGCCCACAAATGCTGGTCCATGCCCTCGAAGATCGCGCGGTGTGTCACGTACTGCAGCATCTGCGCCTTGCGCTCAAAGTCCGCCAAGCTCGTGCCCGCGCCAAACTCCGTCTCTATCTCCTTCATGAACGGCTCAATCTCCCCGTTGCCGCTCTGATGCCAGTCGTGGTAGGCCCACGCATCGCCAATCGGCCACTGGTCTTCCTTCGGAATCCATGCCTTCAGGGACTCCATCGTCGAAAGTGACACCGTACCTGTTTCCACCGAGAACCCGTGGTTCCAGAGTGTAAAGTACAGCCGCGGGTCCTGGAATTTGTATGGTCCGCTGTTTTGCAAATTGACCTGGTTCGAGCTTGGCGAGTAATACCGCGTGCCATCGTACCTGTCGAGAAGGTCGATGATCCCCTTATTTAGTATGGGCGACGGCACGCCCTCGTTCCGCCCGCACCACATCACGATCGACGGATGATTGCGAAAGCGCAGCACCGTGTCGCGCGTGTTGTCGAGGAACAGCGGAATGTCGAGCGGCTCGGTGTTGTAGTCCTGCGTCGTCGTCCAGAAGTCGTTCCATACCATCATCCCGTACTCATCGGCCAGCTCGTAGAACATCTCCTCAGTGTTCTGTCCCATCCAGTTGCGGATGATGTTGACGTTGGCGTCGCGATGCAGCCGGAAGTACGGCTCCAGCTTCTCCCGCGATACCCGCTTGCGCGAGTCGTCCATGCCCCAGCTTCCGCCGCGCGCCGCGATGCGCACGCCGTTTACCTTCAGTACCAGGTAGTGCTCCATTGCGCTATCGTTCGCCGGAACCACCGCCGGAGACGTCTCTCCCGCCGGTGTTAGCGACGCCGCCCACGCCAGCCAGTAATCCTTCCACTCCTTCGGTAGAATTTCCGGGAAAGGGTCCGGCGCCGGAATCTGCCGTATGCCCTCATGCGTGACGTTCACCACCTGCTCGCCCCGCGCCCGTGCCGCCGTCGGCGACACCTCCACCCGGCGCAGTTGTCCCTTGCTGTCCAGCAGACCCAGTTCGTACGTCACTTCGCGCACCCCGAACCGCACCTGCTTAGCGTCACTCGCCGCGCCACCCTCGCTGAACTCCACCTTCGCCGTGTACAGCTCCGGCTTGCCGTAGCCATTCGGCCACCACAGCCGCGGATTCTGCAGCGTCAATTGCGCAAACTCCGCCGGAGCTAACTTCACTTCGCTCTTCCCCGGCGCCACCGTGACCTCCTTCGTCACCGTGACGTTCTCAATCACCACCGCGCACCGATCCCTTCACCGGCTTGTCCGACGCATTCTCCAGCGGCACGTTAATCTCGACATCCGCCTTGCTGGTGTCCGGCAGTGGCAGCTTGGTGACTACCTGTACATCGCCGATCTTCACCATCCCCGACGCGCTCAGCACCACCGGCTGCCAGATGCCGGTGTCGCGATCGCGAATCGCCGGGATCCAGTCCCAACCCTCCGTCGCCATAAACGTCGGCCCGTCGAGCACCATCGCGCCGCCATTCTCCCCCGGTCCTCCCAGCACCGACTGTTCATGCGGAATTCCCGGATGCGGCGGCGGGGAAACCCGCACCAGCAGTACATTCGTCTGTCCCCGCTTCACCACTTCCGTCACGTCAAACACGCCACGAATGAACGCACCTTTGATGTTCCCCAGCGCCGTCCCATTCAGCCATACTTCCGCCGCGTAGTTGATGCCCTCAAACGTCAGCGTCATCCGCGCGCTCGTCTTCGGTACCGTAAACTCGTTGCGATACAAGTAATCCTGCTTATTCAAGCTCTCTGGAATTGTGAGGTTATTCAGCCCGTAATCCGAATCCGCATATACACCGCGATCGATCATCGTGGTCAGCGCCGTGCCCGGAACCGTGGCGACCAGCCATCCCTTCGTGTCAAATCCCGCTCTTAAAATTTCCGCTGCGCTCGCTGTCACCGTGGGTGCAGCCGCCATCATCCATCCATCCGCCAGCTCCCACAGGTTCGCACCTCGCTCTCGCAACGCCAGCCCCGCTGCCACCGGCTTCGCCACCGGAGCCGGATACGGCGCGCGGCTCTTCGGATACGTCGCCGGATCCTGCGGCGCGCGATACCCTGCCTGCCCGCGTGTCTGCACCGGCCACGGCTTGGCGCCTTCCTCGTACACCAGCAACCCAAACTGCGGCGGACTCCCAGCCAGCTTCTTGATCTGTTCCGCCGCTAGCGCCGCGCGGACAACCGTGAACCCAGCGACCTTCCCGCCAAAGTGCTGTCCTGTGAAACTCGGCATCATCGGGTTTGCTACCGGCACCGGAGGCGCTACTTGCAGCACCGGCGCCACCCGCCCCAGCGCTAGCACTCCTTGTCCTACCTGCGTCCCGTCGCTATACAGCCGAAGCACCGACTGCCCATCGAACGTCGCTGCCACGAACTGCCACTTACCCGGTGTAACGTTCAGCGGAGCGTTCAAGCTGTTCTCCGCACCCATCCACAGCATCAGCTTGCCTGGCGCCAGCCCCAGGTACCGCGAATATTCCGCCGCCACATCGCCGACACCAGCCACTAACTCCGGTGCGGCCACTGGCCCATCGACATTCACCCACGCATACATCGTCCACGGCGAATCCGCACGAAGCACGGTATCCTTCTCCACCATCTTCTTGTGCACCCCGTCGCCGCCCTGCAGCAATCGCCGCGTTATACGGACCGTAAACCGGAGGATCGTTCGTCGGAACAATTTGTCCCGATGCCATCGTAACGGTCCACGAGAGTAGAACCATGAGAGACAGGAGCCGGTACCCCAACCACTTCGAAGGCTTCATGAGTGTCCTTGTGATTTCGCCCAGATCGACCGCGATCAGTCTCACTCGGGGAGCAATCGCACACGAACGATTTTGCGACAGCAAATCATACAGGAGGGAAATTCGCCGACCTCGAAACGACTCGCAACCCTTCCCCAGTTACCAGTTACCAGCCACCAGTCACCGCTAGTCGCTGATTTCTACTTGTTCCCGAACGTAATACTCAGCCCCGAACTCGTACCGTAGTCACTGCCTGAGAATGTCGGCGGCGGCTGGTTGTCCCAGTTGCCATAGAACGACACGTTCCACGACAGAGTTCCCGAAATCTTGATGTAGTACGTCGCATTGAAATTCGTATACACGCGTCCCGGTTGCGAAATGGCCGGGAAAACGTTTGCCGTGAAACTGAGATTCGTTTTGTTGAACTGGAACAGCTTGCAGTCCGCCCGATACCGCCAGTCGCAACGTTCTGCGCTCCGCTGACGAAGACAGACGGTGCGTACTGCGTCCGCTGCCATCCAAAACCGCCGACCACGTAGATCGTCGCGTGGTTGGTGTTCGCAAGGTAGCGACCTATGCCCCCGCCAATGCTCGCTTGCTGATTGATGCCTTGCCCGAGCTTTGTAACAGGGCGCCTCGCCCGCGTAAAACCAATTTTCCAACGCAGCAGGCGTTGCACTCCAAGGTTCAACTGGTTGCGGGTTGTCGCCGATACTCCGGTGCTGGTGGACAAATGTGGAATTAAACTGAAGCCGCCGCCTGCCAGCGTTCCCGCGGATAGGCCAACTCGGAGCCGAGGTTGTACTGCGTCGACTGATTGCCTTTTGTATAGAGTGATTCCTGTATTGATCTCGCCATTGAAGCGCTGCCAGAAATGCTCAGAGGTTGTGTCCATCTGCACAACCTTTGTGCGCTCGAGCGCGACCTGCTTGATCGAGGACTTCCACCACTTCGATTGTCATCGGCCGTCCTGCCTGCGTCTGAGCCGTAGAGAGCGCACCGGTGTACACCGAGCCGTCTTCCGTCTTCACCAGGAACAATTGCTTGCTTTCGATGTGGTCAACCTTCGACCATTGCACCTGGCTCGTGCCGAGGATGTACTGCATGCTGATGTAGAGCACGCCATCGTCCAGGCCCTTGATCTCGCCAGTCAAATGGTCGCCATTCTTCATCACGATCACGTCGGTGCTGTCTCGTGCCAGCAACGGCGCGACCATCAGAAGACAGATAATTGTTACGGTTCGGAAATTCATGCCGGACAAGCCTCTATCGACTTTCCACACTCCCCCACGCACAAACTCGACAGCGGGTGTGGTATAGGATTTGCTTTGCCTCATCCTAACCGTATGCGTCTTTTCTTGCACTTAGGAAAATGTTGCGTGCTGACCGCGCTGCTGGTACTTGCGCTCGGTCCTCGCTGCGAGGCGCAAATCGACCAGCTTTTACCCGAGATCGACGCCTACTACAAGATCAGTTCGCCTGTTCGCATCTGGTTCCAGGCGAAAGAGACGCGGGAGGACGGTACTCCCGTCACCGCCGAAATCGGTCCTAGCCTCGATTTCTATGTGAAGTCGCCCCTCAAGTTCGCAGATGTTACGGCCTTCGATCTGGACGACTCGAAGTCGCGCCTTATCGTGGTTTCAATCGGATACCGCTACCTGCCCACCCCCAACGAGCCTCCCACGAATCGCTTTGAGCCCATCTTCACCTTGAACTATCCGCTGCCCAAAGTTGGCCTCCTGCTGTCGGACCGTAATCGCGCCGACCTCAACTGGCGCGGTGGCAACTTCACCTGGCGCTACCGTAACCGCATCCAACTGGAAAAGAGCATCCGGATCGGTCGCTACCATCCTTCGCCCTACGCCAGCGCAGAGTTCTTCTACAACAGCGAATACGGCAAATGGAGCGACACCGCGATCTACCTCGGTTGTTACTTCCCCTTCGCCAAGCACTTCCAGTTCAACCCGTATTACGAGCACCAGAACAACACCGGCAATAGCCCTAACCAGCAATACAACCAATTAGGCCTGATGTTGAACATGTACTTCAGCCGTCATTGAACCGCGTGCCAGATCTAAAGTTTTTGTCCCCTCCGTCACCGTCCAGGCTCGACCCCGTGGACTACAATGGCCGTGAAGCGACAGAGCGCCTCCCAAGGTCGCATCTCCATCCTTCGTTCAGCTCGACGGCCCTTCCCGCCCGCGAACGGCTGAGACCTGCACCGACAGAGACGACTTGGCGACGCGCAATCTCCACTGCCGTTTCGCGATTTGGCCAAGGAAAATATATGACTACTCAAACGGAATCCATCCGCCTTACTGGGCCTCATACCGATGCGCAATCCGCAATCCTGACTCCGCAGGCAAATGAATTTCTAGTGGCGCTGCATACGCGCTTTGAACCCGTCCGCCAGGCGCTCTTGCAGGAACGCAAGAACCGCCAGGCGCGACTTGACGCTGGCGAATTACCTCATTTCCTTGAATCGACTCGTGCCACCCGAGAGGCCGCATGGAAAGTAGCGCCCATTCCCGCCGACCTGCTCGACCGTCGCGTGGAAATCACCGGTCCCCCCGACCGTAAGATGACCATCAACGCGCTCAACTCTGGCGCTAGCGTCTTCATGGCCGATTTCGAGGACTCGAACTCGCCCACCTGGCCCAACAACATCGACGGTCAGCGCAACTTGTACGACGCCGTACGCCGTACCATTGAATTCACCTCGCCCGAAGGCAAACAGTACAAGCTGAATCCCAAGTCCGCCGTGCTTTTCGTTCGACCGCGCGGATGGCACCTCAACGAGAAGCACTTTCTCGTCAATGGCACTCCTATTTCCGGCTCGCTGTTTGATCTCGGACTGTTCTTCTTCCATAACGCCAAGGCGCAAATCGCCAATGGCACCGGCCCATACTTTTACCTACCGAAACTCGAGAGCCATCAGGAAGCGCGCCTGTGGAACGACGTGTTCGTCTTCGCGCAGGAGTACATCGGCATTCCTAAGGGCACGATCCGCGCAACGGTGCTGATCGAGACCATCACCGCCGCCTTCGAGATGGATGAAATTCTCTATGAACTTCGCGACCACTCGGCCGGGCTCAACTGCGGCCGCTGGGATTACATCTTCAGTTTCATCAAGAAGTTTCGCAACCACGCCAGTCGCGTCCTCCCCGATCGCGGCGTGGTCACCATGCAGCAACCATTCCTGCGCTCTTACGTCGAGCTGCTGATTCATACCTGCCATCGCCGCGGCATTCACGCCATGGGAGGCATGGCGGCGCAAATTCCCATCCGCAATAACCCCAAGGCCAACGAAGAAGCCATGGAGCGCGTGAAGCAAGACAAGCTACGCGAGGTGCGTGCCGGGCACGATGGAACCTGGGTCGCTCATCCGGGCCTGGTTCCCGTCGCCAAGGAAATCTTCGACCAGTACATGCCGCAGCCGAACCAGATTGCTCCGCCAGCGAATGCGACTTCGCCGATCACGGAAGCCAATCTGCTGGAGTTGCCCACGGGTGCCATCACCGAAGCCGGACTGCGCCGCAACATCGACGTCGGCTTGCAGTATCTGGAGTCGTGGCTGCGCGGCAACGGCTGCGTCCCGATTTACGACCTGATGGAGGACGCCGCAACCGCGGAAATCTCACGTTCGCAGATCTGGCAGTGGCTCCGCTACAACGCCAAGATGGACGATGGGCGGGCTATCACACCCGAGATGTTCGACGGCATTTTGCAGGAAGTGGTCGTACGCCTGAAAGCGGCCGACACGACGCCAAAGGACAACAAGTTCGACCGTGCGGCCGAGTTGTTTACCGCCATGTCGAAGGGCGAGTATCAGGAGTTCCTGACCAGCGTCGCCTACCAGGATCTGCCATAGCGTCTAACCAAGCCGCGTTCAACAAACAGCGCCTCCAGACTCATCATCTGAAGGCGCTGCGCTTGGGTTTCTTCTATCCACTATCCACTAGCCACTAACCACTGTCCCCTCACTGCACTTTCACGTGAATCTCCTGGTTGCCCTTCAGCGAAAACTTTACCGAGTCGTACGAGGGGGCCTTGAGCCCGTGCGAAGGATTCGTCGACATCCCCCACTGCTCAGTCGGCACGCCGAGCATGTTCTTGTCCAGCTTGTGGTTCTTGTTGACGTCGTGGATTACCGCGACTGCGTACTCGCCCGCCGGCAAATTCGGGACCTCGATGGTGTTAACGGCACTGGGCTTGGCCGGTACTGCGATGTCGCGAAGAGCGGCCTTGCGATCGTCGGGCCACCCCTTCGCGGAGTTGAACACCAGCATTCCGATGTTTCCATCCTTCTCATTCACTCCCTCAACCACGACAGTCAGGGTGTAGGTCGCCTGAGCGCTGCACAACTGCACCCCAAACACTCCCACCAACAACAGAATTGCCAACAAAAAATAGCGCGAACGCATGGATCCTCCTGAAAGTTGCATAGTGCGGATTCTACACGCAGTGCGCTTCCCGCACCCTGCACTATTCACAGGCGTCCCGGTTTTGAAAGGGCACGGCTTCAGCCGTGCCGCTCGCCACATCCTGCGTCCGGCTTTAGCCGCTGAGGTCTAGCTCGTCGTAGCGGGGCGGTCGCACCTCACTCAGACTCTCAGCCTCGCGCGCGCGGACAAACTGTTGTGCTCAATACCTACGAATAGTCCCGCTCGCTCAGGCGTCGAAATCCACCACCGCAACTCATGTCCCGACTTTCCCAATTTGGGAATCCACAGTCATCGTATGACCTGCGTCACCACCGATTTGCTGCACTGCGCCCTACAATGTCAGCTGACGTACTACATCAACATGTGTAATTACACCTGTGAAGAATTGGAATATTACTGTCATGCGAAAGCTCGAAGCTGTCGAAGAAGCCCGCGCCATCATGACCCTGGGCAGGGAGTGGGGCGTATTCAAGTGGCTTATGGAAAAACGCAAGGTCCGAGGAATTGCCGATCGCGCCACCGCCGCCCTGAATGAAGCCGAGGACAAGGTCAAAGCTACTTGGAGTGACGACCTGAAACGGGCCTACAACTTCCTTGCCACACAAAATGGCGACGCAGGAAAGGCCAAGAAGGTCTCCAAAGGAGAAGCCAAGGCGTTCGATCCCGAGATTCTCTCCATAGCCCAGAAGGTATTGGAGGCGGACCAGGAGACGGAAACGCAGCGGCTCGAAGCCGAAGAGACCTTCGCCGAAGGAGAGCGCCGGATGAGTACCGAGATGGCGCGCCAAGGCGCAGGTCAGGCCCTCGTCACCTACGATCTCCACGAAAAGGCGATTCGCAAGGCCGAGGCTGCAACGCGCTCAAAATAGGCGGATAGCGAATGAATGGCGAATATTGGCTATGCTAACTCTTTGCGTATGACATGGATAGCTATAACTACTTTTTCCTTCAGTCACTTAGAAACAATTTCCGGCTAAGTCACTGATTTCAAAGATGGGTGTATACGCAATAACTAGAATTTGTCTAATAAATGGTGCTCCGAAATGTACTCCTGGTTACCCCGTGATCCTCTACCGGTAGGTTCCAAGGCTCCCGACTTCACCTTACCGACTGAGTCGGGCAAGAAAGTTATCCTGTCGGACCTGCGTGGAAAGAATGTCGTCCTCATCTTCTACCCCGGCGATGAGACTCTGATCTGCAGCAAACAGCTATGCGAGTTCCGCGATGCCTGGCCCGACCTCCGGGAACATAACGCAGTCGCCTTCGGAATCAATCCCCAAAGCGCTGAGAGCCATCGCGACTTCCGCTCACGCAACAAGTTTCCCTTTCCACTGCTGGTGGACTCCGACCAGAAAGTTGCCGCTCTGTACAACTCCGATGGAGGCATGGTGAACCGTACCGTCTACCTGATCGGCCCCACCGGGCTGATCCGTTATGCCCGGCAAGGAATGCCCAGACCCGAAGAGGTTCTGGCAGCCGCCAAGGTCGATCAGAGAAAAACTGCGCCGGTGTAGCGCCGAGTTTCAAATGGCAAACGCCACTGACCAATTCGATTTCGACTTCATCGTTATCGGTTCCGGCTTTGGAGGCAGCGTCACCGCTCTCCGCCTGGTCGAGAAGGGCTATCGCGTAGCAGTGATGGAGATGGGCCGCCGTTGGACCCCCGAAAATCTCCCCAAGACAAGCTGGTCGCTCCACCGTTGGTTCTGGCGGCCCGGTATCGCCCTTCGCGGCTTCTTCAACATGCGCTTCTTCCGCCACGTCACCATCCTGCACGGCTGCGCGGTCGGTGGAGGCTCGATTACTTATGCATGCACCATGCTGCGTCCTCCCGACAAGGTGTGGGAAAGCGGCTCGTGGAAAGGACTGGACGACTGGCAAGCCGAGATGCCGCAGCACTATGACACCGCGTCCCGGATGCTGGGCGTCATCGAGAACAGGATTCTCGGTCCGGCTGACAAGTTGTTACGCAAGGTAGCCGAATCCGCGGGAGTAGGCGACACCTTTTATCGCACCAACGTCGCCATCTTCCAGGCGCCGGAAGGTCTCCCGGGCGGTGTCACTATGCCGGATCCCTACTTCGGCGGCGAAGGCCCGGAGCGTACCACCTGCCAGGGTTGCGGTGGATGCATGATGGGTTGCCGGCACGGCGCCAAAAATACTCTCGACATGAATTACCTCTACCTCGCGGAGAAACGCGGCGCAAAGGTTTTCGCTGAGACTCGCGTGGTGGACGTGCAGCCACTCGACGGGGTCGTCGATGGCAGCGCCGGCTATCGCGTCTCGACGGAAAAATCCACAGCGTTCGTGCTGCGTAACCGTCGCACCTTCACCTGTCGTGGCGTGGTCTTCGCGGCTTCTGCGCTGGGGACGATGGAGCTACTGTTCCAACTCAAGGACACACAGTCGCTGCGGAACCTGAGCGACATGGTCGGCCGTTACGTGCGTACCAATTCCGAGTCGCTGATCGGAGTCCGAGTACCGGGAAGTAAAGACGACTTGTCGAAAGGCGTCGCAATCGGCTCGGGCATTTACATCGATCAACACACGCACATTGAAGCGGTCCGTTATCCCAACGGTTCGGACTCAATGTCGGCCTGGACCACCATTCTCACTGGCGGGCGGCCCGGGCCCGGGCGCATAGCTCTTTGGCTCAAGAATCTGTTGGCCTCATCCATAACGCATCCCATCCGCACCTTCCGCATCATGCAACCGTTCGGCTGGGCACGCGAGTGCGTGATCCTGTTGTGTATGCAGGCGCTCGACGGCCATATCGACATGCGGTGGGAGCGTTCCGTGTTCTTACCGTTCCGCAAACACCTCGTGAGCCGCGGCCAGCGCATCCCGACTTTCATTCCTGAGGCCAATAAGTTCGCCGAGCACTTTGCACGTATGGCCGGAGGCACCGCAATGAGCATGCTTCCGGAAATTCTCTTCGACATTCCCGGCACAGCGCATTGCCTGGGTGGCTGCGTAATGGCCGAATCACCCGAGCACGGAGTCGTTGATTATCGCAACCGCGTGTTCGGCTACAAGAACATGTACGTATGCGACGGCTCCGTCGTCTCGAGCAATCTCGGAGTCAATCCGAGCCTCACGATCACAGCATTGGCCGAACGTGCGATGAGCTTCATTCCTCGCACCAATGAGACCTCATGGGACGATGAAGCCCAGATGACTTCGATGAGTGTTCAATGAGTTCTGCCGCGAACCCGGCAGAGTCAGCGGCGCTTTTTCGCAACTTTGCGTTTGGCGGGCGCCTTCGCACGAACCGGCTTCTGCATGCGTGCTTCCAACTCGGCGAGCCGCTCGCGCAATTGTTGAAGTTCCTCGCTGTTTGTGTTGGAAGCCTCGGACGCACGCTTCTCGCCCTGCCCTTGCAGAAAGTTCTTCATCATGCTGATGGGAGACAGAGCAGCCGCTTGCACCTCAGTGAGTCCAGTATGCAGTTTGCTCTGGACAGTCTGGTAGGCATCAAACGCCGACTTCAGATACCACATGATGAATTCGCGTCCCATGCGGTCGGAAGAAATGATGAGTTGCCGCAACAGTTCCACTGGCAATCCCGTCGGTTGTTGCTTGGCATCATCCATGATGATCTGGGTCAACGTGACTCGCGTCAGATCTTCGCCCGTCTGCGCATCCACCACTTGTACGTCTTTCCCGTCTCGAACGAATCCCGCAATGTCTTCCAGGTTGATGTACCGGCTCGCCGATGTGTCGTACAACCTGCGGTTGGGATATTTCTTGATGACGACTGCATTCATATGGGCCCTTCTTGCTGCAATGCACAATATACCGATTGGTGACGTCGCGTTCCATAAGTCTTCTCGAATTCACAACCTCCCGCTTTCGACGTCACGACAAAGATTTTGGCAACTCTCCCGAAAAGGTCTATATTGTTCTCCCGAGGACGGCGCCGGACAATCTCCGCGGCATAGGTGCGGGGTGATCCCCCAATTTCGGGCGACCGAACCCACTTCACGATCCTTGGGGGAAGTTGATATTGGCAACGGGCCTGCATCATCACGACTTTCGCGAAGACAACGCAGAAGCTGACATCGCAATCTGGAAGGAAGCACTATTCGCGGCAGATATTTTCCTCCTGCACTCCTCCCCGGTTTACTACGGTCTAGGAGTTCCCCGCGGCGATGGCTCAGCGGTCGTGCTGGTTCCGGGCTTTCTGGGCACCGACGCTTATCTCTCACAACTCCACACTTGGCTCGGCCGCATTGGATACCGTCCTTACTTCTCCGGCATCGGCATCAATGCCGAGTGTCCCAACATCCTCATTCAGCAACGCCTCAATGCCTGTATCGAGAAAGCGCTCACCGAGACGGAACGGAAGATTCATCTCATCGGTCACAGCCTGGGCGGAATCATCGCCCGTTCGGTCGCCAGCCAGAGACCAAATGACGTCGCCTCAGTCATCACACTCGCTTCGCCCTTTCGCGGGACGGTTGTTCACCGCACGGTACTGCAGGCAGCCGAAGCCGTACGCAGGCATATTCTGCGGGAGCACGGAACCGGTGTGTTGCCTACCTGCTATACCGGCAAGTGCACGTGTAACTTTCTCGCCTCACTTCGCCGTAGCGTACCTGACTCCGTGTTGGAGACCGCAATCTATACAAAAAACGACGGCATCGTAGATTGGCATTATTGCCTCACCGGAAATTCTGAGAGGGACTTTGAAGTTCCCGGGACGCATATCGGACTCTCGTTCAATTCTTCGGCCTACACGGTCATTGCGAAGCGCCTTGCCGCCACCCACCACTAACCGTCAACCCGAAAGTAGTGGACTCGTTCAGCCGCGGCCACAAAAACCGTCGAAGATCGAATGGGCTTCCTCCTTCGCGGGTTAACTGATGTGTATGGTTTTTCCCATTTTGGGAATTTACAAGCAATTCGAGGTGAATTTTCTACCCGCTGACCCAATGGATGGATGACACTAAAGTGTTCACTTCAACGGCATCGGTACAACCGACGCCATTCAAATGAGATACCTACGAGCGCCGCTGATCTGAACGGGTCCCCAATTCAAATAGATCGCAAGGAGAAGCCCTATGCGGCGTTCTGCACTCTTGCTCTTGATACTTTTTCTCTCCCTGTCTGTCGTCACGTGTCTGGCACAACAGGAATTCGTAAGCCGGTACAGCGCTTATGGCGCTTTTTCTTACCTCAGCACGCCTTCGTTAAATCTGGCTCAGCGCGGATTCGATGGCGACTTTGGCGTCAACGTTCGTAGTTGGCTGACGCTCGGGGGCGATTTCAGCTACGCCGGCGGCCACTCCACCCTGCTGCCGAACGATCTGAATGCGGCCACACAAGCGAAATTAGCGCCGTATCTGCCGCTCTTCCAACAGTTGGGGATCCCAGTGGCCGTCCCTTACAACTCTGCCACCTATACCTATGAGGCCGGACCGCAATTCAATTACCGCAGAATGAAGAAGGTGACCCTCTTTGCGCGTCCGGCGCTCGGGGCGCTGCACGCGAACTTCGTTGCCAAGCCCAACAACCCATACATCGCGCAGATTGTGAGCGGCCTCTTGAACGGAAGCACGTCGCAATCTGACACGGTAGTGTTCTACGGCTTTGGAGGTGGGATAACCTGGGAGGCCACTCAGCACTTTGGGATTCGCGTGGCCAGTGATTTTGTTCACTATAATTTCTTCTCGAATTTGCTGGATGGCGGTCGTAACAGCGTGCGCGTCACGGTGGGAACAAAGTTCAGTTGGGGAAAGAACATTTTGAAGTAGCTTACAGATGATTGGCCGGCTGCGGCATCTTGTTGGCGTGGTTGCTGCCTCCACGCTAAGTCGCAGCCGACCTTCGCCCTGCCTCATTTCCACGCGGCTGGTTCCGGGCTACGCGAGCAGGAGCGGAGCGTGAAGTGCGCTTCTTACTTACCGCTTTCAATCCGACGATAGCTCATCGGATAAAATCCTTACAATGAGATCGAAGCGAATCCTGGTCTTGGTTCTGCTTGGGATCATCGCGATCTTTCTCTTCAGGCACGCAGGCTCATTCCTCGTGGTGAATCAGCCGGAGCACGCTGATCTGATTGTGGTACTTGGCGGCGGAAACAACGATCTGCGCTACTGGAACGGCGTCCAACTGATGAAGGAAGGCTATGCCCCCCACCTCATGCTGGACGTGTTCGCGAAGGGCGAGACTTTCGGCAATTGGGACATCGACCTCGCCCGAGACTTCGTGAACCGCACGTCACCGGGAACCGCCACGGTTTGTGCGCTGCAAGACAACTCAACATACGCCGAGGCGCGCTTTTTGGGGAAATGCCTGCAGGGCATGAATATTAAGTCCGTTCTTGTGGTCACCTCGACATACCACACCCGTCGGGCGCTGGCGATTTTGAGCAAACGACTGCCGCAGTATCATTTCTCGATTTACGCCGCGCGGGACCCGTACTTC
This sequence comes from uncultured Acidobacteriaceae bacterium, assembly GCA_963749635.1. Taxonomy (GTDB): domain Bacteria; phylum Acidobacteriota; class Terriglobia; order Terriglobales; family Acidobacteriaceae; genus DASRAA01. The sequence goes on from CAVVNW010000003.1 coordinate 45,882, forward strand.
TTTGGCGAGCGCTGGTGGCAAACTCGAGAATGGGCGAAAACTACCTATGCAGAGTGGCAACGCTATCTGTGGTGGCTAATGGTCGATCGATGGAGCAGTGGCGTGGTAATACAACCGTCTTCTTCCTGATTTTCGCAAGCCTAACTGAAGCGAGTCGCCTTCCACAACGCGCTTGCACAAACCGCCAGGAAGATCAGCAAGGCTGCGGACAAAACTGCCACCGCTGTCCAATTCACTGAGATATTCGGAACCCTGCTTACCCTCGCGAGTGCGACGAACACAGCACTGGCAATCGCAACAATCGTCCAATCAAGCCACGTTCGCGAGCCTCTCTCGGAACTCGCACTATTGGCATCGCGCCCAGCGAGTCCGGCCTGCACATATTCAGCGGCGACCCCATATCGCTCACCTTCCCTATGTGCAGCTTCGTGCCAGCGGCCATGCTCCCTGTGCGTGACTGACGATAGTGCGATGGCTCCAGCACCGGCAGCCATCAACAACGATCCGCCGATGACTTGCGCATAGACCGCGTGTCCGTGGCCACGCAGCTCGCCAAAGACCAGAATGCCCCACGCAAGTCCCCACAACTGGTTGGTGTTCGAGAGCGGAATCCCGCGGCTGATGCCAACATATTTAGCAGCGTATTGCTGGAAGACGTCGCCGATGACCCAGACGAACCCGCCCAGCAGCAACCAGAAGAGCGCATCCTTCGCCTGCAAGAGCTGCCGCGTGAGAGGTGAGACTCCGCCGCTGTAGAACAACGCGAGAATCGTCATGGTAACGAGCTCGCCGACGGTAAAGAACGTCACAAACGACAGCGGATTCATCCCCGTCAGGTAAGCCTTTCGATAAGGGACATACATGGTTCCCCATAGAACGCCGGCCGCCAATGCCGCCATGATGCCGCGCAACGCGTGTTCCGGAGTCGTTTGCGCCGAAGAGGCCCACGCCAACAACGTCGCGCCGCCGAACATCAGAACAGCGCCCCCGAGCACGCTAAGCCAACGACGCGTTCCTGCATTGCGTAACTCGTTGAACAGCGTGACGCCCCACAAAATGCCGATGAGGCTGTTCATATTCCACAGTGGAAACGCGATGCTAAGGCCGACGTCACGAATGGCAAAGATGGTAAGAGTATTGGCGACCGCCCACAAACATCCCGCAAGCACGGCCCAGATGACCAGATGCGGAGCTTGCCGCAGGTCCCAATGGATTTGTCCCGTGCCGCGTACCAGCGCCGGCACGCTCCATCGGGCAAGAAAGACGCCGGCAACCATGAGGAGCGAGATCACAACCGGCGAGATCCCGACGGTTACCAGCTTGGTTGGCGCTTCGGCGGCTCCGAGCCAGGCGCCGGCGCCGAAGCCACAAAGAATCCCCATCGACTGCAGGCTGCGCAGGCGTTCCACGCTGACCGCTGGACGCTGCTCGGAGACTGCCGGTGACTGCTGCGCCATCAACTCATCCAGCGCAACACTGCCAGCCCACCCAGCAGTACGAGTACCGGAATCCAAAAATGGGTATCCCGCAAAACTGTGCGGGCCAGACTCTGCGGAGTTACCGAGACGCCATCAGCGCCCAAGATCATGCCTCCCGAAGATATTAAACACATGCCTGCTTGCGTGCCTGTTACTTGGCAACCTCTTAGCTTTTCGCAGCGATATTGCGTGAGCGCTGAAGGATGGTCGAATCATGGGGCTTCGCGGCATCTTACAGGACGGACCGCCGGACTGTCTCGCACGCTACCTTCGGGCACGTTCCCGCATCTACTTTAGCCTGAATCGCCAAATTCTTCGCAGGCAGATTTTCTATGTCCGAACCGAACTTGCCCCTGCTTCCCATCCGTGCTCTTGACCCGTCCACCGAGGCATTCCCCAAGCTCACGTCCGCCCAGATCGATCGCGCCCGGCCTTTCGGAAGAGTGAGGCCAGTCGCCGTGGGCGACATCGTCTACGACGTGGGTGACGCGGGGATTTCAATGTTCATCGTACTCTCCGGTCGCATGGAAGTCGTGCAGCCCGAGGGCAGCGGCGAGCGGGTGATTGACACCCATGACCCCGGCGAATTCACCGGCGAGATCAACATGATTTCGGGCCGCCGCAGCCTGGTGCGCGGCCGGGTCACGGAGGCGGGCGAGTTCCTCGAAATCAACCCCGAAAACTTCCGCTCGTTGATCGCCAAAGACGCCGAGCTCAGCGAAATCTTTATGCGAGCTTTCATTCTGCGCCGGATCATCCTCATAACCAAGGGCCTCGGCGACGTGATCGTGCTGGGCTCGACGCATTGCCCTGGAACTTTGCGGCTGCGCGAGTTTCTCGGCCGCAACGGGCATCCCTATACCTACGTCGATCTTGATAAAGACAGTCAGGCTCAGGAATTACTTGACCGCTTTGGTGTGAGTGTTAAAGAAGTCCCTGTCTTGATTTGTCGAGGAACCACAGTTTTGCGCAACCCTACTCCGCAAGAAGTTGCTGATTGTCTAGGCTTCAACAATCCGGTCGACGAGTCGCAAGTGCGCGACCTCATCGTGGTGGGCGCGGGCCCGTCGGGGCTCGCAGCCGCGGTGTATGCGGCTTCCGAGGGGCTCGATGTATTGGTCATCGAGACCACCGCCCCTGGGGGCCAAGCGGGCTCGAGCTCCAAAATCGAGAACTACCTCGGATTCCCGACTGGCATATCTGGATTCGAACTGGCGGGGCGCGCGCTAAACCAGGCCCAGAAGTTTGGCGCGCAAATCATGGTTGCGCACGGGGTGACTCGGCTTCATTGCGACCGAAGGCCTTATCAAGTTGAGCTCGACAACGGACAGAAGCTCACGGCCAGAACCGTTGTAATCGCCTCGGGTGCGCACTACAACCGACCCTCGATTCCGAACCTCTCCAAGTTTGAAGGTGTTGGAGCGTATTACGGCGCGACCAACATGGAAGCGCAATTGTGCGTTGATGAAGAGGTGATCGTGGTCGGGGGCGGAAACTCCGCCGGACAGGCTGCGGTGTACCTCTCGCAATCTGCCAGTCGGGTCCATATCCTGGTGCGGTCAGGGCAACTCTCAGACACGATGTCGCGCTACTTGATCGATCGCATCGAGAATCATCCTAAAATTGCCTTGCATTACAAGATGGAGATCGTAGGCCTGGAGGGCGATTGGCATTTGGAACGCGTCCAGTGGCGTAATAACCTGACCGGTGAAGTAGAAACTCAGCCGATTCGGCATGTCTTCCTGATGACCGGCGCTGTACCAAACACAGCGTGGCTCCACAATTGTCTCGCACTCGACGACAAAGGATTCATCTTGACTGGCCACGATCTGCCACGAAATGGATCGCAGAAGCAGCCTTGGCCAGGGTCGCGCCCTCCGATGCTCCTGGAGACCAGTCTGCCAGGTGTATTTGCCGTAGGTGACGCGCGGGCGGGCAATGTGAAGCGAGTAGCGGCGGCAGTGGGCGAGGGATCGATCTCCGTGCAACTGGTGCATCGCGTGCTGGCTGAAATGTAGAGACTTTCGAAGAAGGCTACCTTTGCGCAGCGCGCGACTGACGCCGCCCTTCGAACTGCGCGATGTCGGCCTCGTGCTCTAGCGTCATGCCAATCTCGTCGAGACCGTGCAGTAATCTGTGCCTCCGGAAAGACTCGACCTCAAATTTCTCAGCCAGCCCGAAGTCGTCGGTGATGGTCTGTTCTTCCAGATCGACCGACAAGTGATACGGCCGGTGCTTGTCGGCATGCTCGGCGATCTTCTGGATCACAGCTTCAGGCAGTTCGACGACCAGCAGCCCGTTGTTACCGGCGTTGTTACGAAAGATGTCGGCGAACGACGGCGCGAGAATGACGCGGAACCCAAACTCTCCCAGCGCCCACGCAGCATGCTCGCGCGAAGAACCACAGCCGAAGTTCTTCCCCGCCACCAAAATGGTCGCATCGCGAAAGTGCTCGTGGTTCAGCACGAATTCCTCGCGGTCGCGGCCATCTGGATGGTAGCGCCAGTCGAAAAACAAGAATTGCCCGAACCCGGTACGTTCAATCCGTTTCAGGTGCTGCTTGGGAATGATCTGGTCGGTGTCGATGTTTTCTCGGTAAAGCGGAGCGACCACACCACGATGTTTCCGAATCGGTTCCATCGCTAGTTCCTGTACTCCCATCCGCGCACGTCGACAAAATGACCCGCTACGGCTGCCGCTGCGGCGCTTGCCGGACTTACAAGGTGTGTGCGGCCGTTGCGCCCCTGGCGGCCTTCAAAATTCCGATTGCTGGTCGAAGCACAACGCTGTTTTGGCGCGAGGATGTCGGGGTTCATACCGAGGCACATCGAGCATCCGGGCTCGCGCCACTGCGCGCCAGCTTCTTTGAAAATGCGATCAAGCCCTTCCCGCTCAGCGGCAACTTTCACGGCTTCGGAGCCCGGTACCACCAGCACCGTCACATCGGGATGCACCTTGTGGCCATGAATGACCTTCGCTGCGGCACGCAAGTCTTCCAGCCGTCCATTGGTACAAGATCCAATGAACACGCGGTCGACACTGATCTCTTCGACTGGAGTCCCTGCTTGCAACCCCATGTACTCGAGGGCCGCCAGCATGGCCGCACGCTCCGATGCGTCGCGCGCCTCTTCGGGATTCGGAATGTTCGCCGTCACCGGCACCGACATACCGGGGTTTGTGCCCCACGTCACGACTGGCTCAAGCTTCGAGCCGTCGATATTTATCTCGCGGTCGAATACAGCGCCCTCGTCCGTCCCGAGTTGCCGCCACGCTGCGACGGCTTCTTCCCACGCACTTCGCTGCGGCGCGTATGGACGACCTTGCATGTAGGCGAATGTCGTGTCATCCGGGGCAACCATGCCGGCACGGGCACCACATTCGATGCTCATGTTGCACATGGTCATGCGCTCTTCCATGGTGAGGTTGCGAACCGCCTCGCCCGCATACTCGATCACGTGGCCAGTACCGCCATCGGTCCCCAGCCGGCGAATGATGTCAAGAATCAAATCTTTGGAAGTCGTGCCCTCGGGCAGTTTGCCCGATGTCGATATCCGCATGCTGCGTGGCTTCGTCTGCGAGACGCACTGGGTCGCCAACACGTGCTCGACCTCAGACGTCCCGATGCCGAACGCCAGCGCGCCGAACGCACCGTGGGTGCTGGTGTGGCTGTCTCCGCAAACAATCGTCTTGCCGGGTTGGGTAAGTCCGAGTTCCGGGCCAATCACGTGGACAATTCCCTGCCGTCCTGAACCAATATCAAACAACGGAATGCCGAAAGCTTCGCAATTCTTGCGTAATGTCGCGATCTGCTGCGCCGCAATTTGATCTTTGATCTGAAAGCGCTCGTCCGACGTTGTAGGAACGTTGTGATCGATGGTCGCAAATGTCAGGTCAGGACGCCGCACCTTTCGACCAGCCAGACGCAGACCCTCGAAAGCCTGCGGAGACGTCACTTCGTGTACGAGGTGAAGGTCGATGTAAAGCAGCGTGGGTTCGCCCTCGGGCGCACGCACCACGTGCGACTCCCAAACTTTTTCAAATAGAGTTTTGGGCTTTTGCATCCGAACCTCAGACTGCGTGGTAGGCCATCTGCATCTGCAGCAGGTCAGTTACCGTCTCAACTACGGCCTGGCCAATCGCATCAGTCGGAACCGCCGGGCGATTGCGCCTGCCGCTCAGATCTTGCGTCACCTGTCCGCGTGACAGAGTACGATCCACCGCCTGAATGATCTTGTCCGACTCGTGGTAGAGTCCGGCGGTATAGCGCAGCAACATCGCCGCCGACTGGATGGCGCCAAAAGGATTCGCCATGCTCTTGCCCGCAATATCAGGCGCAGAGCCGTGCACCGGCTCATAGAGTTCAACCTTGCCACCGACGCTAGCCGAAGCCAGCATGCCGAGCGATCCGCTGATCACCGCTGCTTCGTCAGAAAGAATGTCGCCAAACAGGTTTTCGGTCAGCACTACGTCGTAGCGCGACGGTGTCGTGACCAGTTGCATCGCAAAAGAATCAACGTAGGCGTGTTCGAGCTGCACGTCAGGATATTGCTTGCCGACGGCCGTCACGCTGCGACGCCAAAGCTGCGACGTCTCGAGCACGTTGGCCTTGTCCACCGAAGTGACCAAATGCTTCCGGCGACGCGCTTCCTGAAACGCCACGTGCGCCACGCGTTCCACTTCGTCCACGTGATAACGCATGGTGTTGTACGCGGAGAGACCATCGTCGTTGAGCGCGCGCGGTTGGCCGAAATAAAGGCCGCCCAGCAGCTCGCGCACGATTAGGATGTCCGTACCACGGGTCACGTCTTCTCGCAAAGGAGAGCAGTCCGCAATAGCTTCGTAGGCTTTGACTGGACGCAGGTTGGCGAATCCGCCCAGCGCCTGCCGCAGCGCAAGCAACCCAGCTTCGGGCCGCTTCTCGCCGGTGAGGCCATCGAACTTTCTCGCACCGACCGCGCCGAGCAGAACAGCGTCAGCTTCCAGGCAGGCTGCCAGGGTCTTCTCCGGCAGCGGCGTGCCATCTTGTTCAATTGCTGCTCCGCCAACGCGGTGCGACTCGAAACGAAACTCATAGCCGCAGACATCGGACACGGTTTGCAGCACAGCGACCGCTTGCTTGGTTACTTCTGGCCCGATTCCGTCGCCGGGCAATACGACAATCCGCAACTTCATACCGGGCGCATCTCCTGCGACGGGACCTTGTTTTCACGCATGCCGCTGCGATGCGCATACAACATGGCGATCAGGTCCTGCTCGTAAATGGTCTTCTTCCGATCAGCCAGCCGCGTGAAGTCCTGATAGATGCGGTTGAGTTCATCGCCCGACAGCTCGTGGCCCAACTCGCGATACTTGAACACCAGTGCATGACGTCCCGAGTGCTTGCCCAGAACTATGCGCTCGGCAGGAATCCCCACCGTTTCCGGCGTCATGATCTCGTAGCATAAAGGATTATTCAGCACGCCGTGCTGGTGAATGCCCGCTTCATGAGCGAAGGCATTCCGCCCGACGATCGCCTTGTTCGGTTGAACTTCGAAGCCAATCAGCTCGGACAGCAATTGGCTAGCGCTGAAGATCTCCTGGTGATGGATGCCAGTATCGATGCCGTAACGGTCGGCGCGCACGTGCAACGCCATGGCAATCTCTTCGAGCGAGGCATTCCCGGCACGCTCGCCGATTCCGTTGATGGTGCACTCTACCTGTCGCGCACCGGCTTCGACGCCAGCCAGCGAATTGGCCACCGCAAGACCGAGATCGTTGTGGCAATGAACCGAAATAGTAACGTTTTCGATGCCCTTCACCCGCTGCCGAATGGTCCGGATCAACTCGCCATACTCGCCCGGCGTGGTGTAGCCAACGGTATCGGGAATATTCAGAGTGGTGGCGCCTGAATCGACCGCGGCCTGCAACACTTCGCACAGAAATCCTACGTCCGACCGGGTTGCGTCCTCGGGCGAAAACTCTACGTCGGTGCAAAGCGAACGCGCATAGGCGACCATCTTGCGGGCTTGGTTCAGGGCCTCGTCGCGTCCGATCTTGAGCTTGAATGCCAGGTGAATGTCCGAGGTCGCCAGGAAAGTGTGAATGCGCGGGCGCATGGAGCGGCTAACTGCCTCCCACGCAACGGCAATGTCCTTCTCGGCGCATCGCGCCAACGCCGCAATGACGGGTCCCTGTACCTCAGTCGCGATGCGCCGAACTGCCTCGGCATCGCCCGCGGAGGCGATCGGGAAGCCAGCCTCGATGATGTCCACGCCCAACGCCTGGAGCTTTTTGGCGAATAGGAGCTTCTCGTCCCCGTTCATGCTGCATCCGGGTGCCTGTTCGCCGTCGCGGAGCGACGTATCAAAAACTAATACGCGGTCTCGCTGCATAATCTCCTCCGAGGTGTGTGCTTCTATTTCCAAGCTATCGGCATGTTGTTAATTAGTCAAACTAATATCTCTTGTCACATCATTAGCAGTTATGATTAAATAAGTATTCTTCTCCCAATTTGGAACGGGGGTAATACTGTGGAGCTTTTCCAACTCGAAACCTTTCTCGCCGTTGCCGAGGAAAAAAGTTTCTCCCGGGCGGCAACCCGCATGCACCGCACCCAATCGGCTGTCAGCCAGACCATTTCCAAGCTCGAAGATGAACTCGGAGAGCGCCTCTTCGACCGCTCCTCCCGCGATGGCTCATTGACCGACGCCGGCCAGGTCCTACAGACATACGCCAGAGAACTGCTCAACGTCCGCGAAGAGGCCGCGGAAGCCCTCAAAGAGCTACGCATGTTGCACCAAGGCAAACTCGTGATTGCCGCCAACGAATTCACCGCGCGTTACTTGCTTCCGGTGCTGCACATGTTTCACCGCATGCACCCCATGATCCGTATTCAAGTAGTGCGCACCCTGGCCCGCGAGGTGCCCGGCCAGGTGCTCAACCACGACGTCGAGTTCGGAGTCGTCTCGTTCCGCACCGAAGACAACGATCTGACCTCGCACATGCTCTACCGCGATGAGCTGGCCCTGATCGTTTACCCACGGCATCCGTTGGCCAAGGCCGACGAGGTCGGCATCAGCGACCTGGGCGCAGAATCGTTTATCGCTCACAGCGTGCTCAGTCCCTATCGCGAAAGAGTCATCCAGGCGTTCAAGAAACACCACACTCCGTTGCACATGAACGTCGAGTTGCCGACCATCGAAGACATCAAACAATTCGTCCGGATGGAGAACGGCGTCGCACTGGTTCCGCTCATCGCGGTGGAGCACGAAATCGCCAGCAAAGAGCTCGTCCACGTGCCTTGCCCCGAGCTCGCCATGGAGCGCAAGCTGCGCCTGGTTTACCGCACTGGGACCGTTCTCTCTCATGCTGGTCAAGCTTTCCTCAAAACCTGTAAGGCCGTCTCGCAAGCCCCGGACTCGCGTTACCTAATGCTCTCGGAACACTAGGACTCGACAGCTTCGGTCGCTTCCGCTTTCGCGGTCACCGCAGTGAGCCATTCCGGGTGCTTTGGATCGCGGCCCGAGGTAGCCGCAAAATATGCGCGCTGTAATTCCAACGTGATCGGGCCAGGCTTGCCGTTACCAATCGGTTTGCGATCCAGCGCTGCAATCGGCGTCACTTCCGCCGCTGTACCCGTGAAGAACGCCTCATCCGCAACTTCCAGTTCTTCCAATCGCATCTCTCCGACGAAAACCTTATAGCCCAAGTCGCGCGCCAGCGTGATGACCGAATCTCGCGTGATGCCCATCAGCACGTGGTCGCGCTCGTCGTTGGTCAGGATGTTGCCGTTCTGCACCATGAAGAAGTTTTCGCCTGAACCTTCGGCAATGATTCCCTCTTCATCGACTAGCAGTGCTTCGTCAAAGCCACGGCGAACCGCGTCCTGCACCGCCAGCATCGAGTTCAGATACTGTCCACATGCCTTGGCCGTGGCTGGCATCGCCAGCGAGCTGAACTTCTTCCAGCGGGACACCGTGACTTGGATTCCCTTCTCTAGCGCTTCAGCGCCGAGATACGCCCCCCAGGGCCAAGCCAGAATTGCGACGTCAACGGGGCAGTTGCGCGGATGCACGCCCAAACTTCCGCTGCCGTAGGTAGCAATCGGGCGGACGTAACAATCAGAAAAACCGTTGGCGCTGACCACTTCCAACGCAGCATCCGTCAGCTCTTCCTGTGAGTACGGAATCGGTAGACCGTACGTCCGCGCTGACTCGAACATGCGCTCCAGGTGTGCATCGAGTCGGAATATCGCCGGGCCATTCACCGTGTTGTAGCAGCGAATACCCTCGAACACGCCGGTCCCGTAATGCAGGCCGTGTGCCGACATGTGGACCGTGGCCTTTTCCCACGGGATCATCTCGCCATTCTTCCAGACGAATTTGCTCTGCGCGAAAAACGACATCCCGTACCCCCTTGTTCCTTCCGCTGCCCTACGCGGTCGTCGCCACCGCCGGTTCTTCCTTCTTGGCTGGAGCTTCGATGTCCCCCACCTTCACTGGATTGAGGAACGGCATCATGTCGCGCAGTCCCTCACCGACAGTCTCGATCAAGTGCTTGCGCTGCTTCTCACGCTCCGCGATGAAATTGTGGCGGCCCGTCTCGTTTTCTTTGATCCACGCCGACGCGAACTTGCCGTTGCGGATTTCTTCGAGAATCTGCTTCATCTCCTTGCGGGTTTCGTCGGTGATGAGGCGCTTGCCCGCGGTGTAATCACCGTGCTCGGCAGTATCGCTGACCGAGTACCGCATGTAGCTCAGGCCTCCGCGGTACATTAGGTCCACAATCAGCTTGAGTTCGTGCAGGCACTCGAAGTACGCGACTTCCGGCTGATATCCGGCATCCACCAGCGTTTCGAAACCAGCCTTTACCAGCGCGCTGGCTCCGCCGCACAACACTGCCTGCTCGCCGAACAGGTCTGTCTCTGTCTCTTCCGTGAACGTGGTCTTCAATACCCCTGCTCGCGTTCCGCCGATTCCTTTGGCGTAAGACAGCGCATACTGCCACGCTTTACCTGAAGCGTCCTGCTCGACCGCGACCAGGCAAGGTGTCCCGCCGCCTTCAACGAACACTTCGCGTACGCGATGTCCCGGAGCCTTCGGCGCGATCATGCTGACGTCCACGCCCGCAGGACACTGAATCGTTCCGAATCGAATGTTGAAGCCATGCGCAAACATCAGCGTCTTGCCCGGCTTCAGGTTGGGTTGGATATCGCGGTGATAGATCTTGGCCTGCTCGGTATCTGGCGCCAGCACCATGATGGTGTCAGCCCATGCTGCGGCATCGCCCACCGACTTGACGGTTAGTCCAGCCGCTTCGGCCCGCTCCCGCGAACGGCTTCCCGGCTGTAATCCAATGCAAACCTTTACCCCACTGTCACGCAGGTTCAGCGCATGCGCATGGCCTTGCGATCCGTACCCGATAATGGCGACCTTCGTGGCCTGAACCAGCGAAAGATCGGCGTCCTTGTCATAAGAGATCTGTGCCATAGCGTTTCCTCTCCTGCGTCGAATTAGTAGTTGATGTAGAAGTTGAACTTCCGCCTGTAGATAACGCTCCAGGAACCACTTCCCATGTTGGCTGTGGTCTGGAAGCATGGCGAGGTGAATTGTGCCGAATCACGATTGGGCCGGTCTCAACGGCTTCCAATATCCCGTAAGGGTGCAGCACCTGCAGCAGGCCTTCGAGTTGTTCCGGCGTACCCGTCATCTCGACCAGCACCCATTCGGTCGTCAGCTCAAGCACGCGGCCATTGAAAATCTCGAGCAATTGCAAAATTTGTGGCCGAGTCTGTAACGTGCACGCGATCTTGACCATGCCGAAGGCACGGAACGTACCCTCTTCATGCGAGATCATGTCCACTTTGAAGATGTCCACGAGTTTGGCAAGCTGCCCCTTGATGCGTTCAGCCGGGCGCCGCTCGATTTCAGAAGTGATGACGATGCGGACGATTCCCGGGTGCTCGGTCTTCGCCGTCGATAGCGACTGCAGGTTCGCCCCATGCCGCCGAAAGATCAGCGAGATGCGTGTCACCACGCCGGTATGGTTCGCAACGTCCAACAAATAGGTCATATTCATAAGATTTACTCGTCTGCCGCCGTTTCCACGATGGCGCTGGGGCGGCGAATCATCTCGTGCAGCGCCTTGCCCGCCGGGACCATCGGGTACACCGAATCTTCCTGCTCCACGCGGAAATCGATCAGCACCGGGCCGTCATGTTCGCGCGCCTTGCGCACGGTGTCGGCCACCTCTTCGCGATGGGTTACCGCGAAGGTGAGGATGCCGTACGCCTCCGCAATCTTGGTGAAATCGGGATTGACCAGTGGTGTCGCCGCGTAATTTCGCTCATAGAAAAATTCCTGCCACTGGCGCACCATCCCGAGGTAGCCGTTGTTGATGATGGCGATATTGACCTTGATGCCTTCCTGCACCATCGTTGCCAGTTCGGCCATAGTCATCTGGAAGCCGCCGTCGCCGACGATCACCCAGACGTCGGCTTCGGGCCGCGCGAACTTCGCGCCGATCGCCGCCGGCAGCGCGAAGCCCATCGTGCCCAGCCCACCCGACGTGATGAGCGAACGCGGATCGCTATGGTGGTAATACTGTGCTTCCCACATCTGGTGCTGGCCCACATCGGTGACGATGAGTGCGTTCCCCTTGGTTTCGCGCCACAGGTCGTTGATCACGTGCGCGGCGTAGAGATGTCCGGTGTCGGGAAGATTGCGAATGTCGTGCACCGCGACTTCGCCCTTGGCCCCGTTGATCTCTGCCCAATACTCCGACCGCTTCTGCTGCGTAATTTGCGGGATCAGCTTGGGCAAGACCTGTTTCAAATCGCCAACGATTGCGACATCAGCGGGAACATTCTTGTGGATCTCCGATGCGTCGATATCGACGTGAATCTTCTTGGCGCCTTGCGCGTAGCTGTCGAGCTTGCCGGTCACACGGTCGTCAAAGCGCATTCCCAGCGCGATCAGCAAATCGGCTGACTGGATAGCTTGGTTGACCCAAGCCTCGCCGTGCATGCCCATCATGCCCAGCGACAACGGATGAAAGTGCGGAAGCGCTCCAAGTCCCAGTAGCGTCAATGCCACCGGAAGATCGCTGGTTTCAGCCAGCAACTGCAAATCCTGCATCGCGCCCGACTGCATTACGCCGTGCCCCGCGAGAATCACCGGGCGCTCTGCCTTATTGATCAGCGCTGCGGCGGCGGCGATCTGTGTAGGATCGGGTTCGCCCCAAGTTTCCAGCTTGCGCAACCGAGGTGTCACGAACTCCCACTCGAAATCGCATGACGCCATTTGCGCGTCTTTGGTGATGTCCACCAGCACCGGCCCCGGACGTCCTGATCTCGCGATAATGAACGCCTCGCGCAACGTGCGCGCAATATCATTCACGTCGGTCACCATGTAGTTGTGCTTGGTGATCGGCATGGTGATGCCGGTGATGTCGATCTCTTGAAAGGCGTCAGTGCCAATGAACTTGCTGCCCACCTGTCCGGTGATGCACACGATTGGCGTCGAGTCGAGCATCGCGGTAGCAATGCCGGTCACAAGGTTGGTCGCGCCCGGTCCTGACGTCGCCAACGCAACTCCGACCTTGCCCGTCGCGCGCGCATAGCCATCAGCCATATGCGCGGCACCCTGTTCGTGACGTACCAGCACATGGTGAATGCTCGGCGTGTGCTGCAGCGCGTCGTACATGGGCAAGACGCATCCGCCCGGATAGCCGAAGACGGTATTCACGCCTTCGCGCTCCAGGCATTTCCAAACGATTTGTGCACCCGTCAATCGCATCTTGCTCATCTCCCTCGTGCTCCTGCGGCGGCGAGATCGGAAACACTGATTCGGTCCGCTTCCGCTCCGCTGCCACTTCTGCCCGGCGTCGTGACCGCACCAAATGCGGCCGACGACACACTGAGCGCATACTTGGCGAAGACTCCGGTCTTATAACGCAAGCCCGGAGCAACCCATTTCGCCATCCGGCGCTCCATCTCAGCTTCAGAAACTTCCAGCTGCAACTTGCCGCGGGCTACATCGATGGTGATTGTGTCGCCCTCTTGTACTGCTGCGATCGGCCCGCCTACCGCGGCTTCCGGTGCCACGTGCGCGATCATGAATCCGTGAGTCGCGCCCGAGAATCGGCCATCGGTCAACAGAGCGACGTGTTCACTGAGCGGTGTCGCTGCCAGCGCGGCAGTGACCGCCAGCATCTCGCGCATGCCCGGCCCTCCGCGCGGGCCCTCGTTGCGGATGACAAGCACGTCGCCAGAATTAATCTGCGAACTCTGCACCGCCTCAAACGCCTGCTCTTCCGACTCGAAAACTCGCGCTGGACCTTTATGCTCGCGTCGACCGTGGCCGACCAGCTTCACCACGCAACCTTCCGGCGCCAGATTCCCGTGCAGGATCGCCAGCCCACCGGTCGGGCTTAGCGACTGCTCGATGGGACGAATCACTTCCTGCCCCGGCTGTTCCGGCGCTTCCACCACTTCTTCGCCAATCTTCTTGCCCGTCACCGTGATGCAATCGCGATTCAGCAGCTGGCCCCCGGCCAGGATGTGCCCCAGCAGCCTGGTCCCGCCGGCGCGAAAGAAATCCGTGGCCATGAAACGTCCTCCCGGCTTCAAGTCGCACAGCAGCGGAGTCTTCCCGCAAATCTGATTGATCTCATCGAGTGAAAAACTCAGCCCCAGTTCGTTCGCGATGGCAGGTAGGTGCAGCAGAGCATTCGTCGAACCGCCCGACGCGACCACACAAGTCATCGCGTTCTTCAGAGCCGCGGCAGTAATGATTTGCGACGGCCGGATATCGCGTCGCACCAGTTCCATGACCAGCTGGCCGGCTTTTTTCGCGACTTCGGTTTTCAGCGGAGAGGTTGCGGGAACCGCATTACTGCCGAGGGGAGAGATACCGAGGAACTCGCAGGCGGTGGACATGGTGTTGGCTGTAAACTGTCCGCCGCACGCACCCGGCCCCGGACATGCATGGTCTTCAATGTCCTTCAGCTCGGCGTCGTTCATCTGTCCGTGCGCGTACTTGCCGACCGCCTCGAACACATCCTGGATCGTAACGTCGCGTCCCTGATAATGACCCGGCGCAATCGAGCCGCCGTAAAGCATCAGCGACGGAATATCCAGTCGTGCCAGCGCCATCACCGTTCCCGGAATCGTCTTGTCGCAACTCGATAAAGCGACGACGCCGTCAAACATGTGTCCTCGCACCACCAGTTCGATCGAATCGGCGATCACTTCACGGCTCACCAGCGACGCGCGCATGCCTTCCGAGCCCATGGTGATCCCGTCGGAAATAGCGATGGTGTTGAACTCCATCGGAGTGCCACCAGCCGCCCGCACACCTTCTTTCACCGCCGCTGCGATTTCGCGCAAGTGGTAATTGCAAGGTCCAACCTCGGTCCAGGTATTGGCGATCCCGATGATGGGTTTGCTCAGGTCCTCGTCGGTAAAGCCAATGGCCTTAAACATGGCGCGCGCAGGAGCCCGGTTCGGCCCGTCTGTGATGGCCCTGCTGTGCGACTTACCGCTGTCTCCTGACATCTGCTCCTCTTTGCTCCGTTTGAGTTGTGCGGATAAAAGCAAAAGCCACTTTCCGCCTTGCGGGTAAGTGGCTTTTCAGAATCTAGATTTGCTGATTGCCTACGTCCCCGCGCCTCCACTGTGGTCCGCTACCCCTAGCACGAGGAGTAGTAGGGTGAGCGCGCGTACTAGAGCCAGCACCATCGCCCGTTTCGCGAGGATCGAATCATTCGTCGCATAGATCCGAATTGGGGCTGCGTTGGTCATGGCTGATTCGTGAGTTATACCCGACTTGCGCCTTCCGCGTCGAGGGAAATTAAAAATATTCAAGGCTCAGTTAACAGCGCTAATTATGTACTGCACTATATAAGAGGCACTAATGGGCGGGCGGACTACGGAGCGATCAGGCAGCAACGTTACTCCTCCACCTGCAACTCATTGCCATTGAATGGCATAGCTGGAGTATGACCTGGAGGCACAATTCCGTATTTGACATCCAGGAACTCCCGTAGCGGCTCCGGCAGAACTGAACTCAATTCCTGCCAAGTCAGCAGCTTGCAGCGAACCCGGAGCTCAACCGGGCGAACGCGGCGAAGAATCGCGTACCAGCTCTCCACCAGATCGGGGCGCCGGGCGTCCAGCAACACACAAAATCCGCAATCATTGGCATATGCGGCCAGCACGTTGCGTAGGAGCTGGTACGATGCCAACTTCCCCTGCGCTTCGGGAAGCTCAGAGGCATCGAATACCTCCTCGAAGTCGCGATAGCCGCACACCACAGCAGCGTTGCATGACTGGAAATCCGATTCAGTCAATTTGGCCTCAAACAGCATGTTCCCGAGCTTCATGTCGACTTCCGTGCGATCGAACAGGCCGCTCTTCAAGGGCACGCGCGCACGCCATCCGAATTGTGGCAACTCGGCAGCATCGATGCCCAACAGTCCCAGCACGCGCGCATCGTCCGAGACATATGGGCAGCAAAAGATGTTCATCAGTAGCGCGTCCGAACTCATCGACGAGTCGAGTTCTTTCCAGCCGCGGCTGCTCTTGGGCAGCGCCGACTTTGCTGAAGTGTGCACCTTCTCCATCCGCTTGCGCCATTCCAGAATGGCAAGCATCGCAGCGTAACTTTCGTCGAAGAAGTTGCCATGCCGGTGACGAGTCGGGTGCGGCTGATACACCGTCACCGCCATTCCGCCGAAGCTCTCTACGTGTGACAGCCTTCGCTGCAGCGCGTACGCGCGATTGCGCAGACTCAGCTCATGGCGAAGTCGCGAGGCGTAATACGCTCCTGACGGACTCATGGCGCCTCGTGCTCGACCATTTCCAGTTTCGAAACCAATCGGTCCGCGCCACGTAACTCCGGGAACAACCACGCCCACAGCCCGATCACGATCAACGTCCCCACGCCTCCGATCACCACAGCAGGAACCGTTCCGAACCAGTGTGCCGTGAGGCCCGATTCAAATTGTCCGAACTCGTTCGATGTGCCGATGAACAGCGAATTCACCGCGCTGACCCGTCCTCGCATGGCATCCGGGGTCGACAACTGCACCAAGGTCCCACGAATGATCACGCTGACCATGTCGGAAGCCCCAACCAGCAGCAAAGCGGCCAGCGAGAGTACGAGATTACGTGACACTCCAAACACGATGGTGAAAACACCAAATCCGGCGACACACCACAGCATCGTCATCCCGGCGTGCCGTTGCAAAGGACGATGCGCCAGCATCACAGCCATCGCGGCTGCGCCTATCGCAGGAGCGCTGCGCAGAATGCCCAATCCCCACGGACCAGTGTGGAGAATCTCGCGCGCATATACCGGTAACAGCGCCACAGCTCCGCCCAAAAGAACTGCGAATAGATCGAGCGAGATGGTGCCGAGGACCAGCTTCTTCTCCCAGATAAACCGCAGCCCCGCGAGGAGCGTTGACAGGCTCACCGGCTCCCGCTCGCGTTTCGCCGTGTTCAAGCGAATTCGGCTGGCAGCAATCACTGATATCACACCGGCGACCATGGAGCTCGCATAGACCGCGGTCGGCCCGCGAAAAATTGCATAGATCAAGCCGCCCAGCGCCGGGCCAATGATCGTGGCTGTGTTGAACACCGTCTGCGCCCACGCCACCGCGTTCGGGAAATCTTTTTCCTGCACAAGTTGCGGTACCATCGACTGCCCAGCAGCTCCATTAAACGAGCGCACCACGCCGACGAGAACCAGAACGGCATAAATCGCATGTACCGATTGCGAGCCTCTCATCGTCAGCAACAACAACAGTGCCGACGAGACTGCCAAGCCCGCATAACACAACGTCACAATGCTTCGCCGGTTGAAACGATCGGCAGCGTGTCCGGCAACGAGAAATAGCAGGATTGTTGGCAAAAACTGCGCCAGGCCCACATAGCCGAGATCAAGCGGCCGCTTGGTGATTTCGTACACCTGCCACCCGACTGCGACCGACTGCATCTCGGTGGCCATGACTGTGAACAAGCGCGCCAGCTGATACAAGGTAAAGCCGGGATAGGTGAATGCGACCAGCGACCGGCGCCGCTCTGTGGTCTGGTTGGCCATTGCACACTACTGTGCCACAGGAACGTAGCGCGCAAGCAACCGACTCTACGACTTTTTTGTGACTCGCAATTTTCCTTGTTCAACTTCGCGGCAAATTCCATATATAGTGGACTATGGGTTGTAGCAATCCTTCTGGTGGCCTTAACCTCGTAGGCTCTCGCTTCGATCATGATTCCTGCGGCGTCGGATTTGTTGCGACCCTGCACGGCCGCTCCGACCATGAAATCCTTCGTCTTGCCCTGACCGCTCTGGGGCGCCTCGCGCACCGCGGCGCCATTGCCGCCGACGGAAAGAGCAGCGACGGCGTGGGTGTGCAAACCGCCGTTCCGCGCAACTATCTGCTCAGCCAAACCCGCTTTATTTTGCGGCCCGAACAGCCCCTTGCCGTCGGCATGCTCTTCCTGCCGCAGGACGAAGACCAGGCCCAACGCGACGCGCAGCGCTTCAAGGCTTGCATCTATGCCCAGGGATTCGAGTGGCTGGGTTGGCGCGACGTTCCCATCGCACGCGAGATGCTCGGGGATATCGCCGCCAGTACTCTGCCAGTGATACGCCAGGCGCTGATGACCACTGCCGACGATTTCACAGGTGATCCTAATGATTTGGAGCGGCGCCTCTTCTTGGCCCGCAAAGCTTTCGAACGCGGCGGCACGAGTACGTACGTTTGTTCCCTTTCAACGCGCACCCTCGTTTACAAGGCGATGTGCGCGGGCCGCACGCTGCACGAGTTTTATCTCGACTTGCAGAACAAGCAGTACACTACTCACTTTGCCGTATTCCATCAGCGCTATGCCACCAACGTTTTGCCTTCGTGGGACCGAGCTCAACCGTTGCGCATGGTCGCGCACAACGGCGAAATCAACACCATCTGGAGCAATCGGGCCCATGTAGATGCTCGCTCCGCCCTGCTCCCGCGCGAATGCGATCCTCTATTCACTCGCGACGGCTCTGACTCAATGAGCCTCGACGAAGTTGCCGAACTGCTCTGCAACTATGAACGCAACGTCGCCGAAGCTGTGCGCATGATGCTGCCTCCGGCAATCGGCATCAAAGAGTCTGCGTTCCATCGCTATCACTCCGACTGCATGGAGCCCTGGGACGGCCCTTCTGCGCTCGTCTTCACGGACGGCCGGCTCGTCGGTGCAGCTCTCGATCGCAACGGTCTTCGTCCCTGCCGGTTCGTCATTACCGACGCCGGACTGGTGGTAGTCGGTTCCGAAGTCGGCCTCGCAGACGTCGACACCGACACCATTATTCGCAGCGGACGTCTCGGGCCCGGGCAGATGATCCTGCTCGACATGGAGCGCTGCCGTCTCATCGAAGGCGAAGAACTCGACCGCTATTTCGACGACCTCGCGCCGTACTCGAAGCTGATCGATGACATTCCGCTGCAGCCTGCCACCTCTCCCATTAGCGCGCTGGAAAAAGACGATCTCATGCGCTTGCAGCGCGGCTTTGGCTACACCCGCGAAGAAGTAAAGATGGTCGTCGGCCCAATGGCGCTGGAGAGCAAAGAAGCCGTCTGGTCCATGGGCGACGACACTCCCATCGCCGCGCTGGCTCACGCCCCGCGTCCGCTCTACGGATTCTTCCGCCAACGCTTCGCGCAGGTAACCAACCCGCCGATTGACTCTCTGCGCGAGGCGTGCGTGGTGTCGCTGCGCACTCGACTCGGACCGTGGCCACATCTGCTCGACAAACATGCTCCGCTGCCAGGCTTGGTGTTGCCATCACCATTTCTGTCGCTCGGCCAGATGGCAGCGCTTCACGAGGGAACCTATCCGCTGCGCGATGAGCTTCCTCTCGCTCATCTGAATTGCACGTTCACTGAAGACAGCTCGTTGAAGCAGGCCGTTCTCGAACTACAGCAGCGCTCGGTGGAACTAGTCCAGGGCGGCGCGCGCGTTCTTGTCATGACCGACCGTACTGCTTGCGAGAGCTTGCTCCCGATTCCCATGGCGCTGGCCACAGGGGCCGTTCATCAGGCTCTGGTCAACGCCGGGCTGCGCACCAAGGTCGGACTCGCGCTCGAAGCCGGTGACTGCCGCGATGTGCACCACGCCGCCGTGTTGATTGGCTACGGTGCGGGTTCGGTTTGTCCATGGCTCGCCCTGCAGACCGCGCGCTCGCTGGCGGGCGACGACGGCGAACCGCGCTTACTCAAAACCTTCGATGCTGGTTTGGCCAAGGTAATGTCGAAGATGGGCATCTCGGTGCTCGACAGTTATCGGGCTGCGCAACTGTTCGACGTGCTCGGTCTCGCCTCCGAGATTACCGATCTCTGCTTCCCCGGCACTGCGTCGCCTATGGGTGGGCAGGATTTTGCTGACATCGAAGCTGCCCTCCGCACTGCGTGGACCGCCGAATCCGACGGCCCCGAACTGCCCGATTACGGCTGGGTACGTTTCCGCAGGGCGGAGCATTCTGAACCTCACACCTGGCAACCGCAGCGCACTCGCGACCTGCAAGTAGCAGTCGGCGCGGCGCGTGCCAATACGCAAGCAGCCCTCGCTCTTGCTCCCGCGGATGCCTGGTCCGCCTACGCGCGCGCGACCGATGAACGCGACCCGGCCGTGCTCCGCGACCTGCTGCAAATCAAGGCTGCTGGACCGAAGTTAGAACTTGCGGAAGTAGAACCGCCATCGAGCTTGGTCAAGCGCTTCATCGCCAGCGCAATGTCGCTGGGCTCCCTCAGTCCCGAGGCCCACCAGACCATTACCATCGCCATGAACCAGTTGGGTGCGCGCTCCAACACCGGCGAGGGCGGCGAAGATCCCGCGGCTTACAAGCCCGACGGCAACAAGTTTGGCGTGCTATCGCTGACCAATAACAAGATCAAGCAAGTAGCCTCAGGTCGCTTTGGCGTGACGGCCGAATATCTGTCTCACGCCGAAGAACTGGAAATCAAGATCGCGCAGGGTTCGAAGCCCGGCGAAGGCGGCCAGCTTCCGGGCCACAAGGTCAGCGAACTGATCGCGCGGTTGCGGCATGCGCAGCCTGGAGTTTCACTCATCAGTCCGCCGCCCCATCACGACATCTACAGCATCGAAGACCTGGCGCAGCTGATCTGCGACCTGAAGCGCATCAACCCGCGCGCTCCCGTCGGAGTCAAGCTGGTTTCGCAACTCGGCGTCGGCACGGTTGCAGCCGGAGTTGCCAAGGCCTATGCCGACTACATCGTCATCTCCGGATACAACGGCGGCACCGGCGCATCGCCGCTCAGCAGCATCAAGCACGCTGGCAATCCGTGGGAACTTGGCTTGAGCGAGGCCCAGCAGGTTCTCCGTATGAATGGCTTGCGCGGCCGTGTTCGGCTGCGTACCGACGGCGGACTTTCGACTGCGCGTGATGTCCTCATCGCGGCGCTTCTCGGCGCAGACGAATTTTCCTTCGGCACCGCCGTGTTGGTCGCGCTTGGATGCGACATGGCGCGCCAGTGCCATCTCAATACTTGTCCGACGGGCATCGCGACGCAAAAACCAGAGTTGCGTGCAAAATTCCGCGGCAAGCCCGAGCATGTCGTCCGCTTCTTCATGAACATCGCCGAAGACTTGCAGCGCTTGCTCGCCGATCTCGGTCTGCCAAGCTTGCAAGCAGCCATTGGCCGCACTGACTTGCTGCAACAGGTGCGCAACGACGGCAAGCTTGATCTTCAGCCCATGCTGGCACAGGTGGGAGACGGCCCACTGGGCTGGCAAGGCGGTCGCAACATGCGTCCTGACGAGCGCGTCCCAGTCGATGATGCATGGGTACGACCTGCGCTCTCGGCAGTCGCAGCAGGCAAGCCGTTCGAATTGAGTGCAACGGTACGCAACGAAGATCTCAGCCTCGGGGCACGACTCTCGGGAGAGCTCGCGCTGCTGCGCGCGCAAAATCCCGACTTGGATCCCGACATTCACTTCCGTTTGCGCGGCACGGCCGGCCAATCGTTCGGGGCTTTCGCCAGCCGGGGCATGAAAATCGTGCTCGAAGGCCAGGCCAATGACTTCGTCGGCAAAGGTCTTTCCGGAGGCGAGTTGGTGATTCGCACTCGCGGCAAGTTGGCCCGGACCGAATCCGCTCAAGTCATCGTCGGCAACGTGGCGCTCTATGGCGCGACCAGTGGTTCCCTTTTCGCGGTCGGCAGCGCGGGCGAGCGCTTTGCCATCCGCAACTCGGGTGCGACGGCGGTGGTCGAAGGTGTCGGCGATCACGCTTGCGAATACATGACAGGCGGCGCCGTGGTCGTCCTCGGACCCACGGGCACGAACTTCGGCGCAGGCATGACCGGCGGCGTGGCTTTCGTTTGGGATCCGACCGGAAAATTCGTGAAGGAAAAGAAATTCCACCCCGAGTTTGTCGCCGTCGAAGTACTGGGCGCTTGCGAAGAGCGCGATCAGGAGTTAGTGCGCGCGCTGCTCGCCGAGCACTCCATGAAGACGGGCAGCAAACTGGCCAATCGCCTGCATCACGGCTGGCCGATCACGCTTCGCCAGATCGTACGCGTGGCGCCAAAGAGCGTCTGATCGATCATTCGACCTCACCAGCCACCTGCTCTTGTAGTTCGACAAACGCTATCGGGAACTTTCTGTATTCCAAGTTCCGCCAGGTGTTGTGTGTTAGCTGGCTATAACACTATTACAAGTATTTTTCACGCATTGTTTAGAATCAGTGGGTTGGCCGGAAATTGTTCGCAACTCATTGAAACATAAATAAGTTAAGTCTATCCATATCATTTCAAAGGTAGTTACATCAGCGATTTTCGCCGATTCTTCGCTGAATGCTACAGCTTCCTCAATCCCACACCCAGACCTAGCCCAGAAGCCTGGTCGACTCCTATCGCGCCACTGCGATGCTGAGCAGAGTTTTCAAAGAGCCGAGGTGGGCCGCAGTCTGGGCGCGGCTCGGCGAGGGACACATCTCCCTGCCCTCACAATACGATCATTACAGGATGCAAGATGGCTACGAAAGAACGTGGGACACACTCCCATGTGACAAGGGGGTCGCAATTGAAAATGCTGGCACAGTGAAAATGCTGTAATAGCCCTGTCGCGCATCATCCCAATGATGAGAATGCCTTGCCAACCGATGAGTCGAAGAACCTAGATTGCATGTGCGATGGCGATTTCGCGACACCTATCCGAGGCGGACATCAAGGAGCGGCTCCCCGAATGTCTCTCTAACAGTCGGAAAGACTGGAATAAGCTTCAGCGCTACAGGTTCGGGGTATAATCCTCTCCACCTATGGCACTAGCCGCGGGCACTCGGCTGGATTCCTTTGAGATCGTCGCACCACTTGGCGCTGGCGGAATGGGAGAGGTCTATCGCGCGCGCGATGTGACCCTGAAGCGCGACGTTGCGATCAAGGTTCTTCCCGAGTACTGGTCTCGCGATCCCGAGCGCCTTCACCGTTTCGAGCAGGAAGCCCAAGCCACTGCCGCGCTGAACCATCCCAACATCGTTTCGATTTTTCACGTCGGCCAGTACGACGGCTCACCGTACATCGTGACCGAGTTGCTTCACGGCGAAACCCTGCGTGAGCGCCTGCGCCGCGGTCCCCTTCGCCTGCGCGAAGCCATAGACGTCGGCGGCGACATTGGTCGCGGACTGGCGGCCGCTCACGATGCCGGAATCATTCACCGCGATCTCAAGCCGGAGAACATTTTCGTAACCAAAGACGGACACGTGAAGATCCTCGACTTCGGGCTGGCGAAGCTCAATCCGGCAAAGTCTGCAAGTTCCGACGGTTCCACCGCGAGCTTTCAGCAGCAGACCAGCCCGGGACATGTCCTCGGCACGGTTGGGTACATGTCTCCCGAGCAGGTGCGCGGACAAGCCGCCGACGCGCGCAGTGACATCTTCTCGGCAGGTGCGGTTCTGTACGAGATACTGACCGGCAAACCCGCTTTCCGCAAAGCGACTTCGGCAGAGACAATGACGGCAATCTTGAACGAAGACCCGCCCGCAGTTTCGCAACTCGCCCCGAATCTGCCGCCCGGCCTGCAACGAGTCGTGAACCGCTGCTTGTCGAAGAGCCCGGAGCAGCGCATTCAGCATGCGACGGATTTGGCATTCGCGCTGGAAGCCCTGTCGGACTCGAGCAGCGGAGGTGTGGCCGCCGTTAGCGAGCGAAGATCAGCTAATAGGTGGATATGGATCGCAGGAGGAGTCGCCGCCATCGCGATCGCCGCTGCGATATTCGTCTGGTGGAAAGTTCCACCCGCCGTACCGGTGGTGGAATCCGTGACCCAACTCACCGACGATGGCCAACCAAAGGAAGAACAAATTCAACCGGTGAGTGACGGTACTCGGATTTATTTCAACGAAGGGCAGACTGGGAGCGTGAAAATTGCGCAGGCCTCGGTCACCGGTGGACGTACCGGGCTAATTGATACCCGGCTTGTGAATTCGGTGATTGTCGGATTGGCGCCGGATGCTTCCGCGTTACTTGCTTTGGTCGGCGGTACTGCGGACCCCGCGTACGCTTTATGGTCGATTCCGCTCCCCGTGGGCGAACCACGCCGCCTCAGCAACATCGAGGTGGGGGATGCAGCCTTTTTCCCGGACGGTCGAATCCTATTGCAAATAGGAACGGACCTATACGTTGCCGACAAAGATGCCTCGAACCCGCGCAAGCTGATCTCTTTGGGTGCCGACTTCGGCCACCCCAGCATTTCGCCGGACGGAAAGCGAATTGTTTTCTCGATGCACAGTCTTGGTCGAAGTGACTCATTGGTTGAGGTCGATGCTGTTGATGGAGGTTCCCGGACGATTTTAAACACCAGCCAAGATGAAAGGATCGGTCCCGGCGTGGGGTGGAGTTCGGATGGGAAATATCTCGTGTATCAAGTCCGGCATGGAGGCGGGTCAGATCTCTGGGTGCTGCCCATGCAAACCGAGGTCTTCCGTCGGTCAAGACCACCAATTCGACTCACAAACGGACCGCTATATTACTCGCACCCCTGCATCAGCCGCGACGGGAAACAGATCTTTGCAATTGGTATCAAGTGGCGTAGCGAACTGATCCGCTATGACATGCAGTCGCATCAATTTGTGCCGTTCCTCTCTGGGATCTCGGCAGTCGATGCCAATTTCTCCGGCGACGGGAAGTGGGTTGTCTACACTTCTTACCCCGACCACACGCTGTCGCGCAGTCGTAGCGATGGAACCGAACGTATGCAGTTGACCTACCCTCCTATGGTAGTGGCCTATCCTTTCATTTCGCCGGACGGAACCAAGGTTGCCTTCAGGACACCCGGCTTCGAAATATATGTGGTCAACATGGATGGTGGCCTGCCGCAGAAAATCGTCGAGAAGAATGCAACCGTTGCGACCTGGTCCCCTGACGGGAATCTTTTGGTCGTGAATTCCTTGACTGACCCGTCAACGGGCTACCAAGGCGGAGTCTATATGCGGACATTCGATATGCGCACGGGAAAGTTGTCGGTTGTTCCTTCTTCCCAAGGCCTCTGTTGCGGCCAGTGGTTCAATCAGGACACGATAGTGGCGGCTACCGCAAACGGCACTAAATTCTTGACGTTCGATTTTAAGACCCAAAAATGGACCGACCTTGTGTCTGGCAATTTCGGGAATTGGAACTTGTCCCCAGATCGCAAGTACTTCTACTTCACCACCGGAGGTGCTGAACCCAAGGTCCAGCGTCTTCGAGTCGCCGACCACCAGATTGAAACTATCGCCAGCTTGAAAGACCTGCGCAGGGTAGCGGATTGGGCCGAAAACACGCAGATCAATGTTGCGCCTGACGGCTCCCCGGTATTTGCCCGCGACATCGGCTCCCAGGAAATCTACGCGCTCACGGTCAAGTGGCCGTGAGCTGCTTTCGTGAGCCGGCTAATTGGAAGTTACACTGCCAAAGATAGCTGTCGTGATCAGGCCATGTCACACGCTAATGGCGATTCAGGAGTCACCCGTGCGACCGATCTTACGTTCACCGCTGTTCCACCTTCCCGGTCCGTGTCATCCGTGTAGATCCGTGGTCGCCCTTGTCTTTTCTTGAAACTCGCCTACCGCCCCACCTGCGCCGCGTAGCTCGCGCGCAATTCCGCGACAATGTCCTTCGCGGCCTGTCGGGCCGCTTCAAACTGCCCCGGCGCAAAGGAAATCGCGCCCACCCGTGCGTGCCCGCCTCCACCATATCGTTCGCAGATTTTGGCGAGATTTTCTTCCGGCTCGACTGGCGCCCACGGATTCGACCCGACTGACACCTTGGTCCGAAAGCTGCTCTTGCTCAATCCCACGCTATAAACGCAGTCCGGATGCAAGTAGTACGGGATGAACTTGTTGTATCCCTCGAGTTCCTGGTCGGTCACGTCAAAAAACACCGTTCCGTCCTTGCACTCGGTACGCTCGCGCAGCAACTCAATCGAACGCCGATGGCGCTCCATCAGCACCGGAATCCGCTCTGCGATCTCTGGCGTCCTGATGATCTCCTCCAGCGGCTGGTAGGCGAGCATCCCGATCAGACGCGGAATAAAACCGGGCTGCTGGTTCGACTCGATCACCATCGTCAGCTTCATCGCGGGTTCGCGCATCTCCACTGCTGTTCCCGGATCGGAGTACAGCGCGCCGTCAATGATGTCGGCCCACTCCACCATCTCGGCGACCGGCTCGGGATTGAAGCCAAACCGCTCCGACGCTACCTTGGCAATGAACTTCGTACACGACCGGTAATCAGGATCGTAGAACTTCGTATTGCTGGTGTCCTGCTCGAAGTGCGAAGCATCTTCAGGCGTTAGAAACGCGCTCTGGTGATGATCGAACCACCAGTTAATGCGCGGCGACGCAGAATATTTGAAGTCGACGATGGCATTCTCGTCGCCGGTAAAGTCCTCTTCGTTGAACAGCGCTCCGGCGCGGTGCACCAGGCCGACATATTCAAACTCTGCATGCTCGCGGATGCGCTCGCGATAGAAACGCGAAAAAAGTGCGGCCGAACAGGCGCCATCAAAACATTTGTCGTGGTAAAAGACCCTGACCTTCACTGACCCTTTCCATTGCCGCCGGCCTGCCTACGCCGACTTTCTGTAGTGGAACAGAATCAATAAGAATACGGCTTTGCGAGCACGAAAAGGAAATAGAAATGAGATTTTGTGGCCGGCCTGTCAGCCCGCCCCACAAGGGGAAAGGGCCGCAGCTTGAATTTCTTTTGAATCTACGTGCGGATTCAAATCCTGATCGCCAACGCAACTCTTCCGGCGATGAAGAAGAAAAGGGCAGCGCCCAGCCGGACATACCCTGAAACCGTGACGCCCGCGTACTTTCTTAAGAGCCAGGGAACTGCCGGACACGCCGATACGCCAGAAAACAGAGCGAACCATCCATTCGTCAGCGGCCATGGTCCTTTCGTCAGGAGGAGCCACAATCCACCACCGCCCGCAGCGATCGTCCACACCCAAGCCGCGGCCCAACCGAGGGTTGCGGCGGTGGTTCGGGTCACTGAGTGGCCCACCTCTCCGCCAAATCGCCGAGAATCGGTAGCTTAAACATCGCGTGTTTGTAAGCCTTCACCAGCAACAAAACCCATAGGAAGAAAAATGCCAGACCCACCAAGCCGGTGAACGGAAACACCAGCACCCGCATAAAAGGTATCAACTGCAAAATTGCTCCGACGATCCCCGACGCAAGCCCAACGCCGACACCAGCCGCCCAAAGCAGCAAGTGTTGAAAAGAGTGAAAACGAACAAATCGATTACGCTTGAATGGCTCCAGCAACAGAAAAACAATGGCCGGAAAGATCGTCATGTAGGCAATCACTCCAGCGACATTTTCGGCGATCGGCAACGGCTCACCGCTAGCAGCCGCTCGTGTCTCCTCGACCGCAACCGCTCCAGTTGGCGCAGTAGTTCCGTTCCACACTTCCGGTGCAATCGCCGTTCCGCAGCTTGAGCAGTATTGCGCCTGCTCTGGCAACGGCCAATCGCATTGCGGACATCGTGCCATTCAGCTCTCCTACACCCCAACGCTGCGAACTTCGCTCAAAAGAATATCCCGCCGCACCTGCGACGGGATACAGATCACCGCGAGTTTCTGCTTACGCTCCGCAGCACTTCTTATATTTCTTGCCGCTGCCACACGGACATGGATCGTTGCGTCCGACCTTATCGCCGCGCACTACCTGCTGAACCGGCCCCTGGTCGCCGCTTCCCGCCATTCGCGCCTGGTCCAACTCGCGCCGTTTGCGCCGCTGGAACTCAGCTTCCATGTCGTCGATCGTGGTCGCCATCCGCTGTTGCCGGGCCGCGCTGACCGCAGTTATCGCGCCACCGTTTCCACCGCTCTCCAGAACCGGCTGCGGAGCACTCCGCGCAGGAGCTTCAATGACCTGCATCAAGTACAAGTAACGAACGGTCTCTTCTTCGAAGCGCTCCATCATGGCCTCGAACATGTCGAACGACTCGCGCTTGTACTCCACCAGCGGATCGTGCTGCCCATAGCCGCGCAGTCCGATGCCTTCGCGCAGATGGTCCATGCTCAGCAAGTGGTCTTTCCACTGCTGGTCGAGCACGCTCAGCATGATGATGCGCTCGTGGTGGCGCATCGCGTCGGCGCCAATCAACGATTCCTTGGCGTCGTAGCGTTCCTTCAGCTTGTCGAAAATCCCATCGCCCAGTTCCTGGCGATTCAGCTTCTCCGCGTCGATGCCTTCGCTCTCGATATCGACGCCAAAGCGCGTGAAGAGCTGGTTCTTCAGGCTCTTGATGTCCCAGTCTTCCGGATGCGCTTCCTTGCCGCAATATTTGTCGAGCAGCCCGCCGAGGATATCGCGCACATAATCCTCGAGGATTAGCTCCTTCTGGTCGAGTCCCTCCAGCAACTGCCGCCGTAATCCATAGACGGCCTGGCGCTGCTTGTTCATCACATCGTCGTACTCGAGAATGTGTTTGCGGGCCTCGAAGTTCTGTCCTTCGACGGCCTTTTGCGCCGCCTCGATACGCCGCGTAATCAGTCCCGACTCGATGGGAACGCCCTCTTCCATGCCCAGCCGTTGCAGCAGGTTCGACACCCACTCCTTGGCGAAGATGCGCATCAAGTCGTCTTCCAGCGACAAGTAGAAGCGCGATGCGCCCGGATCGCCCTGGCGTCCCGCACGGCCACGCAACTGGTTGTCGATGCGCCGTGCCTCGTGCCGCTCGGTGCCAAGAATGAACAGTCCGCCAAGCGCAATCACATCTTCGTGCTCGACATCGGTCTCGGCTTTGTACTTCGAGTTCAATTCCTGCCACTGCGCGGTCGGCACCTGATATTCGTTGCCGCCGTAATAGAAGTACGAAAGGTTGGGATCGTCAGGCTTGGCCGTGACCTCGCCCGCCGCAGCCTTCAACTGCTGTGCAATCCCGTTCTTGATGCACTCCTGCTTGGCCATGAATTCGGAATTGCCGCCCAACAAAATGTCGGTGCCGCGCCCCGCCATGTTGGTCGCGATGGTGATGGCGCCC
Source organism: uncultured Acidobacteriaceae bacterium (assembly GCA_963749635.1). GTDB lineage: Bacteria > Acidobacteriota > Terriglobia > Terriglobales > Acidobacteriaceae > DASRAA01. The sequence continues at coordinate 74,877 of CAVVNW010000003.1, forward strand.
TTGCGTCCGGCCTGCGCTACGATCTCCGCTTCTTTCTCGTGATATTTGGCGTTGAGCACCACGTGCTTCACGCCCTTTTTCTTCAGAATGTCCGACAACCGCTCCGATTTCTCGACCGATGTCGTACCGACCAGCACCGGCTGTCCGGTCTTCGCCAGCACCATAATCTCGTCCGCCGCCGCGAAGTATTTTTCTTTCTCCGTGCGATACACTACGTCGGAATTTTCAACCCGCTTCAGATCGCGGTTGGTCGGAATGACCACCACTTCCAGCTTATAAATCTTGTCGAATTCGGCGGCTTCCGTTTCAGCCGTACCAGTCATACCGGCCAGCTTCTTATACATGCGGAAGTAATTCTGGAAGGTAACCGTCGCCAGCGTCTGGTTCTCGCGCTCGATCTTGACGTTCTCTTTCGCCTCAACCGCCTGGTGTAGACCGTCGGACCAGCGCCGCCCTGGCATCAAACGGCCGGTGAACTCATCCACGATGAGCACCTCGCCGTCCTTCACCACGTACTCCACATCGCGCCGGTACAGCGCATGCGCCTTGATCGCGGTATCGACGTGATGCTTGAGGTCCCAGTTTTCAGGATCAGCAATATTTCCGATGCCCAGCAGCCGCTCGACTTTCTCCCATCCTGTGTCGGTGACAGTGATCGTGCGATGCTTTTCATCGACTACATAGTCGCCCGTCAAAACTTTGTCCTCACCCGTACCCCGCTCAATTTCCTCGCCAAGTTCCAGTTGCGGGATGATGCGGTTCACCTTGTAGTACTTGTCGGTCGACTCTTCGCTCGCGCCACTGATGATGAGCGGCGTACGTGCCTCGTCAATCAGGATCGAATCGACTTCGTCGACGATGCCGTAGTTATGTCCGCGCTGCACGCAATCGTTCAGGTCGAACTTCATGTTGTCGCGCAGGTAATCGAACCCAAACTCGTTGTTGGTCCCGTATGTAACGTCGGCGCTGTAGGCTTCCTTACGCTCGCGGTCGTCGAGGTCGTGCACGATGACGCCGACCGTCAGCCCAAGAAACGTGTAGAGCTTGCCCATCCACTCCGAGTCGCGCTTGGCCAGGTAGTCGTTGACCGTGACCACGTGTACGCCGTTGCCTGCGAGCGCGTTCAAATACACCGGAAGAGTGGCGACCAGCGTTTTGCCCTCGCCGGTCTTCATTTCAGAAATTTTGCCCTGGTGCAACACGACGCCGCCGATGAGCTGCACGTCGAAATGGCGCATCTTGAGGACGCGCCAACCGCCTTCACGCGCCACTGCAAAGGCTTCCGGCAGGATTTCGTCGAGGACTACTTTCAGCGCCGCCGTTTTTTCATCGGCATCTTCAATCGCGTCCACGCGCTCGCGAATGCGCTTGCGGAACTCGTCGGTCTTGGCCCGAAGCTGCTCATCCGAGAGCTGTTTCATCTCGGGTTCGAGCGCATTGATGCGCTCGACCTGCGGCATCAGGCGCTTGATTTCGCGCTCATTGCTGGTGCCAAATACCTTGGCCATTAACTTGTTAATCAATGCACTTTTTCCTTGCGGAACCTATGTTTGGGCCCGCCTTAAATGCGCGGAAATGCAGACGAAGAGCGCACTCCACCTCATTATCAAGGCTAACACATTGGATGCCGACCATCGGTCAGGGTCGCACTTTGCCTGTGCTCGGTTTTGAAAGGGCACGGCTTCAGCCGTGCCGTGCAAACCCCTCTCGTTTTGTCATCACGAGCGGGCTTCAGCCCGCGAGGGATCTGCTTTCCCTCGTTTTGGGAAAGGGTTGGATCAACTCTCACGCTTGTCAGCCGCCGTGGTGAACTCCCACCCCGTTGGCAACTGGCAACTGACTAGTAGCAACGGACCAGCGTAAGATACGCGCATGTTTTATGACCGCTTCACGGAAACGGTGCGCCGCTTCCCTGACCTGAACGCCGTCGAGCTCCAGCACGAGTCGTCGGCGGTTGCCGCCGGAGCACCGTCTGTCGAAAGCTATACATTTTCCCAGCTCCGCACCCTGGCCGAGTCCGTCGGCCGATGGCTGTTGGAATCAGGCGTTGGACGCAGCTCCAAGTGCGCCTTTCTCGCCGCCAATCATCCCTTGTGGGTGGCCGCCTATCTTGGAGTGCTCGCCTCGGGCAACACCGCCGTTCCGCTCGACACCGCCTTCCACGTTGATCAGGTCCGCAAGTTGCTGCTCGACTCCGACTCTCAGCTTCTCTTCACCGACCGCCAACGCCTCGCTACCGCTCGCGAAGCCACCCGCGATCTCCGTGTCAAACTCATCCTCATCGACGCCCACGAGTCAGAAGACGGCATCCTTCTGCTGCAAGACATATTCGCTGCCGGGCCTGCTGACTTCCGTCCTGTCCCCGTCACCGCCGGCGACATTGCGATGATCCTCTACACTTCGGGCACCACCAGTGACCCCAAGGGTGTGATGCTCTCGCACGGCAATCTTGAGGCTGAAGCCGAAGGCGTGTTCGAAGTGATCGACGTCGGCCCCAAAGACGCTATCCTCGGCATTCTCCCGCTCTTCCACTCGCTCGCCCAGATGGCCAACATCATGTTGCCCCTGTCCGTCGGCATGCGTGTCGTCTACCTCGAGTCGATGAACACCAGCGAACTGCTGCGCGCGTTGCAGGAGCGCGATATCACCGTCTTCGCCTGCGTCCCGCAGTTCTTCTACCTCATCCTCGAGCGCATACAGAAAGAGGTGCAGCAGAAAGGCGCGGTCGTCCGCACGCTATTTCGTGCCATGCTGGCCATCTCCAGGTTTGCCCGCCGGTTCGGCGTGAATCTCGGCAAAGTCTTCTTCGGACGCGTGCATCACTTGCTGGGCAAACGCATGCGCTATCTCGTCACCGGCGGCTCACGCTTCGATCCCGCGGTCGGACGTCAGTTCGAAGCCATGGGCTTCACCATGTTGCAGGGCTACGGCATGACCGAAACCTGTGGCTGTGCCAGCGTCACACCGCCCCATGCGGCGGTCATGGGCTCCGTCGGCAAGCCTCTTCCCGGTAACGAAATGAAAATCTTCGACGGCGCGACTTCTCCCGAGCACGGCGGAGCCAGCGTCGGCGAAGTCGCCTTCCGCGGCGGTATCGTCATGGCCGGATACTACAAGCGTCCCGACGCCACCGCCGCCATGTATCGCGACGGATGGCTGTGCAGCGGCGACCTCGGCTATTGCGATCCCAACGGCAACTTCTTTATCACCGGCCGCAAGAAAGACATGATCGTCCTCAGTAACGGCAAGAACATTTACCCCGAGGAGATCGAAGCCCATTACATGCAGTCACCCAACATTAAAGAGGTCTGCGTGCTTGGCCTGCAAAGCGCTCCCGGCGAACCTTTCTCGGAACGCCTGCACGCAGTGATCGTGCCCGACTTCGATGCGCTCCGCCAAGCCAAAATCGTCAACATCGGCGACATGCTGCGTTTCGAAATAGAGGGTCTATCGGCAAAGCTGCCGTCCACTAAACGGGTTCTTAGCTACGAGATCTGGCAAGACGAGTTGCCACGAACTTCAACTCGCAAGATCAAACGCTTCGAAGTCGAGCAGCGCGTCAAGCGCGGCGAAGGCACTCAGGCAGCGGCTGCAACTCCACGCGCACTCACTCCCGAGGAGACCGAATGGATGCAGCGTCCAGATGTCGCCAAGGCGCTGGGCATCATCCAAGCTGCTTCGAAGCTAAGAAAAGAGACGCCGTCCCCCGGCGATAATCTCGAACTGGATCTCGGTCTCGATTCGATGGAGCGCGTGGAGCTACTGGTATCGCTCGATCAGCAATTGGGCTCCAACGTGCCCGACTCCGTCTCCGCCGAGATTTACACCGTACGCGACCTCGTAGACGCCATCCTCGCGCACGCTGGCGCAGACAACCAGCGCAGCACTGCCGGTTGGGACGAAGTCATCCGCGAAGACCCAGGCGAGGTCGAGCGCCGCACCATCGACAAGGCGCATCCCATCCTTGCGCCCTTCGCATACATGGTGCTCCGCCTGGCGCAGATCATGCTCCGCGACTTGTTTCACCTTCAAGTCGAGGGCGCCGAGAAGCTGCCGCCGTCAGGCCCCTTCATCCTGTCGCCGAATCACCAAAGCTTCCTCGACGGCCCAGTGGTCGTCGCTTGTCTTCCCTGGCACATCATGCGCGAGGCATTCTACGTTGGCACCAGCGAGATATTCGGCAGCAAACTCATGCGCCGCATCGCCGAATCGTTTCGCCTCATCGTCATCGATCCCGACGCCAATCTTGTGCCTGCCATGCGCGCCGGCGCCTACGGACTCCGCCAACACGGCGTGCTGGTCCTCTTCCCTGAAGGCGAGCGCAGCATCGACGGCCCACCTAAGACCTTCAAAAAGGGCGCCGCCATTCTCGCCATACACACGCAATGTCCTGTCGTGCCGATTGCCCTGGAAGGATTCTACGAAGCATGGCCGCGCGGCGAGAAATTCCGCGGTCTGTCCAATTTGAAAGTGCGTTTTCTCGATCCGGTCTATCCGCCGCCGCTCGGGCCCAATCCAGAAACTCAGTATGCGGACATGACCGCCGAAATCCGCCGCCGCGTCGTGGAAGCTTATGACGAATTGCGCGGAGCCGAGGCGACCTCGCTGGCAACCACTGGCTCTCGTACTTGAAACTGGAAACTGGTTTCTAGCTCTTATTCGCGTGTGGATGCGTCCTGTCATACACCTCCATCACGTGTTTGACCGTCAACTGCGTGTAGCGTTGCGTCGTCGAAAGCCGCTCGTGGCCGAGCATCTCCTGGATGGCGCGCAGGTCTGCACCCTCCTCCAGCATGTGGGTGCCGAAAGCATGCCGCAGCGTGTGCGGATGCACGTCCGGCGACAACCCATTCGCCACCGCAATCTGCTTGACGATGCGTCCCACACTGCGCGTTGTCAGCCGCGTCCCTCGCAGGTTCACCAGCAGGGCCTTTTCCGTTGTGCGCTTTGTTTCCGCCAATGTCTTCTGGCGCAAAGGAAGATAAACCCTGACCGCCTCTGCCGCAGAATCGCCGAACGGAACATACCGCTCTTTGCGTCCTTTTCCACGCACCAGCACCACTTCGTTCGACCAGCGAATGTCGTCCGTATTAATGCCGATCAACTCCGAGTTGCGAATGCCGCATCCATAGAGCAACTCGAGAACGACGAGGTCGCGTTCCGGAAACGCCGACGACTCCGGCATTTGTGAATCCAGCACGGTGTTCAGTTCCTCGATGGTCGGCACGCGCGGCAACTTTTTGGGCAGCTTCGGAGTTGCCACCAGCCTGGCCGGATTCTGCTCGACCACGCCCTCCTGCGCCAGCCAGCGATAAAGCGACCGCAACGCCGCCAGCGCGCGAGCGACCGAGGTCTTGCTCAGCCCCCGCTCGTACAGGCTCGACAGGTAGCCGCGAATCAACACGTGATCGATATCGCGCCAACCCTGCGGCCCAACGTATTCCGCAAATTGCGCCAAGTCGGTCGTGTAGGCCTTGATGGTGTGCGGCGACGCATTGCGCTCTTGTAAAGACCGCACAAACTTCGCTACTGCCTTCTGGACAACAGTTGCGCCAGCCTTCGTCATTCGCTCGTGCCTTTTGCTGCCCTGCTCTTACTGCGTGGGTGGTGCTGCTTATACACGCGATTCAAGCGGTCGAGCGCCAAGTGCGTATAGACCTGTGTCGTGGAAATGTCGGCGTGTCCCAATATCGTCTGCACCGTGCGCAGGTCAGCGCCGTTCTCCACCATATGTGTTGCGCAACTATGCCGCAGCATGTGCGGGCTGGCATGACGGCCCGTCTGCGCCGATGTCGCATTCACCAACTGCCACACCCGTTGCCGCGTGATAGGCTTTGCTCCCCGTGCAACGAACAACGTGGGCGACGACTTCCCTGCCGCCAGCACCGGCCGCGCGTCCCGGATGTAGGTCTGCACGATCTCCTGCGCCGCGCCACCCAGAGGCACAATCCGTTCTTTGTCTCCCTTGCCTCGCACCAGTACATAGCCCATTTCGAGCTTCAGGTCTTCCAACTTGATGTTGATGATTTCCGACACGCGAACTGCGCCAGCGTAGAAAACTTCCAGCATGGCTCTATCTCGCAGCGCCAACGCCTGCGACATGCGATCATCTTTCGCGCGCGGCGGACCCTGCAGCAACCGCTCGACTTCGTCAGTGGCCAGCGATTTCGGCAGAACTTTCCATTGCCTCGGCGTATCAATATTGAGCGTCGGATCAGCCGTGATATATCGATCCAGCAGCAAATATTTGTAGAAGTGCCTGAGCGCCGAGAGCTTTCGCGCCACGCTGCGCCCATCCACGCCGTTCGAAAGCAGCGCATTCAGAAAGTCGCGCACGTCCTGGCGCCGCGCATCACGCAATGCGCGTTTTCGCTTCAGCAGAAATTCCGAATACTGCTCAAGGTCCGACTGATACGCCGACACGCTCAGCGTCGCCAATCCCTTCTCAACCTTCAGATAGTCGAGAAACGAGCTCACCAGGCGCAAATTGGGATCGGCACTCTGCACCTCAAGAGTATGCCGCTGCGCGCCACGCGCGGGAATAGCCAGCCAGATTCAGGCCGCGTGGTTCCGTCGCACGGTCTCCAGCAGTTCAACCGCATTCAGCGGACTACGCGGGTCCTCCTCATGCTTGAAGAACGCATACGTCTCCAACCCAGCGGCCAGGCACTTCTCCACCCTGCTCTCTAATTCGTGCAGGTCCGCGGGACTGTAGCTCGGCTTACGAAAACGGAAGTAAACGTACTTCGCCGTCCACTCTTCCGGAGTCGTCAACGATTCCGATTCAGCGATGCACAGCGCTGCATTGCGCTCTTTCAACGCGCGGTAAGTCTCGTCGTTGAACCAGGACACGTGGCGGAACTCGAACGCGCTTTTCACATTGCGAGGCAATTGCGCCAGGAAATCGCTCAACAGCGGAATATCGGCCTTGAGATGAGGAGGCAGTTGGAACAGTATCGGCCCCAGCTGTTTGCTCAGAGGCTCCAGCGTCGGCAGAAATCGCTCCAGCGCCGCCGGGTCCTTCAACTGCCGAATATGCGTGATGAACTGGTTGGCCTTGGGAGCGAACCGAAACTCAGGCCCAACGTCGTTCACCCACGAAGTAGCGGCCTTCTCCGACGGCAAGCGCCGAAACGTATAATTCACTTCCACTGTGTTGAGCTTCGTCGCGTAATGCTTGAGAAAGTTCTTCGCCGTCACGTTCTTTGGATAAAACTCCGGCTTCCAGATGGAATACGCCCACCCCGAAGTGCCGGCGTACAGGGGCAACCCAGGATCCGCCAATCGATTCATCTCCTTTCTTCGGCTCAAGGCCTCGATAATTCATCCGCGATCATGTTTGTCGTACCGCCCGCTCTCGAGGTGCGCGCGTTTGCCGGCCTTCCATTGTATTCATAAAGCCAGCACTCAATGGTGCACATGATCTCGCCTTTCATTGTTTCTTCTCCGTGTTCTCCGTGCCCCCGCGGTGAGACGAGCCGCCACGACTGCCTCCCCTGCTTCCCAACTTTCCACTGCCCCGTCGTACACTGTACGTTCTGGTTTCTATCAGATTGCTTTGTGGAGGCACGATGAAGCGCACTTTTGCCAAGCTTGCGGCGCTGTTACTGCTAGCCTTGGCCCTGCCCCTGGCAGCGCAAGACCTGGCATCATTCGAAAAGCGAGTCACGGTAAAGACCCTGCCCAACGGACTGACGGTTTTGATCCTGCAACGCCCCGAGGCCCCGGTCTTCTCCTTCTTCACCATGGTTGACACCGGCTCCGCCCAGGACCCGCTGTCCAAAACCGGCCTGGCTCACATGATGGAGCACATGGCGTTCAAGGGCACACCTGACATCGGCACCACCAACTACGCCGAAGAGAAAGTCGCCCTCGCCAAGGTGGAGCAGGCTTACGCCGCCTATGAAGCCGAGCGCATCAAGCGCGTTGGTCGCGACCCGCAAAAGCTCGCCCAGCTACAAAAAGAGTGGCAAGACGCCGTCGCCGCCGCCGACAAGTTCGTCATCAAGAACCAGTTCGGCGAAATCGTCGAAAGCCACGGCGGAGTCGGCATGAACGCCTTCACCACCTACGACGAAACCGGCTACATGTACTCCATGCCGTCGAACATGATTGAGCTCTGGGCGGCCATTGAGTCCGACCGCTTCGCCAATCCCGTCATGCGCGACTTCTACAAAGAGCGCAACGTGGTGATGGAAGAGCGCCGTATGCGCACCGACAGCAGTCCCACCGGCCGCCTGGTCGAGCAGTTCCTCGGCACCGCCTTCGACGCCAATCCTTACCACCGCCCGACCATTGGCTACGCTTCCGACTTGCAGGCGTTCTCAGCCACCGATGCCGAGAATTTCTTCCATTCCCACTATCTGCCTAGCAACATGGTCATCGCGTTGGTCGGCGATCTAGATCCCAACCAGGTCATGCCCATCGTCGAGCGTTACTTCGACCAGCTCCCCGCAAAGCCTAAGCCGACCGAGCTGACCACCGTCGAGCCGCCGCAAAACTCCGTCCGCGAGGTCACGCTGCACGACATGTCGCAGCCGTTTTATATCGAGGGCTACCATCGTCCCAGCTATCTCGATCCCGACGACGCCGTCTACGACGCCATCACCGACATCCTTTCCAACGGCCGCACCTCGCGCATGTACCGCGCTCTCGTTCGCGACCAGAAGATTGCTGCCGTAGGCGCCGGATTTTCGGGCTTTCCCGGCACCAAGTATGCCCATCTGTTCGCCTTTTATGGCGTGCCTCTGCCCGGACACACCAACACAGAAATTCAGAAAGCCATCCAAGAACAGATCGTGAAACTCAAGACTCAGGATGTGACCGACGACGAACTGCAAATGTTCAAGACGCGCACCAAGGCCGACCTCATCCGCGGCCTCGCCTCGAACGAAGGGCTCGCGCAGCAACTGGCCATTTACCAGACCCGCTATGGCGATTGGCGTGAACTCTTCCGCTACCTCGACAAGGTGGACAAGGTCACCAAGGCTGACATTCGCCGCGTCGCCAACCAGGTTTTCCAGGATAACAACCGCACCATCGGCATCATCGATACCGTAACCGAGCCCGCAGCGGCTGCGAAAGGAGCCAACTAATGCGCGCTCTGACACTTCGTTTCCTGATGGCGTTCGTCGTCCTTGCGTCGCTGGCCTCGGCCTTCTCCCAAACCCAACCGGTTCCCTGGAACCAGCTGAAGTATCCTCCGCTGCCCGCATTCCAGCCGCAGCAGCCGGTGCGCATTCAACTTGCGAACGGCATGGTGATTTTCCTTCAGCCTGACCACGAGCTTCCACTGATCTCCGCCACCGCTCGCATTCGTAGCGGATCCATCTCTGAACCTGTAGCCAAGACCGGACTCGTTTCGCTCTACGGCGATGTCTGGCGCACCGGAGGCACCAAGACCAAAACCGGCGATCAGATGGACGACTTCCTTGAAGCCCGCGCCGCCAAGATCGAAACCGGCGACGGCTCCGACTCGACCACGATCTCACTGAACTGCCTCAAAGGCGACTTCGACGCCGTCTTCGCCATGTATCTCGACTTGTTGCACAATCCCGAGTTCCGCGACGACAAACTCGAGCTTGCCAAGGAGCAAATGTACACCGGCATCGCCCGCCGCAATGACGATGTAAGCTCCATCGTCGGCCGCGAGAGCGCCATTCTTGCCTTCGGCAGAGACAACCCCTACGCCCGCGAAGAGGAGTACACCACCGTCGCCGCCGTCAAACGCGAAGACCTGGTGAACTGGCACCAACAGTACGTTTATCCCAACAACATTATTTTTGGAATCAGCGGCGACTTCGATCCCAAGGCCATGGAAGCCCGTCTCCGCCAGACTTTCGATTCCTGGCCTAAAGGCCCGCAAGCCAAAGAGCCTGACGTCAAGTTCACTCCGCCCAAGCCCGGGTATTACTTCGTCGAAAAGACCGACATCAACCAAAGCTCCATCGCGATGCTCGATCTCGGCATTCTCCGCAACAACCCCGACTACTTCGCCGTCTCGGTGATGAACGAAATTTTCGGCGGGGGCTTCTCCTCGCGTCTCTTCAACAACGTCCGCGCCGCCAAAGGCCTCGCTTACAGTGTCGGAGGAGGAGTCGGCACCAGCTTCAGCCATCCCGGCATGACCGACGTTTCCATGCAGACCAAGAGCGGCACCACCGTCGCTGGAATCGAGGCACTCTACGAAGAAATCGACAAGATGCACAGCCAGCCCGCCGACGCCAAGGAGTTGCAGCAGGCCAAGGACGACATCCTCAACTCATTCATCTTCCGCCTTGACACCCCCGGCAAAGTCTTGCGTGAGAAGATGGCCTACGAGTTCTATCACTATCCGCTCGACTTCCTCGAGCGCTACCGCAGCGAGATCGAAAAAATAACTGCCGAGCAGGTCACCACCGTCGCGCGCAAATATCTCCAGAAGGACAAGCTGGCCGTTCTCGTCGTGGGCAACAGCTCCGAATTCGACAAGCCCCTCAGCAGCCTCGGCCCCGTGACCAAGGTGGACATCACCATCCCGCCGCCTCCCAAGGAACTCATGGAGCAGATGCAGCAGCAAGGCCCCGGCCAGCAATAGTCTGGTCATCACGAGTAGGCTTCACTGGGTGCACTGGGTACCCCACTCAAGCTTCCTTTGCTTGAGTGGGGGTTTTGACTTCCCTCGCGCCGCGTGCCAATATTCGCGCCACGCAATTACGAGGCGACCCTCGCTTCTCCTGGCGGACCCTTTTTTGTCCGCCTCCGCGCGCTCAAGCTAAACTCTTCCCCACGAGGACACATGAACCCAGGCAGACGGGCAGGCTTACTTTATGTGCTCACTTCGATCGTCGGCTTCTTCGCTATGGGCTATGTTCCCGATCACCTGATCGTGCACGGCGACGCAACCGCAACGGCCAGCAACATCGCGGCCCACGAGATGCTCTTTCGTCTCGGCATCGCGGGCCAACTCATCGGCTCGGCTGCTTTCATCTTCGTGGCTCTCGCTCTGTACGAACTGCTCAAGGGAGTCGACCGCCGACAAGCCTCACTCATGGTGCTATTGATTGTGGTCTCGGTGCCGATCGCGTTTCTGAATGAGGTAAACAGCGTTGCTGCCCTCGTGCTCGTGCGGGGACCCGACTTCCTGGCCGTCTTCGAAAAGCCTCAGCGCGACGCGCTGGCTATGCTGTTCCTCAATCTCCATCATTACGGACTTGTGGTCGCCGAAATATTCTGGGGTCTGTGGCTCTTCCCCCTCGGATTGCTGGTCTACCATTCGCGTTTTCTGCCGCGATTTCTCGGTGTCTGGCTCATCCTCGCGGGCGTCGCCTGGGTGGTTCTAAGCCTTACCGACATATTGCTGCCGCAATACGCGAACAAGGTGGAGACCTTCTCTCAGCCCGCCGTTATCGGTGAGATCGTCTTCATGTTTTGGCTTCTGCTCGTGGGCGCTAAGCCAATGCCATTGCCACGCGCGTGATCTTCCATGGCTACTGCCACTTCTTCTCCAGCACCCAAGTGGTCATCGCGCGTTGATCTTGCACCACGGTAGTCTTTAGCGGCTCAGCCAACTCGCCGCCGATCCGCTCCGCCATTGAGCCCAGCAGTGCCGCATCCACCAGGTACCGTTCCGCGCCATCCGGCGACCGGAAGCGGCGTCCCTCTATACGCTTGAACTGGTTCTCCATGCCGATCGTGGAGGCGAGACGGCAGAAGAACAGCCCGCCGGGTTTCAGCACGCGCCACGATCCCCGTAGCATGGTCTCGAAGTGCGCGTCGTTGTGGGCAAAGTGCAACACGGTGTTGCTCACCACTACATCCGCGCAGGCATCGTCGAAAGACATCCGTTCGACTGGCTCGACGCGAAAATTCGACGCCGGCAGCGTCGGTGCTAACACTCGGGCGAGTCCCCTGACGCCCTCCACCGCCTGCGGGTCCGCATCCGCGGCATACACCTCGTATCCTTCCCGCAGGAAATAGACGAGGTTGCGGCCGGAACCGCATCCGGCGTCCAGGATTCGCATCTCCGGCGAGATGCGCCCTTTCAGTAGCTGGTCAAAAAGATAGATATCGATCTGGCCAAATTGCTCTTGCAACGAGGGTGTGGGCATTCCTAGCAACCTAGCCGTGCGTTGCGGTCGTGTCAAATGTTGAATCCGCGCCATCCGTGCAATCCGGGGTCGCCTTTATCTGATCCGCGTTCGTCGGCGTAAATCCTGGTTGCCTTCAAGAGGGAGGTCGCCGGAGATGGATTGACATTGCTCTGGCCGAGCGCTATCTTAAATAGCGAATAAAAAGCGAAAGTCGGTGCGCTTTATGACTGCCTCGCTGATCCAAATCGAAGAACCCGATTCCCCCACTCCCCTGGTCGGAATCGCCAAGCTTGCCGCCCACGGAGAATCGCTCCGCCAGGGACACCTGATCGAATACTTCACCCTCCCCGCGAAGTCTCTGCTCAATCGGTGCACCAGCCGACGAGTGCCTTTCCAGTGGACGATCAACCCTTATCGCGGGTGCGAATTCGCCTGCAAATATTGCTACGCACGCTACACCCATGAGTTCATGGAGATGCGGGATGGCCTCGATTTCGAGCGCAAGATTTATGTCAAGCAACAGACGGCATGGCTTCTGCGGCAGGACCTGAAGCGGGTGAAGCCAGGCGAGCAGATCGCCCTCGGTACTGCGACCGATCCCTACCAGCCGGCCGAGAAGCGCTTCGAAATCACGCGCGGCATCCTGGAGGAAATCACCCTCCATCGCGGACTTGAGTTAGGAATCGTCACCAAGTCCGACCTGATCGTTCGCGACATCGAACTGCTCCGACGGGTTGCTGAGCACAACAGTCTTTACATCAACCTCACCATCACGACCTTGAACACGAAGCTGGCGCGCATCCTCGAACCTCGCGCTCCGCGCCCCGATTTGCGGCTGCAAGCAGTGGCCAAACTGGTAGAGGCTGGACTGAATGCGGGAGTCATTTGCGCGCCGGTGCTTGCCGGGAATCACAGACTCGCCGCCGCGCTCGACAAGCTGGTACGCGCCACCAAGGAAGCTGGAGGCAAGTACATCTACGCCAACCCGCTGTTCCTGAAGCCGTGTTCGGCCAGCGTCTTGCTGCCGTTTCTCGAAAAAGAATTTCCCGAGCTCGTCGTGGACTATCGCAAGCGCTACGCGGATGGCGCGTTCGTCAGTAAGGCCTACAGCAAGCGGCTGTCGGAATTAATGGTTGCGTTGCGGAAGAAACACGGAATCAAGAAGGAGATGACGGACAGGGGCGCGGTGTCGGCGGAGTATCGGGCACAAGATGTGCAGCTGGCGCTGTTCAGCTGAATCGAGCGCGACCGAAGGAGATTTTACCTGTCGAATAGCCGCATCAATCCTTTGGCTGGCAAGTCGGGCATGAGGAATTTCTGGGTGTTCCCGGTTGCGGCAGCAAGCGCTTCGGCTGCTCCATACCCGCTGCGCACCGCCCCTTCCATAGTGGCGGGCCATCCGGTAGCGGTCCAGTCTCCGGCGAGAAACAAGCGCGGTAAGGGAGTTATGTGGGAAGGCCGATACGCGTCGCTTCCGGGCGTGGGAGAAAACGTGGCATGCACTTCCTTCACCACGGTCGCCTTAGTGAGCGTAGCTTCGCGGACCTTGGGAAAGAATTCGGCGAGTTCCCTCATGGCGAGTTCGATGATGTCGTTGCGCGACTTGTCCAGCAGTATCTTCGACGAGCTGACTACCAGTTCAAGATAGCTACCTGTCTCTCCCGCCTCGCGCCGTGTGTTCAGGATCTTCGACTTCTGGAACATCCACTGAATCGTGCGCTCCAGCAGTACGGCATGTTCCAACGCGGTGATCTCGCGATCGAACCAAAGGTGAATGCCCGTAATCGGCACAGAGCTGAAGCGGCTTGCCTGTTCCCGCAACGGTCGCATCTCCGGAGTATCGGGCAGCAACTTCTCAACTCCGTTGAACGGAGTAGCCAGTATCGCGAAGTCGGCGAGCACTTCTTCGCCGCCAAATCTAACCCGTACACCGCCCGCGTCCGCATGCAGCGAGTCGACCGACGCGCGCAAGTGCACACTCCCACCGCGCGCTTCGATGTACGATGCCGCCACTCCGTACAACTCCGACAACGGCACCGCGGGAAGCCCCATGCGCCCCGCCTCCGCCGACTTCAGAAACGAATCGCGAAATACCAGCGCGGCATATCGAACGGACATTTGATCCAGATCGTCATTGAGGGCGCTGATCAATACCGGCGCCCAGAAGCGGTCGATCGAATGTTTCGTCTGCCCGTGCCGCAACAGCCACGACTGAAAGTCTTCGTTATTGTCGGCAGGGAGCGCGGGCATCAGCGCCAGCAGCGCGCGCGAGATCGCCAGCTTGTCTTTGGCGTCAAGCACAGACGAAGCAAGGAAGGACGGCGCAGTGTGCATCGGCGCAGGCAACCAACTTGGCTTGAGTGTGGAAGTCGGTCCGTTCGGTAGAAGAAACGTGATCTCGTCGTACCAGCGGATTTGGTCTTCCACTCCAAGGCGGCGGTAGAAGTCGATGAGGTTGGTACAGCAGCCCAGCAACACATGCTGGCAGTTGTCGACCACCTCCCCTGTGCCGGGGAGCTCATACGATGACGCGCGCCCGCCCAGAAAGGGGCGTCGCTCGAACAATTCGACGTGATAACCCGCATCGGCGAGCGCGCATCCGGCGGAAATTCCTGCCAGTCCTCCACCGATTACCGCGACGCTCGGTCGCTGATTCTGGCTTGCGGAACTCATGTCAGGCGGCGCACAAAGCCCTTCGCCAGGATGCCGACTTTTTCGCCGGTGCTGAGCTTCACACGCTCCGAGAACACGTCGTATCCCCGTGCTTCGATGCGATCCAGCAACCGCCGGTAGATTTCGACCAGCGTCCACAGCGCCGGCTGGCTGTCGTCGTCAATCATCGGCAGCAATTCTTCGGCCGCATGGTAGAGTTCGCGCGCGCGCTTGGCCTCAAATTCCAGCACGGGACGAAACGCTGCCGCCGCATTGCCGTTGTTGAGCGCGCTCGCTTCCACTCCAAAGCGGCGAAGATCTTCGCTGGGCAGATAGACTCGCCCGAGCGAATTATCTTCTTTCACATCACGAATGATGTTGGTGAGCTGAAAGGCCACGCCAGTCTGCTCGGCAAGCTTCTCTGCCCGCGGATCGCGATAGCCAAAGATGCGGATGCAGATCAAACCAACGACTGAGGCCACGTGGTAACAGTAGTCGTAGAGTTGCTCAAAGGTTTCGTACTGCAATCGCGAATTGGGTGGGCTGGCAGACGAGAGCTCTTGCGGCGGCAAATCCATCGCGGTCCCTTGAACCAGCTTCTCCAGCAGTTCCAGCGGGAGATTGAACGTCCTTTGCGTGTCGGCCAACGCCATCAGCACGGGATCGTCGGTGCGCTCGCCGCCAATGACACGACGCAGAGCGTTCATCCATTCGGTGAGTTTTTCCCGACGCTGTTCGCAGGGCGCGCCGGGATCATCGGAGATGTCATCTGCGTGGCGCATGAACGCGTACACGGCCGAGAGGGCATTCCGTTTGTGGGCGGGAAGTACCAGAAAGCCGTAGTAGAAGTTTTTGGCTGCCGAGCGCGCGATGTGACGACAGACGCTGTAAGCAGCCCGCAATTGAAGCGGGTGTTCACTCACAACAAATTACCCAGGGCCGCGCGCGCCAGCAGTAGGACCTTGCGCCGCTTGGAGATGACTGGCCGCGAAGTGAGCACGTCGTACTTTTGTTTTTCAATGGCGCGGAGAATCGCCAGACCGCCCCGGCTGAATAGCTCGATGTCGAGGGCCAGCCGCCGGTCGACTTGCTTGGCAAGGGGAAGGCCTTGCTGGAACCACACGCGAGCGCGTTGTACCTCGAACTGCATCATGGCCAGGAACTGCGGCGTCGGACGCCTGTCCGCCAGTTCCTGCTCTCTGACGCCGAACTTGGCGAAGTCTTCCAGCGGAAGATAAATTCGACCCTTCTCGAAATCCGCGCCCACATCCTGCCAGAAGTTCGCCAGTTGCAGCGCTGTGCAAGTGTAGTCCGAAAGTTTCTGACGCTCGGCATCGCGATAGCCGCACAGGTAGAGCACCAGGTGGCCGACGGGATTCGCCGAGTACTGGCAATAGCCCAGCAAGTCGGCGAACCGTGGATAGTGCGTGACCACCTGGTCCTGGCGGAATGCCTGCAGCAGGTCCGAAAACTCATGCTGCGGGATGTCGAACTCGCGCACGGTTTCACGCAGCGCCACGAACACCGGGTGGCGGGGCTCGCCGCTGTAACACTGCGCCAGCTCCGATTGCCATTGATCCAGCAGCAGCAGCGACTGCTGCTTATTGCCGACCTCATCGCCAAGATCGTCCGAAATGCGGCAATACGCGTAGACGTTATAGAAGTGCTGGTGCAGATGCTTGGGCAGAAACCACGTGACGACGGGGAAATTCTCGTAATGCGAAGTCGCCAGCCGGATGCAGTATTGCTGCGCGTCGTTCAGAGAAGGAGCGTGGTCAGGAATTGCATATTCAGGGGGCAACGCCTGCCAACCGGGAGCGGTAGCGCCCGGCTGTGAGACGAGAGTCCGGTTGTCCGTCGGTGCGGATGACATGAGTAATGGCCGCTGCGGGCGTTATTGCCCCGGGATGATTGCGGTCTTGATGTCGCCGTTGCGGTTCAGCATGTGGCGGAGCACATGTTGCAGCCGCGAAAGTGGCGCCTCTCCCGTGATGTAATCGGTGCCCTTGATCTTCTTCTCCGCGATCAGCGCAAACGCCTTGCGCACCGTCTCCGGAGTGTGATGGAACGTGGCCTTCAGAGTGAGTTCGTTATAGTGAAGCCGCTGGGTATCGAGCGCTACTTTGGTTCCGTTGGCGCATCCGCCGAAGAAATTCACGGTGCCGCCCTTGCGCACCATGTCGATGGACCACTCCCAAGCCTCAGGGCGTCCTACCGCTTCGATCACCACGTCGCAACCGCGGTTATCAGGCGTTAGTTTGCGAACCGCCTTTACCGGGTCGTCAACCTTGGTGATTTGCACCGCATGATCGGCACCCACGCGCAGCGCGGCGTTGACCTGCGACTCTCGCTTCACTACTGAGATCACGTTGCAGCCCGATAGCTTGGCCACCTGAATAAACATCAATCCGATCGGCCCGGCGCCAATCACAGCGACCGAATCGCCGATTTCCATTTTGGTTTCATGCAAACCGCGCAGGACACACGCCAGGGGTTCCGTCATCGCGGCTTCTTCGTAAGTAACCTGGTTGGGGATCGCCAGCATGTTGGTCTCGACTATGCGGCGTGGGATGTGGATGTATTCCGCGTAGGCCCCGTTATTGAACAACAGATCTTCGCAAAGATTTTCCTGGTGCTTGGAGCAGTAGAAACACATGCCGCACGGCGCCGAGTTCAGCGCGACGACGCGCATGCCCCTCTTGAAGCCTTTGACGTTGGGGCCGACCTCTTCAATGACACCTGCCAGTTCATGGCCGAACAGCGCCGGAGGAACGATCATGCGCGCGTGGTATCCGCGTTGATAGACCTTTAAATCGGTACCGCAAGTCAGGGCCACCTGCACCTTGACCAGCACTTCCCCTTCATCCAGCTTGGGAATTGGCACCTGCTCGATTTTGACGTCCTCTTTGCCATAAAGGACCGCCGCTGTCATATTTCCCTTCACGCTATGAGTCCTTCCATGAACTGCCCGGCTGTATAACCACCTTCATTGAGTCTGGCTTGGGATGGGCAGCTAAGTGCAGCGCATCAATCGAATCGGTCAGCGGAAAACGGTGGCTGATCAGCCGCTCGAGTTCCATCTCGCGGCCCAGCACAAATCGTGCCGACTCATCCTGCAAATCGACGGAAGCACTGTACGAACCCAAGAGACTCTTCTCATCTACACAAACACTTGCCGGGTCGATAGTTGCCTCTCCATGTTGCGTTTGCGCAAACAACAATACACGGCCACCCGGACGCGTTGCATCCATCGCGGGCCTTATCAAGCTGTTCCCAGCTACGGCCACGATGACGGCATCAGCCCCTCGCCCGTCCGTCATTTTCCTGATTGTTTGGACGGTGTCGGAGGTCGAAGCGTCGATGTTTTCCGTCAGGCCGAACGTCTTGGCAATTGTAAGCCTTTGCGGAAATAAATCGGAAGTGATAACTCGCGCACCACACCTTCGGGCCAAAACCGACAGAATTACCCCAATTGGGCCCTGACCGATAACCAGCACGGTTTCGCCCGGTACCAGGCGAAGGGTTTCGACGCCTTTCATGCAGGTATTGACCGGTTCGATGAACGAGGCCTGTTCGAACGACACGCCGTCGGGAATTCGCACCACGCCACCGCGGCTCGACGATCCAATCCATCACCCGTACATACTCGGCGAAGCCTCCGCCGCTGGGTTCGTAGCCAGCAGTCGCACCAACCTTCTTATACGTTGGGCACTGCGCGAACACTTTGTGGTTGCAGTAATAACAATCGCGGCAGGGAATGTGATGGAAAACCATCACCCGCTCGCCGACCTGATATTCGCGGACGCCTGCACCGGTGGCGACAATCACACCGGTCGTCTCGTGTCCGAAAATGCGCGGCGCGGAGTGAGAACCGGTGGCGATCTTCTTCAAGTCGGTCCCGCAAATGCCGCAGGTGTGGACCCGCACCAGCAACTCGCCGGCGCCAATTGCTGGAACAGGAACCTGCTCCAGCCGCACGTCATTCACGCCGCGATACACGGCCGCGCGCATGATTGAGGGCATCTCACGATCGCCCAATGTTCCGCCGATTTGTGTCGCGACTGACATTCAACTCGCCAGGAACTAGGTC
Source organism: uncultured Acidobacteriaceae bacterium (assembly GCA_963749635.1). GTDB lineage: Bacteria > Acidobacteriota > Terriglobia > Terriglobales > Acidobacteriaceae > DASRAA01. The sequence goes on from CAVVNW010000003.1 coordinate 93,690, forward strand.
CCGGAGATTTTCTCCTCAAGCGCGGCTATCGACCGCTGGTCAATTAGATGTCGTACCGCATCACTCAGGTTCATTGCCGCCAGGCGGCTGTTGGCGTTGAGTTGCCCAACCGCCGACCACCATTTCGGCCGCATCGCTATATACACTGCGAATCGTGCCGTTTCAAACTTCCCAGCCGAATCGACGAACTGGCCGACCGGAGGCATCACAAAATCGAGTTCATCAGAAATCGCCTTGATTGCTGCGAACCAAATTCCCCGACTTCCTGCGCCAGCTTCAGCAACTGCAGATGCCTCCATATCGACCGCTTCGGCGAAGTTCCAGCGTTGCGCAATTGTTTGCTTCTGCGCTGATCCGTTAACCGACGCAACAGTCGGCAATCGACGGATCTCCTCCGCGGCCACAACCGCTTCCCGAATCGGCATCGAGAACTTCCCTCGCGAGCGAACAACATCGCCCACTTTCAGTGTCGGCGGCAGCGCCCTAGCGATTCCTGCGGAGACTGATCACTTCGGCTGGTAATCTCGCGATCGCAGCCTCCAGTGGCTGACGGGCAGAAGTCCGTCCGATGCCCCCACGGCCACAACACCACGTTCTCGAACTCAAAAAAATCAAGCCCGTCCACCCGCATGGCATGAATTGCCGCGTAGAAGTGGTGCCAACTCGCGCCGCATCGCAGCTACGACTGCGATACTCTTACGAGGCATAACCGTTCGCCCTGAACCAATCCACTGCGCGTCGAAGCGCCCCATCCACCGGGCCCGGATTCCAACCCAGTATGTGCTCCGCCTTCGCGCTGCTCACAAACATCTTCTTGCGCCCCATACGAACCGAGTCCAGTGTCACCCGTGGCTCACGTTGCCGGATCGTCCCGGTCACCAACGTGTCCACCACTCCCGTCGCGTAGGCAACCGCATAGGGCAACTTGATACTGGGCGACGGCAGACCTGTGATGGCCGCCAGTTTGTCGAGAATCTGCTTCAACGTCAGGTTCTCTCCACCCAGGATGTAGCGCTCGCCCGGAACTGCTTTTTCCATCGCCAGTAAGTGGCCTTCGGCACACTCCTTCACGTCTACCAGGTTCAGTCCGGTATCAACATAGGCTGGAAACTTCCGCTTCAGGAAGTCCACGACGATTCTTCCGGTTGGCGTCGGCTTGATGTCGCGCTCCCCAATCGGCGTCGTAGGATTCACCAGCACCACATTCTGTCCACCGCGCGCCGCTTCGATCACCAACTGCTCGGCCATGAACTTGCTGCGCTTGTAGTCGCCGATCATGTTCGCCAGTGCAACCGGCGTAGTCTCGTCCGTCATGCGGCCGTTATTGCCGAACCCCATCGTGGCCACGCTACTGGTGTAGACAACCCGCCGGACACCCGAATCTCTCGCCGCATCCAGAACGTTCCGTGTACCTTCGACATTCGACTCGTATAGTTCCCTGCCATCGACGGCCCACAACCGATAATCGGCGGCGACGTGAAACATCACTTCGCAGCCCGCCATCCCGCGCTTCAGCGATTCCCGGTCGCGCAGGTCACCAACCACTCGCTCCGCCGGCAGATCAGCGATGTTGTCAGTCCGGCTGCTGGCCCTCACCAGAAGGCGCAAGTCAGCGCCCTTGGCCAGTAACTGGCCCGCAACATGGCTCCCCAGAAAACCCGTCGCGCCTGTAACGAAACACTTCATTCAGTTCTCACTCGCCGACCGCCGTTCAATCCGGTGGAGCATTCCGCCCGCGCAGAAAATACACGAGGCAGGCGACGCAGATACGACTTAGCCGATTGCTATCGGTGAAATCCCGGAATACGAGAAGAGGCTGCTCTCCGCGAGCTCAGCCGTCAGCCCTTGCGCCGATCGACGCGGGCAATCCGTAACTGCTCTTCTTGCGACACTGCCGTGGCCCGGGCATACGTCGTTAGCGCAATCATCGGGAAGTACTGACGATACATGTAGTACATCAGGTAGAAAACGCGCGGGAAGCCGGTTCCTGTGTACCACGCTTCATCCCAGGAGCCGTCGCGCAGCTGGGTCTTCAATAGATAGGCCGCACCGCGCTGCACCGAATCGCTGCGCGTGTCGCTGGCCGCCAACAGTCCCATAACTGCCCACGCGGTTTGCGAGGCCGTACTCGGGCCAATGCCCTTGCTGTTGGCATCGTCGTACGAGCCGCAGGTTTCACCCCATCCGCCATCGGGATTCTGCATCATGCGCAGCCACTCGGCCGCTTGCTGGATGCACGGCTCATGATGATCCATACCAATCGCTTCCAGTCCGCGCAGCACCAGCATGGTGCCGTAGATGTAGTTCACACCCCAGCGCCCAAACCACGAGCCGTCGGGCTCCTGTTCGCGCTTGATGAATTCCACTGCGCGGCGCACGGGCGCATCCTTCATCGAGTAGCCATAGGTTGCCAGGCACTCGAGCACGCGGCCGGTAATGTCCACCGTGGCTGGATCAAGCATCGCGTTGTGGTCGGCAAAGGGAATCTGCTGGAACACCATGCGATCGTTATCTTTGTCGAACGACGCCCATCCGCCGTTCTTGCACTGCATGGAGAGCACCCAGTCGAGTGCGCGCTGCACCGACTTATCGTGGTAGTTCTCGTTCGACGTCTTCACCCGGCTCAGCGCCAGAAGCACCATCGCCGTATCGTCCACGTCGGGATAAAACTCGTTGTTGAATTCGAAGTACCAGCCCGCGGGCTCGGCGTTCCGGTTCTTCACGCACCAGTCGCCCTTGCGGGTGACCTGCTTTTTCAGCATCCACTCTGCGGGCTGTACCAAGCGCGGATCCGTTGCTGCGACGCCGCTCTCGCTGAGCGCAAAGATTGCGTATGCCGTGTCCCATACCGGCGACATACAGGGCTGCATGCGGAACGTCGTCTCTTCCTCGATGCCCAGTTTCTCGAATTCATCCATGGCGCGGATGACCTGCGGGTCGTCCAGGGAGTAGCCGAGACAACGCAGCGCGATAATCGAATTCATGATGCCGGGATAGATCGCACCCAGGCCGTCGCTCATCTCCAGGCGTTCCAGCATCCACTGCTCGGCCTTCTTAATGGCTTGTGTGCGCAGTGGCCGGATGTGCACTTTCTCGAAGAAGTGCACTGTGCGGTCGAGCATCAGGAAGAAATTGCGCCAGCTGATGAGTTTCTTCGCCCACTTCAACCGCAGATTGGCTTTGGTCCGGCCTCCCACGAAAAGCTCTTCAATTCCCTCCTCGTCAGGAATCTTCTTGAACGGCTTCTTGGCGTAGGCGATGGACAGCGGCACCAGAATGGCGCGAGACCACGATGAAATCTCGTAGATATTGAACCAGAACCAGTTGGGAAACAGCACTATCTCCGGCGGAATCGCAGGCACCGCGTCATAGTCATACTGGCCGAGGAAGCACAGGTAGATCTTGGTAAAGGTGTTGACCTCAGTCACACCACCCATCGCCAGAATGCGTTCACGTGCCTTGGTCAACGCAGGACGCTCAGGCGAGTAGCCCGCCATCTTTAGCGCGAAGTAGGCCTTCACCGACGCGCTGATGTTCGACGGTCCGCCGTTAAAAATCGGCCAGCCGCCGTCTTCATTCTGGTGCGACAGTATTTCGTTGGCACACTTCTGCGTGCGTGCCGGATCTTCCGTCCCCAGCAGCCGGTGCAGCAAAATGTAATCGGATTCCAGGGTAGTGTCGGCGCCCAGCTCTCCACTCCAGTACCCTTCTTCCGGATGCTGGAGCGAAAACAGGTACTTGCGAGAGGCGTCGATCGCGGCGGCGACCCGGGCCTTTACATCGTCTAACTTCCCGAACCGCATCTCACCGGGATTGGGGGGTAACGCTTCTTCCATTCTTGGTTCTTACTCCGCCAGGGCTGGCGCAGCCCCGATTGCTTCTACGATTTCCGGTGGCAGGCCGAAGCGCACGTTCTCCGGCATCACTTCCACCTCTTGTAAGTTGGTGAAGCCTTGGGCGTGGAGGAATGCGACAGCCTCCTGCACCAGGATTTCCGGCGCCGATGCACCAGCGGTCAAGGCCACCGTGTTCACGCCCACCAGCCACTCGGGCTCAATCGAGCGATAGTTCTCGATCAAATGCGAGTTGGTGCCGATGTTACGCGCTACTTCGACCAGCCGGTTCGAGTTGGAGCTGTTGTCCGAACCTACGACCAGCAGTAAGTCACATTCGTCGGCGACATCTTTTACTGCAGTCTGGCGATTCTCGGTCGCGTAACAAATGTCCTGCGCGTGGGGGCCTTGAATGTTGGGGAATTTCTTGCGCAGCGCCGCAATTACGTGCTTGGTTTCGTCCAGGCTAAGCGTGGTCTGCGTCAGGTAAGCCACGTGATCGGGATCCGGAACATTCAGGTTTTCGATGTCTTCCGGCGAATCCACAACTTGCGTTACCGTTGGAGCCTCGCCCAGCGTTCCGATCACTTCATCGTGGTCATGGTGACCGATCAGGATCAGCGAATAGCCCTCGCGCGCGAACTTCACCGCTTCCACATGCACCTTGGTCACCAGCGGGCAGGTCGCGTCAATCACCCGCAGTTCCCGCAGTTTGCTAGCTTCGCGCACTTCGGGAGCCACTCCGTGGGCGCTGTAAATCACCCGTTCGCCCGCGGGAACTTCTTCCACGCTGTCGACGAAAATGGCGCCTTTGGCGGTCAGTTCGTCTACCACATACCGGTTGTGTACGATCTCTTTGCGGACGTAAATGGGAGCCCCGAACGTTTCCAAGGCAATCCGCACGATGTCGATGGCTCGAACCACGCCCGCACAGAAACCGCGCGGCTTCAACAAAAGTAGAGTCTTGGCATCGCTTTGAATCATGAAATCCCCAGGGGTGCGCACATGTAAAAACACGCTTTTCCCCACATGTACTCTATTGTAACAGCGGTGAAATCACCAATCTAACGCCAAGAAACTGCAAGATTTAGCACTCTGGTGCGGTTTTTCGGCATCCAACGGCACCGGATGTCGTTCGCCCAGGCCATATCAACACTGAATTTTGATGAGGATTACAACAAGGGATTGATCTGCTTGCTGCGTCGGCAGGAAAAATAGAGACGATTCGCTAATCCACCCTGTGCGGTCAGTGCCAAACTGCTCAAAGGAAAAGCCGGAGGAGGACGCTCCGGCTTGAGATTCGCAATTCTTCGAGAAGGTTACAGTCCCAACTTACGACGGAACACTCCGGCAACTCCGACAATACCTGAACCAAGAAGAAACAGGCTTCCCGGCTCAGGAGTAGAGGTGCCAGTCGGATTGAACTCAAAATTGTCCACGAAAATGTAGTCGCTCCCAGTACCCGCCAGGGTCGCCCACGCGATGCCCGGATCGAGCAAACCGACGAAATCACCAGCGTTGCTGGGACCGGTGATCGGCAGCAAGAAGCTTTCGATCGGATTGCTGGACGAGTCATACGCAGTCAGCGTCCACTGTGTATCCGACGCTCCCCAAAAAGAAGCCGAAACCAGTGGTAATTCCGTTGAAATTGATCGTCAACGTATTGAACGACTGTGGATCGTAGTTGTTATGCAGCGACTGTCCGAAAGTATTGTAGTTGCCGGCGTAGGCAGCGTCGATCCACATAAGGTTGCCGCTGTCGGGCGTGAATGTTACTCCCGAAAGCGTTAGAGTCGTGTAGGTGCCTGGGGCCGGGCTCTCGAAGTCGATCACCGTGCTTCCTACGAGGCCTGGAATCATCGTTGCACCCAAGGGCGTGGTTTGCACATAAATGGTTGAAGCCTGAACCAGGCTCGATGTGGCGACGCTGATCGCAAGGGCGGCAAACAAACAAAAAACCTGACGTTTGGACATTTACAGAGTCCCTCCTCCAGAGATTTATCGACAGGGTCGGCTGCCGCAGGGGAAACGACAGTAATAGCAGGCGCCGCATACGTCAACTAGTTCATGGGCGCAAGCCACGGACGGGCTAATTTAATAGCACTTTAGTTCTACCGATAGTCATTTTGCCGAAGTTAGGATTAGCGGTTCGCCTTCAACATTTGTTCGGCGTGCTTGATGGAGGTATCGGTTAGCTTCGCTCCGCTGATCATGCGCGCCAGCTCCCGCGTCCGTTCCTCGGTGTCGAGTTGGCGCACCGAAGTCTTGGTGCGTCCGCCGGATTCTTTCTTCTCGATCAGGTAGTGCTGGTCAGCAAACGACGCAATCTGCGGCAAGTGCGTGATACACAGCACCTGCTTGGTGCCGGCGAGTTGTTTCAGCTTCTTTCCGACGGCTTCGGCAGCACGCCCACCGATACCAGAATCAATCTCGTCAAAAACCAGAGTGCGCTGCACGGCGGTTCGCTTTGCTCCATTGCGATGCGCTCGTCCGGTCATTCCGGCCTCAATGGTGGTCTTCAGTGCCAGCATCACGCGCGACAACTCGCCGCCTGAAGCAATTTCCTCGACCGGCCCCAACGGTTCGCCCGGGTTGGCCGAAATCAGATACTGGACTTCATCGAAGCCTTTTGAGGTCCAGTTCGCTTCATCGTCGGTGCCGCTGACGTCGACCTTGAAGCGCGCCTTCATCGCCAGTTCGTTAACTTCGGCCTCTACCTGCTTCTCGAGCTTGCGGGCGGCGTCGTAGCGTTGCCGCGACAAGCTGCGCGCCAAGGCCAAATAAGTTTCTGCGGCCTTCGCCAGGTCGGCGCGTAGCTTCCGCAATGCCTCGTCTTTGTTCTCCATCTCGTTAAGCTTGCGTTCGAGTTCCTCGCCGAGCGCGATGACGTCATCCAGGGTCGGTCCATACTTCCGTTTGAGACGATCGATTGCCGCAAGCCTGTCTTCGACTTCGGCCAAACGTTCGGGCGACGCTTCAATGTGTTCCGCGTAATCACGCAATCCCTGTCCGATGTCTTCGACGGCGATGCGCGCCGAATCCAGTTGCGCCAGTGATTCACGAAACTTCTCGTCGATGCGCGCCAGTTCCTCCAGTTGCTTGGTTGCCGAACGAATCAGCGCCGACGCCGACACGTTGCCTTCATACAGCGCGTCATACGCTCCCATGGTCGACGACAGAATGCGCTCCGAATTCGCCAGAACCCGCTTTTCGGCTTCCAGCTTCGCGTCTTCTCCCGCATGAAGATTTGCGCCAGCGATCTCTTTCCGCTGGAAGTTCCACAGATCAAGCAGTTTCAGACGGTCCTGTTCGTCGCGCTCCAGGTCCGTGATCCGGCTGCGAATTCCACTCCACGTCGCAAACCCTTCTGCCACCGGGGTGAGATCGCAGCCCGCGAAGGTATCGAGCAACGCGATCCGCGAGGACGCGTCGAATGCCAGCACTGCTTCGTTCTGCGCGTGAATCACCGCCAGATACGGTGCGAGCGCGCGCAGTACCGTCACGGTCGCCGCCTGATTGTTCACGAAGACTCGGCCTTTGCCTCCAACAGCTATCTCACGCCGGAGAATCAGCTGTTCTTCGCCGGCATCAATCCCGTTTTCTTCCAGCACAGCTTCGAGTGCCTTCGACTCGACCTCGAACACCGCCGAAACAATGGCCTTGTCGGTGCCATGGCGCACAGCGTCCACCGAGGCCTTATCGCCCAGCAACAAGGCCAACGCATCAATGAGTATGGATTTGCCGGCGCCGGTTTCGCCGGTCAGCAGGTTAAGACCGGGTGCGAACTCCACGGCGACGTTGTCGATGACCGCGTAGTTTTCAACCCGCAGTTCCAGCAGCACAATGAGTTCTCGAGTCGCGAAGTTATGCGCAGTGTAGCAGGAAAACCAGCACTCGGTAATTAGTTGCCAGTTCTCGATTTAGCACGTCCGTGGTTACTCAACAGGAACCTCGTGACTCCAATCCGCGAGACCCGCGTCTAAACTTTATAATGCGAACTATGGAAGCGAAGGCCAACTAACGGAATGAATGTTTATTGCACTTTCCTTGCCTCTGCCATCGGCGGTGAAATTTCCGGACTTATCGAGTCCAGTGGCCTGGTCGCCAAAGCAGTCCTGGTCATTCTGCTGATTTTCAGCTTTATGTCCTGGGCCATCATCTTTTCCAAGTGGGGAATGTTCCGCCGCGCCCGAGCGCAGAGTAACCGCTTCATGCGCATGTTCCGCAAATCGGAGCGCCTGCAAGATGTCGCTGCCGTGGCCGAGCAGTTTCGGCCCAGCCCCTTGATCGCCGTGTTTGACGGCGCCTACGGCGAGTTGCGCAAGCAGGCTCCGCAACCCATTCGCGTTGGCGCACTGCAGCGCGCAGTGCAGATCGCATCATCCGAAGAACTGACGCGACTGGAGAGCCGACTACCCTGGCTGGCCACCACCGGGGCTGTTACGCCTTTCATCGGGCTTTTCGGGACCGTCTGGGGCATCATCGATGCCTTTCACGGCCTCGGCACCGCCGGAGCGGCGACCCTGCGTGCTGTCGCACCGGGCGTCTCCGAAGCGCTCATCACCACCGCTGCCGGCCTGTTCGCCGCCATCCCGGCCGTGATCGCCTACAACATGTTCACGCAACACATTCGCGAATTCGGCGCTCGCATGGACGACTTCGGTCTCGAACTGATCAACGAGGTCGAGCGCGCACAAAGCAAAGTTGGACGTCCTGTGCCCGAGAGCGTGGAGCGCCGCTAATGGCCTTCACCAACGCCCAAGGACGCACCCAGTCTTCGCTCTCTGACATCAACGTCACCCCGCTCGTCGACGTAGTGCTGGTACTTCTGATTATTTTTATGGTGACTGCCCCGGTCTTGCAATCGGGCATCGAAGTGAGTGTGCCGCACACCAAGACGGTGAAAGAAATTACCGAGGAACGCCTGGTCATCACCATCGACCGGCAGCAAAGAGTCTTTCTAGGCAACGATCCCATCAACATCAATCAAATTGGGGCGCAGTTGCGCAGCAAGATTCGCGACCCCGAAGGCCAGGCGGTCTTCGTACGCGCCGATGAAGACGTTCCCTTCGGCGCTTTCGCCACCGTGATGGATGCCGTGAAGCAGGCCGGCATCACCAACGTGAGCATCGTCACCCAACCGCTGGAGAAGAATGGCAGCCGACGCTGACATCTTTCCGTCTGAACATTTCACCCGCCTGCCGTGGCTCGGGTCACTCGGGCTCCACTTCGCATTGTTCGCTCTCGCGCTTTTTGGCTACCTCATTCCCAGTAGTCGCGGAGAGAACTGGGGAGGCACTCAGGGAGGCGGTGGCGCAATGAGCGCTACGTTGGTCAGCAGCATCCCCTTGCCCAATGTGCAGCCCGAAGCGCAAAACGTTCTCGCTAACGAGTCGAAGGGACTTTCGCAGTCATTGCCCAAAGAAGCTCCGAAAGAAGAGCCCAAAGCGATTCCGATTCCCGCGCAAGACGCCAAGCTGAAAGGCCAGCACGAATCCGCGGCACCAAAGAAAGAGCCGCCAAAACAGGTTGCGAAGGCCGAGCCCGACAACGAAATTCCCTACGGACAAGGCGGCCCGGTCAGCGGTCCATACGGCTCGTTCACGTCCGGCGCGACCAAGGGCGGATTCGGCTTTCAAGGCGGCCAGGGCGATTTCGGCAGCCGTTTTGCCTACTACGTCGATATCGTGCGCCGCAAAGTGTCAGACAATTGGCTGAAGTACGAGGTCGATCCACGCATCTCCGATGCCCGTCGCGTTTACATCTATTTCGAAATCAATCGCTCCGGCCAGCCGACCAACGTTCGCGTCGAGCAGTCGAGCGGAATTCCGTCGCTCGATCAGTCGGCGGTGCGCGCGTTGCAACGCATCGATACCTTCGGTCCGTTACCTTCGGGATATTCGGGCAACTATGTTGCCGTAGAGTTCTGGTTTGACTATCGCCGATGAGATTCAGACGCGGCGCAAACGCGGCTTAAACCCGCATCAACATTGGCTACGTAGGTTATTCTGGAAGTGGGAATGAAACGATTCGCAAACATCATCTTCTCAGCAGTTCTCGTCGCCACGGCACTCAGTGCTTCCCTCTCAGCACAAGATTGGATTCGGACTGGTACCGGACTCGGGGTCGAAAAGATCCGACTGGCGGTTCCCGACTTCAAGCCAGCGGCGAACGACGCTGACACCAAGCGCCTGACGACCGCCTTTAGCGTCACGCTCTGGAACGATCTCCAGGCGGCCGGCATTTTCGAAATGGTTTCGCCCAGCTTCTATCCTCTTTCGAACCCTGGCTCGCCGCAGCAAGTCAACCTCTCGCAGTGGAGCGATCCACCTCCCAGCGCCAACATGCTTGCCTTCGGTAACGCTGTCGTACAAGGCGGGTCGTTGGCCGTGCAGGGCTGGCTCTTCGACGCGAAAAATCCACTGTCGCCGCAAGTACTGGGCAAGCAATATCGCGAGCAAGCTAGCGAAGACAACGCCCGTCTCATCGCGCATCGTTTTGCTGACGAAATCATCTTTCGCTTGGGCGGCGGTCTTCAAGGTATCGCCGAGTCCAAGATTTACTTCGTCAGCAATCGCAGCCGCACCAAAGAAATTTGGCAGATGGATTACGATGGCTCCAACCAGAAGCAGATCACCCACGTAACCACCATGGCGCTGTCGCCGCACGTCTCTCCCGACGGCTCACGGGTCGCTTTTTCCGCGGTGTCGAATTTCGAGTGGCAAATCCTGATGTACTCGCTGGATTTGAACCGCGAGGTGTCCTTCCCTCGCTACCAGGGAGCGAATCTCTCACCGGCGTGGTCTTCTGACGGCAAGTCGCTGGCCTTCTCGTCCTCGCGTTCCGGCGACGCTGAAATTTATGTGGTTGACGTAGCGGGCGGTGACTTGCGCCGCTTGACCAACACCAAGGGCCCGGACGTCTCGCCCACGTGGAACCCCAAAACCAATGCGCAGATTGCATGGGTCAGCGGACGCACCGGCCTGCCGCAGATTTACACCATGGCCTCCGACGGCACGAACGTTGTTCGCATGACCGATCAGGGATATGCGGTGTCGCCTTCGTGGTCGCCCAACGGACAGTTCCTGGCCTTCGCCTGGGTCAGAAACTACGGACCCGGTGCGCCCGGCGCCAGCGACATCTATGTGATGGACGTCGCCAGCAAGCAGTGGGTGCAACTCACGCATGACGGCGGCCGCAATGACTTTCCATCGTGGTCGCCCGACGGACGGCATATCGTATTTCAATCAAATCGGGGCGGCCGCACCCAGATCTGGAGCATGCTGGCCGATGGAAGCCAGGCCCGACAGCTGACTAATACCGGAGAAAATACGCAACCGAACTGGAGTTTTAAATAGCGTAGGCTTTATGTAATCGTACGAGCGGAAGGAGCACACTCCGCCCTCCACCGCAACTGAAGCGAGTGCTCTCGCAATGGGAGGAATGAAAGTTGAAAGCCCGAAAGATTCAATGGATCTACATCGTCCCGGCATTGGCTTTGGTTTTGCTGGCAGCCGCTTGCGCCAAGAAAAAACCTGCGCCTCCACCGCCGCCCCCTGCGGCGCCGCCACCGGCTCCCACCGCGATGCTGACCGCGAATCCAAACTCCATCAACGCTGGCCAGGCATCGATTTTGACGTGGAACACCGATTTCGCCACCGACGTCAGCATTGACGGCATCGGCAAGGTTGACCCCAAGGGTTCGACAAAAGTCACACCCAGCGAATCGACCACCTATCGCCTGGTCGCCAAGAATGACACCGGCAGCCGTGAAGCAACAGCTCGTGTCACGGTCACGCAGACGGCGCCTCCGCCCACCACCAGTTCCACCTCCAACGAAAGCGACGCCATGATGTTCTCGCAGAACGTCAAGGACATCTTCTTCGACTACGACAGCTACGAGATCACGTCGCAATATCAGTCGGTCATTCAGTCCGACGCGCGTTTCCTGCAACAACATCCCGGCATGACGTTCGTCATCGAGGGGCATTGCGATGAGCGCGGCTCAATTGAGTACAACCTGACGCTGGGCGAGTATCGCGCCAACGCCGCCAAACAGGCCCTGGTACAGGCCGGGGTATCGGCCACCCGTATCCGTACCATCAGCTACGGAAAGGAAAAACCATTCTGCTCGGAAAGCACGGAATCGTGCTGGCAGCAGAACCGGCGTGCTCACTTGGTGTATTCGAAATAAGGCAACGCGTTCGCCAAGGTGGAAGCGGCATTTTGCATCCATGCCGCTTCCCCTAGTTATCTCGAATCGGTTGACGTTTGCGATTTACGATAATCTCGTCAGGAAGGCATTCTTCCACGCAGGAAAGAACAATTATGCGAGTTCGAAGCAAGTTCGCCGGATTAACCCTCGCCCTCACACTGCTCCTCACCAGCGTGCAGCCTGCCTTTGCGGTGAGCAAGGAAATCATCCAGCTCCAGACGCAGGTACAGACGCTGTCCGATCAGGTGGCCCGGTTGCAGCAGTCGCTCGACGAGCGCATGGGAGTACTGCGCAATCTTGTTGAGCAGAGCACCGACTCGGTCAACAAGATGAGCGCTACAGTGAACGAACTGCAGCAGAAGTCGCAGGCGCAATCTTCCGACAACAATTCGCGCTTGGAACAAGTCTCCGGACAGGTTCAATCGCTGCACGATTCGGTTGATGAACTCAAGGCGCGGCTGGCCAAGATCAGCAAGCAGCTCGACGACATCCAGCAAAATGGGCAGAACATTAACGCGGGACAGCCCGGCATGGCTGCCGTTCCGGGTGGCGCGCCACCGGTTGGTAATGCGGCCGCGCCCTCCGCTCCTCCGCCCGACGTGCTATACAACAACGCGCTGCGCGACTACAACGCCGGCAAGTACGACCTTTCATCCCAGGAATTCAACGACTACATCAAGTACTACGGAACCACCGACCGTGCCGGCGATGCCCAGTACTATCTGGCCGACATCGAGTATCGCCAGGGAAACTTTGACGCCGCGGTGAAAGATTACGACAAGGTGTTGGAAGAATATCCGGGGGGCAGCAAGGCGTCGGCCGCGCAGCTGAAGAAGGGTTACGCCCTGTTGGAGCTCGGCCAGCGCGAGGCCGGAGTACGCGAATTGAACAGCCTGATCGCGCGCTATCCGCGGTCGGTTGAAGCCGCACAGGCCCGCGATCGTCTGAAGCGACTTGGCGTCACCGCGACATCGGCTCCGCCGCCATCGAAGCCTAAGCCTCACTAGCCAGGCGGCAATCAACAGCTACGACAAACCCTGCCCGCTGGCTCCCTGCGCCGGCGTTCCTGCAACCATGCCCTGGGCCAGCACTAATTCACGCGCTTCGCGACGGAACCGCGGCAGATCCATGCCGAACACGATCGATCCTGCGATGCACGCTACGCCGCCAATCGCCACCGTCCAGGGTGCTCCCATTCGATGTGCGATAGCTCCGGCAAAAAACGCACCAAACGGCGCCATTCCCATGAACATCATCGAGTAAACCGCGATCACCCGTCCGCGCATCTGGTCCGGGACCATCGATTGCAAGAGGGTGTTCGACGACGCCATCTGCACCATCATCGTGAACCCCACAGGAATCAACAGGACCATCGACAGCCAGAACGTCTTCGAAAACGCGAACAGGATCAGGCTCGCTCCGAATCCGCCCGCGCAAATTGCGATTATTTTTCCCAACCCCCTGACACCCACCCTAGTTGCCAAACTCAGCGCGCCGAGTAACGCACCAACGCCCGTAGCGCCCATCAGCAGCCCGAGTTCCTTCGCTCCACCATGCAGGATCTCTCTGGCAAATACTGGCATCAGCACCGAATAAGGCATGCCCACCAGGCTCACCAGTCCCAGCAAAAGCAATATTGCGCGAATCGGTGCCGCGCGCACCACGAATCGGAAGCCCTCAAGAATGTGCTCGATCGGCGAGCCTTCGTTTGCCAGATTCAATGGGTGCGTGATCTTCATCATCAGCAGCCCGGTGATGACCGCAATGTAGCTGACCGCGTTGACAAAGAAGCACCACCCCTCGCCCACCCACGCAACCACGATTCCCGCTACCGCTGGGCCAAGAATGCGCGCGCCGTTAAACATCGATGAGTTCAGCGCAATGGCATTCATCAGGTCTTCGCGTCCCACCATGTCCATCAGGAACGCTTGCCGCGCGGGAATATCGAATGCGTTGACGATTCCAAGTCCCGCTGCCAGCACCATGATTTGCCATACTTGGATGCGATGGGTCAGCGTCAGCGCCGCGAGGATGAAGGCCAGTATCATCGACATGGTTTGGGTAGCGATGACGATCCGGTGGCGATTGAAGCGGTCCGCTACTGTTCCACCAATCGGAGCCACCAGAAACACCGGAATCTGGCTTGCAAATCCCACCGTGCCCAGCAAGAGGGTTGAACCGGTCAAGCGGTAGACCAGCCAGGACTGGGCCACGGTCTGCATCCAGGTCCCAACCAATGAGATCAACTGGCCGGCGAAAAATAACTGGAAGTTGCGATGACGGAGGGCACGCACTGCGGTCGCCACTCGCGATCGCGGCGATGCCGGCACAACAAACTCCTCTGCCACTTCCTTCAGATCGGCTTCGAGCGCTTTCAATTCCGTGTTGGGCAAGTCACTCTGGGCCATAAACCACCGGCACGAACACCACATTCAAGAATACGGCAAAGCCCCACCTCATCGGGAACGATTGAGGTTTGCCATTCCTTCCCGAGGCAGCTATCGTGCTATCGAGCGCATCAGCAGTCGTCGTTGGTTCATTGCCCCTGATTCATGCCCACATTTGCCGCGGTTGACATCGGTTCCAACTCCGTTCGCTTAAAAATCGCCAAGGTCGTGCGTGGCCGACTACAGGCGCTCCACGAAGACCGCGAGGTCACGCGCCTCGGCGAGAGCGTTTTCGCGAATGGCTCCCTCGATCCGCAGGCAATGGCACTTACTATCCGCGTGCTGAAGCGCTTCCATCGAGCCGTTCAAGACCACGCCGCTGATCGAGTTCGTGTGGTTGCCACAGCTGCGTTGCGCGATTCCCGCAACAGCCGTGCTTTCCTAGAGTGGGTGCGCTCCGCCACGGGGTGGAAGGCCGAGGTCATCACCGGTCTAGAAGAAGGGCGCCTCATCCATCTCGGCCTACTCGCGAATGCAAGCATCGCCCGCAAGCGCGCTCTTCTCATCGACCTCGGCGGCGGAAGCTGCGAACTCACCATTTCCGTCTCTGGACACATCGCCGACATGGTCAGTTTGCCCATCGGAGCGGTGCGCCTCACCCAGAATTTCCTGCAACACGATCCGCCCAAGAAAAACGAACTCGCCCAAATGCGGCGTTTCGTACAGCGCGAAATCTCGCGCATCCAGAAGCGCATCCGCGAAGCTCACGTGCAGGCAGCGATTGCAACTTCGGGCACTCCAGCAGCGTTGTCGGGCCTCTACCGGGCTAAAGTCGGTGGCCCGGACGAATCAAAGCCACAGACCGTGCCTCACGCCGCTGTCGCAAAGATACTCAAGGAACTCGCCAAGCGTAATCTCGTCGAACGTCGCGCGCAGCCCGGCATTGGCCCGCGCCGCGCCGAGATCATCATTGCCGGCGCCATGGTCTTTGCTGAGCTGATGGAGATGTGCTCGCTGTCCACGTTCCGCTATCTCCCTCTCGGTCTTCGAGACGGCCTGCTCGCTCAGATGCTCGCCGACTATGCCCAAAGCCCGGCCATGAAGGAGCGTGTAGAGTCTGAGCGCAAAGATGCGCTGCTGGCCGTGGTCAAGCACTACGGCGCAGATTTGATCTTCGCTCGGCGCACGCGCGACTTCACCGCGCAGCTCTTCCGCCGCTTGCAGTCGGTCCATCGTCTGCCGCCTCAGTACGCCGACTGGCTTGAGGCCGCGGCCATGCTGAACGAAGTCGGGGCCTACATCAACCGCTCTGGTCGCCGCCGTCACACTTACTACATCATTGCCAACTCGGAGCTCTTCGGGTACACCCCAATCCAGCGTCGCATCATCGCAGCCATTGCTCGCTACGTGGGCAATTCGCTGCCGACGGCCGGGGATACAGTCCTGCAAACGGTTCCCCGCACCGACCAGGTCCAAGTCCCCAAAGCGGTCGCGTTGTTGCGGCTGGCCCGCGCCCTCGACCAGAGTCGACGGGGGGCCGTGCGCGATCTGGCCATTCGCGTGACCACCGACGGCCCGGTGCGACTGGCTCTGTCGCCGGCCACATCCGAGGGTCTGGAACTTGAACTTTGGGCTGTAAAGCGGGAGAGGAACTACTTCAAGTCGGTCTTCGGACGCGATCTTTTGGCCGAGCTCCGCTGAATCTTCTGCACGACTTTCGGCGGCATGCTCCACCGAAGGACGGCTTGCCGGCGCAACTCTTTTTCCACTTTCACCACGCCGCCTTTCTTCATTTCGACTGCCGCCAGCGGCCCTCCGCCTGACAGAACCCGATTCACGAACTCGCTCATGCTGGGGTCGTGTCCGACCACCATAATGGCCAGTTTGTCCTTGTAACGGTTCAGCAAGCCTTTGAACTGCTCAAACGTCGCCTCGGGCCGCAGTGCAGCATCGGTCAGGATTTTTTCCTCGTGCCCAATCTCCTGCGACACGATCGCCGCCGTCTGCATCGCCCGGGTAAGCGGGCTGGAAATAATGACACTCACGGTTACGCCGATGGCCGCCAACGCACGTCCCACATCGTGGGACTGCTCCTCCCCGACCTTGTCGATGGGGCGTTTCTCATCTTTTTCTGGACTACTGAATTGCTTCGGTCCTGCGTTGGCGTGCCTCAGGAAATAAATGACCATTTTTGTATTGTGCACCAAAACTCTTGCCCTGTAATCCCGTGGTAACCATCTACGAGGCGCGCCAGTGAAGCCTACGCGGAGTCGTCTTACGTCGTGTCATACTGTTGTATAACACCATATGAATTGTTTTTTCACGACCCTTTGAAATCAGTGGCTTGGCCGGAAATTGTTCGCAAGTAATTGATTTATAAGATACTTAAATGTATCCATCAGTGCCCGTAGGGGTTACGGGGCACAGTTTTCGTCAATTCTTCGCTTTCTTGGAGAATTAGCGCGCAAGTGTCCTGACAGAGATCGCTCTCTCGAACGAGTTTTCCGTCAAGCTGTGACAGGCCTGTTCCGCCCAAAAACCGTCCCCAGTAGTTCGAGTTGTCAAAGAGCCCTTGCGGTTAGCGGCAGAGCCGGACCGGCGAGAGACACTAATCCTTGCCTCGCCGTGCATTCATTACAGGATGCGAGGGGGAGCGCGAAAGGACGTAGAGCACATCGCTGTGTGATAGCGAGTCGGGACGGGGGCCGGGCTGAAGAGGCTGGCGAAAAAACAGATCCCCCGGAGGCTAACGCCCCCGAGGGATGACAAAAAGGAACTGGCTTATCGCCCTGCGCCCACGATGGGCACATCCGCGGAGTTCATTAGTTGTTCCGGGTTGGCGAAGTTCGCCTGGGCAATTCGGATTTGCTCTTTGAAGTTATCCACCATCTCCTCGCGCAGCCGCACTTCCGTCGGCTTTTTCGCGATGCTCATCTGGTCGATTTTGTCCTGCAACCGCAGCAGTCCGTAAAACAGGTTCTCCGGCCTCGGCGGGCATCCGATAACATACACATCCACCGGCACGATACGATCCACACCCTGCAGCACGGCATAGGTGTTGAACGGTCCACCGACCGACGAGCACGCTCCCATCGACATCACCCACTTCGGCTCGGGCATCTGCTCATAAATGCGCTTCACCACCGGAGCCATCTTCAGCGTAACGGTCCCGCTCACGATCATCAGGTCGCTTTGCCGCGGGCTGGGACGAAATACTTCCGACCCAAACCTCGCGATGTCGAAGCGCGAGGTCGAAGCTGCGATCATCTCGATCGCGCAACACGCCAAGCCAAAAGTCATTGGCCAGATCGCCGACTTCCGCGCCCAATTGAACACGTAGTCGACCGTGGTGACCATGAAGTTTTTTTCAAACCGGTTGTTAATCCAACCCATGAAACCCTCTCGAACGGCAGGTTGCTGACCTATCATCTTCGCCGACCGCGCTACCCGACCGCTGTGATGCTGGTCACAGGCGACCTGCGTTTCTGCCTTGAGTCTAGGCTTCGCCCTCGGCCGGTACAAGTGGAACGGGTGGTCCATCCATCGGACGCGTGCCACCGTACGATACAATTTTCTTTGCCTTCATGCCTTTAACACCTCAGCCGGCGCAGTCCGCGCCTCATGCTAGTACCACCCACCCAGCGCCGGACTCCCGATGGCGACACATCCTCCACTCGCCCGGATGGATGGTGCTTCTGGGCTTCATCGTGCGTGTTTTGTACATTTTGCTCGCTCACTCTTACCGCTTCCGCACGACCGACGCCAACTTCAGCTTCGGATGGGAGATCGGCCGCATCGCCTATTCGCTGGCCGACGGTCACGGCTTCAGTTCACCCTTTGGCGGCGACACCGGCCCATCCGCATGGACCGCGCCCGTCTATCCCTGGATCGTCTCGCTCGCCTTTCGCGCTTTTGGCAGCTACTCCCATGCCGCATCGTTTGCTCTGCTAACCTTCAACAGTCTGTGTGCGGCCGCGACTTCGTGGGCCATCTATCGCACCGCGCGGCGCGTCTTCGGCGAAGCCGTCGCCCTGTGGTCGGGATGGATCTGGGCGCTTCTGCCCTACATCATCTATTGGTCGGTACGCCAGGTCTGGGAGACCAGCCTCACCGCTCTGCTCTTCAGCCTCGCCTTCATGCTGACCGTCGAAATGGAGGGCGACGATCGCATCACCTCGTGGATCGGCTTCGGCGTGCTGTGGGGCGTGATCGGCCTGACCAATCCTTCTTGCCTGTCGTTTCTGCCCTTCGCCGGATGCTGGCTCGCCTACCAGCTCCATCGCCGCGACAAGCGGTTCGTGCTTCCTGCCGTGGTTGGAGCAGTCCTCTTCTGGATGACCATGATGCCGTGGCTGGTGCGCAACTACGAGGTCTTCCACAAGCCGGTGTTTGTGCGCGACAACGTGGGAGTCGAAATCCGTTGCGGCAACAATCCTCTGGCCGAAGGTATATGGGTGGGCATGTACCATCCCAGCCAGAACCCTATTCTCTATCGTGAATATCAGGAGATGGGCGAGGCAGCTTACTCAGCCGAACAATCGCGGCTGGCCAAACAGTGGATCGCCGAGAACCCGAAGCAGTTCGCCATCGTGACCTTTCGGAAATTCGTCTTCTATTGGAACGGCTTGCCGCGCCTTTCCAACACCGCTGAATGGATGCAGCAGCATCCCGACCGCTGGGCGTCGAGAACGTTTTGGCCTGTGATCTTCGACCGCAATGGAACGCCACGAAGCGCTGTGCTGCAGGCACTGGAACAGGCCCGCACGTCGCTGTTTCTCGCCACGTCCGTGCTCGCGTTCTTCGGTCTGGCTCTCGCCATCCGCAATCGCGTACACGGTGTCTTCCTCTTCGCCAGCCTGCTCATCTTCTACCCATTGGTTTACTATGTGAGCTTTCCGCAGCCACGTTATCGGCATCCAATCGACCCGATGCTAACCATGCTTGCCGTTTATTTATTCACGCAAGTGAGCCCACGCCATCCGAAAGCGAAAGGTACTCAGCCTCTCCATGCCGACTAATGATGCGGGTACCGAGCAATTTCAGACCCTTTCCATCATCATCCCGGTCTATAACGAGCGACAGACCGTGCTCGAGTTGTTGCAACAAGTAGCCCGCCAGCCAGTGCCGTTACGCAAGGAACTCATCATCGTCGACGACTGCTCGACCGACGGCACGCGCGAATTCCTGCAACAGGCCGATTTGCAGAGCGTACTGGGAAACTTCGGCGGAAACACGGTAAAACTCGAACTCCACGCCACCAACCAGGGCAAAGGCGCAGGTGTCCGCACCGGTCTCGCGCAGGCCACTGGCGAAATTGTTCTCATTCAGGATGCCGACCTCGAATACGATCCTGGCGACTATCCCTCGCTGCTGGCTCCCATTCTCGAAGGCCATGCCGACGCCGTCTTTGGTAACCGCTTTCATAGCGGGCCGCATCGCGTCCAGCGTTACTATCGTTTTCTGCTGAACCGGGTTTTTTCCATCATCTGCAACCTGCTGACCGGCCTCGCCATCCACGACGTCACCGCTTGCTACAAGGTGTTTCGCCGCGAACTTTTGGAGCGTATGCACCTCCACTCCGATCGCTTCAGCGTCGAAACCGAGATGACCGTGAAAGTCGCCAAGCTGGGTGGCCGAGTTTATGAAGTCCCTATCGTCTATCACGGCCGCACCTACGCCGAAGGCAAGAAAATCAGCTGGCAAGATGGTTATAAGGCCCTCTACGACCTCATCCGCTATCGCTTTAAAGATTAGTTGTTCGTTTTGAAGCTTCTCGCCCCAACTTTGAACAATCACGCCTAACCCTGCGTAACTAACTTCGTCTAACTCGCGATAGGAGGAGCTATGCATCATTCCCGTAAACCATCTCTGATTTGGGTCATTACTTTAGGGGCGCTGATGGCGCTCGGGCTAAACGCTGCCGCCACCGCGCAAGTAACGGAGGACTTCCATCGCACCGTTCCGCTTTCTGCGAACGGGCGCGTCTCACTCGACAACGTCAACGGCAACGTGACTATTACCGGTTGGGAGCGTAACGACGTTCAGATTGACGCGGTCAAGAAGGCGCGCGATCAACAGCGGCTCGACGAAGCCCGCATCGAAGTCGAGACCAGCGGCGATTCACTGCACATTCGCACGCGCTATCCCGAAGGGCACAACAACAATAACCCGGCGACTGTTACGTACGAACTGCATGTGCCGCGCGCTAGCCGGCTCGACGGAATTAGCCTGGTCAACGGATCTCTCGATGTTTCGCAGGTTTCCGGCGACATTCACACCAGCCTGGTGAATGGTGCGACCAAGGTACATGACCTGGCCGGCCGCGCCGAGTTGTCAGCCGTAAATGGCTCGATCAATGCCTACTACAAGTCGCTCGACAACGTGAAAGACATCGAGTTGAAATCCGTGAACGGATCGATTCGCCTCGGATTGCCTTCCTCTCCGAACGCCGATGTGAGCGTCTCGACGGTGAATGGCGGCATCACCACGGACTTCCCGCTCCAAGTCCAAGGCAAGTTCATGGGCAAGCGCATCGAAGGCAAACTCGGTAACGGCGGCACTCGTATTGAGATCAGCAACGTGAACGGCGCTGTTCATCTCGGTCCTGGCGACGGCAATCTGTAGCCACATATCCCGATTTTGGTTGGGTGGCCCACATATCCCAGATTTTGGGATATGTGGGGTTCGGCTCTAATCAGTACACCTGATAAGCCGGCGGTGGAACTTCGATGTCCGGCTTGCGCGCGATCAACAACAGCGCCCCGATTCGCTTGAAGTCTTTTAACTCTTCTGCATTCTTAAACCATCGCCCGCCGTATTCGTCCGGCGTCGGCGTCAGATCGGGCACTCGCACCGCCCGCACATCCTCAAATGTGTGCGCTCTTGAGCATCTCGATGTACTCCTGCTCGGAGTGGACTTGCACCGGCACCTGCAACTCTTCAACCCAGCGCAACGAGTAATGATTGTCGCGATACAGATTGATGAGGATGTACAACTCGCCCTTCGGCGCCATCACGCGGAACAATTCCGACAGCGCGCGCTCCTGATCGGCGTAATAGTAAAAGGATTCGACCGACAGCACCTTGTCGAAGAAGTTCTCTTCCCACGGAACCTGTTGCGCTGAGCCTACAACGAACATGACGTTCTCGTGATCCGTTGAAGCCGAGCGCGCCCGGCGAATCATCTCGTCAGCCACATCGAGGCCAATCACCTGTCCTGGCTTGTCGCCGTTCGCGACCGCTTTCGCCATCATGCGGCTGGTCCATCCGGTGCCACAGCCCAAATCGAGCACCCGATCGCCAGGTTTCAAGTCCATTCGTGCGAGCGTTTGCTCGGTGATGCTGATGTGGTGGGCTTCCATCTCTTCGCCCTTGCCCTGCTCAGCCCACTGGTTGAATTCGTCGCGTACCTGCTCTTCAGCGGTCGTTTTGCTATTGCTCATGGTTCCCTCGCGGATTTCCATCCTCTATGCTACAGTCTCGGAAACTGATGGCTCAATCCTCCGATCCTCCACCCGAAACTCCCGCTAAACGCGCCGCATTGCTCTATTGCCCGAATTGCGCTCGCGAAGTGGACGATCCGCTCACTTGCGGCGACTGCTCTGCGGTAATCTGCCGCGTTTGCGGGACGCCATTGGAACTGCCCGAAGACCTGGGAATCGGTTAGCCATGGCGCACTCCGTTCAAGTCTCAGCACAACAATCATCGCAGCATGGTGCGACGCTTGTTCGCGGCCTATCGCTGATGGACTCCGTGATGCTGATGGTCGGAGGCATCATCGGCTCCGGCATCTTTCTCACCGCCGGACAAATCGCCACCGCTGTCCACAAGCCACTCTATTTTCTCGGCGTGTGGTTCATCGGCGGACTCATCTCGCTGCTCGCTTGCTTCGCCTTCGCCGAGATGGCGGCAATGTATCCCGAAGCGGGCGGGCAGTACGTTTACCTGCGCGAAGCCTATGGCGAATTTCCTGCGTTCCTTTACGGCTGGATGGTTTTTACCGTCGGGCAGAGCGGAACCATCGCTGCGCTTGCGGTTGGATTCGCCGAATACTTTGGCGCGATTCTGCCATTCGCATCCGCTCACAAACCCGTTTTGACTATTCTTGGCCGGACGCTCACTCGTGGCGATCTGGTCGCGACGGCAGCTATCGTTCTGCTCACATACATCAACATCATCGGGCTGAAGCGCGGCTCGGCGCTGGTCAATGCAGCAACCTGGGCCAAGTTCGCTGCGATTGGGATGTTCGTTCTACTGGGACTCGCGATTGGCAAAGGTTCGTGGTCGAACTATTCGATCAGTTTGCCGCTCGATCAGCCAGCGTCGCTGTCGCACATCATTTCAAGCTTTGGCGTCGCGCTCATCGCCGTCTTCTGGGCCTTCGACGGATGGGTTTATATCACCTGGGTTTCGGGCGAGATCAAAAATCCGCAAAAAGTTTTGCCGCGCGCATTATTGCTGGGGATTCTGCTGGTGGGCGTCATCTACATGAGCGTCAGCGTGGTTTATTTGTATGCTCTGCCGATCACGCAGATCGCCACCGAAATGACAATCGCTCAAGCCGCTGCGGTTGCGCTGTTTTCGTCGAATGCGGCGAAATGGCTCGGCGCGACGATTGCGCTGTCGTGTTTCGGCGCCGCTTCGAGCGCGATTTTGTGCAGCGCGCGGGTGACTTATGCGATGGCACGCGATGGTGCTTTTTTTCACGCCATGGGACGCGTCCATCCCAAGTACAGAACGCCTGCCATCAGCCTGATCGCCATCTGCAGCCTGGTCGATCGTGCTCGCGCTCAGCGGCAGCTATGACCAGCTCTACACCTACGTCATGTTCATGATGGTGCTGTCGTACGTCGCCGGAGTCGCTGCACTTTTCGTTCTGCGGCGAAAGCATCCTGATGTTCCTCGGCCGTATCTATGCACCGGATATCCATATCTTCCTGCGCTGTACCTGTTTATGGCAGGCGCTTGGGCGTTGAACTCCGTCGTCACACGTCCGAAAGAAACGTTGATCGGGATCGGAATCGTCTTCCTCGGAGCGCCGTTTTATGCCTTCTGGCGCTGGCAACTCAAGCGGCATCCGAATGAGTTGAAGGAATTCGAGTGACGCCTATTTATTACTTTGCTACTCCCCCTCCCCCCTCCCCTAATCTTTAGAATCAGTGATTTACGCACGATTTCATGCGTAAAATATCAGAAACACGGGACTTACGGGCAAAATATAGCATTCAAAGAACTTAGGGTGACACGGCGTCCCTGGGGACGGCAACCGCACTGCTTAGTGGACGAAAATGCGCCCACCTTAGAAATACGCGGCTGGCGAGGCCGCGTCATGAAAAAAAGTGAGGGCAACATTACGTTGGTAACCCGTGTTTCCCGAAATGGGCGCAAATCGGTAACCACATGTTTTCTGGCAAGGTTTCCGTAAAGAAGCGGAGGACCACATGAACAGAATCGCGGCGATCTTTGTGCTGGTTGTGGTATTGGCGACCGGGCTGTCGGCCCAGACTCCGACGGGTTCCGGGCAGGAGAGCTCGTCGCGCGACCAGCCTGCAACCGCTCCGACGCCGCCCGACGCTCCGTCGCCGGACCTGGGCCAGCAAACCAGTCCTCCGCCTCCGTCTAAGGCGAAAAAGATTGCGAACAAGTTCGATCCGCATTGCATCGATGTCATCTTTCACGCCTGTTGGTCGTCGCCCGCGGCGCCGCAGACCAAGGTGCTGACGGACGAACAAAAAAAGGCAAAGCAGGTGGCTGAGGACATCGAGGTCGGCTACTTCTACATGAACAAGAACAACTTCATTGCGGCCGAGTCGCGCTTGAAGGAAGCCGTGGAACTGAAGCCCGACGCGGCCGCGGCGTGGGTTGGGCTGGGCCAGGCGCAGCAGAAGCTGGGCAAGAACGACGACGCCCGCCGAAGCTACGAAGAGTATCTGAAGCTCAATCCCGATAGCGCCGACGCGGAGAAGGTGAAGAAGGCGTTGGGGGAGTTGAAGGGGTGAGTACTCGCTCGGGCTCACGCCCTCGCGGAAGAGTGCCGCCGGTTAAAACCGGCTCCGACAATTCAAAAGACCAAGCCAACCCCGCGCTAAAGCGCTGGGCTTTGATATTTCGCCCCTCCAGGGCTGTCATGCCGAGCGGCGCTACTTCACCACAATATTCGCCAGCCTGCCCTTCACCACCAGCACCTTGACGATTTCTTTGTCGCCGATGGCGGCGCGGATTTTTTCGTCGGCCATGACAATGTCTTTGATCTGCGCTTCTTCGGCGTCGGCGGAGACGGTGATGCGAGCGCGGGTTTTGCCATTGATCTGCACGGCCATCTCGATTCGTCTTCTTTCGCCAGCGCGGGATCGTACTGCGGCCACGGTGCGCGGAGCAGGTTCGACGACTCGCCGACCGTCTCCCACAACTCGGCGGCGAGAAAAGGCGCGAACGGAGCCAGCATGAGCACCAGATTGCGCTGCACGTCGGCCATCAGTGACGGAGGCGCGGGTGGTTCAGTGCCGCGCTGCACAGCCTCTTCGTGCGCGTAAAGCTCGTTCACCAATTCCATGATGGCTGCGATGGAGGTGTTGAAGTGCCAGCGTCCGCCAAAATCTTCGGTGATTCGGCGAATGGTTTGGTGGAGCTTGCGCTGGAGTTTGCGGGAGCCAGCGGGGGCAACGCTCGCCAGCGTACCGAAGGGTCACCGTCAGAGGTCCTGCTGCGCGAAGCGCGGCTCCGCTCAGGATGACAGCGTTTGAGTTCTGCGACGTGACCGCAGGCACGTGCGTTGCGCATCACGTAGCGATAGACGCGCGACAGGAAGCGGCTGACGCCTTCGACGCCCGCGTCCTGCCAGTCGAGATCGCGGTCGGGAGGCGCGGCGAACAGGGTGTACATGCGCGTGGAGTCGGCGCCGTACTTCGCGACCATCTCGTCGGGCGAGACCACGTTGCCTCGGTTCTTCGACATCTTATAGCCGCCCTTGACGACCATGCCCTGCGTGAACAGGCGCTCGATGGGCTCGGAATTTTTCACCAGGCCGATGTCGCGCATGAACTTGGTCCAGAAGCGCGAATAGATAAGGTGAAGGATGGCGTGCTCGGCGCCGCCAATGTACTGATCGATGGGAAACCAATAGGCAACGGCGTTCACGTCGAACGGAGCGGTCGAGACCGACGGGTCGGTGTAGCGATAGAAGTACCAGGACGAATCGACGAAGGTGTCCATGGTGTCGGTTTCGCGGCGCGCCGGGCCTCCGCACTTAGGGCACGTGGTGTTCACGAACTCGGGTACTTGCGCCAGCGGAGAACCGTGCGCCAGCGTGATCTGCACATTGTCGGGCAGCACGACCGGCAAGTCTTTCTCCGGCACGGGCACGATGCCGTCTTTGGCGCAGTACACCATGGGAATCGGCGTACCCCAATAGCGCTGGCGGCTGATGCCCCAATCGCGCAGCTTGTAGGTCACGGTAGCCTTGCCGAAGCCGTGGTCTTCGGCGTACTTCGACATTTTCGTGATGGCCTCGTCGCTCGGCAGGCCGCTGTATTCGCCGGAATTCATCACCAGACTATTGGTGTCGACGAAGGGCAGCATCGGATTGCTGGGATCGCCATTCTTCGCGTCGCCTTCGCGGCGCGGCATGATGACGACGCGAATGTCGAGTCCGTATTTCTTGGCGAACTCGTAGTCGCGCTCATCGTGCGCAGGGACCGACATGATCGCGCCGGTGCCGTAATCCATGAGCACGTAGTTCGCAACCCAGATGGGCACCTTCTCGCCGTTGTACGGATTGATGGCGAAGCGCTCGGTGGGGACGCCATGCTTTTCGATAGCGCCGACGTCGCCGATTTCTTTCGCCTTGCGCTGCTCGGCGGTCAACTCCTCGACCTTGACGCGCAGCTCGGGATGCCTGGCGACCAGGTCCGCAACGATGGGATGCTCGGGCGCCAACTGCAACGAGGTTGCGCCGTAGATAGTGTCGACGCGCGTGGTAAAGACGGTGATGACGTCTCCGGCAGGTCCGGCGTCGCCGTCGAGTTTGAAGTCAACCAGCGTGCCTTCGCTGCGGCCGATCCAGTGGCGCTGTTGCGAGGTGACGCGCTCGGGCCATCCGGGCATCGAGTCCAGGGCTTGCAGCAATTCGTCGGCGTACTTGGTGATGCGCACGAACCACTGCTCCAGTTCGCGCTGCTCGACGAGCGTGGTCTCGTGACGCCAGCAGCATCCGTTGGAGAGTACCTGCTCGTTGGCCAGCACGGTGGCGCACTCGGGACACCAGTTCACCTTGGCGTTCTTGCGATACGCCAGGCCCTTCTCGTAGAGCTTGAGGAAGAACCACTGGTTCCAGCGGTAATAGTCGGGCAGGCAGGTGGCGAGTTCTTTCGACCAGTCGTAGGCGAAGCCCAGCCGCTTCATCTGCACCTTCATGGCGTCGATGTTGTGCAGCGTCCATTCTCGGGGCGGAGTCTGGTTCTTGATGGCCGCGTTCTCGGCGGGCAGACCGAAGGCGTCCCACCCCATGGGATGAAGCACGTTGTGGCCCTGCATCCACATGTAGCGCGCGAGGGCGTCGCCGATGGAGTAGTTGCGTACGTGTCCCATGTGCAATGCGCCTGAGGGATAGGGCAGCATCTCGAGGACGTAGTACTTCTTGCGCGTGCTGCTGGCGGGTTCGGACTTGTACAACTCGGGATCTTGCGCCCAGCGCGCGGACCATTTCAGTTCGATGGACTGGGGGTCGTAGCGTTCGGGACGCACTGGAGCCTCGGCTTGCGGCTCCTCCGTGTTCGGCTCTTGAATGTTTGAGTCGGCCATAATGCTCTTGCGATGGTCCAGGGACAAACTTTGATTTTACAACCAGTGCGCTTATGGGGCGAGAGCAGAAGAGATCGGCAAATCAGAAGCACCGGGCATCGAGAGGCGCGCGGTGAATGACCCTTGTATAGGTAAATTCGTCTTCGATGTTTTGGCGCAGGCATCGCGGACTGCCCATTTGCCTTGACTTGCATATAGCCCCGTGGTCAAATCCGTGGCCTGTTCGTCAATTTCTGTTCGAGGAGGTGTCCCATGGCAGATCGGAATGTCGAAGACGCTGCGGCAAGGTTTCTTTTCCAGATGCACGAGGCTCTGACCGCATTTATCGCCAAACACCCGGCTGTAGCACAGGCCAACGCCGTTGGCAGATCTGGCAAACCGAGCAAGAGCAGGGCGAAGAAGCCAAAGGCATAACACCGAGCCACAACCCTTTAACATGGAAACGTTGCGACGTCTCTCCAGGCGCAGCGCGCTACGGTGCGTTCTGGCATCGCTTCGACTAAACTGAATTGCCGTTAGGCGGCAGATGAGTCGATAGGCGAATGAGCGCATCCATATCCAGCAGAAAATTGGCGCCACTCACAGAACAACAGTTTCGCAAAATCAACAAAGCGGTCTCCGACCCGCGGCGGTACGAGATCCTGCAGAGCATCGCCCAGGGTAAGAACTGTTCGTGTAGCGAACTGCGGGAAGATTTCCCTATCAGCGCGGCGACCCTGTCGTTCCACCTCAAGGAACTGGAAGCTGCAGGATTGATTGCGATTGCGCGCGAGGGCAAGTTCGCCCACCCATCCTTCCAGCGCGACGTGTGGAAAACCTACCTGAAAAAGCTCGCGGAACTGTGAAACTTTCTGAGGCCTTCAACATCATTTAGACAGTCATCGAAATGTGCAAATGACAATTCGGTGGCAGATGTTCGAGAAGGAGAGTTACCGTGGGAAAACTAGCTGGAAAGACCGCTGTGGTTACAGGGGCTTCGAAGGGCATCGGAGCGGGAATCGCCAAGGCGTTGGCGAAAGAGGGGGCCAATGTCGTCGTCAACTACGCGCGCGCCAAGGATGATGCCGAAAAAGTTTCCGCCGAGATTCAGCGGGCGGGTGGAAATTCGATTACCGTGCAGGCCGACGTCTCCAAACAGGCCGACGTGGACCGCTTGTTTGCAGAGACGAAGAAGGCATTCGGGACCATCGACATTCTGGTCAACAACGCGGGCGTGTACGAGTTCGCGCCCCTCGAACAAATCACAGAAGAGAGCTATCGCCGGATGTTCGACCTCAACGTGCTGGGGACGGTGCTGAGCACACAATCCGCGGTCAAGGCGATGAACGGCAGTGGATCGATCATCAATTTGAGCTCTGTCGTGTCCTTGACCCCTCCGCCCGGCGGTTCGCTGTACAGTGCTACGAAAGGCGCGGTCGATGTAATCACGCGCTCGCTGGCACTTGAACTTGGCCCGCGCAATATTCGGGTGAATTCTTTGTCCCCTGGTCTGGTGGAGACGGAAGGCACTCGTGCCACGGGCAATTCCGAGTTTGAGACCTTCGCAGTCTCGCGCACTCCGCTGGGACGTAAGGGCGCTCCGGACGACATCGCCAAGGTTGCAGTGTTCCTAGCCTCCGACGATTCGGCCTGGATGACCGGAGAGGTGCTGCCCGTCGCTGGCGGAGCACGGCTGTAACTTTCACGGGTGTGGGGCTGGGGCGCAGCCCTGCGTTTTTCTTTTCTGTCACCGCTTTGACGGCGCCTTCGACTTCACTAGTCTGGTGAGCGCCTTCACGTTTGCCAGATCGTCGAGTGGCTCGTCGATAGGCGTTTCGGCAATGAAGGCTGCGTGCGCGGTGCGCGGATCATTCAGCAGACGGCGAAACGCCTTCAGTCCGATAGTTCCCTTCCCGATGTGCTGATGGCGGTCGAGTTTCGAGCCGCGCGCGGCCTTGGCGTCGTTGCAGTGCCAGACAAATACGTTCTTCAGTCCAACTGTACGGTCGAGTTGGTCGAGAGTTTCCTTGTAGCCAGCTTCGCTGACGATGTCATATCCCGCGACGTGGGTGTGGCAGGTATCGATACAGGCGCCGCAAGGGACAAAGTTACGAAGCAGGTAAAGCAACTCGGCAACCTGCTCGAAGTTGCCTCCGAGCGAAAACTCGGAGCCGGCAGTATTTTCGATCAGGATGCGCAAGTTGCCGGCATGCAGGTCGAGGCCGTCGGTCGCCTGCTCGATGGCCAATGCCGCCCGTTGCAGGCCTTCTTCGCGGCTGCCGCCGCGGAACGAGCCAGGATGGAGAACGAGGTAGTCGGCTTGCAACGCCAGCGCGCGTTCGACCTCGCCACGAAACGCGGCAATCGATTTGACGTGGAATTCGGAATTGCCTCCTGCCAGGTTAACCAGGTAGTTGGCGTGAATCGCCAGCGGACGCAGATCGTATCGAGCGCGCAGGCGGATCATGTCGGCGACGTGTTTCGGTGCGAGTTCGTAGGGCTTCCACTGGCGCGGGCTGGAGGAGAAAATCTGCAGGGCGTTGCATCCCAGGCGATAGGCACGTTCCGCGGCGAGGTGGACTCCACCTGCCGTCGAAGTATGGATGCCAACACGCCGCGCGGTCAGCTTTGGCGGCTTCGCGGGCGCGGGAATCAGCTTGAGGATGTCTTTCTCTACGCGGTCAGGACCGGCCATTTTGATCGATTGTAGGCTTGGGTGACGCCATTACGCCGCTGATCAGCGCGGCCAGAAACACGAAGATCGCGGCGACCAACGCGATCAAGCCGATCATAGCGGCCCAGCCGTGGACCGAACCGTTGAAAGTGACAGCCCAGGCGCCGATGGAGTCCCCGGCGTTGATTCCGGCACTGCCGTCCCACTTTGACCACAGCGAACCCAGTCCGATAACCAGCAATACCGCGGAGGCGAGGAAGAGCTTGCGTGCGTACATAGCCTGCTATTTTGCCCCGATTCGCACCCAGTTGCCAACAGTTGCGGGCCTTTCAAAGCTGGTATCGCCCGGAGCCGCCGGGTTAAAACCCGGCTCACTATTCAATATCGAATAGGGAACGCCAGAACGCTGCGCTAAAGCGCAGCTCTACCACCGGGCCGAATCCAGTAACCGAGTCCGGAACTGTTCAATTGCTCCGCTACACCTGCGAACGGTACACTAGCTAGTCACAAGGGGTTGGTCATGCTTGTCGTCATGAAGGCCAATGCATCGGAAGAGCGAGGTGCGGGCCGTTTGCCAGAAAATTGAGAGCTTCGGATACCGTGCCCATTCCATGCCCGGCGCAACGCGGACAGCCATCGGCATCACCGGCAACCGTGGAGAGCTGGAACCCGGCACCTTCGAAGAACTGGTCGGGGTGCAGGAAGTCATTCGGGTCAGCAAACCGTACAAGCTGGTCAGCCGTGAACTGAAGGAAGACGATACCATTATCCGCTTCCCCGATTCCGACGCCACCATCGGCGGCATGAGGTTGCGGTTATCGCCGGGCCGTGCGGCGTTGAGTCGCG
Organism: uncultured Acidobacteriaceae bacterium; assembly: GCA_963749635.1. Lineage (GTDB taxonomy): Bacteria > Acidobacteriota > Terriglobia > Terriglobales > Acidobacteriaceae > DASRAA01. The sequence continues at coordinate 124,422 of CAVVNW010000003.1, forward strand.
TGAGCAAGCCTTTGCCGCCGGCGAACGCGTCGCCAAGGCTGGCGCGCGTTTTTTCCGTGGGGGCGCGTACAAACCGCGGACGTCGCCGTATGCGTTTCAAGGTCTGGGCGAACTGGGACTACAGATTTTGGCCGAGGTGCGCGAGCGTTTCGGCCTGTTGATCGTCACCGAGGCCGTGGACCACGAGTCGCTGGCACTGGTCGATCAATACGCTGACGTCATTCAGATTGGCGCCCGGAACATGCAAAATTTCTCACTGCTGAAGTGCGCCGGCCGCGCCCGCAAACCCGTGCTGCTGAAGCGCGGCATGTCGGCGACGCTGGAAGAGTTTCTGATGGCCGCGGAGTACATCATGAGCGAGGGCAACTATAACGTCGTCCTCTGCGAGCGCGGAGTGCGGACGTTTGCTGATCACACGCGCAATACGCTCGACCTCAGCGTTGTGCCGGCGGTCCAGCGGCTAAGCCACTTGCCCATCCTCGTCGATCCGAGCCATGGCACCGGGAAACGCAATAAAGTCACGCCCTTGTCGCGGGCAGCGGTTGCGGTGGGCGCCGATGGACTAATGATCGAAGTGCATCCTGATCCCGATAACGCACTCAGCGACGGCAACCAGTCGCTCTACCCCGACCAGTTCGACAGCCTGATGGTCGAGGTGCGGCAGATCGCGCAGGTACTGGGTCGCTAGCATCGCCGATCCTGTCGCGAATCCGATGTCGCGGCGTCACGCGGGCGCAGCCGCCGATTGATGCAGACTCCGCCGCGGTGCCGAACACGCGGTGGCAAGGCCGGCCGCATTGTGGTTCGTGGCCACGCTTCTTGTGCTGGTCCTGCCTGCCTGTCGCCGGCAGGCCGACTTCGATCCCACGTACCACGAATTCGCCTACGTCAGTAACGGCAGGAGCGATTCGGTCAGTGTGATCGACACGCAGATGCTGCGAAACATCCAGACCATCGCGGTGGGAAAGAATCCCACCGGGCTGGCCGTGAATCCTGCGCGCAACGAAATCTACGTCGCCAACACTGAGTCGAACAACATCACCATCATCAATGCCGAGCGCAACGAAGTAGCTGCAACGATTGGCGTACACCGGGCACCTTACTTCGTGTCGGTGTCCTCCGATGGCAAGCGCGCCTATGTAGCCAACTCGGGTTCGTGGAACGTATCGGTCATCGACCTCGACAAGCGCGCTGTTATCGCGACCATTCCGGTGGGCAACGCGCCGGGTCTGGCGAGGGTTTCGCCCGATGGCAGCGTGGTAGCTGTCAGCAACCGTGGCGCCAATACTGTTTCGCTGATCGATACGCAGAAGCTCGCGGTGCGCAGTACGCTCCCGGTCTGCGTGCAGCCGCAGGATTTGGTCATCCTGCCCGACAACAGCAAGCTGTTCGTCGCGTGCCCCGGGTCGAACCAGTTGGCGGCCATCGACCTGAAAACCGACAAAGTGCTCGCGTTGCTTGAAGTCGGCCAACTTCCGGTTCACATGGCGCTGAAACCCGATGGCGGCGAAATTTTCGTGAGCAACTTCGACGCCAATAGCTTTTCTATTGTTGAGGCCTACACCAACGAAGTGAGCGCGAGTTACCTGATCGGCAGGAACCCCGTGCGTGGCCTGGTCACCTCGGACAATTCGTTGCTTTACGTGAGCAACTTCGGCTCCAACAATGTGAGCGTGTACGCCATCGATGAAGGCCGGGTCGTCGATTCGGTGCCGGTAGGCAGTAGTCCTGACGGCCTTGCGCTCACGCCGAACGAAGACCACCTGCTGGTGGTGGATACCAAGTCAGGCGATGTCGCCGTGGTGCGCACGGTGAAAACGCGCGACAACTCAAAGATCAGCGCCGCGCGCGCGCTGGTCACTCTAATTCCGGTGGGCGACCAGCCTAACGACATCGTGATCAAGGCGTTCAAGGACGGCGCGAAATAGCCGTCTCACTCGCCTTCAGCAATCGAATAGTCGAACTCGTAGGAATGTTTTCCGTCGGCAATGAGGATGTTCATGCTGCCGGCGAGCCCGGTCAGCTGACTGGTCCCGGAATGCGGGACGACATTGATCGACAAGGTTGGCGCGCCGCGATTCATCGTGCCCGTGTGCTGCAAGGCGAAGCTTCCTTGCCGCCCTTGCAAGTTGCCGGTAACCCGCTCGATGGCAACGTAGCCGGCAGATCCGGTGGCGATGGAGCCGGCGGTCAGCATCTCACCCTTGCTGTTCGCGTTCAGATCTCCGTGATATTGCTTGTCGAGCAGAAAACGTCCGAGGGGGACGCCGTCGGCGGTGTCTTCCGAAACCGGCGTCATCTTCACGTCGAAATTTCCCTTAATCAGCATGAGCCTAGCTTACTCCCGCGGACATTAGCTGTTGGCTTCAACGGTCTTCGCGCAGTAATTCTCGAAGGCGCTGGAGAGACGGCTGGCGATGTCTTGCGCGGTGCGGCTTTCGATTTCGCTGCGCGGCACGAAATGCACCAGCTCTCCGTTGCGAAACAGTGCAAGACTCGGCGACGAGGGCGGGACAGCGCCAAATAGTTCGCGCGCACGTTCGGTGGCTTCGCGGTCTTGTCCGGCGAACACGGTGTAGATGCGATCAGGGCGGGCGGCGCTTTGCAATGCCAGGCGCACGCCGGGACGCATTTTGCCCGCCGCGCATCCGCATACGGAGTTCACCACGACCAGCGCGGTGCCGGTCTTGTCAGCCAGTGCGGCATCGACTTCGGGAGCCGTGCGCAGTTCTTTTGCGCCGGCTCGCGTCAGCTCTTCGCGCATGGGGACGATCAACAATTCTGGATACATCTTGGCTCCTGGAAATGAGAATGAAGTGCTGTGAAGTTCTGATGCTACTCGACGGCGAAAAGAAGCAGCCCGCGCACCATATATATTGGCAGTACGCTGATGATACTACGCGAACATGTGCCGCTGGCTCCGCTCACCACGCTTGGCGTGGGAGGTCCGGCGCGCTATTTCGCCGAAGCCAGCGACGAGAACGAGGTCCAGGAAGCCGTCGAGTTCGCCCGGTCGCGCGAACTGCCTTTGTTCGTACTCGGCGGCGGCAGCAACGTGCTGGTAGCGGATACCGGGTTCAACGGGCTGGTGCTGAAGGTTGATTTGCGCGGCGTCGAGCGAGTGGTCGTGGGCGAGGATGTGACGTTTCGCGTGGCCGCCGGCGAAGATTGGGACGCCTTTGTCGCGCGCACCGTTGAAGAAGACTGTGCCGGTCTCGAATGCCTGAGCGGAATTCCCGGCTCGGTCGGCGGAACGCCGGTGCAGAATGTTGGCGCCTATGGACAAGACGTGTCGGAGACAATTCGCGAGGTGACGGCGCTCGACCGGCAAACGCTGGAGTTGCGGGCGTTTTCAAATGCCGAGTGCGGCTTCGCTTATCGCAGCAGCGTGTTCAACACCAACCTGCGCGACAGCTACATCATTCTCTCGGTGTCGTTCCTGCTGCGCCGCGGTGGCAAGCCTGCGATCCGTTACGCCGACTTGCAAAAAGCGTTTGGCAGCGTGTCTGCAGAACCAACTCTGCAACAGGTTCGCGATGCGGTGCGCGAAATTCGCCGCAGCAAAGCCATGCTCATCGTTCCTGGCGATGACAACTGCCAGAGCGCGGGATCGTTCTTCAAGAATCCGGTTGTCTCGCAGGTTACGTTCGCAGAACTGGAGGCCAGATTGAGTTCGCGCGGAATGTCGCTGCCCAGCTATCCCGCGAGCGACGGGTATCGCAAGCTGTCGGCCGCGTGGCTGGTGGAGCACGCAGGATTCGCCAAGGGCTACAACCGGGGAGCAGCCGGAATCTCGCGCCGTCATGCTCTGGCCATCGTCAATCGCGGAGGAGCGACGGCCGCTGAGATCGTCGCGTTGAAAGATGAAATCCAGTCCCGCGTGTTGGAGGAGCTTGGCGTGCAACTTCAGCCGGAGCCGGTCTTCCTGGGGTTCTAGCTCGCCAGTGGCGGCATTCGCTTGTGCCACTCGGTCGCCTGCTCGTAGGCATGAGCGACGCGCAAGGCTAACTCGTCGGCTCCGGGCCGTGCCGAGATTTGCAAGCCCACAGGCATTCCTTCGCTAGTGAATCCACACGGAACCGACACGCTGGGCCACCCGAGGTAACTGAACGGGAAAGCATTCTTCAATAAGTAGCGCAGTTCGTATTGACGCAAAGCCGCCGCGTCGAACGCTTCGAGTTCTGCAAGCCGGGGCGCAACGTTAGGCACGGTCGGAGTCAGCACCACGTCAAGATTGTCGAAGACACGCACACTTCGGTTGAATTCATTCAGTTCGCGAAGCTCACGGCGATAATCCGCTTCACTGACTCCCTCGGTGGCGCGCACTCGGAAGAGCGTACGAGGGTCGTACCGCTCTGGAGTGTGATACAGCATCGCCCGGTGATAGCGATACGTTTCATAATTGCGAATCGCCGTCGGAGTTTCCCATGTCAAGTCGAACTCGGTCACTTTTCCAAGCAGCTCGGAAATCGTGGTTGTCGCCGCTTGAAAGCAGCGCGCGACCTCCGGATCGGCATCGTCGGCCAGATTTCGCGCGACGCCGACTCTCAAGTTCGCGATTGGCTCGTCCAGCCCGGCGGAGAGACTCGTTGCGCTCGGCGCGGCCAAGCATTCCAGGATGGCTACCGCATCTCGAACGGAACGCGTGATGGGTCCGGGCGTGTCGAACGATGGTACCAGCGGAATGATGCCTTCGTTGCTCACCATTCCCTGGCTCGGCCGATGACCGACTATCCCGCAGAGAGCCGGCGGACAACGCAAAGACCCGGCCGTGTCGGTGCCAATGGCCGCCACACACATTCCGGCAGCCACAGCCGCCGCCGAACCTGACGACGAGCCACCGGTGATCCTGGTCGCGTCCCACGGATTTCGCGCTGGGCCGAAGGCGCTGACGATACCGCTGCCGCCGAAGGCGAACTCGTGCAGGTTGGTCTTGCCCAAGATGACGGCACCCGCCTTTTTCAATGTGGTGACGATCGCCGCGTCTTCCGTTGCCACATGATCGCGAAGCTGATTGCTCGCCGCTGTGGTACGGACTCCGGCGACGTTGATCAAGTCTTTCAAGGCAATGGGAATTCCATGCAGCGGACCACGCCAATTCCCTGTTGCGATATCCGCATCGGCCTCGCGCGCTTGTTGCAGCGCCAACTCAGAGGTAATGGTGATGAACGCATTCAACTGCGGATCCAGCTTGTTGATGCGATCAAGGCACGCGCGCGTCAGCTCGATAGACGAAAGCTTGCGCTCACGAATCTGCGTGGCGGCTTCAGCGATAGAAAGCATCGGGAGCTATGCTAAGTGACAGTCCGCTTGCGCTTTTTCTGGCAGGCGTCGCAGAGGCCATATATCTGGAAGGTGTGGCGCGTGGTGAGGTATTTGTGCTTGCGGCCGACCTCGCGTTCGATGCGCTCAATGTCAGAGGAGAAGAATTCTACCGAACTGCCGCACTCGGTACACACCATGTGATGGTGATTGCGCCGATTGTACTGGTGCTCATAGCGCGCAATGCCGTCGTTAAACGCCACCTCACTCGCCAGCCCGCATTCTGACAGCAGTTTCAGCGTGCGGTACACCGTGGTGAACCCGATGCCTTCGTCCTGCTTCTTCACCAATCGGTAAAGCTCATCGGTCGAAAGGTGGTCACGCGTGTCGAGGAACGTACGCAGGATGGTATCGCGCTGGCCGGTGTGCTTCAGGCCCACATGCCGCAAGTGGTTGTGAAAGATGGACTCGGCTTCATGCACCATTTCGCGCGAAATGTGCGGCTGATCGTCAACCCGTCTTTGCAGCGTGCTTTGGCCGCCGGTTCGTTTCGTGCCCATGATTTGCGAATCCACCGCGGATTTCGCCTATCAGCATAGCATTGAAACTCGCGTCATCGACTGGGTAGCAGGAGCTTCGGAGTTGGAGGCGAGTCGATCCCCGAGTTTTTTTCGAGCGCGATCGCAATGCGGTTCAAACAACGCAGAAGCGTAATCACGGCCCACACGAAGAAGATGACCGAAGCCAACCAGAGCAATATCCAAAACAAGCCAAACACTGCACTAAACATTGCCTGCCTCCTCCTAAATGCACTGGGTGCATTCTACTGATGGGCAGTACGCCCGGCGACAGCGTGCGTTTCTCTTATAATCGTGGTTTCTCATGGCCACTACTACTTTTTCTTCGACTACCCGCTCCTCCAATGCAAGGATGGCGCTTCGCGTCGTCATCGCGCTGCTGGCGTTGCTCCTGATCGCGTTCCTGGCGTTCGATGTCTGGTTCTACCGCGCAGTCCGCGCCGCACTGCCACAAGAGGATGGAACCGTCCGAGTCGCCGGGCTCTTGCAGCCGGTGACGGTCACCCGCGATTCGCTGGGGATTCCGACCATCACGGCGGCCAATCTTAATGACCTGTTTTTCGCGCAGGGGTACATCACCGCACAGGAGCGGCTGTGGCAAATGGACATGACCCGCCGCTTCGCGTCCGGCGACCTTGCAGTGATACTTGGCCCTGACTTTGTCAGCACTGATCGCGAGCAGCGCATCCTCGGGCTGCGGCAAGTCGCGGAAAAGGCTGTTGCTGCAATGGACCCGGCGCAACGCGCGCAGTTCCAGTCGTACGCCGATGGCGTGAATGCCTACATTGCCGAGCACACCAAGACACTGCCGCTGGAATTTCGCTTTATGACCTACGCGCCGCATGTCTGGACGGTTGAGGACTCGCTGCTGGTTGGCCTGTCGATGACGGAATTCCTGAACCACGGCTACTACAAGGAAATTCTGGCGAAAGAGAAGGTGCTGGCCAGGCTGGGCCCCGAACTTACTGCCGAGTTATTTGTGAACTCCTCGTGGCGCGATCATCCGCCGGGATCGGAGGGCGAATCGCTGGCCAACGCGCCGCCGAAAGAAGACGAATCCGACGAAGAGGAAGCGCCGCCAGCCAAAAAGGGCGGAAAACCTACGCCCCGCAAGGCCCCCGCACGGCCAGTGCCTCACTCATCTTTGCTGCCCTTCGCCAATCCGCCGTTGGACGCAGGTCCCGACGTTCGCTTCCATGCCGGTTCGAACGACTGGGTAGTGTCGGGCGCTCACACAGCCTCGGGCAAACCCCTTTTGTCGAACGACATGCATCTTGACTTGCGCCTGCCGAACACCTGGTACGAAGCGCACCTGATTTCCGGCGACTTCGACGTCCTAGGCGTCACGCTCCCCGGCATGCCATACGTGATCGTCGGCCATAACTGCTACATCGCTTGGGGATTTACCAATCTCGGCCCGGCGGTGGAAGACGTCTTCATCGAGAAGTTTAATGACCAGGGTGAATACCTGACGCCGCAGGGTTGGACGCAGCCTGAGCACCGCAAAGAAATCATTCGCGTCAAGGGCAAGCCCGAAGTCAATGTCGATGTCGTCGTAACCCGCCACGGACCCATCATCACCAGTCTGGTTCCCGGAGAAACGCGCCAACTGGCGTTGCAATGGATCATCTATAAGCCAAACGTTTCCCGAATTCCCTTCTTCCAGGTGAACTCAGCAAAGAACTGGGACGAATTCCGTGCAGCCTTCTCGACCTTCGGAGCGCCCGGACAAAACGTGGTGTACGCCGACGTCGACGGACACATCGGCTATCAGGCCACCGGCTTCGTGCCAATTCGCACTTCAGGCGACGGCTCGCTGCCCGTCCCGGGTGACACCGACGCCTACGAGTGGACCGGCTTCATCCCCTACGACCAGATGCCGCGCGTGTTCGATCCGCCGTCGGGGATCATCGCGACGGCCAACGGCCGCATCACTCCTGATGGCTACCCTAACCCGATAAGCATCGAATGGGATGCGCCTTATCGCACCGAGCGCATCTACAAACTGCTGGGGAGGCCGATGAAATACACTCCGGCCGACATGCTGGCAATCCAGACCGACGTAGTTTCAGAGCTCGATCGCTTCTGCGCTGAGCGATTTGTTTACGCCATCGACCACACACCCAAGGCATCGGACCACGCCAAGGCCGCTGCCGACCTGATGCGCAATTGGGACGGGGCCATGAGCACCGACTCAGCCGCGCCAACGATTGCCTATGTATCTCGCGGCAAACTCGACGAACTGATCCTGAAACCGAAGCTAGGGGACGAGTGGCAGCCGTACTCGCGATGGTTCATGAGCTCGGTTTGGCTGGAGAACGTGCTCTCGCAACAGCCTCCGCAATGGCTGCCATCCGATTACGCCAACTACGCCGAGCTGCTCACTGCCGCGGTCGAAGCTGCGATCACCGATCCCAAGACGCCGAACTCGCTCAGCCGCTGGACCTGGGGCCGCTATCACCAGATCGACGTCAAGCATCCGTTCTGGAGCAACTTCCCCATCCTCAAGCGCGGCGCCGGACCGGGACCGCTACCTCTGTCGGGCGATGGCGTAACGGTCAAGCAGGCCGGCACTCACTTCGGTCCATCCGAGCGGTTCACTGCCGACATGTCCGACTTGGACAATTCCACGCTCAATATCGTGAATGGCGAATCGGGGAACCTGTTCGACGACCACTACAACGATCAGTGGGACGCTTATTACCACGGACGCACGTTCAAGCTGCCGATTTCGACCCAAGCAACGGAGCAGGCTGCGCAGCATCGCCTGGTCCTGCAACCGCAATAACAATCACCACTACACAGAAAGTCAAAGGGCGGTCCGATGACCGCCCTTCGCTTCGAACTCACTCGCAAGCTTGTTACTGATCGATCTGCAAGACGCCGTATAACGCGCCTCGGAATGAGATCTGCGTGGACTGCAACATCCCCGTGGTTGTGTCGTACATATACAGCACACCACCTTCGACTACATACATAACGTTGCGATTGGGAATCGACTGCATCCCTGTTACCGACCCCAGTGGACCGGTGGTGGGGTTAGTCGTGTTGGTGCCCAGGTCAACGATTGACAGGCATCCGGTGGTGACATTAGCGCAGGTCACGGCACCGATGTACATCTTGTTATTGTTCGAGATCGCCATCGTGGTATGGGTGCCGTCGCCGATTGCCACCGGGTTGGCGGTGCTGCGCGTCATCGAACTGACACTCACGATGTCAAAGGTGCCGGTCGAGCTTCCGGGATATCCCGCGACATAAATGTTGCCACTCTTCATCAGGCCCACACTGGCGCCGCCGACTGGGACCGTTGCCGTAATGGTCTGCGACGCACGGTCAAAGCGCATCACCGATGGCGGCCCCGCGGTCGAGCCACATTCCGGCCCGCAGTTGATTACGTATGCGGTGCTGCTGTCAGTGCTGAAAAACGCGTTCACTGGACGCGCGAATCCGGGAATCGCGACTGCGGTCGGCGATGTCGCCGTCAGGTCGATCAAGTACATCGAGTCGGAATTCTGGGCGAACACCAGCAACGTGTTGCCATCGGGGCTGATCGCGGCATACTGGGCTGCCGGTACGGAGTAGGTGCTGGTGACCGCGATGGCGGTCGTATCGATGACCTGTACTCCACCCACCCGGCCATTGGTAACCAGCGGAGGCGCATTCGGTACCGGAACGTAAACCTTGGTGGAGTCCGGCGAATAAACCGCCATGCTGGCCCAGTTGGCCAGATTAACGCTGCCCGCGGAAAGCTCGGTCGAATTGGTAACAAAGGTGATCGTGAAGCTGGTCGGGTTGTACACAATGGTCGTGGTGTTGTCCGGACTCAGGTTTTCAAAGGTCAGCGAGCCACCGATCGAAATGTTGACTGCGGTTCCGGTCACGCCCGGGCCAGTTACACCGGTATTGTTATTCGTCACCGTGTAAAAGGCGGTCGTATCGTTCTGGCTATCGATGATCTGAATGTTGCCCGAGTACTGGTTCGTGATAAACGCCCGGTGGCTGAGCATGCTGGGTTGGTTGACGGTAGCGTTTCCGTTGGGACCAGTGGTGCTGTTGTTGCTGCTACAGGAAACGATGCCAAAGAGGCTGCCCAGGGACACCAGGAGGAGTACTGCCCGCTTCAAATACGTACCTCGCTCATATTGCTGATAAGACGCAACTTGTTCGATTTCTGTCAAATTATACCAGAGCTTCCCTGACCTCTCGGCGCCGTGGCGCTGTGGTCTGTTGTCATGGTTTACGATAGAGTTCCAATAACACCCAGCATTTGATTAACAGGGGATAATGGCGACCGATTTCCTAACTCGACTGCAAAAAGGGGCCGTTCTCTGCGACGGCGCCATGGGCACCCTGCTGCTTTCCAAGGGCCTTTTCATTGATCGCTGTTATGACGAACTTAACCTGTCGCAACCCGATCTCATCCGCGGCATTCACGTCGAATACCTGCAGGCCGGCGCCGAGATCATAGAGACAAACACCTTTGGCGCCAATTCGTTTCGCTTGTCGAAGCACGGGTGTGTGGACAAATTGGCGGAAATTAACCGCCGCGGCGCCCGGTTGGCCCGCGAGGCAGCAAAAAGCTTCGACGCCCTGATCGCCGGGGCCGTCGGGCCGCTGGGTATCCGCATTGAACCACTGGGTAAGATTGCGCTTTCCGAAGCCCGCGAAGCCTTCCGCGAACAGATTACCGCGCTGAATGAACAGGGCATCGACCTGATCGTCCTCGAGACTTTCGGCTATCTCGAAGAGCTGCACCAGGCAATTCTGGCCGCGCGCGAGGTGAATCCTAATCTTCCCGTGGTGGCGCAGGTCACCATCGACGAAGACGGCAACTGTCTCGACGGTTCCAGCCCTGAGCATTACGGGCCGCAACTCGAGGCTTGGGGAGCCGACGTGGTCGGCATCAATTGCAGCGTAGGACCGGCGCCTCTGCTGGACGCCTTGGAGCGGGTTCGCGCCGTGACCACTGTTCCCCTTTCCGCGCAACCCAACGCGGGCATGCCGCGCTCCGTGGACGGCCGGACCATCTTCTTGTCTTCTCCGGAATACATGGCGAATTTCGTTCCGCAGTTCACGGACATCGGAGTGAGACTGGTGGGTGGCTGCTGCGGCACAACACCGCGGCACATTCATGAGATGAAGGGCCGCCTGAAGATGAGGCCGGGGCCCGCGCCCGTGGTGGTTTCCAAGCCGACGCCCACAGTGCGCCCGATTGAGCCGCCTCCGATGGCGGAACGCTCGCAACTGGGGCGCAAGATTGCCAACGGCGAGTTCGTGGTCATGGTCGAAGTGGTTCCTCCCAAAGGAACCGACGGCACACGTGAAATCGAAGGCTCGCGCTATCTGAAGTCGGTGGGCGTGGACGCGGTGAACATTCCTGACAGCCCGCGCGCCTCGGCTCGTCTCAGCAACCAGGCGCTGTGCCTGATGGTGGCGCAGCAAGTCGGGATCGAGCCCATCCTGCACTACACCTGCCGCGACCGCAACGTGCTGGGCATTCAGTCGGACCTGCTGGGCGCCAGCGCGCTGGGCATCCGCAACCTGATTTGCATCACCGGCGATCCACCCAAGATGGGCGACTACCCCGACGCCACCGCGGTCTTCGACGTGGATTCGATCGGACTGGTCAATATCGTCCACAACCTGAACCACGGGCTCGACATCGGCAGCAACCCCATGGGCTCCGCCACCAAGTTCGTCATCGGCGTGGGAGCGAATCCCGGCGTGCCGAACATCGACGAGGAGATTCGCCGCTTCGAATACAAAGTGCAAGCGGGCGCCGAGTATGTGGTGACGCAGCCGGTGTTCGATCTCAAGCTGCTGGAGGACTTCCTCAAGCGCATTGAGCATTGCCGAATCCCGTTGATCGCCGGAATTTGGCCGCTGGTGAGCGCACGCAATGCTGAGTTCATGAAGAATGAGTTGCGCGTCTCTGTGCCGGACGAGATCATCGCCCGTATGTCGCGCGCTAAGACGGCGGACGCCGCCCGCGCCGAAGGCGTTGCCATCGCCCGCGAGATGCTTTCCGCGGTGCGCAGCGTGGTACAGGGCGCGCAAATCAGCGCTCCCATGGGACGCTACTCATCTGCCATGGACGTGCTGGAAGCGCTAGGCAGCTCGAAGACGGCCTCGGTCTAAGAGGGTCTTTAGCTCGCAGCCCGATGTCGACACAAACCAGTGCTACACTCCCACTTTTCCCCTTGTACAAGGAGCTCCTCGTGAAGCCGCTTGCCGTGTTCGCACTGTTCATCTCCGCCCTCGCTTCGGCGCAAGACATCCCAACTATCGTGAACTCCGAGCTTCCCCAGTTGGTGGCTACCTACAAACAGCTCCACGAGCACCCCGAACTCTCCGAGCAGGAAAAACAGACGTCGGCGCTGGTCGCCGACGCCCTGCGCAAGGCGGGCTACACCGTTACCGAAAATGTCGGCAAGTATGCGGACGGCCGTCAGGCCTACGGCATTGTCGCGGTCATGAAGAACGGTAACGGTCCCACGGTGCTGGTGCGCTGCGGAACTGGATGCTCTGCCGGTCGAGGAAAAGACCGGAGTTCCTTTCGCCAGCCACGCCCGCTCGAAGAACCAGGCGGGTGAGGACGTGGGCGTGATGCATGCCTGCGGTCATGACATCCACATGTCCACGCTGATTGGCACCGCCGAGACTCTGGCCAAGTTGAAAGACCGCTGGCACGGCACGCTGATGTTCGTCGGCCAGCCAGCCGAGGAGACGGTGACCGGCGCCCAGGCCATGCTTAACGACAACATCTATGGGCGTTTCGGCAAGCCCGATTACGTCATCGCCCTGCATGACGATGGCAGCCTCGAAGCAGGAAAGGTCGGCGTAGTATCCGGTCCGGCACTCGCTGCTGTCAGCTCGGTTGACGTCACCATGCGTGGCGTCGGCTCGCATGGCGCGCGTCCTGAGGCCAGCAAGGACCCAATCGTCCTCTCCGCCGAATACATTCTCGCCATCCAGACCATTGTCAGCCGCCAGATTCCGCCTCAAGACCCGGCTGTCGTGACAGTGGGTGCGATCCACGGCGGCACCAAGCGCAATATCATTCCCGACGAGGTCAAGATGAACCTGACCATCCGCTCGTTTAGCGACGATGTCCAGAAGCAGATCCTGGCCGACCTGAAGCGCACAGCGGATGGCATCGCGATGGCCGGAGGTGTCCCGTCAGACCGGATGCCCATCGTCACGATCATGGCCGAGAACTCGCCGGTCACCTATAACAACCCCGAGCTGGCCGACCGTCTCCGCGCGGTGTGCGTGCGCACGGTCGGCGCCGACAACGTCGTCAAGTCGCATCCCGAGATGGTCAGTGAAGACTTTGGCCAGTTCGGCTTGGAAGGCCACCAGATCCCGACCGTGATGTTGCGCCTGGGAGCGGTTGCGCCTGAGAAGGTGGCCGAAAGCAAAGCCAGCGGAAAGCCGCTGCCATCGCTCCACTCGGCTTATTTCATTCCGCAACCCGAGCCCACCATCCGGACGGGAGTCCTGGTGATGACCGCCTCGGTGCTCGACCTTATGGGCAAATAACAAGGGCGCGTACCGACCGACTGCCGGACGTTCACCGTCTGGAAAATTCTGCCCATTCCGCAGATATTCTTGGATTCTTGATGACCGCTCTCGGGCGATTAGCCATAGAATGATGTTGGGAGTTAGACCTTGGCCAAGTTTGAAGAATCCCTCCAACGCTTGGAAACGATCGTGGGTGAACTAGAGAAGGGCGATGTGCCCCTCGACCGTGCGTTGGAGCTTTTTGACGAAGGCATGAAGTTGTCCGGTTCCTGCCGTAAGGAACTTGAAGAAGCCGAAGGCAAAGTGGAGATTCTGCTGAAGCGCAATGGCAAACTCCAGCCCGAGGCATTCGAGTCCGCGGCCCAACTGGGTGACGCCGGGAAATCCTAAGCCTCCGTCCTGGTATTCCTCCCGTTAGTGCGACGCGCGCCGCCGTATTTAACTGTCCATTCGCCGCCACCCGTTCCGATTAGTCCGAGCAGGAGGTTCCCCCCATGCGGCCCGTCCGTGTCGTTCTCGCCTACCACGATCCCGCCTCCGTCGAAGAACTGGTGCGTCAGGTTCACGATGAGTTTCTGAGTTTCGCAATGGTGAACTCCGCCCAAGAGATGCGGCAAGCCATCACCGGCGTCCCGGCGGCGCTGGGCGTCGTCGATCTCGAACTGACCGGCTTCTCCCAGGTAAGAGAGCTGTGCCGCGAGTTCCCTGCAACCGCATTCGTCTGCGTCCACCGCCTCGCCGACGATGCCATGTGGTCGCAGTCGCTGGCCGCGGGGGCCGTGGATTGCTGCTATGCCGGCGACTTGCTTCGCATCCTCCATGCCGCGGAGCGTTATATCGCGTTTAAGGATGCCCACGCTCCCTCCGCCGCGTGAGGTCACGACGTCGCGCGCTTGACTCTGCTTGCACCGCCGTTTAGCTTGGTAAGTACCGTCCGAGTTAATCAGCATTGACCTCTTCCGTGCCATTTTCCGTCTTACGAACTCGCGTTTGCCGATCCAACTTCCTGCTTGGCGTTCTGCTGCTCGGGCTAACTGTCTGGGTTGCACCGCTCGCTGCGGCCCAGGCAACTCTGCCGACAAAACCAGCCCCAAAGGCTACAGTCTCGGACTCGGCCATGGACGAGCTTCCCGCTCGCATGCAGGCGGTGGCTACTGCGCAGCAAAGCGGAGACGTCGCCCGCATCGCCGCGGCCAATCGCAGCCTGATCGCGGTCGCCCTGCGCGCGATGGCCGAACTCAAGCTCGCTGGCGGAAGCACCGACCAGGCCATCGACCTCTACAAGCAGTCTCTCGAATTTGATAACTCTTCTGCCGGACACATCGCGCTGGCTCTGGCTTACATGCGGGCGCAACGCACCGATGACGCGCTGGCCGAAATCGATCCGCAGACCAAGGCCGACCCTAAGAACCCCGATGTCTGGAACGTCGAAGGCAAGCTGCTGATGGACAAAAAGCAGTATCGCCCGGCTACAGTCGCGCTCACTATCTCTTTGGAGCTGCAAAGCAACGTGATGGTGGCCTATGCCCTGGCCACGGCGTACTTGAATCTGCACGAGAATGACAAAGCAGCCGCCATTTTCAAGCGCCTCAGTGATGCCACCGGAGACCGCGCCAGCATGCACATCATGGTCGGCCGTGCCTACCAGAATGCCGGCATGATGGACGATGCCATCCGCGAGTTCAACCGCGCCGCTGCGATCGATGCCAAGGGTTCGCGCGCTCATTACTTTCTCGGCCTGCTCTACATGGCACAGAACGAGTGGGTCGCCACGCCCCAGGCACGCGAGGAATTTACCGCCGAGGTCAAGGTCAACCCCAACGACTTCTTCGGCAATTTCTTTCTCGGCTACATCGACAATAACGACAAGATGTACGACGACTCCGATCGCTACCTGAAAGCGGCCGCCCTCGACAAGCCGGACTGGCCTGAGCCCTACCTGTACATGGGACTCAATGCCTACGCGCGCAAAGACAATGCGAAGGCTCAAGAGCTGTTGCGCAAGGCCATTACCCTCACCGGCGATGACCAGTCGCGCAACAACTATCAGATTCGCCGCGCCTATTACGTGTTGGGCCGGATCGCCTATACCAGCGGACACAAAGAAGAAGCCACCACCTATACCAAGGTTTTCTCTGACATGCAGGAGAAGACCATGGCCGACAGCCGCGCCAACACTCCCGCATCGAAAACTCAGGGAACCATGGGTTCGGGCATGGCCGGCGAACCTTCTGTACCGACGACAGCGGTCATCAATCCCAGCGCACAGCCGGGCGATACGCCACCGCAACTAACCGCGCAGGAGAAAGCGGATCTCAAGACCGCCGAGCAAAAGCTGAGCGTAATTCTCGGCGACGCCTTTAACGACCTCGGCACTTCCGAAGCCCGCCAGAAGCAATATGCTGTCGCCCTGTCTTATTTTCAGCAGGCGGAAAAGTGGAACCCCGCGCTTCCGCACCTGATGCGCAACATCGGCTTCGCCGCCTTCCGCGCCAATCAGTACGCCGAGAGCGCGCGCGCCTTAAAGGTCGCCATCCAGCAGGAGCCCGGCGATAAAGTCATCCCACCCATGCTGGCTATGGCACTGTTCTCCAGCGACCAATACGCCGATGCAGCCAAGGCCTTCGATCATGTCGGCGATGTCGCTTATTCCGATCCTCGCGTTGCGTACGCCTGGGCAATGTCGCTGGCCCGCAGCAACCAGCCGGAGAAGGCCGCCGCAATCCTCACCCGCATGTCGCAGCAGCCGCTCACGCCCGACACGCTTCTGCTCGTTGGGCAGGTGTACAGCCAGATCGGCAACCAGCAGCAGGCGCTCGCGGCGTTTCAGAAAGCCAGCCAGCAGGACCCGACGCTGCAACGCGCGCACTACTACGCCGGATTGGCCCAACTTCGCGCCAAGCAACCTGCCGCTGCTGTCGCCGAATTCAAGACGGAACTGAAACTCAATCCCGACGACGCCGACACGCAATATCAGCTCGGCAAAGCGTTGCTCGAACAAGGCAACGCCAAAGATGCGATCCCGTATTTGCAGGCTGCGGCCAAGCGAGATCCTAGTCCCGACGGCGTGCACAACCAGTTGCAGATCGCCTATCGCAAAACCGGCCGCACCGCCGACGCCGATCGCGAAGCCAAACTCGCCGCCGACAGCAAGAGCAAATCAAATCCTGCCACGCCGAATAACTGACGCTTTCACTAGCCACTAGCCACTAACCACTATCCACTCGCTTGTTATACTTCCCTCTTCATGCTCAAAGAAATCCTCGAACAAGGACGTATCGTCACCGACCAGGCGCTGGAACGCCTGCTCCCTCCGGCCACGCAATACCCAACCTCTATCCATCAGGCGATGCGCCACAGCGTCTTCGCCGGAGGCAAGCGCCTTCGCCCCATTCTGTGCATGGAGGCCGCGCGCGTGATCGACGGCTGCGTCCCTCCCGGCGTCGAAGAGCTCGGTTGCGCGCTCGAAATGCTCCACACCTATTCGCTCATTCACGACGACCTGCCCGCGCTCGACAACGACGATCTACGCCGCGGCCGTCCGACGTGCCACAAGGTTTTTGGCGACGCCATCGCGATTCTCGCCGGCGACGGTCTGCAAACCTACGCTTACGAGGTGCTGGCCAAACTCCAGTGTCCTGCCGAGGCTCGCGTCGCCATCATCGCCGAAGTCGCGCACGCCACCGGCACCATCGACGGCATGATCGGCGGCCAGGTCATGGACCTCGAAGCCGAACACCAGCATCCCGACGCCAAGACGCTCGAGTACATTCACCGCTCCAAGACCGGCGCGCTGCTTACCGCCAGCGTGGTCACCGGAGGCATGTACGCGGACGGCGACGCCTCGCAGATCCAAAGCCTGCGCGACTTCGGCATGAACATCGGGCTCGCTTTCCAGATTGTCGATGACGTGCTCGACGTGACCCAGACTTCCGAGCAACTCGGCAAGACCGCTGGCAAAGACACCGCGACCGAGAAGGCTACCTACCCGTCGCTCTTCGGGGTCGATGCCTCGATTGCCAAGGCTGACGAGCTGGTCCAAAAGGCCAACACCGCGCTCGACCGCTTTGGCGATAACGCCAGCGACCTGCGCGAAATCGCAGCATTTCTAGTGGAGCGCAAGAAGTGAACGGCCCCGCGCGAATTGGAAGTTCCTACACGAAATCCGTGTTACACTGAGTCAGTGCTATGAAACGCAATCTCCGCAACGTTACCGTTACCTTGGAAGAAGAAGTGGCTCGTTGGGCGCGCCTCGAAGCCGCGCGTAGCGATCTTAGTGTGTCGCGGCTGCTTGGCGACATCCTTCGGCAGCGGATGTTGCAGGAAGAGGGATACGAACGCGCTATGAAACGGGCGCTTGCGCGAAAGCCTTTTCTGAAGTCCGACGGTCGATATATGTCCCGCGATGAGGCTCATGACCGCAACCGTCTTCGTTGACACCAATGTATTGATCTACGCCCTCGACGAGGGTGATCGCGGGAAGCAACGCATGGCCCAGCGATGGCGTACGGAGCTATGGAAGGGCCGTCACGGGCGCATCAGTTACCAGGTTTTGCAAGAGTTCTACGTTCAGTGTGTCCGCAAACGGGCTGGCGCAGAGCTGCAGGTTCGTGCCGAGGTGAGGGACCTCCTAAGTTGGCAGCCTATTCCGGCAGATGCCGCGCTGCTTGAGAGCGCGTGGAAGATCCAGGATCGATACAGATTATCGTTTTGGGATGCGATGATTGTCGCCGCGGCGAAAGTTGCGTCGTGCGATTATCTATTGACCGAGGACATGCAATCCGACCAGAACATTGACGGAGTCAGGGTTGTGAACCCCTTTAAGCACGAGCCTGACGAAATATTGGGATCGTGATCTTGCAAGGATGGACGATCTCACAAATATGATCTCTTCCGGATTAGAAGTCACGCGCGGCCCCGCGCTCGACATACTCGCCATCGCCGCGCACCGCGACGACGTGGAGCAGACCTGCGGCGGCACGCTGCTGAAGATGGCGGGCCGGGGTGCGCGCACTGGCGTCCTCGATCTCACGCAAGGCGAGTTAGGCTCTCGCGGCTCCGCCGAAAGTCGCGCCACCGAAGCCGCTGACGCTGCCCGCATCCTGCAAGTCGCCTGGCGCGAAGCGCTCGACATTCCCGACGGTCGCGTCGAAAACAATTACGCCAATCGCATCAAGATCGCGCGTGTCATTCGCGAGCAGCGCCCGCGCGTCGTGATCTTGCCCTATTGGAAAGGCCGTCATCCCGACCACTACACCTGCGCCACGCTAGGCTACGAGGCGTGTTTTCTCGCCGGACTGCGCCGCCTCGGCCACACCGCCGCCACGCAAGACATCGACTCATTCGAAATTCACCGCGTCCGCAATCTCGATCCGCACCGTCCCTTCAAGATCGTTTACGCCACGCTCTATTACGACGTGCGACCGACGTTTGTTGTCGACATCACCGCCGAGTTCGAAGCCAAGCTCGAATCCATCTACGCCTACAAAGAGCAGTATGCCGACCAACCCGCAGGCAGCAAAGACTTCCCCGCTCACGCCGAAATCCGCGAGCGCGTCGTCTCGATGGCGCACTTCTACGGAATGCTGGCCGGCGTGAAGTACGGCGAACCGTTCTTTCAGAAAGAAGTAGGGCTGGTGGACGATCTACGGATGGTGCCGGTACAGTCAATCTAAACGTGATCTCAGAGATGCGATTTGAAAGGGCACGGCTTTAGCCGTGCCGCTGCGGGCCCCGCAAACATTGGGCTTTAGCCCCCGAGGGAATCCGCCGTTCCCCTGGCTCCCAATCATGACACAGTCCTACAGCCGCATCGCCACCGTCACCCCATCCCTCAGCGGAACAATCGTCGTGTACCAGTCGGGCGACTTGTACATCAATTCATTGAACTCCACGATCGCGCTCAGCAGATTGTCCGGCGGCTTCTCGCGTTTGAAATCAGGATTACCGGCAGCGTACACCACGTCGCCCCGCCATAGCGTGTTGTCGGTGACGAACAGCCCCCCGCGCCGCACACGCTCAGGAGCCATGCGCGCCGCCCGCGGATAATCGTGCTTGTCGATATCGCAAAATAAAATGTCGAACTGCTCCTTGCGCTCGGACAGCACCTCGATCGCGTCGCCCACGTGAACTTGAATGCGTCCTGACAGTCCCGCTTGGTCGAAATATCGCCGCGCTTCGTCGGCATTCTTGCGGCTGCCATCGGTGTAATGCACCTTGCCGCCCTCGCCCACGGCCATCGCCCACCAGATGGTCGAATAGCCAACCGCCGATCCCATCTCAAACACCGTCTTGGCGCCAATCAATCGCGCGTATTGATAGAGCAGCCGTCCCACCGCCGGACCGACTATGGGAATATCGCGTTCCTTCGCTTGCCGCTCGATTTCCGTTAACACCGCGCCCCGTTCCGGCAGCATGGCATACAGGTAGTTCTCGACTTTAGGATCAGTAATCATTTCAGTCGTCAGCTTTCAGCCGTCGGTTCTCAGTTTCGGGCTCTTAGCGGTTGGCCCCTAGCTCTTAGCTAATTGCTAGCAGCTAGTCGCTAATTGCTAGTTGCTTCCTACCCCAGCGTCTCCCCCGCCTGCATCTCCACCACTTCTGGCCCGCCCGCGCCTAGCAACTCTTTCAATTGCGACGGCCTTCCCACCAGCATGGGAAACGTTCCGAAGTGCATCGGTATCACGTATGTCGGTTGCAACAACTTGCACGCGTATGCCGCTTCCCGCGGGCCCATAGTGTAGTGGTCGCCGATCGGCAGCATCACAATCTCCGGAGCATACAATTCGCGAATGATCGCCATATCTCCAAATACATTCGTGTCACCCGCGTGATAAATCTTCACGCCACCCGGCAACTCCAGCACATAGCCGACCGCCTCGCCGCCGTAAACAATGCTGCCGTCATCCTCCGTGATACCGCACGAGTGGTCGGCGTGCGTCATGGTGATCTTCACTCCGGCCACCGTCTGGGTGCCGCCTTTGTTCATCGGCGAAATATTCTCCACGCCCTTCTTCTGCATCCACATGCACAGCTCGAAAATCCCCACCACGGTGGATTTGTGGTGTTTGGCGATCTTCACCGCGTCGGCAATGTGGTCGAAGTGTCCATGCGTGCAGATCAGCGCGTCGGCCTTCTTCACTTCTCTCTCGCCCTGGGGGCACAGCGGATTCTCCATCACCCACGGGTCCACGTACAGGTTCTTGCCTTCCGCGGTCTCAATGCGAAACGTCGCATGGCCCAGCCATGTCAGCCGGTTTCCTTTAAGATTCATAGTTTGCTCCCGTTCTTATGATTGCGATTCTTGCCATCCGCGGTATCCGCCGTCCAACGAAATCACATCCTTGAAACCCATCTTTTTCAGATTCACCGCCGCCAAGGCCGAACGATACCCGCCCGCGCAATACAGCACAATCTTTCGCTCTTTGTCGGTCGCGACCGTGTCGACGTCGCGTTCGAGTATCCCGCGCGACATCGTAACCGCCCCGGCGATCGTGCCCTTGGCGTGCTCGTCCGCCTCGCGCACATCGATCAGCGTGAAGTCTTCGCCCGTGTCCATCATCTGCTTGAGTTCCCGCGGACCAATCTCCTGGATTTGCGATTTCGCTTCCTCGACGAGCTGCTTGTACTCCGGTAAGGGCATGCACGCACTCCTCGTGCGGCACGCGCCGCAGCGTGATGAATTCTATTGGTTGCCCCGCACCGCCGCAACCGTCACCCAACGATATCCACTTCCCGCACTGCTATCATGAGTCCTGAGTTTTTCCGGAAATGCCGACCACGACGCCCCAACCCGCTTCCCCCACCTTCGACAGCTATCTGCTCGAAGTGGCCGACGCTGTGAACACCACGCTCGACCTGAATACCCTGCTGCAGCGCGTCGCAGAGATGCTGAAGCGGGTTATCGACTACGAAATTTTCGCCATCCTCCTGCTCAACGAAAAAACCCAAGAGCTGCGCGTGCGTTTCCAGGTCGGCCATCCTCCCGAAGTTGCCGACCGCATTTGCATCAAGGTTGGACAGGGCGTAACCGGCCAAGCCGTGCAGCGCCGCGAGGCGGTGTTAGTCAACGATGTCACCGCGGAAGAGAACTTCATCAACTCCGCGCCCGGCGTGCGCTCCGAGTTGGCCGTGCCGCTCATCGCCAAGAACAAAGTCATCGGCGTAATCGATGTGGAAGCCGCGCAACCCGGCGCCTTCACCGAAGAACACAAGCGTCTGCTGACGCTCTTCGCCTCCCGCATCGCCGCCGGCATCGAAAACGCTCGCCTCTATACACGCGTCTCGCGCCAGGCGCGCCAACTCACGCTACTCACCGAGATCAGCCGCGAGCTGACCTCCATCCTCAACGTCGATCAGTTATTGAAGCGCGTTGCCGACCTTGTCGCCCGCATCATCGACTACGAAATGTTCTCCATCCTGCTGGTCGATCCCACGGGAAAGTTTCTGCAGCACCGCTTCTCGTTGCGCTTTAAAGAGAGCGTGCACCTTAAGCACGAAGTTCCTATTGGCCAGGGCCTGGTGGGTTACGCCGCCGAGACCGGCCAGCCCGTACTCGTGCCCGACGTCACCAAAGACCCACGCTACATCATGGCCAACCCTGAGACGCGCTCCGAACTTGTCGTGCCGCTAATCTACAAAGAGAAGGTCATTGGTGTGCTCGACATCGAGCACACCCGCCGCGGCTTCTTCAATGACGACCATGTGCGCATCATGATCACTATGGCCGCGCAGGTCGCCATTGCCATCGAGAACGCCACGCTCTACGAACGAATTGCGCGCCAGGAAAAACGCCTTGAGCAGGACCTCGAACTGGCCCGCGAGCTGCAATTCCGCTTGTTGCCGCAAAAGCGTCCCGCGCTCAAGCACGCCGAACTCGCCGCCCGTTTTTCGCCCGCGCGCCAAATCGGCGGAGACCTCTACGACTTCCTCAAGTACAGCGGCCGCGGCGTCGTAGGCATCGCCGTCGGCGACGTCAGCGGCAAGGGCGCGCCCGCCGCCATTTATGCCGGACTGGTCAGCGGCATCACCAGTTCCCATGCCCTCGAAGAGCCTTCGGCCGCGAACATGCTCGAAGCCATCAACCTCTCGCTCGCCGAGCGCCCCATTGAAGGCCAGTACGTCTCCATGATCTACGCCATCTGGCACGACAACGATCGCAGCCTGCAAGTGGCCAATTCAGGTCTGCCCCGCCCTCTGCGTTTGAGCGATGGCAAGTTCGAAGAGATTCCGGTCACTGGATTGCCGATTGGACTCTTTCCCAGTGCCACCTACGAAGAGGAAGATCTGCGTTGCAAGCCCGGCGACGTCTTCCTCTTCTTCACCGACGGCATCACTGACGCCACCAGCTCCAAGGGCAACATGTTCGGCCGCGGCCGCCTGGAGAAGGCCGTGCTCAATCACGCTCACCGTACCGCCGACGAAATCGCGGGTGCCATCTTCAGCGCCGTTTCCGACCATGCCAAGGGAGTCGACGCCTTCGACGATCAAACCATCGTGGTGCTCAAAGTGAAAGGGGCGCCGCCCAAAAAGTGAGCGACCCTCGACCGCAGGAACGCCCGCCCGCCTTCACTTACAGTCGCAATGCTCGCTCGGCAAAATCATCCGCTCGCGAGTTGCTCGCCGACTCTGTACCGCTGCGCCAGCTTGCCGAGCGCTATGGCACGCCGCTGTACGTCTATTCCGCGACCGCCATCCGCCAACGCTACCAGCAGTTCGACGAAGCCTTCGCCGCCTGCGAGCACACCGTCTGCTATTCCGTGAAGGCCAACTCCAATCTTTCGATCCTCAAATTGCTCGCCTCTCTGGGCGCCGGCTTCGACATCGTCTCCGGCGGAGAACTCCAGCGCGTGCTGCACGCCCACCGCAAGTCTGCCGCGCAAGTCGTCTTCTCCGGAGTCGGCAAGCTGGCCGACGAAATCGATCTCGCGCTACGTTCCGGCATTCTGCTCTTCAACGTCGAGAGTCCCAGCGAGTTGCAATTACTTAGCGCCCGCGCCGCGCATCTTCGCAAGACAGCGCGTTTCGCCATACGCGTAAATCCCGACGTCGACGCGCGCACTCATCCCTACATCTCCACCGGCCTGCACGAGCACAAGTTCGGTGTGCCGATGCGCGATGCCTCCGAGCTCTACCGCCAGGGCGCGGCCTCCCGTTATCTGCGTGCCGCAGGTGTCAGTGTGCACATCGGCTCGCAGATCACCGACGTCGATCCCTTTCGCGAAGCCATGCAACGCGTCGCTGCTTTGGTCCGTTCCTTGCGCGACGACGGGCACGACATTCGCTACGTCGATGCCGGAGGCGGGCTGGGGATCTCCTACGCCAAAAATCCCAAAGGGAATTTCCCCGCCCGCGTGAAGGCCTACGCGGCTGCCGTCATCCGCCCATTGAGCCGCTTAGATGTTCACGTATTACTTGAACCTGGGCGCTCTATCATTGGCCCAGCAGGACTCTTGCTCACGCGCGTTATTTACCGGAAACGCAACGACGGCAAGCAGTTTCTCATCCTCGACGCCGCCATGAACGACCTCATGCGCCCGTCGCTCTACGGCGCTCATCATGAAATTGTGCCCGTCGCTCTCGGGCCGGATAGCAACACTGTGTCCAAGGTCGACATCGTCGGACCGATCTGCGAGACCGGAGACTTTTTCGCTCGCAATCGCGAACTTCCTGCCGTCGCAGAAGGTGATCTGCTCGCCATTCTCGATGCCGGAGCCTACGGCATGTCGCTGGCTTCGAACTACAACTCTCGCCCTCGCGCCGCCGAAGTGCTGGTCGATGGCAAGCAATCCAAGCTCATCCGCAAACGCGAATCCCTCCGCGACCTCATGGCCCCCGAACGCCTCTAGAACATTGCTTCTAGTTTCGCTGTGAAGGGGCACGGCTTTAGCCGTGCCGTAACCTGGCCAAGAACCGGCTTTAGCCCCTGAGGGAAATCGCTCGCCCTTCGCGCCAACCCCGGTATTGGCTCTCCGTATTACCGAGCCATTTCACGATTGCGTTTGCCCGGAACTTGTCCTATCCTCGCTACCCATTGGAGAACCCTCATGCAACCTAACCGATATGACGCCGCCACTTCCACGGCTGTCTGTCTCTGGTGTTACTCGCAGTATTTGCGTAGCACCAGCCGGGCACGGGAAGGACAGACGTTTTGTTCCCGGAAGTGTGAGATCGAAGCAAGCTTCTGGTTGCACGACATCGTGAAACCCGCAAACGAATAAATAACCGGGCGCGGCCTCCCAGTCGCGCCTATCTCCGTCTTTTCTATCCACTATCCACTACTCACTAGCCACTTCTTTCTTCACCGCTCTCCCCACTTCAACTTGTTGCGCAGGATCTCGAAGAACGTTCGCCGCACCCGCAGCAATTTCACCTTGTGCGCCGCGCGATGGCACAAGACCCGGTCGCCTTGTTGTACCGGCACACCCACCTGACCATCGATGCTGAGAAAAGCCTGTTCTTCGCCGGTCTCGACCCGCAATTCAATCTGCGATGTCTCCGTCACCACCAGCGGCCGATGCGTCAGCGAATGTGGACACACCGGCGTCACCACGAACGCATCCACCGACGGCATCAGCACCGGGCCGCCCGCCGCCAGCGAGTACGCCGTCGATCCCGTCGGCGTCGCGATGATCACGCCATCGGCTTTGTACTGGAAGACAAAATTGTCATCGATATAAAGGTCGAATTCCACCAGTCGCGAAATTGCGCTCTTGTTCACCACCACGTCATTGAGCGCGAAGTTCTGCGAGATACACTCGCCATCGCGCACCAGCTTGCAGTGCAGCACCGAGCGCTCTTCGATCGGACACTGCCCCTGGTCCACGGCCTCCAGCGCGACATACAACTCGTTCAGCGGAATCTCGGTCAGAAACCCCAGCGATCCCAGATTCACTGCCAGGATCGGCACGCCTTCGTGCGCCACCGACCGCGCCGCCGATAACAGCGTCCCATCGCCACCCAGCACAAGCGCGAAGTCCGGATGCTTCTTGCCAATCGCCTCGCGCGACACCACCTGCTCGCCGTTGGTATACCGAGCCGTCTCTTGATCGAGATAGAGCGTGTAGCCCCGCTGACGAAACCAGCCCAACAGATCGGGCAGGATGGTTGCCAGTTCCGGTTTCCACGGCTTGGAGATGATCGCAGCTGACTTCATGTCGGTTGAAAAGTAACTGCCAGTGTAGCGCACCGCAGTGAAATCGGGACTGCGCGAGAAGCGAGCGTCACCAGGAACCTCCCTTAAGGCGTTACCATGAGATAGCTCTCCGGGATATTTCCAATCAAAAGTCCGACGATATAGCCGCATGGACATCGTCGATGGGGAAGTCAAATGTTTGAACGCTATACGGAAAAGGCTCGCCGCGTAATCTTCTTCGCCCGCTACGAAGCGAGCCAATTCGGGTCCCCGTACATCGAAACAGAACACCTTCTGTTGGGCCTGCTGCGAGAAGACAAGGCGCTGAGCGCTCGGTTCCTGCGATCACCCGCTTCGGTGGAATCCATCCGGAAGCAAGTTGAGAGCCATACCACCGTTCGGGAACAAGTCTCTACCTCGGTCGATCTTCCTTTAAGTAACGAGTGCAAGCGTGTACTAGCGTTCACAGCCGAGGAAGCAGAGCGTCTTTCGCATAGCCATATTGGTACTGAACATCTTTTGCTTGGACTGTTGCGCGAAGAAAAGTGTTTCGCCGCCGAAATCCTGCACGAACGAGGATTGCGTTTATCGCCTGCTCGCGAACTGCTGGCCCGTGTGGAACATAGCTTTGTGTCGGAGACAAGCCTAAAGACGTGGGATCTGGCGAACGTTCTTGTCTCCTCGAATCCGCCGGGCGCCGAAATACAAGTTGACGATTTATTCTTAGGACATACTCCAGCCAAACTTGCGCTTGACGTGGGTGAGCGAGCCATCACCATCACCAAGGCGGGCTACAGGCCTTGGCAGCGAAAACTACACGTCCTGCCGGGCAGCAAACAGACCCTCGCAGCGGAATTGGAACAAACCGCGCAGTAGTCGCCGGACAGCATCCCAAAAAATTCCTCCGTGTCCTCCGTGCCTCCGTGGTGAACTCAACTGAGCGGCGAATCATCCAAATCTCGCGTGTAGCAAAAACTCCCGATTCCCTTCTGTCCCCAAAATCGGCGACTCGATCACCTCGATCTCCGCGCCGCCTAACTCCGCGACCGCCGTTCGGACTCGCTCAACCGCCATCTGTTGCGCCTCTGCATCGCGTACGATTCCACCTTTGCCAACATTCTCCCGCCCCACTTCAAACTGCGGCTTCACCAGCACGACCATTTCGAAATCGTCGCCAACGCACCGCACCACCGCCGGCAGCACCAGCGTGGCCGAAATGAACGAAACGTCCATCGCGATCATGCTGATTGGCTTTCGCTCTGTCCCGGAAGGCCAGAGTTGCTCGGCAGTCAGATACCGGGCGTTGGTTTTCTCCAGCAGTCGCACGCGCGCATCATTCCGTAGCTTCATGTCGATCTGCCCGTAACCGGTATCGACGGCAATCACCTGCGCGGCGCCATTTTGCAGTAGACAATCCGTGAACCCACCGGTCGACGCGCCAACATCCAAGCAAATTTTCCCGCGCACATCGATCTGCCAATGCTCCATCGCCCGCGCCAGTTTCAAACCTCCGCGGCTGACGTAAGGCGTCTCGTCCCCAAGAATCCGCAACGCGGCGTCTTCGTCCACGTTCGCGCCCGACTTCTCGATCTTCTGGTCATTCACCAGCACACGTCCGGCCAGCACTAAAGCCTGAGCGCGCTCGCGCGACGGTGCCAGTCCCCGCTGCAGCATCAGTTTGTCGAGTCGAACCTTCATCGCGTCGTCCTTATTAGAACCTACTGCACGAACCGCACTCCCTTCGGTGCAGAATGTTGATTGCGCGGAATTGCAAGCCACTTAGCTTCGCGCCGTACCCGATTTCCACAGCGTTATTCACACTTGTGTTGAAATCTGTGACCAAATATTAATCTCGCGTTACGAACAGCACGAAAATTCATCCTCGCTACCACCATCGCGTCATTGCCCATCCACCTCCGCGGGATTGCCCACCAAGAACTCGCAATTTCGCTACGATACAATGATCCCTTCCCGGAGACCCCGCTGCATGGCCGCGCCCAACCCGAAACGTCCCACCCAAGCGAACCAGACCTCTGTCGAAAATGTTGCAGCAGCGCACCCGCCCTGCACTCTGGCCACCGACGCTTCGCCTTCCAATCCTGACGTTCTCCGCAAGCTCTACGCCGCGCTCCTGAAAACTCGCATGTTCGAAGAGCAAGTGCTCGCCTTACTGCGCGCAGGCAAGCTTCCCGGCATCCCGGTTCCCATTCTTGGCGGAGAGGCGACCGAAATCGGCGCCTGCATTGGTCTTCAACCCGACGACAGCTTCTCGTCCTCGCAGCCTACGCTCGCGACGCACGTGATCCAAGGCACAGCGCTTGAGCGAGTCTTCGCCTGGTTACTCAATCCGCAGAAACATGCCGGCGATCCCTCGGCATACAAACCTGAATCGCCGCGCATGATTCCGCAATCCGCCACCGTCGCTGCGCAACTCGACGTCGCTGCCGGAGTCGCGCTCGCCTATCGCCAACTCGATAAGCCCAACGTCGTGGTCGCTCTCGCCCACGACGGTCTCGCCGCCTTAGGATTCTGGCACGAAGCCGCCACCCTGGCCTCGCGTCATCGCCTTCCGATTGTCTTCATGGTCGAGAATTGCGCTCAGTCGCACCCTAACGCCGCCGCCGTTCATTCCCCGGCCGTTCATTCCAACGACGACCTGCGCGATCGTGCCGAGGCCTACGGCATCCCCGGCATCACCGTCGATGGCAACGACATCGTCGCCGTGTGGCGTGTTACCCAGGAGTCGATCCATCGCGCTCGCAGCGGTGCCGGTCCCACGCTCATCGAGTGCCGCACCTGGCGCTGGCACGCCGAAGCCGACGCGTCGTCCTCAAACGCACGCTCTCGCCCGAAGCTCCGCTGGCAGCACGATCCGCTCCATCACATGGAGCACTACATGAAGAAGCGCAAGTTGTGGAAGCAGGCGTGGAAAGAAAACCTAGTCGGCGAATACCGCGCTGCGCTCATCGATGCGACCGCGCGAGCATAAGGCGCGACTCACTAACACTGAATCGCAATCCGTCCCGCCCGTCTTCACTGCGAATACTGTCGGTCGACTCCGAAACACCACCTCGAGTTTGCAGACCTTCGAAAAATTTCCCGCGATGGAGACCGAGTCTTTAGGCGATAGCAGGTGCCAAACAACGACGCGTGGGTCGCGACGCCGTCGGCACCTGCTACGGAATGGCGGGCGAATTTCCAGAAAGGGATGGGATGGTGCAGTTCGGCTTAGGAGGGTGCGTCGTTCCCGCACTGTAGAAGGGCGAAGCTACCAATGAATAGACGGACGCGATCATAGGGCACCCGGAGAGTTTTGCTGGTTCGCCATCAAGTATTGAACCAACGGTCAGCCTTGCCAATAGGGTGATTACCTTAGAGAAAACCGGTGTGTCCTCCGTTGGGATAACCGTCGCAATCAGTGTGTATCTGATAGCAAGAACTGCGGGTCGGCGGTAGATTCTACTCGCCCGCGCGAATCTCGCACCGATAAGCCTTTTATTTTAAGAACATCTCCATGTCGCACTTCTGGCACACCGAATGCCTCTGTTTATGTCGGTGGCAGGAGGCCCTCATGCCTTACTTACGGGTTTACGCACGAGAGTTGCCGATCGAGCAAAAACGGGTCATAGCACAGAAGCTGATCGAAATTACGCTCCGGACGTTTAAGCTTCGTGCCAATCAGAGATATCAGACATCGATCCAGTTCATCACACGACAATCATCAGGACTCGACGATCGACCCGCGGCGATTCCACGCGGTGCTGATTTCTCCCTGGAAGTGATTGGACACAATCTGACGGAAGAAAAGAAGCGGGCATTCGCTGAGGAGGCCGCTGCCATGCTCGCCTCAGTGGCACCGGTAAGACCAGGGGCGAGAATTGCGCGACTTCTGGGACTCAAGCCAAACTCCTCCCGACAGGTCGCTCTTCAGTTCAACGAACTCAGCCCGGCGATTAGCGATCCATTCCTCGTGGACCCGCACGGTTGGGCAGCCTAATTGTCGAGTAGCCGCCATCTCGACAATCCACGCAGTGCGGCCTGTACTACCCCTTCGGCAGCAGCACCAAAATCAGCGTCGCGATTGGTCCGAGAAATATCGACAGCAGAAACCACAGCAGCCCGCTCTTCTGTTTTCCTTGCGCTAGCCCGGCATTGATCAGCGCCAGTGTCCCCCACCCCACAAAATAAGGAGGCGCAAAATACTCGTACGAACCGGCCGGAAACAACGCCAGCAATCCTGTCATGGTTCCTCCTCAAACACGACGAGCGCGGATCTCTCCGCGCCCGTAAAAATGCGTTATAACGAAAGTTATAACTTCTCGTAAAACTCGCATGCCGAGCACGAAATGTAGATCCCGCCCGGAATGTCCCGCTCGCGATCTTTCACTCGCTTTACAATCCGGGTCGCCTTGCCGCACTTCGGGCAATCCGTGCTCTTAGTGGTGTCCATGACCTTCTTACGGTCCCCAGTTTTTGCGATCTTTGCCATTGCTGTCTCCTAAAGGATTTTGCCTAAGTCATTCCTCCGGACGAACTTAGCCCGCAGTGTCAAAACTCTTGGCTCGATTCAGGGGAGCAACGCGTGAAGGCCTAACTCATTGGCCCAGCGCGAGATGCACATGTCTCAAGCTCACGTCCAATTTTCGGACGGCTTCGACTGCAGGCGGGCGCATAGCGCGCCACTCTCACTTCGCCGGATAGCCTCCTTATTCTATCCTAAGCACACCAGCCCACCCTAGCCGACTTGGAATCAATCACTTACTACGGCCAGCGCACCGTCAGCGCGTACACCTCTTGCGAACCGGCATCGCGCAGCAGCAACGGAGATCCATCGGGCGCAAAGCTGATCCACAAGTCTCCTCCATTGAACTGGATGAACATTGCAAACTCGAAGTCCTTCAAACTCACGACCGCCTGGGCCTGGTTCTCTCCTACCCTGACACGCATCAATTCTGGTTCCGTCCCACTCGTCGCGTAATAAAGATACTGGTGGTCAGGGGAGACCCCCCATCGCGAAATTCCTCTCGGCTCAGGCTCAATTGGCCAGTCACTCCAGCCGTTCGTCTTAAGGTTAAAGAGCGCGAACTTTGACCGAAGGCTAGACGCAGCCACGAGACTGTCCTGGCCGATCCAGCGGAATCCCCAGTTCCCGCCCTCCGATTCCACAACCGTCCGCTTGCCGCTAGGCTCGTCAACAATGGTGATTCCAGAACCGCCGGAATACGCCAGTTTGTTTCCGTCGGGCGACCAATCCGCCAGGAATGCCTTATCGTTCTTGACGATCACCTTCGGGTCGCCGCCGTCCACGCTAACGGTATTGATATTTCCGTCGGCATCATAAGTCACACTCTTTCCGTCGGGTGTGAAGCTAAGGCTCTCGCCCACACGACCGTACGACAATTGCAACCGATCTGAACCGTCAGCCCGACTTCGCCACAGGATTCCATCTGGAAACGATCGATATGCCGCCCACTTACCGTCTTTCGAGAAGACCACGTCTTCGGCCGAGATCCCTCCCATGAAGGGCACGAACTGTTTCGTCTTTGCGTCATAGCGGATAAGTTCGCCGCGTTCTTTTGTGCCGAGTGCAAACACTGTCTTCCCGTCGCGTGGATTGGGCGTGGCGTTATGCAGGGAGAGGGGGAGAGCCGCCAGCTTTCTGGGCTCAACCTGACGTTGCCACCAACTGCGCCGCACAGGCAGGTACCAGAGGTCCTGCATGATCTTGGCCCGGGTTTCAAATATGAGGTAGCGGCTGTCCATTGTCCAAGCCGGGCAACAGAAACCGTCCGGATTAGTGGCCACTTGATGAATCGATGACCCATCGCTGTTGGCCATGTAGATATCCACACCTCCAGCGTGACGATAAAACGAAAATGCAATCTGTTTCCCGTCCGGAGACATCGCTTGATTACCGACCCATCCATCCATCCCACTGATGATCTTCCGCACGTTCGAACCGTCGCCATCGGCAATGTACAGATCACCGAGGTCACCCACGAGGATGTGTCCGTCGGGCGTGACGCTTGCATCCTGGCCCTTTAAGTTACCCACCCGAACGGGATCACCTGTGGGCAGAGGGACTTTCCATATCGCCTTAGAAGGAGGGGCCGCCCCGCCCGGCATCACCAGTAGATAACTACCGTCCGGCGCAATTCCGTCAGGCTGTGCATCGATCAGCGGCGTCGGAATGGTCGAAACTGGACCGCCGCTGACCGCGACCTGCGCAATCTTTAAGTCGCCTCGCCTGCCTTCGTTGAAATAGAGTCTCGACCCATCCGTCTGCAGGCTGTTGAACACACCCTTGGGTTTGCCGTCATCGGTGATCTGGGTGATCGCCTCGACTACCGGGTCGGCTGGCGGGCGCGTCCACCAGATGACTAACCCCGCTATTAGTGCGACGACGACAGCGCCCACCCCAACCCACTTCCGCCCTTTTTTCGAGGCGCTTCCGTCTTGCAATGGTTGGACTACCGTGCTGCCACTGTCAGAGAGTGCCTCCAGCGCGAATCCCAGGTCCGAGGCGCCTTGAAAGCGCTGCTCAGGACTCTTCGCCAGGCAGCGGTGAATGATGCGCTGTAGTCCAGGCGGCACGGCGACGCCGACCTGCGAGACTGCCGGAGGGTCTTCGTTGAGTACGGCGGCCATCGTGTCTACCGATGTCGCTTTTTTGAAAGCGCGCTGGCCGGTCAGCATCTCGTACAGGATGGCGCCCAACGCGAAGATATCGCTGCGGGCATCGGCCGGTTCTCCCCGCACTTGCTCGGGCGACAT
Source organism: uncultured Acidobacteriaceae bacterium (assembly GCA_963749635.1). GTDB lineage: Bacteria > Acidobacteriota > Terriglobia > Terriglobales > Acidobacteriaceae > DASRAA01. The sequence goes on from CAVVNW010000003.1 coordinate 156,693, forward strand.
GTAGCCCACCGTTCCGAGTACCTGTCCGGGTGTGGTTTCTTCGCGATAAGTAACGGTCGCGGCGTCCACACTCGAAGCATGAGCGAGCTTCGCCAGCCCGAAGTCGAGGATCTTGACCCGCCCATCCCGAGTGAGAAACAGGTTCTCAGGTTTGAGGTCGCGGTGGACGATCCCAGCAGCGTGGGCCGCCGCAAGTCCGCGCGCAATTTCTGCACCGCTGTGCAGAACCTCGTGCAAGCGCATCGGGCCGCGACGGAGTCGGTCGCGCAGCGTTTCGCCGTTCAGCAATTCCGTGACGATATAGGGCGCGCCCTCGTGCTCCCCGACGTGAAAAATCGAAACAATATTGGGATGGCTCAGTGCAGCTGCGGCCTGGGCTTCCACCTCAAAGCGGCGCAGACGCTCAGGGTTGCTCGACCAGTACTCAGGAAGGACCTTGATCGCCACATCGCGCTTCAGCGTGGCGTCGTGGGCTCGATAGACTTCGCCCATTCCACCCGCCCCTAAGGGCGCGATGATCTCATAAGGACCAAACCTGGAACCCGTGACCAGTGGCATCTGTGGGCTGGATTATACCCTGAGTCACAAACGCTACAGCTTGCCGAATTCGCTTCTTCCATCGGGATAACGAGAGCCCGCTACTTACCCGACAGCGGTTCGATCTTCTCAATAACCAGCGCGCTCGACCCACCTCTTTGAAAGACTTTTCCGGAGGCTGTGACCTTCTGCCCCGCGAACGGAAGAAGCTTTTCGTTTTGCCCACTCGAAGGAGTAGTGCCCGCGATCGGCCAATAGATCGTGCCGTCGTCGGTCAAAATCACCAACGGTGAGCCCGCCTTTGCACACGCGATAGCGCAATCCCGGCTGATGGGTTGCTTCAAGCCCTTGGTGAAGGCGCACGCCGAATCCAAAACATATCCTTTCACCGTGATGGGTTTCCCGGCATCGTAACCCGCTGCGACCACAGCAATCATGAACATCAATGCAAGCAAGAACTTTGGAGCAGTGCGAAGATTCATCTCTGCCATCCTTCCTGAAACCAAACTTCTTGTGGACGTACGCACTCACGCTGTGGTCAGGCGATTGTGCGCGCCCCCAAAGATTTCCGAGAAGCTTACCTCAGCCGTGTCTCAGCGCAATAACGCAAAGACACTACGGACGCGCTTGATAAAGCACGTCCGAGCGGAAGGACCCGTTGTTGATTTGTCAAGACGAGCCTGCCGTGGCGGGCGAGGAATCTGCTTTTTCTATCCACTATCCACTACCCACTATCCACAGCCGTTTGACCCTCTTCTCCCTACCCTGCTACTTTCATAATTCCGTCCGAGGTCCACGAAACCATGGCCATCAAATTCAAAGGCGTCGACTTCCTCGAAATCGACTCACTCCTCTCCGACGACGAGCGCCTCGTGCGCGAGAATACCCGCCTCTTCATTGAAGAGAACATCATCCCCATCATCGAGCAGTGCAACCGCGACGGACGCTTCCCCAAAGAGCTCATCAAACCCATGGGCGAGCTCGGATTCTACGGAGCCTCCCTCACCGGCTACGGCTGCGCCGGCATGTCCGCCGTCGAGTACGGACTCATGACCCAGGAACTCGAGCGCGGCGACAGCGGCGTGCGTTCCTTCGTCAGCGTGCAGTCCGGCCTGTGCATGTATCCCATCTACTCCTTCGGCAGCGAGGAGCAGAAACAGAAATACCTGCCCAAGATGGCGCTCGGCGAAATCCTCGGCTGCTTCGGCCTCACCGAACCCGACGCCGGCTCCAACCCCGGAGCCATGCGCACGCGCGCCAAGAAAGACGGCGACAGCTACGTTCTCAACGGCGAGAAAATGTGGATTACCTCCGGCTCCATCGCCGACATCGCCATCATCTGGGCCAAGGTCACCGACGAAGACGACCGCGTCCGCGGCTTCATCGTCCCCACCGACACTCCCGGCTTCAAGGCCGCCGACGTCCACGGCAAGTGGTCGCTGCGCGCCTCCGTCACCTCCAGCCTCTCGCTGCAAGACGTCCGCATCCCCGCCGACTGCCTCCTGCCCGGCTCCAAGGGACTCGGCTCGCCGCTCAGCTGCCTCAATCAGGCGCGCTACGGCATCGGCTGGGGAGCCATCGGCGCCGCCATGGCCTGCTACGACTGCGCCCTGCAATATGCGCAGTTTCGCAAACAGTTCCACGACATGCCTATCGCCGGCCATCAGCTTGTACAAGAGAAACTAGTCTGGATGATTAGCGAAATAACTAAAGGTCAACTACTCGCACTACAAGTAGGTAGATTAAAAGATGCGGGCAAGGTCAAGCCCTACCATATCTCTATGCTGAAGCGTAATAACGTCTGGATGGCTCTTGAGTGCGCCCGCATGGGACGCGACATCCTCGGCGGCAACGGCATCGCCGACGAGTACCCCATCTTCCGCCACATGGCCAACCTGGAGTCGGTCAAAACCTACGAAGGCACCCACGATATCCACACCCTGATCATCGGCGAGCACATCACGGGGATTGCGGCGTACTGAGGTCTCGCTTGTTCGGCTGGTGGCCCACATATCCCGTGGCCCATATCTGCCTTCTGTTGGCAGATGTGGGTCTTTTCCCCTCAGCCAACAATCACCGCACCGTGTGACCGCAATTACTGAATGACAATCCTAGCCGGGACTAGAATCGAACCGTGCCCTGGGGACTCTATCGTTTCCACCAATCCCGTCTGCCGCACTTCATCACCTTTACCAGCTATCGACGGCAGCGTTTTCTAAACACCCCGGAAGCCAGCGATGCATTCGTGAGAGTTCCTCGAGCGCACTCGTCTCCGCTATGACTTTCTGGTCTACGGTTTTGTAGTGATGCCCAACCATGTGCATTTACTCATCTCCGAGCCAAAGCAGGGCACCATTGCAACTGTTATCCAATCCCTGAAGATTGCGTCAGCTAGATACGAAAAGACCCACATCTGCCAAAAGAAGGCAGATATGGGCCACAAGACACAAGGGGCACCCTTTTGGCAGCGCCGATACTACGACCGCAACGTTCGCGACAACGAAGAGTTTATCCAGGAGCTGAAGTACATCCACCGCAATCCCGTGAAACGCGACTTGGTCGAGAAACCGGAAGATTGGCCTTGGAGCAGCTATCGTCACTACGCCCTCGACGAACCGGGGATCGTCATGATCGAATCCCCGTGGGCGACTTACAAACGCAAACACCCCTCAGCCGACCGGAATCAACTGTCCCGCATCTTTGCGGGGGATGAATGAGCCGCTGACTCGTCGCGTAAAGTCCCTACGATTCCCGTTCACCGATACGCAATCCCGTTCTCTTCCAGCCACTCTCGCGCGACCTGCTCGAAGGCCGCTTCACGGTAACGGTTCCACGAGTCCTCCAGGCCCAGCCGTCGAATCGCATCTCTGAACCGCCGAAACGCTCCTGCACCGTGTACCGCCGAATCCAACTCAGCGCGACACCGGCACTGCTCGTCCTCCAAGGCGAAATCCTGCATCATCCGCCATTCGTCGATGTGCACCTGATCCGGTAGCTCCAGCATCCGGTCGTCTTCCAGAGCCCGTTTGATCTTCGGCAAGATCTCTTTCATCCAATCGGGAGCGCCTCCCCAATCGTCAAGCCCGGCCACCAATGCCTCTTCCTGGCCGAAAGTGACAATCTCTCCCGTATCCGGATCGAGGTAAGACTGCACCTCGTCGCTTTGCAGGTCGAGCGCTTCCACCACATCGCGCAGAGACACGACCACCATTGGCCCCTCCACTCCAGGGAAATTGTACGACCGATGCAATCGCCACCTCATGTATGTTTCGCTTGTCACACCGCCCTGTGTCCCAGGTACTTTCGTCTTCCTCTAGCAATAGATAAAGCAGCTGCACGTGAGGCAAAGGGATTTGTGTCTCTTGCCTTCGCCTGCAGCCGAAACTGCTGGGAGAGCCTGATCTTTGATAACTCGAGAGTAAACCGAACGCGCGCGCGCCCCGCAACAGCTATAGTAACCTAAGCCCTTTGTTCCTAATACTTTAGATATAAGTGCCTTTGTTTGGCATAGCTTACACACGATCATGCAATAAACCCTTTGTTTTCAGGATGCGGTGGGGGGAGGGGTGCCCCGATTTCGATCCTCCGGTACGACAAATATTGGCCTACTTCCCGCTTGACACGCCACCGCAGTGGGCGATAAAGTTTGTCCCCAAAATCGGGCCAGATGGTGAATTCCGCATTGTGAACACAGGGGCAAACGATGGTCTACGAGAAACCCACGCTAACCACGGAACTAGTTGCGATTGACGCCCAGCCGCAGCAAGCCATCGGATTTTTTTTCGTTGCGGCAGTGGCGGCCGCTGATGTTGGCGTCTGGGTCATCGCGACCCGCCGCATTACTCGGGCGACTCACAGCGTATCTGGGCTTGCTTCCTCCCGCCCGCCGCTTCGGGTGGTGGTGCTCCCCGGCGCAAGCGTACCGCGGCCTCAGCGTTCCAATCTGATTAAAATCGCATAATCTGGGGGTGACGCTGTGCCCGGCCCCGATGTTCTCTTTGTAAACCTTCCGCCCCACGAGTCGTATTATGCCGACGGCGTTCCGCACCTCGGAATGTTGTACGTGCTCACATCGCTGCGCGAGCATGGATACTCCGCCGGATACCTTGACTGCGCGCAACGCGGCACGCGGCGCGACGACGTGCTTCGCCTGATCCGCGAATCCAATCCTCGCATGGTCGGCTTTTCGGTTGACACCGATAATCTCTACAACATCGCCGCCTTCACCCGATTTGTGCGCGACAGCCTGGGACCCGCGGTGCCCATCGTTCTTGGAGGTCCGGCCAGCCAGTCACAGGCGGAACAAATGATTACCTTAAGCGCGGCCGACGTAGTCGTGATCGGAGAGGGCGAGTATTCGGCCTGCGAAGTCGCGGATGCTCTCCTCAGCGGCAAGGGCCGCCTCGAAGACGTGGCGGGCCTTTGCTATCGCGGCGCCGACGGCCAGCCCCGGCGAACCCGCGACCGCGACCCCATCGAAGACCTGGACGCACTTCCGTTTCCCGACCGCGGATTTCTGCCCGACGACCGGCGCTACGAAGTTTGCCTCATCTCCGGCCGCGGCTGCCCGTTCCGTTGCACGTTCTGCTTCGAAGGACGCATGGGCAACGTTTATCGCCATCGATCGGCAGCCAACATCGTGGCTGAGATCGAGCAATTGGTAGAGCGTTATAAGCGGCCGTTCGTCATGATCAATGACGATACGTTCACCGCTGACGTGGACCACACCCGCGAGTTCTGCCGCCTCATGCGGGAGCGCTTCACGCCGTGGAAGGACCTGCTCTTTTTCTGCGAGGTGCGTGCCGACATTCTGAACCGCCATCCTGACCTGATCGATGAGCTGGTTGCTGCCGGAGTGGCGCGCATTCAGGTCGGTGTGGAATCGGCCAGCCGCTCGATGCTCAAAGACTACAAGCGGCTCAACGTCAAACCGGAAGTGGTCGAATCGATGGTTCGCCGCTTTCATCAAGCCGGAATTGCGAGCATCTATTGCGGATTCATTGCCGGCGGCCCGCGCGAGACCCGCGAATCCATGCAGGAGACGCTAGACTTTGCGCGTCACCTCATGACAGAAGTTGCACCCGGCTCTTTTGAATGTAATATGTCGTTTCTTACACCCTTGCCGGGCACTGATGTTTACGAACATCCGGACGCCTATGGTTTGCGTCTCCTCGACACCGAGCTTAAGAAGTCAACCAATTTCAATCTGTGTATTGCTGAGACGGAGACGCTGTCGGCCGATGATGTCACCAATCTCCGGCAGGAATTTCTCGCGCGTATCGACCGCGACATGGACGAAGTGCTGCAGCGCCTTCCGCGTTCGGTGATCCAACGCCACATGACGCTCAAAAAGGATTTCGGAATCAGCACGCGCTATGCCGACAAGATTATGCGCTTCCAGGGATGGGCAGAGTATTGGGAGATTGTTGGCGGAACCGGCGGATTGGAGCCCGCCGAAGTGCTCTCCGACGACGCCATCCTCGATCGGTTCCCCACCCGCCTCGGCATGCAGGCCCGCATGGAGGACGGCTGCGCCCGTATTCCGCAGGGCCCGCGGACTTTGTCTCTGAATCGCACCGGCACCGAGATCTACAAGCGCGCCAGCGGTAAAGTGAGTACGCGGGAAATCGTTGACGACCTGGAGCGCTCCCTGAATGGTACGGCCCCCCAGCGATCGGAGCTCCAGGCCGACGTGATCGCAGTAATACGTTCTCTGGATGAACAGTGCGGCTTATTCCTGAAAGATTATTGAGAGGATGCCATGGACATGCAATTCGTTTTCGGATTTATTAGCGGTATTGGCTTCGTAGGACTGGTTCTCGCCGCGTTTCCCAACCTGCTGAAGTCCCGGAGCTAAGGCGTCGGCCCGCGCACAGCCGAAGCACACACAATAGTTGCGGGCGCGCCTCGCTTGAGGATGCGCCTCTACTCCGTTCGGGCTTTTTCGTTCCCCTCCCCACAGCCCGCCTGCATCCTCAAATGTTAGAGTGCTCCTAGTCGGCCACTCGCTGGGATCCATCACAGTACCGAGCACCAATTTACGCCGAACGAAGCAGACACCTCCGCAATTTACGCAAGCCTGAAGGGTCGCGTCGTCTTAATCACGGGAGGCGCCAGCGGCATCGGTGAATCGATCGTCGAAGCCTTCGCTCGTCAGCAAGCCAAGGTGGTCTTCTTCGAGGTACAAAAGGATGCCGCGGAAACCCTCATGCGCCGAATCAGCAAGGCGGGCCGTTCGTCCGCGATGTTTGTGGAATGTGATCTGACTGACACCGGGGAAGCGCAGGCTGCGGTGTCCCGCATAGCCGAAGTTTTGGGCGATGTCGACGTGCTCGTCAACAACGCCGGCAACGACAGCCGTCACTCCGTCGAAGACGTGACGCCCGAGCCATGGGACAAGCTCATGGCCATCAATCTGAAGCAGCAATTCTTCATGGCGCAAAGCGTGATACCTGGCATGCGCCGCCTCGGCCGCGGCTCCATCATCAACCTTAGCTCAATTGCCTGGGCCATTCCGTCCACCAACGTTCCCGTTTACGTCACTGCAAAAGCCGCGATCGTTGGAATGACACGCACCCTGGCGCACGAGCTCGGGCCTCACAACATTCGCGTCAACTGCGTGATGCCGGGCTGTATCTGGACCGAGCGCCAGCGCCGCCTCTGGTTCACCGACGAGTACAAGGCGCAGATGCTCGAACGCCAGGCATTGAAGCGGCTGCTCCAGCCGGACGAAATCGCGAACTTAATTCTGTTCCTCGCTGCCGACGACAGCTCCGCTATCACCAACCAATGTCACATCGCCGATGGCGGCTGGATCTGATTTCTGTTCCATTGCTTCGGTCTCCGCCCCCACCCCAGCGTTGCCTGACGCAGGTTTATGGTAGCCATAATACGTCTCGTCATCCTGTTCCCTGTGATTGAATACCTCGAGAATCTTGGCGTGCGCTTTCATCGAGAAGTGCTTAGCCTGCCACACGCCGTCACCCACCGGCATCTTCTCCAGCTCGAAGCGCGTGCCGGGCTCTACTTCCGCCAAAAATCCTTCAATCGATACCGGATGAATCACCTCAGCCTCTACCTTCACCCATTGAAACGTCTTCTTATCAATCCACAACTTTCCGTGCATGCCGGTCAGCACCCGGGTATCGCGGCTGGGGGGCTGGTATCCGGCGCGCGGCGTCGCTAACAGTACATACACTTCAAAGCCATCTAGCTGCTGCTCGCCCTGCAATTGGAAGTCAAATGCGTCCACGAGTTGCTGCATTAATCCATGATCGCGTTTGCGGTCTTTTTCGTATTGCTGAATCCGCTTTGCCTTTGCCGTGGGAGATTCATTCTTCCGCTCGTTCACAACCGCATTCAGCTTCTGCTGTTCCTGTTCCTGCTGCGTTTGCGAGACTGGTTTGCCGTCAACCTCTACCAGGCGTTGATAGGGAGAGCCGTCGATCATCAGCACCTGGTAGGTCTTGGTGCCGCCGCCCGGCTGTTGGTCACGCTCGAAATATTCATACTCGGGAGCGGCTTTCCAATCGGCGTCATTGGCTTGCACCGAACGCTGAATGATGGCCTTGGCATCGAGCGAGGTGGACGCGGGCCACGCAGTACTGGCAAAGGTGACTACAAATAATGCGGCGGTCTGAATGGCAAACTTCAGGAGATCTCTTCCGCGGAGTTTTCGGTCGCCTCGCGGGAGCAGCACAGCCCGAGTACATTCGCTTTCGGCGGCCTCTGCTTCACAGCTCACATTAGGTTAGAGGCCTTGCAACCCCACTTCGTTGCCCGGCAGAACCGGCATGCCCTTTTTTGGACCGAACGGTTGGTAGAGTTCCACAGGTATGGGCAAGGACGCGAAGGGAACTTCGGTGGGGTTTTCGGCAGAAACCGGTACATCACCACCCCATTTGTTGCATGCGAGCCAGGATGATCGCGCTGTAGCGGTTCATGCGCTCTGGCCGTCGTTTCAGCGGACCGGGCAGGACGGCCGCCAGTCGCGCTGCCTCTTCCCGTCCGATGTTCCGCGCCGGCGTTCCGTAATAGGCACGACTGGCCGCCTCTGCGCCATAAATGCCAGGCCCCCATTCCACCAGGTTCAAGTAGAGCTCCAGGATGCGCTGTTTGCCAAGCACCACTTCGGGCACTGGTACTAGCGTGGCTTCTGCGCCCTTGCGCACGATGGACCGACTCGTTCCGAAGAATAGGTTCTTCACCAGTTGCTGGGTCAGGGTGGAGGCCCCGCGGGTCCGTTCGCCTTCCATGTCTTCCTGGGCGGCAATCTGAATCTCGTGCCAGTCGAACCCGTTGTGCTGGTAGAAGCGCCCATCCTCCGCCGCAATCACTGCATGCTGCAGATTGACCGAGATTTCCGTGAGCGGAACAAATTGATAGCGTTTCTGATACGGCTTGTCATGGATCCATGCTTGTAACCGGCGCTCGATCTGCACCGCAGTTGTCGGTGGATCGATCCAACGCGCCCCCACCAGCAGCAGCGCGGCAGCTAACCAAAGAAGCAACACACCCGCCGCAAGCCATCGCGCAGACAACCACAAGTACTTCCAACGCTCGGCCTTGGCGGACTTAAATGGCTTGGAGATCACCTTTCACAATACTAACGTGGCGTGATCTTCTGTAAGTCAGCCGTCGGCGAGTGACCAGGTCAACACGGCTGCCTCGTTCAATCGAAGCTTGCTCAGATCTTCATTGCTCGGACCAACAAAACTGCCCCACCCCGAGACTCTCAGTTCCCTGCGCCACAAGCGCCTTGTTTTCTGCGAAAAACGAGAGCACAATGGCACGCACGGCTGGCCTCCGGGCCTGACCTTCTACGAATGCGCCTGCTTCGTTAGGAGGTTCTGCTAATGCTCGAATGGCTCCCCGTCAGCCTCAGCTTCTGCCTTGGCGTCTGCTTCCGCCTCCCGGCTATCCGCGGTGTGCGTGCCGTTTCGGCTGGTATTGCGATTGTGCTCATTGCATCCGCTTCTTTTGTGGCGAGCGGTGAATTCAACCTCGGCGGGTCGTACTTTTTTCTCGACCTTCTGCAAGCCTCGCTAGGATTCGCTGCCGGCATCGGGGCATCGCAATCCGTCCACCGGATTTCTGATTTGTGGGAATCGCATAAGCGGCCACAATCTGCCCGCATAACGCTGCGGCGTCCAGCGTAAAGGGAGATCCGATGTCGAAACTCCACAAGATTTGTAAGGAGATCCTGGCAGTCCTCGCCTACATTCTGCAGTTCACGATGGGCAAGAGGAGGGCGCCAGTTAAGCACTGCGTGTGTCCCCCGGCATTAAAGAAGCCCGACCCTTTCCTGTACTCGCAGCAATATCTGATAAGCCTCGGGCTTCCGGTCACGTGGGACAATCCTGACATTTTCATCTACCAGGGCAACACGTTAGTTGATCCGCATAGTCTCCATGCCAACACGACCTACACGGTGGTCGCGCGCATCTGGAACAACTCGCCGGATGTGCCGGTGATCAACCTGAAGGTCAACTTTTCGTACCTCTCGTTCGGCATGGGAACACAATCAAACCCGATCGACGTAACTGCCGTCGACCTCGCGGCAAAGGGATTACCGGGATGCCCGGCTTTCGCTTACATGGCGTGGACGACACCACCAACACTTGGACACTATTGCCTGCAAGTGCTGCTCGAACCTCCGGATGACAGCAATTGGCTGAACAATCTTGGGCAGCGCAACACCGACGTCACGCAGCCACAGAGTCCGGCGCTGTTCACGTTTGCAGTGGGAAACCACGTCGCACCTCGGACCCGGAACGTGAGGTTCAAAGTCGATTGCTACACCATTCCGCCACTACCGGCCTGTTCTGAGATTCTTGTGACGGCGAAGGGCTCCCGCTCCATCAGTAAGACCGCACCGCCAATTCCCGCGGGCTGGAACGTAGTGTTGACGCCGAACACCCTGCAACTACTCGCGGGCGACGAGAAAGAAGTGCAAGCCGCGATCACACCACCGAGCGGCTTCCACGGAACCATGCCGTTTAACGTTACTGGGACCGACGATTATGGTTTTGTGGGCGGAGTCACTCTCGTCGTGGAGGTGCCGTAATGCCGAACTGGTATCCATCGTGGACTAAGTGTTGCAATCCCGCAGACTATCGCGGTTTGCCAGTGGGAGCCATGGTCGCCATCGGCTCGGTCGGAATCATCATGGGAATCGTGGCGGGTTTGGTCGCGCTACCTGTCGGTGTTGCCGTGGCTTTAGCTGCCCTCTGTGTTGCCGCCATCGCTTTCTGTAACTGGTGGCTCGACGTTCGCTTGATTTGCCTCGGTGGCGACAGGAGCGTGGTCGGCGCGATCTATCATCTGGAACCTCCAGTCCAGACCGATGCGTTTTGGAACATTGTGGATGCCGACACGGACTTCAGCTTCAATCTGCTGCTGTGGCAATTCATTCCCCAGAACTCCCTGCCACAGTCGTTTATCACGAATCAGTGGACGCCAGGAGGGTTTCCGCAACTCGCTACAGACTGGCCTAACTTGCCGCCGCTGGTGCCGCCAATGCTTCCGTTCACGCAAGTTTCTGACGAGGTCAACCTGATCGTGGCGCAACAAAGCATGGCGAGCCTCGGTCTTGGATTCGGCGGGCAGAATATTAACGACGCCGACAAGCTCACGGATCCAGCGGGCACTACGCAACAGCACTTCCTGATGCACTGCGAAATCGAAGGCCCGGGCATGCACGACCTGCTCATTCTGCTGGAGGTGATGGCTGCGGTTCTGGTCGCGGCTGTGTTTGTTTTTGCCATACCAGTGGTTGGACCCATCCTGTCGTGGATCCTGATAGCCCTGGCCTTGCTGGCATTTCTGATTGGCGGTCCCGCAGTCACGCACGACGATGCCAGCCCGCCCACCGGCGGCGACTGGGGCGGCACCTTCCATCCGTATGAGAAACCGGGCAACCCAGGTGGTCTTGTCGATCTGGCTTACGTGTTCGGGCGGTGGGTTTACGATTCACTCCATGCGGGAGCCGAGAGTAATGAACTCCATCCCGTGCATTACATGATCAAAATAGGATGTGCTACGCAGAGTAATCTATCGATGGGAATCTGGCCCACCGATCTGGGAGAGCTTCAGCAAAAATACGACCAGCAGTTCGGCGTGATCAACTCACCCGGCACCATTGAGATTCAAAAGCAGCCTCAGAACCAATGGACAGTTCATCCTTTGCTGGACGGATGCCTTGGGAGCTCGCCCTATCCTGTGCCGCCACCGCCGGTGATTGTTTAGGCAGTTCTACAAAAGGGATATCGAGGCTGGCGGTGGGATGGCCCATATGCGTCGGCTAGAATTGCCTGCATGAATGCAATCCGCGGTGGCAAGCAGGCCTATTGAGCTTGTGGCAGCTCACACCGCCGTTCCCTACAATTGTGGGACTCATCCCTTATCACATTTCACTGTGTCCCACGTACTTTCGCCTTCCTCTCCGCAAGCGATAAACCAGTAAATGTGAGGCAAGGGATTTGTGTCTCTTGCCTTCGCCGGCAGTCCGGACTGCGGGCCATCCTGATCTTTGATAACTCAAGAGTAAACCGAAGTCGTCCGCGCCCTGCAACAGACTTAGCGGCCTAAGCCCTTTGTTCCTAGGACTTTAGCTGTAAGTTCATTTGTTTGGCATAACTTACGCACGGTCGTGCAATAACCCCTTTGTTTTCAGGATGTGGTGGAGGGGGGTACCTATCCCATGATCACGCGCGTGATCGATTGCCACCACGAGGGATTGATCCGCCACATATAGACCGTGAGGCTTTGGCCGACGATCAAAACCGGCAACACGTAGACGTACACCTTGTTGACCCGCCGATCGACGACCAGATCGCGCATCATGCCGAGGACGATCAGAAGATCCAGGCAGGGATAGAAGAGGTTATGGTTGAACAGAAAGTCAAAGCGGCCCAAGGCCGCGTCCATCAGCCCGCAGGTTGCGATGAAAACGAGCCGGCGATGGAAGTCCGGCCTCTTCCTCCAATAGATGCCAAGCGCAATCAACGTGCCAAAGGCGATCATGTCGTAGAACGGAATCGCCAGAAACTGAGCTGCGTCGTTCTGGTGGAGCACTAGCGTGTCGAAGCGCGCCATGATGACGGCGATAGTAAAGCCCAGCGGAACCATCAATGCGGCCAACCCGGCCCCGAACCAGCCGAGCAAGCGATGCACACTGACTTTGTGTATGCGCACCAACCCGGACTGCGCGATGAAGAAGACCATCCACGTGGAGAAAGCGGCGCCATGAATCCACAGCAGGAACGGCCGCGGCGGCGCAGCGTGGAACAGGTTGTCGTTGACTGTACGGCTGAAGCCCCACACCACCAGTCCAGTCATGGCCAGCGACATACAGAAGTAGAAATATCGGTTCAGAAACGTCTTGACCTGTAGGGTTGTGCTCGACTCTTTTTTGGCAGTCAGAACTGCCTGTCCGGCGGCGCTTGACACGTGTGCTCCTCAACTTTTTTGAATTTCCAGGGAGGTCAGTTGCAATACCTTAGCTGGTCTCGGTTCAGCCGCGCAACTGAAATGTTCGTTTCGGCCGGGTGCGTCTACGACTCCGCAAGCTCGGTTCGAGTGCCTTGCTTCAGGGCGTCGAGCCGTGCCTTCAGTTCGGCCACTTCTTGGCGAAGCAATGTGGTGATGACGCGTTCGTAACTAGCAGCCGCTCGTACAGCGAGCCGGTCCAGTACCTCGCGTTCGTCCTCGTCGATGTCGTTGCCCGTCTCGTGCGGCCCGAACAACGCCACAGCCGTCGCCTCCGGAATCTCGCTGCGCACGGGCACCGAAAGGCAAGGCGCCTCCAGTCCTACCGGCAAGTCATCGGCTTCCCATTCATGATCGAGGCGTACCGGAGCGCCGACCTCAAGGCTGCGCAGGACGACCGCGTCCGACTCCGGGCGCAGCTCCTTCTTCAACGAAGGGTTCCATCCCTTAGTGTCTAGCAAGCGGTGCAAACCGCCGCCTTCGTTTCGGAAGACCGCACCCGATGAGAGAGAGAGCGTACGCACTGCGCTTTCGACCAGCATGCGGTCGATTTCGACGAGACTTTTCGCGTGCACGATCACTTCACTCGCATCTTCCAGTTGTCGTCGCACTGCATGGAATTTGCGATTGAACACGCGGTCCACGATCTCGACCGTCATCTCGTGCAAGCGATTCAGCAAAAGCAAGACCACTGGCGCGACCACCAGCGGCCAAACCCAACCCGGCAGCTCAAAGCTCTCCTGGACCTGGGCCAGTTTCTCGTGGAGCTGGATGATCGGCACGCCCACCGCCAGACTCAGTGCCGTAATGATCGTCCCGTGCCGGAGCGGGATCGACACACTCACCACGCGATGCTGCCATACTGCCTCCGATGCAAGATACGCAAGCACGCCGTTGGGCAAATACAGCAGGCCGATCAGAGCCGGCGCGGGCGCGGCACCCAATAAATGGCGAATCAGGTCTGACGACTGGCACAGTTCGGCCACGATGAACGTCGGCAGCCCGATCGCACAGCCCCAGATCACCCAGCGCATGCGCTGCTCTTCGTGCGGTGGCAGCGTGCGACGCCGCATCAGCAGGATCAGCAGGACGGCCGCGTCGACCACGAGGCCGGCTACAAAGCTGATCTCCGTGATCCTCTCTGTCGGAAACCCAAAGGCGTTGGCGAAGCCCGCAAAGGTAAGCCCAGCCATCACGACGCCGACCAATAGCGCCGCCCACTGCATTTTTTGCCAGCGAGGTTCAGTCCGGTCTTGGGGAAAGCGGAGCGCAAATATCATCAGGCCGGCATAAGCTGCACCGGCGGCCAGCGTCTCTGCAATTTCTTGAACGAACACTGCCATCGGCCAGCGCTGTAGCACCGCGTAATACGTAAACGTCTGACCGGGATTGAACCAAATCACGTAGAAGAACAGGCCCCAGGTCATTAGTCCCGGGCGCGTCCAAACCAGCCAGAACGCGATGACGATAACTACGACTCCCACGGCGGTGTCGGCCAGCAACACGACTCTTTCTGCAAACGTCAGCGGCGCTGGCACGGACTCGAGCGTCACGCTCTTGGGCGGTCCGCCGTCTTTCGGTTGGATGGTCAGCGTGATTTCGCGCTCCAGCAACGCAGACTGCATTCCACCCAGGCCGCCGAGAACCGCGACCATGCTCTCGCATTGCGGAGTTCCTGGCGGAACACAGCGCATGGCCTTCAAGTCGAGCCGGTCGCCCTGGACCAGACCAGCCTCGGCCGCCGGAGAGTCCGCGGCTGATGCAAACGGGGCAACCACATCGGTGACGACCCCATTATTGTCCACGGACAGGCCGAACGAGCCGAGCGAATCGATGACCCGGTGCAAGCCGGGAACGATCATCGCCAGCGCCCAGACTGTCAGCACGAGCAGAAGAATTCTGCCGACGACGGTCAGGTTGCCTCCACCGGCCCCTGTTGGAATGTTCCGCGAGCCCACGCGCACCTCAGCTTTCCGCGCACTTCACATTTGCAATTTTTCACGCCAGGTTCGCCCTGTTGCGGGTTAGACGATGAACAATTCTACAAGGCTGGAGCCGGCAGACCGTTCCTATCCTTTACGACCGGAAAGTGGCCTGGATTCTTGGCACCTGAGGCTTTTGGATATTAGGACTTGGGCGTAGTGGTGACAGCCGCCGGCTGGCCATTGGTGTTCGAACCGGAGGAATTCACATTGGAGCCGCTGGTCGCACTGGTTGGTTTTTTCGCCACAGCCTTCTTCTTGGTTGCAGTCTTCTTGGGTGGCTCAGCTTGGGCCAGTTCAACTTGCTTGCGCGCTTCTGCTGCCGCCGCCTGGGCTGAGGCCAATTGTTCCTGTTGGGACTTGATCTGAAGCCGCATTTGATCGAGTTGTTTTTGGGTGGTGGCCGTCAACTGCTCCAGGTTCTCTCCCAGCTTGCGACGAATGGAACTAATCGTTTGCGATTGCTGCGACAGTTCAGCGTAGTCGCCTTTCTGACCAAAAACACGAGTCGCTTCGGTCAGCGTTCCGAAGACGTCATAGAGTGCGTTCAGATTGCGATATAGCTTGAACTCGGCGTTCACGTCCCCAGGAGCCGAACGAACGGCATCAATCAATACGGGTAATGCCGACTTCAGGTTGCGCTGCGCTGAATCAGCATCTGCTTGTGCTGTGCTCCTGGCCTCGCTGCTGGTCTTCCATTTTTGGATGCCCAACCGCCCGATCACGGTATTAGCCTGCGAGGCCACGGCCTGTAGCCTGTCCAGGTCTGGAGCGATGGCGCTCGTAGGGGTGCCGGCTACAGTTGCCGGCGGTGCGCCGCTCGGTTCAGAACTCGTCGGCGGTGCTTGCGACAACATCAATGCAGGAGCAAACAGGAGGAGCGGTATTGTCAATCCGATTTTCATCTTCCACCCGGCGCAGGAGTTACAGACGGAGCGCGGGACGAAGTGAGGCGAGTGTCCACAGACAGTGCGGCCAGATTGAATACGGTTCACGAATTCCGAAGGGGCCTGGAACCCGTCGGTACATCTGTCGTTGCCAAATATTCTATACGTGTTGCCCCTAATCTTGTCTGATTTGCGAACAACCGAGCTCGCCTCATGCTCCGAGGTCGTTCCGCTTTGTCGAATACACCATGACGATGGGCGGGAAACGCATCTCGTCGTCGCTGGTCACCATCGAAATGCTGCCGACCGACAAAGGCACCGACCTGATCTGCACTCACCAGGGAGCGTTTTACGAAGGCGCCGACGGTCCAAAGATGCGCGAAGGCGGATGGCGCAAACTACTCGACAACCTGGAGACGCAGCTGGCCCGGTAGTTCTGTGAGTCCGTTGGAAACGATACGATCTATGCACGGACGAAAAATCGATATAGACCGCGTGTTTCACGCACTTGGCGATCCCACCCGGCGGGCCATGGTCGAAAAGCTTGGCGAAGGCGTGCTGTCGGTTTCGCAATTAGCGGAGCCGTTCGATATGACTCTGACGGCGGTAGTTCAGCATCTGCAAGTGCTGGAAGAATGTGGGCTCGTGCGCACAGAGAAGCTGGGACGAGTGCGCACCTGCCAACTCGACCCGGCGGGCTTCTCTGCACTTGAGCAATGGATCAAAGATCGGCGTTCACCCTGGGAAAGCCGCTTGGATCGGCTCGGAGATCTTCTGGCGGAACCGGAAGATGATAAGTAGAAGTGTTGAACGGCGGCTATTCCATCACTTGCACTTCACCACGCGCCCCGGCTTGCCGCGCGTCAGAACATATTCACCGTAAGGTTCTGGGCTTCCGGACGAGACAACCAAGTGCATCGTGTCTCCCTGGATCGTGCCAGCGTACGTGGCCTGCGCAGGACCGGGGCTGTCGCGCGTCACTGGTCCGGGACGCTCGCGGGCAAGAGTTCCCCTAGCGCGAAAAACTCCGTGCGCATCAACCGCTAATGACTGTGTGATCGTCCCCGAGGCGCAATCGAAGTCCAGGTTAGCGCCATCCGCTGTGACATCTAATTCGAGGTGATCGCCGCCCCACACTGTGCCTGCCGCTCCCCAAGCCGCTGCCGTGGGATTTCCCGACAGGTTCGGGGAGTTCTGCCCGAAGCAAGCCAGCGCCAGTATCGAGGTCGTTAGCAGTGCAATTATCGAAACACGGACTGTCACCTTGATTCGCCTCGTCTGAAGGTTAAACGCGCGCCGTCGAGAAGGGGTAGCGACTTTGGCACAACTCACTGGCGCTTGCGGCGATCCCAAACCGCGGATTCGGCGTAAACGCAGCACAGTGTCGAATGCATCGCTATTCGCCAGGGGGATGTGATTCGTCTCACACTCCCGGTTGACGGTTGCGTGTATCCTTATTTGGTCTGCTTGGGTGCCCGCACGCTGGGCGATCCTCCAGCATTCTCATTGCATTGGCGTGACCGCATTCCTTTGCGCGGTCAGCGTCTGCCACGGAGACCGCATGGCTACCAAGGTTGAGAGCGAACTCAAATCTACACCTGACGCGTCACAGTATGCGCCTCGGAACAACTTTGAAGCTGATCTGGCGCTGGAGTTTCTGCGCGTGGTCGAAGAGGCGGCTGTCGCCTCGGCCAAAACCATGGGCCAGGGCGATCGCAAACGCGCCGACCAAATGGCGACTGAGGCCATGCGCTCGGTAATGGACTCCGTTCCGATGGATGGCACCATCGTCATCGGCGAAGGCGAGCGCGACGAAGCGCCCATGCTCTATATCGGCGAGAAGGTCGGCAAGAACGATGGCGGCGAGTATCCCCAGGTTGACATCGCTGTCGATCCGCTGGAGGGCACCAACCTTTGCGCCAACGGACTGCCCGGCGCAATCACCGTTTTGGCGGCATCCGAGCGCGGAGGATTGCTGCACGCGCCGGACTGCTATATGGAAAAGATGGTAGTCGGCCCGTCGTGCAAAGGCATGGTCGATCTGGAAGCGCCAGTGGGCCACAACCTCGCCGTGATTGCCAAAGTGCTGGGCCGCAAAATCGAAGACCTGGTCATCGTGATTCTCGATAGGCCGCGTCACGAGAAGCTGATCGCCGATGTGCGCAAAGCGGGAGCGCGTATTCTGCTGATCTCCGACGGCGACCTTTCACCGGGCGTTGCAGCGGCCATGCTCGGATCGGGGGTGCATGCCGTGATGGGAGCGGGCGGCGCACCGGAAGGCGTCATTACTGCGGCCGCTATCCGCTGCCTCAACGGCTACATGGTTGGACGGTTGACCGGCTATACGCCAGAGCAGGCCGAGCGGATGCAAGACATGGGCATCAAGGATCCCAAGCGGATCTACACGGCAGAAGAACTCGCTCCGGGGAAAAACATCGTATTTGCAGCCACGGGTGTGACCGACGGTCCCTTGCTCAAAGGCGTGCGCTTCTTCGGCGACGGCGTTCGCACTTCGTCGCTGGTAATGAAGATGCAGAACCGCAAGGTGCGTTTCATTGAGAGCATCCACGTGAGCAAGAGTCCGGATGCAAAGGTCCGTATCCCGTAGCCAGTTTGCGAATTCGCGAGAAAACATCAGGCTCTCCCGCGAAGGGAGGGCCTGTTCTGCGTTGGAAGACTTCGCTTTTTGTGCGCTGCGGCGGTTTGCGGGAGTGCTTGCGCGACGGGCGATTTCCCCATCTCGGGTTTAATTCCAACCCGGTCGGAAGGAGCAACCCGACTGTCGTTTTTCGCTTGACCATTTGCCAACAGGAGTAAACTGGCGCTAGAAGAACGTCGCTTCAGCTGGAACCGTTCCCTGCGAAGAGGTACTCATGAACGTCCATTTCAGCTACAGGATTTCCAAAACCGCCGACCTCGAAAAGCAAGTCAAACATCAACTGGAAAAACTGAATAAGTACCTGCAAGTTTTTCGTCCCGAACTGGTGCATATCAAAGGCATCGTGGAGGAAAGCTCGGCGCGCGAGGGCTTTGTCGTGTCGCTGAACCTGCGCTTGCCTTCAGGACAGATGGCGGCACAGGAGAAGAGCCCTGTAGCCACGACAGCCATCAAGGCAGCCTTCGACGCCCTGACTGAGCAGCTCAAGCGGCACAAGCAAGTGCTGCGCAGCAAACATAAGTGGATGCGTCATCGCACCACCGACCGGCGCGCGGCAGAGATTGCATCCTTCGAAAACACCATCGCGATAGTTCGTCCCGAAGCGGTCTCGTCGGTGGACATCGCCAGCTATATCGATGTCAGCCTGCCGCGCCTCGAGGGATTCGTGGAGCGCCAGATCGCCTATCGCGAAAGCTTGGGGGAACTTACACCCGACCAAGTCGCTACGGAAGATGTAGTGGCGGAGGCCATTGCCACTGCGCTCAGCGATGAGTTGGAAAAGCCGGAGCGCATCAAGATCGAACCGTGGCTTTACCGTCTGGCGAGTGAGGCCATCGACCGCATCGCCGCGGGCGACGGAAATCCCGGCGATGTACCGCTGGAACGCCGGCACAGCACGCCCAACGTTCAGGCTAGCGATGAAGCGCGCCTGCAATTTCACCAGCCTGACGACCGGCTGCTCGAAGAAGATACGATTGCTGACGGTCATGCCGGCAATCCTGAAGAGATGGCTTCTCGGCAGGAGCTAATCACGCTGGTGCAACTGGCGCTACGCGATGCCGGCCGCACCGACCGCGAGGTCTTCATTCTGCATGCGGTCGAGGGCTTCAGCCAGGAAGAGATTGCCGTCATCACCAACCGCCCGCTGGAGGAGGTGCGCGTGTCCGTCCGCAAGGCCCGCGAGCACCTGCAACGCGCCTTGCCCATCAAGTTCCTTTTCAACCAGCACGCGAAGGAGTATATCCATAACACCTGAGACCTCCGCTCTGAATCGGGGCCTCCCCTCTTTTCATCATGACCTAGTAGGAGAAGCGGAATGATCACAAGAGATGACATCCGAGAGTTAGCCAATTTCCATTCGCCGGAGGGCTGTGCGGTCACGTTTTATCATCAGCCCACGACGCCGTCCAACCGTTCGCACCGTGACGAGGCCATCCTGGTCAAAGACCTGGTCAACAGCGCGCTCCGCGACGCGGAAAAAAACAAAGCCGAGCACAAGCTTGCGCGCCCGGACTTGCAGCGCATTCTCGAAATGACCGACGCGCTGCGCAGCAACGGCCGCAAGGGCAAAGCGGTCTTCGCCTGCTCTGCCCAAGGATACTGGCGCGAGTTCGATGTGCCCGCCAGGCTGTCAAAGAGCACGGTGATTCTCAACCAGCGATTTCACCTGAAACCGCTGGCCGCAGTTTTCGACTCGATACAACACGCCTGCGTGGCGCTGGTGGATCGCACCAAGGCGCGCGTCTTTGAGATTTCGGACGGGATGATAGTCGAGAAGCTGGACTTCATCAACGAACTGACGCGCCGCGGACGCAGCGATGGCTTGAGTGGCTACGACGCCGGCCACGCGGAGCGCCGTGTCATGAACGAGGCCATGCAACACTTTAAATTCGTCTCCGACGCCATTGCCGGACACTTCGAGAGTGGCGGGTGCGAGAAACTGCTCATCGGCTGCCATGACGACATCTGGTCGGAGTTCGAACCGCATCTTCGTACCTACGTGCGGCAGCGGTTGGTGGGACGCTTCCGCATTGACGCCAAAACGGCGACGCCGGACCAGGTGAAGCAGATTGCAATGGAACAATTGCAACAGCACGACGAGCAGCGCAAGCAGGCGTTGATCACCGAAGTTGTTGGCGAGGCCCATCGCAATGGGCGCGGGGCGATCGGGCTGCGGCGGGTGTTGCGCTCGCTCGAAGCCGGCGAGGTGCAGACGCTGCTGATCGCCTCTAGCTTCAGCGCGCCGGGTGTGAAGTGCTATCACTGTGGACACATGGATTACCACATCGCCTCGGATTGCGTGATTTGCGGCAAGCCCAATACCGAGCTTGCCGACCTGGGAGATGCCATCGTCGGTCACGCCGTACGCGACGGGCTGGAGCTGGTGTATATCGGCGACGACGAGCAGTTCGACAAGATCGGCCGGATCGCCGCGCAACTGCGCTATCGTGCCGACCAGAGCACGCCTGCCAAAGTTGCGGTGTGAAACTTAGCCTCCTTAACGGGTGCCCCACACAAGTCGGCTTTGCTTGTGTGGGGGTTTTTTCTACCAACCGCCAAAATAGCTCGCCGTCCAACTTCGCAATGCGTTCTCTATTCGTCGCCTTCTCACTCTCGACAGCGCTCTTCGCCCAGGCGCCAAAACCTCTGCCCGCCGACGATGCAGTACGCATCAACGAGTTCTATCGGCTTTCAGACCAGATTCAGGACAAAGTCTGGACAGGATGGAGCAAGACGCCTGCTCCATTGCTGTTGGTCACGGCCGACACCGAATATTTGACGCACTTCCCCACGCCTCCGAAGGACTTCGCGAAAGTCGCCGACGATGTTTACGCGCGACCGCGCCAGTTCCCTACCAACTTGCAGGCGACCTTTCCGGCGTTTGGTTTTCCCCCAACGATTGTGATCGGTGAGCCGAAGAGCACGTCGAGCCAGACCAGCACGCCGTGGCTCATCGTCGTGATGCACGAGCATTTTCATCAACTGCAGTGGGCGCAGCCGGATTACCTGAAGGCCGTCAACGATCTCGGATTGAGCAAGGGCGACACCACCGGCATGTGGATGCTGAATTATCCGTTTCCTTACGAGGTACCGGAAATCGCGCAGGGATTCGACTATCTGCGCAACTCGCTATTGAAGGCGTTGAACGAAGTCGACCAGCAGAAGTTTGCTCAGCTCAGCAAGCAGTACCTCAAAGACCGCAAGCAGTTCCTCGCGCAACTCATGCCCGACGATCACAAGTACTTCAGCTTCCAACTGTGGCAGGAGGGCGTCGCCCGCTACGTCCAAATCAGGTCGGCCGAAGCCGCCGGCGACTACCAGCCGTCAGCAGCATTCGCCGCATTGTCGGACTACACACCGTTCAGCACCTACGCCCTGACGGCCCGATCGCGGACGCTCGACGAACTGAAGCACATCGATATCACGCAGTCGAAGCGCGAGGTGTTTTACTCGTTCGGAGCTGCCGAAGCGCTGCTCCTCGACCGCATCAATCCGACCTGGAAAGACGAATATTTCAAGCATCTGCTGACGACGAACCCGCTGTTCCCGACCGTGCGCTAGTGCTCGTATGACATGCGACGGCCTTCTCCGTTTGCTCCATTTCCGCCGCGGTGCAAAACTGGCGACTGGCAACTGATTTCCACGTGCTATCCTGCCAATCGATTTCGTTTTGGACAAAACAATGACATTGACTCGCCGCGATTTCCTTGCCACTACTGCCGCCGCATCGGCTTCACTCGCTCTCGATCTACAGGCGCAACAGACTCCGGGCTACAAGCCACCGCCACCCGGGCCGAAACCCAAATCTCCGGTTCTGATCTGCGCCGCTAACGGCTACAACTATCTCGACCGCGGCTATGCTGTTCTCTCCAGCGGCGGCGACACCCTCGACGCAATCATGCAGGTCATCACCGGTCCCGAAGATGATCCTAATGACGACAGTGTAGGACTTGGCGGACTACCGAACGAAGACTGCGTAGTCGAGCTCGATGCCTGCTGCATGCACGGGCCAACGCGCATGGCGGGTTCGGTCGCCGGCGTGCACGACATCAAGAACGTATCGCTGCTGTCGAAGACGGTGATGGAGCATACGGGCCACGTCATGCTGGTGGGCGAAGGGGCGTCGAAGTTTGGCCTGCTGATGGGTTACCCCAAAGAGAACCTGCTGACCGAGCGCTCGCGCAAGACGTGGCAATTGTGGCGCGAAACTATGTCGAACGATGACTGGTGGGGACCGGGCATCGCCAGCCCCAACTTCAAGTTTCCCGACACCGCCGGAGACAATACCGAAGTTCAGCCGCTCATCGAGAAGATGGAGAAGCTGGCGGCAAAGATCGGCATCGAGCCGGAGTTCCGCATGGCCGTTATCGAGCGCGTTCTGAAGCCGCCGACCGGCACGATCAATTGCTCCGCACTGAATACTAAGGGCGAGATGTCGGGCGCAACCACGACCAGCGGGCTGGCGTGGAAGATTGCCGGGCGCGCGGGCGACTCGCCGATCATCGGCGCGGGATGTTACTGCGACCAGGACGTGGGCTCAGCGGGCGCAACCGGCAACGGCGAAGAGAACATCAAGATTTGCGGCGCGCACACCATCGTGGAAAATATGCGGCACGGCATGTCGCCGGAAGAGGCTGGAATGGACGCACTACAGCGCATCGTGCGCAACTACAACGGCGACATGCGCAAACTCGCGTACATGGACATGACGTACTACATTCTGCGCAATGACGGCGTCTTTGCGGGCGTATCGCTGTGGGCAGGTCCGGCCGATCATCCGCGGCGCTTTGCGGTGCATGACGACAAGGGCAAGCGCTACGAGAAAGCGACGCCGATGTTCCAGGGAGCGTCGTTGGGTTGGCCGCCGATGCCGGGCGGGAAACGGCTGAAGCCAGAACAGAAGTAGTTTTCTTAGACCGCTACGGTCACCGTGGTCTCGGTGCGCGTAACCGGTCGATAGAGCGTGTCACGCTCAAACGGCACGCGCCCGGCCTCGGTAATGAGACGGATCAAATCCTGGCGACTCAATCCCTGCGGCGTGGTCGCGCCCGCGTCGTGGTAAATCTTTTCCTCGACTACGGTGCCATCAATGTCGTCGGCGCCGAAGCGCAATGTGATCTGCGCCATCTTTGGCGTCACCATCTGCCAGTATGACTTGATGTGCGGGAAGTTGTCGAGCACCAGTCGCGATACTGCGATCTGCTTCAGATCGAGCATGCCGGTGGTCTTGGGCAGATGCTGCAGCGGCGTATTGTCAGGATGGAACGCGAGCGGTATGAAGGTCTGGAAGCCGTGGGTGTCGTCCTGCAACGCGCGTAGCTTCAGCAGGTGATCGACGCGGTCTTCGTCGTGCTCAATGTGGCCATAGAGCATAGTCGCATTCGACTTGAGCCCGACTTCGTGCGCAGTGCGCGCGATGGCCAGCCAGTCGTCGCCGTCAATTTTGTGATCGCAAATGATGTGCCGCACGCGGTCGGAGAAAATCTCAGCGCCTCCGCCCGGCATCGAGTCTAGTCCCGCCTCTTTCAGCTTCACCAGAACTTCGCGTGGCGTCATCTTGCCGATCTTTGCGAAGAAAGAAATCTCCACCATGGTGAAGCCCTTCAGGTGAACCTGCGGGAAACGCTGCTTCAGCCCGGCAATCATGTCAGGGTAATACTGGAATGGCAGGTCGGCGTGCAGTCCGCCGACGATGTGGAACTCGGTCACCGCTTCGGTGTAGCCCGTGGCTGCGGTGTCCCAAACTTCTTGCAGCGCCATGGTGTACGCACCCGGCGCGTCTTTCTTGCGTCCGAAGGCACACAGGCGGCACGCCGCCACGCAAACATTCGTGTAATTGATGTGCCGGTTGACGTTAAAGTAGGCGATGTCGCCGTGCATGCGCTCACGCACATGGTTCGCCAGCCATCCAATAGCCAGAATGTCACCCGAGCGATAGAGCGCGAGAGCGTCGTCTTCCGATAAGCGCTCCTGCGCCATCACCTTATCGGCGATGGGTTTCAGGCGCGGATCCTCGGTCTGAAAAGGATGCTGCTTCCTGGCTTGGCTGGTCTGCTGCGCTACGGTGGCCATCCGTTCAATGATAACGCACCCCGGCAACGAAATCACAGACGGATGTGACTATGAATCAGCGCGCTAACATTACGTCAGCGGCGATAAACAACAGGAAGCCCATCGAGATGAAGCCGTTCATGGTGAAGAAAGCGGCGTTCACCCGGCTCAGGTCGTCGTGTTTGACCAGCGAATGCTCGTAGATCAAGAGCAACGCGACCAGCGCCACACCCACCATCGCGATTTCGCCTAATCCGAACGCCGCCACCATCGCCCCCAGCAACAGCACTGTTACGACGTGGAACGCCCGGGCAATTAGCAGCGAATTGCGAATGCCGAAAGCCTTGGGGACGGAATAAACATTTGCCTCGCGATCGAACTCGTAATCCTGGCAGCTATAAAGAATGTCGAAGCCGGCTCCCCAGAAAACTACCGCGCCCGCCAGCGATAGAATGCGAGGGTCGAATGAGCCACGCACTGCGATCCACGCGGCAGCGGGAGCGATGCCCATCGCCAGCCCCAGCACCACGTGTGCCCAGCGCGTGAATCGCTTCGTGAACGAATAGAAGAAGACGATCGCCAGCGCCACTGGCGAGAGGTAGAACGACAGAGGGTTCAGTTGCCACGCGGCGAACATCAGGATCGCCGAAGTGACGATCACGAAGCCGAGCACGAACTGCTTCGACAGCTTGCCGGCCGGAAGGGCGCGAATTTTTGTGCGCGGATTTTCCGCGTCAATGTCCGCATCGACCAAACGGTTGAAGGCCATGGCCGCCGAGCGCGCCGACACCAGCGCCACGATGATCCAAATCGAAGTGCGCAGATTGGGAATGCCCCGCGCCGCCAGCACGGCGCCGGTCAGGCCAAAGGGGAGGGTGAGCACCGAGTGCTCCCACTTGATCATCTCCAGGGTCGTGCCGGTGTTGTGGAAAATATTTCGCAGGACAGCCACGTACTGATTCTACCGTCTCACCCGCTGCCTTGGGCCAGCGGATTGCGCGACCATTGCCGCTCCCACGCCGGCAAGGTCACGGTCTCGGCGACCAATGCGGGCTTGAGCGCCCAGCACACCACCCGCGTCCCAAACGGCAAGTTGATGTAGTGCATCAAGTGGCGCTCGCCGTCGAGCAGCGCAGTCATGGCCGCGTTCGCCAAACGCGAGGCTTGCGGGTAGTGCTGGTGCCGCGTCACCGATTTGTGGAAGATGTCTTTCGCTATGCGACCCGCCACCAGCGGTGGAAATGCGCTGGCCACAAAGTACGACGCGCGATGAATGTGGAAGCCGCAGGTGTTCAGCTTACGCCGCAGTTCGCTGATGGTGTAGCGGCGCTGATGTCCGCGCCGCTCGTCGTCGTCGCCCCACAGGAACGGATACGCCGGTACCGTCAGGCACAGCAGGCCGCCATCTTTCAGCACGCGGCGCATCTCGCGCAGCGCCATCACGTCGTCAGGCACCGACTGCAGCACGTCGCCAGCAACCACGGCGTCGAATGAGTTGGATGCGAGCGACAGTTCCTCCACGCGCGAGCAAACCAGGCTGGTGTCGCCCTCCGTTTGCCGGAACGCCAGCGTTTTCAGCGAGGCTTCGATGTTGCACGCTCGATAGAGCGATGGGTCGTCGAACTCTAATTGAGCGGTGCAACCGAGGTCGAGCACGCGCGCTTCACTCCGGCCGTGGATGGCCTGGGCTGCCGCCTCGCGCAGAATTTTGCGTCGCGTGGTGTACCACCACGACTCGCTTTCGCGACGCAACTCTTCGAACTCGGCGTGAGGATCCATGCAGATACCGTTTGCCTTGACATACGAATTGTACGAGACGGTTGCGGCTGAGCGCCGTCTATTTGTGGGCTGACTCCGGCTGGGCACGCACCGTCGCCTTGAAATAGTCCAGCGACAATCGCAATCCTGTCAGCAGGTCGATTTTGGGCGCCCATCCCAGTAGAGCTCGCGCCTTCGTGATATCGGGACGGCGTTGCTTCGGATCGTCTTCCGGCAACGGTTCAAAACGAACCTGGCTGTCCGAGCCGGTGACTTCCAGCACTGTTTTGGCGCACTCGAGAATCGTGAACTCTTGCGGGTTGCCGATGTTCGTGGGCAAAGATTCGTGCACCTTCGATAGCGCGAGGATGCCCTCGATCTCGTCGCTCACGTAGCAGAAGCTGCGGGTCTGCAGCCCATCGCCATAAACGGTGAGAGGTTGGCCGCGCAGCGCCTGCTTCATGAAGTTGGAGATCACGCGCCCGTCGTTAATCTGCAGGCGCGGCCCGTGGGTGTTGAAGATGCGCACAATGCGCGTGTCCACGTGATGATAGCGGTGGTAGGCCATGGTGGCGGCCTCGGCAAAACGCTTGGCCTCGTCATATACCGAGCGTGGGCCGACGGGATTCACGTGTCCCCAGTAACCTTCTTTCTGAGGATGCTCTTGCGGATCCCCGTAGCATTCCGACGTTGATGCCAGCAGGAACTTCGCGTTGAACTTCTTCGCGATTTCCAGGCAGTTGAGCGTTCCCGCCGAACCGACCTGCAGGGTTTCGATACCGTGCTTCAGGTAATCCACTGGGCTGGCGGGCGAGGCGAAGTGAAAAACATAATCCAACTTGCCCGGATCGAAGGCGTGGCAGACGTCCTGCTGGAGAAACTCGAAGCGCGGCTCGCGCGCCAGGTGCGTGAGGTTTTCCCTGCGCCCAGTCAGCAAGTTGTCCGCACACACCACAGAGTGTCCTTCGCCCAACAAGGCGTCGCACAGATGTGAACCCAGAAATCCCGCTCCCCCGGTGACCAATGCGCGCATGCTTCGCCCCTATCGACCGCCGCCCTTGCGAGAAAAGCTTACTCCCTCGGCAAAGCCGGTGATGTGTCCGTTATCACAGTATTTGGGTGCGCGCGCTTCGTATAATCAATGTTCCATCAGGCGGGCGTTCATGGCAGATAGACAGGCAGATTTACTCATCATTGGCGCAGGCATTGTCGGACTCGCAACCGCGCTCGAATACGCCCGCCGCTTCCCCGGCAAGCGCCTGCTCGTCGTAGAGAAAGAAGACCACGTCGCTGCCCACCAGACCGGGCACAACAGTGGCGTCATCCATTCCGGCCTGTATTACCGCACCGGCTCGCTGAAGGCCCGCAATTGCGTCGCCGGTTGCGCCTCCATGAAGCGCTTCTGCCAGGAACACGGCATCGCTTACGAAGAATGCGGCAAACTGGTGGTGGCCACCGCGCCCGACGAAGTTCCTCGCCTTAAGCAGTTGCACGAGCGCGGCATCGCCAACAGCGTCGAGCGCTTGCGCATGCTCGAAGGCGACGAATTCCGCGAGATTGAGCCGCACTGCGAAGGAATCTGCGCACTGCACGTCCCCTCAACGGGCATCGTGGATTACAAAGAGGTCGCCAAAAAGTATGCCGAGCTCATTGAACGCGCTGGCGGCGAGATTCGCCTGAGCGCCAAGGTAGTCGGTTTGCGCGATGACGGCGCTGCCAATATCGTCGAAACCACAGCGGGTGCGTTTCGCGCTAGCTATGCCATTAATTGCGCGGGACTCTATAGCGACACCATCACCCGCATGGCCGGATGCAAAACCGACCTCGAAATCATTCCCTTCCGCGGCGAGTATTACGAGATCAAGCCAGAGCGGCGCTTCCTGGTGAGGAACCCAATTTATCCAGTCCCTGATCCGCGCTTCCCATTCCTCGGTGTCCACTTCACCCGCCATGTGGACGGCAGCGTCGAGGCCGGACCGAACGCGCTGCTGGCATTTCGCCGCGAAGGCTACTCCGGCACTGCACCCGACATGAGTGAAGCCGTCGACATGCTGCGCTATCGGGGCTTTTGGCGAATGGCGCGCAAGTACTGGAAGATGGGCATGGCCGAGCAGTATCGCGCATGGATCAAGCCGGCCTTCACTCGCGCGCTACAACAGATGGTTCCGGAACTGACCGAAGCCGACCTCGCGTCGGGCGGCTCCGGCGTGCGTGCTCAGGCGGTGGACCGCAACGGCAATCTGCTCGATGACTTCCGCTTTGTGCATAGCCGCCTCATGATTCACGTCTGCAATGTGCCTTCTCCCGCAGCGACGGCCTCACTGGAAATCGGCCGCGAGGTAGTGGACATGGCGGCGAACTGTTTTGAGCTGGCGGGAGAG
The DNA here is from genome assembly GCA_963749635.1 of uncultured Acidobacteriaceae bacterium. Classification (GTDB taxonomy): domain Bacteria; phylum Acidobacteriota; class Terriglobia; order Terriglobales; family Acidobacteriaceae; genus DASRAA01. Next base: position 185,437 of record CAVVNW010000003.1, read on the forward strand.
CAGGCGTCGGTTACTCGGCCTTGACTGCGGTGTGGCTGCGCGCTGCACTCTTGTAAACCACGCCGCCTTTCATCACGAACACGACGTTCCGCACAGCAGCGATGTCTTTCAGCGGATCGCCGTCGAGCGCAATGATGTCAGCTTGCATGCCGGGCGCGATCGAACCGATCTGATCGCCCATTCCCATTGCCTCGGCGGCGAGCGAGTTGGCCGACACCATCGCGGTCATGGGATCGATACCGGCATCCTGCACGCGATCGACGAACTCTTCGGCATTGCGGCCGTGCGCGCCCGCTACCGCATCGGAACCGAAGACGATCTTCAGTCCGGGCACTTTGTACGCGCGCTTCATGAAGTCGCGATACATCGGAATCAGCGCTTCCATCGACGCGAAACCGTCCAGCGTCGCCGGGTAGCCTGGAGTGCCAACGAACTTCTCTTTATTCTGCAGGTAGTTCTCCCACACCAAACCGGCCTGCGGATCGAGATAGGTTCCCTTCTCCGCCATCAGCTTGAGATCATCGTCGGTCGCCAGCACACCGTGCTCGACCTCCGTGCAGCCGGCGACGGTCGCTGCGTGCACGGCCTCTCCGTAGGCGTGCACGAGCGTGCGTAGTCCCTGCTTTTTCGCTTCATCGCAAGCCGCGTGTAATTGCTCCGGCGAAAGCATCATGTCGGGTTTGCGGATACTGTAGTTGGCGAAAATTTTGATCAGATCCGCGCCCGCGGCCTTTTGCTTCCCGACGAATGCCCGGATCTGGTCGGGTGTACCGGACTTTTCGCCTTGCCCCATGAGTGGCTCAGCGGAGGTGAAAATGCGTGGCCCGGGAATCTCGCCCTTATTGATAGCATTGCGCAACGGGACATCGGCCGGCGAGCCGACGCTTTGCACCGTGGTGAATCCGGCCATCAGCGTTACCCAGGCGTTTGAGGCGACCTGATACGCAACCTCTTCCGGCGTTCCGCCCGGACTGCCGCTCTTGCCGTCCTTGCCGAAGCTCCACGCGATATGCACGTGCGAGTCGATCCAGCCGGGCATCACCGTCAGGCCGCGCAGGTCGTAGTCAATCGGTTCTGCTTTGGGATCGATGGCAATGATTCTGCTGCCCTCGATCACGATGCGCGTGTCGTGCAGCACGTGGCCCTCGCCGTCGAAAACGGTGCTGACGGCGATTACCACGCGTTGATTCGGACCAGGACCGGGTTGTCCCATGGCAGTGGTGATCAGAATAAGGGCGCACAGCGCAATTATCGCGAACCGCATGCTTGGGAGGATAAACCTTAGTCGGGCGACCCGCCCTTCTGGCCCGTTGTCAGCGAGGAGATCGAAAATCCTACCGCACGACGCCTTCCAGCGGAGAGCTGGCGGTGGCATAGAGCTTCTTCGGCATGCGACCGGAGAGAAACGCCTGTCGCCCAGCGATGACTGCTCCCTTCATCGCCTCAGCCATCAGAACCGGGTCCTGCGCGCCGGCGATGCCCGTGTTCATCAGCACGCCATCCATGCCCAACTCCATCGCGATGGTCGCGTCCGACGCAGTCCCCACGCCCGCATCCACGATCAGCGGAACATCGGTAATGATCTCCCGCAGAATACGCATGCTGGGCAGGTTCTGGATGCCGAGACCACTACCAATCGGCGCACCCAGCGGCATCACGGCGCTTGCACCGGCGTCAATCAGTCTCTTTGCAACTACAATGTCATCAGATGTATACGGCAAAACAGTGAAGCCTTCCTTCACTAATATGCGGGTCGCCTCGATCGTCGCCTGCACGTCAGGAAACAAAGTTTGCTGGTCGCCGATTACCTCAATCTTCACCCAGTCCGACAGGCCGACCTCGCGGCCCAGGCGCGCCGTGCGGATGGCTTCATCGGCCGTATAGCACCCTGCGGTGTTGGGCAACAGAAAATACTTCTGCGGATCGATGAAGTCGAGCAGCGACTCTTTACTGCGGTCGAGGTTGACGCGGCGCACTGCAACGGTGACCATCTCCGCGCCCGAAGCCTCGATGGCGCGCGCCGTCTCTTGCCCTGACTTGTACTTGCCCGTGCCCACGATGAGGCGTGAGCGAAACTGTTTGCCTGCAATGATGAATGAGTCCATGCCGATATTGTAATGAATGTCGCGCGGCCGGACCGTGATTTCACGCACTTCGTCACCCGCCGCTGGCATTAGTCGCCGTCGTACCTTATGCTCAGTGCGCTTCCACGCGGCTGTCAGACCGCAGATGATTCTCGGAGGTGTCATGAAAACGTTGATCGCCACGCTGATTCTCTGCGCTTCCCTGCCGGTCTTCGCCGCCGATAAGCCTACCGCAGAGGTTCTTGGTCGCTGGGTTGGCGGCACTTGGCCTCTCGAAGGCAAGATGCTCGATACCGATTACAGCAAAGCCAGCACGGTCACCGGCGTCAGTAACTGCGGATGGTCTCCCGACCACATTTTCCTGATTTGCGACCAGTCGCTTATGGTCGATGGCAAGCCCGACCGCGACCTTTCCGTTTACGTTTTTGACGCGGAGAATTCCGCCTTCCACTTCTATGGGCTGTCTCCAAAGGGCGAGCGTCCGCGCAGCACCGATCTCGTCATCTCGGCCGACGGCAATCATTGGGAGTATCAGAGCAAGAACGAGATCAAGGGCAAGACGGTGCAGTTCCGCACCACCAACGAGTTTCGCACTCCGGACCACATCGACTGGTGGTCCGAATATTCCACCGATGGCGGAGCCCACTGGGTCAGAATGGGTGCGGGTTCGGAGAAACGAAAAAAATGAAGATGCACCAAGGCTGGAAATGGCGACTCATCCTCTGGACAACTTACATATTGGCGCTCGTGGCATTCGCAGTGGCACAGACTCCTCAGGCCAGCCATGCGCGAAGTGCCGACGTCCCGGTATTCACCGCCGACGGCAAGCTGGAGTTCCCAGCCAACTACCGCGAATGGATCTACCTGACCAGCGGACTCAACATGAGCTACGCGCCGCGTATAGCGGGCATGGCGGGACACGACATGTTCGACAACGTGTTCGTAAATCCCTCAGCGTATAAGGCGTTCCTGGAAACCGGCACCTGGCCCGATCAGACGATGCTCGTGCTCGAAGTCCGCGGCGCGGGCAGCAATGCGTCGATCAATAAGTCAGGACACTTTCAGACCACCGACGACATGGGACACGAGGTTCATCTCAAAGACAAACGCGTCCCCGGCGGCTGGGCGTTCTATGAGTTCGACGACACCAAGCCGACCACGCCGTTTCCTCACGCGATGGACTGCTACAGTTGCCACGAGCAGCACGCCGCCGTGGACACCACGTTCGTCCAGTTCTATCCCACGCTGATTAAGATCGCCCAACAGAAGGGCACGCTCAGCGCGGTGTACAAGAAAGACGAAGCAAAGAAGTAAGCTACAGAAGAGCTGTTGTTTCGAGCAAACTTCAAACTTTGCAAGTCATCGTTTCGGTGTCCAACTCGCCCGCGTTAATGTCTTGTTCACAACTCGGATCCGCAGCGGTGAATACTCTCTCCCGAGGCTCGCCCAAGTGACGCACGGACTGTCGCACGTGATGCAACTCACCGACACGTGTGCATCCCCAGACTAGTCTGCCTGCATACATACAGAACCGTGCGACTTCGTCTGGAGGCCTTCATGTTTACCCGCCGAGACTTCATTAAGACCACCGCACTCGCTGGCACGGGCCTTGCCCTATTCAAAGGGAGCGAGGGTACTGCCTGGGCATTTTCACAGAGTCCATTAATCCGTAAGTTCATCTCGCCGCTGCCCGGCTTGGGAGCGAACGGCATCCCCGTGGCGAACGCCAGCAAGATCGCGTACCTGGGCGCCGACCTTTATCAGCTTGCCGCTGTTCAATTCCAGCAACAGATGCACCCTGATCTTCCCAATCCCACCAACCTGTGGGGATATCTGGATCGAACTACCGGCAAGCCGGGCTATCTCGGTCCGGTGATCCTGGCGGAGCGCGGGCGTCCCGTCATCATGCAAATGAAGAACATGCTGCCACCGCAAAGCCTGCTGCCGGTGGACACTACACTCGACGGCGCGAACGGCCCGCAAAATCGCATGGTTGTCCACCTGCATGGCGGACACACTCCCTGGAACTCCGACGGCGGTCCCTTCGCTTGGTTCACGCCGACGGGCACGGGCCCCGGCAATGGCGGTGGGCAGTGCTTCCTGAACGGAATCTCGGGACAGCCCGGCGTCGCGCAATATTATTATCCCAACGACCAAAGCGCCCGACTGATGTGGTATCACGACCACGCCATGGGCACGACGCGCCTTAACGCGTATGCGGGAATGGCGTCGGCCTACCTGCTGAGCGACCCGGTGGTCGACAGCCTCACCAGCGGCAATGCTCCACTGGTGCCGCCGCTCGCGTACACTGTGCCGCTGATCATCCAGGACAAGAGCTTCAAGAAAGTAGCCGACCAGTGGGGACGCCCCGGTGACCTGTGGTATCCGTATCAATATGAGTCCGACGAGACGACCGGGCGCTGGGAGTTAGGGCCGCCGTCAGATGGCTTCCCCAACCTCGGACCGCCTCCAGCGATTTCGTGTGTACCGGAATACTTCTCTGATACTCCGGTGATCAACGGCGAAGCCTATCCCGTGCTGCAAGTCGAGCCACGCAGATATCGCTTCGTGATTCTTAATGGCTCGCAGGCGCGGTTCTACAACCTGGGTTTGTTTTACGAATCGCAAACCGCATCCAAAGAGCCAAACCTAAAGAGCGACGGGCCCGCGTTCATCCAGATTGGAAACGAAGGCGGCTTGCTGCCATTTCCCGTCGCATTTGCGAAGAAGAGCAACGGCACGTATGTCAACAAGAACTCAAACCAGTTGCTCGCCACCGACGACGAGGATGAAGTCAATCCCGATGGCCCTTACAACCTGCTGATGGCTCCAGCCGAGCGAGCCGACTTGATTATCGACTTCTCCAACGTGCCTCCGGGCTCCAAGCTGATTCTCTACAACGACGCGCCCGCGCCCTTCCCCGGCGGCGATTTCCGCAACGACTACTACACCGGCGATCCTGACCAGACCGCGATCGGCGGTGCACCCAGTACGCTGCCGGGTTTTGGTCCGAATACCCGAACGCTGATGGAGATCCAAGTCGTCGCGCTGAAAGGATCGCCCGACCCATGGAACTTCGCATCAACTCTTAACGCACTCACTTCCAGCAATGGACTTCCGCTGGCCTACAAACTGTCTCATCCAGGAGATCCTGACCTCGATCCCAACGCTCCAGAACATTCTGCACGAGAACAAAACGCTGAACGAAGACTTCGATTCGTACGGCCGGCTCATTCAGCGCGTGGGCACCGGACAGATGCTCTACACCGACAGCTACGGCCGCAACTATATGGATGCGGCAACCGAGGTCTATCACAACGGCCAGGTCGTAATTTGGGACGTATACAACACCACGGGCGACACTCACCCCATGCATTTCCACTTAACGAATGTGCAAGTGCTGGGTAAGGCGCCGTTCACTAACGTCGGTGTCCCCGATGCGGCTTTTGCCCCTCCCGATCCGAACTATCGCGGCTGGAAGGAAACCGTGCGCATGAATCCGGGTGAAGTCACGCGAGTGATCGCGCAATTTAAATTGCCACAGGTTCCGTTCGCAGTTCCGCCAAGTCCGCGAACCGGCGGAAACGAGTACGTGTGGCATTGCCATATTCTTGAGCACGAGGAGCACGACATGATGCGCCCGTTGGTGATTCTGCCGTAAGGCCGATGGTCCGTCGGTTTAGTTGGATGGAAATCGAATGCGGCGCCGGCTGCAAAGTATGTGGTCGGCGCCGCATCTGAAATCACAATCGTGAAGGCGCTTCTCGAAGTCTTCAGCCGCCTCGTACCGCTTCCAGCGTGGACCTTGCCGAGTTGGCCATGTGCATGATATCGGTGCCGACAGCCACCATTCTGACGCCTGCCTTGATCTCGTTGCGGGCCTGCTCAGCGTTACTGCAATAGATTCCCATTGCCAAGTTTGTTTTGCCGCATGCCGCTCGAACTTTGTCGATGGCGGCCACCACATCAGGGTGACTCACCTGACCTACGAGACCCATGCTGTTCGAGAGATCATACGGACCGACGAAAAGGACATCGATGCCCGGCACCGCTGCAATCTGGTCGACACTGGCGATAGCGTCGCGATGCTCGATCTGAACAACCACTGAGGTCTGCTCGTTAGCTGAAGCAAGATACTCCGCAAACCGCAAGCCATATCCCTGCGCCCTTCCGAGTCCGACACTTCGTTCGCCCATCGGCGGATACTTCGCCAGCGCAACTATTTTTCGCGCATACGGTTCCGAACTCACCATAGGTACGATGATGCCGCTGCATCCCGTATCCATCACCCGCTTGATATTTTCCGGCGTGCCGTCCGGAACTCGCACCAGAGTAAAGCTGCGATTTGCCACAGCCTGTATCGCCGTCTGCGCGTCCTTGATCGACAGGCTTCCATGTTCCAGATCGATGAAGATCCAGTCGAAGCCCAGCAAGGCCAGAGCTTCGGCAACTTCTGCCGATGCGACCGTCAACAGTGTCCCAATTAGCGGCTTACTACCCTGCAGTGCATCCCGGAAAGTTGTGGTCATGCGGAAGCTCCTCTCAGCTACTCTTCACCATCGGTCACCACTTCAGTGGTCTTGACTCGGCGAACCTTTATCATCATAGTTGTGCGGTATTTGCTGGCAGCGTGTACACCAGATCGCGCAAGATAGTCCTCGCAGTGATTGATGTACTCTGACGCTCTGAATGGTTTCATCTCTCCTTGCTCCATTTTCGGCCGATCATTTCGTCAATATATTCTCATAACGATATGTTTCTTTTAATGCAGCTACGTCGGTTGTCAACTGAACAATATGTCGCCATTGTGTTCGGTAAACTGGGCTTACGACCTGCCGAATCCTTCGGATGGGAACGGACGCAGAAAGTCTTCAGCCGAGGCAACCGGGGGCATAGTGACAAGCGACCGGGAAAGCGCAATTGAACTCTTGGTGAATACCAAACGGATAGTCGTCAGTATCCGTTCGGATAGCCTCATCAGGCGAAAATGAACGAGCTATCCATCTGAAATTGACCCCCGGCGCTGGATATCATTGCAAATGCGGGAAGAGTCAAATTGCTTTTACAGGTTCCGATTTGGCAGGTGTTTTGCAGTTATTATTTGCATCGCAGCAAGGCTGCTAGCAGCAAGAAACACCACGATCGTTTCGCAGCGACCTAAAGGGCAACTTACAACTCCCATATTTTCGCGGGGCGAAGTACGCGCCTGAACGGTTTCGATCGAGCGAGATCTGAAGGGTATTCGAGCCTTTCGGCACGGATAGTGCGTGGTGCTGTTGGGAGCTACAAGGGGAGTACCGGATAAAGTCTTTGATTAGTCCATAGAGGAGGTAAGTGAATGAGTGAGAAAACCAGACACGACGCAACGGGCAAGATGATAGCGGCAGAGGAAGCGGTGGCATTCGCAAAGGCCACAGCGCACGCGACAGCTTGCCTCACTCTCTACAATGGGCCAAGCGTGAAATGGCAGATCAGCATCACGTTCAACCCCAACACCTACCCGTTCGTCATTACGGGAGGAACGATAAAGGGCACGATTTGCGGTTCGCCGAAGGGGGTCGTTACCGGGGGAAGCATGGGCCCAACTCTGCTAATCCATGGAAACCTCGACGGCGGTGCTGGTTGCGCTTCCACAGTGACCATCGTGGGGCACTACCAAGATCCATCCAGCTACGCAGGGACGTACGGCTTCGACGGGTCATCGACAGAATTTCCGCATACGACGCTGTTCTGCTGCGGACCTTGTTCATAGCAGACATGTATCTCGGGGGCCAGGCTTTCAGCCAGCCCCCTTATTCTAATTAAGTTACTCCTTACTCCTGGGCAGCCCCAAGGCTATTTTAAGATTGGACCTTAGACCCCGTTCTGCCGAAGAGCCTGCCCTGAGCAAAGTCGAATGCTAGGGCCGCGCATTTTTCGTCAGCTGCTCTTCACCATCCTAAAGAACCTCTGCGCTTTTGCCACATCGCGCCCGATCTGCTCTTTCAGCGCCCCCACCGATTCGAACTTGATCTCGTCGCGCAGCCGCTTCAGAAAAATCAGCTCAATCTCCGTCTGCGCTAGCAACTCGATTTCGTGGAAGTTGAGCAGGTGGCTCTCGATGGCGAACGAGTCCGGCCCAAACGTCGGACGCACGCCAACATTGGTCACCGCATCGAAGCACTCGCCGTTGATGCGCACCCACGTGATGTACACGCCGTTCGCCGGAACCAGCTCGTCGTAGCGCGCGAGATTTACGGTCGGCACGGTGTAGCGCGTTCCGTACCCACGTCCGCGTCCGGGGTTCGACATTATGCTGAACGGCCGCCCCAGCAGCGCGCGCGCCCGGTCCACTCGCCCGGCAGCAACCAGCTTGCGGATCTCGCTGCTCGACACATGATGCCCGCGTAGCAGTTGCTCGGAATAGGTGCGTACGTCAAATCCCATCTCGCGCCCGAACGCGGCAAGCGTCTCGACGTTGCCTTCTGCCTTGTGGCCGAAATGGAAGTTGTAGCCTTCGTGCACTTCGCGCGCGTGCAGCGTATCCACCAGCACGTTTCGCGCAAAGTCATGCGCCGGCATCAGCGACAAATCACGCGTGAACGGCAGCACCAGCACCGCATCCACCCCAGTCTGCGACAGCAGTTGCAGCTTGACCTCGAGTGGCGTCAGCAATTTCGGCGCGCTGTCTGGCCGCAGAATACGCAACGGGTGCGGATCGAACGTGACCGCCACCGCTTTACCTCCGATGGCATGGGCTCGCTCAGCCATGTGCCGCACTACCGCCTGGTGCGCGACGTGCACCCCGTCGAAGTTGCCCACGCTCACCACGGTCGGACCCAGTTGCGCGGGCACTTCTTCAAGCTTGCGGAATACTTGCATCGTCGGTCGGTACCCTAAAGTTCGAATTCGAGCTTGAGCCCGTCATAGGAGAGGCGCACGTTCTCCGGCAGCGAGGCATTCGTGGCCTCGTGCGGCAGGTCGTGCGACATGTGAGTGAAAAACGCGCGCTTCGGCTTAAGTTGCTCGACGATCTTCAGCGAATTCTCCAGCGTCGAGTGCGTCGGATGCGGATGGCGCCGCAATGCGTCGAGAATTACGATGTCCAGGCCTTCCAGTTGGGCCATCGTCTCGTCGGGAATCGAGCTGAAATCCGTCAGATACGCCGCCGAGCCGAAACGATACGCCTCGATGGGATAGTCGCCATGATTCACCACCAGCGGAACAAACTTCGCGCCATACAACTCGATCGGGCCATCGACGTTGCGAATTTCCACCTGTGCCAATCCGCCGTACTTGTAGTCGCCATCGAAAATGTAGCGGAACACGCTGCGCAGCACGTTTGCAGTCTTCTCGGTGGCGTACAGCGGAATCTTCCCTCCTCCGGTAATCCGCGGAAAACTCAGCGGCCGCACGTCGTCGAGTCCGAGGATATGATCCGCATGTCCGTGCGTATACAGAACCGCATCGATGCGCCGGATTTGCTCGCGAATCGCCTGCTCGCGAAAGTCTGGCGAGGTGTCGATCACTACCGTGTGGCCGTCCCACTGCACCATGATCGAAGGCCGCAGCCGCCGATCGTGCGGGTCCGTCGACGTGCACACCGCGCAGGTGCAGCCCACCGTGGGCACGCCCATCGAGGTCCCGCTGCCCAGCACGGTGAGAGTGGCGTTCATCACTTCGCGGGTGGTGGGACGCCGTCCTTGGGCGGGTTGGCGATGAGGTTGGTCACTTCCAGATAAGCCATGCGCAGCTCGTACAGCACGTTGCGCAGCGTGCTCTCTTCCGCCGGCGCCAGGTTGCCCTTGGTCTTGTCGTTCAATATGCCCAGAATGTCGATAGTCTGCCGGGCGCCCATCAGGTCAAGCATCGGTTTCTCACCCTGCGGCGCCGCCAGCCCAAGTTGCATCAGCGTAGTCATGTAGAGCGAGGCCACAAACTTCTCGAAGCTCATCTCCAGGTCGCGGGCCTGCTCGCTTCGTCCCTGCTTGTCCAATTCCTTACGGATGCGAAAGTCCATCTTCTTCGTCGACTCGGCATACGCATCGGCGCTCGCGTTGTGTTCCTCGGTGCTCGGACCCTCACCCTCTGGCAGCGTCTCGGTCAGCGGCTCTTCGGGCTGCGCTACCTTTTGCTGCGCCTCGCGCTCTTCATTCGCGCGTTGTTGCGCTTCGTTCGCCGCGCGTTCGCGTTCGGCAGCGCGTTCCTCGGCCTCAACCACATCGCGACGCAACTCGCCATCATCGCCAAACAACCGACGATCGTTGACTACAAATCCTGACTGCTTTTCTTCTTTGTCTCTCGTTGCCATAGCTCCCCTGACTCGAACTAAAACGGAATGGATTGCACCGTGGCCTTCTGCTCGCCGATTTGCACGATTGTGCCCGGCGCCGCAAACTCGCGCCGCAAATATCCCAGCGCAATGGTGCGCTCGCCACTCGGGAACGGTACCCGGGCTGCGCTGGTAATCTCGCCAATATTCTTACCGTCCGCTTGAATCTTGGTTTCCGCTTGCGGCGGCTCGCCCTGTACTTGAAATCCGATAAACGTTCGGTGCAGAATCGCGCGCGCACGAATGCGTTCCACAATCTCCTGCCCGATATAACAACCTTTGACGAAACTGAGCGCGTGCTTCTGCTCGGTTTCTTGCGGCAAATCGCGCTGGCTTAAGTCGAGGCCGTAACGTGGAACCCCGCGTGCGATGCGATACCACTCCAGCGCCTCACTGCCGACCGGTGTCGTCGCTGAATTCGACAGCGCGTCCCATACGGTATCAGCCTGTTCGGCCGCAAACCAGATCTCATAGCCATCCCAGTTCGGATGCGTATTGCGCGCGACCGATATCCCAATGCCCTGCCATGTCACATCGACCACTTGGCCCGGTTCCAGTTGCGTGGGTGGCCCATAATTGCCTTCTTTTGGCAATTGTGGGATTTCCATACCCGCTCCTTGCAAAATGCTCGCCGCCCGCGGGCCCGCAACGCCAACCGCCGACAGCTTGTCGCTGATGTCCGCGACCTCGACGTCGTCCATGATGATGTATCTGTCGAACATCTCGGTGATCGCCTGAATTTGCGCGCGATCGCTCGTCACCAGCAGATAGTCGCCGCGATTGTAGACCACCATGTCGGCAACAATGCGTCCCTGCGCGGTCAGCATAAAGCAGTACACGCCGTGCCCCACCGCCAGATCGCGCACGTTATTGGTCACCATGCCGTTCAGCCAGCGGACGCGGTCTTCGCCGGTCAACACCAGCTTGGCCTGCCAGTTCATGTCGTACAGGCCGCGGCCCTCCAGCAGAGGTCTGGAACTCTGCCGCCGGATTACCAAACGATAGCCGGCGTATCCCCGCCCCGGTATTGGCCCAGGATCGCTCCACTCGCCGTCAGCTTGTCTTGTAGCGTCATCACACTCATACAGAACCTTTGATTATAGCGGACGAAAAAGGGCGCAAACCCACAGCCCTTGTTGTACGTTAGCTGCATGCGTTGCTGGTCTCGCACCGCCCTTTGCGTCCTCCTGTTGTCCCCCTTCGCCTTCGGGTTGGGGCGGCCGAAATACATAGAGACCGCAGCGCAGCCCGGCAGCTTTAGCATAGTGTCCGGTGCCGTCGCGTCTTCGCTGTACGTCGATGCCGCCGACTACCCCGGCGTAATTCGCGCGGCCGCCGATCTGCAAGGCGACATCGCACGCGTGACCGGCGTCACTCCCGCGATCACCAACAGCAACTCACACCTGCCGACTCACGCGATCATCATTGGCACCATCGGCAAGAGTCCTGTGATCGACACCCTGATTCGCGGCGGCAAGATCAACGTCGTCGCCGTCGCAGGCAAGTGGGAGTCGTTCCTGATTCAAGTCGTGCCCAATCCTCTGCCCGGCGTTGCCAGCGCGTTAGTGATTGCAGGCAGCGACAAGCGCGGCACCATCTACGGCATCTACGACGTCTCTGAACAGATTGGAGTCTCGCCCTGGTACTGGTGGGCAGACGTTCCTGTTCAGCACCAAGACGCGCTGTTCGTGAAGCCCGGCGCGTATGTACAAGGCCCCCCGGTGGTGAAATATCGCGGCATCTTTCTCAATGACGAGGCTCCCTCGCTCACCGGCTGGGTGCACGAGAAGTATGGAAATTACAACCACGAGTTCTATACCAAAGTCTTCGAACTCCTGCTGCGGCTCAAGGCCAACTACCTCTGGCCCGCGATGTGGAACAACGCCTTCAACGAAGATGATCCGCTGAACCCCAAGCTCGCCGACGAGTACGGCATCGTCATGGGCACCTCGCATCACGAGCCCATGCTCCGCGCGCAACAGGAATGGAAGCGGCACGGCACCGGCCCCTGGGACTACTCCACCAACTCCGCGGCGCTCAACAAATTCTGGGACGAAGGAATCGAGCGCAACAAGAATTACGAGAGTGTCATCACTCTGGGCATGCGCGGCGATGGCGACATGCCCATGTCAGAGAGCGCCAACGTCGCACTGCTGGAAAAGATTGTTGCCGACCAGCGAAGCATTATCGCCGCTCACATGAACCAGAACCTCAGCGAGGTCCCCCAGGATTGGGCGCTCTATAAAGAGGTACAGGAATATTACGAAAAAGGCATGCGCGTTCCTGACGACGTCACCTTGCTCTGGTGCGACGACAATTGGGGCAACATTCGTCGCCTGCCAACGCCCGACGAACGCAAGCGCTCCGGCGGCGCTGGAATCTACTACCACTTCGATTACGTTGGCGACCCGCGCTCCTACAAATGGCTCAACACCATTCCCATCACCAAGGTCTGGGAGCAGATGAACCTCGCCTACGAATATGGAGCCGATCGCATCTGGATCGTCAACGTCGGCGACCTCAAGCCGATGGAGTTCCCCATCGAGTTCTTCCTCACGTTCGCTTGGGACCCGCATCGCTGGCCAAGAGAGGCGATCGCCGACTACACGCGAATGTGGGCGGAACGCGAATTCGGCCCAGAATACGCCGCCGCAATTGCCCACATCGTCTCGCAGTACATCAAACTCAACGGCCGCCGAAAGCCTGAACTGATCGACCCCGACACGTTCAGCCAAGTCAACTACGAAGAAGCGGATCGCGTGCTCGCGGAATGGCAGACGCTCGTCGACCAGGCAGAGAAGATTTACGCCAGCCTTCCGCAGAACATGCGCGATGCGTTCTACGAACTGGTTCTCTATCCAACCAAAGCATCGGCGCTAGTTACGAAGATCTACATCACCGCCGGGAAAAATCATCTCTACGCGCTGCAGGGACGTGCCAGCGCCAACGATCTCGCTACGCACGTTCGCACTCTCTTCCAAGCTGATGCTGACTTGTCCGCCGAGTACAACCACAAACTCGCCAACGGCAAGTGGAACCACATGATGGACCAGACGCATCTCGGCTACACCTCGTGGCAACAACCCGACGCCAACGTCATGCCGGAAGTGCGGGAAGTGCACATTTCTAACGGCCCGAATATGGGGATCTCAGTCGAAGGATCTGTCCGGTCTTGGCAGCACGGCCTTCACGACGAATCACATCTCGCGTTCGACAATTTCAATCGCCAACCGCAGTACATTGATGTGTTCAATAGCGGGCAAGCGCCTTCCGACTTCTCCACAACCACCAGCGCATCCTGGATCATCGTCAGTCCCGCTCGTGGCGCGGTCGGAAATGATCAGCGCCTCTTCGTTACGATCGACTGGGACAAGGCGCCTGCGGAAGAGTCAAACGGATACGTCGACATCACCGGGCCCGATGGCCAGACAGTGAACGTAGCGCTTACTGCCTTCAAACCACCAGAACCAACTCGGTCTTCACTCCACGGATTCGTGGAAGCCGACGGCTACGTCTCCATCGAAGCCGAGCACTACACCAAGAAGATCGACGCCGCACAAGCGAGCTGGCAGAAAATCGATGGCTATGGACGCACGCTCTCCTCCATGACCATCTTTCCCGTCACCGCGAAAAGCGTGATGCCACCCGCCGATTCGCCTTGCCTCGAATATCAGATGTACCTGTTTCATCCCGGCGAACTCGAAGTCGAAGCCATTCTTGCCCCGACGCTGAACTTTGTTCCCGGACGCGGTCTCCGCTACGCCATCTCCTTCGACGATCAGCCGCCACAAATCATCGACGCCCTGGCCAACAACACTCAGCAAGCCTGGGCGCAATCAGTCGAAGACAGTGTTCGCAAGGTCAAGTCAACTCACACTGTCGAAGGTGTCGGCTATCACACCTTGAAGGTGTGGATGGTCGATCCCGGAGTAGTCCTCCAGAAACTCGTCGTCGATCTCGGCGGCGTCAAGCCCAGCTATCTCGGGCCGCCCGAGAGCTTCCACAACCCATAAGCGCACTAGTCACAGCTACCAGTTACCAGCTACCAGTTGCCACTTCCTCTCTCATTCGCTATTGTCATCTCCCGTGACCCATCAGCGTATCGCCGTCGTCCCCGGAGACGGCATCGGCAAAGAAGTCATCCCCCTCGCTCTCGACGTGCTGCGCGCTGCGGGCGCGCCACTCGAATTCACCACCTTCGACTGGGGCGCCGACCGCTACCTCATCGATGGCACCACGATTCCGCCCAACGGCTTCGACATGCTGGCGCGCGACTTCGACGCCATCTTCGTCGGCGCGCTGGGCGATCCGCGCGTGCCGTCCAACATTCACGCCAAGGAAATCCTGCTTGGTATGCGTTTCCAGATGGACCTGTACGCCAACGTCCGTCCTGTGAAATTGCTCGACGCCTCGCTCTGTCCATTGAAGAACGCCACTCCCGCCGACATCGACTTCACCGTGATTCGCGAGAACACGGAAGGCGTCTATTCGGGCATGGGCGGCAACTTCAAATACGGCACGCCTGATGAGGTCGCCACGCAGGAAGACATCAACACCCGCAAAGGTGTCGAACGCATCATCCGTTATGCCTTCGAATACGCGCGCGCCAATGGCCGCAAGAAAGTCCTGATGGCCGACAAGTCCAACGTTATGACCCATGCCGGCGGTTTGTGGCAACGCGTGTTCAAGCAGGTCGCTTCAGAGTTTCCAAGTATCGCAATCCAGCACATGTACGTCGACGCCCTCTGCCTGCAGATGGTGCGTGAACCGCAATCGCTCGACGTCATCGTCACCAACAACATGTTCGGAGACATCATCACCGACCTCGCCGCAGCACTGCAGGGCGGACTCGGCATGGCCGCCAGCGGCAACATTCATCCCGGTCGCACCTCGATGTTCGAGCCTGTACACGGCTCCGCGCCGCCGATCGCCGGCAAGAACCAGGCCAATCCGATCGGCGCGATTCTCACCGGCGCAATGATGCTGGCCCACCTCGGCCTCAGTAGCGAATCGCAACAAATCGAAGCCGCCGTGCTCGCCGCAGTCCGCGACAAGAAGACAACTTCCGACATCGGCGGCACCCTCGGCACCCGCGAATGTGCCCACTGGATCGCGACACGCGTTGCGCAATGAATGTAATCCCAAAACGGGAAGCGCGAGGGATCCAGGGCCCCCCTCCCCCTCCCCCCAAAATTCCTCATTTTCATGGAGATACAAGCATTTTGTGCCCAAAAGCCTGAGCGCATGGGAGTTACAGGCAAAATCCTCTCAATAAAGGACTTAGGCCGGATTTTCCAAGGATGAACTACGGGGTTGGCGGGGAGAGTGGTAAGAAATCGAGAACGAACATGACCCTTCACAGGTCGAATCACCCAAGTTTGTATCCGAGGATGCGAGTAGCGTCCGGCTGCCGTTCAACGACGACGGCTCTCCCTCATCCTTCAACTGGCAGTCTACGACCAGAACAGGGAAACGCCAAGCGAGTTAGTCACGGACCTGCGTGACGGTTGAACACACAGCGTGTTCACCACAAAGCCACTGAGACGCAGCGGAGGACCAGGGGGAAAGGCAATCGCGGGTTTCGCGGATGGACCCGAATGATATTCTTGCGGCGAGTCTTTCTGCCGCCTCGCCGCTCAACCACCAGAAGCTATGGATTCCGTCGACTTCATCAAGACCTTGGCCGTCGTATTCGTGACCCTCTTCCCGGTGGTCAATCCCATCGGCGACGCCCCCATCTTCCTCGCGCTTACGCAACAATATCCACCGTCAGCCCAGCTCATTCTGGCGCGCAAGATCGCGGCGTACGGTTTCGCGCTGCTGGCAGTTTCGTTCCTGTTCGGCAGCATCATCCTCGACTTTTTCGGTATCAGCATCGTGGTGATCCAGATCGCAGGCGGCCTGGTAGTGGCTGCAACCGGTTGGAACCTGCTCAACCAGAAGGACTCTGCTCCCGCCGAGCAGGAAGCCACTGAATCGCTGGAAGATGCCTTGCAACACGCCTTCTATCCGTTGACATTGCCCATCACTGTGGGCCCGGGATGCATCTCCATCGCCATCACTTTGGGCGCACATCTCCGGCACCAGGCAGGACCTGGCTTCGAGCATGGCTATCCGCGCCACTTCATTGCGGGACTCCTCGGCATGTTCCTGTTGTGCCTGCTGGTGCTGGTCTGCTACAGCAACGCTGACCGACTGGTGAAGTGGCTCGGCAAGTCGGGCACCACCATCATGACGCGGTTGTCGGCGTTTATCCTGCTCGCCATCGGCGTCCAGATCATGTGGAACGGCCTCAGCGCAGGGCTGCCGCAGTTGTTTGGGTTCCTGGCGGGAAAATAGCAATAGTTTGGTGCTCGAGATCCTGCCTTGAGCGACGCGACCCCTGACAATTGTTACAATGCTTACAAGAGTTACAGTTTGAGGTGAATCGTGGCGAAGGCAACGCGGTCGATGGTTCTCAGCATGCGACTGCCCGTGGAAAGTGGGCAGCGCTTGAAACGGATGGCAAACCAACACGGATGGACCGCCAGTGACGCAAGCGCGCGGTTGGTCGAAGAGGGCTTACGGCGTTCCGAGTTTGCATTTATCGACTTCCGCGACTCGCCCACAGGCCGCCAGGCCTGCATTCAAGGCAGCAGCCTCGCAGTCTGGGAGGTCATGTTGCTGGTCCGAAGCTACAAGGGAAATTCAGCCGCCGTTGCCAGGCACCTGCAGTGGCCCGAAGCCAAGGTCCGCGCAGCGATGAATTATGCCCAGGCTTTCCCAACCGAGATCGAGCAGGCGATATCGGAAAATGATCGAGTGGATTTCAAAACGCTGCAACGCATGCTGCCCCAGTCCTCTGAGGTCGTCACTACCACACGGAAGCGGAGCTGATGCTGAGGCTGCTTCTGGATGAGCATATTTCTCCCCAAGTAGCGGAAGGTCTTCGCCGTCGCAACCGTTCTCTCATCGTGCATTGGATGGCGGAATGGGAGAACGGCAATTTTCTGGGTCAAGACGATTCCGCATGCTTGTTGCAGGCCGCCCGGAAGCATCTGACGCTGGTCACCTATGATCGCCGCACGATTCCGCCGCTCCTGAAAACCTGGGCAGAAGAGGGGCGAAAGCATGGTGGAGTGATTTTCGTCGACGACAAAACCATCTCTCCCTCCGATATTGGTGGCTTAGTACAAGCGCTGCTTCGCTTATACAAGGAAACAGGAAGATGGGGCTGGACCGACCGAATCTGCTTCTTGCAGCGGTGACGTTTGGCGCCCCTCCCACCTGCCCTGACCGGTGCCGAAGGGGTTGAGCACTTGACTTATTCGGTGGCCGGCGAGGGCGACTGTACGCTGCCCGACGGCGAGGTACGACGCAGAATGGCGGCGGAAATCAGGGTGACCAGCAGTCCGACGGGGAAAGGCTCGAGGAAAGTCATGGCGGCGTTGGTCAAGGGGTTGTCTTCCAGCACCTTATATCGCCTGACCTCCTCGACTTTCGCCTGGATGGCAGCGGCACTAGCGCCCGAGGCTTGCAGCTTCTGGATGGCGTAGGCGCCGTATTTATCCATGAAGTCGGGCATGAATTTGAAGTAGATGATTTCCCAGGTCACGACGTAGCAGAGGCTGGAAATGAGCGTAATGGAAATGCCAATGACGAACGCTTTGCCGAACGAGATGTGGCCGTCGCCGAAGTTGTCGCGGTAGGAGCGGATGCCGAAGTACACCAGCAGGAATGCCAGAACCATAGTGGTGTAGCCAACCAGATAGCTGTGGCCGATGCCGAGGCGGTCGCCGAAGGGCACGGTGGCGATCATGAGCACCGAGATGACGACGCCGGAAATCAGACCGAAAGTCAAAATGGTTTTCTTCATAAGGGTCTCCTGAAAATTCAGTGGCTTACAGTTTGAAAAGTAGCTGTCTGGTGCAGCGTTGTCGTCATCCTTTCGGGTGATTTTATGTGTAGGAGGGGAAAATCATCCGTTTGGGGGAGCGATCAGGGGAGCAGACCGAACTCCTTGCCAAGCTGCACGGCCTGGGTGCGCCGCTTGGCGCCCAACTTGGAGAAGACCCGGCTGGAATGGGTCTTGACGGTGTTCTCGCTGACGAAGAGCTTTTCGGCGATTTCACGGTTGCTCATGCCGTTGGCGATGAGAACCAGGATATCGAGCTCGCGAGGGGTGATGCCGAGGTCCTCGCGCTTGCGGTCGTTGGGGGCGAAGGGCTGGCCGGGAGCAATCGGGACTTCCTTGAGCACGATTTCGCTGCGAGGCTTAGTCAGCCTGAGGCCGAGCCAGATGCCGAACGCGGCAAAGGTCACGGCAATCAGGCCGGCATAGATTTCGACCGAGTGCTCGACGACGAGAAAGTGATAGTGCGTCCATTGCAGCAGGGTGATGAGAGTGCCGCCGACGAGTCCATAGATGAGGACGTGACGCTTCATGGTGAGCGGAAAGGGATGTTAGAGAGAAGTGTATCGCCCAGAGATAGTACTTGTGTAGCGACACGACGCTATCCAAAGCTATCCACGTCGCCGAGCGCCCCAGGTTCACGTCATGTAGTTGGACGCGAACCTCAGTAAAACAAACCTAGGGCCTAAGCACCCACCGCAACCTTCTTCGCCCGCTTCGCCGCTTTCTGCGCGGCCGCGAGCTGCCGTTTCAGGATTCGCATGCCGGCGTCCACATGCTTTTCTTCCAGCAGGAACGGCGGCAGGAAACGCACTACGGTGTCTTGCGTGATGTTGAAGAGCAGGCCGTCGGCCATCGCACCTTCCAGTACCGGCTTGCCGGGAATGGTGAGTTGCAACGCCTGAATCATGCCGACGCCGCGCGCTTCCGTGGCGATGGAAAACTTGCCCACCAATTCTTCCAGCTTGTTCGTCAGATAGCCGCCAACCAGTCGGACTCGCTCCAGCAGATTTTCGTCTTCAAGGATCGCCAGGTATTCCAGCGCAATGCGGCAGGCCAGCGGACCTCCGCCAAACGTGGTGCCGTGGCGCCCCGGAGTGATGTGGTGCGCCAGCCAATCCTTCGATAGGAATGCACCCATGGGAAATCCCGCCGCCATTGGCTTGGCGATGCAGACCACGTCAGGCACGACGCCGAAATGTTCGAAGGCAAACAGCGTGCCTGTACGTCCCATACCGCACTGGATCTCGTCGAACACCAGCGCCGCCTGATGCTGGTCGGCGAGTCGGCGGCAGGCTTGCAGGAACTCAGGAGAGGTCTCGAAAATTCCACCTTCCCCCTGGATGGGCTCGAGCACAATGCCGCAAACAGTGTCGTCCATGGCGGCTTGCAGTGCAGCAACATCGTTGCGCGGAACGAAGCGCACACCTTCCAGCATCGGATCGAAACCTTTGCGGTACTTGTCCTGCGCGGTCAGCGCCAACGCGCCCATAGTACGGCCGTGGAAGGAATTCTCTAGCGCGATTAGGGTGGTTTTCTGCGGGCCGGCCGTCGCATGCCCGGCGGCGCGAACCAGCTTGATTGCACCCTCGATGGCTTCCGTCCCGCTGTTGGTGAAGAACGCCCGGTCGAGCCCTGACTTCTGGCAGAGCTTCTCGGCCAGCAGCCCCTGGTACTCGTTGTAATACAGGTTCGACAGGTGGATGACCTTCTCCGCTTGCTCGCGCATGACCTTCACAATGCGCGGATGCGCATGCCCCAGGGCATTCACTCCCAGGCCGGAGAGAAAGTCCAGATACCGTTTGCCATCGACGTCAAACAGGTAGACGCCTTTGCCGCGGGTGAACGCAACTGGGTAGCGGGCGTAAGTGTTGAGAAGGTACTTTTGCTCAAGGGCAACGATTTCCTGGTAAGAGGGCATGGGTTTTTCGCTTCCTGGATATTTTAGTTCATGAATCGGCAGACGACAGAATTACGAATAGCTCGATGGAGCACTTAAGTGGCTCGTTAGATTGATTCTGAGCACCCCCATTTTGGGCCAGTTTCCCTCAGACGTGGGTAGTAGCACTCTCATTAACTGCAAAAGTTTTCACATGGGTTAACAGCAACTTGCTGAATAGTCGAGAGAAATGTTGGCCAGTAACCTGCACGGTATGTAACTAACAAGCTTCCCCCTGGCTTGGACACGATGGTCGACAGATTGGCCTGCCCCTTCAGTCGACAGGCACGAACTTCGAGGCAGCACCGGGTTCTCCCGGACTCTGCCCAAAGGAATGGGACAAGAAATGAAAAAACTGGCTTTGGCAACCGCTTGTGCAGCCCTTCTCACCATGACGGCCGTAGGTGCATGGGCCAATGCGATTCCTCCGCAGGTCACCCTCTCCTCAAGTTCGACGGGAAGCGTTTACTTCGGCAACACCGCCGGGACGCTCAGCTTCTGGTTTAGCGGGACGCTCGGACAGTGTGGCCACTCCAGCTGCATCTCAGGCAACGCCCTCCTGGATCCGCAGGGAATTACCGGCCAGTATTGGATGTGGATGGTCGGCGGCCATCCCACGCTCACCGGATCTCCGTATGACTACGACATTAATATGGGATCGTCCACCATCTACCTTGAAGTGAAACTCGGCACCAACGGTTCGCTGGGCGACCTGATCACCGCCGTATCGCTGAGTGATATGTATGGCGGACCTAGCCCCTATCCGACTCTCGGAGGCACGATCCGCGACTCGATTTCGACTCTCATGTTCCTGACGGATTCGTTCACGCCCACCGGCACCGGGACGATCGACTACACCGTCAATATGGGGAACCACCGACCGTCGCCAGCTTAGGAGTTGGCCAGCAGACCTATGGCTACCTGTCCAGCGGAGAGGTCAATCCCTCCGTACCAGAGCCATCGAGCCTGGCGTTGCTGGGGACCGGTGTTCTGGGCTTGGCCGGAATCATCCGCCGCAAGTTTAAGGTCTAATCGGCTGTCAAAACCCCTCCTTTGAAGTTCAGTGGCCGAAGCCAACCAGCTTCGGCCGTTTTTCTTGGTCCGCGATAACCGCCACGCCATCTATCACAAAAGTGCTGGTCGCTCCGTCCTGTCAGTGGGATTCCCAGAACCGACATTTCCAAATAATCTGCCACAGTTTCTTCACAAATAATTTACGGGGATTGCTGCCTTCTTCCGCCCGAGAATCGCAAATTCCTCGTAATGTGCGAGTACTTCGGAGTTGGTCTCTATGCGCTTATCGCCGCGGGTCGTCCAAATGCGTGAGGGGTCGAACGTCATACCAATGCCATTACCCCCGACACCTATCATGAAGATGAACTAACTGCCTTTTGCGGGCTGGTCATGGCCGCTACTGCGTCCGCCCTGTTATGGAGCGCTGGACTCGCCGCCGCATGGCTTCTGCTCGCCAGGAAGTAGTGTTCTAGGCGTCCCAGCAAGCGGTACTCCGAACGCTATCGCGTCTCGCATTCCCGAGCGATCGCACGTTTGTTTGCGTATCGGGTTTCACCGCATCGAGATCAGGGCGACCGAAATCATCGCGCCGACAATTCCCGCCCCTTGCATCGGCGAGATGCGCTCTTTCAACATCACTCGCGCCAGGATGACCGTACTCGCTGGATAAAGCGACGAAAGAACGGCGGCGACATCCAGTCGCCCGTGTCGCGTGGCTGCAATGAACAACGCATTGCCGGCTGAATCCAGCAGCCCGGACCACACCATCGGCCAAAGCACGCTGCGCAACGGCCGCGGATCGCGCGGTGTGAACGCGACGATCACCGACATCAACGTCGTCGATACGGCGCGCGCTGCCACCAGCGGCCAGAAAACTCCGTGATGGCCCGCCTGCTTGCTGGCGATAAGGAACAGTCCGAACGTCACGCCCGCAAGCACTGCGAGCCCCAAGCCTGCGATGGGAGTCGATCTGTTCATTGGGACGCGCCACCAGCCAGATGCTCACCAACGCAAGCGCGAATCCCAACAATTGAATTCGGTCGGGCAGTCCTTCGGTGCGAAAGCCAACCAGAACTGGCAGGATTCCCGTGACGACCGAAGCCACCGGCGCAATCACCCCCATGCGCCCGATCGCCAGGGCGCGATAGAGAGCGGCGATTCCGAACGCTCCGGCGAAACCCGCGAAGGCTCCCCATAGCAAGTCGGTCCGCGGCGGAAGCGGTTCGCCCGTAACCCAGACCATAGCCAGCATCGCCAGCAATCCGCAGGCGTGGGCCACGGCGACTACCCGGAAGACGCTGGCTCGCTTGGCGGCGAGGCCACCCGAGAAGTCTCCACCACCCCAAGAGGCAGCAGCCAGCAGACTAAGTCCCGATGCTTCGGTGGTTCCCGTGGTCATGGTTTGCCTACAATATACGGTGCGTCTCGCTGGCTCTAAAGGCTGCTGAAAAAGTCGATTCTCAACTGGTTTGAATCAGGGCACGACTTCAGTCGTGCCGACAGGCCCCAATCCTTGACACTACCTCGCGGACTTCAGTCCGCGGGGAATCCATTTTCGTGACTTATTCCGCGCCCCTGTAGCTGCTGAAACTGGGAGTCATCGGCCGACGCCAGTTTCGGCGGTAGGCCCGTAAGTACCGCCACTTTAGTAACTTCCGAGAATTCACAATTTCACAACTGAATTCCATTTAACATATTTTTCCATCGTCACTTGATTTATAATTTTGGAAGCTATTCACAAGACACGAGTTAGCAGTGCATCCAGCAGGCTCCAACGTGGCATTGAAGTTGCACACCAATGACGGGTTCGCTTATGCGTCCGCGCCCGTAGTGCGCGAGGTGAAGCCCGGTCGCCCAATGGCACGAGATCTCCAGTCGCGATTTTTGTTCGTTGTGATTGCGCTGCTGAGCGTAGCGGCGGTCGTCTTTGCCTGGATCAACTTCCAAAAAGATCGCGAAATCCAGATTCCCTACGACGGCGTCTGGTGGGTCGAGAGTGGCGACCATCTCCAGGCCCAGCGGGTCGACGTCAACGGCCCAGGCGAGAAGGCCGGCGTCAAAAAAGGCGACCTGCTGCTCGCGGTTGACGGACGCACGATCGCCGACGTCGGCGGGCTCGAGCGGCAACTTTACCGCGCGGGGGTCTGGTCGAAGACCACCTACTCGCTAGTCCGCCAAGGTATCCCAGTTGAAGCTCCGTTGATTCTGGCGCCGGCCGACCGCACTTTGTACGACGGTCTGCGAGTGATCGCGCTGGTGTACCTCGGGATTGGGCTGTACGTCCTGCTGCGACGCTGGACCGCACCCAAGAGCACACATTTCTACGTTTTCTGTCTGGTGTCGTTCGTCTTCTACGCCTTCCACTACACCGGCAAACTGAACGACTTTGACTGGATCATTTACTGGTCGAACGTGGTGGCCTGGCTGCTGCAACCAGCGCTGTTCCTGCATTTCGCACTGACCTTCCCCGAGCGACGAGCGGTATTGAACGGACGCCGCTGGCTGATTCCCACTATTTACTTGCCGGGCGCAATACTCCTGGCCATCCAGATCGGTGCCCTGCTGTGGCTGCAGCCCAGCGAGGCGCTGCGCTTCAACCTGGACCGCGTGCAGATGTTGTACCTCGCGGCATATTTTGTGGCGGCGACCTTTGTGCTGTGGCACAGCTATCGGAGTGCCGGCACGGCCATTTTGCGTCAGCAGATGAAGTGGGTCACGCGCGGCACCGTGCTTTCCGTCGCGCCGTTCACGATTTTTTACGTCATCCCGTACCTGTTCGGCAGCGTGCCGACGACGGGCATGCGGATATCGGTACTGTCCCTGGTGTTCCTGCCGCTTACGTTCGGCTATGCCATCTTCCGCTATCGGCTGATGGACGTGGACCTGATCTTTAAGCGCGGCATGGCTTACACCATCGCGGGAGGCGCGATCCTGGCTGTGTATTTCGCGGCCGTCGGCGTTGCCTCGGAGCTCTTCCACAAGAGCTATCCCAGCGCTGGCCCGGTCGGCCTGGTGATCGTGATCACGGTGACGGCGCTGCTGTTCGAGCCATTCAAGAACTGGGTGCAGGATTACCTCGACAAGATTTTCTACAAGAAACGTTACGACTACCGGAAGACGCTGATCGAGTTTGGCCGCGACCTGAACTCGGAAACCGATCTCGACAGTATGCTGACGTCGATCATCGACCGGCTGTCGCGCACATTGATGGTGGACCGGCTGGCCATCTTCTTGTCGAACCCAGACCGTCCGGAACAGTTCACGCTGGCCAAGTCGTACGGCATTGCGCAAACCGGCAACCTCAATCTCGACTTCCTGCACGTCGAGCGGCCCGAGTGGGCTGCCGGACACTTGTTCTTCGACAACACCGCGCATGCAGTGCGCGAGACGCGGGAAGCGCGCGAAGCCATCCACAAGCTTGATTTGAACTACTACATTCCCTGCACGGTAATGAACCGCATGATCGCGGTCCTGGGCCTCGGCAAAACATCGGAAGGCGACTTCCTGTCGACCGAAGATGTTCAGTTGCTCGAAGCGTTGGCGGGCTACATCGGTATCGCCGTACAGAACGCACGGCTGTACCGCTCGCTGGAGAGCAAGGTCGCGCAGTACGAGCGGCTCAAGGAATTCAGCGAGAACATTGTCGAGTCCATCAGCGTCGGCGTTCTGGCGGTGGATTTGGAAGACCGCATCGAGTCCTGGAACTCGCAGATGGAAGTGATGTACGCCGCACCGCGTTCGGAGGTGCTGGGCCGTTCGCTGCGCGAGGTCTTCCCTGCCGCGTTCATGGAAGAGTATTTCCGCGTCCGCCAAAGTTCGGGCATTCACAACCTGTACAAGTTTCGGCTGGGCACAACGGCAGGTGACGCGCGAGTGACGAACATCGCCATCGCGCCACTGGTCAGCAAGAACTTCAGCGTGATTGGGCGCCTGATTATCGTGGACGACATCACCGAGCGCATCGAGTTGGAGTCGCAACTGTCGCAGGCCGAGAAGCTGTCGTCGATCGGGCTGCTCGCGGCGGGAGTCGCGCACGAAGTGAACACACCACTGGCGGTGATTTCGTCGTACGCGCAGATGCTTTCGAAGCAAGTGAGCGGCGAGCCTAAGAAGGCGGAGTTGCTGGAGAAGATTACCAAGCAGACGTTCCGCGCGTCGGAGATCGTCAACAGCCTGCTGAATTTCTCGCGCACCTCCAGTTCCGAGTTCAACAATGTGGACTTGAACCGTGTGATCCAAGATACGTTGACGCTGCTGGAGCATCAGTTCAAGACGGCGCGCATCAAGGTTGTGCCCGATTTGCTTCCGCAATTGCCGCCCATCCTGGGCAATACCGGCAAGCTGCAGCAGGTGTTCCTGAACCTGTTCCTCAATGCGAAAGACGCCATGCCCGCGGGCGGCACGCTCACCATCACCACCGGTAACGGACACAACGTGCGTGTCACCGTGGCCGACACCGGCGGCGGCATTGCACAGGAACACATTCATCGCATCTACGATCCGTTCTTCACCACCAAGAACAAGGCGAGGACCGGACACGGCAGCGGCACAGGCCTGGGCCTCTCGGTTACTTACGGCATCATCCAGGAGCATGCGGGCAAGATTCATGTGGACAGTTCGCCCGGCGCGGGCACCACGTTCACCATGGAGTTCCCCATGATCAGAAAGGTCGTCAATGCCTGAGGCGGCCGTCAGCCGGTACGTCACCGGTCGTGAAGACAGTGGATCGCTCGGCACGGTGCTCATCATTGACGACGAGTCCGCCATTCGCGAATCGCTGCAAACCCTGCTCGAACTGGAAGGCTACGAAGTAGACATCGCCAGCGATGGAGCGGAAGGACTGGCGCGTCTGGCAGAGCGTCCCTACGACCTGGTGCTGCTCGATTTCGCCATGCCCGATCGCAACGGCATCGAGATTCTGCAGGACATTCGCGAGCGCGACTCGGAGCTGGCGGTCATCATGATCACCGCGTACGGCACGGTCGAAAACGCTGTCAACGCGATGCAGGCCGGTGCGACCAACTTCGTCCAGAAGCCCTGGGACAACGAGAAGCTGTTGGCCGATGTGCGCACCGCAGTCGGCCAGCGCCGCGCGGAAGCCGAGGTCATCCAGCTGAAGCGCGCGCTCAAGCAGCGCTACAACTTCGAACACATCGTGGGCAAGAGCGAGCCCATGTTGCGCATCTTCGACCTGGTAGCGCAGGTGGCGCCCAGCCGCTCGACCATACTTCTGCAGGGCGAGAGCGGTACCGGCAAGGAATTGATCGCGAAAGCGATCCACATGAACTCGCCGCGCAAGAACCAGGCATTCGTGCCGGTGAATACCGGCTCCATGCCGACCGACCTGCTGGAGTCAACGCTCTTCGGACACGTGAAGGGCGCGTTCACCAGCGCGATCGCCAGCAAGAAAGGCCTGTTCGAGATGGCCGACCGGGGGACGCTGTTCCTCGACGAGATCGGCACTATGGGCCTGGACACGCAGGCGAAAATTCTGCGCGTGTTGCAAGACCGTAAGTTCATGCACCTCGGCGGAGTCAACGAGATTCAGGTGGATGTGCGCATCATCGCCGCGACAAACGTCGATTTGCGGCAGCAGGTCAAAGACGGCAAGTTCCGCGATGACCTGTTCTATCGCCTGAATGTCATCACCATCGACCTGCCTCCTCTGCGGCAGCGCAAGAACGATATTCCCCTGCTGGCAGAACATTTCGCGCAGAAGTTCGCAGAAGAAAACGGCAAGCCGCCGCTGCATATTTCGTCAGAGGCGATGCGTCCGCTGATGGATTACGACTGGCCGGGCAATGTGCGCGAACTCGAGAACGTCATCGAGCGCGCCGTGGTGCTGGCCAATGGACCGACCCTGACCATGGATTTGCTGCCCGACAACATGGTGGGACGCGGCGCCAAGCTGGCGCTGATGGAGCATCGCCCCGATGCGTCGCTGTTCGACATCATGGAAGACTGCGAACGCCGCATCATTACCGACATGCTGGAAAAAAGCGGCTGGAACCAGACCGAAGCCGCCGACCGCTTCCGCATTCCACTCTCCACCCTGAACCAGAAGATCAAGCGCCTGAGCATCGAGATCAAGAAGAAGGGCAGGGAGTAGGAAGAAAAGTTCTTAGTGCTGAGTGAATTGTGGATAATCACCGACTCCGCCGGACGGTGGGGTTTCTTATCGGAACACAGTCACAAAGACTTTGACCCGCGCATGCGACAAAGGACCTGCAGCCACCGTTGGCTAACATAGGCCCTTGTCCCGGGGTCGCAAGAACCATCCCTGTTTATTCCACTTAGTTGCATAACCTTGCACTCACGACGAAGTTGCACAGGCGCTATACTACTATCATAATCGGTGTAACGTCATTAATTGCTTCAGTCGCCGACATTCTCGAGAAACGGGTATCAAGTTGCACGTTACTGCTAAGGCGTCCTCGACGGGGGACGATTCGTCACCTCAAATCTCGAGATTCAGTGGGAGGAATGTGAGAACAACCGCTAAGTTATTTCTGACTATTGCTTTGGTAACTGGTGCCGTGTCAGCCTATGCCGCGCCGCTAGCCGTGGACTTTACCGCACCTACACTCAACTTTACCGACGGTACGTGGAGTTTGGGTTGGGAATTCAATGTCCTATCCGCCTACACAGTCACGGCGCTCGGAGCATACGATGATGGAATGAACGGGCTGACTCAGAGTCACGATGTAGGCATCTTTGACCCGGCCGGAAACCTGCTCACTTGGACGACAGTCAACCCAGGAGATTCGCTCACCAGCTGGTGGAGGTTCCACTCCATCACGCCGTACACATTGCTGCCGGGGAACGACTACCGTATCGCCGAAACAACAGGTTCGGAAAACTATACCTGGGACCCGACGGGCTTCACGGAGGACCCCGCGATTGTCCTGGTTCAGAGTCGCGAAACCTATAGCACCACCCTGGTGTACCCAACAAATCTCGACGTTCAGCTCGGCATCTTCGGGCCCAATATGCAGGGCACCAGCAGCAGCACCCCGGAGCCATCCTCGATGTTGCTCCTGGGTTCTGGATTGATTGGCGCTGTGGCCTATGGCCGCCGTCGCCTCGGATTGTAGAAACGGTTCGCCCACTCCTAGCGCGGGCAAGCCACTCGCAAATGCCGGAGCTCCCAGCTCCGGCGTTTCATTTAGCAGCCAGAAACAACGCGCAAGACTCCCATAGGCCGTCTGAGGGATGTCAGGCCGCCGCGAACTGGGACCGCTCTCTGTAGTCCTACCGTCATCCCGCACGGAAGTTCGCGCGCTGGGTGGCGCGGTTTTTGTTATGCGATAGGAGTATGAGATGAATCAGGCCACCAACCAACCTGAACCATGGCTGCGCGGCACGTTGACCGAGACTCCGGCCGTTCTGCGGGCGGTGTTACATGCTTTGCAGGCGGCCGAGGAAGACATTATCCGACATTGTGGGACTCTGACAGACGAACAGATCCACCAGCGTCCCGGCGGAGTGGCCTCGGTAGCGTTTCATCTTCGGCACATTCCCGGCAGCGTTGATCGATTGCTCACCTACGCCGAAGGGCGCGAACTATCGGACCAGCAGCTACAGGTCATGAAAGCAGAAGGTAGTCCGGGTATCACGGTGAGCGAGGCTTTGCAGCATTTGTCGGACGGATTGAAGGCCGCCGCCGAACGTGTCCGCCGCTTCGATCCAGCGGACCTCGAACAGCCCCGCTACGTCGGACGCCGCCGAATGCCCACAACGGTTGGAGGTCTGTTGGTTCATGTCGCCGATCACACGCAGCGCCACGTCGGACAGGCCATCACCACTGCCAGGATTGTGGCGGAAAATAAATAGCCCCACCCGGAATTTCTTCCGGATGGGGCTGATTCACGACCGGCCCGCTGTAAGAATGTAGCGGGCCAGAGCTGTTTTTAGTGAATGTTCACGTTGATTGGGTTCGAGGCGATGCCGTTGACGGTGACGACCATCGACGACGGGCCGGTTTCCATGCCAGTCGGCACCTGTAGCGTTGTGCTCATGTAGCCAGGCGTCTGAACGCCATAGTTCAGATGGCCGGTGGAGTCTTTCGTGTTGGACGTGCGGCCGTAGAAGACGTGGCCGGTGGAATTGTTGGTGAAGCGAACGATCGGATAGTTCGACGCAGCCTGCACGTCGTCGCCATAGACTGCGCCTTGCGCCATGCCGTTAAAGCGCGTGCCATAGACGGTGTAGGTGCCGCCGCGGGTGTAGTTAGTGACCGATTGCATGGCGATAATCTGTGGAGCCCATGCAGGATTGGCAGCGCCCGTCGGCGTGTAGACGTAGGCGAAGCGGCCGTTGTCGGTCGCCAGTACCTGTCCGGTCGGCAGTACGAGGAAGTTCTCCACGTACGACGACTCTCTGGCGGCTCTGGCTGTGGCGGGCACGTTGTTCCAATTGGTGCCGTCCCATTCGAACATTTTCACGCCATTGTTGAAGATTCCCGGGCTAGTCGCTACTAGAACGTTGCCGTTCGGCAGCAGCGCGGCCGGAGCATCAGCACAGTCAAGGTTGTTGACGCCGCTCACGGTTGGGAAACTCGGGGCAACCGACCATGTACCGGTGTGCGTGTCGTAAACAGCCGCCCTCCCAGACGTGTTCGGCGCGCCCGTGGCGCCGGTCGCGATGACCGTCCCATCAGGCCGCAACGAAGCGGGGCCAACTTCATACGAAGCGTTGGTCGAATTGGGATAGGAGTCCCAAAGCTGGTTGATCGTGCTGCCAGCGGTGCTCCAGGTACCGGCTGGCGTGTTGTAGATTTCAGAGTTGGTGCCGGTGACATCGTACTGAAACACGTAGGCATCGACCGTCAGGAGATTTCCGCTCGGCATCAGGGTGAGGCCTTCCTCGTCGTAGATGTCGAACTTGCCTGTGCCTGTGGGAGTCCATGTCTTGGTGGTTTCGTTGAACAAAGCCGCGTTGACTTCGCAGCAGTCCGTTTGCATGTAAGTTCCGTTGGGCAGAACGATACCCGCGGCGTCACCGATGTAGTTCCATCCTGCGGGAGGAGTGACGCTGATCCAGGTGTTGGCGACCGAGTCGTAATACGCGCCGAGGGTCGTCCATACAGATTGGCCGTTGTTGTATTCGCCACCTTCGATGATGACGTTGCCGTCAGGCAACACGGCGGATCCGAAGTAGAGGGGAGCGTAGCCAGTGGGCAGTGGCGCGATCGAAGTCCAGGTGCCGTTGATGTAGCTACCATTAATGTCGGGAGTGAGCCGGAACCAGTTCCGGCTGCTGGTCTGGTGCGCAATGACAGTACCGTCAGTGAGCAGCAAGGGGTTGCTGGCGCTAAAAGTGGGTTGGTGGGTCAAGGCTGTCCAGGTCGGACCCTGGGCGTTGGCGATGCCGGCCAGCATCCACAAGGCAAGCGAGGCCATTCCGAGTGTGCGCAAAATCTTCATGTACTATCCTCCGCTGACTGCTTTCTCCTCCTGCGATTGAGTGCGGTCTTCGGCACTGGCACGCAAGTCCATCTCTTTTACATCTAGAGGGAAGCAAAAAGCCGTATGTATAAAAGTCGTTAAACAGGCAACAGTCAGCGCTCAAATTTAGTGTCGGCATTGCTGCAGCAACGATCTTGCAGGATGCAGACTCCCATAAGAAATGGGGAGAACTACTTTTCCACTGCATGCTCCGGGTGGCTGACTTCAGCCACCCGGAATATTTTCGTGACAGGTTCGTTAGTTGATCATCATGGCGACCGGAGGAGAAGGAATTCCGTTCGCCACGACATAGAGGTAAGCTGCACCGGTTTCCATGCCCGCCGGGACGTCGAATTGCGTGAACACAATCGCGTTGCCGGTGGCCACAGCACGAGTGCTGAAGTCATGGGTGCGACCGTAGAACACGTGACCAGTGGCCTGGTTCACGAAACGAACCAGGGGGAAGTTAGTGTCGGCCTGGCTGTCATCGCCGTACGATGCACCTGCACTCAGACCATTGAACTGGGTGCCGTAGGCCACGTAGGTTGATCCGCGGGCGAGGATGTTGGAACTCAACGGATGCGCCGCGGTGGTTGTCAGGAACATGACCTTGGGTGCCCACGCCGGGTTGTAAGTTCCGACCGGATTGTAGACCTCGATGTCATAGCTGAAATCGGTGAAGAAAATCTGCCCGGTCGGCAGCACCAACATGTTTCCAGCGTACGACGGGTTGTTCGGGGAGTTGGGTGGCTCAGCGATCTGGGTCAAGGTGCTGCCGTTCCACTCGAATACGTGCGAGCCGTTGTTGAAGACCGGCGGTCCGGCGTAGATGATCGCGTTGCCATTCGGTTCCAATGCCATGGGAGCATCGTCGACCGCCATTTTCACTCCACTGACCGAGGGGAAATCCGGACCAGCTGTCCACAGACCGGTGGCAATGCTGTACACCGAGGTGTGCCCGGTAGTGTTGGCTGGAGCGCCTCCGGTGGCGTAGACGGTTCCATTGGGCAACAGGAGCATGGGGCCCACTTCATGCGAGCCGCGACCGCGCGAGCTCAGATCAGTCAACGAAACGATCGTGCTTGGTCCGGCGCTCCAGGTGTGAGTAGACTGCGTGAAAAGTTCGGACGCAGTCAGTGCGTTGGATCGGTTTGCATCGACGGTTAACACTTTTCCATTGGGTAGCAGAGTCAGACCCTCTTCGTCATAACTGTCAGCTTTGCCCTGTCCGGAATACGCAACCCACGAGCCATCCGTGTACGGCGGTGCCATCAACGCAAACTTGGGTCCACTGTTACAGCAATTGGTCTGGAGATAGGTTTGATCCGGGAGCATGATGCTTGCAGCATCTCCGATCTCTGTCCAACCCGCGGGAGGCGTACGTGCGGTCCAAGTGTTGGCGAGCGGATCGTAAATCGCACCCTGATCGGTCCACACCGAATTGTTCTGGTTGTACTCGCCGCCTTCGATCAGCACCCGTCCGTCCTTCAAAATCTGTGAGCTGAAGTAAAGCGGGCTGTAGGTTCCAGGCAACGGGGTAAGCGTGGTCAACGTGCCGTTCAGATAGCTTCCATTAATGTCAGGAGTGAGCTTGTACCAGTAGGAAGGCACAGTTCCCTGGCCGTCGTGAAAGATAACGGTGCCGTCGGTGAGCAGCAGCGGATTGTGCGGCTGGACCAATGAAACGGGGGGAAGAAAGTTTGTGGCTACCCAGTTCTGTGCGCTGGCAGTACCCACCGCCAGAGCGGCTAGAAGTGCGATCGCGAAGGTGCGTTTGAGGCTCCTCCGCAAAGATCCTGAAAGGGCCGGGGCCGGAAATGACGCGGACAGGACGGCAAGCGACGAAGCTTGTTTGGCGCGAAGCTGCATGGATTCTCCTGAATTGCTTTTCTGATTGAATCAGCGACTGCAAACGCTGAGGTTGACTATTTGCGGGCGACGAGTGGCGCAGCGATTCCTCGTGGCGACTCCGCCACCCCACGATGGAGTACTACTGCTGCGCAGGAACGATACGCTATATCACCGCGAGCGAAAAATAAAGGAGAAAGTTAATTAGTCTATAAAGTAACCATGCCTGATGTGTGACTCGTGGTCCACTGGCTACCAACAGTCCAGCGGATGCAGGCTACTATTCGCCTCGTAGGTCGGCCGGGTCATATCGAATCTAAAGGGTTTCTCGGCGCCCCGATTTATGACACTGCAAAGAGCCGCATGAATACTTAACTTTTCTTGCCACCGTGGTAACCGAGGCGAACACAATCAGCCCTTGGCACTAAGATGGCAGTACAGTAAACATTTTCTGAGTCAGTACCTCTCAAACTACATGGCTAGTAGTCGGTCACGACCTCGGGTGCCCTATGCAACCTTCCTTTGGTTGCGTGGGGATTTTGATCGTCCGGCGTGTCTCTAATCTTTGACCTCTGATTTCTCCGCGTCCTCCGCGCCTCCGTGGTGAGACCTGGTTTTTGCCCAATTCCGATCCGTGTCATCCGTGCAAGTCCGTGGTCGATTCTGGTCTTAACTGGTTACTAGCGACCGGCGACTGGCGACTGCCTTCTTCCCGTTTCGCCGGCAAGCTGCTCTATGCCATCCAGCAGGTCAGCTCGGCCAATCGCCGCATCGAGCAGATAGGAGCCGCAGCAGCCAAAGACGCGCCCCGCGACGACAACTCCCGCATCCAGGAATGTCCCGACTTTGAAAAACAATTCGGTCTTCCGCCTGGCGCCGATCTCGATGCCGAAACCGATGCCGTCCTGCATAAAGCTGACCAGGAGGCGGAGTTGCGCCACAGCGAATCCATGCCTGCTCCTCCCCCAGGCCTGCGTGTCGGCTCTCCCGCTTACCATCTTTACCGCGAGGAGGCCTATCAGATGATGCGTTTGCAACTGAAGGACATGCAGTACCAGCTTCGCGACTACAACGAGCAGGAACGTCAGCAGTTCGAAATCATGAAAAAGGAGATGATGTCAGCGACCCCTCAACCCGAGCAGCTCCCCGACAGCGCCTAGGGTTTTGAAGGGACACGGCTTCAGCCGTGCCGCCGAGCGGACTTTAGTCCGCGAGGCGTGAATCTTTTAGACTGTTAGCTCACAACGAAAGGAGAAGAATAATTCGAACCTCATATGCCCTCGCGTTGGGCCTCCTCGTGTGGCTCTCCTCGCTGGCGTTCGCCCAATCCCGTTTCGTCCATACCTCCGGCACGCAGTTAACTGACGGAACAGGGCATCCCCTCATGCTAAGGGGCACGAATCTGGGCAACTGGCTGGTGCGCGAAGGCTACATGTTTCACTTCGAGGGAGGGCCCCAGTCGGCGCGCGAAATTGATGCATTGGTTAACGAGTTGCTCGGCCCGGAGGCGGCGGCCAAGTTCTGGCATGAATATATGGCGCGCTACATCACGCGCGACGACATCCAGTTTCTGAAGCGTGCGGGATTTAATTCGATTCGTATACCGATCCACTACAAGTATTTTGAGAGCGACAACGCCGAGGGATTCCGCTTGCTCGACCGGGTGATCGACTGGTCGCGCGAGGCCGGGCTGTATGTCGTGATTGACATGCATGCCGCTCCCGGCGGACAGACCGGAGCCAACATCGACGATAGCTGGGGTTATCCGTGGATTTACGACAGCCCGCAGGAGCAACAGCACGCGATTGATGTGTGGAAGCGCATCGCGGCGCACTATCGCGATTCGGAAACTGTGCTTGGCTATGACTTGCTGAACGAACCGATTCCCCAGTTTCCTGAGTTGAAGAAATACAACAGCCAGTTGGAGCCGCTGTACCGCCGCATCGTCACCGGCATCCGCGAAGTAGACAAGAACCACATCGTCATTCTTGGCGGCGCGCAGTGGGACACCAACTTTTCGGTGTTCAGCCCGCCCTTCGATTCCAACGCGATGTACACGTTTCACAAGTACTGGATGAAGCCGGAACAAGCTGAAATCCAGCAGTATGTTGATTTCCGCGACAAGTACCATGTGCCGATCTGGATGAGCGAGTCGGGCGAGAATACTGACGAATGGATTACGCAATTTCGCGAGCTGCTCGACAAAAACCAGATCAGTTGGGCGTTCTGGCCGTACAAGAAGATGGACAGCCCGCGGTCCCTCGTATCGTTTGCGCGACCGGCGTACTGGAATGAAATCGCGGCGTATGCAAAGCTGCCGAGCGGTACCGGCGACACGGAGAAGCGCATTGCGAAGCGTCCGCCGCAGGAACATATCAACGCCGCCTTCGCCGAATTGCTGGAAAAAATTCAGTTCAGCAAGTGCCGGGTGAATGACGGATATGTGAAGGCGCTCGGACTTTTGGCGACAAACTAAATCGGAAGAATCCCACTCAAGTTGTGGTTGAGTGGGATTCCGGCTTAGGGTGTCACTGACTTGATAACCTCTTCGCCTTTCATTGAGATGGTGACGATGTCCTTGCCATCGAGCTTCATCTTGGTCAGATCGACCATGCGGATCTGACTGTTGTCGTAGGTGCGGAAATAGAACTGTTTCCGCTTGAGATCGTTGACGCTGGTCCAAAGCGTGTAGTCGGCGACGATGTTGCCGTGCGAATCTTTTTCGTGGTCGCGGGCCGCACCTTTGGGAATGTCGAAATTGTTCAGGATGTGGAAGGCCTCAAGCACCGCATCGTCGCCGGTCTGCGATGGCAGAACCGACTGGCTGAACGCCACGGCACGCACAAAGCGCGAAGGGGGCGTGAAATCTCCAGGAATTCCAAGCATTCCCGAACCCTGCCCCGTGGGCTCAAGGGTGACCGATCCCAACTTCACGGGAGCAACATTACTGAAAGAGAAATTCACATAATTGCGCAGGTTGGTC
The DNA here is from genome assembly GCA_963749635.1 of uncultured Acidobacteriaceae bacterium. Lineage (GTDB taxonomy): Bacteria > Acidobacteriota > Terriglobia > Terriglobales > Acidobacteriaceae > DASRAA01. The sequence continues at coordinate 220,953 of CAVVNW010000003.1, forward strand.
ATCTGCCAATCGAAGGTTGGGGAGTTGGTAATGACGCCCAACGGGTCATCGTGAACATTCAGCTTGCCGCCAACGTACTCGATGACGATGGTCTTGCCGGAAGCGTCTTGCACGATGTAATGCATGGGAGGAGCGAATCCCCAGGCCTTGAAGACGACTTCCGGCACGACCACTCTGCCGATGTTCGCCCGGACCTCTTCGACGGTGGCGAAGTTTTCCAGTATCCAGGAACCCACTTCCCACTGAGCGATGGTCTTGCTCGATTCGTTGGCCGCGTACGGCATGTATCCGGCCGAGGTGGGGAAATAAAAGGTGCCGACAGCGAGACCTTGCTCATTGAGTCCGTCGAAAATAAAGGGGAGGCCGGCGCCGTTGGCACCGAGGCTGGCGTACTTTGCTTTCCACTTGAGACCTTCTTTGCCGTCAGGCGTGGTGCCTACGCGAGCGTAACCACGAGGAACCATGATCACGTTGGACTGAATATCAAAGCCAAATTCCAGGGTTCGCGCGTGCACGACCGTTCCGTCGGCGGCGATTATGCGAATGCCGGTGCAGGCCTGCGCGGATTGTACGGCCCCACTCAACAACAGCAGGCAGACGACAGCGGAGGAAAAAAATCTTTTTGGTGACGCATGTTTAGTCATAGATGCCTTCCCTTTTCTTCAACATTTGTGCTCGGTGAGATGTCTGGAAATCCAGGGCAGTAAACAGCCTTTAGTGCTTGTCCTTCGGCGAAGGCCGGAGCGCCGCAAGCGACAGCGGAACATGACACTCCACCCTTTCCGTTCTTGTCCTGAAGAACGCAGTTCGGGTCTTTCATTTGTGCCGTTATGGAGAGAAGTCTAGCAGCCTACGTAAGACAATGCAGTTCAAAACCGCCGTAAGCGCACCCATCTTGCGGTCTTGCGCGTAATCGAACTGCTGATAGTCAGAAACTAGAGGTCACGCGATGGTGACAATGTGAGGTGACGTCGCTACCACGTGCAAACATTTCGGTTAAGGATTGCCCGCATCATTGTTGCTCGTCGTGAATCGAATAACTATCGTCGGCGTCTGCGCGCGAGCAGACACGATCCAGGGGAAATCGTGAAGAATTCGGAAGCACTACGAGCATGGGGAAGCATTCTATCCGGCCGGGCTCCCGCAATTTCTATAGAGCTCACGCGCGAGTGTCCGCTGCGCTGCCCGGGTTGCTACGCCTACGACGAAGATCACTTGGGTTTGCCCGGGATCACGCTCCGTCAACTGGCGGACTTCAAAGGCAACGCCCTAGTGCAAGGTGTCTTGAAGCTGGTTGACGAACATCGGCCGCTGCATGTGTCCCTTGTAGGCGGAGATCCGCTGGTGCGTTATCGCGAGCTCGAGGTGATACTGCCTGAGTTGGACCGCCGCGGCATTCCTGTAATGCTGGTGACGAGCGCGTTCCGTCCGATTCCGGTGCATTGGAACGCAATGCCCCGTCTCAGCATTGCGGTGTCTGTCGATGGGCTGCCGGCGGAGCACGATGTGCGACGCAAACCAGCAACCTATGAGCGGATCCTAAAGAACGTTGCCGGCAGCAAGGTCACGATTCACTGCACAATCACCGGCCAGATGATGGATCGGCCCAGCTACCTAGAGGATTTCGTACGATTCTGGAGTGGGCGCGCTGAGACCAAGCGAATCTGGTTCAGCTTCTTCACTCCGCAACAAGGCGCTGTAGCTCCGGAGATACTGACGCCCGATCAACGGAGCCGCGCCATTGACGAACTGCTTCGGCTGCGGCAGATCTATCCCTTGCTCAATATGGACGAGCGGACACTGGTGGAGTTCCGTCACCCGCCGGCTTCGCCAAAAGACTGCATCTTTGCTCGCACCACGCTCACCGTTTCGGCCGACTTGAAAACTAGGATCACGCCCTGCCAGTTCGGAGGCACTCCTGATTGTTCGCAGTGCGGATGTTTTGCCAGCATGGGACTGGCAGCCGTCGGACACATTAAGTTGATGCCCGGCGTTACGGCAGGACGGCTGTTCGCCGTATCCGAGCTGATCGGCAGAGGTGTAAGTAAACTTCGTCCACTGCGCGAGCCGAAGGATTCCACCTACCCGGAAACCGTGGAGGACCGAGAGGTCGCGTGAGCCTGCGTGATCTCGAAATCACGCGATCTTGCGACTAGCGGGACTGGATGTCAGCCAAGGCCCATTCGATGCGATCGACTTCGTCACGGATCACCCGGATCGCCTGCTGATGCGCCGGAAACGGCACTGGCGGAATCGCCTCAACTGCGTGACGAATCTTGTAGTTCCGGTCCCATATCTTATCGATGTTCGCGGCCGTCAACATCCGCTGCTGGTAGATTCTCTTCGCCACTCTCATCACGATCCAGGCGAAGGCCAATCCGAACATCATCTCGATGGGCAGACGATCGGTTGCGCCATCAAAATCGAAGAACAAGAGCCGATAGACGGCTTCGCCCATTCCCAGCGAGGCGAAGATTACCGCCATCCCAACCAAGAGCAGCGTTAACCGGTCAACGGGACGAAGCTCCAACGACTGATTCCTGACACTGTTTTTCACGACTGCCATTGCCCCCAACGGAACGAGTGATGATACAAAGTCTTATTGTGCTACAAGTCTTGCCTTTTGTGCAGCGTGAAAAGCAGTTTCGTTACCCTGGCGCGCTGAAAAGTATCGATGAGGACAATCATGGTCAATCAATCGAAGAATGACTCTACCCCGGTGCCGCGGACTGACGTTTCCCTGATTCGAGGCGGTCCGTTCTACCGTCTGCAGCAATCAACCCGGCTCATCGAGCCCGACGAATGGAACGTGGGCCGCCGCATTACGTTCGCTATCGCGGTCGCTTGGGTGCCGCTGGTCCTGATCAAGCTCCTGTTCGATCGAAGCCATCTCCTGCCCTTCCTCAGGGATTACGGACTGAATGTACGAGTGTTCGTCGCCATTCCCGTTCTCATCGCCGCCCAGCCTCTCATGGAATCTATCTTTCGCAAGATGGTGAACCATATCTACGCGGCACGCTTACTGGATGACGAAGACTTGCCCCGTATGGATGAACTCCTCGCGAGGCTGGTTCGGCTGCGCGATTCATGGCTGCCCGAGGTCATCATCCTCCTGTTGGTTGCGGTTCGTACCATGTTTATCTTCAAGACCCAGTTACCGGAATATCCGTGGATGACCTACGGGACCGGTAACGATATTCACTTGACCCTGACGGGCTGGTATGCGCTCCTGGTGAGCGCGCCCATTTTGCAATTCCTGGTGGGACTGACTCTCTGGAAATGGTTGCTGTGGACGGTTTTCGCGTTCAAGTTCTCAAAATTCAATTTGCGGGCAGTTGCTACCCATCCGGATGAGAACGGCGGCCTTGGTTTTCTGGGCATGACGCCGCTGGCATTCGCGCCACTGGCGTTTGCAACTACGATTGTCATCGGGGCGACATTCCGTCGCGCCATTCTGCATCAAGGCGCACACCTGAACCACTTTGTGCTGCCCGCCATTGTGCTGGCGGCCATCTTCCTTATCATGGCGCTCGGGCCACTCGCATTTTTCGTTCCCAGGTTGGCAGCCGTGCGTCGCAAGGGAATGCTAGATTACGCAATCCTGGGGCAAATCCAGAGCACCGACTTCCAGGAGAAGTGGATCGTTGCGAGAGTTGGCAATGATGCGGAATTCATGGGTGCTCCCGAAATCAGCACGCTTTGCGACTACGGGCAGGCCTACGAAAAGATCGAGGACATGAAGCCATTTCCTATCGATAAGGGAGCCCTGATTGGACTGGCTCTCGCCGTGGTGATTCCAGCGTTGCCTACAGTGGTCGCGGAAATTCCGCTGGTAGTGATCTTGAAGCAGTTGCTGGGCGCCTTGCGATAGGCCCCAAGCACGAATTACACAGCGACGGGTTCAGCCTCGTCACGCACGTCGGCCTGGCACTTCCGTTCGTACACGCAGCTGGAGTCTTCGGCGAACATGTCGCCGGTGACGGCAAAAGACCGGGCGCGGGATCCGCCGCAGATCTCGCGATACTCGCATGCACCGCACTTCCCTTCCAGGTTGCGGCTGTCGCGTAGCTTTCGGAAGAGCTGCGAGTTGCAATAAATGTCGGCCAGTGACTGACGACGAAGGTTGCCAGCCGAGAGTGGCAGGAATCCGCTGGGATATATCTCGCCACAATACGAGACAAAAACGGAGCCTTTGCCAGCGTTGATGCCGCCAGGCGCGTGGGCAATGGCGTCGGCGGCTATTCGTAAAAACTGAGGAATGCGCGCATAGGTCGGCGATGGCCGCTGTCCTAGCCGCTGGGGCTGCGTGTGCCGCTGGAGGAGATAGCGGCGATAGTGCTGTGCCTCATTGGTCGTGATGTCGAACAGCACGCGCTGCGAGGCGTGGTAAAGCTTCTCAAAGGCCTGCTCGAATTCCAGAGCCGACAACAGATCGGCGGTCGAGCCCCGCCGGTCAGGCACCGGAAAGAAGACGTTCCACGCGAGAATGTCGAGGTTATCGAGCAAGTCGATGATGTCGTCGAGTACCTCCAGGTTATGGCGTGTGACGGTGGTGTTGATCTGTACCGGCAGGCCGATTTCCCGTGCCCACCGCAAGGCATCGAGCGCTCGTTGGAACGAGCCAGGCACGCCGCGGAAAACGTCGTGGACGTCGGCTGTGGGTCCGTCGAGCGAAATCGCCAGACGCGACAGATTGCACTTCTTGAGGCGAACGATGCTGTCGCGAGTTAGCAAGGAAGTGGCGCTCGAGGTGAGCGAGATGCGAACGTGTTGACTGGCGCCATATTGGACCAACTCGAAGATGTCGGGCCGCTTCAGCGGATCGCCGCCGGTCAATACGAACACCGGCACTTCCATGGTGGCGATTTCATCGATCAATCGTTTGGCTTCGGCGGTGTTCAATTCGCAGGGGTTTTGCGAGGATTCAGTAGAGGCGAGGCAATGCACGCAGGTCGGGTCGCACGCCCGCGTCTCCCAGATTGCGATGAACGGGCGCTCGTCGAAGTTAGTGTTCCAGTGCATCAACGCTCCCATCCCACAATGGGAAAAAGACTGCAATACAATGCCAGAGCCCTGAGGCCGGGTATGTGACGTTGGTCACCATCACATTAATTTTTCGGGGAAGCCTAGGGTTACATGGCAGATACAGGCACGGGTCACACCACGACGTGAGCCACGTCACAGCCTCGTCGTTCGCAATCGACCAGAATCGTAGCCATAAAGGGAGCAAATCCTGAGCCCAAGCTCCCTCGGAGGCGGCCATGTCTGACGACAAGCGAGATGTGCTGGAAGTCCTGCGCTATGAACTCAACTTTCTGGAACAGGGAGGCTATGGAAATTGGTATAGCACCCCTTGGGGTCCAGCCTCGATCTTTCAGGATTCCCTGACCTGCCCCAATCACGGGGACCCGACGCGTCCGCACGCCTGCCACGAGTGCCTGCTTTACGACTTCGTTCCCGAGGAGTTCCGCACCGCCGATGTTCCCTGTCACCACATCCAGTTGAATAAACACGGAGATACAGTGGCGACCCCGCAGACGGAAGAAGAGCTCAGGGAGAACGTCAAGCACTGGCTGAAGCGCACGATTGCGCTCATCGAGGCGCAGCGGGCTAAAGACAAGGAAAAGGACGCGGAGCAGGAAAAGCAGAAGGTTGGTTAGTCGGGGATCGCGCAAGTTCGGAAGCGCGTCGCTCGGAGTTAGTCCCAAAACGGAACGTGCGAGGCAAACTTAGGCTTTCGCTCACCGCAATTTCTGCCGCTTCGCAGGTAGAATCCCTGCAGGTTGCAGTTCCCAGGAGCACCCCATGACCCGGGCATTCACGTCTCTCAACCCGCAGGAAGCCCTCCACATCGCTATCTTCATCGAAGAGCGCAACGCGGACATCTATCATCGCTTCGCTGAGATGTTCACTGAGTTCCGCGATGCTGAGTCGCTGGAGGTTGCCGCTGTTTTCTGGGACATGGCGGTCGAAGAGAAACGCCACAGCGCACTCTTGCAGGGAACGTATCAGGAACACTTCGGCGGATACGTTTGCCCCCTAACCGAAGAGGACCTAAGCGACATGATCGAGGTCCCGAAGCTGGAAAATGGCGACGTGTTTGCGGCGGCCGATATGACCAAAGACAGCGCCCGCAACCGGGCCCTGAAAGTCGCTCTTGCGGCGGAGAAAAGTGCACACGACTACTACGCCCGCTTGCGTGATCAAACCGACGATGCACTCTTGCGCCAGCTCTATAACGAGCTCTCGCAGATGGAGGACGGACACGTCGTGTATTTGCAGAATATGCTGAAGGCGTCAGCGATGGACATGGAGAAGGAAGTACAGTGAGCTGCCATCAATTAGAAATACAATTAGCAATTAGCAATTAGCAATTAGCAATTAGCGCGAACCCGACCAGCAGTTTCCCGGTTCTGCCGAGCGGCCTTCGATCTTAATTTTTCGGCATCCGCATGTCAGGGAACGACTTGAACTCTACGGTGCGCTCGCTGGCGTGCTCCACGCCCTTGGCATCGGCCGAATGCATGGTCAGCTTGCCCCGAATCACGCGGTAACCCTCCTCACCCTTCTGTTTGCCGGCGACCGTAGTCAGCGTACCGTCGAATTCATACCAGACGGCGTGCACCGGCTTGGTCGTGAAATGAAGATGGTCTCCTTGCAAGGTTGCCTTGTCGAAAAACTGGTCGATGAACTGTCCTTTATCGCTATCGGTGTCGCCGAAGCGCGACACGAAGCCTGTGAGTTGGCCGTCATCGACGGTAAGTTGCACGAACTCGCCTTCCTTTAGAAAAGTGAACATGCCAGAAAGGTCGCCGGAAACAGCCGGGGTTGCCGGCGCCTGGCCCCTGGCCTGTGCGGCCATGACAAATAGGACAGCACACACTATCGCGCAATTTAGAGGTTTAGGAATCACAGTTCTCCGTTGATCTCCATCATGGCACGGCAGAGAAGAATGTGAAAGGCACGAACTTTAGAATCGCGAGCTGCGGTGCGGCCGCATGAAGCCGAATCGTGAGCGCGCAATGGCGAAGGTGGCTTTTGGTTATAATCCATCTACGCGTACCACGGTAGGGGAGGATGTCAGAGGCAACAGCGACGCAGCCCCAGCAAGAGGACGCACTGCACGATGCGCCGGTCCTGCATTACGAACTGGAGCCGCGACTGCGTGTCTTTTGGCGTAATCTTACCGATCTCATTCAGCGGCGCGAGCCCGCGCCAGTCGAAACCACCTCGCAGCCGGTACCTGTTCCCGAAGAGAACTTCATCCGAACAGGGCTGGGCGCGCGGCACTACCTGGAATCGTACGGCTATCACGCTCTTCTGATCGTTCTCATCTACTTCTTCTCGACCGCGGCGTGGTTTAACAGGCCGGTGCCATTGGAGTCGCCGTATGAAAACACTACGGTCGATCACTATGCGCTGAGTGAATATCTGCCACCCATCAACACCGGACCGCGCGGCGAAGCGAAGCCTCGCAAAGGTGAGCCCAAGCTGGCCAAACAGGAAATCCTGTCGGTGCCTCCGAATGCCGACAACAACCACCAGACCATCGTTACGCCTCCCAGCGTCAAGCTGAATCACGACGTGCCGTTGCCCAATATCGTGGCATGGACAAACATTCCGGGCCAGCCCATTGCGGCTTCGTCGCGGCAGTTGTCGCAGCTCAAGATGCCGCAGTTTGCGCCGCAGGTCGTGGAACCCACGGCCGACGTATCGAAATTGAAGTCGCGCGACAAAGTAACACCACTCGATCAACAAACTGTCGTAGAACCGACAGCAGATGTGTCGAAGATGAAAGCCAAGCTGACCATGCCGGTGTTGGCGCAGCCGTCGGTGGTGGAGCCTCCACTGTCGCCGGACCAGTTGAAGCTGAAGCGCGGCGAGATCAATATGGCGCAGCTGGATCCGCAGGTGGCCGCACCCAAATTGCAGGTGCAACCGCAGCGGGCAGGTGCGGTCGGTGATACGGCGGCCGCGAACAATGCCGGCAAGAATGTTCCGGCGCAGCCCAGCATTCAGGGGCTGCAATCGACGAAGGGACAGGGCCAAATCATCGCGCTCAGCCTCAGTCCCGCTGATGTTCGTGGGCCAGTCGAAGTGCCCAGCGGCAATCGAAGCGGCGAATTTCATGCATCTCCCGGTGGAAAGCCCGATGCGCCAGGAACGCCGAGCGTTGCCGGCAATCCGGGCGCAACCGGAGGAGGAGCTGGCGGAGGAAAAGGCCCAGGCTCGGGTAACGGAAATGGAGGCAATGCGCCCCCGGGAATCAGCGTTGGTTCCGCGCCGCCCGGAGCGGCGACTGCTGCAGTAACCGGAACGCCGGGGAAATCGCCGAGCGATGCACAGAAAGAAGAGAACAAGAAGATCATTGCGGCGGCGATGAATCCGTCGATACCAAGGGTGAACCGTACTCCGGAGGCTCCGCCTCCCACAATGTCGGACGACGATATCGACTCGATCGAGAAGCAGGTGTTCGGGCCGAAGAAGTTCTACTCGCTGGTGCTGAACATGCCGAACCTGACTTCCGCTACGGGGAGCTGGATCGTGCGGTTTGCCGAGCTGAAGCAGTCGGACAACAAGGTCGCGATCGCCGCGCCGGTAGCCGTGTCGAAGGTCGATCCTGCCTATCCTGCTGACGCCCTGCGCGATAACGTAGAAGGAACAGTCACTCTCTACGCTGTGATTCATACCGACGGAACGGTCAGCGGCATCAAGGTGCTGAACAGCGTCGATCCGCGACTGGATGCGGCGGCCGCACGCGCACTCTCGCGTTGGCAGTTCCGGCCGGGGACCAAGAACGGCGATCCGGTCGAACTCGAAGCCGTGGTGCAGATTCCCTTCCGCAAGACCCACATTCACTAGCTGACCTGCCGCACGCTATCATGGCTTCCATGACAAGCGATCTCTCGCTCACAGAGCACACCGCACAACGCAATATTCCTGCAGGACTCATCGACGATGCTCGCAAGCACGTTTACGAAGCGGCTATTCGCACTCCGCTGGTGCGGCTGAATTACGACGGCCCGGCCGAGATCTATCTGAAGCTGGAGTGCCTGCAACCCATTGGGTCTTTCAAAATTCGCGGAGCATATAACGCGGTCCGGCTGCTGCCCGAGGAGCAACGGCGCGGTGGTGTGTGGACGATCAGCGCGGGCAACGCCGCCCAGGGTGTCGCGCTGGCAGCGCGCAAGGCCGGGGTGCCATGCAAAGTGCTGGTGATCGAAACTGCTCCTGCGGCCAAGCTTGAGGCAGCGCGGCGATTGGGGGCGGAGATCGTTCCCGCGTCGTACGACCAGTGCTGGAAATCGCTGGCTGAGCGCACGCATCCGGCGATGAGTGGAACGTTCGTGCATCCGTTTGAAGACGACGAGTTCATCGCGGGGAACGCATCGGCGGGATTGGAAATTTTGGAAGACCTGCCCGACGTGGACGCGGTGGTCGCGGGGTTTGGGGGTGGAGGCTTGTCGTGCGGCATTGCGGCTGCCATGAAAGAACATGCGCCGCATGTGAAGGTATTCGGAGCTGAGCCGGAGACGGCTTCCCCGCTGGCGCGGTCGTTCGAGATGGGGTCGGCGCAGAATTTTCCGGAGTGGCAGGCGACCTTCGTGGACGGATGCGGAGGCAAGTCGGTGTTTCCGCGGATGTGGGCGCTGGCGCATCATCTGCTGGCCGGCTCGATCGTCTCGACGTTGGAAGAAATTCGTCAGGCTATGAAACTCGTGGCCGAAAGGAACCACGTGATCGCCGAGGGCGCAGGTGCTTGTGCCGTAGCTGGGGGACTCAACGGGAAGTGCGGATCGGGAAAGATCGTCTGCGTGGTGAGCGGGGGCAATATCGATCTCGCCAAGTTCGCGGAGCTGGTCACCAAGTAGCGTTTGGCAAACACCTAAATCGCACGCGAAAGAAGCGTTTTCGAGGGTACCCCCCTCCCTCACCCATCTTGAAAACAAAGCGTTTACAGCACGACTGTGCGTAAGTTCGCACAAATATTGGCACTTATAGCTAAAGTAGCACAAACAAATGGGGCAGCAACTGTTGTAAGGCGCTGACGAACTAAGTTCACTCTTCAGTTATCAAAGATCTTGGACGACCCTCGCCCTGGATGCGGGCTTGGCAAGGGACACCGATCCCTCGCCTCACAATGGTTCTTTTACGCGGCTTGGAGGCGGGGGCGAAAGGGCATGGGACACAGAGCCGTGTGATGAGCGACGCCGCTCCGCGGCTGGGGGTTCTTATGGGACCGGGTTGCGCGGGCTGACGCCCACGCCTAAAAGCTCATCGGCGCTGCCGCGCCTGCGGAGGCAGTCGTCAGTTGTCGGGAAAAAGCAAAAGACCCACTCAAGCTCGTCCGCTAGTGCCGACTCGCTTGGATGGGCACCCGAGTTTCGTTGTTGAGGCTATGCCTAGGCGGTCGGCCTTCCGAGTTGCCGCCCGGTGAAGCGGGCTCGGGAATTTATGGAAACGTCTTCCGCGGGCTTACGCCCACGGCCAGGTGACACAACCGCGAATGGCGGGCGCCTTGCGGGAGATCGCCAGAGTGTAACTCAAGATTCACAAATTACCTTGGTGGGCTGGGTGCTAACACATCCGAGCCATTGACAAGCGGGAGAACTAGGCGCAGTATCCTACACCTTACGACTCAGGAGTCCGAGCTAGGGCAATTCTCGACTCCGTCTGGACTAACTTTTTGCAAGTCCCTACCTCGGCGGCCAACCTACAACGCACAGAAGTATTAAGAAGGCAATCCTCATCTCCCGAGCTGTGATTGACCGGAACGCCGGTATTTTTCTGCCGCCACTAAAAGGAATGACCAATGTTGAACCGCCACTCCGTCCTCGCTGGGAAATCTCCATTTTCCTCACGACGCAGCAACACCTCGAACCCTGTACTTGAAATCCCCGTTCGACAGAGCGCTAGCGCAACAATTCTGATCTTCGTTGTGCTGGTAAGTTTAACGGTTTCGTTCCTGCCAGTAAACGCGTTGGGCCAAGGGGGTACGTGGGTGACGAAGACTCCCATGCCAACCGCTAGGATTGGCTCGGTATCAGGCGTGATTAACGGACTGGTCTACGTCGTGAATGGCGACACACCCAACTCGGGGTCGGTCGGGACCAACGAGGTGTATGATCCCGCCACGGATACCTGGGCGACCAAATCGCCGAACCCTACTCCCAGCCCATTCGCAGCAGCTGGCGTGATTACCGGCAAACTGTACGTTGTGGGAGGATGCGGGCCTGCTAGCGACTGTAGAATTGACACCATTAATACTCTGGAAATATACGATTCTGCAACGGATAGCTGGACTCAGGGGGCGCCGGACCCGACCGCCCGGAGTAGCGCGACAGCCGGCGTGATTAACGGCAAGCTCTATGTTGCGGGTGGCCAGCTAGCGTGCCCTCCGTGCGTTCAGGTCCCAACCCTGGAGGTTTACGACCCTGTCAGCGACTCCTGGGCGACAAAAAGCCCCATGCCCTTGGCAGTGGGCAACGGGCCGGGGAGCGCAGTGGTTAACGGGCAGCTATTCGTAGTTGGCGGGCTCACCAATTCTTTTACCCCCACCGGCGCGGTTCAGGTCTACGACCCGGCGACAGACACCTGGATCTTGCGGGCATCGACCATGCCCACTCCGAGAACCTTCGTCAATGTTGGCCTCATCAACGGAATCCTATATGCGGTAGGGGGCGGCGACGCTACCGGCTCGCACGTAGCGACAAACGAGTCCTACAACCCGGCCACCGATACGTGGGGGACATCGACGCCCGAGTTGACAGGCAGGACCTGGGCCACCGGCAGCGTGGCGAATAACGCCTTCTATGTTGTAGGAGGACTCGACCAAAACAATTCATACCTTGCAACAAACGAGGTGTTCAGTTCACAGCTGACTTGCACACCCCCGCCATCTGGAATGACCAACTGGTGGCCCGGGGATGGTAATTACAACGACCTCATAGGTGGAGACAGTGGTACCCCCGTTGGCTCGGTGCTTTTTCAACCTGGAGAAGTCGGAGAAGCATTTAGCTTCAACGGAGCCGTTGGAAACTATGTAGACATTGGGAATCCTTCGAACCTGCAGATTACAGGTCCGATCACAGTCGACGCCTGGATCAATCCCAACGCAGTCGGTACCTATGAGGCCATATTTAACCAAATGTCTACGGCCAATCGTCTTGGAGAGGTTCAGCTCAGGATCGGCAACACAGGCACAATTGATTGGTTCAGGCGGAACACAGGTTCCGTGAGCACGCAAGGAGTGACTTCCGATATTGTCGTCGTCCCGGGAACATGGCAGCATATTGCGGCTGTGTACGATGGTTCGGCGTACTACGTCTACATTAACGGAGTGCTGCACACTACTGTGTGTCCTTACTGCTTCGCGTATGGCGCAGGTCAAGGACCGGACATCAAAATTGGCGCGGCTGACAGTGGAGCATACCCGTTCAATGGACTTATTGACGAAGTAGAAGTCTTCAATCGCGCGCTTTCTGCTTCAGAAATACAAGCGATCTATGCTGCCGGCAGCGCTGGAAAGTGTAAAGGTTGCATCGCGTCTCTCACACCTACCAGCCAGAGCTTTGGAACCTCGGGAGGGCTGTGGATCATTCGCTGTCAGTATTGGCTCATCATGTAGGTGGAGCGCGACTCCCAGCGCAGGGTGGATAAGCATTTATTCGAGCGGTTCGTTAGGCCCGGGTAATGTGAATTACATAGTTGCTCCCAACAGCGGCGGTTTACGGTCGGGAACGATCACGGTTGCCGGGCCGTCGTGCGACATCACACAGCAGGGCTTCAGTTGCGTCGAAACCATCAGTCCCTCGTTCGCTTACCCGACGGATATTGGTAACACTTATGCAGTTTCTGTAAGCGCGCCGCCCGGATGCGCCTGGACTGCAGTGAGCAACGTGCCGTGGTTGACAGTACAGTCCGGCGGCTCTGGCAACGGCGGCGGCGTTGTGCGTGTTAAGGTAGCCCAGAACACCGGCGGCATTCGCTCCGGAACGGTCACCATAGCCGGGAACACGTACTCGGTAACTCAGGGGGCTGGAGCCTGTGGGGCTCTCGACGTGACTTCTCAATACAGCGTCAACCTTGGAGGGTTTGTTTGGGAGTCTCCCACATTGCTTTGGGAGGACCTCGTCGTCAGAGGACCCGCGCCCCTAGGCCCGCTGTACCTCGTGCTTCTTGGGCAACCAAACCACCAGCCTCCTCCCAACGACACGTTTCTGTACGGGGTGTCCACGCTCACTACCTGCTTTTCTTCGCAGGGCGACTATATTCTTCCAATCCCTAACACCACCGCCACGCCCACTGGTGCTTCAATCCCGGTTCTGTGGGGGCTGGGAGCTGGGGGCTTCCTCTTCAATACACATACAAAGTGCTCAGTGGAATGCCTTCACACTAACACTAACGAGGATAGACATGCGTAGAAAGCTAAATACCCTGTTGCTCACATCGTTATTGCTCTTCGTACGGAAACGAGGCAAAGGCGAACATCGCCGACATAATCACTCTCGACACCGCTCCTTTGATCGGAGACCCCGCTGGACCGTTCTCCGTTTTTCTGGTGTTCATCGACGGCAGCACCATCGGCGATGCCAATAACACCGTGACCGTGAGCAACGTTCAGTTTGGCGGAGGAAGTGGCCTGGGAAATCCTTTCGTGTTTGGGGGGCGCTTCCGGGTCGCTCGAAACCGGCGTGTCAATCACCGATAGCTCATTGGTAAATCTGTTCATCGAGGGATTTACGTCAGGCACTCAGTTGACTTTTACTCTCGGGCTAACTTCCAACGATGACCTCGGAATTCCAGATCGCTTGGCGTTTTCTATTCTAGACAACACAGGCACACCTATCCCGACGCTCGCGCCTGCAGGGGATTATTTCTGGGGCGTGGACATCCACTCGACTGGTCCGGTATTTGATGCTTATGCGAGCGATCTGTCTCGTACCACTATCTTCATTCCCGCGCCGACGATAACGCCCATTCCTGAACCGGCCACGCTGTGCTTCCTGGGAACTAGCGTCGGACTTGTGTTGCGGCAACGCCGCTTCTCCCACTTCTGAGTTAACACGGCGGGTGGAGGCCCAGATTCTCGTCTTGGTTACTACTGCGCGCCGCTGGCTTTGCGGGGTTTGTCGAATTCGTCGCCTGACTTCCAACCTACTTCGCTAGTCTGGTTCGCTGCTTCCCATCCTAGAGCTACGCCGAAGCGCGCGATGTCGGCATCGGTGCGGAAGTCCATGTCCGGATGGTATTCGTCGCTAGGATGGTGATAGTCGTTGGTGACGTAATCCTTGGCCTTCTGAATGCCCCACTGGCGGTCGTGTCCTGCGTAGAGCATGCCGCTGCCCACGGAGAACGCGGGCACGCCCACGCGCGCCAGACTGAAGTGGTCAGAGCGGTAATAGTGTCCGGCGTTGGGATTGGGATCGGGAATGATGGCGAGCCCGAAGGCCTTAGCCGTGCTCTCGACGGTGGGATAGAAGGTGGTGCGCTCGGCGCCGGAGACGCTGACCTCTTGTGGGATGCCCAGGGGCGGGATGTCGTCGAAGTTGAGGTCGAGCGAAAGCTCTTTGGCGGGGACCGGCGGATGCTTGCCGAAATATTCCGAGCCGCGCAGACCCTGCTCCTCGGCGGTGACGGAGACGAAGTACATGGAGCGCTTGGGCGGAGTTTTGCTCTCGGCGAAGACGCGCGCCATTTCCAGCACGATGGCCACGCCGGTCGCGTTGTCTTGCGCGCCGTTGAAGATGTTGTCGCCGGCCATGCCGGGCACGATACCAAAGTGGTCGTAGTGCGCGGAGTACATCACGCCCTGGTCTTTGAGCTTGGGGTCGGAGCCGGGCAGCACAGCGACCACATTGTTGGAGTCGAAGGGGCGCACCTTGCTGACGATGTGCGCCTTGAAGCGCGCGGGTAGCGGTTCGGCCTTGAAGCCGGGCTTGGCCGCGGCGGCCATCTCAGTGTCAAGATTTTTGCCGCAATCCTGCATGAGCTTGCGCGCGGTGTCGAGCTGGATCCATGACGCGAGCTTGAGCTTAGGTGCGGAACCGCCGCGCAGATACGAGCGCTCGCCGGACCAGGAGTTGCGCACCACGTCCCATCCGTAGCTGGCCATCTCAGTTTTGTGGATGAGCAGCACTCCGGCAGCGCCCATGCGCGCTGCCTGCTCGTACTTGTAGGTCCAGCGTCCGTAGTAGGTGAGTGCCGGGCCGGCGAAGAATTTCGGATCGTCGGAGGGCGGCTCGTTGACCAGCATCAGCAGGATTTTGCCTTTGACGTCGATGTCCTTGTAGTCGTTCCAGTTGAATTCGGGAGCGTCGATGCCGTAGCCGATCCAGACAATGGGCGCGTCGATGGTGGTGGAGGTGTCGCCGGTTTCGTCCATGGCGACGATGTCGTCTTTGCCACGTAAGCTCAGTGGCTCGCCCTTGGATGGAACGAATGAATAGGTGCTGTCGGGCTGGGTTTGGATTCCGACCATCGGAACTTTTTGCAGGTAGCTGCCATTGTCGCCCGCGGGCTTGAGTCCGTAGAGCGCAAACTGGGTGCCGATGTATTCGGCGGCGATGTCTCCACCGCGCTGTCCGGTGCCGCGACCTTCGAGGAGGTCGTGCGCGAGAAAGCGGACGTGCCAGCGAATGTTTTCCGGATTAATAGCGGCCATGGCCTGCTCGGCTGCCGGGGATAGCGAGGCGACCTTGGGAACGGGCGGCATGGGGGATTGCGCAATTGCGAGAGTGGCGAAGAGAGCGATGAGCAGCAGAGTGCTGGCGGATTTGGGCACTGGAGACTCCTGTGGAATGCGAAAGCGCGGAGCAAAATATTTATTGTACGGGATCAGGTTTGGCCCGAGCTGAAGGTGACGCCGACTGAAGAGTTTTCTGAAAAAGTCGCGGTCCAGTGCGCCGCGCGGACTAAAGTCCGCGCGGTAGGTCGAAAATAAATGGCTTAACGGCACGGCTAAAGCCGTGCCCCTTCAAAACGTCGATCGAAAGCGAGCATTTCGGCAAACTGTAAAGTCGCCTCAGGATTGCCTGTTTGATCCGCGACCGCGGATCAGTTTCTGGAGCCTCAACCAGCGCGGAATTCCTGGATCGACTCGCCGGGGCGCCAGAGGACAGACGGCTTCTGGCTACGCAAGGTAGCTAATTTGGCGTTCACGACTTCGACGTCAAGTTTCGACCAGCCCACGGAAGACACTTCAATCTCGCCGCTCGGGTCAATGTAGAAGAGGGTTGGAACGTTGGTGAGTCCGTAGGCGTTGGAGACAGCGAAGTTGTTAGCTTCGTCGTCGATGGCGATGGGGAAGGTCACTCGGTACTCGCGGACGAACGCGGTGGCGTCGGAAGGCTTGTTCTGCGAGATGCCGAGGAAAGTGGCGCCGCTACCTTTGTGCGCCTGCGCCATGCGCTCGTACATCGGGAAAGCATATTGGCAAACCGGACAGGTCACCTTGAAGAAGGCCAGCACGACAGGGCCGCGCTGCGGAGATCGTGCAACGAAACTTGCTTGCCATCGAGAGTGGGCAAGGTGAAGTCGGGCGCGAGTTTACCGGTGACGAGTGCAGCCATTGGTTATGTGTCTCCTGGATCCTTAGATTGCCCAAGGCGGCGTTAGGTCGCAGGCGCGAGTTTGCGAAGAACCTTGCGGGTTAATCCAGTGAGCGCCAGCTTCTGCCACTGCTTGCGAGTGAACCAGCGGGCGTTGCCGTCGAGATTGCGGATGAGTGCGTCGGGCGCCTTGATTACGGAGACGTCGTAGTCGGTGTCGGTGATGGAGTGGTGGAATTTCGCCAGCGGTTGTTGTGCGGATACGGCGGCGATTTCGGGAAGCTCCCACATGTTGGCCATGCGGGTGGCGTCGGCAGGGCGCTGGACGAGAAGAATCGAGCGGTCACGGCGGGCGAGCGCGTAATGAAGCTGTCGGCGCTTGCGCGCGGGTTGGAGTTTGGGGGCGTCGGCTCCGCGAGTCGCGCACCACGTTATCAGGGGACAGACGAGGCACTGCGGCGCGCGGGGTGTGCAGATGGTGGCGCCGAGTTCCATCATGGCCTGGTTGAAGTCGCCAGGGCGGGTGCGATCGAGCAACGCTTCGGCGCGCTGCCATGCGGCTTCCCTTCCTTCGGTTTCGCCAAACAGGCGCGAGAGAACGCGCTCGACGTTGCCATCGACTACGGCAACCGGTTCGCCGAATGCGATGCTGGCGATGGCTGCGGCGGTGTAGCGTCCGATACCGGGAAGTTCGCGCCATGCTTCGGCGGTGCAAGGGAATTCTCCGTTGCGTTCGCGCGCGATGATTTTCGCTGCCTGATGCAAGCGTCGGGCACGGTGGTAGTAGCCGAGTCCGCTCCAGAGGGCAAGGACGGATTGTTCGCGGGCTTTGGCTAACGCTTCGACAGTTGGAAACCTTTGCATCCATCGCGCGTAGTGGTCGAGAACGGCGGCCACGCGGGTTTGTTGGAGCATGATCTCGGAGATCCAGATGGGATAGGGATCGCGCGCAATCCCACAATTGCCGAAAGAGGGCAATTGTGGGCCACCCATGCGCCACGGCAGATCGCGGTGATGGGTGTCGTACCAGTCGAGAAGCGAGCGGCGGAGCGAGTCGAGATCGCGTGGAGGAAGCGGGATACTCAAGAGGCTTATTCTAGCTGGGCGAGTGCCGCCGCTACGCGGCTCGTCGATTCTTTTCGTACCTGTGACCGCGGGCTTACGCCCACGGCTAACAAAATTTCGTCGCTGCGCGACTCTGGTCAGCGCCGGACGAAGAATTGCTCTTTGTCCATGTTGGCCGGCACGGCCACGTCGAAGAAGCCCACCATCATTTCTTCGTAGGTCTGGCCGCCCCATCGCACTTCGACGTTAGGATCGGGATTGTGCGGGTTGTCCTCGGTGTTGTCGTACCACGCGACCGCCTGGAGCTTGGTTCCGGCCTTGAGGAAGCGCGGCTCCGCCAAGCGATAGCTAAGCTGCCAATGAAAGTGGTAGTGGTTCAGGCGCAGTAGCGTCTCGGTCGAGCCGTCGGGATGGACGATGTTGTACTCGAAGGCCTTGCCACGCAAGTGCATGTGCGGGAAAAAGCTGAGCAGCGTGCAGTCGTTGGGCATGGTTCCCCAGACATCGACGCGATAGTCGTCTGTGCGGGGAGGAATGATGAAGCTGTGGTTGGTGAGCTGCAGCGTCAGCACACGCTGTTTCGGCGGCTGTTTGGCGAAGACCATGCCGACGCTGGTCTGGTCGCTGCCGGCTTTGCCGTTGGCGGTGTAGTGCATCTGGAAGACGAGGTCGGAGCCGGCAGGTATGAACTTCGCCATTCCGTCGGGCCAGCGATCGGGCGAGCTACCGGGAGCGTACACCAGCAGCATGTCGGTCGTGGTCTCGTGCGCTTCGGCGCGAAGCTTGGGATCGTTGAAACTCGACGCCGTGAACGGCTTGCCGACGGGTGCAATGCGCAGCCAATTCGAATTCGGCGGACGAACATACACCACCGCGTGATGCACGTACTGTGGGCTTGACGGCCGGACCTCGGTGAACTGCACCCACTTGTCTTCAGTGAATCCGGTGGGCACGATTTCGTATGTATATTCCACATCGCCATGGGCGGGAATCGGGACGGGCACGGGCATCTGTACGATCTTGTCGGGCTCGGGAATGTTCCATCCCGTGGCCCATTGCTTGGGAGGGGGAGCATCTTTGGGCAATCCGGCGGGCGCGCCCGCGTCGAGCCACGCGCCGAACACGGCGATTTGTTGCGGGGTGAGCGAAGGATCGTTGGAGAATTTTCCGTAGCGCGGATCAGCGAACCACGGCGGCATGGATTTCGATTCCACCGCCAGCCGAATTGCTGCGGCCCAGGGCTTGGTGTCCTGATAGGTCACGAAGGGCATGGGTGCGATTTCGCCAGGGCGATGACAGGCTTGGCAGTGGTCTTGAAGTATGGGCAGAACGTTTTTGTAGAAGGTGGAGTTGTGGTTTGTCTGCGGTGCGGAGGTGGCGGGCATGGCGGAAACGATCGCCAAGGCGAAACCAAGCACAGCAATCGAGAGGGCAACCTGGGCTTTGTTAGTACTGTTACATGTCCGCGGCAAGAGTGTTGTAGCTCTGCAAGCTGTCTAAAAAATACCGCGAGGGAGTTCGAACGCCCTCAGGAGCTAAACAGCTTGCGGAAAAAGTGTGAAAAGCAGATTCCCCGCGGACTGAAGTCCGCGAGGAATGACAAGAATAAAGGGCTTTTACGGCACGGCTAAAGCCGTGCCCTTTCAAAACGCTCCCCGAAACACTCTTTCCGCAAGCTATGAAGCCGTGCCCCTTCAAATCCAATTACGATAACAGTCCTAGTTCGGCTGATTGTGTTCGGGCAACTCTTCTTCTTGAACCGCGTGGCGGCGCAAGAGTTGCGCCAAGTTCTGCGAAAACGCGGAGCGCGGCAGCACCATATCGCAACCGGCTTCGGTGGCCTTCATCTTCAATTCGCCCTGCACATGCGAGACGAAACCAATGATGTTGGTCTCTTTTTTCAGCTTGCTCTTGAGCTTGGGAATGATGGTGAGCGGCTTGGCGTTCAGGTTGTTCAGGTCAACGATGATGAGGGTAGGTTTGTCGTTACCATTCTCGCCCATTCGGTCGAAGACGTCTTTCTCGGTCTTGACGAACTCAACCTTGATGTTGATCTTGCGGGCCGTCTCCTGAATTTTCGCCAGAAAGAACAGGTCATCGACAAAGGCGTAGATGCGCGCCGGACCGTCGTTGTTGGTGGTCAACGGCTCAGGCTCGGTGGGCGGAAACTGCTTGCCGTAATTCTGGTTTACTCGACCGCGCTCAGGGTTATGCGAGTTGCCGTTGGGGTCGCCCAGCACGGCACGGTAACTATGGTCCATGGGTGCCGAGTACACGCCACCGAGCGGCTCGCGCTGGGTGGGACGGCCTCCAGGCTTGTGTCCGCCGGACCGTTTCTTGCCGAAGCGGCGTCCACCCTGGTGTCCGCCTTGCCCTTGGCCTTGGCCTGGTCCCTGGGCGTGTCCGTGGCTTTGGCCATGATTCTGCCCCTGACCCTGGCCTTGGCCCTTGCCATGTTGTTGTGGTGCGCCGCCGGGCGCAGTTGGTCCGCGACGTCCGCGTCGCCGTCTCCGGCTCTTCCCTCCAGGCTGTCCGCCGGAAGGAGGATTCGATCCTTGATTCATGTTGCTCTCTTAGTTACGTTCATTTGCCCGCAGGTCGCGGGAATCCCACATTGGTGAACCGCATTCACTGACCGTACGTTCGCACTGTATTCCGCGAAACAGTCTTAATGCGGTTGAAATCGTGTCTGAAATCGAATCAGTTACGTCCGTCTGGCGCCCGGAACCCTTAGCGCGAGGAACGCCTGCACGGGAAGTGCGGCGATTGGAGGACGTTCTTATCGTACCCAGCTTTGCTGCTGAAACGCAAGCCGCTAACGCTGTTAATACGCTTGATGACCCACTTTCGTCAACTTACGGCCACAAACAAGGCCGCATCCTGGAACATTGATGCCGCAACCTCGACAGGAGTTGCATGCTTGCGACGAAACCCAACTACGGGCCAGAATGCGCGGGTAACCTCACCGCCGCTCTCAGACTGCTACAACTACAGTTACTTTAACAGCACTCTGCAGCGATTGGCGAAAGATGGCATTGAACGGCGTCAATTCAGCCTCGCCAGCAATTGCCGCAACATGTCGAGGGTCTCGCTGACGTCGTCGGCATCCTCCGCATGAGGCTGCATTTGCAGATACCCACCCAGGTCCTGAGCGGCGCCGAAATAATGCTCCAGATTCAGGCGTACGAGGCCGCGCTCGCGCAGCAGTTCCGCGCTTCGCGGAGGAATCGCCAGCAGGAGGTCGAGAACTCGCAGGCCCTTTTGAAAATTCCGCTGGGTGAAATAAATCTGCCGCAGGTTGTTCAGGACGCGGGTCAGGATTTCGCGGTGGGTGACCGCCTTGAGGAACTCCGCCTGCAATTCCAGTTCGCCGGAATAAATCTCGTTCAGCCGCTGCTGACAGTCGGCGTGGCAAACGATGCGTCCGCGATTGAACGGGTCGATCAGGATCTCGCCTGCCATCACGTCGTAATGCTTGAGCAGGAAATGGCCGGGCATGCCCGTGCCGGCGATAGGAAACCCCACCCGGCGTGCGACGTCGAGGTAAATCACCGAAAGCGTGATAGGAATTCCGAGCTTGCGGTCGAGCACATCGTTGAGAAACGAATTACGAGGATCGTAGTAATCGTCACGATTGCCCCGCAGGCCCTCTTCGTCGAATAGGACGCGGTTCAGCAGCGCGATGGTCTCACGGGGCGTGGGACTGCTGCGCATGCGAGCACGCACGCGCTGCGCCAGAGCTCTCGAGACGGGCAAGATAGTAAGGCGAATCGAGTTCCGGATATTCCGTACGCGCAATCGCCAGCGTAGCTCCCGCCAAATCGATGGAAGCGTCTTCGTTGGCGGGCTCGACCAACGAGGCGAAACTCTTCAACGCAGTCAGGTATGAATCGGCAGCCGGCATCTCGCGTGCTGATTCGATGAACCGCGAGTGATTGGCGATTCGCAGAGTCAGTTACTGGCGAAACATGTTCCTGGCGATGAAGAACACGTTGGCGGGGCGCTCGGCCAGCCGTCGCATGAAGTACGGATACCACTCGCTCCCGAACGGAATGTACACCCGCAGGCCGTAACCCTCGCGCACCAGTTTCTGTTGCAGGTCGCGGCGCACGCCGTGCAGCATCTGGAACTCGTAGGCTGTCGGCGGAATGTTTTCCGCACGCGCAAACTCCTTCATCTCTTCGATGATCTTTTCATCGTGCGTGGCCAGCCCGTGATACACGCCGCTCTTCAGCAGGATTTTGGCCAACTTGACGTAGTTGGCATCCACGTCAGATTTCTTGGGAAAGGCGATCTCCGGCGACTCTTTGTATGCGCCCTTGCATAGGCGAATGCGAATGCGCTCCGAGAGAAGCTGGTTGACGTCGTCTTCGCTGCGATACAGATACGTCTGAATGACCGTGCCGATCTTGCCCGCGTGTCCCGGCTGACGATGCATTCCTCGCACGAAATCGAGCGTGCGTTCTGTGTAGGGCGAGCCCTCCATATCGACGCGGACGAAGCTGTTCAGCTGCACCGCATGGCTCACGAGTTCCGTCACCAGGGAAAAGGCCAGGTCCTCGCTGATGTCGAGTCCCATGTGGGTGAGCTTCAAGCTGATGTTGGCGTTCAGCTTGCGCGCAGCGATCTCGTCGAGCATCTGGTGATAAAGCTCGGCGCTTTGCTTGGCTTCATCGGCATTGGTGACGTTTTCGCCGAGGTTGTCGATGCTGACGCTGGCGCCCCGGCGATTGACGAGTCTCGGTGACCGAACGGCGTCGGCAAGCTGGGTCCCGGCAACAAAACGGCCGCTGAAGCGCAGACCAAGAGGAGAGGTTTCGGCGAAGTGGCGAAGGGGCTTGTTTTCTGACAGCTTGATGAAGGCGGTTCTTAACATGTGGCCTCCGCGGGCCCGGGCAGCAGAGGCTCGGCGCTAGAAACGAGAAGAGTATGGCGCATAAGAATGTTGGGGACAGCCAACCAAACTCTCGATAATAGCGCCCATCGGGCTTTCGGGACAAACGACTTCTCGGATCAGATTCCGGCTTGTGCTATCCTCGCTGGCCGACGCCACTTTCATCTGGCGCGAATCCTCAAAATTTGGAGATCAATTATGCGAATGCTGATGCACATTCACTTTCCGCTCGAACCGTTCAACACCGCCGTCCGTGATGGATCCGTCGGCGACAAGATGAAGAGGATTCTCGAGTCCAACAAGCCCGAGGCCGCCTACTTCTGTGAGCACAACGGGCAGCGCGGCGGAACCCTGGTCGTGAATCTCGACGATCCTTCCGGCATTCCCGCTCTTGCCGAGCCGTGGTTTCTCACCTTTAATGCGAACGTAGAGTTTCGCGTGGCGATGACGCCCGAGGACCTCGGCCGCGCGGGACTTAGAGGCTTTGGGAAAGAAATGGGCGTAGTCGATGAGCCTCTGCGCGAGGCACTGCGGAAATATCTTCGGAGACTCGAGGTGCGCGCCCGGGAAGAGCGCGACCGCGCAGGTTATTCGCGGCGTCCTCAATCGGCGGATGAATCGCACCAGTGGGAAGCGGAGGCGGTGGACCCAGGCGCCAAGCCGTCCGCCGATGCCTCACGAAAAACCCCACTCAAGGCCGCTTCGCGTCCTTGAATGGGGCATCCGCGTGGCTATTGGGGTCGAGGAGTCGGATTACCTGGGCCACCCGGCATCGCCGCCACACAATCAGAAGTTACCCAGGTTAACGCCAGATCTCGGCGCGAGCCTCGGGCACACCCGGCTAGGCCTTCGCCGGCAGTGCCTGGCTCGACTGCCCGCAGGCGCCATTGTATTTGGTCATTTGAACAAGGAGTTGGGCAACCCAAACGATCACGCCAGCAAGCATGCTAGCTGCCTCCAAGCCTGTGGCAAAGGCGATCACCTTCTTTAGGATCCAGAGCAGGGTCCACCACCCGGCGGAGGTGAGAGCTAGCTTGAGGAGGCTCCATAACAAGCCCGCTACATAGATAACTTTCAAGACGACTAGCGCCGTGGTAGCGGTAATCGTTTGCCCTGTTAGGTCTTGAAATGCCTTAAGGACTGTCGGGTTCTTTGAGAGGAGGCTCCAAACCTTGCCTGCTATTTGCCCCGGGCTTGGAATCAGACCGAGCCCAGTAGATAAGAACCCTATCGTCACAAGGTAAACGAAACTTACCCACCAAATAGCGCAGTCGCTAGCCGATCCTTCGGGCACGCTGAGAATGTCTACGTCTCCTTTGGTGGTGTGGTGAGTGAGCACGGTCATACCGTTCTCAACTCTGGTAGAGAAGGGGTCCAACAGTTTCGGGTCCGCTTGCACCATGTCACTCGCTTTTTTGTACGCCCTCTGGAGGCCCTGCATCATGTCGGCCCTTCGCTTCGGGTCCGCGCCCTGCAGGAAATTATTTTCCAGGTCGCTTTGCAGGGATGCGAAATGCTCGTCAGTGAAAGGGCGAACTTGTGGGGCTACGGTTACGGAAGGCTGTGCTTCGGCGGTTGAAATTGGTTGCACAACCTCCTGCAAAAGTCTGTCCGCGGAAGGCTGCAGAAAACCGATCTGGGCCTGAGTACTGGTGGGATCGATGCTAGTCATCTGGACGTCGCAGGCAGCGTTGCCCACCAACGTTATTCCGGACGCGCCAACGGCATCCACGGGCGGGCTGACCGTGAAATCAAACGAAGCGATCAGATCGGAGTCGTCAACCGGATCGTTGTACATCCACTGCCGAATATCTGCCTCGTTCAGGGCCAAGTTCCAGATGCGAACGTTCTGGATATAGCCCTGGAAGAAGTCCTGTATCCCGTCTGTCGTGTACATCGCGCCGATCATAAGATCCGTAAAGTCAGACGATATGGCCCCGGAATACGTGGCGCCTTGAAGATTTCCATTGAGATAGAGACGCAGGACTGAGCCGTCATAGCTGGTGGCAAAGTGGTAGTAATCATTAGCAGGCAGAGCAGCAATCGCCCCTACCTCCACCGCCGGATCGGATGCGCGGCCTGAGTTCAGAGTGTTGTTGTCGATCCGCACGTAGTATGGAGACTTCGGTGCTTGCGAGCCGCCAACGAGCGCATTGCTGAGGATCTGGGTCGGGTAGAACCAGCCTTCAATAGTGTAAGCAGTTACGCCGTCAAGGCTGACGTCTGAGTTCGGTCCATAACAGATGGCATAATTGGCTCCCGGCGCCTGCGAAAGATCGAGTCCGGGCACGCATATGTTGTACTGTGCGCCGCCGTTCAAGGCTAACGGCTGATTGTTGCCTGATCTCTCGACCGCTGGGAGGTTAGTGAAATCGTAATAAGCGACCAGATTGGCGTTTTCTTCCACTTCCCATTGCACTGAATCGTCCACAATCTGGTCCAGGTCTCTTACTGCATTCCAGGCGGTGACGGTTCCAATCATGCCCGTAAAGCATGAGGTAGGAGCTCCGTTGCTGCCAGACGCCCCGATGAACACGTGAACATTGGGGCACGCCGGATTGGTGGTTGTTAGGGTTACCTGGCCTTGTTGAACGCCGTTCAAGTAAACAGTCAGCACCGGTTGGCTGCCGCTGCAATCCAAACTGGTGGCGACATGGTTCCACACGCCTTGGGTTACCTGGCCGCTGGATGTAACCGGCGATCCGAGTCCCAGGGAGGCAAGCACATTGCCGTTATATATGGAAAGCTTGAACTCACTGCCCTGAACAGTGTCCCACCTGCTGATAATTACAAATTCGCCGGATGGGCTACTTTGGGGATAAATCCAGGCTTCGAGTGTGAACGACTGCGACCCCCCAAAGTCGAACCCAGGAAAAGTACCACAATCGACATAGCCGCTCGCATCTACGGGAAGCGACAGCGCACTTGAACCCCATCTTGGAACCGTGGTCATATCATTCTCCTTTTTGTCAGGCATAATCCATAAAGATCTAAGCCACCTTCGAGTCGGTTGGACCGTACACTACAACTTCTATGCGCGCAATCTATTCAGGCAACCGCACTGCGCTATCGAAGTCTTGCGACCTATGGCTATCTTGCAATTTAGTCAGCAGCGCCCATGTGGCCGGTGGATCCGCGTATGTTTCCTGTACGTTCCCTACTTGCGACTTTTTAGCAGTCAGGATGGATAGTTGAGTGGATAGTTGGGTGCGAAAGCGGCGATGAGTATGTTAGTTGTCGGGCCTCAAACCAACTGAGACCAAGCGAAAAGTAGCCTGCGCCCGCAGCTAACTCGGACGTGCGTTATACGATGCCCACAAGTCAGAAGGATAAACTAAGGCAAGATATGGCTATACTTGTCGGGTGTCAATGGCACTGACATGGTGGATACGAAACCGAACGGCGGTTGGCGAAGGTGCACGTCCGGTGGCACACCCAACGCCGACTGGTGCCTCAGACAACTTGTTCGTTGGTAGCCCAGAATTGCCTGAGTGGAACCGAGCACCCATCCTTATCACGCTGCAGTGTGACCTGCGTCCTTTTCCCGCCATATCGCTTTCCTTAAAATCGCGCACATAAGGGTGAAGGGGATTGTTGTCCCCCAACGCTCCCCCGCCCGGGCAAGTCCCGCGCGGGCACCATAAGTTCTTTGAATAGACGACTTTACCTATAAGCCACATGGGCTCAGCCACTTGTGTCACGATCTCGCTAAGCTGCTGATTCCAGATATTTTGCGGATAGGGGGAGAGGTACCCTTCTCACTCCCACTCAATCGTTCCCGGAGGCTTTGAGGTCACGTCGTACACCACGCGGTTGATGCCTTTGACCTCGTTGACGATGCGGTTGGAGATCGTTTTGAGCACTTCGTGCGGCAGGTCGACCCAGTCGGCGGTCATGCCGTCTTCGGAGTTCACGGCGCGGATGGCGCAGGTGTAAGCGTAAGTGCGCATGTCGCCCATCACGCCGACCGACATCACCGGCAGCAGCACGGCGAAGGACTGCCAGATTCTGGTGTAGAGCCCGGCACGCTTGATCTCGCCCACCACGATGTCGTCGGCCTCCTGCAACAGGGCCACGCGCTCGGGCGTGACTTCGCCGAGGATGCGCACCGCGAGTCCGGGTCCGGGAAACGGCTGGCGCTGGAGGATGTCGTCGGGCATGCCGAGATCGCGGCCTATCTTGCGGACTTCGTCCTTGAAGAGGTCTTTGAGCGGCTCGATGAGCTTGAGCTTCATGCGCTTGGGCAAGCCTCCGACGTTGTGATGGCTCTTGATGGTCTGCGAGGGGCCGCGCACGGAGCGCGACTCGATGACGTCGGGATAGAGCGTGCCCTGCACCAGCCAATCGACTTTGCCTTGGGTTTCGGCGATGCGGCGGGCCTCCTGCTCGAAGACTGCGATGAACTCCTTGCCGATGATCTTGCGCTTCTTCTCGGGGTCTTTGACGCGGGCGAGTTTGCCGAGGAAGAGGTCGGTGGCGTCAACTGCGTCGATGTTGAGTCCGAGCTTGTCGCGCAGGTTCTTCTGCACGGTCTGGAATTCGTTCTTGCGAAGGACGCCGTTGTTGACGAAGATGCAGGTCAGCTGGTCGCCGATGGCGGATGTCGTACACCACGCGGTTGATGCCCTTCACCTCGTTCACGATGCGGTTGGAGATGGTTTTCAGCACCTCGTGCGGCAGGTCGACCCAGTCGGCGGTCATGCCGTCTTCGGAGTTCACGGCCCGGATGGCGCAGGTGTAAGCGTACGTCCGCATATCGCCCATCACGCCGACCGACATCACCGGCAGCAGCACGGCGAAGGACTGCCAGATTTTGGTGTAGAGCCCGGCACGCTTGATCTCGCCCACCACGATGTCGTCGGCTTCCTGCAACAGGGCCACGCGCTCGGGCGTGACTTCCCCGAGGATGCGCACGGCGAGTCCAGGTCCCGGAAATGGCTGCCGTTGCAGAATGTCGTCGGGCATGCCGAGGTCGCGGCCGATCTTGCGGACTTCGTCCTTGAAGAGGTCTTTGAGGGGCTCAATGAGTTTGAGCTTCATGCGCTTGGGCAGGCCTCCGACGTTGTGGTGGCTCTTGATGGTCTGCGACGGGCCGCGCACGGAGCGCGACTCGATGACGTCGGGATAGAGCGTGCCCTGCACCAGCCAGTCGACTTTACCGTGCAGTTCGGCGATGCGCTTTGCTTCCTGGTCGAAGACGGCGATGAATTCGCGGCCGATGATCTTGCGTTTTTTCTCGGGGTCTTTGACCTTCGCGAGTTTGCCGAGGAAGAGATCGGTCGCGTCGACCGCGTCGATGTTGAGGCCGAGCTTGTCGCGCAGGTTCTTCTGGACGGTCTGAAACTCGTTTTTGCGCAGTACGCCGTTGTTGACGAAGATGCAGGTCAACTGGTCGCCGATGGCACGATGGACTAAGACCGCTGCCACTGACGAGTCGACACCGCCGGATAGCCCGCAGATCACCCGGCCATTGCCCACCTGTTTGCGGATGGACTCGACGGTTTCGTCGATGAAACGCTGTGGCGTCCAGTTGGGTTGCAGCCCGCAGATGTCAAAGACGAAGTTGCGCAGGATGGCAGTTCCCTGCCTGGTATGGTGAACTTCGGGATGGAACTGCACGGCGTAGAACTTGCGTGTGGGGTCTTCGAACGCGGCCTTGGCGTTCGAGGTCTGCGCCACGAGTCGGAAGCCTGGCGGCAACTCTTCTGCCTCGTCGCCGTGGGACATCCAGACGTGCAGCGGGCCGGTTAGTCCTTTGAATAGTGCGCAATCGTCGCGCAGCAGTTCGACGTCAGCGTGGCCGTACTCGCGCTTCTCGCCGGGGCTGACTTTGCCTCCGAGCTTGTGGGTCATCAAGTGCAAGCCGTAGCAGATGCCTAGAACCGGTAGACCAAGGTGCAGCACCTGTTCGTCCATCGTGGGCGCGTCGGCTTCATAAACGGACGACGGGCCTCCAGACAGGATGATGCCGGCAGGCGCGTAACTCTTAATTTCTTTGAGCGATGCCGTGCAGGGGAGGACGACGGAGAAGACGTTTTGTTCGCGGATGCGGCGCGCGATGAGTTGCGTGTATTGCGAGCCGAAGTCGAGGACGACGATTGATTGGGTTTCCACTATCTAATCTGCCAGAGGACGGCGACAGTGTAAAGGGAGCAGGCGGCCTCTGTCGATTTTGAGAACCTCACCAGCCAACAGGATGTGGCCGCCGATTACACAGTCGCGCGGCGGCCTGACACAAGCTGTCCTAATAAGTGCCTAGATATTTCGAGTCGGTCGTGCTCACAAAGGCCGGAACTCCGCCGGTATCGCTCAGGATGGCAAAGTTGATGTAGTCGTCTCCGAACTGTACGAGCATGAAGCGGGCGAAGTGCGGCGAGCCGCTGCGGATAAACGGGATTTTGCTATTTATGCCGTTGGATAAATATTGCTGGAAGCCCGAGTTGGGGTGAATGTGCGCGCCAAAGATGGCCACCACGTTCTGGTTTTGAATCGCCGAGAGGAAATCGCTGTCGCTCGCCCAGGCTTCGCCGTCATTGGTATGCAGATTAATTACGATGCGCTTGCCCGCCTTGGTCGCCGTAGCCAGATCCTTCTTTAACCACGCATTCGAGGCGGTAACCGAGATTTCCGTCTTGGTGTATCCCGGATAAAAATTGAGCTGCACGAAATGGTATTTCCCGATCTCAAAGGAATAGGCCATGCTGCCATCGTCATAGTCGCTCACCTGGCTGGCCGGGAAGTTGGTCTCCGCGCTGCAGTTGATGGTTGACTTCAGATACTTGATGGCACGATCGGCGCAGACATTGTCGGTACAACCTTGCGAGCCGCTGGTATCGGTTTTCACGTTGTTGGAATAGTCGTGATTTCCCAGTCCCGGGTACACCGGCAGGGTGAATTGCGCGTGATAGAACTGGCGGTACAGCTCTTCCTCCTCGGGATGAAAATATGCGGTGAGATCGCCGTTAATGATGAGACCGACAGGCGCTGTGATCGGACTTCCGGCTCCCTTGGTGAGCAGAGAACTGCTGGGCCAAGTCTTCAGGGATTGAACGCTGGCGATCGCGGCAATCAGATTTTCGTTCATCTGGATGGCCTTGGTCTTCACACATTCTGTACTGTTGCAATTCGGGTCACTGCTCTCGCCACTACTGCTGCTGGAGTCGGGAATCTGCCACCAGGGAAGCTGCACATCGCCTGAGATGATCATGGTGAAGGGCTGCTTGGTCTTGGAGGTGATGGTCTTGGTGAAGCTGCTGGTATTGCAACTTGAGGGTATGTGGCCAGCACCGCGTCCATAGGAACTCTTGGCGAAGATGTCGGCGTCTTTCCGGCAGGTCGCCCCGTCATCGTGATAGCCGCTCGGACAATTCTCCCAGCAGACCGGGCCCGCCCCTGAATAACCCGACTTGCAATCGGGGTAGCAAAGTTGTCCATTCTGTTGCTCACCGGACCCACAGGAGTTGAGAGGACTACCGGCACCACGTCCGTACGTGTCTTTGGCATAGAAATGCAGGATGCTCTTGTAACAGGTGGCGCCGTCGTCGCGATAGCCAGAGTCGCAATGTGCCCAGCAAACCGGACCAACTCCGTAATATCCGCTCTTGCAGGCGGGATAGCACAGAGCGCCATCCTTCTCCTTGCCTGATCCACATCCCATGGGAGAGCCAGCGCCGCGGCCATAGGAAGCCTTCGCGGTGATGATGGCGTTCTTACGACAAATCACTCCATCGTCGGAATAGCCGTCGGGACAATCGCTATAGCAAACCGGACCGGTACCGACGTATCCCGGCTTGCAGGTCGGATAACAGAGAGCCGACCCAGGAAGAGCGTTCGGGATCCTGTATTTCGTTATTCGAGCATGCCTTGAAGTTGTCCGCGTGAGAGGGCAGGGCGACGAAGGCGAGGACGACGAGGGCCAGAAATCCTAAGCTTCTGCGAAACATGACGCTCCTTGTGGCAAAGGAAACTAATCAGTAAGTGGCGGTCTAAGTTGTCGTGAAAGTGGGGTAACGTTACCGCAGGCGTGCCGGGGGGTCAAGGTAATTCGGCAGGACCGCAGCCTCTGGGTGAGGAGGTGTGGCCCGCGAAGGGCGACGCCTATAATCCAGCCATGCCATTCAAACGCACCCAAAAAGATTATGACGAAGCGATGCTGTACGAGTATGCGGTGCGGGCGCTGGGACGCAAGATGCGCACCGTGGCCGAACTCAAGCGGCTGATGCGGGAGCGGGTGAAGCACCAGGAAGAGATAGGTCAACTATTGGTTGAGGTTGTAACCGCCAAGCTTAAAGAACAGAAGTATCTTAACGATACGAACTATGCCGAGAGCTATTCGCGCTTCCGCAAGGAAAATGAGAAGTTCGGCCGCCAACGGGTGGTGCAAGATCTGAAAGCCAAAGGGGTCCACGGCGACATCATCGAGAAAACGGTGGGCGCGGCTTACCAGGACGTGAACGAGGAACAGTTGGCGCGGGAGTATCTGCACCGCAAGCGAATCAAGAAGCCAGTGACGCAGCGCGATGCAGCCAAAGTGTTTCGTACCCTGGTGCGCGCGGGCTTCGCCAGTCGTGTTATCTTTCGCATCCTGAAGACGTGGGACGTGGACGACGAGACGATCGCGGCGCTGGAAAGCGAGGCGTTGGAAACGCCTGAGCGGAACCAGGAACCGACCTAACGCGCTCACTCGAGAAAGGGAAGTAGAGGATGCTGGGAGCGATCGCGGGCGACATCATCGGGTCGGTGCATGAAGGTGCGGGGACTAAGACGACGGAATTTCCGCTGTTCGTTGCGCGAAGCCGGTTCACCGATGACACCATTCTTACCGTGGCGGTCGCGGACTGCCTTTTGTACGGCGGTTCTTACGTCGACAAATTCCACGAATACACCCACGCGTTTCCGAATCGGGGTTATGGCGCGGGATTTTGGCGCTGGGTACAGTACGGTGCGCGAGAGCCTTATAACAGTTGGGGTAACGGCTCGGCGATGCGGGTGAGCCCGGTCGCGTTCGCCTTTCAGACGGTGGAGGAAGTGCTGAATGAAGCGCGGGCCAGTGCGGAGGTAACGCACAATCACCCCGAAGGAATCCGTGGAGCGCAATCCGCAGCCGCAGCCACGTTTCTGGCTCGACAAGGCGCGTCCAAGAAAGAAATCCGCGAGTTTGTTCAAGAACAATTCGGTTACGACTTGAACCGCACCATTGCGGACATACGAACAACTTACGAGTTTGATGTGTCATGCCAGGGAACGGTACCGGAGGCGATAACGGCATTTCTGGAATCCGAGGACTACGAAGACACTATCAGGCTGGCGATATCGCTCGGCGGGGACGCCGATACACTGGCGTGCATCGCGGGCGGGATTGCGGGGGCGTTTTATGGTGGTGTTCCGGAACCGATTGCGCGCCGGACATTAGCGCTATTGGACGACAAGCTGAGAAGTGTGGTGACGGAGTTTTGTACGAAGTTTCATATCAAGGTGTCGTAGAGCGACGCGAGAGGTTCGACCTAACCGGAGAATTCATGCCGAAGAAACTCGATCACACAGCCGCCCTCGCCCACCTGTCGAGCGTCGACCGCAAGCTGGCGAAGATCATTGCCAAGGCCGGGCTGTGCGCGCTGCAACCGGAAAATACCCAGAGCATCTTCGATGCGTTGCTGGAGTCGATCATCTATCAGCAGCTCAACGGCAAAGTTGCGGCGATCATTACCGAGCGAGTCAAAGCGTTGTTTCCCGACAACACAGGGCGCATTCGAACGCGGCATGGGGAGGCTGCGGCGTTCCCTACTCCGGAGCAGATTCTTGCTGCCACACCGGAGTTGCTGCGCTCGGCGGGGCTTTCGCAGGCAAAGATGCTGGCGATTCGCGACTTGGCCGCGAAGGCGCTGGATGGCACCGTTCCCACGGTACGCGAAGCCCACAAGATCGGCGACGACGCGCTGGTGGAACGGCTGACGACGGTACGCGGCATCGGGCGCTGGACAGTCGAGATGCTGCTGATCTTTCGCCTCGGGCGTCCGGACGTACTGGCGGTCGACGATTATGCCGTACGTAAAGGGTTCGCCAAAATGCATCGCATGGACGAACTCCCGAAGCCAAAGGAACTCATGGCATATGGGGAACGGTGGCGGCCGCACCGGAGTGTGGCCTGCTGGTACTTGTGGCGCGCAGCGGGGATGAAAGACCTGCCGGAGCCGGGCGCGAAGGCCAAGGCCGAGGCCAAATTGAAGGCCGCGACAGCCAGGAGACGAAAGACGATCCCCAAGAAGAAAGCCGTGGCCCCCAAACGAAAGAGCTAGTCCGCGATACGCCGATTATTTTGCCTTAGCCAGGGCCTGAACAAAAACCTGCCCTGCCTCGGCATTCTGGCCGGTGGCACTGGAAGCAACGAACGCCGGGACTTGCGTGGGGCACGCTTTCACCGCCGCGCAAACGTCAACCGCGTGCGTCAGGTTGGCCGCCAGTAAAGCGTTATCGGCGGCATCAGTCGGGGCGTTCAGGATCACAACTTCCACTCGCACATCTTTGTCGAAGCGGCTCTTGAGGGCGGTCTTATAATCCATGTCGCCATAGGTTTTCACGACGATGGGCGCTCCCGAGGCGACGCGGGGATTCGCGGCCTGAAATTCCAGTATCCGATGGTCAAGTTCGTGGGCGTAAGGGGAATACAGGTCGCGAAAAAGATGGACCACTACCGGCTGTTGGGGAACCGGCTTCTTGCAACCCGGCAGGATAAGCAACAGAGACAGCAGGGCCAGGAATGGCCAACGTTGGCACATGTCTGCATGATACTGGAGTCGGGAAAATCCGTCGAAGATAAATGATGGAATGCGCTGCAAGGGTCCCAAAAAGTGACGGGTGCGCGCACTCTGGTCAAGAACGAGTCAATTGCTTCAATTGGGTTAATTTTTCCGACGCGAGACAGGGCCGCTCAACAACCGCCCGTGTCTTTCGGTGACATTTGTCACCCGCTGCCGCTGACAATCCACACTACAGGCAGCAGAGGAACTCATTGAATATGGAGAACGTACCAGGCGCGAGATACAACGCACAAGGAAACCGAAATGGTGCAAACCCCCGCAATCAAGTCCGCCGCCCTTCCAAACCCGCTGGAAGAGTGCGATGCTAGTGGCATTCACCTCGAAGAGAGTCGGGCTGCTGGCATGAAGGACTTAAAAGACGAGTTAGCATCGCTGCGCATCGACCGCGAACAGCCGCGTCGCGGCAAGTGGGGCCTGTGGATTGTGCTGTTCTTGCTGGTCGTGGGAGCTACGGCGGCCGCCCTGTACGTGGTCAAAACCAAGCCCGAGCTGGTGAACTTCGCGGCAGTTGAAGTGGAACCGGTACAAGCCAGTGTGCAAACTACCTCCGGACCGAGCGCAGGTACGCCGATCCTGACGGCCTCCGGATACCTGGTAGCGCGGCACCAGTCGGTGATTTCGTCGAAGATCCAGGGACGCCTCTCGGGCCTGTACGTGGAAGAAGGTAGCTACGTGAAACAGGGCGAGGTCATCGCTCGGCTGGAAGACACGGACTACAAGGCGGCAGTCGCAAAGGCGAAGGCTGACATTGAGTATGCCCAGGCGAACCTGGCGGAGATGGAGCGGCAGGCGCGTCTGCAACAGGGGTTGTTCAAGGACAAAGTCGTCTCCCAGGATGCGCTCGATGCTGCCGACTCTAGGGTGGCTCTGGCCAAAGCAACGATTGACCAGGACAAGGCAGCTCTGCTGATGCAAGAAGCGAACCTGGAGTTCACCGAGATCCGGGCGCCCTTCGATGGAGTGGTGGTGAAGAAGATGTCGGAGGTAGGCGAGAGTGTAGCGCCGATTCCTCCGGGGGTGAATATCTCGACTTCGTCGGGCGCAATCGTAGCCATGGCCGACATGAATTCGCTGGAGGCCGAAGTGGACGTCAACGAATCGAATGTCGGCGAACTGGCTCGGGTTTTCCGGCGGACATTACGGTGCAGGCGATCCCGAATCACACGTATAAAGGCATGTTGCGGCAGGTGATCCCGACTGCGGACCGGACTAAGGCGACGGTGACGGTGAAAGTGTCGATCCTCGACAAAGACCGTCTTATCAAGCCGGAGATGAGTTGCAACGTCACGTTTCTGGCGCCGCCGAAAAAGGGCGAGCAGAAGGAAGCTGTGGCACAACGCATTGTGACCATTCCCAAGGATGCCATCACGACGCGCAACGGGAAACCCGTGGTCTACGTGATCGACAACAACAAGGAAACGAGTAGTGGTGGTGACCGGAAACCACTTGAACGGCCTAGTCATCATCAAGTCTGGATTGGTAGGAACGGAAAGCCTGGTGAACAATCCGCCGCAGAAAGTGGTGGATGGCACATCAGTAAAGATTAAGGGCTAGGGCCACTGCAATATCCGAAAGAGTAATATTCCCCGCGGCCCGACGACCGCGAGATGCGACAA
>CAVVNW010000004.1:0-29887 GCA_963749635.1 uncultured Acidobacteriaceae bacterium
GGACTAAGACCGCGGCGACGGAGGAATCGACGCCACCGGAGAGTCCGCAGATCACCCGGCCGTTGCCAACCTGCTTGCGGATGGACTCGACGGTTTCGTCGATGAAGCGCTGCGGCGTCCAGTTGGGCTGGAGCCCGCAGATGTCAAAGATGAAGTTGCGCAGGATGGCAGTTCCCTGCCTGGTGTGGTGGACTTCGGGATGAAACTGCACCGCATAGTACTTGCGTGTGGGATCTTCGAAGGCGGCCTTGGCGTTCGAGGTTTGCGCCACGAGCCGGAAGCCTGGCGGCAACTCTTCTGCCTCGTCGCCGTGGGACATCCAGACGTGCAGCGGGCCGGTTAGTCCTTTGAATAGTGCGCAATCGTCGCGCAGCAGTTCGACGTCAGCGTGGCCGTACTCGCGCTTCTCGCCGGGGCTGACTTTGCCTCCGAGCTTGTGGGTCATCAAGTGCAAGCCGTAGCAGATGCCTAGAACCGGTAGACCAAGGTGCAGCACCTGTTCGTCCATCGTGGGCGCGTCGGCTTCATAAACGGACGACGGGCCTCCAGACAGGATGATGCCGGCAGGCGCGTAACTCTTAATTTCTTTGAGCGATGCCGTGCAGGGGAGGACGACGGAGAAGACGTTTTGTTCGCGGATGCGGCGCGCGATGAGTTGCGTGTATTGCGAGCCGAAGTCGAGGACGACGATTGATTGGGTTTCCACTATCTAATCTGCCAGAGGACGGCGACAGTGTAAAGGGAGCAGGCGGCCTCTGTCGATTTTGAGAACCTCACCAGCCAACAGGATGTGGCCGCCGATTACACAGTCGCGCGGCGGCCTGACACAAGCTGTCCTAATAAGTGCCTAGATATTTCGAGTCGGTCGTGCTCACAAAGGCCGGAACTCCGCCGGTATCGCTCAGGATGGCAAAGTTGATGTAGTCGTCTCCGAACTGTACGAGCATGAAGCGGGCGAAGTGCGGCGAGCCGCTGCGGATAAACGGGATTTTGCTATTTATGCCGTTGGATAAATATTGCTGGAAGCCCGAGTTGGGGTGAATGTGCGCGCCAAAGATGGCCACCACGTTCTGGTTTTGAATCGCCGAGAGGAAATCGCTGTCGCTCGCCCAGGCTTCGCCGTCATTGGTATGCAGATTAATTACGATGCGCTTGCCCGCCTTGGTCGCCGTAGCCAGATCCTTCTTTAACCACGCATTCGAGGCGGTAACCGAGATTTCCGTCTTGGTGTATCCCGGATAAAAATTGAGCTGCACGAAATGGTATTTCCCGATCTCAAAGGAATAGGCCATGCTGCCATCGTCATAGTCGCTCACCTGGCTGGCCGGGAAGTTGGTCTCCGCGCTGCAGTTGATGGTTGACTTCAGATACTTGATGGCACGATCGGCGCAGACATTGTCGGTACAACCTTGCGAGCCGCTGGTATCGGTTTTCACGTTGTTGGAATAGTCGTGATTTCCCAGTCCCGGGTACACCGGCAGGGTGAATTGCGCGTGATAGAACTGGCGGTACAGCTCTTCCTCCTCGGGATGAAAATATGCGGTGAGATCGCCGTTAATGATGAGACCGACAGGCGCTGTGATCGGACTTCCGGCTCCCTTGGTGAGCAGAGAACTGCTGGGCCAAGTCTTCAGGGATTGAACGCTGGCGATCGCGGCAATCAGATTTTCGTTCATCTGGATGGCCTTGGTCTTCACACATTCTGTACTGTTGCAATTCGGGTCACTGCTCTCGCCACTACTGCTGCTGGAGTCGGGAATCTGCCACCAGGGAAGCTGCACATCGCCTGAGATGATCATGGTGAAGGGCTGCTTGGTCTTGGAGGTGATGGTCTTGGTGAAGCTGCTGGTATTGCAACTTGAGGGTATGTGGCCAGCACCGCGTCCATAGGAACTCTTGGCGAAGATGTCGGCGTCTTTCCGGCAGGTCGCCCCGTCATCGTGATAGCCGCTCGGACAATTCTCCCAGCAGACCGGGCCCGCCCCTGAATAACCCGACTTGCAATCGGGGTAGCAAAGTTGTCCATTCTGTTGCTCACCGGACCCACAGGAGTTGAGAGGACTACCGGCACCACGTCCGTACGTGTCTTTGGCATAGAAATGCAGGATGCTCTTGTAACAGGTGGCGCCGTCGTCGCGATAGCCAGAGTCGCAATGTGCCCAGCACACTGGACCAACACCGTAATATCCGCTCTTGCAGGCGGGATAGCACAGAGCGCCATCCTTCTCCTTGCCTGATCCACATCCCATGGGAGAGCCAGCGCCGCGGCCATAGGAAGCCTTCGCGGTGATGATGGCGTTCTTACGACAAATCACTCCATCGTCGGAATAGCCGTCGGGGCAATCGCTATAGCAAACCGGACCGGTACCGACGTATCCCGGTTTGCAGGTTGGATAACAGAGAGCCGACCCAGGAAGAGCGTTCGGGATCCTGTATTTCGTTATTCGAGCATGCCTTGAAGTCGTCCGCGTGAGAGGGCAGGGCGACGAAGGCGAGGACGACGAGGGCCAGAAATCCTAAGCTTCTGCGAAACATGACGCTCCTTGTGGCAAAGGAAACTAATCAGTAAGTGGCGGTCTAAGTTGTCGTGAAAGTGGGGTAACGTTACCGCAGGCGTGCCGGGGGGTCAAGGTAATTCGGCAGGACCGCAGCCTCTGGGTGAGGAGGTGTGGCCCGCGAAGGGCGACGCCTATAATCCAGCCATGCCATTCAAACGCACCCAAAAAGATTATGACGAAGCGATGCTGTACGAGTATGCGGTGCGGGCGCTGGGACGCAAGATGCGCACCGTGGCCGAACTCAAGCGGCTGATGCGGGAGCGGGTGAAGCACCAGGAAGAGATAGGTCAACTATTGGTTGAGGTTGTAACCGCCAAGCTTAAAGAACAGAAGTATCTTAACGATACGAACTATGCCGAGAGCTATTCGCGCTTCCGCAAGGAAAATGAGAAGTTCGGCCGCCAACGGGTGGTGCAAGATCTGAAAGCCAAAGGGGTCCACGGCGACATCATCGAGAAAACGGTGGGCGCGGCTTACCAGGACGTGAACGAGGAACAGTTGGCGCGGGAGTATCTGCACCGCAAGCGAATCAAGAAGCCAGTGACGCAGCGCGATGCAGCCAAAGTGTTTCGTACCCTGGTGCGCGCGGGCTTCGCCAGTCGTGTTATCTTTCGCATCCTGAAGACGTGGGACGTGGACGACGAGACGATCGCGGCGCTGGAAAGCGAGGCGTTGGAAACGCCTGAGCGGAACCAGGAACCGACCTAACGCGCTCACTCGAGAAAGGGAAGTAGAGGATGCTGGGAGCGATCGCGGGCGACATCATCGGGTCGGTGCATGAAGGTGCGGGGACTAAGACGACGGAATTTCCGCTGTTCGTTGCGCGAAGCCGGTTCACCGATGACACCATTCTTACCGTGGCGGTCGCGGACTGCCTTTTGTACGGCGGTTCTTACGTCGACAAATTCCACGAATACACCCACGCGTTTCCGAATCGGGGTTATGGCGCGGGATTTTGGCGCTGGGTACAGTACGGTGCGCGAGAGCCTTATAACAGTTGGGGTAACGGCTCGGCGATGCGGGTGAGCCCGGTCGCGTTCGCCTTTCAGACGGTGGAGGAAGTGCTGAATGAAGCGCGGGCCAGTGCGGAGGTAACGCACAATCACCCCGAAGGAATCCGTGGAGCGCAATCCGCAGCCGCAGCCACGTTTCTGGCTCGACAAGGCGCGTCCAAGAAAGAAATCCGCGAGTTTGTTCAAGAACAATTCGGTTACGACTTGAACCGCACCATTGCGGACATACGAACAACTTACGAGTTTGATGTGTCATGCCAGGGAACGGTACCGGAGGCGATAACGGCATTTCTGGAATCCGAGGACTACGAAGACACTATCAGGCTGGCGATATCGCTCGGCGGGGACGCCGATACACTGGCGTGCATCGCGGGCGGGATTGCGGGGGCGTTTTATGGTGGTGTTCCGGAACCGATTGCGCGCCGGACATTAGCGCTATTGGACGACAAGCTGAGAAGTGTGGTGACGGAGTTTTGTACGAAGTTTCATATCAAGGTGTCGTAGAGCGACGCGAGAGGTTCGACCTAACCGGAGAATTCATGCCGAAGAAACTCGATCACACAGCCGCCCTCGCCCACCTGTCGAGCGTCGACCGCAAGCTGGCGAAGATCATTGCCAAGGCCGGGCTGTGCGCGCTGCAACCGGAAAATACCCAGAGCATCTTCGATGCGTTGCTGGAGTCGATCATCTATCAGCAGCTCAACGGCAAAGTTGCGGCGATCAT
The DNA here is from genome assembly GCA_963749635.1 of uncultured Acidobacteriaceae bacterium. GTDB lineage: Bacteria > Acidobacteriota > Terriglobia > Terriglobales > Acidobacteriaceae > DASRAA01. Next base: position 4,296 of record CAVVNW010000004.1, read on the forward strand.
TACCGAGCGAGTCAAAGCGTTGTTTCCCGACAACACAGGGCGCATTCGAACGCGGCATGGGGAGGCTGCGGCGTTCCCTACTCCGGAGCAGATTCTTGCTGCCACACCGGAGTTGCTGCGCTCGGCGGGGCTTTCGCAGGCAAAGATGCTGGCGATTCGCGACTTGGCCGCGAAGGCGCTGGATGGCACCGTTCCCACGGTACGCGAAGCCCACAAGATCGGCGACGACGCGCTGGTGGAACGGCTGACGACGGTACGCGGCATCGGGCGCTGGACAGTCGAGATGCTGCTGATCTTTCGCCTCGGGCGTCCGGACGTACTGGCGGTCGACGATTATGCCGTACGTAAAGGGTTCGCCAAAATGCATCGCATGGACGAACTCCCGAAGCCAAAGGAACTCATGGCATATGGGGAACGGTGGCGGCCGCACCGGAGTGTGGCCTGCTGGTACTTGTGGCGCGCAGCGGGGATGAAAGACCTGCCGGAGCCGGGCGCGAAGGCCAAGGCCGAGGCCAAATTGAAGGCCGCGACAGCCAGGAGACGAAAGACGATCCCCAAGAAGAAAGCCGTGGCCCCCAAACGAAAGAGCTAGTCCGCGATACGCCGATTATTTTGCCTTAGCCAGGGCCTGAACAAAAACCTGCCCTGCCTCGGCATTCTGGCCGGTGGCACTGGAAGCAACGAACGCCGGGACTTGCGTGGGGCACGCTTTCACCGCCGCGCAAACGTCAACCGCGTGCGTCAGGTTGGCCGCCAGTAAAGCGTTATCGGCGGCATCAGTCGGGGCGTTCAGGATCACAACTTCCACTCGCACATCTTTGTCGAAGCGGCTCTTGAGGGCGGTTTTATAGTCCATGTCGTCATAGGTTTTCACGACGATGGGAGCCCCCGAGGCGACACGCGGATTGTTTGCCTGAAATTCCAGTATCCGATGGTCAAGTTCGTGGGCGTAAGGGGAATACAGGTCGCGAAAAAGATGGACCACTACCGGCTGTTGGGGAACCGGCTTCTTGCAACCCGGCAGGATAAGCAACAGGGACAGCAGGGCCAGGAATGGCCAACGTTGGCACATGTCTGCATGATACTGGAGTCGGGAAAATCCGTCGAAGATAAATGATGGAACCCGCGGCAAGGGTCCCAAAAAGTGACGGGCGCGCGTACCCTGGTCAAAAACGAGTCAATTGCTTCAATTGGATTAATTCTTCCGACGTGTGACACGGCCGCTCAACAACCGCCCGTGTCTTTCGGTGACATTTGTCACCCGCTGCCGCTGACAATCCACACTACAGGCAGCAGAGGAACTCATTGAATATGGAGAACGTACCAGGCGCGAGATACAACGCACAAGGAAACCGAAATGGTGCAAACCCCCGCAATCAAGTCCGCCGCCCTTCCAAACCCGCTGGAAGAGTGCGATGCTAGTGGCATTCACCTCGAAGAGAGTCGGGCTGCTGGCATGAAGGACTTAAAAGACGAGTTAGCATCGCTGCGCATCGACCGCGAACAGCCGCGTCGCGGCAAGTGGGGCCTGTGGATTGTGCTGTTCTTGCTGGTCGTGGGAGCTACGGCGGCCGCCCTGTACGTGGTCAAAACCAAGCCCGAGCTGGTGAACTTCGCGGCAGTTGAAGTGGAACCGGTACAAGCCAGTGTGCAAACTACCTCCGGACCGAGCGCAGGTACGCCGATCCTGACGGCCTCCGGATACCTGGTAGCGCGGCACCAGTCGGTGATTTCGTCGAAGATCCAGGGACGCCTCTCGGGCCTGTACGTGGAAGAAGGTAGCTACGTGAAACAGGGCGAGGTCATCGCTCGGCTGGAAGACACGGACTACAAGGCGGCAGTCGCAAAGGCGAAGGCTGACATTGAGTATGCCCAGGCGAACCTGGCGGAGATGGAGCGGCAGGCGCGTCTGCAACAGGGGTTGTTCAAGGACAAAGTCGTCTCCCAGGATGCGCTCGATGCTGCCGACTCTAGGGTGGCTCTGGCCAAAGCAACGATTGACCAGGACAAGGCAGCTCTGCTGATGCAAGAAGCGAACCTGGAGTTCACCGAGATCCGGGCGCCCTTCGATGGAGTGGTGGTGAAGAAGATGTCGGAGGTAGGCGAGAGTGTAGCGCCGATTCCTCCGGGGGTGAATATCTCGACTTCGTCGGGCGCAATCGTAGCCATGGCCGACATGAATTCGCTGGAGGCCGAAGTGGACGTCAACGAATCGAATGTCGGCGAACTGGCTCAGGGCTTTCCGGCGGACATTACAGTGCAGGCGATCCCGAATCACACGTATAAAGGCGTGCTGAGGCAGGTGATCCCGACCGCCGATCGCACCAAGGCGACGGTGACGGTGAAGGTGTCGATCCTCGACAAAGACCGTCTGATCAAGCCGGAGATGAGCTGCAACGTTACGTTTCTGGCGCCCCCGAAGAAGGGCGAGCAGAAGGAAGCTGTGGCACAACGCATTGTGACCATTCCCAAGGACGCCATCACGACGCGCAACGGAAAGCCGGTGGTCTATGTAATCGACAACGGCAAGGCGCACGAGGTCGCAGTAGTGACCGGAAACGACCTGAACGGTCTGGTCATCATCAAGTCTGGGTTGGTGGGAACGGAAAGCCTGGTGAACAATCCGCCGCAGAAAGTGGTGGATGGCACGTCAGTGAAGATTAAGAGCTAGGGCCACTGCAATATCCGAAAGAGTAGATTCCCCGCGGCCCGACGACCGCGAGATGCGACAAAAATAACAGGAGCCATCATGAGTGCAACCGCAGTGGCGACCAAAACGGGCGCCGTCAATGTGCAGAACGTGGTGAAGATTTATCAGCGCGACAGCCAGCAAATTAAAGTGCTGGATGGCCTGAGCCTCGATGTGCCGCAAGGGGAGTTCCTGGCGCTGATGGGACCGTCGGGTTCGGGCAAGACTACGTTGTTGAACCTGATTGCCGGCATCGACCGCGCTACCTCGGGACGCGTGTCGGTGGCAGGGACAGACCTCACTCCGCTGTCGGAGGGTGATCTGGCCAAGTGGCGCAGTCACAACGTGGGATTCATCTTTCAGTTCTACAACCTGATTCCGGTGTTGAACGCGGTGGAAAACGTCGAATTGCCCCTGCTGCTCAGCAACCTGTCGAAGAAAGACCGGCGCGAGCGGGCGCTGACCGCTCTGAGAATTGTGGGGCTGGCCGACCGGTCGAAGCATTATCCGCGCCAGCTCTCAGGCGGACAGGAGCAGCGTGTGGCTATCGCCCGCGCCATCGTGACCGATCCGGCGGTGCTGGTGGCCGACGAGCCGACGGGCGACCTCGACAGCAAGAGCGCCGAAGAGATTTTGGACCTGATGCAGACGTTCAATAAGGAGTTTGGTAAGACCATCGTGATGGTGACGCATGATCCACGGGCGGCCTCGCGGGCGCACGTGCAACGGCACCTGGAGAAAGGAGTGCTGACTTCGTGAAGTTCGCACCTCTGGTTCTCAAACATCTGCGCAAGAATTGGATCCGCACACTGAGCACGGTGCTGGCAATGTCGGTGTGCATCTTCCTGTTCTGCGTTCTGCAAACCGTGCTGGCCGCGGTGAATTTCGGGCTGCATGCGGGCAGCACGCGGCGACTGGTGGTTCGCGACTACGTGAGCCTCGCCAACAACCTGCCCATCAACTACAAGCAAAAGATTGCCGCCATGCCGGGCGTGACCGACACCACGATCGTGAGCTGGTTCGGAGGCATTTATCGCGATCCCAAGAACTTTTTCGCCAACCTGGCGGTTGAGCCTGAGGCCTTCCTGAGGATCTATCCCGAAGTGATGCTGCCGCCGGAGCAGAAAGCAGCGTGGCTCGGCGACGTACGTGGCGCGATCATAGGCCGTAAGCTGGCGCAGCGGTTCGGATGGAAACTTGGGGATCATGTGCAGCTCGAGAGCTTCATCCCGCCCTACCGTGTGGGCAAGCCGTTCGACTTCGTCGTGGATGGGATTTATGACACCGACGAAGCGCGCTATCCGGGCACCGATCTGAGCTCGATGTATTTCAACTTTAAGTATCTGTACGAAGCGACCGGCGAGACTGTGGGGATTGGTACGCTGACGGTGCAGATCGACGATCCGTCGCACGCGGGCGCGATCTCCAAGGAAATCGACGCGGCGTTCGAGAACAGCGACAACCAGACCAAGACGGAGACGGAACAGGCCTTTCGCGCAGGCTTTGTCGCGCTGGCAGGAAACCTGGCGCTGCTGCTGAATGTCATCGGCATGGCAGTGGCGTTCACCATCCTGCTGGTGACCGCGAACACGATGAGCATCGCGGTGCGCGAGCGGCAGCAAGAGATCGCGGTGCTGAAGACGCTGGGATTCTCCAGCGGCCTGGTCATGACGCTGATTTTGAGCGAAGCGTTGCTGTTGGGCTTGATGGGTGGGCTGCTGGGCATCCTGATTGCGCGCGGCATCATCGCCGTGCTGATCAACGTTCCGTTCCTGGGCGATGTGCTGCGGGCCTTCCCGAACCTTGGTCTTTCGCCCGACATAGCGGCACTGGGCGTGAGCATTGCGTTAGTGCTGGGATTGCTGGCGGGATTTATCCCCGCGTTGCTGGCCTATCGTGCGCGCATCACCGATGCATTGAGGCAGGTGTAAGATGGCGCTCCCTATTCGCTATAACGTTCGCAACTTGCGACAGCGCTGGAAGGTGACGCTGCTGGCCATCTTCGGCATCGCACTGGTGGTCGCGGCGGTGGTGATCATCGCGTCGATGGCTGCGGGGTTCCAGTCGGCACTGCGTTCCACCGGTTCTGATAACAACGCCATTGTGACGCAACGCGGCTCGCTGTCAGAGCTGACCTCGTGGATCGCAATCGGCAATGTGCAGACCATCATGACCGACCCGCGTATTGCCCGCGACAGCAGCGGTACGCCGCTAGCATCGTGCGAGATCGTGATTATCGCCAGTAAGCCGAAGAAGAGCGATAACCAGCCGACCAACATCACGCTGCGCGGCGTGACGCCTGAGGCCTTCAAGGTGCGCACCGGCATCAAGCTGGTCGAAGGACGAATGTTCGAACCGGGCTTGTTCGAAGTAATCGTTGGTAAGAAAATCTCGGACCGAGTGAACGGGCTGAACATTGGCGACACCTTGAAGGTGCAGCGTAAAGAGTTCAAGGTGGTCGGATTGTTCACCGCCGATGGCAGTTCGTTTGAAAGCGAAATGTGGGGCGACTTGAACGCGCTGGGGCCGGCAGTGGGCCGCAACGGCGGATGCGAGTCGCTCACAGTGCGGATGACGAATCCAAGTGTGCTGGCGAGCTTAGATAAGGACCTGCGTGCCAATCCGCAGATGCAGGTGCAGGCTGACTCGGAAAGGACTTATTACGAGAACCAGGCTGGCGGCGTGGCTACGGCGCTGAAGATCCTGGCGGGATTCGTCGGCATTGTGATGGGTATCGGCGCAGTGTTTGGTGCGATGAACACCATGTATGCCATCGTGTCGCAACGCACGCGCGAAATTGGGACGCTGCGCGCGCTGGGCTTCTCGCGCTTCAGCATTCTGCTGTCGTTCGTGATGGAGTCGGTGCTGCTGGCGCTAGTTGGCGGGATATTGGGATGCCTGATCGCGATTCCGATGAACGGTTTCACCGCCGGGACCGGGCAGACGCAGAGCTTCAGTGAGTTGGCGTTTGCGTTCAAGATCACTCCGGGAATTGTGCTGGTGGGACTGATCTTTGCGGTGCTGATGGGCTTTGTCGGCGGACTACTGCCAGCGGTGAGGGCATCGCAGATGCCGATTACCAAGGCGTTGCGAGAAGCGTAAGAAGTAATTAACGATCAGCAGATAAGTACGGCGCGGATTTCACCGCGCCGTTTGTTTTGTCATCGCTTTAGGGAGAAGTCGAGATTAACGTCTGATTTTCCGGCGAACCGCGGCAAACATTCCGGCTAATCCCAGACCGCCAAACGTAGAGTCCCAGGCTGCAGCACCGGTAGCTACCACCCCCGCGCCTACAAGAGACAATGTAGCGGGCTCCGGTGTCGGGGTCGTTGACGAAGCACAATTTCCGGTGTCGACAGTGTTGGTATCCATGGTGACGGCGGCAGTCAGAGCTATTGCCCGACCACAATTAATGGTAGCGCCGGTCGTCAGGGTGACGCTCGCGTCAGCGATAATGCTCCCGTAAAAGGCAGTGGTTGTTCCGAGTGTCGCAGAACTGCCTACCTGCCAGAAAACCTGGTCATTGGTCCCGGGATTGATTACCAGCACCGATGAAGCGCTGGCCGTGGTGAGCGTGCTCCCAATCTGGAATACAACTATCGCATTGTTCATGCCCTGGAAATCCAAGGTGAGTTGTCCGGTCATCTGGGCTGACGACGCGAAGAAGTAGACTCCGGGATCAAGAGTGAGGCCACCAAGATCCTGACCGGTTAGCGTTTGTGTTGGAGCCAATCCCGCGAGAAAGTTGAACCCTGTCAGAGCATCGGCCTGAGCCTGCTGCGCCACTGCATCATCGTTATGGATCGTTCCCAGCACAATTCCTGGGGGAAATCCCGTGATCGACGTTCCCGGCCAGACACCCAAGTCCTGTCCCACCACGCTGGGGCCAGTATTAGTCACGGCCGAGGCACCTAGAATGCCGAAGGCGTTGGCTGAGTTGAGGATACTGGCGTGAGCCGCAAGTGCAAGAAGAGGGAGAAGCAGAGAGACACGCACGAGTCGCATGTGTTACCTCCGGCGAACTTCCAATTCGGCAGCCACTAACTGCTGCCGGAAGGTAGGCGAAGGGCAGCAACTTCACGAATAGTAATGTTAATTTTAGACATACGTCAAGTTAATTCACTACGGAGAAAGATAGTTTCGGAATCTTCTTTAGTTCTTAAGTTCTTATGGTACTTAATGTTAGGAAGTTACTAGGGGAAGCTACTAGATTCCCAGTCCCGTCACCCTCCACCCAGCGCCATGCACTTTGTGGCGGATGTTGAGGGTGATGAGCAACGCGGTCATGGACTCGACGATGCGGGCGTTCTCCAGCTTGCCGCCGTCGATGGCGCGCACGCCGGGAATCTTCACGGACAACTCAGAAGCGACCTGGCGAGCGTTGTCGTCGTCGCTACAGACGATAACGTCGCAGTCGACGTCCTGATCTCCGTTCAGCACCGTGGCTGAGAGGCTATGAAATGCAGCGGCAACCATGACATTCTTGCCGACAATCTCCGCCGCCTGTTCAGCGGCCGAGCCCTGCCAGACGCCGAGAATGCGCGTGGGCCGTCCGCCAACGGCCGCGGCGAGCGGAACGGTTGCGTCAATCAGAATGGTGCCGGGGCGAAAGGACGGTTTGAGTTGCTTGAGCAATTCCGCCTGCCCAGCAAACGGCACGGTGAGCACGACGGTGTCGCACATCTTCACTGCGACGATGTTTTCGACACCTTCGACGCTGCCCATCGCTCCGGCTTTCTCGGCGATCTGCGCGGCGGCAGCTTGAGCGCGGGCGGCATCGCGCGAACCGATAACGACCTGTTCACCGGCACGAGCCCATCGTAGCGCCAGACCTGATCCTTCGGGGCCGGTGCCTCCGACGATCGCGATCAAGCAACGCCTCCAGCGGCCACGGTTTCCGCAACCGTGGAAGAAGGATGGTCGAAGTAACGGGTGTAGGTGGTGTTGCGCTGCGCGGGAATGCGGCCGAGCTCGCGAATGCGCTCCTGGAATTCGTTGGCGGAAACGTACTGCCCCGCCGTCGCTCCGGCGAGGCGTGAGATGTTCTCCTCGAAGAGTGTTCCCCCGTAGTCGTCAGCACCGGCGAGCATGCAGAGTTGTGATACTTCGCGACCGAGCTTCACCCACGAGACCTGGATGTGGTTGATCGATCCGGCGAGCAGAACACGGGCGAGTGCATGGACTTTGATGTGCTCCTCTAGCGTGCCGCCCGGCCGCGCAAGCCCCTGCTCGAAGAGCAGTGTGTTGTCGTGAATGAAGCCAAGGGGAACGAACTCGGTGAAGCCTCCGGTGCGCGCTTGAATGGAGCGCAGCAGAAGCATCTGGTTGACCCAGTGTTCGGGCGTCTCGCGGTGGCCGTACATCATGGTCGAAGTGCTGCGAATGCCGCATTCGTGAGCGGTCTCGATGACCTCGCACCACTGCGCAGTAGTGAGCTTGTTACGCGAAAGCACCATGCGGATAGAGTCGTCGAGAATTTCGGCTGCGGTGCCAGGCAAGGTGTCGAGACCGTTGGCCTTCAGCATCAGCAGGTATTCGCGGATGGGCATGCCGGTGAGTTCGACGCCGTACACCATCTCCATGGGCGAAAAGGCGTGGGCATGCATCTTCGGCGTCGCGGATTTCACGGCGCGCAGCACGTCGCGGTAGTAAAAGGGCGGAAGGTGGCGCGGGAGACCTCCCTGAATGCAGACTTCGGTGGCACCCCAGGATTCTGCCTGGCGCGATTTTTCGCCGACCTCTTCGGGTGTCAAGAAATACGTGGTCTCGTCGCGCGGCGCAACGCTGAAGGCACAGAACTTGCAACCGACAAAACAGACGTTGGTGAAATTGATGTTGCGGGTGATCACATAGCTGATTGTCTCGCCCACGAGCTGGCGGCGGATTTCGTTGGCCGCAACCGCCAAGCCGAACAGGTCATCGCCGGTGGCGTTCGCCAGCGTAATGCATTCGTCGCGGCTGAGAACGCTGCCATCGAGTGATGCGAGAACTTTTTCCAGGGCCGAACGAACGGGCAGCGAAGCCTTCGGGGACGCAGCCGTCCAAGATGTGTTTTGCAGTGTCTGCGGGTTGCACCAGCTCAAATCTTGCATCACTTGCCTGCTTCCTGAGGCGCGCGGTCAAGGTTGCCGCGCTGGTTGTCGAAAAAGCAGATTCCTCGCGGGCTAAAGCCCGCTCGGAATGACAAAATTAAACGACTCTTACGGCACGGCTCAAGCCGTGCCCTTTCAAAATACTTAGGCTCAGCGAAACAAGTCTCTCGCCGCGGGACGGACGATCTGGCGCGCACTTCCCTTCCCGGGACGATAACGATAACCCCGAATTATACAAGCCGGAACGAGTGCATCTTTGCCGCACACCAGACCGGCCAGCGACGCCAGTTCGTCAGCTACGCATTCTTCGGTAGCGTGCATTTTGTAGCCATAGGTATCGAAATGTCCGCGATAATCGTGCATGGGATGCATACCGGCGACGCCGATAGCGACCTCGTTCAGGCCCTCGCGCCAGGCGCGGCCGAAGCTATCGGCAATGATGACGGGAATGTGCAGCGTGGTGCGTTTTTTTACCTGGCGATGAATACGCGCGGCGGAGAGGTCAGGGTCCAGGGGCAGAAGCAACGCGGTCTTGCCGCCGTCCACGTTGGAGACGTCGATGCCGCTGTTGGCGCAAACCAGCCCGTGAGCTGTTTCAGTGATGAGCACGTGCTTTTTACGCAGCACGCGCTTAGCTTCGCGGAGAGCCAGCTCGACGACACGGGGGTCCGCGTCATTCTGCGTAGCAAAACGAACCGCTGCTTTTGACGGCTTGATGGTTTTCAGCTCGACCTGGCGTCCCTCGGCCTTGGACACGATCTTGTGCTTGACGGCAAGAATGTCGCCGACGTGCAGACGGAACCCGCCAAGCGCAAGCGCATCGATGATGAGGTCAGCCACCGAGTCACCGGGTTGAACTTCGCCGATGCCCCAAACTGGAACGGCGTGAATTTCGGTGTAGCCAGTGAACTCCGAGCCGGTCGGGGAGGGCATTAGCCAGCCGCTTCCCAAGCGGGAGTATATGGCGCGCCGATGCCCCAGCTGCGCAGCAGTCGTTGGGTCTGCGTGTTGCCTTCGCGCTGCACCAGCAGATCGAGTTCGTGGGGATTGTCGATGTCGAGGCCAACACCAGGGAATTCGAGGATGATCAGGGGCTTGCCGGTCTTTCGCATGGCTTCGCAGTGGGGCAGGAAGCTGTCGTTCCCGAAACGCAAGGGAATGATCGATGCCGGACGCCGCAGAATGCAGTTGCTGCCGCGACGGTCGTAGGCAGGCACAAAGACGGCACCTTCGGCGGGAGCGGCATCGAGCACGCGATGCAACTCGTCGCTGGAAACAAGTGGAACATCGGCCGGAATTACGACCGTCGTGTCATAACTGCGACGCTCGCACCACTCTGTTGCCATCTCAATGGCGGCAGTCTCGCTTTCGTTGCGAGTGTCTTCGATGAAGCCAAAATCAAATTCTGTCGCAATCGCTTGCACTATTGGGTCGCCGGTCACGAGGAAGACGTCGAGGCAGTCGCGTACGCCGGCCGCCGCGGTCAACACATCGCGCAGCATGGCTTCGGCCAGCAAAGTACGGTGGGCCTGATCGAGCGCCTCGCTCAAGCGTTGCTTGGCGGTGGCGAGGCTTTTAACTGGGATCAGCAGGGCGCCGCGCATGATTTAGACTTTCGCTCCGCGCGCCTGAAGCGCAGCATGCAGGGTGAAGCGCGCCAGTTCCTGTTTATCTGCGAGCGATTTCATGACGGTGTTGGCACAAAGCACATGCAGGTCGCCTTCACGCAAGTGGTCGGCGTCGGAGTGATCGGCAAGGTCCACAACCAGCACATCGAGGAAATCTTCATACGCCTGCGCGACGCCCGCGATGGTGCTGGGCCAACCCATGCGCCGCATCAGCACATCGGCGGGGCCAGAGACTGCTGTGCCACCGATGATGGGACTGACCGCGACGATGGGAGCAGAGGTCCGGCGCAGCGCGTCGCGTATGCCGGGCACAGCGAGAATCGGGCCAATGCTGGTGACGGGATTGCTGGGTGCGAGGATGATGGCCTCGGCCCTCTCGATGCTCTCGATGACGCCAGACGTTGGGCGGGCCTGTTCCGCGCCTTCGAAATGCACAGCGCGAACCTCGACCTGATGGCGCTCGCGAACAAAGTATTCCTGAAAATTCAGCTTCCCGTGAACGGTGTCGAGCACGGTAGCGACTCGGTCGTCAGACATGGGGAGGACGAGTTCGCGAACTCCCATTCTGCGGGAGAGTTCCATAGTCACGGCGCTCAAGGACCTGCCAGCCCGCAACAGGTTCGTGCGCGCAAGGTGGGTCGCCAAGTCGAGGTCGCCGAGACTGAACCAAGCCGGCTGGCCCAATTGCGCGATGCGCTCGAGGCAGCGAAAGCTTTCGTTCTCCAGGCCCCAGCCGCGATCAGAACTGAGTGAGCCGGCGAGTGCGTACAACACCGAATCGACGTCGGGGGAAACGTGTAGCCCCCACCACTCGATGTCGTCGCCGGTGTTGACGATGACCGTGAGGTTTTCCGGTGCAACGGAGTGCTGAAGACCCTGAACGAGCTTTGCGCCGCCAGTACCGCCGGTGAGAACGACGATCATTTACGCAGCCCTCGCATAACCGTGGTCATCGGAAGCGGCGAGCAACCGCCCAGCCAGGAGGCCCCCGCGATCGATGACTCCGTGGACGAACTCGGGATACACCGGAAGTCGCTGGCGGAGCTGCTGCCCAGCGGCCTCGGTGCGGCGCTGCAAATCAGCGAGATGCGGCCAGGGCGCCTCGGGATTGATGAAGTCAGGAGTAAGCGGTGAAACGCCACCCCAGTCGTCGATGCCGCCCTGCAACAGCCGCTCGTAGTGGTCTTCAGTGAGATTCGGAGGCGCCTGGATATTCATGTCGCGCAGCAGCAGTCGAGCGACGGCGATCGTGCGTAGTAGATCGTCGGTGCTGGGCTCGGGTGCGTTGGCCATGGGGATTTCAGGCTTGGCCCGGAAATTCTGAATGATGACTTCCTGGATGTGTCCGTACCGCTGGTGCAACTGCTGGATGGCAAGCAGCGAATCGACGCGGTCCTCGAGAGTTTCTCCGATGCCGATGAGGATGCCGGTGGTGAACGGGACAGCCAGTTTGCCGGCGTCAGCGATGGTTTTCAAGCGCAATGACGGCACTTTGTCGGGCGCGTTCGCGTGCGGGCCGCCAACTTGCGTCAGACGTGGGCTGGTGCTTTCCAGCATCAGTCCGAGGCTGGGATTGGTGGCACGCAGGCGCTCGATCCAGTTGGCGCTCATCAGGCCGGGATTGGAGTGCGGCAGCAGTGTGGTCTCGCGCAGCACCAGATCGCACATGGCTTCCAGGTAGTGCAGCGTGCTGCGATAGCCGCGCTTGTGCAACACGTCGCGCATCTCGGCGAATTCGGCTTCCGGTTTGTCGCCGAGCGAGAACAGCGCTTCGGTGCATCCGAGTTTTTCACCCTGCCGCACCACCTCGAGCACTTCTTCGGGCGACATAGTGTGCGCGCCCGGCTGGCCGGGGTCGCGGCGGAAGGTGCAATAGTCGCAATAATCACGGCAGAGATTGGTCAGAGGAAGAAAGACCTTACGCGAATAGGTAATGATGCCGGGTCGATATTGCTCCTTTAGAAAACAGGCAGTAGCGAAAAGTTCGGGGAGCACCTCGGAGTCGCAGCGCAACAAATTTAACGCGGCCTCGCGCGTAACCTGTCTCCCATCGCGGACTTCACGCAGATACGGAACGAGGCCCGCGGAGGCGGCGTCCTTGGACCACGGCCGGGTTGTCAATTCAGCAGACACGTAATTCGCCCCTGCGCGCGACACGCCTCGCAAACTCCATCCCCGAAGGATAGCGCAAGAGGCGGGGCTGTCGCACCCTACCCAGCCGGCCGGCGGCACTAGCGACTAGGTTCCTGTCGATCTGGGTCGACTCCGTAGCGGCCGCGGAAGTACAACAGCGGGGAACCGTCGGCGACGCTAACTTCTTTCACTTCACCGACAAAGACGGTGTGGTCCCCGGCCGCGTGAGCCTGTACGACCGAGCAGTCGAGATGAGCCAACGCGCTGGTCAAAACCGGTATGCCACTTTTCATCTGGCTGTAATGAATGTCGAGGCGGCGCGCGGCATCGGGGTTGCGCTCGGGATCAGCAAAGAACTCGGAAAGCGCTTCCTGGTCCTCTTTTAACACGCTCACTCCAAAGCGACCGCGTTCGCGAATATGCAGGTAGGTTTCGGCGAGATGGTCGATGCACACCAGGACGAGCGGCGGCCGCAGCGACACCGAGCAGAACGAACTCGCGGTCATGCCGTGCACGTGTCCGGACGGCGTCTCAACGGTGATCACGGTAACGCCGGAGGTAAAGCGTCCGAGAGCGGCGCGAAACTCGTGAGGCGTAACGGAGGAGGTTTCGTCCATGCAAATTCTTCGTTGAATCGTGAGGCAGGGGATTCGCGTTACGGTCGCAACGCCTAAGCCCCCGCTCACTATACCTGAGTTAGCCACGGAAACGGTCTGCTAGGATACGCCCCAGTCCCAATGGATTTATGTGCAGACCGGACTAATCAGTCTCATGACTCACGACGGAACATTTTTTGCTAAGCGAAGCGCCGATGAGGTGTTCGATCTGCTGGCGAACCCTGAGCGCTTCGCGCCGCTGCTTCCCGACTTCGAGAGTATGTCGGTACAGGATGAAGCGCGTTTCACGGTGCAGATTGTCATCGCGGTGGGAGAGATCAACGGCCACGCAAATCTCGCGATGGAGCTGCGCCAGGCAGTGCGGCCCAGCGATGTGGAATACATTGGCGAGGCGACTATCGCCGGCAGCCCACTCGAATTGAAGCTACGGTTCCGGATTGCTTCGTTCGAGGGGATGACCGAAGTGACGTGGCAGGGTGAGTTTTCACTCGATGGAATGCTGGCGCTGATGGTCGGCGGACTCGTCGATTCCATGGGTCGCAAGAACTTCGAGCGGATGGCGGAACGCGTCCAAAACGCGTTACGGGATGAAGAACTAACCGGTGAGACGTTTCCTAACCCCGCCCCAGAAATATGAGTTTCTGGCTTCCGACCAAGAGAATTGTTAAGAAGTGAAACATTTGCTTCATCCCTCACATCGAGCTGTGACGCACCTCACCGCCACCTTTGTGTAAGCGTCTTACACTCTTGGTGGACTTATATGAAACCGCAGAGCAGCGGGATTTACGGAGGTATTATGCAGTCACAGAAACGTATGTTCGTCATCCTGATCGCGGCCCTACTGGTGGTCGGCGCCGCTACTATGCTGTCGGCGAAGGACAACTCGATGGGCATCGCGACCAAACAGCAGATCACGTTTACCGCTCCGACCCTGGTCGGCGGAAGCCTGCTGCCGGCGGGCGATTACACGGTACTGCACGAGATGCAGGGCACCGAGCACATCATGATTTTCAAGCAGGTGGACGGCAAGGCCCAAGTCAAGGCGAAGTGCAACCTGGTGCCGTTGACTGAAAAAGCCAAGACCACCGAGCAGCGCTATTCGGAGAACGCAAAGAACGAGCGCGTCCTGATCGAAATGACCTTCCGGGGCGACAGCGCGAAGCACGTGCTGGAACCGTAAGCGGGTTCAACACTGAAGGTGAGGAGGGCGGCCGATGTTGCTGCCCTGCTTGCCGTTCGGCAGTCAGCGCACGGCGTCTTGCAGCGCCAAACGGAGTTGCATACGCCAGTCGGGCAGGCACAACCCGAAAGCTGATTGGAGTCGAGCGTTCGAGAGTACGGAATTGTGCGGCCTCCGCGCCGGGGTCTTATAGAGGTCGCTGGTGATAGACACCACGCGTTTGGCGACCAGCGGTGAGCCGAACTCGCCGGTATCGGCGGGCCAGGATGCCAACGCTTCGTACTCGTCGAGAATCTGTTGCGCGAATCCTGCCCAGGTGGTGTCACCCGCGGCAGTCAGATGATAGATCCCACCGTATCCCCATCCGGCAGGACCGCGACGCTGCTCGCAACGTGCCACAATTTGCGCTGTAGCTTCGGCGATGGCGCGCGCCCAAGTAGGGGCGCCGTGCTGATCGCCGACCATTCGTAGCTCTTCTTTTTCTCTCGCCAGACGCAACACAGTACGCAGAAAGTTCTTGCCGCGAATGTCGTATACCCACGTGGTTCGCAGGATAATGTGCGCACATCCGCTAGCGGCAATTTGTTGCTCGCCAGCCAACTTTGTCTGGCCGTAGACGTTCAACGGCGCCGTCGGGTCGTTCTCCTCATAGGGGCTGCCCTTCGCTCCGTCGAAGACATAGTCGGTGGAGAAGTGAATCAGCAGGCCGCCGGTTCGGGCCAGTTCAACGGCAATGCGTCCAGGCGCCGTCGCGTTGACGGTTTGTGCCAACTCGGGATCGCTCTCGGCCTTATCAACGGCAGTATAAGCCGCAGCGTTCACCACGACGTCAGGAGCTAGCTCGCGCACGAACTTTACAGCCGCATCGGGATTGGCCAAATCGAGTTCACTGCGCGTGCAAGCCGTCACCTCTCCGAGCGGAGCCAGCGTCCGTTGCAGTTGCCATCCAATTTGCCCGGTGGCCCCGGTGACCAGCAAGCGGAGGCTCATGGCTGGTACACCGGCAGGCGCTCCCGCGGAACCTGAGCAAGAGGCAGGTGGCTCTGATCTTTGGCGGACAGAATAGGCTTCGGCGTTTGCCAATCGATGCCGAGGGCAGGGTCATTCCACAACACGCCGCAATCATCAGAGGCGTCGTAGTAATCGCTGCATTTGTAGAGAAAGTCGGCAGTCTCCGAGCGCACCACGAAGCCGTGAGCGAACCCCTTGGGAAGATAGAGCGCGTAGTTATTTTCGGCCGACAGCACAGCACCCACCCACCTACCGAAGTGCGGCGAGCCCAGGCGAATGTCGACCGCGATGTCGAGCACTTCGCCACTGGTGACGCGGCACAACTTCGCCTGGGGACGGCGCAACTGGTAATGCAAGCCGCGCAATACGCCGCGCGAGGAATGCGAGTGATTGTCTTGCACGAAGGCTTCGTGGACGCCGGCCGTCGCCATCGTGTCGGCACGGTAGGTTTCCATGAAGAATCCGCGCGGGTCTTGGAAGACGCGCGGCTTGATCAGCAAAACACCTGGCAGGGACGTCTCGACAATTTCCAAACGGGGCCTCGATGATGGCGCGCGAGCACAATACGCCGTAACAGAGGTCGCGGCGCGAAAGGAGATTATAATCCGTGCTTCCTGCCTATGCCCCGCTGCTCGGTCATCATCGTGACGTACAACTCTGCTGGGTCGATTGAGGCGTGCCTCCGCTCACTGGTGCCGCAGGACTGCGAAATCGTGGTGGTGGATAACGCCTCGCAGGATGACACGACGACACGTGTGCTCGAGGTTGCGAACCAGGTCCCGCTGCAGCTCATTACGATCTCGCGCAACATTGGATTTGCGGGCGGTGTGAATCAGGGAGTTCGAGCCGCGAGCAGTGACGTACTGCTGGTGCTCAATCCCGACACGACGGCAGAGCCAGGAGCCCTCGACGCTCTTCTAACGTGCTTCTTGAAGACTGGAGCCGACGCGGTGGGAGGCGCGCTTCTCGATAAGGATAGCGAGCCCGCCAAGGGTTTCGCGTTCCGTCGGATTCCCACCCTGACCAGCCTGTTGTTTGAAGTGCTGCTGGTGAACCAGATATGGCCCAGCAACCCTGTGAACCGCCGCTATCGTTGTCTCGACGCCGACTATTCGCGTGAGCAGGAGGTCGAACAGCCAGCGGGGGCATGTTTGGCGGTGACCCGCAAGGCATGGGATCTGGCGCAGGGTATGGATGAGGGGTTCTATCCGGTGTGGTTTGAGGACGTGGATTTCTGCGCTCGACTGCTGCATTCAGGCGCGAAGGTCGTGTATTGCCCGACCGCGCGCTTTCGTCACAGCGGGGCCCACAGTGTGGGACAGCTTAGCTTTCGTGACAAACAAATATTCTGGTACCAGAACATGGTGCGCTACACGGGTAAACACCTCTCGCCCGTGCGCGTTGGGGTACTTCGGCTGGCGATCTGCAAAGGGATGGTACTCCGGATTCTTGCCTCGCTATTCGGCGCCGGACCGCGCGGCCTGCCCGACGGCGAGCCGATTCGCAGCTATGCGAAGGTAGCGGCGTGGGCAATCGGTATGGGTGGGAAATCCGGCGACGAAGGCCACCACTAGGATTATTGTCGCCCCAGTATCTGCGCAAACAGCCGCTCGTATTTTTCCGCCACTGCATCCCAGCGATACAGCCGACTGGCACGGGCGACCGCGCGCGCCGCCCACTGCTCGCGGGCGGCGGCATCGTCGAGCAGCGGCTGCAACTTCTCGGCGAGGTCGTAGGCCGGTTTGCTGTAACGGATAGCAGCGTCCCCAGCCGTCCCGTCGTTCTCCGACGACTCGAGGTACAGCACGGCGTTACCCGCCGCCATGGCCTCGATGAGAGCTGGATGCACACCTCCCACCTCGCAGGCAAACACGAAGATGCCGGCATGCTTTTGCAGCGCCCAGTAGCCGTCGCCATAAACCGCTCCCAGAAACACGACGCGCTCGTCGGCCTGTTGTTTGAGCCGGTCGAGGTAGCCGCTGTCGTAGCGATTGTCGCCCACCATCACCAGCGGCCAATCGGTACGCACCTTGCGCCACGCCGAGAGCACCAATTCTGGATTGTTCTCAGGCTCGAGACGGCTGACGTACAGCACATAACGCCCGGGTTGCAAGTTGAATCGGTCCACGCTGAGTTCGCCTTCTGGCATATCGGAACCGTAGCCAATGACCGTCGAGTCCTTGCCGTAGCGGTCGCGATAGTACTCGTGAATGGACTCGGCATCAGTCACCACGTGGGTCGGTGTGAAGGTGGACAGCCACTCGCAGACATGCAGCACCGCGCGCCCAAATGCGTTCCACTTGCCACGGCGGCGGTCAAGGCCATCAACGTTCAGCACCACAGGTTTGCCAAACAGCCGTGGAATCCACGCGAATGGGCTGTTGGCCACATTGCAAAGCAAGCACGACGTCGTTCTCGCTGAAGGCCACATGGATCGCGGATAGCAGGCCACTCGACCAGGTGTCGAGGTGCTTCTGATGAATGGTGGGCAGGATCACACGCCGCACTCGCCGGTCATAGACATCGTCAGGCGAAGTAAACGGTTTGCGGCAATAGACGGTGACTTTGTGGCCGTGATTGGTGAGCGTCGAACTCACTTTTTCGGCGAACTGCTCGAATCCGCCGTACTTGTTGGGAATGCCCCGGGTACCGACGATCGCGATCTTCAAGAGCGGTCCCCGGGACGAACTCCAGACCGGAATGGCCGAAGGTCACGACGTCAGCGAAGGCCGCACGTGGCGTATCGCAGAACCACCAGAGCAGTACCTGATCGGTGACGCGACGGCGCGACTGGATAATCTTGCGCTTGCGACGAATACTGCCGAGGTTGCGTACAGGGTAGGCAACGGCGGAGAGCAGCCGACGATCGCGCACTAATGCGTAGCCGACAACCATCAGGTCGCGCCATGCCACTGGCCCGAACAATCGCCAACACAGCCAACCGGAGGCGTTCTTGCCGCGCATCAGGAAGCGATTCTTCACAGAATGCCAGTTGATGACGAGGGGCAACTGCTCGCGGCGCTCAGGTGTGACGCGACGCACATGCCACGCCACAGCCGCGGGAACATAGAGGCACTTCCATCCCATCAGCTGGGCACGCCAGGCGAGGTCGGCGTCTTCGCGATAGGCGAAGAAATCTTCATCGAAGAACTGGCCTTCGACCGCGACCGCATCGACGAACGAGCGGCGAAACATCGCAGCCGCACCCGTGGCTCCGAAGACCCACTGCGGGCGATCATATTGGCCGGCATCGGTTTCTTCCGAGCCGCGATCGAGATGGCGCATGTTGCGGGTGAAGTAAATGCCAGTTGAGTCGATGATCCTGGTCTGTTGCGGCTCGCTGTTTGGGTCCCAACGCAGCAGCTTACCGCAGAGCGATCCGGCTTCGGGATGTGCGTTACCTGCGTCAACTAGCTGCGCAACGAAATCGGTATCCAGCACCACATCCGGATTCAGGCAAAGCAGCCACTCGCCGCTCGCGGCACGAATCGCCTGGTTCTGCCCTGCGGCGAAGCCGAGGTTCTTATCGTTATAGATGATGCGCCACCGGGCTTCGCGAGAACGCAGCAGGTCACGCGTGCCGTCGGTGGACGCATTGTCTACCACGACGACTTCGAGATCGCGAAATTCCTGCCGCTCCAGCGACGCGAAGCAAGCCTCGAGATATGCGGCCGAATTCCAGGTGACGATGAGGACTGAGACCATCAGCCCTTAGTATGCACCCCGTCCCGAAATCACGATGGGAATCGTGCGGAAGAAAATCTTGCAGTCCAGCCATAGCGACCAGTTGTCGATGTAGGCGAGGTCGAGCTGGATCCAGCGATGGAAATCGACATCGCTGCGGCCTTCGAGCACCCAGATGCAAGTGAGGCCGGGGCGCATGCGCAGGCGTCGCCGCTGCCACGGCTCGTACTGCTCGACTTCTTCAGGGATGGCCGGCCGCGGGCCGACAAACGACATGTCGCCGCGGAGAATGTTCCACAGTTGCGGCAACTCGTCGAGGCTGAAGCGCCGCAGGATGCGCCCCACCGGCGTAATGCGCGGATCGTCGCTGATCTTGAACGCCGGCCCATCGCGCTCGTTCAACTGATGAAGCTCGGCGCGCAATTGTTCGGCGTTGTTGACCATAGAACGGAACTTGTAGAGCGTAAAACGGCGTCCACCAAGACCGCAACGGGTCTGGCGAAAAAGCACGTTTCCGGGCGACGTAATACGAATCGCAGCAGAGATGGCAACCAGCAGGGGAAACAGCAGCACCAGTGAAAATACTGCCACTATCACATCCCAGGCCCGCTTGAAGAAGAGAAGTAGCTCGCTCTCCGGTGCGGTGGAGAGGCTAAGCAGCGGCACGTCGCGAAAGTTTTCGAGGTAGATGCGCGAGTAGGGCGACGGGAGGAACTCCAGTTGCACCCGGGTCTTGATGCCGACATTGGCGCAATACGACATTAGCGGCTCGAGCCGGGCAAGCTCCTGCATACTGACGGCGAACACCACCTCGTCAATGACCCGCTCGTGCAGCACGCGTTCTACGGCGGTCATGGGGAAAATGTCGTAACGCCCAAATCGGTCGCCGAGCTTCGAAGCTTCGCTGGCGGGATCTACAAAGCCCACCAGCCGCAGCCCCATGCCGCGGCTTTCTTCGATCAGCGTTGCCATTTCATGGGCCCGGCTGCCGCATCCCACGATCAGGAAATAGTGGTAGCGGCCCAGCTTGCGCCGCATCCAGGCGATGCCGTTATAAGAAACGTATCGGCCGAGAACTAGCACTACCAGATCCACGACCCCGACCAGCAGTACGTAGGTGCGGCTGATATCGCTACGGCGGAGAAGGTACAAACCGGCGTAAATGATGACCAGCACGATCGCGAGCTGGTTCAATAAGTTCAGAACGAGTTGGATTGGGTTCGACATCTCCAGGTCGCGGTAGAACCTGGAGGAATACCCGACCACCGCCCAAGCTGCCAGGAAACCAAACATCAGGGGCAGATAATGTGCGAAAGGATAAATGTCGGGCAGGTGCTCACTGAAGAAATCGATGTGGACTAGCAGGGTACGTAGGTAATAAGCGGCAACGAACGCGACACACGTCACCGCCAGATCCTGCAGCAGTGTTACCGTGCCCAGAAACTTTGATCTTCGATCAAACACGAGCTATTTCAATTCCTGAACTGCAGCCAATGATTGGGCGTCTCGGGAACCGACCGCCTGGTACTGTCCAGCAAGTCACACTAATGGGCCCGATAACGCGTTAAAGATATGAGGCGCAAAAACCGATCGGTACAGCAACTGACACCGTCGATTTTACACCCGTTCGCGGGCGGTCACCCATCTAGATGAAGTAAGCACTTGATTCAAGAGGCACGTGCAGAACAGGCGGGTTCGGCTTAAGTGCAAGACCCGAAAGATAATATAGGTTCGAATCAGTTAACTGCTCAAGCGCTGTGTAGAAGCGAACTGCCTGGCGGAAGTGTGGCGGCGACGCCTAGCCGACGGCATGAAGTCAGAATTTGCGGGTAAGATAACAGAAGTACTACTTGATCCATGGCGCTAGCCCGACCTTCTTCCGTCCCCGACCCATTCTTCCCTGTCAGCGAGGGAAAACGTCATGGTTTCGGAGACCAACCAACAACATCGCGCTGGGGCCGGTATATCGATTATGCGATTCTGGCGTCCCTGGCTTTGTTCGCGATCACGCTGCCGTACTCCATAAAAGGCGCCGAACGCTCTTGGAAAGTGGCCTTCGTCTTATGGCTGCTCAAACTTGTCATCGAGCGCGCGCGGCCCTACAAGCAGGCTTTGGCCGCTCCCTTGCTCGCCTATGTGACCCTGAGTGCAATTTCCACCCTGCTTTCGCCAAATCCCAACATGAGCTGGGACCGCATGAAGTTCGTCTGCTTGTTCTTGGTGGGCATATTGGTGGCGCAAAACCTGAAGCGAGTTTCGCAGGTACGCTGGCTCATAGTCTTGCTGGTTTTATCCGGATTCACTGCAACGCTGTACACAGCCTGGCAATACACCTATGGCGCGGGCGTGCGCGTAGTGCAGTTTTCGCAATCGTCAAAACTCGCGCAGGACGGCCTCCAGCCCAACTATCTGGTGGTGGCGATCGACGGGCATAAGGTCCACTCCCCGGAGCAGTTGGTGCAGATGCTCCAGGAGACGAAGGCACAGAGGGTGACCGTTGAATACGTACCCGTCTTGGCTGTTCGGTCTAGCACCATGATCGTTTCGCCTCAGGATTTCGTGCAGGCGGGACTAGGGACTCCGGCGATGACGACGGCCAGGGGCAAACCCGATCGTGCCCAGGGAACGCTCGGTCACTATGTGGTCTTCGCAGAAATGCTTGCCCAGATTGGATGCATGGCGTGGGCCTTGCTGTTGAGCACTGGACGTAGGAGGCCCGGCTGGTTGCTGGTGTTCGGCGTCTCCTTTGCGGGCATCGCGGCTGCCTTGCTGGCCACGGAAACCCGGGCTGCGGTCGGCGGAATGCTGATCGGCTGCGTGGCTTCCCTGTTGTATTTAACCAGGCGCAAAACTCGAGTCGTGGCGATCGCCTCGCTCATCGCCATGCTTGCTGGCGCGATCGTTTGGATCGGGCATTCCCGGAGCATCGATGTTCTGGGCCACGGCGACACGGGTGCCAACTTCCGCATGTTGATGTGGGAAGACGGGGTTCGGCTGGTGCGCGAGCATCCGTGGTTCGGCGTTGGCATGGAAACCGCTCGCGTGCATTACCGCGAATGGAACATTCGCGGATTTCTGCAATACCACGTGCTGAGCCACTTTCACTCTACCTACCTTCAGATCGCGGTGGAGCGAGGTATCCCTGCCCTTCTCGCCTGGTTGTGGTTCTGCGTGGCTTACCTTCTCTTTCTAGTGCGGCTCATCCCCAGACTGCGCGCACACAGCCGGTTCGCCTGTGGCGTGGCCGTCGGTGCATTGGCGGGACTGCTCTCCTTCACCTTCACCGGCTTCTTTCACTACAACCTGGGCGAGGAATCGCTGGCCATGATTTTCTTCTTTTACTTCGGCCTCGCTCTAGCGCTGGAGCGCATCGTCTCAACACCTGCTGCGGTCGACGTTGAGTGATCAGGCGCGGTCGGTGGAACCCGGCTACTTGCCGATGGCGTTCCACTGGAACTGCACGACGTCTCCGAAATACCGCACCGCAAACTGCGGATCGTGACGACCGGGATAGACGTGGAACTCGTTAGGAATGCCGCGTGAGTCGAGCAATTGGTGCAGCTTTTCTGAACCCTGTTCGAATCCGTAGTCGTCATTGTTGCCCACGTTGAAATAAATCTTCATGCGCTTGAGCTCGCCAGCAGGTGCAGCCTTGGCGAAGTAAAAAACGCTGTTGCGTTGCAAATAGGCGAGGTCGATGGGGTTGCCGAAGACGTCGCTCAACATGGAGGATGGGGATCCTGGTCCTCCGCCGGCAAAGTTAGGAGGAATGTCAGCCAGCAACGCCGGCATCTGCGCGCTGACTGCGGCGAACTGTTGCGGATACTTGAAAGCCAGACGCAGCGCACCGAACCCACCCATCGACACACCAGTAATGCCGCGGCGGGCACGCACGCTATCGACGCGATACTTCTTCTCCATCTGCGGCATGAATTCTTTGGTCAGGAAGTCCTCGTAGCGAATCTTGCCATCCGACGAATTGATGAAGAAGGTGTGGCCGCCGTTGGGCGCGAGTATGACGAAGTCTCCGACCTTGCCGCTACGGCGCATGTCTTCGATCAGGTCCCATCCGGCGGAGTTGAGCAAAGACTGTTCGTTGTCGCCGAGGCCGTGCAGGTAGTAGAGAACGGGATAGCGGCGCGCCTTGTCCGTATCGAAACTCGCCGGTAGAAAGGCGCAATAGCGCACAGATCGCGCGAGAATGGACGACGCGACAGTCGCGCATTCTGCTCTCCCTTGCGCATGTACCGCCGGAGCCAGCGCCAGCAAGAGCAGACAAACCACGATGGCAAAGATCTGCGTAAGGAATACGGGCCGATGTTTGATCATTCGTATTTCAGGGTCTGAACGGGATCGAGCCGCGCCGCACGACTAGCTGGATAAAGGCCCGCCAGCAGGCTCACGACAATAGAAAAAGCAATCGCCGCTCCTACGAGCCACGGCGGCATCGACCATACGGCTTCAGCAGGCAACTGATGGCGATGCATGTAGATTCCCGTGCCAAAGTTGATGGCCTTCCCAATCGCCAGACCAAGCAAGATGCCCAGGATGCCGCCCAAAAAGCCCATCGCACCCGCCTCGGTGAAGAACAGCTTCTTGACGTCCTGATCGCTGGCGCCGATGGCTTTCATCACGCCAATCTCACGCCGCCGCTCCAGCACCGCCATGACGAGCGTGTTAATGATGGCCAGCGTCGCCACTGCCAGGGCGAGCGAGCCGAAGATTCCCAGAAACAGATCGAGCACGGTGAAAAATCGCCGCAAGCTCTTAGTGGCATCAAGCACGGAAAACGTGCGGAAGCCCAAATTGTTGATAGCGTCTTGCACATCGCCGACTTTGCCCGGGTCTTTTACGCGGACGGTCAGCGTCATATACGACCTGCCGCTCGCGCCGCGCAGCGAGCTGCGCATGTCGGTAAACTGCGCCATGTTCAGACGTTCGGTCGTCCCCACCGGAAGGAAGATGCGGCCCCGCGAAACCGTCCGCATGCCGCCGTAGGGTTCAGCGTCGATGAGGCCCACCACGCGCAGCTTTTGCAGCCTGCGTACTACCGAAAAGCCAAAGTCGTCGCCATTTCCCGCACCGTTGGCATTGCTATCGCCGCTCGGCATTTCTGGTCGATCACTCGACTCCTGCGCCAGCGCCTGCCGCTCGCCGTATCGCAGAGTGACGTCCTGTCCGATCAGTCCTGCCGGGTCCTTCGGGTCTAATTCCTTCGCGAAATCCGTCAACAGGATGACTTCGTCCGCGTCGTTGCCCGAGAAGAACTTGCCCTTCATGTTGTCGAAGGCTTCGTTCTCACGCGCCGACATAGGCAGGCCGCTGACGAATCCAAAATGGGTTTCGCCTCCGGAAATAATCTCGCCCATCACGCGAATCTCGGGCTCGACTTCCGTAACATTGGGCAGATGCGTGATTTTTGTGCGCGCCGCTTCGTCCAGCACCGGTGCCTGCTCCGGATGCGAATTCTTGGCATCATCTTCACGGTCGAATCCTCGGAAATCCTGGCGCGAAGTCACAAATACAGTGTCGAAGAGGCCCGACCCAGCCAGCCGCCGCGTCGCCATCTGTTGCAGACCGACACCCAATGACAGCATCGCCACCAACGACGCCACGCCCACCGAGATTCCAATCGTGGTCAGGCCGTTACGCAGTTTCGATTGCCGCAAATTGCGCACCGCGAGTTCGAGCAGATCGTAGCCGGTCATGCCCGCACCTCCTCGCTCACCAGCTTGCCGTCAGCCAGGAAGATGAAGCGCTGTGCAAAGCGGTCAGCCAGCGCGCGCTCATGCGTGACCATCACGACCGTCATGCCCAGCGACAGGCTGATGTCGCGAATCAGGTTGAGGATGCCCTCTCCGGTGCGGCTGTCGAGGTTGCCGGTAGGCTCGTCGGCCAGCAGTAGCGACGGACGGTTAACCAGCGCCCGCGCCAGCGAGACGCGTTGCTGCTCTCCTCCGGAAAGCTGCGATGGACGATGTTCCAGACGGCTGCCCAGCCCTACGCGCTCCAACGATTCCCGACTGCGTTGCGCTCGCTCTGTGCGTTCAACTTCCGCGAAGCGCATAGGCAGTTCGACGTTCTCGGTAATCGTCATCGACGGAATCAGATGAAACGCCTGGAAGACCATGCCGACATCATTTCGCCGGTAGCGCGCCAACTCTTCCGACGACATTTTCGCCAGATCGCGGCCCTGCACCATCACCGAGCCCGACGTCGGACGATCGAGTCCGGCAAGCAGATTGAGAAGCATGGAGTTTCAGCCGGACTGCCCTAACAGGGCAATGAACTCTCCCGGTTCAATGGTGAGAGAAACACCGTCGACCGCGCGAATCACGCTGTCGCCCATCGAATAGTGGCGCGTAACATTTTCGGCAACCACAGCGGGTGCAATTTTTGAGGTGGTGAACAACTACGTATGGCCTATTGGATGCGGCAAAGCGCACATGCGGCGCAACTGCCCTCACGTACTCAATACGAAAAGGGGAGCACAATTGCTCCCCTCAGCTTGTAACGATTTGTAAATGATGTCTTCTGTGAACAACCGGCTACCGCTCG
>CAVVNW010000005.1:0-297280 GCA_963749635.1 uncultured Acidobacteriaceae bacterium
GCCAAAATCAAATTCTGTCGCAATCGCTTGCACTATTGGGTCGCCGGTTACGAGGAAGACGTCGAGGCAGTCGCGTACGCCGGCCGCCGCGGTCAACACATCGCGCAGCATGGCTTCGGCCAGCAAAGTACGGTGGGCCTGATCAAGCGCCTCGCTCAAGCGTTGCTTGGCGGTGGCGAGGCTTTTAACTGGGATCAGCAGGGCGCCGCGCATGATTTAGACTTTCGCTCCGCGCGCCTGAAGCGCAGCATGCAGGGTGAAGCGCGCCAGTTCCTGTTTATCTGCGAGCGATTTCATGACGGTGTTGGCACAAAGCACATGCAGGTCGCCTTCACGCAAGTGGTCGGCGTCGGAGTGATCGGCAAGGTCCACAACCAGCACATCGAGGAAATCTTCATACGCCTGCGCGACGCCCGCGATGGTGCTGGGCCAACCCATGCGCCGCATCAGCACATCGGCGGGGCCAGAGACTGCTGTGCCACCGATGATGGGACTGACCCCGACGATGGGAGCAGAGGTCCGGCGCAGCGCGTCGCGTATGCCGGGCACAGCGAGAATCGGGCCAATGCTGGTGACGGGATTGCTGGGTGCGAGGATGATGGCCTCGGCCCTCTCGATGCTCTCGATGACGCCAGACGTTGGGCGGGCCTGTTCCGCGCCTTCGAAATGCACAGCGCGAACCTCGACCTGATGGCGCTCGCGAACAAAGTATTCCTGAAAATTCAGCTTCCCGTGAACGGTGTCGAGCACGGTAGCGACTCGGTCGTCAGACATGGGGAGGACGAGTTCGCGAACTCCCATTCTGCGGGAGAGTTCCATAGTCACGGCGCTCAAGGACCTGCCAGCCCGCAACAGGTTCGTGCGCGCAAGGTGGGTCGCCAAGTCGAGGTCGCCGAGACTGAACCAAGCCGGCTGGCCCAATTGCGCGATGCGCTCGAGGCAGCGAAAGCTTTCGTTCTCCAGGCCCCAGCCGCGATCAGAACTGAGTGAGCCGGCGAGTGCGTACAACACCGAATCGACGTCGGGGGAAACGTGTAGCCCCCACCACTCGATGTCGTCGCCGGTGTTGACGATGACCGTGAGGTTTTCCGGTGCAACGGAGTGCTGAAGACCCTGAACGAGCTTTGCGCCGCCAGTACCGCCGGTGAGAACGACGATCATTTACGCAGCCCTCGCATAACCGTGGTCATCGGAAGCGGCGAGCAACCGCCCAGCCAGGAGGCCCCCGCGATCGATGACTCCGTGGACGAACTCGGGATACACCGGAAGTCGCTGGCGGAGCTGCTGCCCAGCGGCCTCGGTGCGGCGCTGCAAATCAGCGAGATGCGGCCAGGGCGCCTCGGGATTGATGAAGTCAGGAGTAAGCGGTGAAACGCCACCCCAGTCGTCGATGCCGCCCTGCAACAGCCGCTCGTAGTGGTCTTCAGTGAGATTCGGAGGCGCCTGGATATTCATGTCGCGCAGCAGCAGTCGAGCGACGGCGATCGTGCGTAGTAGATCGTCGGTGCTGGGCTCGGGTGCGTTGGCCATGGGGATTTCAGGCTTGGCCCGGAAATTCTGAATGATGACTTCCTGGATGTGTCCGTACCGCTGGTGCAATTGCTGGATGGCAAGCAGCGAATCGACGCGGTCCTCGAGAGTTTCTCCGATGCCGATGAGGATGCCGGTGGTGAACGGGACAGCCAGTTTGCCGGCGTCAGCGATGGTTTTCAAGCGCAATGACGGCACTTTGTCGGGCGCGTTCGCGTGCGGGCCGCCAACTTGCGTGAGACGCGGGCTGGTGCTTTCCAGCATCAGTCCGAGGCTGGGATTGGTGGCACGCAGGCGCTCGATCCAGTTGGCGCTCATCAGGCCGGGATTGGAGTGCGGCAGCAGTGTGGTCTCGCGCAGCACCAGGTCGCACATGGCTTCCAGGTAGTGCAGCGTGCTGCGATAGCCGCGCTTGTGCAACACGTCGCGCATCTCGGCGAATTCGGCTTCCGGTTTGTCGCCGAGCGAGAACAGCGCTTCGGTGCATCCGAGTTTTTCACCCTGCCGCACCACCTCGAGCACTTCTTCGGGCGACATAGTGTGCGCGCCCGGCTGGCCGGGGTCGCGGCGGAAGGTGCAATAGTCGCAATAATCACGGCAGAGATTGGTCAGAGGAAGAAAGACCTTACGCGAATAGGTAATGATGCCGGGTCGATATTGCTCCTTTAGAAAACAGGCAGTAGCGAAAAGTTCGGGGAGCACCTCGGAGTCGCAGCGCAACAAATTTAACGCGGCCTCGCGCGTAACCTGTCTCCCATCGCGGACTTCACGCAGATACGGAACGAGGCCCGCGGAGGCGGCGTCCTTGGACCACGGCCGGGTTGTCAATTCAGCAGACACGTAATTCGCCCCTGCGCGCGACACGCCTCGCAAACTCCATCCCCGAAGGATAGCGCAAGAGGCGGGGCTGTCGCACCCTACCCAGCCGGCCGGCGGCACTAGCGACTAGGTTCCTGTCGATCTGGGTCGACTCCGTAGCGGCCGCGGAAGTACAACAGCGGGGAACCGTCGGCGACGCTAACTTCTTTCACTTCACCGACAAAGACGGTGTGGTCCCCGGCCGCGTGAGCCTGTACGACCGAGCAGTCGAGATGAGCCAACGCGCTGGTCAAAACCGGTATGCCACTTTTCATCTGGCTGTAATGAATGTCGAGGCGGCGCGCGGCATCGGGGTTGCGCTCGGGATCAGCAAAGAACTCGGAAAGCGCTTCCTGGTCCTCTTTTAACACGCTCACTCCAAAGCGACCGCGTTCGCGAATATGCAGGTAGGTTTCGGCGAGATGGTCGATGCACACCAGGACGAGCGGCGGCCGCAGCGACACCGAGCAGAACGAACTCGCGGTCATGCCGTGCACGTGTCCGGACGGCGTCTCAACGGTGATCACGGTAACGCCGGAGGTAAAGCGTCCGAGAGCGGCGCGAAACTCGTGAGGCGTAACGGAGGAGGTTTCGTCCATGCAAATTCTTCGTTGAATCGTGAGGCAGGGGATTCGCGTTACGGTCGCAACGCCTAAGCCCCCGCTCACTATACCTGAGTTAGCCACGGAAACGGTCTGCTAGGATACGCCCCAGTCCCAATGGATTTATGTGCAGACCGGACTAATCAGTCTCATGACTCACGACGGAACATTTTTTGCTAAGCGAAGCGCCGATGAGGTGTTCGATCTGCTGGCGAACCCTGAGCGCTTCGCGCCGCTGCTTCCCGACTTCGAGAGTATGTCGGTACAGGATGAAGCGCGTTTCACGGTGCAGATTGTCATCGCGGTGGGAGAGATCAACGGCCACGCAAATCTCGCGATGGAGCTGCGCCAGGCAGTGCGGCCCAGCGATGTGGAATACATTGGCGAGGCGACTATCGCCGGCAGCCCACTCGAATTGAAGCTACGGTTCCGGATTGCTTCGTTCGAGGGGATGACCGAAGTGACGTGGCAGGGTGAGTTTTCACTCGATGGAATGCTGGCGCTGATGGTCGGCGGACTCGTCGATTCCATGGGTCGCAAGAACTTCGAGCGGATGGCGGAACGCGTCCAAAACGCGTTACGGGATGAAGAACTAACCGGTGAGACGTTTCCTAACCCCGCCCCAGAAATATGAGTTTCTGGCTTCCGACCAAGAGAATTGTTAAGAAGTGAAACATTTGCTTCATCCCTCACATCGAGCTGTGACGCACCTCACCGCCACCTTTGTGTAAGCGTCTTACACTCTTGGTGGACTTATATGAAACCGCAGAGCAGCGGGATTTACGGAGGTATTATGCAGTCACAGAAACGTATGTTCGTCATCCTGATCGCGGCCCTACTGGTGGTCGGCGCCGCTACTATGCTGTCGGCGAAGGACAACTCGATGGGCATCGCGACCAAACAGCAGATCACGTTTACCGCTCCGACCCTGGTCGGCGGAAGCCTGCTGCCGGCGGGCGATTACACGGTACTGCACGAGATGCAGGGCACCGAGCACATCATGATTTTCAAGCAGGTGGACGGCAAGGCCCAAGTCAAGGCGAAGTGCAACCTGGTGCCGTTGACTGAAAAAGCCAAGACCACCGAGCAGCGCTATTCGGAGAACGCAAAGAACGAGCGCGTCCTGATCGAAATGACCTTCCGGGGCGACAGCGCGAAGCACGTGCTGGAACCGTAAGCGGGTTCAACACTGAAGGTGAGGAGGGCGGCCGATGTTGCTGCCCTGCTTGCCGTTCGGCAGTCAGCGCACGGCGTCTTGCAGCGCCAAACGGAGTTGCATACGCCAGTCGGGCAGGCACAACCCGAAAGCTGATTGGAGTCGAGCGTTCGAGAGTACGGAATTGTGCGGCCTCCGCGCCGGGGTCTTATAGAGGTCGCTGGTGATAGACACCACGCGTTTGGCGACCAGCGGTGAGCCGAACTCGCCGGTATCGGCGGGCCAGGATGCCAACGCTTCGTACTCGTCGAGAATCTGTTGCGCGAATCCTGCCCAGGTGGTGTCACCCGCGGCAGTCAGATGATAGATCCCACCGTATCCCCATCCGGCAGGACCGCGACGCTGCTCGCAACGTGCCACAATTTGCGCTGTAGCTTCGGCGATGGCGCGCGCCCAAGTAGGGGCGCCGTGCTGATCGCCGACCATTCGTAGCTCTTCTTTTTCTCTCGCCAGACGCAACACAGTACGCAGAAAGTTCTTGCCGCGAATGTCGTATACCCACGTGGTTCGCAGGATAATGTGCGCACATCCGCTAGCGGCAATTTGTTGCTCGCCAGCCAACTTTGTCTGGCCGTAGACGTTCAACGGCGCCGTCGGGTCGTTCTCCTCATAGGGGCTGCCCTTCGCTCCGTCGAAGACATAGTCGGTGGAGAAGTGAATCAGCAGGCCGCCGGTTCGGGCCAGTTCAACGGCAATGCGTCCAGGCGCCGTCGCGTTGACGGTTTGTGCCAACTCGGGATCGCTCTCGGCCTTATCAACGGCAGTATAAGCCGCAGCGTTCACCACGACGTCAGGAGCTAGCTCGCGCACGAACTTTACAGCCGCATCGGGATTGGCCAAATCGAGTTCACTGCGCGTGCAAGCCGTCACCTCTCCGAGCGGAGCCAGCGTCCGTTGCAGTTGCCATCCAATTTGCCCGGTGGCCCCGGTGACCAGCAAGCGGAGGCTCATGGCTGGTACACCGGCAGGCGCTCCCGCGGAACCTGAGCAAGAGGCAGGTGGCTCTGATCTTTGGCGGACAGAATAGGCTTCGGCGTTTGCCAATCGATGCCGAGGGCAGGGTCATTCCACAACACGCCGCAATCATCAGAGGCGTCGTAGTAATCGCTGCATTTGTAGAGAAAGTCGGCAGTCTCCGAGCGCACCACGAAGCCGTGAGCGAACCCCTTGGGAAGATAGAGCGCGTAGTTATTTTCGGCCGACAGCACAGCACCCACCCACCTACCGAAGTGCGGCGAGCCCAGGCGAATGTCGACCGCGATGTCGAGCACTTCGCCACTGGTGACGCGGCACAACTTCGCCTGGGGACGGCGCAACTGGTAATGCAAGCCGCGCAATACGCCGCGCGAGGAATGCGAGTGATTGTCTTGCACGAAGGCTTCGTGGACGCCGGCCGTCGCCATCGTGTCGGCACGGTAGGTTTCCATGAAGAATCCGCGCGGGTCTTGGAAGACGCGCGGCTTGATCAGCAAAACACCTGGCAGGGACGTCTCGACAATTTCCAAACGGGGCCTCGATGATGGCGCGCGAGCACAATACGCCGTAACAGAGGTCGCGGCGCGAAAGGAGATTATAATCCGTGCTTCCTGCCTATGCCCCGCTGCTCGGTCATCATCGTGACGTACAACTCTGCTGGGTCGATTGAGGCGTGCCTCCGCTCACTGGTGCCGCAGGACTGCGAAATCGTGGTGGTGGATAACGCCTCGCAGGATGACACGACGACACGTGTGCTCGAGGTTGCGAACCAGGTCCCGCTGCAGCTCATTACGATCTCGCGCAACATTGGATTTGCGGGCGGTGTGAATCAGGGAGTTCGAGCCGCGAGCAGTGACGTACTGCTGGTGCTCAATCCCGACACGACGGCAGAGCCAGGAGCCCTCGACGCTCTTCTAACGTGCTTCTTGAAGACTGGAGCCGACGCGGTGGGAGGCGCGCTTCTCGATAAGGATAGCGAGCCCGCCAAGGGTTTCGCGTTCCGTCGGATTCCCACCCTGACCAGCCTGTTGTTTGAAGTGCTGCTGGTGAACCAGATATGGCCCAGCAACCCTGTGAACCGCCGCTATCGTTGTCTCGACGCCGACTATTCGCGTGAGCAGGAGGTCGAACAGCCAGCGGGGGCATGTTTGGCGGTGACCCGCAAGGCATGGGATCTGGCGCAGGGTATGGATGAGGGGTTCTATCCGGTGTGGTTTGAGGACGTGGATTTCTGCGCTCGACTGCTGCATTCAGGCGCGAAGGTCGTGTATTGCCCGACCGCGCGCTTTCGTCACAGCGGGGCCCACAGTGTGGGACAGCTTAGCTTTCGTGACAAACAAATATTCTGGTACCAGAACATGGTGCGCTACACGGGTAAACACCTCTCGCCCGTGCGCGTTGGGGTACTTCGGCTGGCGATCTGCAAAGGGATGGTACTCCGGATTCTTGCCTCGCTATTCGGCGCCGGACCGCGCGGCCTGCCCGACGGCGAGCCGATTCGCAGCTATGCGAAGGTAGCGGCGTGGGCAATCGGTATGGGTGGGAAATCCGGCGACGAAGGCCACCACTAGGATTATTGTCGCCCCAGTATCTGCGCAAACAGCCGCTCGTATTTTTCCGCCACTGCATCCCAGCGATACAGCCGACTGGCACGGGCGACCGCGCGCGCCGCCCACTGCTCGCGGGCGGCGGCATCGTCGAGCAGCGGCTGCAACTTCTCGGCGAGGTCGTAGGCCGGTTTGCTGTAACGGATAGCAGCGTCCCCAGCCGTCCCGTCGTTCTCCGACGACTCGAGGTACAGCACGGCGTTACCCGCCGCCATGGCCTCGATGAGAGCTGGATGCACACCTCCCACCTCGCAGGCAAACACGAAGATGCCGGCATGCTTTTGCAGCGCCCAGTAGCCGTCGCCATAAACCGCTCCCAGAAACACGACGCGCTCGTCGGCCTGTTGTTTGAGCCGGTCGAGGTAGCCGCTGTCGTAGCGATTGTCGCCCACCATCACCAGCGGCCAATCGGTACGCACCTTGCGCCACGCCGAGAGCACCAATTCTGGATTGTTCTCAGGCTCGAGACGGCTGACGTACAGCACATAACGCCCGGGTTGCAAGTTGAATCGGTCCACGCTGAGTTCGCCTTCTGGCATATCGGAACCGTAGCCAATGACCGTCGAGTCCTTGCCGTAGCGGTCGCGATAGTACTCGTGAATGGACTCGGCATCAGTCACCACGTGGGTCGGTGTGAAGGTGGACAGCCACTCGCAGACATGCAGCACCGCGCGCCCAAATGCATTCCACTTGCCGCGGCGGCGGTCAAGGCCATCGACATT
This sequence comes from uncultured Acidobacteriaceae bacterium, assembly GCA_963749635.1. Taxonomy (GTDB): domain Bacteria; phylum Acidobacteriota; class Terriglobia; order Terriglobales; family Acidobacteriaceae; genus DASRAA01. The sequence goes on from CAVVNW010000005.1 coordinate 7,511, forward strand.
CAGCACCACAGGTTTGCCAAACAGCCGCGGAATCCACGCGAATGGGCTGTTGGCCACATTGCAAAGAAGCACAACGTCGTTCTCGCTGAAGGCCACATGGATCGCGGAGAGCAGGCCACTCGACCAAGTGTCGAGGTGCTTCTGATGAACGGTGGGCAGGATCACACGCCGTACTCGCCGGTCATAGACATCGTCAGGCGAAGTAAACGGTTTGCGGCAATAGACGGTGACTTTGTGACCGTGATCGGTGAGGGTCGAACTCACTTTTTCGGCGAACTGCTCGAATCCGCCGTACTTGTTGGGAATGCCCCGGGTACCGACGATCGCGATCTTCAAGAGCGGTCCCCGGGACGAACTCCAACCGGAATGGCCGAAGTCACGACGTCAGCGAAGGCCGCACGTGGCGTATCGCAGAACCACCAGAGCAGTACCTGATCGGTGACGCGACGGCGCGACTGGATAATCTTGCGCTTGCGACGAATACTGCCGAGGTTGCGTACAGGGTAGGCAACGGCGGAGAGCAGCCGACGATCGCGCACTAATGCGTAGCCGACAACCATCAGGTCGCGCCATGCCACTGGCCCGAACAATCGCCAACACAGCCAACCGGAGGCGTTCTTGCCGCGCATCAGGAAGCGATTCTTCACCGAATGCCAGTTAATGACGAGGGGCAACTGCTCGCGGCGCTCAGGTGTGACGCGACGCACGTGCCACGCCACCGCCGCGGGAACATAGAGGCACTTCCATCCCATTAGCTGGCCGCGCCAGGCGAGGTCGGCGTCTTCGCGGTAGGCGAAAAAATCTTCATCGAAGAACTGGCCTTCGACTGAGACTGCATCGACGAACGAGCGCCGAAACACCGCAGCCGCACCTGTGGCTCCGAAGACCCACTGCGGGCGATCATATTGACCGGCATCGGTCTCCTCCGAGGCGCGATCGAGATGGCGCAGGTTGCGGGTGAAGTAAATGCCAGTTGAGTCGATGACCCTGGTTTGTTGGTGCTCGCTGTTTGGCTCCCAACGCAGCAGCTTACCGCAGAGGGATCCGGCTTCGGGATGTGTGTTGCCCGCGTCGACCAACTGCGCAACGAAATCGGCATCCAGCGCTACATCGGGATTCAGGCAGAGCAACCACTCGCCGCTCGCGGCACGAATCGCCTGGTTCTGCCCCGCGGCGAAACCGAGGTTCTTATCGTTGTAAAGGATGCGCCACTGGGCTTCGCGAGAGCGGAGCAGGTCACGGGTTCCATCGGTGGACGCGTTGTCCACCACGATCACTTCGAGATCGTGGAATTCCTGCCGCTCAAGCGACGCGAAGCATGTCTCGAGGTATGCCGCCGAATTCCAAGTGACGATGAGGACTGAGACCATCAGCCCTTAGTATGCACCCCGTCCCGAAATCACGATGGGGATGGTGCGGAAGAAAATCTTGCAATCCAGCCATAGCGACCAGTTGTCGATGTAGGCGAGGTCGAGCTGGATCCAGCGATGGAAATCTACATCGCTGCGACCTTCCAGCACCCAGATGCAAGTGAGGCCCGGGCGCATGCGGAGGCGTCGTCTCTGCCACGGCTCGTATTGCTCGACTTCTTCAGGAATGGCCGGCCGCGGGCCGACAAACGACATGTCGCCGCGAAGGATGTTCCACAACTGCGGCAGTTCGTCGAGGCTGAAGCGTCGCAAGATGCGCCCGACCGGCGTAATGCGCGGATCGTCGCTGATCTTGAATGCCGGCCCGTCACGCTCGTTCAACTGATGAAGCTCCGCACGCAACTGTTCGGCATTGTTCACCATGGAACGGAATTTGTAGAGCGTAAAACGGCGTCCACCCAAACCGCAGCGGGTCTGGCGAAAAAGCACCTCTCCGGGCGAGGTAATACGGATCGCAGCAGAGATGGCGACCAGCAGGGGAAACAGAAACACGAGAGAAAATACCGCCACCACGACGTCGCCAGCTCGCTTGAAAAACAGAAGTAATTCGCTCTCCGGTGCGGTGGAGAGGCTGAGCAGCGGCACGTCGCGAAAGTTTTCGAGGTAGATGCGCGAGTACGGCGAGGGCAGGAACTCCAGTTGCACCCGTGTCTTGATGCCGACGTTCGCACAATAAGACATCAGCGGCTCCAGGCGGGCGAGCTCCTGCATACTGACCGCGAACACGACCTCGTCAATGACTCGCTCGTGCAGCACGCGTTCCACGGCGGTCATGGGAAAAATGTCGTAACGCCCAAATCGGTCGCCGAGCTTCGAAGCTTCGCTGGCGGGATCTACAAAGCCCACCAGCCGCAGCCCCATGCCGCGGCTTTCTTCGATCAGCGTTGCCATTTCATGGGCCCGGCTGCCGCATCCCACGATCAGGAAATAGTGGTAGCGGCCCAGCTTGCGCCGCATCCAGGCGATGCCGTTATAAGAAACGTATCGGCCGAGAACTAGCACTACCAGATCCACGACCCCGACCAGCAGTACGTAGGTGCGGCTGATATCGCTACGGCGGAGAAGGTACAAACCGGCGTAAATGATGACCAGCACGATCGCGAGCTGGTTCAATAAGTTCAGAACGAGTTGGATTGGGTTCGACATCTCCAGGTCGCGGTAGAACCTGGAGGAATACCCGACCACCGCCCAAGCTGCCAGGAAACCAAACATCAGGGGCAGATAATGTGCGAAAGGATAAATGTCGGGCAGGTGCTCACTGAAGAAATCGATGTGGACTAGCAGGGTACGTAGGTAATAAGCGGCAACGAACGCGACACACGTCACCGCCAGATCCTGCAGCAGTGTTACCGTGCCCAGAAACTTTGATCTTCGATCAAACACGAGCTATTTCAATTCCTGAACTGCAGCCAATGATTGGGCGTCTCGGGAACCGACCGCCTGGTACTGTCCAGCAAGTCACACTAATGGGCCCGATAACGCGTTAAAGATATGAGGCGCAAAAACCGATCGGTACAGCAACTGACACCGTCGATTTTACACCCGTTCGCGGGCGGTCACCCATCTAGATGAAGTAAGCACTTGATTCAAGAGGCACGTGCAGAACAGGCGGGTTCGGCTTAAGTGCAAGACCCGAAAGATAATATAGGTTCGAATCAGTTAACTGCTCAAGCGCTGTGTAGAAGCGAACTGCCTGGCGGAAGTGTGGCGGCGACGCCTAGCCGACGGCATGAAGTCAGAATTTGCGGGTAAGATAACAGAAGTACTACTTGATCCATGGCGCTAGCCCGACCTTCTTCCGTCCCCGACCCATTCTTCCCTGTCAGCGAGGGAAAACGTCATGGTTTCGGAGACCAACCAACAACATCGCGCTGGGGCCGGTATATCGATTATGCGATTCTGGCGTCCCTGGCTTTGTTCGCGATCACGCTGCCGTACTCCATAAAAGGCGCCGAACGCTCTTGGAAAGTGGCCTTCGTCTTATGGCTGCTCAAACTTGTCATCGAGCGCGCGCGGCCCTACAAGCAGGCTTTGGCCGCTCCCTTGCTCGCCTATGTGACCCTGAGTGCAATTTCCACCCTGCTTTCGCCAAATCCCAACATGAGCTGGGACCGCATGAAGTTCGTCTGCTTGTTCTTGGTGGGCATATTGGTGGCGCAAAACCTGAAGCGAGTTTCGCAGGTACGCTGGCTCGTGGTGTTGCTGGTTTTATCCGGATTCACAGCAACGCTGTACACAGCCTGGCAATACACCTATGGCGCGGGCGTGCGCGTAGTGCAGTTTTCGCAATCGTCAAAACTCGCGCAGGACGGCCTCCAGCCCAACTATCTGGTGGTGGCGATCGACGGGCATAAGGTCCACTCGCCGGAGCAGTTGGTGCAGATGCTCCAGGAGACGAAGGCACAGAGGGTGACCGTTGAATACGTACCCGTCTTGGCTGTTCGATCCAGCACGATGATCGTTTCGCCTCAGGATTTCGTGCAGGCGGGACTAGGGACTCCGGCGATGACGACGGCCAGGGGCAAACCCGATCGTGCCCAGGGAACGCTCGGTCACTATGTGGTCTTCGCAGAAATGCTTGCCCAGATTGGATGCATGGCGTGGGCCTTGCTGTTGAGCACTGGACGTAGGAGGCCCGGCTGGTTGCTGGTGTTCGGCGTCTCCTTTGCGGGCATCGCGGCTGCCTTGCTGGCCACGGAAACCCGGGCTGCGGTCGGCGGAATGCTGATCGGCTGCGTGGCTTCCCTGTTGTATTTAACCAGGCGCAAAACTCGAGTCGTGGCGATCGCCTCGCTCATCGCCATGCTTGCTGGCGCGATCGTTTGGATCGGGCATTCCCGGAGCATCGATGTTCTGGGCCACGGCGACACGGGTGCCAACTTCCGCATGTTGATGTGGGAAGACGGGGTTCGGCTGGTGCGCGAGCATCCGTGGTTCGGCGTTGGCATGGAAACCGCTCGCGTGCATTACCGCGAATGGAACATTCGCGGATTTCTGCAATACCACGTGCTGAGCCACTTTCACTCTACCTACCTTCAGATCGCGGTGGAGCGAGGTATCCCTGCCCTTCTCGCCTGGTTGTGGTTCTGCGTGGCTTACCTTCTCTTTCTAGTGCGGCTCATCCCCAGACTGCGCGCACACAGCCGGTTCGCCTGTGGCGTGGCCGTCGGTGCATTGGCGGGACTGCTCTCCTTCACCTTCACCGGCTTCTTTCACTACAACCTGGGCGAGGAATCGCTGGCCATGATTTTCTTCTTTTACTTCGGCCTCGCTCTAGCGCTGGAGCGCATCGTCTCAACACCTGCTGCGGTCGACGTTGAGTGATCAGGCGCGGTCGGTGGAACCCGGCTACTTGCCGATGGCGTTCCACTGGAACTGCACGACGTCTCCGAAATACCGCACCGCAAACTGCGGATCGTGACGACCGGGATAGACGTGGAACTCGTTAGGAATGCCGCGTGAGTCGAGCAATTGGTGCAGCTTTTCTGAACCCTGTTCGAATCCGTAGTCGTCATTGTTGCCCACGTTGAAATAAATCTTCATGCGCTTGAGCTCGCCAGCAGGTGCAGCCTTGGCGAAGTAAAAAACGCTGTTGCGTTGCAAATAGGCGAGGTCGATGGGGTTGCCGAAGACGTCGCTCAACATGGAGGATGGGGATCCTGGTCCTCCGCCGGCAAAGTTAGGAGGAATGTCAGCCAGCAACGCCGGCATCTGCGCGCTGACTGCGGCGAACTGTTGCGGATACTTGAAAGCCAGACGCAGCGCACCGAACCCACCCATCGACACACCAGTAATGCCGCGGCGGGCACGCACGCTATCGACGCGATACTTCTTCTCCATCTGCGGCATGAATTCTTTGGTCAGGAAGTCCTCGTAGCGAATCTTGCCATCCGACGAATTGATGAAGAAGGTGTGGCCGCCGTTGGGCGCGAGTATGACGAAGTCTCCGACCTTGCCGCTACGGCGCATGTCTTCGATCAGGTCCCATCCGGCGGAGTTGAGCAAAGACTGTTCGTTGTCGCCGAGGCCGTGCAGGTAGTAGAGAACGGGATAGCGGCGCGCCTTGTCCGTATCGAAACTCGCCGGTAGAAAGGCGCAATAGCGCACAGATCGCGCGAGAATGGACGACGCGACAGTCGCGCATTCTGCTCTCCCTTGCGCATGTACCGCCGGAGCCAGCGCCAGCAAGAGCAGACAAACCACGATGGCAAAGATCTGCGTAAGGAATACGGGCCGATGTTTGATCATTCGTATTTCAGGGTCTGAACGGGATCGAGCCGCGCCGCACGACTAGCTGGATAAAGGCCCGCCAGCAGGCTCACGACAATAGAAAAAGCAATCGCCGCTCCTACGAGCCACGGCGGCATCGACCATACGGCTTCAGCAGGCAACTGATGGCGATGCATGTAGATTCCCGTGCCAAAGTTGATGGCCTTCCCAATCGCCAGACCAAGCAAGATGCCCAGGATGCCGCCCAAAAAGCCCATCGCACCCGCCTCGGTGAAGAACAGCTTCTTGACGTCCTGATCGCTGGCGCCGATGGCTTTCATCACGCCAATCTCACGCCGCCGCTCCAGCACCGCCATGACGAGCGTGTTAATGATGGCCAGCGTCGCCACTGCCAGGGCGAGCGAGCCGAAGATTCCCAGAAACAGATCGAGCACGGTGAAAAATCGCCGCAAGCTCTTAGTGGCATCAAGCACGGAAAACGTGCGGAAGCCCAAATTGTTGATAGCGTCTTGCACATCGCCGACTTTGCCCGGGTCTTTTACGCGGACGGTCAGCGTCATATACGACCTGCCGCTCGCGCCGCGCAGCGAGCTGCGCATGTCGGTAAACTGCGCCATGTTCAGACGTTCGGTCGTCCCCACCGGAAGGAAGATGCGGCCCCGCGAAACCGTCCGCATGCCGCCGTAGGGTTCAGCGTCGATGAGGCCCACCACGCGCAGCTTTTGCAGCCTGCGTACTACCGAAAAGCCAAAGTCGTCGCCATTTCCCGCACCGTTGGCATTGCTATCGCCGCTCGGCATTTCTGGTCGATCACTCGACTCCTGCGCCAGCGCCTGCCGCTCGCCGTATCGCAGAGTGACGTCCTGTCCGATCAGTCCTGCCGGGTCCTTCGGGTCTAATTCCTTCGCGAAATCCGTCAACAGGATGACTTCGTCCGCGTCGTTGCCCGAGAAGAACTTGCCCTTCATGTTGTCGAAGGCTTCGTTCTCACGCGCCGACATAGGCAGGCCGCTGACGAATCCAAAATGGGTTTCGCCTCCGGAAATAATCTCGCCCATCACGCGAATCTCGGGCTCGACTTCCGTAACATTGGGCAGATGCGTGATTTTTGTGCGCGCCGCTTCGTCCAGCACCGGTGCCTGCTCCGGATGCGAATTCTTGGCATCATCTTCACGGTCGAATCCTCGGAAATCCTGGCGCGAAGTCACAAATACAGTGTCGAAGAGGCCCGACCCAGCCAGCCGCCGCGTCGCCATCTGTTGCAGACCGACACCCAATGACAGCATCGCCACCAACGACGCCACGCCCACCGAGATTCCAATCGTGGTCAGGCCGTTACGCAGTTTCGATTGCCGCAAATTGCGCACCGCGAGTTCGAGCAGATCGTAGCCGGTCATGCCCGCACCTCCTCGCTCACCAGCTTGCCGTCAGCCAGGAAGATGAAGCGCTGTGCAAAGCGGTCAGCCAGCGCGCGCTCATGCGTGACCATCACGACCGTCATGCCCAGCGACAGGCTGATGTCGCGAATCAGGTTGAGGATGCCCTCTCCGGTGCGGCTGTCGAGGTTGCCGGTAGGCTCGTCGGCCAGCAGTAGCGACGGACGGTTAACCAGCGCCCGCGCCAGCGAGACGCGTTGCTGCTCTCCTCCGGAAAGCTGCGATGGACGATGTTCCAGACGGCTGCCCAGCCCTACGCGCTCCAACGATTCCCGACTGCGTTGCGCTCGCTCTGTGCGTTCAACTTCCGCGAAGCGCATAGGCAGTTCGACGTTCTCGGTAATCGTCATCGACGGAATCAGATGAAACGCCTGGAAGACCATGCCGACGTCATTTCGCCGGTAGCGCGCCAACTCTTCCGACGACATTTTCGCCAGATCGCGGCCCTGCACCATCACCGAGCCCGACGTCGGACGATCGAGTCCGGCAAGCAGATTGAGAAGCGTGGACTTTCCTGAGCCGGACTGCCCTAACAGGGCAATGAACTCTCCCGGTTCAATGGTGAGAGAAACACCGTCGACCGCGCGAATCACGCTGTCGCCCATCGAATAGTGGCGCGTAACATTTTCGGCAACCACAGCGGGTGCAATTTTTGAGGCTGGTGACAAACTCATGTATGGCCTATTGGATGCGGCAAAGCGCACATGCGGCGCAACTGCCCTCACGTACTCAATACGAAAAGGGGAGCACAATTGCTCCCCTCAGCTTGTAACGATTTGTAAATGATGTCTTCTGTGAACAACCGGCTACCGCTCGACTGCGAGACCCACGGCATTCCCTCCACCCAGGCACAGCGCGGCGATGCCTTTGTGTACGTCGCGACGAATCATCTCGTAGAGCAGCGTGGTCAGAATGCGTGCTCCACTGGCGCCGATGGGATGTCCCAGTGCGACTGCACCGCCGTTTACGTTGACCTTGTTCAGGTCGAGGCCCAACTCGCGCGTGACCGCGATGGCGGCGACCGAAAACGCCTCGTTGATTTCGTACAGATCGACGTCTTCATTTTTCCAGCCGGTTTTCTTCCACAGCTGGCGAACAGTTTCGACCGGCGTCATCATCACCCACGCCGGATCGAGCCCGCTGGTCGCCTGCGCGACAATGCGTGCCATCGGCTTCAGCCCAAGCTCCTTCGCCTTTGCGGCTGACATCAGCACCAGCGCCGACCCACCATCATTCACTCCGGGAGCATTCCCCGCCGTTACCGTGCCATCTTTCTTAAACGCCGCCTTCAAGGCGCGCAGCGTCTCAACGCTTGTGTCTTCGCGCGGCGATTCGTCGATGGTGAAGAACTGCGGCGGCGCGCCCTTCTTCTTCGACGGCAACTCGACCGGCACAATCTGGTCTTTGAAGCGGCACTCCTTAATTGCCGACAAAGCCTTGCGGTGCGAATTCACCGCATACTCATCCTGCTCCTCGCGCGTGATCTTGTATTTCTCCGCGACGTTCTCGCCGGTGTTGCCCATGTGATAGTCGTTGTAGATGTCCCATAGGCCGTCGTGCACCATAGAGTCGATGAGCTTGCCATCGCCCAACCGGTAACCCTTGCGCGCATTGGGCAGCAGATACGGTGCATTGGTCATGCTCTCCATGCCGCCGGCTACCACAATGTCAGAGTTGCCTGTCTGGATCGCCTGCTGGCCGAGCGCAACCGCTTTCAATCCAGAGCCGCACACTTTGTTGATGGTCATGGCAGAAACGGAAGATGACAGTCCGCCACCGAGCGCAGCCTGGCGCGCCGGGTTCTGGCCTAGTCCCGCGCTCACTACGTTGCCCATGATGCATTCAGAAACGCTCGTGGGATCGACGCCAGCCCGTCTCACCGCCTCGCGCACCACGATCGAACCCAACTGCGGAGCGGTCAAATCCGACAACGATCCCTGAAACTTCCCGATAGGCGTGCGCACGGCCGATACGATGACGACATCCTCAATGAGAGCCATACTCACAGTTCCTTTCCAATCTGACTGGCAAACCCACCATTATAAGATGGACTCATCTTGCTTCCCGACTCACAGCCGCCCGTTGCGGCGGCGCCCCTTCCGCCACCCGATCGCCAGCTCCTCGCCCCGCTGTGGCACACCGCCGCCGTATTGTTCGTCTTGATCGGAGCATCGCTAGGCGGATCGCGCGGCAAACATCCCGTGGGCGATCACGGCAGGCTCCTGCAATATCTCTGGACCATGGGGTGGGAGTGGGCACTCACTGGTTTTGTGTATCTCGGCATTCGCAAACGCATCACGCTGCGCGAGTTGATCGGCGGCCGCTGGGCCAGTGTCGAGGACTTTCTCCGTGACCTTCTGATCGCCAGCGGTTTCTGGCTGGCGGCCATCGCCGTGCTCGGTACGGGCGCAAAACTCATGCACCTCGATGAAGCCGGCAAGTTCGACAGCATGCGCCAGCAACTGGGCTTCCTCATTCCCGGCACCACCCTTGAGCTTGTGATCTGGTGTTGCGTCAGCACCACCGCCGGAATCTGCGAGGAGATCATCTTTCGCGGATACCTGCAGCGCCAGTTCGCTGCCATCAGCCGCTCAATGTTTGCAGGCGTTCTATTGTCGGCGGTGGTGTTTGGAGCGGCGCACGGCTACGAGGGCGGCCCGCGCATGCTGCTCATCGGAGTTTACGGCCTGATGTTCGGCTTGCTGGCCTGGTGGCGCAAGAGCCTTCGTCCCGGAATGATCGCCCACGCGTGGCACGACGCGATCAGCGGAGCCGTGATGCATCTGTTGAAGTGACTCGCGATGTCGGCCAGTGAGTGCACCGCACTCCTCCCGATTGCGACGATCTCGATTGGCAATTCCATCACCCCATCGGACGCAAATCGACATTCGCTACAGCAAATCGCCCGCTCACATAAAAAAATCTTTATGTCCGATACGAGACCAAGGCGCGCGCTGTTTTCATTCGAGTGCGGTCGCGTGCATTTGCATGTTCTCTGCGCAAAATTTTCGATGGTGCAAATCGCCAGTATCCATGCGGGTCTCGCGCATGCTCCGAAATTGCGACGGAGAAACTGAGAGCCCGCTCAACCATCGCTGAACTCTCGTGACGTCGAAGTCGCGTCTTCGCGTCATCGAAATGCTCAACCGCACACGCGTTTTTTTCTTGACTATTTATTTCGTTGACTCTATACAAAGAACAAATTGCGATTGATGTTAGGTCGCAATGCTCCATCACTGATGGAGAAAAAAAGGGAGAATAGAAAACAATGGCAACTAAGAAAAAGGCTGCAAAGAAGCCCGCGAAGAAGGCCGCAAAGAAGAAGAAGTAACTTTTCTTCAGACCGTACACAACGGGGACGCGCAAGCGTCCCCTAACCTTTTTGGCGAGAGTTCTTCCCTACTCCGCCCACATCTTCAGTTGACCATTCGGTTCAGCGCTCGCGCCCATCGGCAGCCTCGGCCTCACTTCTTTCTCTGGACAAATCGTCCGATAGCCGCACCAGTTGCAATGGGTGCCGGGAGTCGGCTCAAACTCGCCGGCCGCAATTCCTGCCGCTGCAGCCGCGATCCTGGTTTCCGCCTTGCGCAGGCTCTCCGGCGAGCGCAACGTGACGATCGCGCTGTTGTCGCTCAGGTTTTGAAAAACCAGCAGCTTTACCGGCTTACTCGCGGACATCGCCAGCGCGTAAATGGAAAGCTGCAAGCTCCGATCTGCCAGCTCCTGCGATTTCGGGTTCCCCGTCTTGTAGTCAACAATCACGTAGCCGTCGTCATCCTCGTCCACGCGATCGATACGTCCTGCAAGAGGCGTCCCTGCAACTTCGCATTGGAACGAATGCTCCAACATGGCGACCTTACCGTAGGGCTGCGCCGCGCGCGACTCCAGGAATAGTCGCAGCTGCATCGCGCCGTCACGTTCGTAAAGCCTGCGCTGGGTCGGATCGTCGATCTTGGCCTTCTTGAACTCCTCGAGGAAGTATCGAACCACTTCGTCCGCGGACATCGGACGCCTTTTACGCAAGGCATCGAAGCATGCGAGCAGCGCCGAGTGCATTGCGGCGCCGTACTGGAAGTTGGCGGCTGGTGCCTCGGGGAGTTTCCACTCGGCAGACAGCTTGTAGCTGAGTGGACAGCGCTCGTAGCGCTCGATGGCGCTCGCACTTAGCCTTCGACTCGTCGTCTGCTGCAACGCCGGCAAGTTCATCCACTGCGCAATGCGCGGGAGCGGTGCGGCGCTTGCATGGATGTCGCCAACCAGCTCGCCACTCGAGACGGTCCCGTACTCGATGCATCCCCGCAGCGCCTTCTCCCCAGCCGCCACGAGATCGCGCAATAACCCGGCGGAGTCGGGTCCTTCTTTCCGGTCCCTTTCTTGCCGCAGAGAACTAGCGCATCTTCCGCCCGCGTCATGGCGACATAAAACAGACGCCTCTCTTCCTGCTTGTGCGCCTCTTTCGGGTCGTCCTCGAACCGAGTGTCGCGGTCGCGCAACTCGTCGGGAAACTCGACCAGATCCTCGCGATAGCTCGAAGGAAACGATGGGTGAGTCACTCTCATCACGAACACCACAGGAAATTCCAGTCCCTTCGCAGCGTGCGCCGACAATAACCGCACCGCGTCGTCCTGTCGCTGCGGTCCCTGAGCTTGCCCGAACTCCATCTGCAAACTCGCGGGTGTTTCCTCGTCGGCCTCCTCGGGCGCTGTGACGCGACCTCGCCCTTCGTCGAAGTACTCCAGATACTCCAGGAATTCGCTGAGTGTGCCGTCACCCGAGATCTGCCGCGGTTTCCGGCTCCAGCCTTGCACAAACTCCGTAAACGCCGCGGTATCCGGTGAGGCCGCAATACCGAAATACTTCTGCACGATGCCGCATGCAGCCAGCGCCTTGTTTTGCAGCCGCTCGATATGGTGACGCACTTCGGCAAGAACCGTGATGACGTCCGACCCACCGGACACTTTTTCCAGCGACGGTTCCAGCGCGCAACCCTTTTCGGATGCCGCCAGCACTACGCGAAGTTCCTCACCGTCAACCTTGAATACCGGTAGCGCAGTCACCCGCAGCAGCGACACCGCATCACCACCAATGACGGCACGCAATGCCGCCAGCATGTCTCGCACGCCGGGGGTCGATAACAGGTCGAGGCCAGTCACTCCAAACGGGATGCCTCGCTCCAGGAGTTCCTCCACTAGTGCATTGCAGTGCGAATGATTGCGGTAAAGCACGGCGAAATCGTGCCACGACCGCCCTTCGGTGCGCTGCATACGGGCAATCTCCTGGGCCACGAATGACGCTTCGGAGGCCGCTTCGTCCCACGCCCGAATGAGGACGGGTGGGGCGGGTTTCGGCATGGCCTTTCGCAGAGGCCGTAACGGTTCGCGTTCCCACCGCTCGCCGCCGGGTAACTCGACGCTGGTGATCTGTGGGTTGTGAGAAATAATCGAATACGCCGACCGCAAAATGAAATCGGTGGAACGCCGGTTTTCCGACATGGTGACGCGCTTAACGCGTTCCACGCCGAAGCTCCGGAGGAAGTGGTCAAACGTTCCCGCGGTTGCGCCGCGAAATCGATAGATCGCCTGATCAGGATCGCCCACCGCAAACACGCTGGCCTTCTCACCAGCAAGCAAGCGAGTCAGTTCAATCTGCGCGACGTTGGAATCCTGGAACTCATCAACCAGCACGAAGCGTGCCCCCTCGCGCGCGTGTTCCAGGTGAGCTGCGTTCTTCGGGTCGCGCAGTAAGCGGATGGCGCGCGTGATCACGTGGCTATAGGTGCCCAGATTCTCCGCTGCCAGCATGTCCTCCACATGATGGAAGATGCGCGCAATCTCATGGCAGCGCCCCAGCACTTCATCCTCTGGCATCGCGTCCGCCTCACCGCCGCGCGTCACGCGGGGCAGGGGAATCTGCCTGCTCTCTAGTTTCGCGACGTAGTCGTCATAGTCTTCGGGAGTGCGCAGTTCGTCGTGGCACCGCTTGAAGAAATCGCCCAGCCCATCAAGGAACTGTCCAGGAGTGGCTGCCTTCACGTAATACTGCAGCTTCAGGTCTTCCTGGTTGCGGCGCAGAAGAACGTAGAGGTCGATATCGTCAATCAGGTCAAAGCGCTGACCTGCGTCCCGCAGCAGCTTGAAGCAATAAGCATGAAAGGTGCCGATCTTCAGTCCTGACTCCGCCACCTGGGCGAGCGAAGCCGTGTCATCGCTTCCCTTCCACAACCGAGCGATGCGCTTCATCAGGTCGTGCGCCGAATTGCGCGTGTAGGTAACAGCAAGAATTTCCCTGGGATCGGCGAGTTTATCTTCGATCAGACGCACCACTCGGCTCGCCAGCACCGTGGTCTTGCCCGTGCCTGCGCCGGCAACCACGAGGATCGGCCCCTCGCCGTGATTGACGGCCTTCTTCTGGTCAACGGTCAGTTCGAGATCGCGTGGCTGCCACGACATTCGGTTCTCGCCTCAGAGAGCACATCGAACAAAAAGCGAAAGTATATTATCCGCCTTCAGCGGCCGGCAAAACAAGCCACACGGTCGTGCCAAACTCGCCAAAGTTGAGGAAAATCGGGAAGATCTAAAGAATCATGCATCATGAGCGGACATTGTTCATGAGATCGATCCGAGGGAGCGCCTAATCAATGTGCGCTCGCGCGATCGCCACCGCCGCGATCGCTCCCGTTTCGGCGCGCAGGATTGTTGCACCTAATGACGCCGCAATCCATCCTGTCTGCTCGAACGATTGCAATTCCTCGGGACTCCAGCCACCCTCCGGCCCGACCGCCAGCGCCAGCGAATGCCCGCCCGTCCGCTCCTGCAGGACGTCGCTCAACTGGGCCTCTCGTTCCGTCTCGGCCAGTAGGATGCGCAAGTCCGCAGCGATGTCCAACGCCGCCGAGAGCTTCATGGGATCGCCAATCTCCGGAGGCGCTACTCGCCGAGCCTGCTCCGAAGCTTCACGCGCGATACGCCGCCAGCGCTCCACGCGTTTCTCCGCCGCCAAAGCCAGATGCTTCTCCGTTCGCCGGGCAATCACTGGCACAATGGACGTCACATTCAACTCGGTACACTTCTCGATCGCCCACTCCATCCGGTCGAACTTGAACACCGCCAGCAACAGCGTGATCGGCACCGAACCGCTCGCAGTGACCTCATCGCCTAACTCGAACTCCACTCGCTCGTCGCTGACCCTCGCAATAATTCCGCGCCGCACCGTCTCCCCGCAAGCCACCTCGAACTCCTGCCCCACGCGCGCCCGCAGCGTTCGCGACAAATGTGCCGCGTGCGCGCCTATCAAGGCAGCGCGGTCGTTGGTCACTTCATCGGCGATCCAGCGGCGGCGTGTCATCGAGTAATCAGCAGCAGGGCGACGGCAATCGCGATAGCAGCATACACGCCGCCGAAGTAGCGGTTCTCGCGACTTAGCTCTTCTTCGCCAAAGGTGCGGCTGTTCATCAGGAACTCGACTGCCGACACCGCTCCCACCAGCAGTGCGATCACCAGCCAGCGCTGTTGATGCACGGGCGAGCGCAGCAGGAACGGCGTCGCCAGCAATGCCAGCGCCAGGTAAATGGCGCCTCCAATACGTGCACGCTTGCGCCGTCCCGGGTTCTGGTAGCGCATCAGCATGATCCGCGCCAGTTCGCGTGGCCGGGCCAGTCGCGCGAATGCCGGTAGCGCAGTCACCAGCAGCAGGAACCACGCGTAAATGCGAAGCCAGTTGTCCAAGGAATTATTGGGTAGAGCTGGCCTTCAGGCCAGCGTCTAGGTCCGCCGTTCTATGATCTTGGCGCGGACTTTAGTCCGCGCCAGACGCTAGTTGAACATCTCACGCATTTTGCTCAACAGCGTCCGACTCACAGGCTTGTTCTCCACCGCCAGCGTCTGCTGCAACTCTTCCAACAGCTCCCGTTGGCGTTTGCTGAGCTTGGTGGGCGTCTGCACTTTCAACTGGACGTAGAGGTCGCCCCGTCCGCGGCCATTCAACTCAGGCACACCTTTGCTTCTGATCTTGAACGTCGCTCCCGTCTGCGTGCCCTCTGGAACCTTGAGTGTGTGCTCGCCCTCGAGCGTTGGCACGTTAATCTCTGTGCCCAGCGCCGCCTGTACCACCGACACCGGAACCACACAGTGTAGGTTTCTGCCCTCA
Source organism: uncultured Acidobacteriaceae bacterium (assembly GCA_963749635.1). Taxonomy (GTDB): domain Bacteria; phylum Acidobacteriota; class Terriglobia; order Terriglobales; family Acidobacteriaceae; genus DASRAA01. Next base: position 22,752 of record CAVVNW010000005.1, read on the forward strand.
CGCTCGAAGAACTCATGCTCCTTGCAGTGCAGCACCACGTAGAGGTCGCCCGACGGCCCGCCGTGGACTCCCGCTTCGCCCTCGCCGGAATACAGCATGCGCTGGCCGTCTTCGACACCTGCAGGAACCTTCACGGTCACCGTGCGCTCGCGGCGCACCCGCCCCTGTCCCTTACATGCAGTGCAGGGATCGACGATCAGCTTGCCCGAGCCCTGGCACGTGCCGCACGGCCGAGCGATGGCGAAGAACCCCTGCTGGTAGCGCACCTGTCCGCGGCCTCCGCAGGTGGTGCAGTCAATCGGAGCTTTTCCCGGAGCGGCGCCACTTCCCTTGCACTGCTCGCACTCCTCGAGCCGCCGGATCTGCACCTGCTTGGTAATGCCAAAAATCGCTTCCTCGAACTCCAGCGTAATATCTTCGCGCATGTCGGCGCCGCGCTGGGCTCGTGAACGACGTCCGCCCCGTCCTCCGCCGCCAAAGATGTCCCCAAATCCAAAGATGTCGCCGAAGATGTCCTGGAAATCGACGCCATTCATCGGATCGAATCCACCGCCTCCGCCGTTACCCGAGACGCCCGCGTGACCGAAGCGGTCGTACCGCGCGCGCTTCTCCGTATCGGCCAGCACCGCATAGGCCTCGCTGCACTCCTTGAACTGCTCCTCCGCTTCGGGATTATCCGGATTGCGGTCGGGATGGCACTGCATCGCCAGTTTGCGGTAGGCGCTCTTGATCTCCTGGTCGCCGGCCGTGCGGCTCACTCCCAGGACTTCGTAGTAATCGCGTTTTACGTTCGTAGCCAGCGTTAATTCCTTCTCAGTTAAGAAAGGCCACGGCACGAGCCGTGCCATCTATGCCATTAATCTTTGTCGTTCCCTACGGGTTTCAGCGGGCGAGGAAGCTGCCTTTCAGGACTTAAAATGCTCCGTGTTCTCCGTGCCTCCGTGGTGAATGCCTTTCCCGCTCCGCTGAAGCATCTACTTCTTCGGATTATTCGCCACCCGCACCATCGCGGGCCGCAGCAGCCGGTCCTTGATCCGATAGCCACGCTGTAACTCGTCGATCACGTGATGATCGGCGACCTCGTCGGTGTCAACCATCTGCACCGCCTGGTGCAGGTTGGGATCGAACAGTTCGCCCTCAGCCGGCACCGGTTCCACTCCCAGCCTGGCCAGCGCATCGTGAAACTGCTTGTCGATCAGCTCGATGCCCGAATGAAAGTCCTTCACCGACAATCCACTGGTCTTCAGCGCGCGATCGAGGCTATCCAGAATCGGCAGCAGCGACTTCAGCGCTTCCACCAGCGCGTAGTCGCGAAATTCCTGCTGCTCTTTCACGCTGCGCTTGCGAAAGTTATCGAACTCGGCCTGCAGGCGCGCCAGCCGGTCGAGATAACTCGTACGCTCGGCACGTAACGATTCCAGTTCCCCCACATCGGCAGCGCCCGCTTCGCTTTCAGCAGACGGCAACTCGTGCTCAATGTCGAGTTCGGTCGCGTCTCCGTTTTGTTTGTTTGCAGCCATACTTTTTCTCTAGGTTGATTCGTTCCAGAATTGGTCAAACAGCCGCGCGATGTAAGACACCGCCGTGATGGTGTGTTCGTAGTCAATCCGGGTCGGTCCGATCACGGCCAGCGAACCTATCACTTCGTCGCCTACCCGCGCCGGCGCACCGATCAGTACGAAGTTGTTTAGATGCGGCATCGTCTCCTCAAGACCCACAACCACCCGCACCGCCTCCTGGCGGGCGTCCAGGTAGGCCGATAGCAGGTTGACGATGCGCTGCTTCTCTTCCAGTGTGGCCAGCAGTTGCCGCAGGCGTTCCTTGTCCTGCTCGGTGATCACCAGGTTCGACGCGCCCTCGACGAAGACCGCATGGGTAGCGGCTTCAGTCGCCAGCGCGCCCTGGGTGTAAAGCTCTTCCACCGAGCGCATCAGGCGGTCGTACTCGTCGCGTTCTTGCTGCACCCGTCGCGCAATCTCGTTGCGTACCGCGTCCATCTCCCAGCCGCGAAAGTTCTGGTTGATGTAATTCGCCGCCACTTCAAGATCGTTAATCGACAGGTCGTCCGTAAGCCGCAGCACCCGGTCGCGCACCAGCCCGTTGCGCATCACCACCACCGCCAGGACTTTCTTGTCGCCCAGTCGCTGGAAGTAGACATGCTCCAACGCATTGCGCTGCCCGGGAGCGGACGTCACCGTCACACCAACTCCGTGCGAAATCAGCGACAGCACGTGCGAGGTGCGCTCCATAAACTCCTGCACGTCGGTCAGCCCCAGCAGGCTGCCCTGAATCATGTTCTCGTCCGCCGGAGAAAGCCGCGCTTCGCCTGTCAATTGGTTCGCGTAATAGCGATAAGCCTGCGCCGTGGGCACTCGTCCGGAGGAAGTATGGGGCTGCTCCAGGAAACCAGCATCCGCCAAATCCGACATCACGTTGCGGATCGAGGCCGGACTGAGACTCTCGCGGTTTCCGCGCGCAATCGTGCGCGAGCCCACCGGCTCACCCGTTGAGATGTAGGTCTCGACGATAGCGGTCAGGATTTCTCGTTCGCGCTTGCCAATGCCAGGAGTTTCGCCCATTTGCCTTTCGGTCGTGTTAACTCATTATTTTCCAATTATTTACGCGATGAGTAGGCTGACACGACTACTACTTTATTCTAGGAAGCAAATGCGCTGGTGTCAAGATTGGCACTCAAGGAATGTGAGTGCCAGAAAACGTACCCTCTTGGTCTCGTCGCTGGTTACTAAAGTTTTCTGTCCTGCCGATTTTCCTTGCCTCCCAGCTTCCGCGGCACTATACGAGAGTTCAGTGAGGCGACGAATTTGTGTTCTTCGCCGCTCCGCGCCTAGCGCGCGCACAACTATGATCTTTGACAACCGGCATTCAATCAGTTTGCCCCGAATACCCCTCCTTCACGCGGCGCTATTGTTCTGTAGGTACGTAGTACGGTATTACAGATTTGCGGTAACCGTACATCTCATAACCATCTGATTCGACGTAAGTTTGCACTTGTGATGCTGTGTTATAGTCACGTATAACGGAAAAATAAATAAAGAAAAGCCTCAAATAGAATGAGGCGAGTTGCCACCGAGGGTTTGCCTTAGATTCTCTGTGTCTCAGTGGTGAAGCTCTCACTGCCCCAGTAAGTACTTCTGCATGAAGAGCACGGTCGTATAGAACTGGAAGTCCGCGTTCTTCTTTTTCTGGAAGCCGTGGCCCTCGTCCTTGGCCGCCAGATACCACACCGGAGTCTTGTTGTCCTCCAGAACCTTCACGATCTGGTCCGATTCGCTCTTGGGAACCCGTGGATCGTTCACGCCCGCGACCACCATCATCGGCTTGGTGATGTCTTTGACGTGGTTCATGGGCGCGATGCTTTCCAGATAGGCGCGCATTTTGGGATCGCGCTCGTCACCGTACTCCGCCCTCCGCAGGTCACGGCGATAAGCCTCGGTGTGTTCGAGGAAGGTAACGAGGTTTGAGATTCCTACGATATCGACCGAGCAGGCGATGCGGTCGTTGTAGAGGGTGGCCACGGCCAGGGTCATGTGTCCGCCATAGCTGCCGCCGGTCACCATGATGCGCTTGGCGTCGAGATCGGGTTGCTGGCCGATCCAGTCGAGCAGCGCGCCAATGTCCTTGTAGGTGTTCTCGCGCAGGAAGCCGTTGTCCAGTTGCGTGAAGGTCTTACCGTAGCCAGTCGAGCCGCGGACGTTGGGATACAGGATGGCAACGCCCAGTTCGTTGATGAGGTAGTTGTTGCGGCCGAGAAAGCCAGGTCGGGATTGGCCTTCGGGGCCGCCGTGAATGTTAATTGCCACGGGATACTTTCCTGAGGCTGGCTTAACTCTCGGCGCATAGAGCCAGCCGGAAATCTCTTTTCCGTCGAAGCTCTTCCACTTCACCAGCTTGGGCTCGACGAAGTTTTGCGCAGGAACGCCGCCGGTCTCGCTGAAGGTCCAGCGCTCCATCTTCCCGGCCTGCACGTCAGCCGAGTACACATCCGACGGCGATTGCGCCGAGTTCAGGCTGAAACCCAGGTCGCGATTGTTCTCGCTCCAGTGGAGCGCGCTGATCTGTCCGGTTGGGAGCTTCGGAACAGAGCGCGCTTTGCTTGTCTTGAGGTCGAGCACATGCAGAGTGCTGAGCCCATTTTCATTGACCACATACGCCAACAGTTCACGGTCGTTTGACAATGCAGCCGCTTCTACATCCCACGAGTCGTTGTTGAGGTATTTCAGCGTGCCAGTAGCAATGTCCATGTAGGCGACGCGCTGGTACTCATTGTCCTTGTCGGTAGCAACATAGATGCCTTTGCCGTCACGGCTGAAGCCGATGGGGTCGTAAGCGACTTTCTCGCCACCTGTAGGTGTGAGCATTTTCTTGGCGCCGCTAGCAACATCGACCAGCCAGATGTGGCTCTCGTTGATGGAAATCCCGTCCACCACCAGCAGCGTGCGATCGTCGGGAGACCAGTCGCGCACTTGCCAGCCTCCACCCTGGTTTTCAGTGAGCGGCTTCAATGGGGATGGCTTCGCGGTCGGGTCGATCACATAGAAATCGAGATCAGCACCATCGCGCAACGTGCTGGCATAAGCGATACGGTCGCCCTTGTTCGACCAGACGAACTCCGAGTTACGCGACTTGCCATCGGTGAGCATGGTGACGTCGCCCGAGGCGACGTCATAGCGGAAGATCTGATACCACTCGCCTCCGCCAACGTCCTTGCGAAAGAGGACGTAGTCGCTGTTATGCGGATGGTAGCTGGCGTCGGTCACACGGTCGCCGAAGAAGGTGAGCTGGGTGCGGGCTCCACCTGGCATGGCAACCTGGTGAACCTGTACAGTGTCGGCGAATCGCGTGCCAATCAGGAGCTCGCGCTTCTGCGGATTCCATCCGTAAAGCGTCGCCGTTCGATAGTCCGTATAACGCGCTGCACGTTCGGCGATACTCGCCGGGATAGGAGGAATGTTCTCCAGGATGAGCGCGTCGTTCGGTTTGACGGAGGCTTCCTGCGCCGGCAGCGGCAAGGCGGCGACGAGAGCCAGTAGAACGACGACCCGGAGTACATATTTGCGTGACAGCATGAGCACCTCACAGACAGGCGGAACAGAATCCTGTACGATAATGAAGGTCTAAGGCTAGCGGCATTGTAATCGGCTGTAAAGTGCGGCAAAGATTGAGGGTTTGATCGCCAACAGGGCGATTTCCGAATCTTTCCCGGCGCTAGCGAATCTAACGTATGTTGGTGACAGGAGCGTGATGGATGGCAGGAAGTTCTAGGACAACGTTTACCAAACGACAAAAAGAACGTGCCCGCCAGGAAAAGCAGGCGGAAAAAGCCCAGAAAAAGGCCCAACGCAAGCAGGATCCTTCTCTACCTCCTGAAGCTCCCGCGGAACTTGTGGTTACGCATGACGAAGAGGGTCAGCCTCTCGGCTTCGATTTTCACGATTTCGCAAAACAGTAAGTTGTTCACTTAGGTTCTCTTTTGGCGCGATCTGCAGAATTGCCGATGGCGCTGTGGTATAGTCCTGTTAGACGCTTATTGCCACGGTTGATGTGGTGCGAACAATCCGGTCCTTTGTTTCGATCTGGTTCCCGCCTCTCTTGCTCCCGTCGTTCACTTAGCGCTTAACCAAAATCCGAGCGGCATCTGCAGTATCTTCGCGACTCGCATCTCTAGAATGCAAATGCGCGAGTTGCCCCTCCTGAGAAAGTAAAAAACGATTGACACAATTTAGCGATATGTCCCTGTCTGCTGGGCTCCAGCAGAAGTTGGCGGCAGCACAATTCACCACCCCTACTCCGGTCCAGGAAATGGCCATCCCGCATGCGCTGGAAGGCAAAGACGTTCTGGCAACCGCCCAGACGGGTACCGGAAAGACTTTAGCGTTCCTGCTTCCCATGATGGAGAAGCTCGTAGCGCACCACCTGCCCGGCGTACGGGCACTGATTCTCGTCCCCACGCGCGAACTGGCCATACAGGTCCAGGCGCAGTATGACGATCTCCGTTACGGCAAGCTGCCCAAGACCGCGCTGGTCATCGGCGGAATGGCCGAACGGCCGCAGCTCGAAGCGGTGCGTAGAGGCGCAGGCGTGATCGTCGCTACTCCAGGACGACTGGAAGACTACCTCAAGCGCAAGCTGGTCGACATTAGCAGGGTCGAGATGCTGGTGCTGGATGAATCCGACCGCATGGTCGACATGGGCTTTCTGCCTTCGTTGCGGCGCATCGTTGGTGTATTGCCGAAGCAGCGCCAGACGCTGTGCTTCTCGGCGACATTGGAAGCCTCGGTAGCTGGACTGGTGAACGACTACATGCGCAACCCGGTTCGGGTCGCGCTGGGTTCAACCACCAAGCCGGCAGAGAGCGTCGAGTTGCAGGCTTTTGAAGTTGCGCTGGCCGACAAGTCTGACGTTTTGCGGCGCTTGCTCTACAACGAGAAGGGACAGACGCTGGTCTTCGCGCGTACCAAGCGCGGTACCGAGCGTTTGGCCAAGAACCTGATTCGCGATGGCTTCTCGGCGGCCATGATTCATGGCGACCGCACCCAGTCGCAGCGCGTTAACGCCTTGAACGGCTTCGATGAGGGCCGCTACAAGGTGCTGGTCGCAACCGACGTGGCTTCACGCGGCATTCACGTGGACAACGTGGCGCACGTCATCAATTACGACCTGCCTGAGGTAGCGGAAGACTTTATTCACCGCGTCGGCCGCACCGGCCGTGCCGGATCGAAGGGTCGGGCGTCGTCCCTGGTGGCAGGAGCCGAGATTGGCGAGCTGCGGGCGATCGAGCGCACCTTGAAGTTGAAGATCGCGCGCAAGCGCATCGACAACTTCGAGACTGCGGTGACCAAGCCGCGCGTTGTAAAGAACACTCTGGACTCGCGCACGCTGGCCGCGTTGCCTGGCGAAGTATTCTGCTAAGTAGTTCCGATCGGGCCGATCCTTTCGCCAACCAACGAAGGGATTGAGCACCCCGAAAAAGTTCTTCCCATCCTGCGCGCCGAAACTGACGCAACGGATGGGACCAGGTCGCCCGGTTCGTCAACCAACGAAGTAACGGGCCACCAAAGCTTAGTTTGCGACGAAAAAGCCCCGGAAACTCCGGGGCTTTCGTTTGCTTCTGCGAACCAGCTACTGGATTTCGATGACCGGGCCTTCTGTCGCTTTCAACTCACCTACGCGATCGATCACGTGCCTCGCGAACTTGAACAGCGAACGCGCGTGCGGAGACTGGTCGCCTTCGAGCACCACTGGCTGGCCGCTGTCGCCACCCTTGCGGATGTCGGGATCGATCTCGATGCTGCCCAGGAACGGCACACCGAACTGAGCCGCCGTGCGCTCGCCGCCTCCTTTAGAGAAGATGTCGATCTCGTGATTGCAGTGCGGACAGGTAAAGAAACTCATGTTCTCTACAACGCCAATAATGTCCACCTTCACCTGCTTGAACATCTCAATGGCCTTGCGCGCATCCTGCAGCGAGACATCGCTGGGAGTGGTCACAACTACCGCGCCAGTCAAGGGAACGGTCTGCACCAGCGAGATCACGACATCACCTGTGCCGGGAGGAAGGTCGATGACGAGATAGTCCAGCTGCCCCCACTCTACTTGTCCCAGAAACTGTTTGATGATGGAGTGCAACATCGGTCCGCGCCACACCAGCGGCTTGTCGCCCGGGCTGAGAAATCCGACTGAGATTACTTTCAGGCCGTAGCGTTCCGGTGGCAGGATGCGGTCGCCATTGACTACCTCGGGTGCGACCGTCGTGCCCAGCATCGTCGGAACGTTAGGGCCGTATACGTCGGCGTCAAGCAGTCCGACTTTGAAGCCCATGCGCGCCAGCGCAATGGAGAGATTGACCGCCAGCGTGGTCTTGCCGACGCCGCCCTTGCCTGAACCGACGGCGATGATGGCGTCAACGCCCGGCAGCGGCTGTGGCCCAGCCGGCGCGGGACCCTGCGAATGTACATGAGAGCTCAAGGATTGTTTCCTACTTTGACAGGAATCAAGTGCGCGAACCTTCAATTATAAACGCGAACGGGTATACGGACGGTTGTCGCAGAGTGGTTTGTCCATCAGCGATATACGTCCTTCCGATGGCCGACGCGCAGAACGAGAATCAGCACCTTCTCGTCGTCGATGCGGCAGATCATCCGGTAATCGCCAACCCGATACTTCCAAAACTCGCCAAGCTTGGCACCCTGAAGCGCTGAGCCGATGCTCCGAGGATTGTCGAGAGTCGCAACTCTGTCGCGCAGAAACTTGAGGATTCTCCGAGAGACCTGGCCGTCCAGCTTGTTCAATTCACGGACTGCTTCTGGCGCAAACTCAATCTTCCAGGCCATGGTCCTTTAGTACTTGCGATAGAGGAACGCTCCGCGTACGGCGGGCCCGCAGGCTCTCCAGGCGCTTCTCCGCCAGGAAAACGTCTTCCAGGTCACCGAGGTATTCGAGAATCGCCTGGCGGGCGTAGAAAGTTTTGGTGCGGCCTGTCCGTTTTGCTAAGGCTTCGAGCCGTTTTTCGACATCCTCCGGCAGTCGTATAGCCAGCATAGTTGATTCCTTTCAGAACGCTATACAAGTATAGCACCTACGCCTTCCGTTTGTACGTGATCTCGAAAATCTGTTTCCAGTCGCCGTTCTGTTGCACGAACACCGTAAACAGGTATGCATTTTCGCCATCGCGCACGACGGTCGAGCGCACTTGGTCGGTCTTGCCGTTCGAGTGCACGATATCGAATTCCTGATGCAGCGTCTTGCCGTCGAGGTCAGGCGTGGCCGTACCGATAGTCAGGTCACCATTGTCGGCGGTGTAATAAAACCGGATCGCCGCCTTGGCTGCGTCGTACGCGTAGAAGCCGTTGTAGTGCGGCTTGCCATTGAACTCGGTCACAAACTGAATGGCCTGATGATTGGGCGCCCAGGCGATGTGGTTCTCCACATGCGTGACGGAGTCGTCCTGAGGGTTCTTGATATCCGTAACCCAAGTTCCGCCCGTGAGCCACGCTACAGGAGCAAGCGGACTATCAGCATTCTTGGCGGGTGCCGCAGGCGTCTGTGCGACAGCATTCAATGTGAATACAGCGACGAGTAGGAATAGCAGGGAAATCTTCCGAAAGGCCATAGTGTCCTCATGCGACGAAATCGCGGCATTGTGCCATGCCGTGCGGCGAACCGCAACTCAAGCGGGACGGAACGCTGGTCAGCCCGGCCCGCTTGCTGCTACGATTGAGCACCATCATGTCCGCGGCCCATAATTCGCGCTCGATATCGACGCCCGGTGCCGTCCTCTCCGAATGCCGCTGTTGTTGTTGTCGCTAGCCGTCGCGCGGTCCAGCCTTGCGAATCCTGAAACCTATTCTTAGCGGAACGAGTCTTAACAGCATGGAGACAGCTCATGAAGATCGCCAATGATGTAACCGAACTCATCGGCCACACCCCGCTGGTGCGCTTGAACAAAGTGACCAAGGGCGTAGGCGCCACCGTCGTCGCCAAGCTGGAGAGCTTCAATCCCGTCGCCAGCGTTAAAGACCGTATCGGCGTTAGCATGATCACCGAAGCCGAAAAGGCCGGCAAGATCACGCCGGGCAAGACCGTACTGATCGAGCCCACCAGCGGCAACACCGGTATCGCACTCGCGTTTGTCGCTGCGGTCCGGGGCTACAAGCTGATCATCGTGATGCCCGAGACCATGAGCGTGGAGCGCCGGGTGCTGCTGCGCGCCTTTGGTGCGGAACTGGTGCTGACCCCGGGCCCCAAGGGCATGAAGGGTGCGATCGTTAAAGCGCAGGAGATCCTCGCCAAGACTCCGAACGGATTCATCCCCCAGCAATTCGACAATCCCGCCAATCCGAAGATTCACTTCGAGACGACCGGCCCTGAAATTTGGGAAGACACCGATGGCAAGGTGGACATCCTGATTTCCGGCGTCGGCACCGGCGGCACGATTACCGGTGTCAGCGAATACATCAAGCCACGCAAGCCCTCGTTCAAGGCCATCGCGGTCGAACCAACCGAGAGCCCAGTACTCTCGGGCGGCCAGCCGTCGCCGCACAAGATTCAAGGCATCGGTGCCGGTTTCGTGCCCAGCATTCTGCGCACCGACTGCATTGACGAGATCGTGCAGGTGTCGAGCGACGATGCCCTGGTAATGGCGCGACGCCTGGCCAAAGAAGAGGGCCTGTTGATGGGCATCTCGTCGGGAGCAGCCGTGGTTGCGGCGATCCGTGTTGCCGAACGCCCGGAGAACGCGGGCAAGCTCATCGTGGTCGTGCTGCCTTCCTTCGGCGAGCGTTACCTCAGCAGCGTGCTCTTCCAGCAGTTGCGCGACGAAGTGACCTCGCAGGTCGCCGAGCCGGTCACGGTGTAAACATGGTCTCGTATTTCCGCCTCATGCGCGAAGACATCGCCGCGGTGCTCGAACGCGATCCCGCGGCGCGGTCGCGGCTGGAGATCGTGCTGCTCTACTCCGGCCTGCACGCGTTGTGGTGGTACCGCATCCATCACTGGCTTTGGGAGCACGGCTGGTTCTTCCTCGCCCGCGCGCTTTCGCAATTTGCGCGTTGGCTCACCGGGATCGAAATCCATCCTGGCGCCAAGATCGGCCGACGCTTCTTTATCGATCACGGTATGGGAGTGGTCATCGGCGAAACCGCCGAGGTGGGTGATGACGTCACGCTCTACCAAGGCGTCACGCTGGGCGGAACTAACCTCACCAAGGGAAAGCGTCATCCCACCATTGGCGATGGAGTAGTCATTGGTGGCGGCGCGAAAATTCTGGGCGCGATCACTGTCGGCAACAACTGCCGCATCGGTGCGGGCTCGGTCGTTTTGCGTGACGTGCCTCCCGACTCCACCGTTGTCGGCGTGCCCGGTCACATCGTCTTCCGCAACGGCAAGCGTGTGGTCATCACCGATCCGAAGCAGATCAACGATCCGCTGTCTGAAGCGCTCGCCGCAGTCGCTACCGAAGTCAAGATGCTACGCGAACAGGTTTGCCGCCTGGAAGGCCGGGAACATGTGCCGGGTGAAGGTGGCGATTCGCTCGACCTGGCGATCGAGATGGATTACCAGATTTAGATTTCCGCGGCCATCGCCGCACTAACAGCTCTGCAGATTCGGATTGCATTAAACTGTGCCGTGGGATTTCGCGACAATTTCCGGCCGGGACGACCACTCCTTACCGCCAGTTTTGTTTTTCTCCTCGCAGTAGTAGCCGCCGCTCAGACGCCACAGCATCCAAGTGCGACATCGAACCCCGCCCTCGGACCTCCCAGCGAAAATGAACAAAGTGTCTATGCGACCGCGCGGGCTTACATCGACGAACCCCTGAAGCAGATCGTCAAGCGCGTTCCCCAGTTGAAAGACCTCCGTCCTGCCGAAAGCCAGCAACAGCTGCCCATGATTCTGCAAGAAACCGGTGAACGGGTTGACGACTTCTTCCACCACGTCATCGACCTCACGGCTCGCGAGGAGATCTCCCTGTCCCGGCTAAAGCAGGAAAAGCCGTACACCCAGCCGGAGCTGTCCGGTGAGCGCGTTCGTGACAGTTACTTGATCCTTCGTCACGGCAACACCAGCCGGACGGAAATCGTCGAATTTCGCATGGACCCAAACGGAGAGAACTTCGATCCGTGGGTCATCAAGCAAGGCTATCTGTTAACTTCCGGCTTCGCGTTGAGCTGCAATTATTTCTCTACTGGCTTCCAACACGAGTCAACGTTCCGTTACCTGGGTGACGAGAAGATTGGCCCGCGGGAGGCTTACGTCGTGGGCTTTGCGCAACAGCCCAGTAAGGCCACTCTTTCGATCAGCATGAGAGGGCGAAACGGCACTTCGGTGCACATGCTGGTGCAGGGAGTAGCGTGGATCGACAAAAGCAACTTTCAGATTGTGCGCATGCGTACCGACTTGCTTGCGCCGAGAAAAGACGTGGGCCTCAATCAGCAGACGACGGAAGTGACGCTCGCCAAGGTTCAACTCGTCGATGTCGCAACGCCTTTATGGCTACCCAGCAGCGTGAAGGTGTATGTCGAGTTCACCACCCACAATGGCGACGTCGACGAGTTCTATGAGCTCAGTTATCGCAACGAGCATCGCTACACGGACTATCAGCGCTATCGGGTATCGACGAAGGTTGTGCCGTAGGAGCGGGTGCAACACAGTTATGCATTGCGAGTTCCTCAGGCAATACTCGCCAATTTGATAATCAATGCCGCCAACGCCGCACCCAGCAACGGTCCCAGAATCGGTATCGGCGCGTAGGCCCAGTCGGAACTTCCCTTCCCGGCGACCGGCCATAACGCATGCGCCACACGCGGCCCAAAATCGCGCGCGGGATTGATCGCGTAGCCGGTTGTTCCTCCGAGCGACAATCCAATCCCCCATACCAAAATAGAGATGAAATACGGTCCCAGCCCTGTCGTCAGTCCCGCGGGAGCTACGGCCTTCGAGCCGATGGCAGCCACCACAACGATGAGCAACATCGTGCCAATCACTTCGCAAAACAAGTTGCCAGGATAATGACGAATTGCCGGCGCAGTGCAGAAGACGGCCAACTTCGCGTCCTTGTCTTCTGTCATCCTCCAGTGCGGCAGGAAATAGAGCCACACCAACGTTGCTCCGGTGAACGCACCCAGAAACTGCGCACTCCAATAGGGAACGATTTTCGCGTAGTTGCCTGAAGTGATAGCGAACGCCAGTGTCACCGCGGGATTGATGTGTGCATCGGCGCTGCCGAAGGCGATTGCCGTGAAGATGCCGCACAACACCGCAAACCCCCATGCTGTGGTGATGACCATCCAGCCCGCACCCTCAGCCTTTGAGCGCTTTAGCAGCACGTTGGCCACCACGCCGTCGCCCAGCAGGATCAGCACCAGCGTTCCTGCAAACTCCCCCATGAACGGTGAACTCATCTCGTCTCCTGAATGCTGAACTCTGAACTACCCGTTGGCGGCCTGCTCTTCGACCCAGTCAAACGTCCGAGTGACCGCCTTCTTCCACATGCGATACATGCGCTCGCGCTTTTCCGTAGGCATGGTCGGTTTCCACGTTCGATCGACCGACCAATTGGCGCGCAGATCGTTGAGGTCGCGGTAATAGCCCACCGCCAGCCCCGCAGCATACATCGCGCCTAGTGCGGTGGTTTCCTTGATCGCAGGACGAACCACCAGACGATCGAGGATGTCGGCCTGGAACTGCATCAGCGTCTCGTTATCGACCATGCCGCCATCGGTGCGTAGCACGTCGAGCGCGATGCCGGAGTCCTTCTCCATCGCCTCCACTACTTCGCGTGTCTGAAAGGCCGTTGCCTCCAGCGCTGCCCGCGCGAAGTGGGCTTTGGTTGCGTAGCGCGTGAGCCCGCAGATAACGCCGCGAGCATTCGTCTTCCAATACGGCGCGAACAGCCCCGAAAACGCCGGAACAAAATACACGCCACCGTTGTCGTCGACCTCCCGAGCCAGCTTCTCGACTTCGGCGCTGCTGCTGAAAAGTTTCAGGTTGTCGCGCAGCCACTGTACCAGCGCGCCGGTGATGGCGACACTCCCTTCGAGCGCATAGTGCGCCGGCTGCTTGCCGAACTGATACGCCACGGTGGTGAGTAATCCGCACTTCGATTGCACTGGCTTTTCATCGGTGTTCAGCAGCAGGAAGCAGCCCGTTCCGTAGGTATTTTTCGCCTGCCCCGGCTCGAAACACGTCTGCCCCACCAGTGCTGCCTGCTGGTCTCCAAGGTCACCGGCCAGAGGAACGCCAGCCAGTGGTCCCGTTGCCACATGTCCATACACCTCGCTGCTGGAGGCAATACGCGGCAGCATGGATGCAGGAATACCGAAGGTCGCCAGTATCTCTGGGTCCCACGCCAGGGTTTCGAGATCCATTAACTGTGTGCGACTAGCGTTGGTGACGTCGGTAACGTGAAAGCCGCCGTTCGAGCCGCCCGTGAGATTCCACAGAAGAAATGTATCGACATTGCCAAACAGTGCGTCGCCCGATTCCGCCAGCGACCGCACGCCCGGTACGTTCTCCAGGATCCAGCGAATCTTCAGCCCACTGAAGTACGTAGCCAATGGCAGCCCGGTCTTCGCCCGAAAGCGGCCTTGACCACCATTCTTCGCCAACTCATCCACGTAACCGCTGACCCGTGTGTCCTGCCACACAATGGCGTTGTACACCGCCTGCCCGGTCTTGCGGTCCCATATGATCGCAGTTTCGCGCTGGTTGGTGATGCCGACCGCGGCGAGGTCTTTCGCGGTCAGCCCCTTCGACTGCATGGCCTCGGCGATCACTTCCTGCGTGCGCGTCCAGATTTCCTGCGGACTATGCTCCACCCAGCCCGGCTGCGGATAAATCTGTTCATGCTCCTTTTGCGCTGTAGCCACAATCTGTCCTGAGCGGCTGAAGACGATGAAGCGCGTGCTCGTCGTTCCCTGGTCGATGGCGCCGACATAGTCCGCCATGGTCGCTGTCCTTTGCCTGGGTGTGAATTTCAACCCAAGAGGAAGGTTCTACGCCTTCGCCCTGTCCTTCGCCAGTCCAATCTTTCTCGTCCACGCCGTGAGGGTCCCCGCATACTCATCGATTGCCTTTTGCGTCTGCGCGCCGTCCCAGCCCATCTCGCGCTGCATGACCGCGGCCGCAGCCGGCGCGGCCTCCACTGCAGCCTCCCAGCTAAAGAATTGCAATCCGGTGCGCCGCTCCAGCACGTCGTCGAGTGTCGCTGCCATCTCATTGCGTGCGCTGTAGGCAATCTCGGCCCGGATCGCTGGATGCCCGTCGACCAGCACTTGCGTCAGTCCGGGCTCCCGTTTTGCCAAGTCGAGCACCGCCGCGGCTTTGGTGCCAAACTTCTCCGACAGGTGGCGTGCTGTCCGCTCCGACACACCATACGAAGCAACTAAATCGTGCGGGTACGCGTCGCTGTACCCTTCCGAGCCGCTCAAGTGGTGCTCGCGCGTAACACATCCGCGCACGGGCAGCCCAAGTCGCTGCTGTACGGCATTGACAGCGTCCTCGGCCATCGCACGATAGGTCGTCCACTTGCCGCCCAGCACGCTGATGAGTCCGCTCTCGCGGTCCACTTCCACTTCGTGCTCGCGAATCAGCTTCTTGGTCTTCGCGCCTTTACCCTGGCTGACCAGCGGACGCACGCCGGCAAATCCGCCCACAATGTCCTCAATCGCGAACGGCCACGACAGGTAACGATTCAATTGCCGAAGCAGGTACTCCGCCTCCGACCGCTTCACCACCAACTCGTCCTCGTGTGTAACCTCGTCGTCTGTGGTACCAACCAGCAAACGTCCCAGCCACGGAATGGCAAAGATCACCCGTCCGTCGTCGGTTTTCGGCACTACCATCGCGTCGGTTGTGCGTTCATCAAGTGGCAAAAGGATGTGCACGCCCTTGCTCAACCGCAACCGCTTCTCGACACCTGGGTTCGCCATCGCGCGGATATGGTCCGAATACGGCCCCGTGCAGTTGACGAAAATTCTGGCCCGCACACTGGTCTTCGCGCCGGTCAGCTGGTCTTCGATTTCCGCCTCGCAGATCTTTCCGCTTGCATCCTGACCCAGCCGGACGACTCGCGCGTGGTTTACCGCCTCACCGCCGGCCTCGGAAAATGTCTGCACAAGCGCGATGCAATAGCGCGCATCATCGAATTGCCCGTCGGCGTACGCGATGGTTCCCTTCAGTCCCTCGCTTTGCAGCAGCGGCCATCGCGCCAGCGCATCCTTGGCCGGCCGGTATCGGCTGGAGAAGAAGTTGTGCTTGCCCGCGATGCGGTCATATATCTTGGTGCCGACTCCGTAGTAAAAAACCTCCCAACGCGTGTAGCAAGGGACGAGGAATTCCATCGGATGCGCCAGGAAGCGCGCGTTGTCGAGCATGAACCGCCGTTCCCGCAGTGCGCGCTTCACCACGTTGTACTGCCCGGGATCGAGGTCGGTCACAGCTTCCTGCAGATAGCGAATTCCGCCGTGGATCAGTTTGGTCGAGCGGCTCGAAGTCGCTGAAGCGAAGTCTCCGGCTTCGATCAGCAGGGTGTTGAGCCCGCGCAATTGCGCGTCGAGGGCGGTGCCGGAGCCGGTCGCCCCGCCTCCGATGACGCAGACATCGAAACTACCGCCGTCAATTTTCCGCCATGCCTCCGAGCGGTGTCTCATCGATTTTCCTGGGAAGCCGCGGCTCGCGCCTGATACAGTCCCCATGCCGCGAGCGTTTGCGCGTCCTTGATGACGTTGTCGCGAATGAGTCGTTGCAATTGAGCCAGGCTCACCTTGCGGACTGTCAGGTCGTGCTCTTCGGCGTCACGCTGGCCTGCCGCCTGACGCAACTCAGTGGCAAGAAACGCATACGTTTTCTGGTTGGCATAGCCGCAGGCGATATAGATTTTCCCCAGATACTCCAGCTTGCCCGCGACCAGCCCCGTCTCAGCCTGCAACTCGTCACGCGCAATCTCCGCCGGATCTACGTCGTTCCTCTCCAGGCTTCCCTGCGGAAACTCCAGTGAATTCTCACCAATCGGATAACGGAACTGTTCGACCAGGTAAATCGTATCGCCGTCGATTGCCAGGATGATCGCGCTGTCGCACTTTTCGATCACCCCATAAATGCCGCACGTTCCGTTGTCGCGCTCAATCTCGTCCTCGCGAACCGTCATCCACTTGTTGCGATACACCACGCGCGAACTCAGCTGTCGAATCGTCATAGCTCGCTACCGCAAGACAGTCTCTCATGCACGGCAAGCGCCTGCTGCGTTCAGGTGTGTGTGGCATTATGTCGAAGTGGCAATTACTGCCGATATTGCTGTCATCGGACTAGGAGCGGTTGGCAGCGCCGCGCTGTATCAATCAGCGAAACTGGGCGCTCGCGTCATCGGAATCGACCGCTTCGCGCCGCCGCACGACCAGGGCTCGTCACACGGCGAAACCCGCATCACCCGCCAGGCCATTGGCGAAGGCCGCGAGTTCGTGCCGCTGGTCTTGCGCTCCAATCAAATCTGGGACCAACTGGAAGCTACTACAGGCCGCAGCTTGATTACGCGCAACGGCGGACTGATTCTGGCATCGCCCCACATCGAGGGCAAGCATCACGGCTCCAGTTCGTTTCTGATGGAGACCGTCGATGCCGCGCGGGCCTTCGGCATCCCGCACCAGCAACTCAGCAGCGACGAGGTTCAGCGGCTCTACCCGCAGTTCCGGCTTGCCGACGATGAGCAAGGTTACTTTGAACCCGGAGCGGGATTCCTTCGTCCGGAAGCCTGTATCGAAACGCAAATCGCCGAGGCAAAGAAGCTGGGTGCGAGAGTGTTTACGTCAGAAACGGTGCTGGAGATCAGTTCGAGTGGGGATGCAGTCAAAGTGCGAACCGACAAGGCGTCTTACGCAGTCGCCAAAGTAATTCTCACCGCCGGTCCCTGGATCGCGAAGTTCCTGCCGCCGGAGTTCGCGAGTCGCTTTGCCGTCTATCGCCAAACTTTATGCTGGTTCGCGCTGCAGCAGAACCGTGAACACTACTCCCCCGAGCATTTCCCGGTCTTCATTTGGATCACCGGCGAACGCCTGCAAGACATGTTGTACGGCTTCCCGGCGATCGACGGTCTCCAGGGAGGATTGAAGGTAGCCACCGAGCGCTACGAGAACACCGTCGATCCTGACGCAGTTCCGCGCGAAGTAAGCACCGAGTCAACCTCGGCCATGCATTCCGAGTACATCGCGCCGCGCTTGCCTGATGTCAGCAGCCACTGCTTGCGAACGGCTACGTGCCTGTACACCGTGACCCCCGATGCCAAGTTCGTCATCGACTACGCGGATGACGCGCAGAAAGTACTGTTCGCGTCCGCATGTTCCGGCCACGGTTTCAAGCACTCGCCGGCCGTTGGAGAAGCGCTCGCGCAGCGGGCACTCGGACTGCCTGCAACTTTGGATTTGTCGGTTTTTCGGTGGGAGCGGTTCGGGAAGCCGGTCCGCTAGCTACTTCACCGTCACATCGTCTGGATTGCTTTTGTGGTGAAAGTGGTGCGAGATGTCCGGCCAAAACTCCAGTACGAAATCACCGACCATGCCCCAGCCGAATGACACGGCCGTTCGGCTCATGGTCAGGCCAAAGCCGCGCTCTTCCTGCGGATAGTAGGCATTGGAAATGCTGCCCGCCGTCAGCGCTCCCAGGACGTTCGAGTAACTGAACATCGGCTTGCGGTCCGAATCCCTCTTCGTCACAAATTCCTGTTCGATGACGGAGCCCATTCGACGTTTCTTAGTGTAGGTGTTACCCAGTCGAAAATAGCGAGGGTCTTGCTTGAACAACACGGGATAGAAATAATTGCTGAAGAAACCAGAATCGAAACCGTCGAGCAACGCCGATCCGAAACGTTTGCCGTAACCCGAAGCTCCCTGGCCATAGCCCTCGAACGAGTTGAATGCTTGGCTGAGGCCGGCTTGAAATCCGGCTGACAGGTAAGGGAACGGACTTGCATACGCCCGAATCATCAGGTCGAATTTCTGTCCGCTCGTCAATGCCGGAGCGTACTGATAATTCGTGACGCCCAACATCGGCACGATGCCAAGCATCCGCTGCTTCTTCTCTTCGTCCAGGATTTCCTGAGCCGACTTTCTTGGGGCCTCCCCGTTAGTCTGCGCTTGCGGAGTGGCCGGCGTTGGAGTTTGTGAGGCCGATGGCTGTGCTTCGGGCGCGGACGTTTGCGGAGCGGCAGCGGCTGGAGCTTGAGTAGCAGCGGGCTCTGTCGCTGCGGGAACTTGTGCGTCCGGCGTTTGCGGTGTCTCGGTCTGCGCCATCGCCGAGACCGCAACAAACGCACAAAGTACGGCTAACAGCAACCTCAAATGAATTCGCATAACGGACAAATGCCCTAAGGAACCTTCACGACCGGGCGGGGGTCGGTTCCAAAATCGACAGAGAAACTCGATTCGGGCTCAACTAAGACTAACAGAGCAAACCTGCTCAATCCGCTTTCAGCACTGTATAGGATGTTAAGAACTGTAACGCGGTTGCGGGCAATTAGTTGCGAATTGGGCGCACCAAAGCGAGCGTCGTCAAATCGTTTTGCTTCGACGCTCCCTCGGCGAACTGGCGCACCGCCGAAAGCGCTGAGGCCGCAACATCGTGCGCGTTCGTCAGCGGCGTCTCCTCGAAGTGCGTCTTGAGCCGTTGCAGGCCATATTCCTCTCGTTTATGGTTGGCCTCCACTACTCCTCGCGATGCTAGCAACAACGCGCCTCCCACCGGCACTGCCACTGTCGGAGCCTCATACGTCGACGCTGAAAACAAGCCTAACGGCATCCCAGTCGCCGGAAGCTCGCTGACGCTCGAGTCATAGCGCAACAGTCCCGGGGTATGTCCTGCGTTGATGTAGCACACCGTTCCCAGCAGTTCGTTGTAGCAGCCCACAAACGCTGCGCAGGTACGTATCCCGCTGGCGGCGCTGCGAATGCTGGCATTGAGTGCCTGACAGAATTCCATCATCGCGTCAGCTTCATTCACTTCTTCATCGGCCAGGCAAGCCGGCCCCTTTTCGCGGAATGCCACGTTAGCCGCCACCACGATCCTGTGATTTTCTTTGCTGTCTCCCGCCACGTCGAGCAACCCGAACACCACTCGCTGCGCGCTGGCGCGGGCAAACTGGTAGAAGTCGCCACCCATACGCTGGCCGTAAACCAGCCCAGCGATATCGGCCCCAACAAGCTCTGGCAGCGCCGCATCGGTCGGCGCGGTCGCGCGGTCATCTGACTCTGTACGTTGGAATGGAAATCTCATTGGCCCGTCCCAAGTTAGCATCCGAAGTCAGCATCGAATGATAAACCCAATTCCGGCGATTGCAAGGCCACTGTCCCTCTGCTTCGGCTTGCGTATTGCCGCGAGTCTGTTAAAGTGACTCCGCTTGGATTGTCGGAACCCGGTCCGTCACGACCGCCGCGCCGGCATTCGGCAGGAGGCCAGCCGTGCGCATCGTCAGTGTGGGCGAGATTCTGTGGGACGTGATTGGTGAAAACGAATACCTCGGCGGAGCGCCCCTGAATTTTGCCGCCCACGCCCAGAAGTTGGGCCACGAAGTGTTTCCCCTCAGCGGCGTCGGCGCAGACAAGCGCGGCCACAAGGCACTTGACCTGCTCAAACAGCGCGGCATGTCGACGGAATTCATCCAGGTGCTGCAGGGCAAGCCCACCGGTACCGCCGAAGTCGAACTCGACATGGAAGGCAAGCCCACCTTCCGTATCGTGCGGCCGGTGGCCTATGACTTCGTCGATCTCACTGATGAAGAACTCAAGCGCATCGCTGCCCTTCGACCCGACTGGATCTACTTCGGCACCCTCTATCACATGTCGTCACAGGCCCTCGACTCGACCAGAAAGTTATTGAAGGCTGTTCCTCACGCCAAGCGTTTCTATGACGTCAACTTGCGCCCCGGACACTGGAGCCTGGCTGCCATCGAGCAACTCTCCTCCCTGGCGACGGTAGTCAAACTCAGCGACACCGAGGCCGAGTCCCTCGATGCTACAGTCGATGCCTCCGAAGGTCCGGGCAACGCCATCGAGAATTTTTGCCGCCGCTGGTGCGACCGCTTCAAGTGCAAAACCATGTGCGTTACCTTTGGCGAACGTGGATGCGCCATTCTCAAGGACGGAAAGTATAGCCACGCTCCCGGCTATCACATCGAGGTGGCAGACACGGTGGGTGCCGGTGACGCATTCTCGGCTGCCTTCGTGCACGGGTTAAGTCTGGGATGGGATTCCGAAGACATCGCGCGCTGCGCCAATGCCGTCGGCGCGGTCGTGGCCAGCCGCTCCGGCGCTATTCCTGACTGGACGATTGCCGAAGCTCACGCGCTCATGAAAGCCCAGGCGCGATAGCCAAGTATTCGATCTGAACATCGGGGGTCGCGACCGCGACCGTGCCGTAGAGCGGTCACCTGCCCTTGAATTTCTCCACCAGAACTTTCGCGTCTTCGTCGGTAACGCCTTGCATTTGGAAGCGCAGGCTAACGGAGTTAAACACTGTCACGTCCGCGCGCACCGGATTGGAACGGTCCATCCATCCGTTGATTTCAACTTGAATTCCTCGTAGAGGGATTTCCTCTGATTTTGCCACTACCTGGATCAGTTCCACTCCGCAAGAAGCTACTGCTGCCAGGAACAGTTCACCCGGGGTGACTTCTTCGCCGGGGCATCCGTTTTGCTCAGGCCCGTCGATCACGAAGTGGTGGTTTCGAACAGTGCACAAGACACGGCCAAAAACTTCGCTGGAAGCCGCTCGTGCTTCGTATCGCCGAATGTCGGATTGCGCCATGAGGAAGGCCGCCTACTTTGCTGTGACCGTGATCTCCGCCGTCGCCGACTTGGTCGTATCGGCTGTGCTGGTCGCTACTAGATGGTATGTCCCGGGCGTCTTAGGCGCCGTATATGTCGAGTACAGCGAAATCTCATCCCCTTTGGCGTACACGCCTGAACGAGTCTTGACATCGCCAGCGTTTTCTCCCTCTTCCATTTTCCATGTCACGTCGCTGGTCGAAGCGCCCGTAACCGTCGCCGCGAAGTCCACGCTTTTGCCTTCCACAACTTTCGCTTCCGTGGGATAGATCGTGATTCCCACGTTGGCTGCGGCTTTGCTGCTGGCTGTCATCGAGGTGCGCACCATCCACCCGATTCCCGCCAACGCGATGAGGGCCACGATAATGGCGCCGATGAGCACCGGCGACACCTTGCGCCGCTCTCCAGCTACCTCCAACGATCCTGGCGTAGCTGCAAACGGCACGGATACATAGCGCTCAGCCGCCGGAGCGTCGGCTGCCGCTGCTGGTGCGGCCTCGTAGACCGGTGGGGGAGCAGCCGGACGCACCGGCACACGCTCGCGTTGGACCGCCGGTTGCGGTGAAGGATACATCGGAGGCGCATTGCTCTCTTCCTCCGGCCACGGCACCACGGCCTCAGCATGCTCGGACCCTTCCCTGCTCACGTCGGTCACCGGAGGTGGCGGAGCCGTCCGCTGCATGCGAATGGGCATGATCTCCGCCGTCGAGCGGATGGTTCGTGCGGGCACGGGCGGCGCCACGCTTGGCGCTTCCTGTCTAGGAGGCGGAACTGGCGTAGCCGCCTCAGCAACGGCGGTACCGACCTCCTGGTGCCGCAATAGGCACAAAACTTGGCCTCGTCCCCTATCGCCTGTCCGCATTCCGTACAGAACATCCATTCCTCCGTGACCCAACCGCTTGATTTTGAATTTACCGGGACGCCTCAATGCGCGTCCTGTCTATGAACCCGACTTTGCGGGATTTATTGCGCTGCCTGTTGCGTGATGACCACTACATCGCTATTTAGCTTACCGCGAGTGATGGCCAGATTATTGTTCGACCAGTTATACGCATAACCATACGAAGTCAATTCCTTGAAGTCCGTGACTGGCGTCGGCGGTCCGCCATCAAGTGACTGCCTGACGATATTGGATACGCCTTTCTCAGTGACTGGATAATAGAACGCCTTCCCGTCTGCAGAGTATTGCATCCCAGCCGACATGTGCGGGTCAGGCGTAATTGTCTTGACCGGCGCGCCGCCATCGGCGGGATAAACCTTGATGATGCCCTTGGTCTGAACGCCAGTGCCCTCCAGCGACAGCCCAGCCACCTGCTGCCCATCCGGCGAAATCGTCCCGAATTGCACGTAGTCATCCGTTAGTTGCTTTGGCTGTCCACCGTCAGTGGCCATTCGCATGAGCAATTCCTTGCCATTCACCAGCGTCGTATAGACGAAGAACTTGCCATCCGGAGAGCACACCGGATTGTTGTCGAACTTGCCGTTGGTCAGGACGGTCGGTCTCCCACCGGTTGCCTCCATCCTGTAAATGTTGATGCCCTTCGTTTCTCGATCGGGCATCGATAGCAAAACGCGACCGGTTTCCTGGCAAACCGCCATCCCTACAATCGGCAGGTTGGAGTCAAGTATGACCGTCCGACTGCTGCCATCAGCGTTGATGGTGGCGACGTGGCCTTCGAAGTCCGCCAACACCAGTCGTCCATCTTTCAGCCAGCCAACATTCGTGTCGCCGCGGGTGTCAATCGGCTTGGCATCGCTGCCGGTGTTCGGGGCCGCCGAGTTTACGTATAACCCAATCTCCCGCTGTCCCTGGATACTTACCAATCGCTTGCCATCCTTGGTCACCGCGAGCGACTGGTCGCTGTAGTTGTTCAAATCATTCGTGACCCGGTGAAACCTTCCGCTGTGAACATCGACCTCGCCGATCTGTCCTTCCCACGCTGTCGTCCCATCGCGGAAGTTCATGAAAACGGTGCGACCATCCGGCGACCACGCCGGCTTCAACAGCTGTGCCGGAGCGGCATACAGCGTCTTCTCTTTTCCCTCGTTCACATCGAGTGCCACCAGGCGCCCCAGGTTCTTGGCGCCGGGCTCAATCAGGGCCGCGGCGATCGACTTTCCATCGGGAGACCACACCGGATCCAAATACCCCGGAATCGGCAGCGTCGCCAGCACCCGCTCGTTGCTGCCATCAGCGTGCGCAATGATCAGCTTCGAATTTGCCTCTGCCTGGCTGTTACGCACAAACGCCATCTGCTGACCGTCCGGTGAAAACGTCACCGCACTATCAACGTCGTCGACCAGCTTTTGCGGGGCCCCGCCCAGCACGGGAATTTGGTAGAGCACGCCAATATTCGGACGCTGCGGCTCGATGCGAACGAAGTACAAATAGCTTCCATCCGGTGTAAAGGTCATCCCCGTATAGCGCGTTTCCGTCGCTGGAATAATCTCCTTGTTGCTGCCGGTGGCGATGTGGCGCATCCACAAGCTTTGTTTTCCCTCACCATCGTCATGCACGCTGAACACATACTGGCCATCCGCCGACACTGTAGCCATCAGTGCTTTCCCATCACTGGTGAGCTTCTCCATGCTCATGTTTTCAAAGGGCATGGGACCGCTGTCGCGACGGCTCCACAGCGAATAAATGCCAAACGCTGCAGCCGCGAGAATTGCGGCCGTCATCAGCGCAATCAATCCGGTGCGGGTCTTATGTTGCTTGGCGTTAGCCATTAAGACGTGTCCGCTGGACGGCAACATGCGCTGTCGACTGCGTCTGCACCGATACTTGTGACGACGGCGCGACTGCGCTCGTCTCCGGCTGCGCAATCGATCCCGAAGCTCGGGTGGGTTCGCTGTCGCGCTTCAACCGCTTGAGGTCGGCGCGCATCTCAGCCGCCGACTGATAGCGCAGGTCAGCGTCTTTCTCCAGCGCTTTGTCGATAATCTCCTCCAGCTTGGGAGGCACCGACCCATTGACTTGACTTGGTCGGACCGGCGTACCGGACAGGATTCCCTGAAAAATTACCGCCGATGTCTTCCCGTCAAACGGAATTCTGCCCGTTGCCATCTCGTACAAAACCACGCCCAACGAGAACAGATCACTGCGCGCATCCAGTTCGTCGCCCTTCGCCTGCTCCGGTGACATATATGCCACGGTGCCGACCGACGAGCCGGGAGATGTCAATCGCGGACCTGCAATTGTCGTCGCATCGCCTCCTACGGTTTCCATTGCGGCATGGCGGTCGCGGACCAGTTTGGCCAGTCCGAAATCCAGGACTTTCGCCTGTCCGCGGGTGGTAACAAAGATGTTCCCGGGCTTAAGGTCACGGTGCACGATGCCCTTGTTGTGCGCGACATCGAGCGCGTCGGCAGCCTGAATCCCAAAGTCGATGAGTTTATTCAACGGCAGAGGAACGCCCTGAATCATCTCGCTGAGGCTCTCGCCGTCTAACAACTCCATGGCGATGAATGAGCGCCCATCGCATTCCTCGATTGCATAGATGGTGCAGAT
Source organism: uncultured Acidobacteriaceae bacterium (assembly GCA_963749635.1). Lineage (GTDB taxonomy): Bacteria > Acidobacteriota > Terriglobia > Terriglobales > Acidobacteriaceae > DASRAA01. The sequence goes on from CAVVNW010000005.1 coordinate 47,592, forward strand.
GTTCGGATGATTGAGCGCCGAAGCGGCGCGCGCTTCCTGCTTGAACCGCTCCAGCGCAGCCGGGTCCTGCTCAGCCTCCGCGCCCAGAAACTTCAAGGCCACGTGGCGGCCCAGTTTGGAATCCTCGGCCTCGTACACCACGCCCATTCCGCCCGCGCCCAGCCGGCGCAAGATGGTGTAATGCAATATGGTTTGGCCGATTTCGATGTCCAAATCCGCGCTCTCCAAAGGTACCGCAACTCTATTTTGCACCACGGTCGCAGTCAAGGAACCAACTAGCCGCAGCTTAGTCCTGCTTCGTGCTTTGTGTCGTCATATCCGCTCTAAGTCATGGGCTGTCAAGTAGATAGGCCCGCCAGTGTTAGTCAGCCCACTCCCCGATGCCGAATCATCAAATTTTTGTTTGCCTTTGGCCCCATAAAAGGTTATGCTTCGGCAATTCGGTCACCGTAGCTCTACTATTTGGCAGCACTGTGGGGAGTGGAGCTTCGAAGATGTGGGCCACCCAACTTGCACGTCCGTCGACAATCAGTCCACTTCAGAGTTACGAGGAGTAACGAAATGACTGCACGCACCACACGAATCACCTTGCTGGCCGTATTTGCGCTCGCCACCTCTTTGGCTGGTTTTGCGCAGCTTCCCTGCGGCGTAGCCAACCAAATCACATGTCAAGCATGGGACGGCGGCTCCAATCTCTTTGCCTCCCAGAATGACACCGTTAGCGGCTTCGGCCACTTTGCCACCAGTTACACCCAGTTCGCGCTTCCGGGCGGAGTCTCCGCGTGGGACGTAGAAAGCTTCCACTGGGTTGGCGGATATTTCAATCCAGCTGTCCAGGGCCCAATCACAAACTGGACCCTCGAACTCTACCAGGACAATGCTGGCATACCGGGTAATCCGATCGCGATCGGGTCATTCCCCGGAACCGGCGGCGAGACCTTTATCGGTAACGTCAACGGCTTCCCCATCTACGTGTACTGGGTGTATTTCCAGAGCTTCGACATGGCTCCAGGTACCTACTGGGCTTCGGTTGTTCCTGATCTCGGCTTCCCGCCACAGTGGGGCTGGGCGACAGCAACTGGGGGTAATGGATACCAGTGCTTCTTCGGCAGCTGCGGAGCTGCGCCAGGCTTAGCCTACGCCGTCGATGGCACGGCTATTCCGGAACCAGGCACGCTAATTATGCTGGGCACCGGAATTCTTGGCTTGGCCGGCACCCTGCGCCGCAAGCTCCTCTAAACGACGAGTTGATTCTCATCAAACCAAAAGCCGCCTTTCGGGGCGGCTTTTTCCTGGCTTGGCGCCAGCCTTCAATAAATCGATTTACTTAACTTTAGGCAACGGAATTTCGGTCACTCATCAGAAGTCCATTCCGGGCGTAGCTGTGCCGCGGAACTTCGACGATGGCTATGGTCAGCTTCTCCGGGTTCACGTTGAACTCCTCTTTCATGACCTCGGTTAAGCGCTTCACAGCACGCCGTTTCTGCTCAATGGTGCGGCCTTCCAGCATGGTGATCTGTACATGCGCCATAAACTGCCCCCTAGCCAGCGAAGTTGCTCGCGCTCAGTTTACTTCGCCAACTCGAATCCGGCGAAGAAATAACTCAACTCGAAGCGCGCCGTGTCTTCCGCGTCCGAACCATGTACCGCGTTCTTCTCGATGCTCGACGCCCACTTCTTCCGAATGGTGCCTTCCTCAGCCTTGGCCGGATCGGTTGCTCCCATCAGTGCGCGGTAGTCGGCGATAGCGTTCTCTTTCTCCAGCGCCATCACCACGATCGGTCCGTTCGACATGAAGTTCGTCAGCGACTCAAAAAACGGGCGGTGTACGTGCACCGCGTAAAAGCCCTCCGCCTGCGCCTTGTTGATGTGCAGCATCTTCATGCCGACGATACGAAAGCCGCTGGTCAGCAGCGTGTTGACAATGTCTCCGGTGCCACCTTTTTCGACGGCGTCCGGCTTAACGATGGATAAAGTGCGTTGCAGTGTCTTCATTCGTGAATGATTCCTTCTTATTAGCTGTCAGCTTTCAGCCGTCAGCTTTTAGTTCTAAGATTTAAGCTTCTTGATTCTCTGTGCCTCTGTGTCTCTGTGGTGAACATGTCCTCGCGAACTAGGCTTTTGCGAACTCCGGCGCATTCTTCACCAGCGTCTCGCCAATCTCCGCCGGAGTGCTTGCCACGTGGATCCCCGCCTCTTTCATAGCTTTAATCTTCTCCGCGGCCGTTCCCTTTCCACCGGAGATGATCGCGCCCGCATGTCCCATGCGGCGTCCCGGAGGCGCGGTCTGTCCTGCGATAAAGCCCACCACCGGCTTCTTCACGTTCTTCTTGATGTACTCCGCCGCCACCTCTTCCGCGGTACCACCGATCTCGCCGATCATGATGATCGCTTCGGTCTCGGGGTCCTCGTTGAACAGCGTGATCGCGTCAATGAAGTTGGTCCCGATAATCGGGTCGCCGCCGATGCCGATGGCCGTCGATTGCCCGATGCCGCGCGTGGTGAGCTGATAAACCGCCTCGTAAGTCAGCGTGCCCGAGCGCGACACGATGCCGACATTGCCTTCCTTATGAATGCTCGCGGGCATGATGCCAATTTTGCAGCGCCCTGGCGAGATGATGCCCGGGCAATTCGGCCCAATCAGCCGCGAGTTCTTTGTCTTGAGGAATTCCCACGCCTTCACCATGTCCAGCGCCGGAATGCCTTCCGTAATACACACGATCAGCGGAATCCCCGCGTCGGCCGCTTCCATAATCGCGTCCGCCGCACCCGGAGGCGGGACAAAAATCACCGTAGCATTCGCACCGGTCTTGGCCACCGCTTCTGCGACCGTGTTGAAGATGGGCCAGCCCTCGTGCGTGGTTCCGCCTTTGCCCGGAGTCACGCCGCCCACCACCTGCGTTCCGTACGCCTGCGAAGCCTTCGCGTGAAACGTTCCTTCACGGCCCGTTAATCCCTGCACAACCAGTCGCGTCGATTTATCTACCAGGATGCTCACTTGCCCCCCTTTGCCGCCGCGACAACTTTCTCAGCCGCGTCTTTCATGGTCTGCGCCACGATGAAATTCAATCCGCTGTCTTTTAGTATCTGTCGGCCCTGCTCGACGTTCGTCCCTTCCAGCCGCAACACGATGGGCAACTGGATGTTCGTTTTCTTCGCGGCGCTCACCACGCCATTGGCCAGCGTATCGACACGCAGAATGCCGCCGAAAATGTTGATCAGCACTGCCTTCACGTTCTTGTCGGCCAGCAGGATTTCGAACGCATGCGTCACCTGCTCCTCGTTGGCGCCGCCGCCTACGTCAAGGAAGTTCGCCGGCATGCCGCCCGCATACTGAATGATGTCCATCGTCGCCATAGCCAGCCCTGCGCCGTTCACCATGCAGCCCACGTTGCCGTCGAGCTTGATGTAGTTCAGCGCGTACTTACTGGCTTCGACTTCGAGCGGGTCTTCCTCGCTCAGGTCGCGCAACTCCTTGATGTCGGGATGCCTGTACAGCGCGTTGTCGTCGAAGTTCATCTTGGCGTCGAGCGCGAACAGCCGCCCGTCGGTGGTGGTGATAAACGGATTGATCTCCACCAGCGAGGCGTCCGTCTCTTCAGCCGCACGCGTCAGTGCGATCATGAACTTCACCGCTCCGGCGATGTACTTCGGATCAAGCCCCAGCTTGAACGCGATCTTTCGCGCCTGGTACGCCTGCAAACCCATGCCCGGAACGATGTGTTCCTTGATGATGGCGTCCGGATCTTTCGCCGCGACCTCTTCGATCTCCATGCCGCCCGCCGCCGACGCCATGAACACGTTGCGTCCATTCGTACGGTCAAGCACGATGCCCAGATAAAGCTCGCGCGCGATGGGCAGCGTCTCTTCGATGAGCAACCGCTGCACCTTCTTGCCCTCGGGCCCGGTCTGGTGCGTAACCAGAGTCATGCCCAGCATCTTCTTGGCCAGCTCAACGGCCTCTTCCGGCGACTTAGCGATCTTCACGCCGCCGCCCTTACCGCGGCCTCCGGCATGAATCTGCGCCTTCACCACTACTCCGGTTGCGCCTTCGTGGAACAGGCCGCGAGCCGCGGTATCAGCTTCCTCGGCGCTCTCGACCATCTTTCCGCGAGGCACAGCCACGCCGTACTTCGACAGGATTGCCTTACCCTGGTATTCGTGAATTTTCATGTTGGTATGACGGACGCGGGCAACTGCCCGCTGCTCTGGCCGTTAAGGGCCTGATTGTCTGCTCCTTATGAGAATGGCGGTACTACAGGAAACTGACTAGTGTACCGGAGCAGCGAAGACTGCCGCAATGACGGGCGAACATCGATGCCATGTCTCTGACACTCGCGGCAAGGTCAGCTGCGCGCAGAGCTATTCTTAGCTCGCGCTTGCCGCACGCCTGCCATCCAGTCCCGCCAGCGTTTTCGCGCAAATTTCGTCAGGGCTCCCGCTGGCATCCACCCGTATGAGCACACCAAGCTTCTGATAGAAGCAATCAGGGGCGCGGTACTTCGGTCGTACGCCTCCAGCCGCACCTTGATCGACTCCGGGCGGTCGTCGTCGCGCTGAAACAGCTTGCCCTGGCATCGGTCGCAAACGCCCTCAACCTTAGGCGGGCGTTCGGTCACGTGAAACACGGTCCGGCATTGCTCGCACGTCCGGCGCCCGCTGAGCCGGGCAACAATCTCAGTCGCGGGCAGGTCATAGTTCACGACCGCGGTCAAAAAAAGCCCCTCGTCCTGCATCAGCTGCTTCAGACACTCCGCCTGCGTCAGCGTGCGCGGAAATCCGTCCAGGATGAAGCCGCCGCCGCAGTGCAGGCACCCGCTCCGCTCGCGGACCATCTCCCACACCGTCGAGTCCGGCACCAGCGCGCCCCTGCGCATGTATTCGGTGGCGGCCTTCATCGCCGGACTCAACTCGCATTCCTTGCGGCCTGCCGCCGCGCGGAAAACGTCGCCCGTGGAGAGATGACAGGCCCGCAGTTTCTGGTGCAACAGGTCGGCCTGCGTTCCTTTGCCAACGCCCGGCGCTCCCAGCAGGACAAGCCTCCATGGGGCCTGCGAACTCTCAGGCGCCTCGCATTGCGCGGATGGCCCCTGCAGCCATGCCACGCGATCATTTGTCGGGTTGCGTTGTTTGGATTAGCCATAATGCTGAATTTATGAAAGGAGCGGCGTTTTGACGGTGACGGGCGTCACACATCTTTGACCGGGCCAGCCAACGGCCGTGAGAACCCACTAGCCCGCCCGCGACCCATGGATTCTGCGACAATACGCGAGTCATGGATCTTCCTGTGAATCCGCCCGTCCTACCCATGCTCGCCAAGCGCGTTGACGAATTGCCTGCCGGTGATGACTGGATCTTCGAGCCCAAGTGGGATGGCTTCCGCGCCCTGGTTTTTCGCGATGGCGACGAAATCTACATCCAGAGCCGCGACGAGAAGCCGTTGAACCGTTATTTCCCCGATCTTTTGGAGCCCCTGCGAAAAACGCTACCGGCGCGCTGCGTGTTCGATGGTGAAATTGTGATTGCTACCGAGCACGGCCTCGATTTCGATTTGCTGCAATTGCGGCTGCATCCGGCTGCCTCGCGAGTAAAAATGTTGGCCGAGCAGAATCCGGCTTCGTTTGTGTTCTTCGACATGCTTTGTCTGGGCGACCACGATCTCCGCAAGGAACCGCTAGAGGCTCGCCGCCGGGAACTGGTACGGACGCTTGGCAACGCGAGGCCGCCGATCCACCTTACGCCCTGCACTCGGGATCGCGCTCTCGCCGCCGATTGGTTCCTCCGCTTCGAAGGAGCCGGCCTTGATGGAGTGGTCGCCAAGGCGCGCTCGCAGACCTACGAACCCAATAAGCGCGTGATGCTCAAGGTCAAGCACGAGCGCGAATGTGACTGTGTTGTCGCCGGATTTCGCTGGCACAAACACGGCGACCACGCAGCCGTCGGCTCGTTACTGCTCGGTTTGTACGATGACTCAGGTGCACTACAGCACGTCGGCGTCTGCGCCAGTTTCACTGCGGCAAAGCGGAAAGAACTCGTCGACTTCCTGGCGCCCTACCGGAACAATGCGCTCGTCAGTCATCCCTGGACGGCGTGGGCCGAAGGCGAAGCCGGAGAAGGTTCGTCTGGTCACCGAATGCCGGGCGGCCAGAGCCGTTGGAGCCAGGGTAAAGACCTGTCGTGGGAGCCGCTGCGGCCCGAGCTTGTTGTGGAAGTTGCGTACGACCATATGCAGGGTGACCGCTTTCGCCACACCGCCCAGTTCCGGCGCTGGCGAAAAGACAAGCAGCCTAAAGATTGCACCTATGCGCAGCTCGAGGTGGTTCTGCCGCAGGAACTGGCCGAGATTTTTCCCACCGGTCGCTAGAGATCAGCGTTCCTTCTTCGTTGCTCTGCGCTTGTGCGCGACGCGAAATTCCCGCGTTGGGTCGTCATCCGGATCAGCGGTTTCTTGCGGCGGTCGCAAGTCTTCCGGCACATTGCGCAGATTCACCCGAATTCGTGTCCAGGTGGAATATTGACCACGCATGGCATCGACCAGTACATCATCGACAGCCAGATGCTTTGCGGCATCTTTGTGCTTCTTCTTCCATCGTTCCAGTCCTTCGAGCGCTGCGTTTTTATCAGGAGAATTCGCCACGACGATCAGCGGCATTTTTACCCGAGCTGCCGCTCTCTTGCGCGAAGGTGCCACGCGCGGAGCTTCCGAATCTGCCTTGCGAAAGTGCGGAGGCCATGGCGCATCTTTCAGACCCGACGCCTCATCTTTCGCCGCCATTTCCAGCAACTTCTCTAGCGAACCAGCCGACTTGTCCATATCGGCATGCGGATCGCCAATCGCCGCAAACCGCTGCGGCACAGTAAACAACGTGAAGTCCGCGGGATCGCAGTCGGGAACTTCCTCCCACGTCAGTGGCGTCGAAACCCGCGCGTCAGGCACCGGACGCACCGAGTAAGCCGAGCAGGTCGTGCGGTCCTTGGCGTTCTGGTTGTAATCGAGGAACACGCCGTGGCGCTCTTCCTTCCACCACTTCGACGTCGCGAGTTTCGGCACCCGCCGCTCGATCTCGCGCGATAGGGCAATAGCTGCACGTCGCACTTCAGTAAACGTCCACTTTGGGAAGATACGTACGTTTACGTGCATGCCGCGCGAGCCGCTCGTCTTCGGCCATCCGCGAAGCCCCACTTCTTCCAGCAACCCACGAACTTCGAGCGCGACCCGTCGCACATCGTCCCACTCGACACCCGGCCCCGGGTCGAGGTCGATGCGTAATTCGTCGGGGTAATCGAGGTCCGCCGTTCGCACTGCATGGGGGTGCAGTTCGATGCAGCCCAGATTGACGACCCAAGCCAGCCCGGCATCGTCGTCAACTACGATTTCTTCCGCCGTTCGGCCTGACGGAAATGACAGTGTCACGGTTCGTATCCATTCCGGACGCTGCTCAGGCGCGCGCTTCTGATAGAACGCCGGAGCTTCTGCGCCGTTGACGAATCGCTTGAGCACCAGGGGACGGTCCCGAATACCAGCCAGCGCACCCGGCGCAACTGAAAGGTAATAGCGCACCAGTTCCAGCTTGGTGACTTTCGCCTGTTTGGAGAAATACAGCTTTTCGGGATTGGTAACCGGAACTTCGTGCCCCGAGATTGTGGGTATCTCGACTTCTTTCGCCATCACCCCCGCCAACCGCGGTGGCAGTCTGGTGGCGCGCCACCCCGTGCGGCTATGCTATCCGAACCCCGCTGTTCTTGCAGTCGAGCCAGTGTGCTCCGCCCTGAAACAATCGCCGAATCACCCAATGCTAAGCTAAAAGCTAAGAGCTGACAGCTGACACCTTTTTCATGATCCTCGACGCGCTGCACAAGATCGCCAATCACGGCTCCTCGCTCACTCGCGACGAGGCGCGCGACGTTATGGCTGAAGTCCTGCGCGGTGAAGCCACCAATGCCCAGATCGGCGCGTTGCTGGTCGCGCTGCACATGAAGGGCGAGACGGTCGAGGAGATCGTTGGATTCGCGCAGGCCATTCGCGCCGCCGCCACGCCCTTGCGCGGCGAAGATGGCGATACCGTCGACGTGAGCGGCACCGGCCGCGACGCTCTGGTCGATACCTGCGGTACCGGCGGAGACGCTTCTGGCACATTCAACATCTCCACGGCCGTTGCTTTCGTGACTGCTGGCGCGGGCGTTCGCGTCGCCAAGCACGGCAATCGCAGCATCAGTTCGAAGTGCGGCTCGGCCGACGTGATGGAAGCCCTCGGCGTGAACATCAACCTTCCGCCCGCGCGCCTCGCTGCCTGCCTGCGTGAGACCGGCATCGCTTTCCTTTTCGCGCCCGCCATGCACGCGGCAATGAAATATGTTCAACCGGCGCGCCGCGAATTGCATCTCCGTACCGTCTTTAACCTGCTCGGCCCGCTCACCAATCCCGCCAATGCATCGGCGCAAGTTGTCGGAGTATATTCGGCCGACCTGGTCGAAAAGCTCGCCGAAGCCCTCAGCGAACTCGGCCTGCGTCGAGCGCTCGTCGTTCACGGCCGTGATGGGCTCGACGAAATCACCATCACCGGACCAACCAAAATTGCCGAAGTTCGCGACGGCCGCGTGCGCACCTACGAAGTCACGCCTGACGAGTTCGGCCTGCGCGCCGCCCCTCTCACTGAGATCGCTGGTGGCGATGACGCGCAGCAGAACGCCGCCATCATCCGCGCCGTCCTCGACGGCGAACGCTCTCCGCGTCGCGATGTGGTCGTCCTCAACGCCGCCGCCGCTCTCGTCGCCGCCGGACACGCCGATCACATCGGTCAGGCCGTGCCGCTGGCCGCCTACGCCATCGACTGCGGCCACGCCCGCCAGCGCTTGCAACTGCTGGTAGAATTCACCAACCGAAATTCCTAGCTGTCGCTGGAACGACAGTGCAACGGAGAAGAAGCCGATGACAATCGCGCGCTGGCTCATCCTTTTGGGAAGCATCCTGATGTTCGTGGGAGCGCTGCTCCACATCGTGGGTGGATCAATGGGTGTCTTTCCGGTACTCGCGAAGGCCGGAATGGATCCGCTAGTCACTGGCGCGATCAAGTGCGTCTGGCTGGTTGTCTCCGCTCACGGACTGCTGCTGGCGCCCGCCCTGGTGTGGATCAGTCCCGCCGGGGAAACCGCTCCCTGCTTCTCTACTTAGCACTCATTCCCATCGTGGATGCGGTCTTGATGTATAGCTTTCGTCGGCTTCTTCTCGGGCTTCTATATCGTCGCAACTACCGCGCTGTTGCTGGTAACGGGCGCATGGTTACTTCCGCGCGCCGTAGATGCCTAATGCGCCGATAAAAACAGCGCACCTCGCGATGCGCTGCCTTCACAACGACCTCTTCGCCGAGCTTACTTCTGGGTGTCCACCACCGGAATGCTCGCTGATAACTGCAGGTTAATCAGCAGGTCGATACGGCGATCGATCTGGTACCACAGTGCGGTCTTTTTGGCCGAGATTACCTTCTCGAACACCGGAACGTACTTCAAACGCAGAGCGAGGAGCTGCTGGTCAATCGCCGTCGCTCTCTGCATGAAATCGTTCGCCTGCGCATCGGTTATGGTGTTGTAGCTTCGCTGCATATTGTTTGATCAGCGCCCAGCGTTCGTCGTTGGGTTTGACGGCTGCCTTCCGGTACTGGTCAAAAATCGGCCAGAACTTGGTGGCCTCGTCGGCGGTGAGGGTCATATTCTGCGCGGTAATTTCTTTCCGCTGCGCGCGAATGTCCTGCCGCAGCATCTCGATGTCCTGGTCGGTCACGGAGTGCGGCTGTGCGCTCGTTGTGGGGGCGCTCTGGGTTGCCTGGGCAAATACCGGCATGTTCAACAACAATGCACTGGCTACGACAAGTACGGCTACGACCGATTTCTTCATACTTTCTCCTTGAGGGTTGGCAGTTCGATATTTTTCTGCTGTGGGATTTCCTATTGATTCCTGCTTCGGGACGGGTCAGCCGCCGCTGGCGTCGCAGCTGTCAGGTCGTCTCCCCTCGATCGCCCGTACCGGCCTTAGCTGGCGCAGGTCACAAGTCGAAGCTGGGAATTTTGGATTGCCTCGGTATTATAGCGAACGACCGGCCGTCTCGAGTCTTCCGACCACTCTCTCCCATTGTCCACGGCGCAGTTCGATTCCCCGAGATTTGCCTTCAGCACCTTAATGATCCAGGTTCGCCGTCTCTGTTAAAAGGCTTTAACATCAGCGACATATGGGGATTTTACGTGTATATTTGTTAGCACTGGGGTGAAAGACCACAATCCCGGCGATTTTAAAACTTGGACGTGTGAGTGTGCCCTACACGCGTCTGATCTTCTGTCCCACCGTAGTACCTCACCAGGAGGAAAAAGACTTGAAGTTTAGCTCTAAACAGGCTGTTGCTATCGCTTTTGCTGCCACACTGCTGATGATTGCCTCCGTCGGGGCGCAAGCGTCGACGATCCTTTATTTCCAGAATCCTGATTTCAACGGTGCCTATTCGTCCCAGAATGACACCAACAGTTTCGGGCTCTTTGCCCAGTCGTTTGATAACTTTAACCTCGGCGCGGGCACCTTCAACCTCTCTTCGGTTGAGTGGATTGGCTCCTATTTCAATCCGGCAGCGCAGGGAACCATCACCGCCTGGACCGTGCAATTCTGGTCCGACGCAGCCGGCGCCCCCGGTGCCCTGCTGTATTCGACCAACGTAGCGGGAAATGGTAACGAGACCTTCCTGCAGAACGACAACGCTGGCGATCCCACTTTCCTTTACGGTCTGAACGTTAACTTCGCCACGACGGCCAACTCAACCTACTGGTTGTCTGTCTATCCCGATTTGGGCTACCCGCCGCAGTGGGGCTGGGAGACCGGTGTTGGTGGTGATGGCGCTGCCTACCAGTGTTTCTTTGGCACCTGCGGTGCCGTTCCCAACGACCTGTCCTTTGCGGTTTTTGGCACTCAAGTGCCCGAGCCGGGCAGCCTGATGCTGCTGGGTAGTGGCATCCTCGCTCTTGCCGGTGCACTGCGCCGCAAGCTGTTCTAACTAACTGACCCGCTTATAAGCAAAGCCGCCCCATGCGGGCGGCTTTTTCACGTTCAAAATTGGGAATTGGCTAGCTCAACCCTTCGCTACTGCGGCTGGCTCTGGTCTGGCGGGAACTGTCCGCCCGGCGTGAGTTGTTGATTCGGCTGCTGGTTCTGCTGCGGACTCTGTTGCCCAAATCCACCCGGTTGCTGCCCATTTAAGCCAGGTTGCTGTCCCGGCTGCCCCTGGTTCAACTGCCCCGCCGGAGTCCCGATCTGCTGTTGCGCGTTGCCCAGGGTTTGCCCGTTATACGGACCGCGCAGCAACGAGTTGGCCTGAGTATCCATCATCGGACTGTAGATGAACTGCCATTCGTCGTAGGTCTTCTTCTTGTTGAAGATTCGGATTGTCGGGTCCTTGCTCTTGCTGCCCACTCCTACAATCGCGCCGCCACCGAACGTCTGTCCTCCGACCCCCGTGTTGCCGAAGATCGTGTTATTGCTTCCGGTCTGACCGGTTCCGTTAGCACCCTGGCCTTGCACTCCGCCCGCACCACTGTTTTGTCCGGGTCCCGGTCCCAAGCTGAATCCAGACTGCCCGGATGCTGCCCCTGTTCCGCTCGTCAATGGCGACGTGCCGCCACCCGTCTGCGCACCGCCCGGCGTCTGCGTACCAAAGCTTCCATCCGGCTGCTGGGTTAACGATTGCGTCGCTCCCTGTGCCGCAGTCGGATTGTTCCCTGCCGCCCCCGAAAGCAAGTTGCCATTCTGGCCCCCACCTGCCGCTGCCGCTTGCTGCGCCGCCAGTTGCGCCGCTGGAGTTCCCACGCCGTTCGCGCCAACAAGCAAAGCGATATCGCCGTAATTGAGCAGCTTCCACTCCCCATCCTTGGTCAGCGGATCTTTGAACCGTCGCCGCAAAAATCGTATTTGGTTGGTGTTATCCAGTTGCTCTAGATTCGCCGGATACCGCCCAAACTTCTTGTAGTATTTCTTGATCGCCCGCGCGTACTCAGTACCGCGATGAATCATCTCCGCTTCGCGGTCGCGCTTGATCTGCATCACCATGCTGGGCGCCACCGCCAGCGCGACAATCACCATGATCGCCATCATGAAGAGCACCGCCAGCAGCATCGCACCACTGTCGCGCCGCCGCCTTTGTTTGCGGTTTTGAAAAAGCACGGCCTCAGCCGTGCCGTTAAGCGCTGTTTCTCGGATCTCCGCGCGGACTTCAGTCCGCGCGGACAACACGCCTCGAACCACGGCTTTCGCCGTTTCACTTGTCTGATGGAATTCGGGTTGCATGCATACTGGACTTTACGCTGGCCTAGCTCGCCGTCAGCGGGAGCGTCTGGCGATTATTGGTGAGCACGTCTTCCACTTCCACTGCATTGGGGCCGATCTTCAGGATCTTGTAGCGCCGGTCGATGATCTGCCCTTCTTTCGCGATGAAAATATCGTCGCCCTTCGACAGGAACACCTGTTTGGGCCCGCTCTTGTTGCCGCTGAACCCGTAAAACTTCAACGGAATCGGCGGCGGCGGTGCAGGTGGTGGTGGACCTGTGTTGATCACCGCTTTCGTGACCTTGGGAATCTCCGGCGGCGGAGGCTGCGAACTGAAAATGTCGCGTCCCGATCCCTTGTACGTCACGTCTTCGCTCGACTTCAGCAAATCCACTCGTAATGTCGGATCAAGCGATTGCGCCAGCACCACCGGCCCGGCCTTGTGCACACCGGGTTTTACGGCTTTCGGCGCTGCCCCGCCCGGCGCGCTGGAGGCCGTAGCAGCCGTCGCAGTCGATGCCGCGTCCTCGCTGCTATGGATCCAGTTATAGAGCGCAATTGCCGCAATCAGCAGCAGCCCTGCTGCGATCGCCGTCTTCGTCTTGTTCTCGGTTCCCAGTTTCACGAAGTGGCCGTCCCATTGCGCAGGTAGGTTTCCACTTTCAGTTGCAGCCGCACGTTACCCTGCTGCTCGCCCAGCGTCACACCGTCGATCACGAAGAACAACTTGTCACGCTCCAGCGCGTTGATGAACTTCGCCTCCTGCAGATAACTTCCCGAAATCGCTAGCTCGACATTCAGTTGCCGCAGGCCTTCTACCGGAGCGTCCTTATCGTCATATTTCACGGCCGACATTTGCACTCCATTGGCGGCGGCCAGTTTGCCCAATTCCTCCGACACCGACGAGTACTGGGCCGGGAACCGCTCCTTGTAGAACGCATCGATATCGGTCGAAGCCTGCTTCAACTTCCCGTCCATACCGCGAGTGGGCAACACCTCGGTGCGCTTGGCTACCAGTTGGGCCTGCAATGCATCAAGGTCGTGCTGCCGCGCCGCGCGCGACCGTCCCGCCGGTGATAGCAAATACGCTACGCATGCCAGATCGAGTACGACCAACCCGATCACCACCGGCAGCAGCGTTTTACGTACCTCGCGAATGCTTGCCATCAGCGTCCGCCTCCCGGCCCAGCCGCTCGGTTTTGCGCCGTCTTCGGGGTGCTCTTGCCACTTCCGCCAACCGCAGTCTTACTCCCCGGCTTCGTTTTGTCCGGCGACTCATCGCCTACACTTACATCGCTGTCTTCGGCGAACGGCACATACACCGCCGCAATCTCAAACTGTGTATTCCCGCCTGCCGGGCCCGACGCGCCTTCGCCGACTGCGTTCTCCGCTTCCACCTGCGGCGTGCGGAAGTGCGGCGACTTTTCCATCCGCCTCACCAGCTCCACCGCTTTGTCCCGGGCACTGGTCACGACTATCACATGCAACACCAGTTGGTTCTGGCGATTGAACTCCGGCTTCATCGACACCACGTGGATATTCGGCGGCATCAGCCGTTCCATCTCCGTGAAAACCTTGGTCCACGACAGCGCCTTGCGCGCAAACAGGGTGTTCAGGAACTGCGATTCGTCGGCGACCTCGCGGTTCTGCGGCTGGTTCAGCACCGCCAGCGCCTTGGCCTTCTCGGCATCCAGGCTGGCAATCTCCTGCTGTGCCTTCGTGATTTGCTGGTCAATATCGCGGGTCTGCGCACGCTGATACAAGATGTACCCAATCAGCCCCACCGTCAGCACCGCCAGCGCCGCCACCAGCAATCCAAACCGCCGCGTGTACTCCTGTGCCGCTTCGTACGGGTTCGATGCCAGATTGAGATTGATCCGCATCAGTATGCCAGTGCTCCCGCCACGCCCGCCAAGGCCGAGCGCGACACGCCGCCCGCGCCCACGCCCGCCATGCTGCTGGAAATCAGCTCTTCTACGTGAATGTTGCCGGTCGAGCGGAACGCCTCTTGCAGCGCCTGCGCCGACTGCACGCCCGTCACCAGCACCCTATCCACTGAAATCCCGTAGCGGTCTTCGAAGTACACCAGCGACGTGTTCACGTCGTCGACCAGCGATTCTCCGGTCACCGCCGTTCCGCCGTTCTCCAGCGCGCGATACAGCAGCAACTGGTTCTGGTCCACCACCGCAAATGTCGTCGTACCCGGCTCCACTTTGATCACCATGGTGGGCCGTTCTCCATCCACCACGCCCAGCGCCGCCACCATCGACGGCAACACCGCGCCTGGGTTGTAGCCCGCGTCTCGCACCACCGACTCGTACTCGTCCAGCACGGTCCTCGGAGTCACCGCCGCCACCACTCGCACGCCGTTGTCCGCCGGTTGCTGATCGAACGACACTGCCGATGTGTCCACATCAAACGGCAGTGATTTTTTCAGCCGGAAGCGCACCACCGAGTCGGCGTCTTGCGGCTTTTCGGGAAGGGTATCGAAGTCCAGCAGCAGAATGCGCGTGCTCGCATCGGGAATTACCAGTGTAATGTCGTGCGAACGTCCGGCCACCGCCGCCAGCGACTCGCGAATTACCTTCACGAGTGCGTCCCGCCCCGCCACATTCGCTTGTTGGAGTCCCGGCGTTACCGTCCCGGTCGCAAGGTTTTGCGTGCTGACGGCTTCCAGTCCCTGCGCGCCCTGTACCGCGCGCGCCGCCACCACGCGCTCGGCCGATACCTCGCACGCCACCCTCGGCCGCGAACTGTGCTTCCCTGTCATAAGTGAGTTCCAAGCTGAAAGCTGATAGCTGACGGCTGACGGCTTCTACCGCGTCGTCTCGATAAACGTGACCTTGTTAATCTCTTTCAGCGTGGTCAATCCACGCTTCACTCTATCAATTGCCGACTCGCGAAGGAAATGCATTCCCTCTTCCCTCGCCGCGCGCCGGATTTCGCTGCTCGGCCGCTTTGCCAGAATCATGTCGCGCACATTGTCCGTCAGTTCCAGCAACTCGTGGATCGCGCTCCGTCCGCGGAATCCTGTGCCCGAACACTCAATGCATCCTTCGCCTTCGTAGAACGGAATCTTCGCCCACTCTTCCGGATTCAGCCCGCTCGCTTCCAGCTCTTCCCGCGTGTAGTGCACTTCTTTCTTGCAGAACTCGCAAATCAACCGCACCAGCCGCTGCGCCAGAATGCAGTTCAGCGACGACACGAAGTTGTACGCCTCGACGCCCATGTTCAGAAAGCGTCCCAGCACATCGACCACGTTGTTGGCGTGGACGGTGGTAAACACCAGGTGCCCGGTCAGCGCCGCGTTGATGGCGATCTGCGCCGTCTCCGTGTCGCGGATTTCGCCCACCATGATCTTGTCGGGATCATGTCGCAAAATCGAACGCAGCCCGCGCGCAAACGTCAGTCCCTTTTTCTCGTTCACCGGAATCTGCGTGATTCCCACAATCTGGTACTCAACCGGGTCTTCGATGGTGATCAGCTTGTCTTCATCGCTCTTGATTTCGTTCAGCGCGGCATACAGCGTCGTCGTCTTGCCCGATCCCGTCGGCCCTGTCACCAGCACCATGCCGTAGGGCTCTTTGATGTAGCGCCGGAACTTCTGCAGGTCCTCGTCGTTGAAGCCCACCACGTCCAGCGTCAGCTTGTGAAATTTCTCGCTCATCGACTCTTTATCGAGCACGCGCAGCACCGCATCTTCGCCGTGAATCGACGGCATGATTGACACGCGAAAATCGATTGACCGCCCCGTGTAGCGCACCCGGAAACGTCCGTCCTGAGGCACGCGCCGTTCCGAAATGTCCAGCTCGCTCATCACCTTGATGCGCGAAATAATCGTGGAGTGATGTTCTTTGGCGATGGGCTGCATGGCCTGTTGCAGCACACCGTCGATGCGGTACTTGATGACCACCGAATCATCGCGAGTTTCGATGTGAATATCGCTCGCCCGCCTTTGCAAGGCCGTGAAGATGGTCGTGTCCACCAGCCGGATGATCGGACTGATGTCGCTCTCCGCCGTCAGCCGCTCGATCGAGATGGTCTCATCCGAGTTCTCGTCTTCGCGGATCACATCCAGCGCAAAATCTTCGCCCGCTTCTTCCAGCACGCGCTGCGACTGTTCCGTCTTCTTCAGCACATCGCTGATCTGCGACAGCGTCGCAACTTTGGTGATGATCCTTCGCCCCAGGTTCAGGCTGATTTCGTCGATCATCATCAGCTGGCTGGGATCGGCAATTGCAATCACCAGCCTGCCGTCCTGCGTCTCCTGCAGCGGCACAAAGTTGTAGCGGAACATCAAGTCAACTTTGACCTTGCGAAACAGTTCATGCTGGATATGGAAATTCTTCAGGTCCACGAACTCGCAGCGATAGCGGTGCGCCAGGTCCTGTGCCTGCGCCTGCTCGTCGGCAATCGATACATTGCCGTTCCCGCCCGTTAAGAAAATCGACTTCTTCTCAGCCATTCAAAAAGCTACCTTCTAACCCAAACTTCCCCTTTGTTGCTAGTGGATCGTGGATAGTGGATGGTTCACGACGCGCAACTCCCAGCGACGTGAGCAGGCCATTTAAGATGCGTGCGACCTCCTCCGTTCGCAATCCGAGATGCTCGTGGCGTTGGGGAGAAAGATATCCTAATTTAGCAGCGATCAGCAGCTGTGTTTCCAGCTCGAACAGCGATCCCCGCGCGTGTGACAAGAATTGCACGAACTCCCCTTTAGTTGCTCGACCCTGGCCTTCCGCAATATTGCTAGGTACCGAGACTGCGCATCGGCGCATTTGAGACACAAGTCCGAACACTTCTTCACGGGGAAACTGTGAACTGGCCGCGTACACTTCGGCAACCAACTCGACAGCCTTTTGCCAAACGATAAGTTCCTTATAACTGCTGATCCTTCCGGTTGATTCCATGGCTCGCTCCGCAAACTATCCACTATCCACTATCCACTACCCACTACCCACTATCCACTTTCTTAATGTATCCCCCCTGCACCTAAACTAAAGATCGGCAGGTACAGCGAAATCAGCACGAACGCCACCACCACGCCCATCACAATCAGCACCAGCGGCTCAATCAGCGCCATGGCCGTGGCCAGCGCATTGGTCACATCTTCTTCATAGAACTCCGCCACCGAATTCAGCATGGCCGGCAGCGCTCCTGTCGACTCGCCTACTTCGATCATCTCCACCGACATCAGCGGAAACACGCTTGACGTCTCCAGGCTCTTCGCCAGTGGCTGTCCTTCGCGCACCTGACGCGTCGCGCCCTCAATGCCGTGCGCAATCAGGTGACTCTCCATCGACTCGCCCGAGGTCTCCAGCGCCGGAACCAGTGACAATCCTCCCGCCAGCAGTGTCGACAGCATGCGCGCGAAAATCGCCACCTGGTACTTCAGCCAGATATCGCCCAGCAGCGGAATCTTCAGCTTGATGCGGTCCATCTGCGTGGCTCCCGCATCGCTTTTCAACCAGCGCCAAATCAGGAACCCCGCTCCCACCAGCGCCACCAGAATGTACGGCGCGTAACGCTGCGCATTGGTGCCGATCGCCAGCATAATCATCGTCATCGGCGGCAGCTCCACGCCCAGCTGGTTGTACAGGTTCGCGAACTGCGGCACCACGAACGTAATCAGGAACGTCAGCATTACCACCAGCATGACGACCAGCAACACCGGATACACCAGCGACGAAATCAGCTTCTTGCGAAATGTCAGTGACAGCCGCTGAAACGCGATGTAGCGTCCCAGCACCTCTTCCAGGTTGCCCGACTTCTCGCCCGCCAGCAGCGTCGTCGTGTAAACCTTGGGAAAAACCTTCTGCTCGGCGAACGCCTCCGACAGCAATTCCCCGCCCCGCACCCGGTCGCGAACGTTTTGCAGCAGGGTGCGGAAGTACGGATTGCGCTGCCGCTTCATCAACAGTTCCAGCGACTGAACGATCGGCAGCCCGGCGTGAATCAGCGTTACAAACTGTTGATTGAAGATGACAAACTGGTCTTGCTTGATTTTGCGGCGGCGTGGCAGCCGCATCTCGGCCGAGAGCAGCCCTTTCGGCTTGACCCAGTAGATCAGGTAACCCTGCTGCGCGTAGCGGTCGCGCACCTCACCTTCCGAGTTCCCCAGCTCAACCTGTTCCAGGACATGGCCGCGCTCGTCGGCCATCCGGATCGTGTACTCGGCCATGAAAGTGACTGATTCCTTTGGGTATCTGGCCTTAGTTTAGCAGTTACGAGTGGTCGGCGGTCTGTTGGTGGCGCCCCGCATTCAATTCTCGAAAGCTTTGCAGGGGCACGGCTTCAGCCGTGCCGTTATGCTCCGTTTAGATTGGGGCTTAGCCCCTGCGGAGGTTTATCCACTATCCACTGCCCACCAGCCACTAATTCGTCAACTCCGTCCCCTGCACTACCTCCACACCCGGTGGTGGCGTGAACTTAAACCGCCCGTCACCCTATTTGGACGTTCTCCTTCTGCTGAAGAAAGCGGAATTCCGTCACTGACCCATCTAACTCCTCCACCACGATCCGCGTAATCAGCCCCTCCGGCGTCACTTCCAGCAGCGTCCGCGATACTCGCTCCTGCATCCCTTTGGGAACGCCTCGCAACACAATGTCGCCTGCATTCGCCGGCTTGGCATCGGTTGCAATCGTCAGCCCAACGAACTCCTTCTCCAGCTTCGTCTTGCCCAGCAGATACCGCAGCGGCGACCGCAAATCCTCGATCTGTTTCACCGGAGTCCGCCTCACCTGCCGCTCTCCCGGCACGTAAAACCACGCCGTCGAGCCATCCGTCAGAAACATCTTGGGACGCGGCTCATCGTAGTCCCACCGCATCCGCCCCGGCTTTTTCAGCTCCAGCGTGCCGCTCTCCTTGCGCGTCATCCCCGCGCCCGAGTATGTCTCGGAAAACTGCGCTTCCAGCGTTTGTATATGGTTGTAGCGTTGATCGACCTTATCGGCGATGGCGTGGGCGTCAGGCTGGGCGGAGAGACGAAGCACGCCCGCAAGGGCAAGTGTCAGAACGGAAACAGTACGGAGGGAAATACCGCCGCGAGGCATACTTCGTCAATTCTAACGGAGGCTACGAAATACCCCAGCCCGCAGGGCGCCATTTGTTTGAGCCTTGGGCGTAAGCCGGCGGTCACCCTAATAGTCGTGACGCTAGACGAACCATTCCCCGGGTGTAAAATCGCCATTCACACATTTGTCATCTCCCAATTCACCATCAGGAAGGCCAGCCATGCCCGCAGTCAAAGAAGCTCCCACCAAAGCCGCAAAATCCGCCAAGGCAGCCGCGCCCATCGGCGTGCCACCCAGCGTCCCCGCCAGTAAGTCCCGCGAAGCGGTAACCCCCAGTTGGGTCGGCCGCGTCCCGCAGCTCAAGCCGGGCCAGTATGCCGACGGCATGCCCATCCACGTACCCGAGTACATCTGCTGCAAGCTCATCCTGCGGCCCAACAAGTTCCACTCGCGCGAGAGCTTCTTCGACTTCGGTAAGGTCTTTAAGGAGCCCGCAAGAGAGCACGGCGTCAAGTACACGACGGAAGGCTTCATCGAACAGCCGGTCAAGATCCGCGAAGTGCTATTCATCGATACCGATGAATTCCGGCTCTACAACAACGCCTTCATTCTGCGACGCCGCATCCCCTACAAAGACGGTTTCCCCATCGGTGAACCCGAAATCGTCTTCAAATACCGGAGTCCCGAATTGCAAACAGCGGCCGAAACCGACGTCCGGCCGAACATCCTCGGCGACCACCGCGTCAAGTTCAAGGTCCAGGCCCTACCGTTGAAGGAAAAGCTGGGCGGCATCCGCCTGCTTTACTCCCACAACGTGCAATTCACCCGTGGAGCCATTGGAATAGGCCGCGAAAATATCACCGACATGGACGCTTTGATCGATATACTGCCGGCGCTGGCGAAGGTCAGGAAGAGCCCGAAAGAACAGATCCATCTGGTCAGCAACACAATCGTCGAGGAAGTCCTGCAGGACATCGGCTTGCTCGACTTCGGCGACGGCTTGACCTGCAAGGCCAACGTCGCAATTTGGCGTACCCGCGGCGAGCACCGCCCGCTCATCGGCGAGTTCGCCTACCAATTCAAGTTCAAGGACCGCGATAAGCTCAGCAAGGACGCACTGCGCCGTACCGAAGCATTCTTCGTCTCGCTGCAGTACTCCGCTGAGGAGTACATCAACCTGGGCGCCACCAAGACGGCTACGGTCTACCGCCTGATGGGCAATCCACCCAACTCACACGAATAATCGCCCCATCCCCATACCCGCTGCCTTGGCGTGTGTGGGGATGTTCTTGTCGAAATCGCTTTCCTCGCGAGCCAATGCTTCCTGTCATCTCGCGAAAAAGAACCAAGCCCCGACTATCGGCTGGGGCTTGGTTGCACTCAACTAGGTTGCGATCTAGGAACGGATTTTGCGACGCCTCGCCCCCAGCAATCCCACCAATGAGGTTCCGAACAACGCAAGCGTTCCCGGTTCTGGCACGGGCGCAAACGAAACGCCCTTGAAGTTCGAATCCGCCGGCGCTGCGGCCAGTTCCGAGAACGATTCCCCCGCTACCTCGCTCGCCAGATTGGCCGACAATTCGTCCGTTATCCCGTAAAGGTAAGTCGGGTCCAGATCGCCGATCGTGTAGTTCGTGGCGAACAGCTCGACCTCGCCACCAATCACCTTGCCGGTCAAGCCCAGCAGACCAGTCGTACCCGCCGCGTCGGTGTTCGGAACCAAGTTCAGTCCCGCCGCCAGCGTATAATCCAGCACCCAGCTTCCCGACACCAGCGACCACTTCTGCAATCCGCCGTCGCCGATCGAACTATTCGCCGAAGTCTGCTTCCCATGTCCGCTGTCGGTCACATACAGCGTGCTGGAACTGGCAAAGAAGTAGCTCTCCGGACTCAGGTTGATCTGCTTGCCCGCATTCAGCCCGTTCCCATTGCTGTTCGGGCCCGTCGTGATCTGATATTTGCCGGTGCCGCCGGTGTTGCCGAAGCCCGGCAGCATCACCGGAGCGCCCACCGTCGTCGTTGGCGTTCCCACTCCCAGCGTGCCGAGGAAGGAACGGTTGGTCGGACCCTTCTTGCTGTCCGTGGAGACGTAGAGCTGCCCGTTGTAGATCGTGACTACCCGTGTATCTTGCGAGAGTCCAGTTCCCGCGTCGCCTCCGGTCAGCCACGCACTCGCCGTATGCATTCCCAAATTCGCGAGGAAGACGCCGCTCGTCGCGTCAGGCGAATTGCCCTGCCCGGAAACGTAAATCGACTGTCCGTTGATCGTGTACGCGCTGCGCGGATTGTTCTGGTCGAAGACCCCATACAGCGCAGTCGTTGAATTAATAGTCCCGTTGGGATTGATCAGTGCCACCACGCGCGGCACCGCAATGTAGCCCTGCCCCGTGAGGCTGCCCGATTGCGCCAGCGCCGTGTTAGCCGGATCCGGCCCGTACGCACCAGGGTTCGCATTGAAGGTGTTGGCATTGATGCCATACCCCATGATGGTCAGGTAGTCGCCGTTGCCCGAAAGTTGCAATATCCCTTCCGACGACGATCCGTACTCGCCTGACACCGCAAAGTTCGCGCCCGAGTTGCTTTGGGGCAGCATCAGCGAGTTGACAAAGGTTGCCGAAGTGGTACCGGTTGGATGGTATTGGTACAGCGTCAGGGGCGCAGCCTGATTGTCTCCGTAGCTGCCGGTCCCCGCTCCGTCCCCTTCCACGGAAACCACCAGGTTCCCCGGAATGTACATCGCGCTGGCAAACGCCTGCGCGGCCATGAACAGCAAAGCTGTGGCTATTTTTGTGACATAACTTTGAGCTACACGACGCAGTGGATTCATCTCGCACCTCAGGAGGAGTTGAACTTGCGCCCCGAAGTGTAGCAATCCAACGTTACTCTGGTGTGAAAGCAAAGCCATTTCGTGGAGGTTTTATCGAACTTTGGTGGGGCCTCAGGTCATACCGAAGCCCTGTTGATCACCTGTAGTAGCATTCCTGCATGCGGACACGAATCCTGCTTACGGTACTTGTTTTGTACCTGCTTTCATTCGCGAACGACAAAGGATTTTGTTATCCCGCCCCTTCCGTCCAGTCGCTGTCAGCGACTGCGAAGGCTGACGCGGCGAAAGCTGCGCAGTCGATCGACAGCCCAGTCATCAGACTACTCGTGGTGGTAAGCGACAAAGGAGTTGTCTGTAGCGCGGGGTGATTCACAGCATCGACCCCACAACCGACGCCGATGCTATGGCTGCCGTAAAGGGATGGTCATTTCAGCCAGCGAAGAAAGACGGTCGCCCAGTACCGGTCTTGATAATCGTTGAGGTGCAGTATGAGCGCAAAGACGGAAAGCTTGTTTGAAAAACCGAACGCCCTGCCTCATGATCGCAGGTGCTCCGTCCCTGCGCCAGCCTTTGGCGAACCTGTGGAATGCACGAAGTAACAGATTGCCTAGTAGCTAATTGCTAATTGCTAGCTGCTAGTTGCCGCTACTGAATCACCGGACTCGTCGCGTCCGCCGGGCCGCTGGCGTTGTAGTGAATCTCGCCCGACTCATCCGCGAAGAACCGCCGCTGTCCTGTCGTGCCCACCTGGTCCGGCACTCCCGTGATGGTGTACGACCGGATCGCGCCATTCACCTTCTCGCCCGGCGTGTACGTGAACGTGTACCCGCTCTTGCGTCCGCTGGCCAGGTTGGTGTCGATGGTCTGCTCGCCTCCGCTTTGCGCGGTGCCGCCTAGCGTGATCAGGTCAACCGTGAACCCTACGTCGGGATGGCTGCTGGCGTAAATCATCTCCGCCGCGCTAATGGCCTTGATGCTGGCGATAGCCGATGCTTCGTGCGCCGGAATCTGCGACTTGGTGATCTTCGGAATGGTAAAGGCCGCGATGATCAGGATAATCGTCACCACGATCAGCAACTCGATCAGCGTGAAGCCACGATCGCGATTACGTCTAGACATGTATGTAGACCTCATTCGGGTTCCCGCAGGGCTTTATCACTGGAATGACGTAGGAAAGCCGTATTCGTTTCCGCGATGGAACAGCAAATTATTCAGCACTGCGATGCGCTTGTCAAAACAACCCCCGCACACCCTGATCTTAACTGACGGCTGATGGCTGACAGCTGACAGCTGACGGCTGACATCTGATGGCTGACAGCTGACAGCTTCTCGCTTGTTTCTTCAACTATCCACTATCCACTAACCACTATCCACTGAATCAGCACGCCAACATCTCCCGCGTCAGCTTCAACCCATTCAAATTCCCCAGCACCGTCACCGCAATCGACTCCTGCTGGAACATCTCATTTGCCGTCTGCACTACGTCGTCCTGCGTAACTTCTTGTACCCGCGCGATGATCTCGTCCATCCCCATGAAATGGTCGTGATACAGTTCCTGCCGCGCCAGGTTCGACATCCGCGCCGTCGACGACTCGAGGCTCAGCATCAGGCTGCCCTTCAACTGGTCCTTGGCTCGCTTCACCTCATCGTCGCCCAGCTTTCCGGCCTTGATCTCGCGAAATTCGCGCATTACCGATTGCACCACTTTCGGTGCAGATTCCCGCGACGTGCCGGCATATACCGCCAGGCAGCCCGTATCCTTAAAGGGATTCAGCTCTGAGAATATCGAGTACACCAACCCTTGCTTCTCCCGCACGTTCTGGAACAGCCGCGAACTCATCCCTCCGCCCAGCAGCGTATTCAACACATAGGCCACGAACCGTCGCTCGTGGTTTACCCGATAGGACGGCACTCCGATGCACAACTGCACCTGCTCTAGCGCCTTTTTGTTCCTCAAAACAATGCGCGAGTTGATCTTCGGCGGGCAGTCCGCCGCGCCATTTGTTCCCCGCGGCAGGGCTTCGAACTCCTTAAGCAGCAGGTCCACGAACACTTCATGCTGCACGTGGCCCGCCGCCGAAATTACCATGTTCTCCGGCACAAACTTGCTCTGGTAGTAATTCCGGATGGCCGCATGGTCGAACTTGCGCACCGTCTCCTTCGTCCCCAGGATCGGCCTTCCCAGCGGATGGTTCTTAAAGAAATTCTGGGTGAAGATTTCGTGCACCAGGCTGTCCGGATTGTCCTCGTCCATCTTGATCTCTTCGACGATCACCCCCCGCTCGCGCACGATTTCATCCGCGTCGAAGATCGGATGCAGCACCATATCGCTCAACACATCAACCGCTATGGGCAAATGCTCATCCAGCACTTTAATGTTGAAGCAGACCGTCTCCTTGCCCGTGAACGCGTCCATGTTCCCGCCGATGGAGTCCACTTCCCGGGCAATCTCCTCCGCCGTGCGATGGGTCGTTCCCTTGAACACCATGTGCTCGACGAAGTGGGAGATCCCATTGACCTCCGCCTCTTCGTTTCGTGACCCTGCTTTGAGCCAAATCCCCATCGAAACCGAGCGGATATGGTCCATCTGCTCGGTCAAGATGGTCAGTCCGTTGGCCAACACCTCTCGATGGATGGTCCGGTCGGCCGCCACGGTTAATGCTTCTGCTGCCATGATTACCTTTTTCTAATGTATGAAACTGTTCGCCCTTACTGCCAACTGAACTGCGTCCCTAGCCTGGGATAAAATGAACGCGATTGGAGCAAGGGTCCCGACGCGAAGTCGGGGAGATGGGTTGCCTTCCCTTCCTAGGATATTGGATGCATGAGCGAATCGCAACAACGCGAACTATTAAGCCTTTCCAATGAACAACTTACAGAGCTATTGGAAAGCTTTGCGCAAGCCCCCTATCGCCTCCGCCAGCTTTTAGACGGCCTTTACCGGCAACGATGGTCTGCTATCGAACAGTTCTCCACGCTGCCTCAATCGTTCCGTCGGCAGCTTGCCGACGCTAGCTACTCCGTCGGTCAGCCCGCGCTAGAGAAAGACAAGAGATTCACCTCCTCTGACGGTACCGTCCGCTACCTCTTTGCTTTTTCTGACGGCCAGTCCGTCGAAACCGTCTGGATGCCCGAAGGCGATGGCGGTGAAGCCGGCGACGGCTCCGACTCAGGCGACGACGAACTCGCCGATCTTTCTAAAGATTTGTCATCACGAGGTCGCGCAGCGACCGAGGGATCTGCTTTTTCTATCCACTATCCACTAACCACTAGCCACTCGAAACGCGCCACCATCTGCGTCTCCTCCCAGATCGGCTGCGCCGTCGAATGTGCCTTCTGCATGACCGCTCTTCTTGGCCTCCACCGCAACCTCACCGCCGGAGAAATCGTCGGACAGATCCTCGCCGTCCTCAACGACCAGCACGTCGAGATCGACCGCGACCGCATCAACCTTGTCTTCATGGGACAAGGCGAACCCTTCCTTAACTACGACAACTTCATGCAAGCCGTGCGCACGCTCGTCACCGAGGCCGGAATCCCCGCCTCCCGCATGACCGTGTCGACTTCAGGAATCGTCCCGCGCATCGTCGACTTCGGCGCCGAAGACATCCGCCCCAAACTCGCGGTCTCGCTCAACGCGCCTAACGAAGCCCTCCGCACCGAAGTCATGCCCATCACCAGGAAGTGGACCATCGCCAAGCTCCTCGCCGCTCTGCGCGACTTCCCTCTCCGCAATCGCGAGCGCCTCACCTTCGAGTACGTCCTGCTCGGCGGCCTCAACGACAGTCCCTCGCACGCCCGCGAACTCGTCGATCTCATCCGTGGACTCCGCGCCAAGGTCAACCTCATCGCCCTCAATCCCGGCCCTGAGATTCCTTTTTCCATGCCCGAGCCCGACCGCGTCCTCGCCTTCCAGTCCGTCCTGATCGCAGCCGGAATCCCCGCCTTCATCCGCCGTCCCCGCGGACGCGACATCTATGCCGCGTGCGGCCAACTCAAACACACCACCGAACTGATAAAGTTGAGTTAGCGATTCACCAGACAGTTTCGTATCAGGGCACGACGTTACAGCTTGCGGAAGAACTCGCTTCGGGCGACCGATTCGTATCAGGGCATGACTTCAGTCGTGCCGATAGCGAACTTTTATGACGAGGGGCTTCAGCCCCTGCTTTTACTAACCACTGACCACTCTTTTATGCAAACCGTTCGCGTAGGAATTGTCGGCTTCGGGACCGTCGGTCGCGCCACCGCCGACATCATCGCGCATCACGCTCCGCTCATCCAAAAGCGCAGCGGAGTGCAGTTGGTCGTCACCGCCATCTGCCGCCGCCAACCCGTGAAAGCCGCCGAAATTCCAGCAGGCGCCCGCGTCACCACCGCCTGGACCGACCTCCTTACTTCCGACGACGTCGACGTCATCGTCGAGACCATGGGAGGAGTCGATCACTCGCTCCAACTTCTCCGCGGAGCCCTCGAGCACGGCAAGCCTGTCGTCACCGCCAACAAGAAGCTCCTCGCCGAGCACGGAGACGAACTCTTCGCCCTCGCCGTCGCCCGCAACCTGCCCATCGGCTTCGAAGCTAGCGTCGCTGGAGGCATTCCCATCCTGCGCGTCATCCAGGAATCCACCGCCGGAGACCGCCTGCGCGCCCTGCACGGCATCCTCAACGGCACCTCGAACTACATCCTCACCCAGATGGAATCTCGCGGCATCGACTTCGACCAGGCGCTCGCCGAGGCGCAGAAGGCCGGATACGCCGAAGCCGATCCCACCTTCGACATCGACGGTCAGGACGCGCGCGACAAGCTCTGCATCCTCGCCCGCATGGCTTTTGGCGGACGCCTCGACGTGGCCCGCATTCCCACTTACGGCATTCGCGACGTGCGCGCCGTCGACATCCGTTCCGCGCAGCGCCTCGATCGCACCATTCGTCTGGTCGCTTCGGCCGAAGACACAGGCAGCGGACTCGACGTTTCCGTGCGTCCCTGGCTGGTCAGCCGGCGCTCCATGCTGGCCAAGGTTGAGGACGTGAACAACGCCGTCTTCCTGGTCGGCGACCGTCTGGGCATGCAGATGTTCTACGGACGCGGCGCGGGCGGCGACGCCACCGGCGCGGCCGTCGTGTCGGATCTGGTGGAGATTGCCCGCGACCTCGCCGCAGGACGCCTCAGCGCCAAGAACGTAGTCGGCTTCCTCGAGTCACGCGAGCTCGAAATCGCGCCCGAGCCCAAACCCGCAGGCTGGTATTTGCGCCTGACGGTCAACGACGAGCGCGGCATCATCGCCCGCGTCGCCGAGATCCTCTCGCGCGAAGGCATGAACATCGACTCCGTGCAGCAGGAGCCGCACTCACCCAAAACGCGCCTGTCGTTGTTCTTTACGGTAGAACCAGTCTCCGAACCCAAAGTCCGCAGCGCCATCGAGAGAATCAACGCCTTCGAGTTCATGGTCGAACCAGTGCTGCTGTTGAGGATTGAGTAGCTGTCAGCTGTCAGCCTTCAGCAATTAGCTCTCAGCGATTTGTCATCACTCTTTTTTGGATTATCATTCGTCGCTTTTTTGGATTGTCATTCCTCGCGAAGCGGGGAATCTGCTGTTGACTCTCCGCGATTCCCGATTTGGGAATTGGAGGGTGTTGGGTACCCCCTCCCCCTCTTTGTAAATTCCTCGTTTTCATGAGGATGCAGAGATCGCCGCGCAAGGCACTCACAACAAAGCAGGTTGCGGGTATAGTCCTCTGCCGTAAGGAGTTAGCTCGGGACTACTCTCCCGCCGATGCTGGGACAACACTCCCCCTTCATCGTCACTACGCGATTCTAAGAAAAGTGACAGGCCGGGAAAAGGATGTAGGTCACGGAGCAGTGTGATAAGCAGGGGTGTTCGACTGCCCCAGTTGCCAACGGCAGGCGACTGACTGCTGACAACTTTCTCGACTTGTTATCCTGAGCGACGATGCACCGAACACAATTGCGTCCCGCCACGCGGGACAGCATAAGAAAGCCCAGCGCTTCAGCGCTGGGAAAGCTTGCATAACGAACCCGAGCGCCTCGGGCGCGGCATAACAAAGGGACGACACACGCCCCTGTGCCCCTCATCACCGAATCCCAAATTCGAAACCGCTAGATTATCGCCATGCCGCACGCTCTCACATCGAACCTCGTCCACTGCATTTTCAGCACCAAAGATCGCGCCGACTCAATCCCTGATCCCGCCGAACTCGGGCGTTATCTTGGCAGCGTAGCGCGAGAGAAACACATTCCCCTCATCATTGCCGGAGGCACCACCAACCACGTGCATCTCTTGATCGCGTTGCCCGCGTCCCTGGCCCTGGCCAAAGCGCTCCAGGATTTGAAAGGCAATAGTTCGCGATGGCTGAACCGGAATGACGCCGGTTTCGCCTGGCAGGAGGGATATTCGGCTTTCAGCGTCAGCCCGACACACAAACGGGCGGTGATCGCGTACATCAAGAATCAGGAGCGCCATCATGCCACGCGCAGCTTTGAGGATGAACTACTCGAAATCCTGAAGAAATCGGGGATTGAATACGACGATCGATACATCTTCGGATGAGCGTATGCCGTGCCCGAGGCACTCGGAACCCTCCCACCGCTGAAGCGCTGGGCTTTCTTATTTCGTCCCGCACGGCGGGACTGAGCGTATGCCGTGCCCGGGGCACTCGGATTCTTACTCTCGCTTTCCCAGCGCTGAAGCGCTGGGCTTTCTTATTTCGTCCCGCATGGCGGGACTGGACGCGACGCAGCTATAGATTTGTCATCGCGAGCCCGCACACAGCGCCCCGGGCGCGTCATAAGAAAGCCCACCGTTTCAACGGTGGGAAAGGGTGGTTAACGATTCCGAGCGCCCCGGGCGCGTCATAAGAAAGCCCACCGTTTCAACGGTGGGAAAGGGTGACTAACGATCCCGAGCGCCCCGGGCGCGTCATAAGAGAGCCCACCGTTTCAACGGTGGGGAAAGGGTGATTAACGATCCCGAGCGCCCCGGGCGCATCATAAGAAAGCCCACCGCTTCAGCGGTGGGGAAAGGGTGACTAACGATCCCGAGCGCCCCGGGCGCGTCACAAGAAAGCCCACCGCTTCAACGGTGGGAAAGGGTGACTAACGATCCCGAGCGCCCCGGGCGCGTCATAAGAAAGCCCACCGCTTCAACGGTGGGGAAAGGGTGACTAACGATCCCGAGCGCCCCGGGCGCGTCATAAGAAAGCCCACCGCTTCAACGGTGGGGAAAGGGTGATTAACGATCCCGAGCGCCCCGGGCGCGTCATAAGAAAGCCCACCGCTTCAACGGTGGGAAAGGGTGATTAACGATCCCGAGCGCCCCGGGCGCGTCATAAGAAAGCCCACCGTTTCAACGGTGGGAAAGGGTGACTAGCGATCCCGAGCGCCCCGGGCGCGTTATAAGAAAGCCCACCGTTTCAACGGTGGGGAAAGCATCAATATGAATCCGGAGTCCCGTCGGGGACGACACATCCCGCATCACCCAAATCCTCAACGGACGCCGCGCCATCACCGGCGACACCGCCCTGCGCCTGGCTCATTTCTTCGGCACCTCGCCGGAGTTCTGGCTGAATCTGCAAAGCCTCTATGAAATTCGCCTCGCGGAGCAAAAGTCGGGCAAGTCGATCAAGTCCCTGCCCACCCTCAGACGCGCGCACCCCGCACGGGCCTAAGTTTGACTTGTCATCTTGAGCGGAGCGCTCGCCTGTTCTTCTTCAATCCGCACCGTTTGCGGATCGCGCGAGCGCGCAGTCGAAGGACCCACTGTTACACCTTGTCGTGATGCTGGTCACTGCGCAATCGCGATCGTGCGGGCAAACTAGCGACATGTTCGACCCCGCGCCCCTTTACTACGTTTACATCCTCGCCAACAATTCTCGAGCTCTTCGTACCTACAGCACCGACGATCTGGCCACCCAAATCCACGACCACGACGACGCTAGGTTCAGTTCATTCATTGCCAAGAAGGAAGATTTTAGGCTGGTCTATTTTGAGCCGTTCAATTCCTCTAGCGACGCTATCGCTCGCGAAACAGAACTCAAGAGCACAGGTCGAGCTACAGTTTGCAAGTTGATCCAAATGGAAAATCCAAGGTGGGAAGATCTCGCCGAGTGGGAAATAGCAGGTTCGTTCGACGGGTTGACGCGCTCCGACGCGCGACCCAAGTCCACCCGCAAGCGCAGGGTAACTCGAAAAGTAAGATGGAGAGCCCCTACAACACGCCACCGCCCATTTCCGCCCACGCTTCCTCGAAACGTTTTTCCTGGTTAGCGCACAACTCACGGTCACGATTCGAAATAGTCCGAATCCAACCGTTTCAGCTCGTACGTCTGAGAAATGCTTACACCGACGTTGTGATCAATCATGAGGTCGGCCAATTCCCTTCCGTCAATCAGCACAATTCGTTTCTCGATATGTTTGACGTAGGTCCTTGCATCCTGCGTAAAAGTAGACGTTGTGATAAAAACGCCTTTTCTGGCTTTCGCGCCTTCGAGACTTCCGGCGAAGGCTTGGATCTGCGGCCGTCCTACTGAATTGGCCCAACGTTTAGCTTGGACGTAGATGACGTCTAAGCCGAGTTTGTCTTCCCTAATCATGCCGTCAATTCCTGCATCACCGGGACCGCCGACGACCTCTCCCGGTTGGTCGACTAGGCCACCGTACCCCATCTTTTCCAGCAGATCGATTACAAGTCCTTCGAAGAAACCTGGAGACCCTTTCCTCACAGCTTCCAATACGTCAGTTGCAAGCGCATCCCGAAGTAGTCGTGAGGCGCCTGCGATTTGCTCTTCGGGCGTTTCTGTCTTATCGGGTTTTTCAGCTTCGTTGCCGCCGCCTTGGGTGTGGGCACCTTTTTGGAATGCTACGAATTCTGGATATGCGGCCAAATTCTTGTTCGTGAGATTAGGGAGGTTGAGGGCAAGAAGTTCTTGGCCGCGCTTTGTGATCTTGAAAACTCCGCGTTTCACCCGATCGAGTGCTTGGGCTTTTGAGAGATACACTACTGCCCATGCAACTCGATTTGTGAAAGCGGGTTGCTTGCCACTCGGAAGCTTCTGAGCCAAGTCGTCTGGCGAGAGCTTTAGGTCGACTGCTACGTGTTCCCGTAGTTCAGCCATCGAGTGCTCTTGCCCATCAGCACTCACTCGCAGCACAGGGAGAAACAGCGATTGGTAGTCCGGAAGCGCCATATGGATTGCGAAACGCTATAAGAGCACGCGACACAACGGAAGTCACGATCTTTCCGCGATGGCGGTAAGGGCGTCACGAAGAATGGAGTGGCCTACGACTTCTTTCCCACATTCCTCACCACCCACGCTTCCCACTCGTCTTCCTTCATTTCCTTCGGCGGCGGCTCGCAGCACCATGGCCGTCTCTTCCACCTCGCCACAGTTCCGTGTGGTAAGTCACGAGGCTGGTGGCCGACATTTCCCGTGGCCATACAATTGCCTGATTCCGGCCGGTGCTTTGGTCTTTCGAGTCATCATGAACAATCATTGGCCGCAAGGTCGTCGTTGGTCTTTTCCAACGGTCATGATGATGGTGATCATGATCGGGCCACCGACGGTCTTATGCTTGCTGTTCATCAGTCCAACATCCAAGCTGACGCCACAGGTTAAGTGTGGTGCGGTGTCGCTCAGCGTTCGCAATCCAGTCCATTTCGTTCTCGAAACGTTCCATAAGGGTCGCGAATGAGAGTCGACTCTTTATGGCAACATGCTTCACGTCCTCTCGATCTTTTGGGCTGTTCCTTGTCAGCTTCGACAACACAAGATCGTAAGGGTCGGGTACTGCTATTTGTAGCCGTTCGTAAGACAGTAGGATGGGCAGCAACCGATCTTTGTATTCTTCCGGCAGATCCACAACACCGCCGGCGGAATGGATGAAGACTTTGTATCGTCGGGCGAGTGCTGAGTTCTTTCCCGCAATCTCTTCGATTAACTCCGATGCTTGTTTGGGGTAGATCGACAGATAATCGAGATCGTCCGTGGGGCGCGGGAATCCATACAGAGCAGCAAGTACGAATCCTCCAATACACACAAGGTGGACTCTTTCCGGCAACTGGGCATCCACCTCCCGGAGAAACTTGTCCCAAGGAGGTGGAAGTACAACGGTTTGGTCAGGCATCGGCGTACTGGAGATGTTCCGGCTTCCAGTCTGAGAGCACGTGCCAATACTCGGCATCGGGTGAGCGGTTGCTGCGAACCCACTCACGCTCTGCCTCAGGCATGGGATGACCGAATGTGTCCTCAGAGGCCAACCGGCTCTCCCGAAGTTCATCTTGGAGAGCAGTGAGAACCTGATAGGCTTTGCTTCCCTGCTCGTTTCGGCGTTCCGCAACTCGAAGTGCGAGCGATACCGCGAATCCAAGACGGTTGGAGAGATTTCTCAATCGTGCCTCACGCACAAGATAACCCCGATCCATGTCTGTGTAATGCAGGAGAACCCAAGGGAGTGCTTCTGCAACTCGCGATTCCAACACTTCCTGCGAGAGAAGAAGAAGAAGAAGAACATCCGCAGGGTTCCGATGCCATCCAGCGCGCACGGATGCGAAGCCCGGGTATCCAAGCGCACTCAATTGGCGAGGCAATTCCGATGCCTTTGGTCGTCCCAACACTCCAGTACAGGGAACAACGGAGGGAGAAGCCTGTAAGTGTTGCACCGCACGCCTGGCGAGTTTCGGTGACAGACGCCGCCTGCCTGATTCCAATAAAGCAAAATACGGCTGAGACACACCAAGGCGGTCTGCCGCCTGCTTCTGAGTGAGATTCAGGTGCTTCCGTGCGGACTTTAGGAGCGTGCTCATGTACATAATGTATTACAGAACATGTAATAAATCAATCAATATAAACACATGTATATGTTGTGTTTAGAAGAATGATTAGTATATTTTCTGGAGTATCGTTTGTGAAGGCGGCCCACATTCGATCGACGTTGGCAATGTCGGGCTGATGCCAAGGGCCCGTATAGCACCCTCTGAGCTAACTTGCGCGCTGAATCCAAGGCCCTTTACCAAACCAATTTCGATCAATCTCTACGCGCTCCCGCACCTCCGCGCTGAAAACCGACATCTCAACTCTTCCCCACGTTCCTCACCACCCACGCTTCCCACTCGTCTTCCTTTATTTCTTTCGCGGCGGCGCGCTGCACTATGGCCGTCTCTTCCACCTCGCCACAGTTCCACGTGAAGCCGTTCATCTCCAGGTAAGTCACCATCGCCGCCAGCGCCATCCGTTCGTTTCCCTCGGCGAACGGACGGTTGAACAGTATGCGCCATCCGTATCCTGCCGCCAGCCGCGCTCGCCTCTTCCAGTGCGGATCACGCACCACCAGCTCCGACCGCACAATCGACAGATCAAGCTTTCCCTCGTCCACTTCGCGCGAGCCTCCGCCGTAGCGCGCCATCAGTTCCCCGTGGATCGCAGTCAGCCCGCGCACGTCCAGCCGTTTCAGTCGTGGCGCCGTCATTTCTTTTTCCCTAACTCGCGATAGCTGTTCCGGTGCTGCCCCTCGGTCCGCCGGAACGCCTCCACCTGGTCGCAAAGTCCGGATCGAATGGCGACAGCTCGATGCCCCACTCCTGCTCGACTAGCTCCAGTTCGTCTCCCACCGACAGCCGCAGGTTGTCGATGACCTTCTTCGGCAGCAGCACACCAAACCCGCTCCCGATCTTGCGCAATTTTGTCTTCATTCTCTCCTCCCCGAACGGATGCAATTTGAGCTCAAAATCACATTATAATGAATGTTATAACAGTGGATAGTGAATAGTGGATCTATGAAAAGACCTCCGGTTCCGCGGGTTTTGACTATCCACCATCCACTGCCCACTAGCCACTTCCCGACCCTTCTGGCGTAGCCCGAGATCCATCCCAATTTGCTGCACCGCGCCCACGATTTTCCTCATCTAACAACTTGACACTAAGACACTCAAGTCTTATAGTGGGGCTGTTATAAAGCGGTTGCTGTCAGACAACGCTCTCAAAATCAGCAACTTACGCAATACACAAGTTTAGGAGGCGGGCAACAATGTCAAAGATTATCGGAATTGACTTAGGCACCACGAACTCCGTGGTCGCCGTCATGGAAGGCGGCGAGCCTAAAGTCATCCCCAACGAAGAAGGCGGGCGTACCACGCCCTCAGTGGTAGGATTCACCAAAAATGGCGAGCGTTTGGTAGGTCAAGTGGCCAAACGGCAAGCAATTACCAACCCTGAGAACACAATTTACTCGATTAAGCGCTTCATGGGCCGTCGCTTCGACGAAGTCAATGAAGAAATGAAGATGGTTCCGTACAAGGTCGTCCAGTCAGGCGATCACGTGGCCGTCGTCGCGCAGGGGCAGGAATTCACCCCGCCACAGATCTCCGCGTTGATTCTACAGAAGTTAAAGAAGGCTGCGGAAGACTACCTCGGCGAAAAAGTCACCGATGCCGTGATCACCGTTCCGGCTTATTTCAATGATGCGCAGCGCCAGGCGACCAAAGATGCCGGGCAGATTGCTGGACTTGAGGTAAAACGCATCATTAACGAGCCGACGGCAGCCGCGCTGGCCTACGGTCTCGACAAGAAAAAGGACGAAACCATTGCTGTCTATGACTTTGGCGGGGGCACCTTTGACGTTTCGATTCTTGAAGTTGGCGAGGGTGTCATTGAAGTCAAGTCGACTAACGGCGACACTCACCTCGGCGGCGACAACATCGACCAGCGCATTGTGGACTGGTTGATTGCCGAGTTCCAGAAGGACGAAGGTTTGGATCTGCGGGCCAAGGGTAACGAAATGGCACTGCAGAGGTTACGGGATGCGGCCGAGCGGGCCAAGATCGAGCTTTCGACCACCATGCAGACCGAAATCAATCTGCCGTTCATTACGGCGGATGCGAGCGGGCCCAAGCACCTGGTGAAAACGCTAACTCGTTCAAAACTTGAGGAAATGGTACGCGACATCATCGACCGCTCCATCGGGCCGTGCGAACGCGCGATGAAGGATGCGGGCGTAACTCCCTCGCAAATCAACGAAGTAGTGCTGGTCGGCGGACAGACGCGCATGCCGGCCATTCAGGCGCTGGTGCAGAAGCTCTTCGGCAAAGAACCGCATAAGGGCGTCAATCCGGACGAAGTGGTCGCGATCGGCGCGGCGATTCAGGGAGGGGTGCTGGGTGGCGAGGTGAAAGACCTGCTGCTGCTCGACGTAACTCCGTTAACCCTTTCGATTGAGACACTTGGCGGCGTGGCGACTCCGATGATTCAGCGCAACACCACGATTCCGACGAAGAAGACGGAGACGTTTTCGACGGCGGCCGACAACCAGGATTCGGTCGAGGTGCACGTGTTGCAGGGCGAACGGCCGATGGCGCGCGATAACCGTACCCTGGGCAAGTTCCACCTGACGGGACTGCCGATGGCACCCCGCGGCGTTCCAAAGATTGAAGTTACGTTCGATATCGACGCCAACGGCATCCTCAACGTGACCGCGAAAGATATGGCCACGGGCAAGGACCAGAAGATCACGATTACGTCGTCTTCGGGCCTGAGCAAAGAGGAAGTCGACCGCATGGCGAAGGAAGCCGAGGCACACGCGTCGGAAGATAAAGAACGCAAGGCGGAGATTGAGTCGCGCAACCAGCTCGACGGCATGGTGTACCAGATCGAAAAAATGCTGCGCGAGCATGGCGACAAAATTTCGGGCCAGGAGCGCGGCGACGTGGAGAACGCGCTGGCTGACGCGAAGAAGACGCTCGAAGGCTCCGACGCGAAGGCGATGGATTCGGCGCGCGAGCGGCTGACGCAGGCTTCGCACAAGTTGGCCGAGGAAATGTACAAGGCGCAGTCGGCACCGGCTGGCGGGGCGACCGGTTCGGGTCCCGAAACACATGGACAGGGCGGCGGCGAGCCGCAGAAGAAAGATGAAGGTGTGATCGACGCCGAGTACGTGGATGTGGACGAGAAGAAGTAACTGGTGACTGGTAGCTGGTGTATTGCGGGAGGGGCGCCATGTGCGCCCCTTGTCCGCAGGGCGATTTCCCTCAGGGGCTAAAGCCCGACACTTTCTGAGCACGTTACGGCACGGCTGAAGCCGTGCCCTTTCAAAGCAAGATTGGGAAGTTTGGGTTAGAGGGTGAGGAACAGAAGTGCATTTTGAATTAAACGGTAAGTCGTACATGTTGAATTTCAATCCACAGGATGAGCGGTGGTATCTGCTGACGGCGGGACTGGGCGGAATGGCGAAGGCGATCGCGGTGTTGGAAGATGAAGAGGGATTCGTGCCCAACATCGTCGTGCCGACTGCGAGCGAAGGAACGGGAAGCGTCAACTGACGATCCGGCGCGCGCGGCGCGCGATGTTAAAGTTGCAGTGAGAGCAGTCCCTCCCGCTCGGAGGGACTCGTTGCGTAGAGAAACGAATGGCCACAACGGACAAGAAAGACTATTACGGCGCGCTTGGGGTGAAGAAGACAGCGACGGCGGACGATATCCGCAAGGCGTTTCGCAAGCTGGCGCGTAAATATCACCCCGACGTGAATCCGGATAAGTCCGCGGAGGAGAAGTTCAAGACCATCTCCGAGGCCAATGACGTTCTCAGCGATCCCAAGAAGCGCAAAATTTACGACCAACTTGGGTTCTACTCCGACAACATCGATCCGGCGGCGGCCGAGGCGTATGCGCGCGGCGAAGGTTTTGGCGCGGGCGGATTCGGCGCAAACAATGGCGCGGCCTCATCCGGCGGTTATCAGCAACAGGAAGTTCCGTTTGATTTCAGCGGCTTCGACTTCAGCGACATCGCCGAAGGCGCGCGGCGCGGCGGCGGAGGCGCAGGCGGCTTCCGCGATATTTTTTCCGGCATCTTCGGAGGCGGCGGAAGGCAGGAAGCTGCACCGCGTCCGATGCCGGGCAGCGACCTGGAATACCAGATGAATGTCGACTTCTGGCAGGCCATCAAGGGTGCGGAGTTGCAGCTCAGCGTGCCGCACCTGGAAAGTTGCGCGAATTGTCACGGGCGCGGGTACCTTGAGAGTCCTGGTGTTTGTCCGGAGTGCAAGGGCAAAGGCCAGATCACGCAAAAGAGTGGGAGCATGAAGTTCAACATGCCGTGTCCGCGCTGCGGTGGTTCGGGAAAGAACCGCACCGTATGTCCGGTCTGCCACGGCGAAGGACGGCTCGAGCGCGAAGAATCGCTCAAGGTGCGCATTAAGGCCGGCACGCGCGATGGACAGCGCATTCGACTGGCCGGACGCGGCAACGCCGGCACGATGGGCGCGCCTGCGGGCGATCTGTACATCATCATTCGGATAGGCGAGCATCCGGTGTTCAAGCGCGACGGCGACGACATTTACCTGACGATTCCTGTAACGGTGAGCGAGGCTGCGTTGGGCAGCAAAGTCGAAGTTCCGACTATCGACGGGCGCGCACAGCTGAAGATTCCGCCGGGAACACAGTCCGGACAGAAGTTGCGGTTGCGCGAGAAAGGTGTTCCATCGGCAACCAAGGAAGGCGTGCGCGGCGACGAGATCGTGGAAGTGAAGGTCGTAGTTCCGGCGGTGCGCGACGAAAAGTCAAAGGAGATTCTGCGCGAGCTGGCGAAGTTGAATCCAGAGGACCCACGAGAAGAGTTGTGGGAGAAAGTTTAGCAGTAAGCAATTAGCTCTCAGTATTTGGTAACTGGTCACTGGTAACTGGTCTTGAGGATTGATGGTCGAGGCACAAAATGCGACGCAGGATTTGGTGCTAGAGACCGAGCGGCTGCGGTTGCGGAAGTTTCGGCGCGAGGATGTTGACTCGGTGTTTGCGATCATCGGCGATGATGTTGCCATGCAGTACTATCCGAAGACGTTCAACCGTGCCGATGCTGAACAATGGATCGAGCGCAATCTGAGGCGTTACCGCGAAGACGGCTACGGTCTGTTCGCGGTCACACTGAAGGACAGTGATGACCTGATCGGCGACTGCGGCATCATCAAGCAGAGCGTCGAGGGTGAACTGGCGATGGAAGTGGGTTATCACTTTCGGCGAGACCAGTGGGGGCACGGATACGCTACGGAGGCTGCGCATGCCTGCATGGGACTGGCGTTCCGAATATTCGGCGCCGGGAAGGTGATCTCGTTGATCCGTCCCGAGAACACGCCGTCGCGGGGCGTGGCGGAGCGGAATGGAATGAAGTTGGAGCGGCAGGTAATGCACTATGGGCTCCCACATTTGGTGTATGCGATGAGGCGGGACGAGTTTCGCCATGGTTCGTAGTTGCGCAGGCACGAAAAGCGGATCCCTCGCGGGCTAAAGCCCGCTCGGGATGACAATTCAATTAAGGGATTGCAGACGGCACGGCTGAAGCCGTGCCTCTTCAAAGACTATGGGCAAGCGTAAAAAACAAGGCGCGTACATGATCAGCTCGGTGGCGGAGATGTATGGCATCCATCCGCAGACGCTGCGCCTTTACGAGCGCGAAGGGCTGCTCAAGCCGTCGCGCACGGAGGGTAATACGCGCCTCTACACCGACGAAGACCTGGAGCGGCTGGAGCTTATCCTGTCGCTGGCCCGCGATCTCGGCGTGAACATCTCGGGCATTGCCATCATTCTCCAAATGCGCGAGCGAATGGAAGAAATGCAGCACCAGATGTCGGAGTTCGTGAGCTATGTGCGCACCGAAGTTATGACGCGCGCGCACAACGCCGATGCCACACGTGGAGCGATTGTTCCCGTGGGGCACTCCATCCTGTTAAAGACCGATAAAAAACGGTAAGAGTCGCCAGAAAGCCCCGCCTGAACCGATTGCGACTGTTCGCCCGTGGGACAGTTCGCAGATTGATGGGTTGAACAGCTTCGAACCGGTGACCACTCGCGGATGTTCACTATGCGCGTTTCGTCCCTGCGCGTTCGAGCGTGCGTTTTCCCATCCCACACGTTTCGCCGCCGAGCTCTCAGAATCACAGTTGCGCGACTACTAAATTTACTTCGCGGAACTTCCATCGCCGATCACGCGTAATTGGAACAGATTTTCTCGTGTGCCAAAACTCAGCAGGGTACGTCAAACCCGAAACGTCGGGGTGCGTTCGCCTCAGCTGTTCTAGTGATTGATGTCGACGCGCGCCTGCTGCTAAGCGTTTCTTCTTGTCCGCCTGACAAGTCGTGGGCTGCGGGGCCGTATGAAGTCGCAACTGAAACGACGCGTCGCCAGGCCGGCGAGGTTGGAGCTGGTCGCGGCGAAGAGGCCGGCTCGTCGCAAGTGGGATTGGCGACCGCTGCTGGCAGGTTGTCTTCTTCTAGCGCTGTCGATTCTGCCTTATGTGAATAGCCTGCGAAACGGGTTCGTTTGGGACGACCATCAGCAGATCGTGATGAATCCGGACCTGCGGCCGGGTGCGGATTGGTCACACCTGTTTTCTGCAGGTGTGTGGGGCTATCTTCATCGCGGGTCCGCGGCAAGCAACATTTACTATCGTCCCCTGCAGATGGCCACATACCGATCAGTCATCGCACTGTCGGGTGTGAATCCGTTTGCGTTTCACATCGTGAACTTGATGTTTGCAGCGGCTTCGGTATTACTGGCTTTCGGATTTTTCTGGAAGGCGACTCGGCGCATGGGGATTGCCTTCGCGGGCGCCGCGCTGTTCGCTGTGCATCCGATTCACTCCGAAGCCGTCGATTGGATCTCGGCGTTGCCAGACATCGGCTGCACGTTGTTCATACTGGCCAGCTTTGTCTTATTTCTGTTTGTTTATGGTGAGTCGCCGGCCGACAGCCGTTCTGCCACGCCGACAAGCAAGCCCTGGCTCCTATGGATAGCTTCGGTCGCCTGTTTTGCGACGTCGCTGCTGTGGAAAGAAACGGCTGTAGTTTTTCCGTTACTGATTGCTGTGTATGTGCTGTTGAATTCGCATCGGGCCGACAACATCAAACGCGCCAAGTCTGCAGCAATGCTTTCGCTGCCGTTCTGGATTATGTTGGCGGGATATCTGCTCCTGCGGTTCCGCTTGCTGGGTGTAATCGCCGCGAGCCAGCGGAATTGGCAGCTCACACCACTTCAGTTTGCCCTGACGGTTCCCTATCTGCTGATGACGTACTGGTGGAAGCTGCTGGTCCCGACGCCACTTAACGCGTATCACCTGTTCGTACCGATTGGCTCACCGTTCGGATTGCGCGCCCTCGCCGGAATTCTTTTCCTCGTCGCCGCCTGCGCTTGTGTGGTGTACGCGGCAAGGCGAAAACCACTGATTGCGTTCAGCATGGTATGGGTCTTCATCGCTTTAATTCCGGTGACGGATATTTACGCAGTCGGCAGAAACGTTTTCGCAGAGCGCTACTTGTATCTCCCCTCAGTGGGCTTCTGCTTGTTGGTCGCGCTGCTCGCGGCTGAAGCATTGGAACGCGTTCCGAAACAGTTTCGCAAGTCGGTGGCGATATCGGCTGCGGCGGTGGTCGTCTTGATTTTGGGCTCGGTGACGGTGATCCGCAACCGTGATTGGACGGACGATGCCATGTTGTTTACGCGAACTTTGGAGACGTCACCCGATGCTCCGTTCGCTCATATTATGGTCGCCGCGGCACAGAGCGAAAATCCCGCCAGCTTAGGGTCGGCGGAGGACCATTACTGGAAAGCTGCGAACTATGCGGCCGCTGAGACTCCGCCGGATCGGCTGCAGATGGCGCTTGCATACAAAGGACTCGCCTCAATCTACGGCGAGCGCGCGGAAATCAGTCGTGCGCTGGAGATGCTGGGTCGAGCGCGCGAGGCTGCTCCCGATGATCGTGAGGTGGACGGCGAACAAGGATTGATTCTGACCAGGGCGGGCCGCTGGGACGAAGCAGCGACCTACCTGCAAAGCGCCATCGCTGCGTCGCCGGACGACGCGAACGTCTTGAACGCGCTGGGAATTTATGCGCAAAGGCACAGCCGTCGACTCGACCAGGCCGCAGGTTATTTTCAGCAGGCGCTCGCGGTCCACCAGGATCACGATGGTTTTCGTGCGTCCGTGCACAACAACCTCGGAACGGTGTTTGGCGAGCAGGGCCGCTATCCCGATGCCGTCGAGCAGTTCGAGTCCGCAATTGCGATCGCGCCAGACGACCTTGAGTACCGCACCAACCTAGCTACGGCGCTAGCGGCCAGTGGACGGTATGAAGAAGCGCGAGCGGAGCTTCGGGCGGTGCTGGCGATCGATCCGAACTATGAAGCGGCGCGTGCGGTGCTAGCGCAACTCGGCGGTCGGTAGAGCGGAGCTCACACGATACGCTGTTCCATTCCCTGCCCCGATATGTGACAATCTCGAGCACCGATTTCCAATTTCTCGAATTCCAATGAGGCAGGTACTGATGTCTGACAAAGCATCTGCAAGCCGCCTGACGCTCACGGTTGACCGCAAGGGCGATGTCATCGTGGTGCATTGCAACGGCAGGCTGGTGGCAGGAGTGAGCGATCTCTTCTACCGCAAGGTGAGCGAGCTGATTCCGGGACCGCAGCGAATCGTGCTGGACTTTACGGAACTCACTCACATGGACAGCACCGGCATCGGCGTGCTGGTACGCATGTACGTTTCGGCCAAGTCAGCAGGGTGTGTTCTGGAGCTTATGAATGTCGGCACGTCTGTTCGGCAGCTACTTGGCATTACTCACGTTCTGTCGGTGTTCCAAACAATCGGCGAAAACAACATCAAGATGGGGTGAGACGGTGGCTGGTCGTTGACCTGCCTACGGCAAGAGACTAAGCTCGGATTTGAGCGAGCCGTTCCTCTCCTCTTTCAGATCCTCTGAACTAAGTCAGCCTATCTGAAGTCTTCCTCTCTTAGAGCTTCCGAGTCACCGGAGAGCGCTTCTTCATGATTTGCGGCGAGTGCAACAGCGAAATGTCGAAGAAGTGGCATCCGAGTGCAGCCAAGGTCATGGGTGGCGTATCGGTGGTTTGGGAGTGCAGCGTGTGCGGCAGCCGACTCACTCAGGCTGATATGAAATCGCCGGCGAAGCAACAGCCGGGCTCTGTCGATTCGATCGAGGACATTGAAGCTAGCGATACTGAGTAACGATCCAACGCTAGTCGACAGGGATGTGCGCTCCGCGGCAAACCCTTGCGTCGTGAGGTTGCTGGCCGCTCACGGCTGGTGTCGGAATAACGACACGGTTTCGAGATGAAATTGTTCGCCATTCATTGCCGACTTTGCGGAGGCAGCAGGTTCAAGACTGTTCCTGCCGAAGGCTGGCTGGAAACTCACTTGTTTCCCCGATTGTTCATCCGCCCGGGCCGTTGCACAGCGTGCCTGACGCGACGTTATTGTCCGCTGTTTCAGAAGTGGGATACATCGCATTCCACCTGGCCCTAAACTTCACTGCGCCCGCTCCCATGCCAGCACACGCTTCTGAAGTCGTTCGGCCTCGCAACGGTAACTACTTGATGTCGTACTCGAACATCGAGCGGTCGATCATCTGTGTCGGCTGGTAGTTGAGCAACCAGCGGTAAGTGTTGGGATCCGGAAGGACTTGTCCTGACAGAGCGCTTGCGCCGATGACAACCTTTCCGGGGCTACGATCGTCCGGCGGCAGCGGCAACGCCTTCACACCATATAGCGCAGGATTGACCGAGCCGAAGTAGGCCACGCGCACAGTGTCATTCGGATGCTGCTGCTCGTAGTTGCGCAGGGCGATGAGGCCCTGTCCCCAGTCGAGATTGCTGTCGGTGAGATAGCGCCAACTGTTGGTCGGCTTCACCAGAATGTTGAAGTAAGAGAGATAGTCGGGGGCAGAACGCAGCGTGTCGGCGGCATTGAGGCCGAGTACGATGAGGAGCACGATCAGCGCGGACTTGCGCTGCTTCACGTGTTCCCAGAACGAGCAGGCGACCAGCAGTACAAAAGGGTAGAGCGGGAGAATGTGACGCTCGCCGATGTCGTATTTCGACTGAATTGCGAAAAACAGAAACAGCAGCGCGAAGGCGCACATCGCCAGTAGGTCGCCGGGGGCACTACAGACGCGGCGAACTCCCATCAACAGACTGGCGAGGAAGAGCGCCAGCAAAATCGGGGGCCACTTGAGCACGATGGCGGCGGGATAGTAGAGCTTAATGCCGCCGGTGGGATAGATTCTGCCGAAAAACCATGCCGGACGTCCGCGCTTGTTGCTGATAGCGACTTCGCGCAAGCCCTCGAAGAATTCGCCCGCAGGAACCGCGACGCTGAGATGCAAAGTCGACTTCGTCGCCCAGGTCTTCAGGCCGCGGTTGGGGAAAGACGCGATCACCTTGCCGTCTCCAACCGTAAGA
This sequence comes from uncultured Acidobacteriaceae bacterium, assembly GCA_963749635.1. Lineage (GTDB taxonomy): Bacteria > Acidobacteriota > Terriglobia > Terriglobales > Acidobacteriaceae > DASRAA01. The sequence goes on from CAVVNW010000005.1 coordinate 90,985, forward strand.
TGCGAGACGTGGAAGAAATATCCAGCCCAAAGAGTTACGAGCGCGAGAGCAAGTGCTGCGACGGTCGGCTTCCAGTTCCATTGTGTGGGACTGCGCGCAATGCCTGTGGGTTTGAGCGTCAGCATGAGCGCCAACGCCAGAAATACCAGCGGAGGCGCATAGAACTTGGCCAGCAGCAGTCCGCCGAGTGCCAATCCCAGTAGAACGGTCTGCGTCCAGTTTGGTTTGTGTCGCCAGCGGATGAGTTGGAATGCGACGAGAAAGATGAAGAGCGTGCCGATGCCGTCGGTGGTGGCAACGGAATAGTGCGCGATAAGCGACGGCATGAAGGCGAACAACGCCAGTGCAACGTTGGCTGCCCCTTCGGAGAACAGACGGCGCGCAGCGAACCACAACGTTGCTCCGAGCACGATGCCGAGCAGCGTGTTCATGGGACGAGTACGCGCGGCGATCTCTTCCGGTCCCGGTTGCATGGCTTCGATGCGGTAGCCGGTGGGCAACTGCCGCCATTCGTAGTGGCTGTCGAGGCGCGTCATGGCAAGCGTCAACCAGAGGCGGCCGAGCGGCGGATGGTCGTTCCAGACTTCGAAGCGTCCATGGCGCCAAGCGTCGACCCCAGCGATGATGTGCGCGGGCTCGTCATAGGTGAGCGATTGGGTGCGAATGAACCAAAACGATTGCAGTGCGAAGATCGCGAGAAGTACAAAAGGGATCGCGGTGCGCGGGCTCAGGTCACGGCGGCGGGCGAGAAACTTGTTTGGTTGGGAGGTTTTCTTCACGAGCAGCCTTCACCATATAGGAGTGGGCGCGCGGGACTCAACTTATGGAGAAAACGATGTGAGGGTTATGGTGATTGTGCCGCCGGCTGAAGCCGGCTCAGTTCTCTGAGAATGACGCGCAAACGCCGCGCTGAAGCGCGGCTCTACCAAGAGTCGGATCTAGCTGGGGTTGGGAGCCGCTTTGGCGGAAGTCGCGCCAGCCTTGGATTTCAGACGGTCGATGCCCTTCTGCGCCTTCTCGGCGTATGGCCCTTTGGGAAGGATTTTAAGGTACGCCTGATAGTTGCCTAGCGCTGCCGTCCCGTCGCCAGACTTTTCCTGCGCTTCGCCGAGCTTGTAAGTGGCTTCGGCGTCGCGGGGCTTCCACTCCAGCGCCTCCTGATAACGGCTGATGGCGCCGCGGTAATTGCCCTCCTTGAAGTAATAGTCGCCCACCTCGATGCACTTGGCGGCCTTGTGCGGATCCCAGGGGTGGAACTCGCCCAGTTCGCTGTTGTCGGCATCGGCGCTCTTCTTGGCGTCGCCCGATGGCGGAGTAACGTCAATCTCGGTCTGCTTACTGGAACTCTCGTCGGGGGCAAGCTGGTCGGAACGAGGTGGGGCCTTGCGATTGTCTTTCGGCGGCGGCGCCGACTTGTCGACCGGCACGCGGGTCATGGGGCCATCGTCGTCGTTGCTCTGCGCCAAGGCAAGGCCGCTGAGACACAAACACGCGATCGCGAGGATGAACACACGTATCCGCACAGTCATATTCTATTGCAACCCGAAATCACGCGCGATGACTCGCTGGCTGATTGAATAGAAAAACCCCACCCCGGCGTGTCCGGGATGGGGTCATGAGAGAGGGTCTTGTTATCTACCAAGCCTAGGCGCTCTTGGGGCTTCCCGATGCTATGGGATACCGAAGAAGCGGCTGGCAATTGCCTTACCGTTCGGCACGCCGAGTCCCGTAACCAGGTCAAACTGCGGCCCAGCCGGATAGCCATTGTTGCCGATCGTTACATCAAATACGTAATAGTTGTAGTTGTAAGCCGCAGCGGGATAGAGCTCGCCGTTAAAGCTGGTGTAGGTCAGCTTGGTCTTGCCGAAGCTGACGCGAGCCGTATCCATATCGGCAACTAAGCCGGCATTGATCGGAGTCGCGACGCTGGTGCCTCCTATTCCGTAATAGTAACCCGAGTAGTAAGGTCCGCCGATGTAAACGGCGAAGCCGGTATTCGGATCAGCGATGGCAGCGATATCGGGCGCCGCACGATTGGGAGAGCATGCGCCCGAGCCGACGAGGCCCTGGTAGCTCGGCAACGCGAAAGCGGCACTGCAACCGCCGCCAGCGCCACTCCAGGCGTACTCAGCATTTCTCGTCAAATTCGGATTGAGGTAGAGCGAAGTTCCACCCACGCAAGTCGCCAGCGGCGAAGTGCAGGGATAGGCAATTCCCTCGGCTGGGAAGTAACCGCCATCGCCGGAAGCAAACAGCGTCGGCGGTCCCTGACCAAGATAAACTTCCCAGTAGGGGAACTCGCCACCGTTGAACGTCCAGCTGTTGGAGGTTGCGTCACCCACAGACTGGGCGAACAACTCTTCGTTGCTGCCGTCGTTGTACGGATCGCCGCCGATGAATACGATCTTTGCATTGGGTGCCATGGCATGGACAGCCTCGACGTCGAGCATGGACTCAACTTCCCATCCATAGCAGTAGTCGCATTCATTGCCGTTGCTCATGTCAACCAGCGTGAGACAGCCATTGGCTACAGTGCAAGCCGGAAGATGCATGTCGGAGTTGTACTGCGCCAGCGCGGACTCGACCCAGTTGTAGTAGAAGAAATCGACGATGGCAACGGTCATGCCAGCGCCACCATTGGCTCCGGGAAAGTTCGTCGAATAGGCGGTTTCCACGCCCTTCGGGCAAACCAGCACCTGAGAGCCATTGTTATAGTCGCAGAACCACGGCTCAGTGGGCACGTTCGTTGGCTTAATGCTGCTCTTGACCAACAGCTTCTGCCCGGAAAACATCGCGGTTGACTTGGCGTGTGTGCCGGGTGCTGCCATCGGCATCACAAGCTGTGCTTTGCCGGTGGCCACCGCTTTGTTGAACTGCTGCACGGCGGAGTCTCGAGTTACCTGCGCGAAGCCCAGCGTGCCGACGACGAGCACTACGAGGGTAAGCAATAGGAGTTTACGCATCGAAGAGCCTCCTTAATACAACCGGCGGCGCAGATAGCCCGCCAGTCCGAGCACCGAGGAACCAAACAGCACCAGCGTTCCGGGCTCGGGGGTTGTGTTGTACCACGTTGTGCCGATGGCGATATCGTCGTAGCCGAACTGATCGATGACGCCAAACTGCGCGGCGTAGAACGGGACGCTATCGTAGGCACCAAGGAACAAGGCTGTTCCCGGACCATAGGTGGAGTAACCACCCGCACTGAATACTCCGATCACGTTGCTGTTCTGGTCATACAGCGTGACGAATGCGGTGAATGGGCCGTAGTAGTCAGACTGGATGTAAGTTCCAGCGGCATATACGCCCTGATCAAAGGTCACGACGAAGTCGCTCATGTTGCCGTTAAGCAGCGCGCCGTTGTACAGGATGCCCTGGCCGTTAGCAAACTGTCCGTTCCAGGTAACGCCTTCCTGCAGGTTGTAGAAGCTCTGGAAGCCGCCATTCAATCCGACGGTGCCAGTCGCTCCAGTACTCCCAGTCCACACCTGTGGAGTTGGGAACTGGTAGTAGTTGTTGTAGCAGCCATAATTAACGCACCAGTCGATGTTGCCCTGGTTAATTGTTGCAGGGTTGGTGGTGTATCCGGCACCCGCCCAGCCGCTCCCGACTGCGAGCACGAGGCAGCAGACAAGCAAAGTTAGCTTTTTCATGGTCCTCCTCACAGACATGTAGCAATACGAGTTCTCGGGGGAGGACTCCACGTTAGCTCGGTTCGGCTAAGGTGCAGCACATATTTGTATGGATTTCGCTGCTTGTTCCCATCTTGGAATTCCCAAAATGGAACGGCATGAGGTCTGGGTTGACCTCTGGTTTGCTGAGTTTCGCAACAATAAGAATGGAACCTAGGCCACCGATAGGGTTATCCGGTCGCGGCCGTCCTGCTTGCCTTGATACGACGCGCGCAGTCGGCCGAACTCTGGTTGTGACGTATGCTCAATCAAATGTGAAGGAAGGTTACGAAAGTATCCAAGACAAGCGCCAATTTCCGGGGTGTGCCGCCTTCCGGGGAAGAAGGAAAGGCCGCCTGCTCGGGGCGGACGGCCTTGGGGGGCCGATGGATGTTGTTCACCCACCGGTTTCAGGAGGAAACTATTTCGCCGCCTATTGACGGTCGGAGCTCTGGGGCGACGCGGGCGGCGTAGATTGCGCGGAAGCCGACTCCAGTGAGTTGGTCAGCAGTTGCACATCAACCCGGCGGTTCTTGGCCCGTCCGGCAGAATTGTTATTCTGTGCAACCGGATTGTCCTTGCCCAGACCCAGCAGGTAAACGCGGTAGGGCGGCACGTTGTACTTGGACGCCAGGTACTGGGTAACCGCATCGGCGCGCCGACGGCTCAACTGGTTGTTGTAGTCGGCCGGACCGGTTGCGTCGGTGAAGCCCTGCACCTGAACGATGTAATGCTTCTGCTGGCCGATCTGTTGAGCGAACTCATCCAGCATCTGCTGGTCAGCCTTGGTCAGGGTAGCGCTGTTGGTCGGGAACTGGATCGTCGTGTTAGCGACGGGCTTGTAGTTGTCCAGGTTCTCGACAGTTCCCTGGAGTCCGTTTAAGCCGTTTCCAACTCGGGCCACACCTTGGTTGGCCTGGTTGGCAGAACTCGAGGCATCTCCTGCTTTCTGGTCGGCTGCGTTCGCGGCAGTAATGCCTTGGTCCGCCTTGCTATCGGCATCCTTGATGCCTTGAGTGTTCTTGGCAGTTATGTCGTTCAGCTCGTCGATCTTGTTGTTGATGGGCGTGACCTGATTGCGGACATATCCTTTGGTTGCACAACCCACGGTCGAAATGAGCCCAATAATGACCAGCAGCGTCAAAAGAGTTGCCCGGTTCATTTGAGGACCTCCTGTTCGGTCGAAACTCTGCTGGGGATTAATGCACGCGATTGACCAATCATCGCCATTAGAGCAGCGCCATCCGCCGCATTGTTTTCAACCGGTTGCGAAATCGTGGAGAATTTGCCCAGCAGTAACTGCCGGATAATCCTGACGCAGGTAGTAGAATTTTTACAGAGTAGTAACGCTAGCCGAGTGGTTCGCCCGCGCTGCGGTTTTGGTTGTAGCCTCGATTTCTCCGCATGGATCTGCACCAGAAAATTCGAACTCTGCCGACCTCGGCAGGTGTGTACCTATATAAGAACGCCGAGGGCCAAGTCATCTATGTTGGCAAGGCCAAGAACCTGCGCTCGCGGGTTCGCTCTTATTTTCTGGAGGGCGCTGCGGAGAATGCAAAGACCGGCACTCTGTTGCGCGAAGCGGTTGATCTCGACTACATCGTAGTCGACAACGAGAAGGAAGCTCTCGCACTCGAGAACAACCTGATCAAGCAGAAGAAGCCGCGCTACAACATTCTGCTGCGCGACGATAAGACGTATCCGTATATCAGGCTGACAATGGGCGAGCGCTACCCGCGCGTGTACGTGACGCGGCGGCTGAGAAAAGACGGTTCGCTCTACTACGGCCCGTACTTCCCTACCAGCCTGGCATATCGGTTGGTTGACCTGATTCATCGGCATTTTCTGATTCCGTCATGCAAACTCGATTTGAACCGTTACTATCCGCGGCCATGTTTGCAGTACTTCATCGGACGCTGTCTGGGCCCGTGCGTCGAGGGGCTGACAACGCCCGAGCGCTATGCAGAAGCTGTGCACGACGTAAAGTTGTTTCTGGAAGGCCGCGGCGCTGACTTGTCGCGCTCACTGCACGAGCGCATGAACGCCGCTGCCGAGCGCGAGCAGTATGAGTTGGCGGCAAAGTATCGCGACTTGATCTCGACCGTCGAGCTGCAGGAATCTAAGCAGCGCATGCATGCCGTCGATGGCGACGATGCCGACGTGTTTGGCTATCACTACGAAAACCAGATGCTGGCCGTGAACCTGTTTCATATGCGCGGCGGCAAGATCATGGACAAGCGCGAGTTCTTCTGGGAAGACATGCAGGAGATCGTCGGCGAAGAGGGCTTCAACCCAGGCGAATTCTTTTCCGCGTTGCTGAAGCAGGTGTACCTGGACCAGCAGTACATTCCACACAACGTCTACGTACCGGTGGACTTTGAAGATCGTGTCCCGCTGGAAGAAATTCTCTCTGAAGGACAAAACCGTAAGGTGCAGATTCACGCGCCGCAGCGTGGCGACAAACGGTCGCTGGTGGACCTGGTTGGGCAGAATGCGAAACAGGCGTATGACCAGCGCTTCCGCGTGATGAAGCCGACGGCGAAAATCATCCAGGAGGCACTACAGGACGCGCTGACGCTACCCGAACTGCCACGTCGCATCGAGTGCTTCGACATCTCGCACATCCAGGGCGCGGAGACCGTAGCCTCGATGGTGGTGTGGGAAGACGGCAAGATGAAGAAATCGGACTATCGTAAGTTCATCATCAAGTCGGTGATGGGAGTGGACGATTTTGCCTCAATGCGCGAAGTAGTGACTCGGCGCTATTCGCGCCTGCAGGCGGAAGAGAAGCCAATGCCCAGCCTCATCCTGATCGACGGAGGCATCGGCCAGCTGCACTCCGCTGCCGAGGCACTCGAAGCATTGGGCATCGTGAATCAGCCGCTGGCATCGATCGCGAAGCGTGAAGAAATCATTTACGTGCACGGGCAGGAGAGCGATCCGATTGTCCTCGACCGGCATTCGCCGGTTCTGCATCTCGTTCAACTGGTACGTGACGAGGCGCACCGCTTCGCCGTGACCTTCCATCGCAAGCGGCGAGAGATTCGCGACCGCAAGACCGAGCTACTGGAAATTCGCGGCGTAGGCGCTCAGACCACGCGGAGATTGCTGCAACACTTCGGAAGTTTGGAAGCCGTTAAGCACGCGGATGCGGCGGCGCTGGCTTCCGTAGTGAGCCGGCCACAGGCGGAGGCGATCCTGCAACATTTTCGCAACATCCCTGCGGCGGCAAAAGATTCTCCTAACTCTGAATAAATCAACGGTTTGCCGCGAAATTTCATGATAGTTAGAGCTACTTTTCTGCTTCCGAGACCTCGCGCCAACCGTCTAACTCGGATACACTACCCAGAACTGTCGTCGTTATGAGCCGAAAACACCAACTTAATAACAGGCTGTTCCAGAAATGGACAGCGGTGTTCTTCGCCCTGGTGATGGCGGGCTTCGGATTCGTGCAAGCGGTACACGTGCACGACGCCGTTGCGGGACAGACGTCTCCTGCTTCGCACTGCTCGTTGTGCGTGGTCGCGCACAGTGCGGCTGTCACCTCTCCGGTGAATGTCGCGCCAGCGCCAGCGATTGAGACAGCGACGCTCGACCTTTCCGAGCCGCAACTCCTGTCCCGGCTGCAAGTCGTTTCCTCGTTTATCCGTCCTCCTCCAGCAAGCCTCTAATTCGGTCGCACCTCCCTGGGATCGCTGCCGCCGCACTCGTTGCGATGACGCACTGTTCACCAGGAAACCGGAAACTTTCTTCGGCGACGTTTTCTATTTGCGTTGTCGCCGGAACTGACGAGGCTTTTGGAGGCAGAATGTTCGGAAATGTTTCACTGCACCGCAGCGCGCAACCGTTTTCTCCCCCAGGAATAACGTGTAAAAGCAGAGCGGTCACACTCGGCGGGACCAAATGGATGCAGCAACTCTGCACTTTGACCGTGACCCTTCTTCTACTGACGGCCGCTGGTTTTTCGCAGACTACCGGCAACTCGTCGCTGAGCGGCGTGGTTTCCGACCCGACCGGCGCGGTAGTACCGGGCGCAACCGTCGAGATTCACAATCCAATCAGCCAATATTCCCGGTCCACCACCACGGACAACTCAGGGCAATTCAGTTTCACGAACATTCCCTTCAATCCTTACCACCTCAGTGTCACGGCCACGGGGTTCGGAGCATATTCGCAGGATGTAGATGTTCGTTCCGCAGTGCCGCTTAACCTCAAAGTCGCGCTACAGATTCAAGGGTCGGCTCAAAACGTCACGGTCGAAGCCAGTGCCAGTGATCTTCTGGAAAACGATCCGACGTTTCACACCGACATCGACCGGGAAATGTTCGGCAAGCTTCCTTTGGAAAGCCAGTCTTCCCAGTTGAGCTCGCTGGTCACTCTGTCCTCGCCGGGAGTCGCAGCCGATTCCAACGGCCTCTTCCACGGGTTGGGCGATCACGCGTCAAACTCCTTTTCCCTGGACGGCCAGCCCATCACCGACCAGCAGAGCAAGGTCTTCTCCAACCAGATTCCGCTCGACGCCGTGCAATCGATGACGGTCATCGCTGGGGCGCCATCCGCTGAGTATGGAGACAAGACGAGCCTGGTGATCGATGTAACCACCCGTTCGGGAATGGGCTCGACGACGCCGCACGGCGCAGTCACCGCTTCCTACGGCTCGTTCGGCAGCTCCAACCTTGACGCGAATTTTTCCTACGGCGGCAAGAACTGGGGTGAGTTTATCGCCGCCAACGGACTTAATACCGGCCGTTTTCTGGATCCGCCGGAGTTCGCGGTCATCCACGACAAGGGCAACGAGGAGAACATATTTGACCGCGTCGACTACGTGTTTACACCAAAGAGCGCGCTGCACCTGAACTTCCAATTTACCCGCTCGTGGTTCCAGACCCCGAACTCGTATGACCAGCAGTATCACGATATTAACGGGACTCCTGATTTGAACCCCATCACGGGAGTTCAACTGGGGCCGACGGATCAGCGGAACAAAATTCTCACTCTCGACATCGCACCCTCCTGGTCCTACACGATCAATCCGAATACCGTCCTGAACGTGACGGGCTACGTGCGGCGCGACGCCTACAACTACTACCCCAGCAACGATCCCTTCAACGACCTTGGCGCTCCCAACTTGCAGAGGCAAACCGTTGCCCAGCAACGTAGCCTTCTCAATGCCGGCGCCATTGCAAACGTCAGCTACACAAAGGGGATTAATAATTGGAAGGCCGGCATTATGTATGAGCAGACGTTCCTGAACGAGAATGACCAGCTCGGGATTATCGACGCCACGTACAACGCGCCTTGCTTAGACGGTAATGCCGTCCCAGTCAACGGATTCACCGACCCGGCGCAATGCGCGGCAGCCGGATATCAACCTAACATCGCTTCGAACCCGAACGCGCCCAATTCCGGGTTGTATCCGTTATTCAACAGCGTTCTGCTGCCCTATGATCTGACGCGCGGAGGGGGCCTTTACTCCTACGCTGGCCACACCGACGTTAAGCAACTCGCGATGTACTTGATCGACAATATCAACGTAAAAAACTGGAGCTTCAACCTTGGGATTCGCGGAGATTTCTACAACGGTCTGTCCACCGCCACACAGGCGGAGCCTCGCGTAGGAATTTCCTACAACGTCCAGAAGACCAACACCGTTCTGCGCGTCTCCTATGCGCGCACGATGGAGACCCCTTTTAACGAGAACCTGGTGCTCTCCAGCCTGGGATGCGGCAACGACGTGCTGAATCCTCTTCTGGCGTGCTCATCCACTGACTTGACGCGATTGGTTCCCGGCTTTCGCAATGAGTTTCATGCCGGCCTGCAACAGGCCATTGGAAAGTTCCTGGTCATCGACGGCGAGTACATCTGGAAATATACCCATAGCGCCTACGACTTCAGCGTGCTGGGCAGTACACCGATCACCTTCCCGATCGAATGGCATAACTCCAAGATTCCGGGCTTTGCCCTGCGGGTCAGCGTGCCGGTGTATCACGGCTTCAGCGCGCTGGTGGTAATGTCCAGTGTCGCTGCCCGGTTCTTCGAGCCGCAGTCCGCGGGAGCAGGAGCCGTTCCCTCGGGGGCCACCGGGGTTTTCCGCATCGATCACGACGAGTCGTTCAACCAGACCATGCATCTGCAGTACCAGACACCGTGGAAGCGCGGCCCATGGTTCGGCTTCAACTGGCGTTTCGACAGTGGATTGGTTGCTGGTGCTGTGCCTTGTTACGGAATCTCCGATTTTAATGACTGCCCGCAATCGACCACGCTGAACGGACTACCCGCCATCACCATGACCGATCCGGGTGGAATCCCCCTGACCGCCGATCAGGAGTTTCAGGCCGGCTTCACTTGCAATGGTGTGCACGCAACTCCTTTCGTCCCTCTGCCGTCTACCTGTCTGGCATCGCAGTTCGCCGGTACGCTCGCGAGGGTGCCCGCGCCGGGGACCGAGAATGACGACCACAATCCACCTCGGATTGCGCACCGCAATCTCTTCGACTTGGCGATCGGAGATGACAACCTGTTCAAAACGGACAGGTATAAGTGGAGCGCACAGGTAAACTTCATCAACATCGCGAACAACTACGCCCTGTATAACTTTTTGTCGACGTTCAGCGGTACGCATTACGTAACCCCACGTACCATCACGGGCACGATCGGGTTTCACTTTTAGGGCTAGCTGAAGGCATGAGGAGCATCGGATTTGAGAGTCATCCGGTGCTCCTTATAACCGCGGCAGACTGCGGGGTTGGCTTTGAACACGACGAAATCGGTATTGATAGCGTGTTTGTGTCTGTCCTTTGGAAACGCGTTCGCGCAGACGGGCGACAAGGAGCCTTCCGCAGTCGTGGAGCTCGGGGGAGCTGCTGACTGGAATGTTAAAGACGGCGGATCGAGCTTCGGCCCCACCGTCGCGATTGAAGTTACCCCGATAGAGAACTGGCTGGAACTTGAAGCGGGAGTTACGCCGCTTTTCACCCGTCACTCGACAGAATGGGACATCGACCTTCTGTTCAAGAAGCCTTGGACGCTATCGAAAAAAGCGGAGTTCATGTTGGGCATTGGTCCGGAGTGGGTTCATGCGACAAAATACGGCATGACAACCAACTCCACTAGCGCTGAAGTCGTGTTGGATTTCATGTTCTGGCCCTCCCCGAAGCATCGATTCGGTTGGTACCTCGAACCGGGTTATGAATACAATTTTGGGCGAGGGCATGAACAATCCCTTGGCATGAGCGGCGGTCTACTGATCGCAATCCCTTGAGGGGTCGCAATCACAACCCAAGTTCCACGCCAGTCCTATATCCGCGCCATCACGATGGTGTGCGGACTCATCGGAATGGGATGCGCGGTGACGTCGTGGAATCCGGCGAGCTTATGCATCTCCGATAATTCGCTGAACGTGTAGGCGTCGCCGGCAGCGGTTGATGTCAGCATCGTCAAACTGAATGCCGCTGGCATAGGTGGCGACACGCGGTCCTCATTGGGTACGAATTCCAGCGTCGCCACCGACCCTCCCGACTTGAGCGAGCGCTGAATTTTCTTCAACAGATCGACGCAGGTTTCCTTGTCGAAGTGATGTAGGAAGTTAGTGAGTAGTACCGTATCGTACGGGCCGCCAAAGTCGACCTCGAACGCGCTGCCGGGCAACATGTCGTAACGATCCTGAACTCCAGCTTTCTGGGCATTCTCCAGCGCCACACGCAATACCGGCGCCCAATCGAGCCCCGTGACATGCGCCTGCGGATTCTGCTTCGCGATTTCGATGCCGAACAGTCCGTGGCCGGCGGCAATATCCAGAACACGCATCGGCCCAGTTCGTCCTTCTAGCGCCACCGCTCCAAGCGGCCCCGCCAGGGGCGCCATCATGGGGGCCATGCTCTGCGCGAACTCCACCCACACCGGATTTTCGGGTTCGACCGTACCGTCGCCCGGTAGCGCCGTCCTGCCCGTGCGCACCACTTCCGCCAGATGTTCAAACGACGCACGGAGTTCCGGAAGCGAGAGGAAGCCCACAATCGAGGCTAGACATGATGGAGAGTTTGGATCGAGAAACGCCGCGCTCGATGGCGTGTGCCGATAGCGCCCTTCTTCTTTCTGCAGGAGCCCGTGAATGACAAGAAAATCGCATAGGATTCGGATGCCGCGCTCCGACGCCTTGGCATGGCGCGCGATCGAAGCGATGTCGCCCGGCCCCTGGCCAACGGCACGAAATATATCCAACTCGATGGCGGCCTTCAGCGCAAAGGTTCGTTGGTAGGCGTTCAAGTTTTCAAAGACGATGGCCGGGGTCACAGGTGCCGCAGAAGTGGCGTTCGGTTGCATTACAAGGTTTCTCCTGGGTACAGGTTCTCGAAGTTGATTGGCAGTCCAACGAATATAACCCATACATTTCTCCGTCGCACCTGCCCCGTGCGACCGGCGCGCCAAATGAAACCTTTTTGCCTCCGTAACCTTTTCCCCCTCCCGACGGTTTATCTTAGTGAGCGCGTTATGTGGAGAGCCGGGTGAGAGCGCTAAGCAATGAGGCGGATGAGCGGCAACTGATCGAGGCCGCCCAGCGCGACCCTGCCCATTTCGCCGAGCTCTATGAGCGCAACTTTCATGCGGTGTATGCCTATGTGGCCCGGCGCGCCGCCAGTCGTGAAGAAGCGGAAGACATTACGTCTGAAGTTTTTCACCAGGCATTGGCAAACTTGAAACGGTTCGAATGGCGCGGCGCCCCGTTCGCGGCGTGGCTCGTACGGATTGCAGCCAACGCGATGGCTGACCGCTGGCGGCTGCGGGCACGGGAAGCCGGCGATCCACCAGACGACGAGTTAAGCGACAACAACATGGAAAACGTTGAACGACGTGCCGCGCTTTTCCAACTGGTCGACCGGTTGCCGGATGACCAGCGGCGCGTCATCGTCGCACGTTTTGTGGAGCAGAAGACCATTCGCGAAATAGCTCAGGACCTCAAGCGAACGGAAGGCGCCATCAAGCAATTGCAGTTCCGCGCCCTGGAAAAGCTTCGCGCAAGCATGGAGGGTGCCAATGCCTAAGCGCTCTCTGTTCGACCAACTCGACCAGGCAATCACGCAATTGCTCATGCATCCTAATGGGCCGTTTGCGGTGGTTGATCCTGAGATCGAACCACTCGTTCGCATCGCAACCGAATTGCGCGATCTTCCGCGCACCGAATTCATGGAAGGTCTCAAAACAGACTTGAAGAGGAGTACAGCAATGGCAACCACAACCGAACCAGTCGCCGCGGTCCGCACCGTCGCTAGCCCGAGAATAGCGTTCAAGAACACCGCCAAGGCCATAGAGTTCTACCAGGCGGCGTTTGGCGCCAAGGAGACGATGCGCTTCGAACACGAAGGACATATCCCGCACGCCGAGATCACGATCGGCGATTCCGTTCTCCTGCTGGCCGATGAATGGCCGGAAGGCGGTCGCTTCAGCGCGGAGACCCTTGGCAATTCGCCGGTCGCCATGTCGCTTTCGGTCCCGGATGTAGATGCCTTTGTCCAGCACGCCGTCGATGCTGGAGCAACAATTGTCCTTCCGGTGAAGAACCAGTTCTATGGCCGCCGTGAAGGAACGCTCAGGGATCCGTTCGGATACCTGTGGAGTGTTTCGACGGTGACCGAGGAAATGTCGCTCGACGAGATGCACCGCCGCATGCACGCCGAGGAACCCGCGCCAGCCGAACCTGCTGGAAAGCCGGCGGTCGATCCGATTCCCAAAGGCTTCCGAACCCTCACGCCGTATGTCGTCGCTGAAGACGCCGTAGGCTTGCTTGAGTTTGTCAAAACGGCTTTCGGCGGCGAAGAGCTATTCCGCACAATTGGAGGCGCCGGCGGCATGCACGCCGAAGTGCGAGTGGGCGATTCCATGCTCATGATGGGCGGCGGAGGTCCCGGGTTGAACTTCGCTGGCAAACCCAAACAGTTCGGCTTTCACTACTATGTTCCCGATTGCGACGCGGCCTATAAGCGAGCGCTCGAGGCCGGAGCTACGTCGATCGCTGCGCCGGTAGACCAATCGTATGGCGAACGCTCGGGCAGCGTGCAAGATGCGGCGGGAAATCACTGGTACATCGCGACACGCCTGGAGGGGAACTACAAGTGGGAGGGCGCTCCTGACATCCAGCCGTTCCTGCATCCTCTGCGCGCCGAGCCGGTAATCAACTTCCTCAAGCGCGCCTTCGACGCCGAGGATCTGGGCCGCTTCGCGACCCCGGATGGTGTCATCCAGCATGTGACCATGAAAATCGGCAGTTCATACCTGGAGATGGGCGAGGCCCACGGACCGTATCAATCCATGCAGGGCATGTTCTATCTCTATGTGCCGAATTGCGATGACTTGTACCGACGCGCGCTGGCCGCGGGTGGCAAGTCGATCATGGAGCCGACCGACCATCCTTACGGCGACCGTAGCGGAGCGGTGCAGGACGCCTTCGGCAACGAGTGGTGGATTGCGACTCACATCAAGGATGTGACGATGTAGTCGGCAGCGGGAGCAGCTCCCTGGTGCGGCTCCCGCGAAATCCCCGGCACCGTGGCTAAGAATGCCGCGCCCACACCTCTAGCAACGATTGGGCTTGCTTGGAACGAAGCCACAGTCCCACGGCGATCGTATTGATCGAAAACCCAATCCAAAATGCGATGCCGAAAAACTGTCTCGGTTCGAGATGAGTAAGGTGACTGGTCGCGAAGAACACGCCCATAATTGGACGCGTCGTGGCAATTCCGAGCAGAATTCCGATCGCCCCTGTCAGCCACTCAAGCTTGAGCAACCCCTCGTCGCGTCGCCAGTACAGGAACGAGCGTGCCAGCGAAAACAAGAACAGCGTGTTGAACAGCAACACCGCCGAGCGCTCAACCCATCCGCCGACTGGATGGCCGCTCATGGCGTAGGCTGTGACTCCCACGATCGCTCCTAGCGAATAGAGCACGGGATCGATCCACCGTGCGGCGGCGAATCGCCGCATGAAGACCAACGGCGCAAGCAACACGAATGCAAGCGCCGGCACAATATGCGCCAAAGTTAGCGCTGCATGGGAGGCGAATTCCGCATCGAGAGTCACCAATTGTGGCGGCCCCGACTGCGGAGGATCAGCCAATGCGAACAATCGCCGTATCACGGCCGCGACAGCGATTACCGTGCACAACCAGAACGAGATCCGCAACCATCGCGGCCCGAACGGCTTCTCTCGCCGACTAGCAGTTTGCCGCTCTATCTGACTTGTGGAGTTCATAACTCCTCTTCTCGCCTGATTCGATGCTGATCGCAGCCTGGCGGACTGAACTCTTGGCTTCGACCTCCACATCAACGACGTAGCGACATAAGAAAAGGGGTGCGCCCGTGGGACACCCCTTCCTGCTTTACTAGCCATTCAGTGCGCGGTGCGGTCTTCTGCGCCGCGTCCTAGTTGACCGCTCCCTTTTTCCCCGCGACCAGGTCGTAGCGATCGTTGTTCATCACCTTGCCCCATGCCGCTGCGAAGTCCTTCACGAACGCCTCCTTCGAGTCGTTAGAGGCATAGACTTCCGCCAGCGCACGAAGCTGAGAGTGCGAACCGAAGATAAGATCGACACGGGTGCCGGTCCACTTGATTTTGCCCGTCTTGCGATCGCGCCCCTCATATACGCCTTCGGCGGTAGCGGAGGGTTGCCACACGGTATTCATGTCGAGCAGGTTGACGAAGAAATCATTCGTCAGCGTACCCGGCTGATTGGTGAAGACGCCGTGCTTCGACTGCCCAAAGTTCGCATTCAGCGCCCGCATGCCACCGATGAGGACCGTCATTTCAGGTGCAGTCAACTTCAGTAGCTGCGCTTTGTCCACAAGCTGTTCCTCAGGCGGGATTCCGTTGCGCGAACGAAGATAGTTGCGGAACCCGTCTGCCTTCGGCTCCATCACTTCAAAGGAGTGCACATCGGTCTGCTCCTGCGAAGCGTCCGTGCGGCCCGGCGCGAAAGCAACCTTCACATCGTATCCGGCCTTTTTCGCAGCTTCTTTGACAGCCACGCAACCGCCCAGAACAATCAGGTCAGCTAGAGAAACTTTCTTCTTCCCACCGGCCTGCGAGCTGTTGAAGTCCTTCTGGATCTTCTCCAGCGTCTGCAGTACCTTCGCCAGTTCGGCGGGCTGGTTCACTTCCCAGTCCTTTTGCGGCGCCAGGCGAATGCGCGCGCCATTCGCTCCACCGCGCTTGTCGGAGCCGCGGAAGCTCGCCGCCGATGCCCAGGCAGTCGTCACCAGTTGCGGGATCGACAACCCGGAGGCGAGAATCTTCGCCTTCAGAGCGGCAACGTCCTTTTCGTCGATCAATTCGTGATCGACTGCGGGAACAGGGTCCTGCCAGAGCTGCGGCTCCTTGGGAACGAGCGGGCCGAGGTATCGCGCTAGAGGCCCCATGTCGCGATGCGTCAGCTTGTACCACGCCTTGGCGAACGCATCTGCGAACTCCTGCGGATTCTCATGGAAGCGCTTCGAAATCGGCGCATACTTCGGGTCCAGCTTCAGCGCCAGATCCGTGGTCAGCATCGAGGGCGCTCGACGCTTTGACGGATCGTACGCATCCGGCACGGTACCGGCGCCTGCGCCATTCTTCGGTGTCCACTGGTTCGCACCGGCCGGGCTCTTGGTCAGTTCCCAGTCATAGCCGAACAGGTTTTCGAAGAAGTTATTGCCCCACTTCGTTGGCGTCGTGGTCCAAGTGACTTCCAAGCCGCTACTGATCGCGTCACCGCCGATACCCGAGCCGAAGCTGCTCTTCCAGCCGAGGCCCTGTTGCTCGATGCTGGCGCCTTCCGGCTCCGCGCCCACCAGCTTGGCATCACCGGCGCCGTGGGTTTTGCCGAAGGTGTGTCCTCCGGCTATGAGCGCCACCGTCTCCTCGTCATTCATCGCCATGCGAGCAAACGTCTCGCGGATGTCGCGTGCCGCAGCGAGGGGATCCGGATTGCCGTTGGGGCCTTCCGGATTGACGTAAATCAGTCCCATCTGGACCGCACCGAGAGGATTCTCGAGATCACGATCGCCGCTGTAGCGCTCATCCGCCAGCCACTTGCCTTCAGGGCCCCAGTAGATGTCTTCTCCGGGCTCCCACACATCTTCGCGACCGCCAGCGAAACCGAAGGTCTTGAATCCCATCGATTCCAAGGCAACGTTCCCGGCGAGGACCATAAGGTCGGCCCAGGAGATCTTCTTGCCATACTTCTGCTTGATGGGCCAAAGCAGGCGGCGCGCCTTATCAAGGTTCACATTATCGGGCCAGCTATTGAGGGGAGCAAAACGCTGTTCGCCCGAGCCTGCCCCGCCGCGGCCGTCGCCGATGCGGTACGTGCCGGCACTGTGCCACGCCATCCGAATGAAAAGTGGTCCGTAGTGGCCGAAGTCGGCGGGCCACCATTCCTGCGAGTCCGTCATAACGGCATGGAGGTCTTTGATCACGGCGTTCAGATCCAGGCTCTTGAATTCCTCGGCATAGTTGAATTCTTTGTCCATCGGATCGGACAGCGGAGAGTGCTGATGCAGGACGTTCAGGCTTACCTGATTGGGCCACCATTCTGCATTGTTTGCGGCCCCAGCCGAGGTATGTCTGCGAGCGTCGCCCGAGAACGGGCACTGGGCTTCACCTGCCAACGCTTGTTCCTGCTTGGTGGGAACTGGCGGCGGAGCTTCTGAGGTGGGTACTTTATCCATTGGTTTACCTTCCTTCGAATTGGTCGAAATAATTGCAACGAACTACGAGACGTTCCTCTTACTTTGCCATTCGCACAATGCGGTGGCTGCCGCGAGCCATTCATTCGGCATCCACACGCGCCTGCGACCCTTGGCGGAAAGCGTGCCGCGGAGCGCACTTCGTGCAGAGCCCCCGAAAAATGAGTTCGCACTCGCGAAGAACCCGTTTCCCGAGGGAACCCAAGGCAGGCTTGGGCACCTTGTACCATTCGATGTCCTCGACATTGCCGCAGCGATCACAGATGAAGTGATGATGCCGCATGCCCGTCGCATCAAATCGCGCGGCCCGGCCCTCGATGGCCACTTCACGCACCAAACCCGCCTGCACCAGGTCACGCAGATTGTTATAAGTGGTGGCCCTTGAAGAGCGTGGATCCACGCGATTCACGGCTTCGAAGATTTCCGCTGCCGTGGGATGCCGGTTGTGTTCCATCAGGAACGCCATTACGGCATAGCGCTGCGGAGTGCACCGCAATCCGCTGCCTTCCAGGGTCCGTTTAATCGCCTCGGCATTCATCCGGCACTTAGATTAAATCTAATGTGATATTTATTCAAGACCGATTCTCTCGCTTGCTGCTGCGAGCGGAAAACGGGCGGATGCGGCACAGCTAAGTGCGATAAAGTATCTAGCAACAGTAAACGTATTGGGTGAGACGACGAACACAAACAACCATCGCGCTTCCGATCGTATTCGCGTCGAACTGATCGAGGCCGACGTGGACATGGCGTTCGGCCTGGTCGACGACGCGCTCGAAGAATTTCACGATGGCAATGCCGACTACGCGCGGGCTGCTCTTAGCGACGCAGAAAAAGTTCTCACCGACATTGCGGCGCGTCTCGAAAACATTAGCGCCGCTGACAGCGCGCCTTTCGGGCCGCTAGTGTCCGAACTGCGTAAGTCGATTCACGCAGCAGAAGCGGAGTGCGCGTAAGTCCAGCGCTTGTACTCTGCTCCGCGCCTCGGTAGTATCTTGATTCAACACACTTTCAACTGCATTACCGATCGGGGAGGCCCATGTCTGCAGGCGAAGAACTTAACGAACTCAAGGAACGTGCCGAAAAAGCACACGAAGAAAAGGGTCTGGCGCCGGTCAGCATGACCATGGCCGTCGTGGCTGTGCTGGTCGCAACCATTTCCCTGCTCGGCCATCGCGCTCACACCGAAGAAATCCTGCTCCAGAACAAGACCACCGACACGTGGGCCTACTACCAGGCCAAGAATCTGCGGCTGAACAATCTCCAGGCGCTGAACGATGTCATGAGCGCGCTCGAGGGCAAGAACGAAAAAGCCGAGCAGGTACAAAAGGGCTTTGAAAAGAACATCGAGAAATACGGCGAAGAGAAAAACGAAATTCAGAACGAAGCACATGCCCTCGAAGCCGAGTTGCGCCTCGAAACTCGCCGCGCCAACCGCTTCGACCTCGCCGAAGTGTTTCTCGAAATCTCGCTAGTCGTAACCTCAATCACGCTACTGACCGGACGCAGGCACTATTGGATGTTCGGCATGGTGTTGGCCGTCACCGGTATTGTGGTAGCAACGACCGTGCTGCTTTTACATTGAGCTGGGTTACGGCTGCCATCCCTCCGCGCCAACCAGCGGCACAAAGCTGCACAACAAGTGCGACGATGTAGTAACTTCGCTGCCAATCTTGCGCACGATCTGCAGTTGCTGCTCGGCACGCGTCCCCACCGGAACCACGAGCCTGCCGGCATCCGCTAATTGCACAATCAAGCTCGGCGGAGCCTGGGGCGCAGCGGCGGCCACTAGTATCCTGTCGAACGGCGCATGCTTTGGAAGACCGCGGCTCCCATCCCCCGAAATCACGTGCACGTTGCGATAGCCCAATTCGGCCAGGATGTGTTGCGCCTTCTCCGCCAGGTCGCCATGCCGCTCCACCGTCCACACTTCGGCGGCGAGCTCGCCCAGCACTGCCGCTTCATAGCCTGTGCCCGCGCCAACTTCCAGCACACGATCCGTGGGCCGCACTTCCAGCGCCTCGAGCATCGCCGCCACCATAAAGGGCTGCGAAACGGTTTGCCCCGAGCCAATCGGAATAGGCCCGTCGGCGTAGGCATCACGCGCAAATTCCGGCGCAACAAACTTCTCGCGTGGCACCTTTCCCATCGCCATCAGCACCCGTTCATCGCGAATGCCGTGCTGGCGCAATTGGACCTCGACCATCTGGGCGCGTTGTTCGGCAAGTTGCTGCGGGCTAATTTCCTGGAATTTCCACAGTGGAAACATGAGCAGCCATCCCGCGCACTACTTCTTCCGCTTCCGGATCAGCAGGTCAAAACTTACCACGCCATTCTCATCCCGAATGCCTTCCAACGTATATTCCTCATTGATGTTGTATTCGAATTGAATGACCTGCTGCGCAGATTGCGTCAAGTTCGTGATGTAGGTCAGAGTGACATTGTTTGACACCTGCTGCTCCACCGTCAGGCGCGCACTGGGATTGTTGTCCGCTCCGCCCACCGAAGGATTGATACGGATCGAGCTCACCCCAAACAGTCTCGAAACCCGATTGCTGACCGCCTGGTTGATGACCTGTCCTAACACCAGGCTACCCGCGCCCTCGCCCAAGTTGGTGGTAGTGGTACCGCCCGTTGCGTAGCTCTCTTCCTGGGTGCGGCCAAAGGCGAGCAACGCGATGATGTCGTCGCTCGACAGTGGAGGATCGGAGCGGTACGTCGTGGTCAACTTCTCCGTCGTGCCATGCAGCCCGATGGTGATATCAAAGTCGCGCACCCGGGTGGTCGCTTCCATGTCGAGAATGGGATCGATACGAATGGGATTGGCGAACGTAATGTCACCCCGATCGAGGTGATACTTCGTGCCGTTGAGCTTGATATCTCCTTCGTCGATGTTGATGCGGCCCAGCAATACCGGGCGGCTGCCCGTCCCGCGCAGGCGCAGGTCGGCGTCGCCCGCCAGTTTGGCCAGTGTCGTTTGGAACGTCAGCTCGGGCGCGGACACGATATGCACATCGAGTCGCAGGTTATTCAACGGAGAATTCGGGTTCGGGACTTCCACCGGTTGCGAAACAAACGCCGGGGTAACGTCCATAGTCGGAATCTGCGCGAAGCGCGTGATGGTGATTTCGCCCGCCAGGGTCGAACTCTTCAGCGTGCCACTCAGGCGCAGGTTCTGGTCGGCAGTTACGCTGATACCGCCGTAGCGGAAACGAATGTCACTTCCGTTCGTCTTCAGGTCGAAGCCGATGGTCTCACCGTAGGTGATGAATCCCGAAAAGTTTACCTGTCCGCCGCCCACGCGGCCCGCGAGGTGCTCCACCTCCAGCCGGTTCTGGTTGAAAACCAGGGTGCCATTCATTTCGCCCAGCGCTGCCGGCAGGTCCATCACCGAGAAGCCGGCATGCGCAATGACGACCCGTCCCTTCATCTCCGGCTTGGCGAGCGTGCCGCGCACGGTCACGTCGGCGTCGGTCGAGCCATAGGCCGTGATCTCATCATCCAGCGCATGGAACAGCGTCATATTGAGATGGCCCTTGGCGTACAGGTCGAGCGGACGTTCGCCCTTCAGGTCCATCGTTCCACCGAGACTGAGGTGCGTGTCTTCGGCGGTCAGGGTCAGGCGCTTTACCGAAACCACTTGATCGTCCAGCGCCAGCTCGATAGGGCCATCGCTGTGAATCGGAATCTTCTCCAACTCCACGGTGAAGGCGTCAATCACCATTGAGCCCTGCAGTTTGCGCGGCTCCCGCAGTGGGCCGCTGATGCTGGCGTGTCCGTTAAGCGAGGAGTGGCCGGTGATCCTGGTCTTTAGCTCGGCCATCAGTAGCGGATCGATGTCAACCTGCGTGAACTGAAGTTTCAGATCGCTCTGCAGGTTTCCTTTTTCGTCTACTGTTCCATCCAGCGTCACCGATGCCTGGGGGAAATGCGACCGGCCGGTGAGCTGCAGTTTATCGCCATGGCTCACCGCATCCAGCACCAGCCCGCCGCCGGTCAACTCATCATTAACGGCAAGGTTGACGACTTCCAGGTGTGCTTCGATCGATGGTTGGTCTAGCGTCCCTGAAGTCTTCAGTGAGAAGTTGGCAGTGCCGCGCTCCTGCAGCGGTACCGACTGCAACTCGCCGATCTGCTCCAAGTCGAAATTTTCGCCGCGCAAGTCTGTGCGCAGTTGCCGATTGCTGAGGTTATACGCCACCGTTCCGGTCACCGAGCCACCCAACGCTTCGACTCGAATGTTGTCGAACTGCGCTTCGTGATTGCCCAGGACGAGGCCCGCGGTAAGCGTCTTCACTGCGTGACTGTATGCCTCTCCACCGGTGACCGACAACTGCCCCTGCCCATGCGGGTCAGCCTGCGTGCCCGACAGCTGAAGATTGAGATTGACTGTGCCCGATAGTGGATAGTTGGTGCCGACGGTCTGTTGCAGATCAGCCACGCTGGCGTTGTGAATGGAAGCTTGCACGCTAAAAGGCGAGTTGCGGGTGAAGCTGCCGTCCTCCAGGTTCGCCGAGCCATCGACGTTCAAATGCGCGTTGCCCTGAACGATCACTCCATTGTGCAGCGCGATCTCCGTACTGCCGTACTGCACGTCACCGGCGAACGAGTCGATATGGATGTGTCGCTGCTGCGCTTGTGGCTTCGGTTCAGGCGTTGCCTGCCCAAGATGCAACAGCGATTGCACTGTACTGACCGGTTCAGGCCTACCTGCTGGCTGTTCCGCCGTATAGACATATGTGAAGTCGGTGGCGAGCAAGTGCCCCGCGATGTCAGGATGGTCGAGCCTCCCGCTCAACGTTCCATTGAAGCTGGCGCGTCCGCTGAGGTCCACCGGCATCGACGATTGGCCCATCGCGCTCAACAGCGGTTGAAACTCGTTCAGGTTGGTCGTGGTCACCGCGAGCTTCAAGTTTGCGGTATGCGAGCCGAGCTGCCCCGACGCATTCGCTTCGCTGTGCGGTGTCGCCAGAGCTAGCTGCCCGATGTCCATTGCGCCCGTATGTACGTCGTAGCGTCCGCGCAGCGCTCCACTCATCGGCAACTGGTTGGTTTCTCCTTGTGCGGGAGCCGTCGCATCCAGCGCCAGTTCGGCAATGGCGCGGCTGATCGAATCTCTCCACGTCAGATTGACGGTCCCGCTGACCGCGCCCGTCGCGTTGAGCTTCTCCAGCGGAAGTGACTTGCTCGATAGCAGCCGAATCACTTCCGACAACGACGCCCCGCTCACTCTGAGATCGGCCGTCCCCTGCTGGACTGCAAGCGCGCCCTTCTTGGGAACCGCAGAAGCGGCCGAAGTGCCGGTGGTCCTCGATTTTCGCGCCGACGGCTCGCTAGTCACTTGCGCGCTTGTGGCGGTGGTTTCCAACGCCGGAAGATAATGCCGAACCTCGGCATTGCCCGTGACCGTTCCGCCCAGCAGCCGCGCGTCGATCTTTTTCAGCAGGATGTGTTCGCGATCGACCGAATACTCCGACCCGGCGCTGACCTCGCGCAACGAGAGGCTGGGATCTTCGTAATTCACACCGCGCAGTGTGAGCTTGCCGCTGGTAGCGAAGTTGTCCTGCGAAAACGTGCCTGACCCGCTGACGTTCGCTCCGCCGGCACGCACTCCGCGCACCCGCGCAATTTCGGCAAGTTGCGCTAGGTCGAACGTCCCGCCGTACGAGAGCTGGACCCTCGGGTGGCTAAAGTCGTCCACCGTTCCACTCATATCGACCGACGACTTCTGGGATGTCAGCTTCAGCGATCGTATCTGCGCCCGCTCTCGCCACAAGCTGAAGTTGGCATCGGCGCTGGCCGGGACGTCGCGATAGTCCTGGAATTGCGCGTCGATCTTGCCAACCTGCAGGTTGCCATCGTAGCGCCGCTCCAGCACCTGATAACTCATGTCCAGTGCCACATCGTTTGCTTTGAAGTCGAGTGGCAGTTTCTGGTCGTTCCACAGCAGCGTACCGTTGTGCAGTTCGGCCCGCCCAATGGCGAGCTCAAACAACTGCTGCAATGGATCGCCGGTTGACTTCACCTTCGGCTCGGGCACGTTGGTCGACCCGTCGGGTTTGACAATGACGTGTACGTTGGGCTGTTCCAGGACGAGCTGCTGCAAATCGATGCTGGTCTTCAGCAGCGAAATAATGTGCAGGCGAATGTATAGACGGTCCACGTGCGCCAGCGGAGCTTCGCTCGCGGGCTCCAGCCCATGAATCGTCAGCCCTTTGCCTTCGATCTCAAGCTTCGATAGGTTCCAGTGCAACGATTGCAACTCAACCGTGCCGCCCGTGGCCTTCTCCAGTTCGGCCACTACCCGATCGCGCACCATGCCCTCAAACACCGGGCTGCGCAGGAACCAAGCCAGCGACACCACTAAAATTGCAAACAGTCCCGCCATCGCCGTCCAGAACCACCACGGAAGGCGCGTCACCCGGACTGTTGCTTTCTCGGCCATGCTAGTTTCCGCCCGCCGCCTCGCGCCCTGCCGACGATGAAGTCACCGGTAACGGTATCGTGCTGTGAATCTGCGACTGCTGCCGCAGATTGTGCAGCCACGCGTCGAGCAGTTCGTCCATGTGCTGCTGCACCAGCAATTCGCGGATCTTTGGCTCGACCTCCTGCAACGTCACTACCTTGACGCCGGCTTTTTCCAGGTCGGGCAGTATCTGCTTGCGGTAGTACGCCTCAACTTCTTCCGTCTGGATGTGCACGTTCGGCCGTAACCGCACTTCCACGAAATTCATCATCTGTTTTTCGCTGCGCAGGTTCGCCTCGAGATCGCGCTCCCTCAGCCCATACGACGCCAGCAAGTCCAGCCAAGCCTGCTCGTTGGTGGCCGCCGGAATCTGCTTCCGCATCTGGCTCAGTCCCGCGCGCACATCGTCACGCGACGGCGCCAGGTAGTTGGTGTCGTTCATCTGGCTGATCAGCAGTTCCCGGTCGATCAGCCGCTGCAAGGCGCTGACCCTGTCGGCATCGGTCACCGCCGCGAGCGGCTTCTGTTGCATGAAGGCCTCAAACCGGACCGCGTCGTCCCAGTCGCTTTGCAGCACCGGTTTATGGTTCACCGTGGCAATAACGCCGTCGATGACTTCTCCGCCGAAGACCGCCAGCGGAGCCAGCAGCAAAATCAAGATCGTGATGTGTCGTAGTGTTTTCATTAGAACGTTTGTCCAATGCTGAAGAAGTAGTTAAAGCTGCGCAAAGTCTGTATCGTGTCCTGCTCGCGAACCGGATAGCGTGTAGGACTGAAGTTGTAACCGATGTCGCCGCGCACCGGCCCCACCGGCGTCTTGTAGCGAATACCAATGCCCACCGCCTGCGGGTTGTAAGCAAAGTTGCAACCCACCGTTGAATTCGCCGGAGCGCACGCCGCCAGCCCTGGTTGCTGGAACCGCACCAGTCCGCGCAGGATCAGGCTGGGTGTCGCGAACACATTGCCCATGTCCTCGAAGAACACAAAGCTCAGGTTGTTATTGACGTAGGGCAGCAGCACCGGCGGCGTGCGGAGTTCCAGGTTGTTGACGAACAGTCCCTGTCCACCAATCGGGTAGCCGGTCTCCAGGTCACGTGGGCCTGCCTGGTTGATGGCAAACCCGCGCAACGAGTTGCCACCACCGGAGAAAAATAGTTCCGGCAAAGGAATGGCCGTTAGCGACCCTCCGGGATAGTAGTTGGTACCGTACGGGTGCTCGATGCCGATTGTCGTATTGCGAGCAATCACCCACTTCTTCTTGATCGTCCAGTAGGTCGAATTTTGCAGTAGGATCTTGCCGAAGTTCGACTGCGATCCCAACGCGCTGGTAGCTAGTCCCAGGTCCACGAGGTTATAGGTACCTTTGTGGGTGTCCACAGGATTGTCGCGTGTGTCGCGAACCCACGTGAAGCTCGGCATCGCGATGCGCACCGGCCGCGAATACAGCGGAATCAGGTCGGGATCGATGACCAGGCTATTAGGGTCGATGCTCACCCGCTGATAGCTCATGCGATAGATCATCGTCGTAGCTCGGCTGTAACGCTGTTCCGCGCCCACCGAGCCTTCCAGTCGCTGTGACGTAAATGTGTTGACGTTGACCGTGTTGTCGTAAAAAGCGCTTAGCGTGAAGTGCCAGTTCTCCCGGCTGAAAAGGCGCGGCGCATCGTAACTGATGAGGGCCCTCCGCGTCAGCAAGCCAAACCGCGCCCGCATGCTCAGGGTTTGGTCGCGGCCAAACATGTTCAGGCGTGTGATTTCCAGCACGCCGTTGGGACTAACGCTTGCTTGGCCCTGCGGATTATTGATCTGTGGCGTGTTGCCGGTGGCGAACTCGATGCCGCCGCCATAGCGAAACGTCCAGCGCGGCGCCTCCGTCAGATTGAACAGCACATTCTTCTGCGGTTCGATACCTTCCGGGTTTTGCACCGCCATGTCGACCTGGTTAAAAATTCCGAGATTGTAGAGCCGGCGCTGCGAATCCACCATTTCTGCCTGGCTCAACGGATCGCCCGGATCAATGCGAACTCGCTTGTCTATAAGGTCGGGCCGCGTATTCTCCCGCCCGGTGATGATCAGCCGGTCAACGCTGACGTGCTGTCCTTCGGTGATCTTGTAGGTGACGTCCATCCGGTAAGGTTCACCCTTCACCGGAGTCACCTCCGAGTCGAACTGCACATCCGGAAATCCCCGGTTGTAATAGAAGTACGTAATCGCGTCGCGGTCGTTGACGATATCGGCTTCGCTGAACGGCTGTCCTGGCATGCTGCTCAGCAACTGCATTAATCGTTCGGACGGGTAGCTGTTGTTCCCCTCCAGTTTGACCTGGCTCATCAGCGTTTGCGGTCCCTCGGTAATGCGGAACACTACCGCCAGTTCGCCAGGCGAACCTTGATAGTTCTCGTCCAAACTGGCATCGACCTTCACATCCAGGAAACCATTCGACTGATACAGCGCTTTAATCGAAGCGGCATCGTCGGTCATCAGGCGCTGGCTGAAACGCCCGCTGGTCACGATCCAGTTCTTCGGCTGGATGCTGAGGCGCTCGCGAATCGTTGACTCGTCGAAATACTTGTTGCCTTCAATCTGGATCGACTTCAGCGCGTGTTTTTCGCCCTGGTTGACCTTGTACACAATATCGACCTGGTCCTCTTCCGGGACGGTCCGCCGTTCCACCTGCACGTAAGCATCGAAGTATCCCTGCGTCTGCAGGTAGTAGCGCATGTTGCGGCGGCCTTCGTTCAGCAGGTCCTCGTCCACGGCGTTCTCTTGGTACACCGGAATCAGCTTCTTCATTTCGCCGGATCGGATCTTCGCGCCTTCCGCCGTGATCGAGACCTTCGCGCCCTGCTCGACTTCGAACACATAATCCAGACGGTTGGTCTCCGGACGGTAATCACGATCGGTCAACGACACCTGTGCTTCCAGGTGCTGGTTCTTCTGATAGTGCTTGCGCAGTCGTTCCAGGGCGCGCGTCAAGTCGGCGTTCTTCACCTTCGCGCCCGTCTTCAGCTTAGTGATTTGCACGATCTGTTCCGGCACGATGCCGGTAT
Organism: uncultured Acidobacteriaceae bacterium; assembly: GCA_963749635.1. Lineage (GTDB taxonomy): Bacteria > Acidobacteriota > Terriglobia > Terriglobales > Acidobacteriaceae > DASRAA01. Next base: position 117,879 of record CAVVNW010000005.1, read on the forward strand.
CGCCCTCAATCTTCACCGCGCCCACCCGCGCCACGTCCCCGGGCGCAACATGAAACACCATGTCCATCTGCCGCGTGTCTTCATGCGGTTTCAGGTCATAGGTAATTACCGACTCGTAATAGCCGTTGTCACCCATCACCTTTTTCATGCGCTCGATCGCCCGCGTCATGTTGTCTTCCGAGAACAGATCGCCCAAGTCGAGCTTGGCCGCATAAATCAACTGGTGCGCCTTGGGTGGCGTCTTTTTATTCAGGCCATCGATGTTGACGTCGCCGTTGAAGTAGTTCTCCGTGGTGACGAACGTCAGCGTTATGCCTCCGCCCGCCGCCGGCGACGCTTCCACGTGCAGGCTCGAGAACCGTCCTGTCGTGTACAGCACGCGGATCGTCTCCCGCAGCGCATCGCGGTCTAGCGGCTCACCGACTTTCACCAGCGACAAGCCACGCAGCATCTCAGAATTAGTTCCCGCGATCCCGCGAAACTGTATCTCCCGCACCACTTCGCCTTCGTACTTGGCGGCGCTATTCAGCGCAGGCAGCGGATGCGGCTGCGTATCAACCGTCTCATTCTGTGGATTGGGTATCTGCTCTGGCGCTTGCGGCCAAGCCAAGCCAGGAGCCACTATCAGTGCGGCACCCAGCAGTCCTAGCCCGATGATGAATGGCGTGGTTGGCTTCCTCAAACTCGTAACCTTATGCTGGACCCGCCAGTTCCATGCCGCGGTCGAAGCTGCCGTGCCACAGAGCTTTTTCACAGTGCCTTCAAAGCGCGCGCCTCTACAGCTTGCGCAAAAAACTTGCTCTCGCAGGGCTTCGCGCTAGGGCACGACTTTACAGATCGCGGAACAACTCGCTTTGGCGACAGTTTCGTATCAGGGCATGACTTCAGTCATGCCGCAAAGTATTCAAAGTAGGTGACGGGCTTTAGCCCCTGCGGTCCTTTCCACCGCCAGAAAGTACTTTTTCCGCAGCCTCTTTCGTCGTGCCGATAAGCCTTTTATTTTTGCCATCCCGAGGGGCTTCAGCCCCAGCGGGATATTGGTCCGCGCCCTCCGAACGACCGTCTTGCTGCGAGTCCCAAGGCGATTCTTCCGTGGCGTTACCTATAATAACGAAGGAAGCTTCCCCAGAGCAGGTAGTCCGGTTGGAATTCACTGAGCGGTATTCGCGCCAAATCCTCTTTCAGCCCGTCGGACCCGAAGGCCAGCGCCGTCTCGCCGCCGCGCGGGTCGCTGTCGTAGGATGCGGCGCGACCGGGTCAGCGTTGTCTTCCCTGCTTGCCCGCGCTGGAGTCGGCTACCTGCGCATCATCGATCGCGACTACGTCGAGCCTAGCAATCTTCAGCGGCAGGTCCTCTTCGACGAGGCCGACGCCGCCGAATCTCTTCCCAAGGCCATCGCTGCCGCCCGCAAAATCCGCGGCTTTAACTCAGAAATCACGGTCGAGCCTCACGCCGACGATCTCGTGCCCGACAACGCCGCCGACTTGCTCGGCAACGTGCACCTCATCCTCGACGGCACCGACAACTTCGAAACCCGTTATCTGATTAACGATTACGCCGTCAGCGAAAAGCTGCCCTGGATTTACGCCGCTGGAGTCGGCAGCTACGCCGTCACCATGACCGTGCTGCCCGAAGAGACCGCCTGCCTCGCCTGTATCTTTCCTGATTCCCCCACAGGAATGGTTGAGACCTGCGACACCTCAGGCATCCTGAATTCAGCCGTGAACCTCGTGGCGTCCATCGCGGCCACCGAGGCAATGAAGCTCATCGTCGGTGCCTGCGACAAAATTCGCCGCACCTTGTGGTCGTACGACGCGTGGACGAATGAGCACGCAGAAGTTTCGACCGCCCATCCGCGCGAAGGCTGCCGCGCCTGCCAGCAGCACGACTTCGTCCATCTCGCCGGAGAAGGCCGCCCGCATATCTCGATGTGCGGACGCAACTCGGTGCAGATTCACGAGCGCCAGCGTCCTATCGACTTCGACGAAATCACTCGCCGCCTCACTCCTCACGGCCAGGTCAAGCATAACGAGTTCATGCTGAAGTTCTGGCACGAGCCGTATGAGATGACCCTTGTTCCCCGACGGCCGCGCCATCATCAAAGGCACCACCGACACCGCGGTCGCGAGAAGCCTGTATGCGAGATATGTGGGAACGTAGGAAGGATGCCCGACCGCGGAGACATAACCTGCAACACCAAACAATAAAGGAGGTTAGGTACGCTGCTCGCCAATGGGGAGTACGAAGGCATCGCGCGAAATACAGTAGAGGGCGGAATACTCGTGCAGTTTTTCTAAATCAGCCTTAAGGGTATTACGTTCTCGGCGTCTGACATTCTTTTCGCAAGCCGCCGGATTATTCTCGAAGAAACGCCAGCTAAGTTTCACTCCAGGGGCTTCCGACCGAAGGACGCGTTCCGCTTCCTCCCGAGACTCCGTTTTGCAGAAGTCGATATCCGCCAGAACGCACCTGAGGCCGTCGTTAAGGGCAACGATTAGGGCGCGGAATTTTCGTGATTTTCTGAAGTCCGAAGAGCCGTCAATGGCATCGGCCTTGAAGTCATCAAAGGCCAGCCAACCATCTCGACACATCTGACACAAGTGCGTCGTCTTACCGCAACCCGGAAGTCCTGCAAGCAGAATGACCTCCGTCATACGCTCCCCATCGCTGTCCTTGACATGGCACGTCGCCAAGGCTGAAGTGTACACTGTGTTACTCGCGGTGAGTTTCTGGAGCGCCGAGGAGGGAAGGCACAATGAAGTCGTCCCTGCAGTCGTTCGTGTTTATCGGTTTTCTCCTCTTACAAGCTTGTAGCAACGCTACAGCCCAACACAAAGCTAGTCCTCCCGAAGGCTACATTGAATTCGCCCCGGCTCGCGTGACACTCGGAATGCACAAAGACCTAACAATTGCACTTCTGAGTGAACACTTCGAGCTCAATCCGTGGAAGGGTGGAGATGTAGCGGATACGTGGTCGGTGTCAGAGAAAACGGGGCATCACTTCGTAATCGGCTCGCTGAGCTTTGTCAACGGCGTCCTCATGCGAGCCGTGAGGTATTGGGAGACGGAGGATTCAGCGTACTCCCTAGCGCACACAATGTCTCTAATGCTAGACCATCTGCGAGACGAAGGATTTACTAATTGCAGTGTCTCAACAAGCAAAACGGCTACTCCGAGCGATGAGATCGAGGATCTCGCCTTCGATTGCGGACAAAAAGGGATCGTTGTGCAAGCTCAGCAAGTCCGGGGCAAGGGAGCTCAGTTTGTGCAGGTGATGGAAAATCTTGAAACTGAGATCATTCCTCGTCGATAATCCCCGCCAGGGGTCACCCTCAGACCTTCGTGGCCTAAGTGGGGATTTTTACCTGGCGTTAGTTTCGGGTTCCAGAGTGAGCCAGTCGCCCTACGCGTTTCGCCGTTGACTCCAATCTGTCGCGACCCGCGCCAGCTTCTGACATTCGCACATCAGTGAGAAAGATCGGATGAGGCGGCTCTGCAATGCTAGTAACCTTTCCGCGTAGTCCCGCCATCTTTCCAATATCAAAATACAACTGGAACGTCATGCCGAAAACCATGAAATAGTACCCAACAGACCTCAACTCCGCATTCGGAGTGCGAGGCGCCATCCTATCGGGAAAAACCATGCCGATGTTTCCTCCACTGAAAACCGGGTTTTTAGCGACCTCCACTAGGAGAAAACGGAAGTGGGGAAGGGAGATCTCCCTAACAGGAAGTCTTGGAGTTCAAGTCCTAATCCGGGCGGGAGTTCTAGCTGGGCAAAATCCGAAATTCGAGACCAGTCAAAGACCCACCCCCGCCAAAAGACACTCGCGGCAAAATAGATTATTTCCGTATGGCGAATCCCCGGAATCCTATCTCCAGTGTAAATATCGGCCCGTGGCGGTTGGCCGATCTGGCCAATAGGTGTGCTCTGAACAAGCAGATCGCGTAATGGGAAGCACCCGTCTTTCTGGCAAGAACATTTTATAACCCAATCTTCCCCTTGGACTTTGAAACGATTTTCGCAGCTATCGCAAAGGAGCTCCGTCTGGGGTTGTGTACAGTCGTACATGGCACGACTAGCGTTCACCGAAATCGGATGAAGAGTTCTTTCCCCTTCCTTGGTGTGTAACCGCCTGAAAAATGCCGCAGCCAAATAGTGGCTGTGTCTAAGTATCGCTGTTGTGCCGCAAAGTGCGCAGACGCCCATAAGGGTGGCTCCCAACGCCGGACAGTTTCAGAAATATTACCACGTTTTCGCCATATGTTCGCTGGGTGCCCCAGGTTCGGGGGTCGCCCGGCCAACGCTCATTCTAATGTGGGTGCCCCGTTCTACCGAAGGTAGGGCGGGGCTTTCTGTTGTCCGGCGGATGGACCACCCGCCGCGCCTTCATCCCTGCGGATTCGGCCGCTCGGCACGGCGCTTCCGCAACATCGCAAGCGCGGCATCTTCATCGATCGACTCGCCCCGCTCGGCCTGCGCATATCCGGTTGCGACCTGCGCCGCCACCTCTTTGCGTTGCTCCAGCATCCAGTCTTCCAGATCGAGTTGCTCGCGGATGATCTCGAACGCCTGATCGAGAACTTCCCCTGCGTTTTGATAGGCGCCCGACTGGACCGCCAAGTCAATTACGCGTTGCTGTTCGGGTTTCAGGTCGATCGTCATGAGATTCTCCGCGATCCCGTGCAGACTACTCTCACCCTAATTTCGATGCCTCACGCTGTCAACCAGACGGAGGCATCAGCGTGGTTCCGCCGGGTGCCGCCCTTATCACCGGCGTCCAACTCTGATCCGCGTTCCTCAGCGAAATCCGCGGTCGCTTTTGCCTTTTGCCTGATCCTCCTCCGTGTCCTGCGTGCCTCCGTGGTGAAAACGTGGTTACTGACCACTGGCACTGTTCGCCCGTCACGCTGATCCGTGACTAACTCGCTTGGTGTTTCCTCCGAATGCATGTACTCTCGCCGTGGAAGGATGAGGAAGTGCTGTCGTCCGCGAAGCCGGCAGCCGGACATTACCCCATCCTCAGATGTAAGACTGAGGGCTCGGCCTGTGATAGGTCATGTTCGTTCTCGATTTTTTCCCGATTTCCCCGCCGACCCACCCGTTCGACCGTCAAAAATCCCAGCTAAGTCCTTTGTTAAGACGATTTTGCCTGTAACTCTCACGCACTCAGTCGCTTGCGCACAAAATATCGCTATCTCCATGAAAACAAGGATTCGAGGGGGAAGGGGGGAGGGGGTACCCGCATCGCCGGAAATTCCCATTCCTCGTTTGTTCTATAACTAGAGGCGCGATGCTAAGGACCTTATGAGTGGCGAATCGTTCCCTTTAAACCTGCCGCTCCCGCGCTTTGCGACCGATTCGTGCGAGGCTACCGATCTGTATCGCGAACTGCGCAAACCTCTGCTGCGATATCTGGCCGGTCTTGGGCTCTCGGCGGAGGAAGCACAGGATGTAGCGCAAGACGCCTTTCTCAGCTTGCACGAGCATTTAGCGGCTGACGGGTCGCAGGAGAACATTCGCAGCTGGGTGTTTCGCGTCGCACACAATCGGGCGCGGAATTACCAGCAGAGGTTACGCCAAGCGCATGGGTGAGCCGCTCGATCCGGTCTTTGATGCCGCTTCGAGCGCCGCATCGCCGGAGCAGGCAGTGTTGGCGCAGGAGAAGTTCCGCCGGCTCGATACAGCTGTCCGCTCGCTGAACCCGCAGGAACGCGAGTGCCTGATGCTACGGGCTGAAGGGTTGCGTTATCGCGAAATCGGCGAAGTGCTGGGGGTTCCAACCTCTACGGTGGCTGACACGGTGGAGCGTGCTGTCAAGAAGTTAGCGGAGAAATGCAATGTGTAACTTTTCAGGACGTCTGGTTGCCTGGATGGACGGCGAACTCGCCGAGCACGAAGCCGCGGAAGTCGAGCGGCACGTCGCAGCGTGCGCCGAATGTCGAGCGTCCGTCGTGTCGTACGAGGAAGCGAGTCAGGGCTTCGCCGCCTACTACGACAGCGCGACACAAACAGCACCGGCTGCCAAGCCTCACCGCAAACTTCCTCGCTGGGTGCCCGTGGCTGTGGCTACCGCAGCGGCAGCCGCACTGGTGCTGCTGGCTTTGCTGCCGCGAGCCGCTAAGACCGGTCCACAGGTTCCTCAGGAGGCAACCGCTGCGGCTCCGTCGATCGCCCCGGAGATTTCTTCCACGCCGCTCAAGCCTGCGGCAAAGCGACACGTGGTAGCTCGCCGAAAGGCTCCAGCCGCGAATTGGGCGATGGCCGATCCTGCGATTCAGATCGCCATCCCTGCCGACTCGATGTTTCCTCCCGGCGCTGTGCCCGAGGGAGTCAACTTTGTCGCAAGCCTTAGTCTGGCTGATGGGTCGGTGCAAGCCATCCGTCTGCAACCGTAATTTCGAAACGAGATCCAAAAGGAGAACCACCCGACCATGAAACGCACTTTGATTTTCATATTGGCCGCATCCTTCTGCGCCCTGGCCCAAGAAAGTGGCAACGTCATCTATCGCGCCTCCGGTCAAGCGAGCGGGGCCGGCCCGGTGACCGCAGTCGCCTTTGGCGCCATGGCAGGTTCCGGCGGCGTGGTAACCGGGGCGCCCTACTCCGCCACTATCACCAACGAATCGGTGCAAACGCTCGCCGATGGCACTCACATCACGTCGAGTAGCAGCGGAACCACCGCTCGCGATTCCCAGGGCCGCACGCGGCAGGACGCTCCTCTTCCGGCACTCGGCAACCTGTCGGCTACCGACGCTCCGCATCTTGTCTTCCTTCAGGATCCGGTAGCGGGCGCCTCCTACACCTTGAACCTGACTGACAAGACGGCGTGGAAAGGCCCCGTGCCTCCCCCTGGAGGCGGTGGTTCCGGCCGCATGATGATCTCGACCAACACCGTTGTCGTTCAATCCGCGGACGGGGCGCCCTTGCCGCCGCCCCCTCCGGATGCGCCTGCAGCGTCCACGATGTTTCTTCAGAAACGTCTTGCTGAATCGGACGGAGATGTCGCTACGGAAAACCTCGGCTCGCAAACCATGGAAGGCGTGCAGGTCACCGGGGTTCGCACCACTCGCACCATCGCGGTCGGCAAAATCGGCAACGACCGGCCCATCACTATCACGACCGAGGTGTGGACGTCGCCCGATCTCAAGACGATTGTCTTGAGCAAGCGGAATGATCCACGCATGGGCGAGCAGACCTTCAAGCTGACCAACATCCAGCGCTCCGAGCCTGACCCGTCGCTGTTCACCGTCCCCTCGGACTTTACGATCAGCGAGGGCGGCCCCAGGACGGTCATGTATCGCTCGAAGCCGTAGTTGGCTGCGATTAATTCGATGCCCCACACATTGCTGATTCTGAATGTGTGGGGATTTCCCTTGTCCGAAATCTGTTTCCTCTTGCGCTGAAGCGGCATCCAAGTTTTCAGCCTATGTCACTCGACGAGTACCACAAAAAACGCGACTTCAAGAAAACGCCCGAGCCTTCCGGCAAAGGCGAATCCAAGAAGACTTCTTCCCACCTCATCTACGTCATCCAGAAGCACCGCGCTACCCAATTGCACTACGACTTCCGCCTCGAATGGGCGGGCACGCTGCTTTCGTGGGCAGTACCGAAGGGACCATCGCTCGATCCGTCGGTCAAGCGGTTGGCAATGCAGGTGGAAGACCATCCCATCGACTATGCCGACTTCGAAGGCGTGATTCCCGCCGATGAATACGGCGGTGGAACCGTCATGGTTTGGGACATCGGTACGTGGGAACCAGAAATACCAGATGTCGATGAGGCCCTGCGTAAAGGCGACCTGAAGTTCGTCCTGCACGGAAAGAAGTTGCGAGGCTCGTGGGTGATGGTGCGCACGCGCGGATTTGGTTCCAGCAAAGGCAAGTCGTCGTGGCTGCTCATCAAGCATCGCGACGCGTACGCCTCGGAGGAAGACATCACCGCGGACCAGCCGTACTCCGCGATTTCTCATCGCTTGCTGGCGGACATTGCTCGCGACCGTGGCGGCAACGTGGAGCAGGCCGCGACCGGCGATCCTCAGCCTGCGAAGTCCGTGGTCACTAAGTCGGCGGGCGTGAAGGCCGCAAAGCGTGCCAGTAAGCGTGCGACGGCCAAGGCGCCGGTGAAGAAGACCGGTCGCTGACGAAAAAAACTAAATGTAAGCATGGGTTTACGCCCTAGTGAGCGCAACAGGTGACCGGACAGGTCGGTCCTCCCACCTGATAAGTCGACTTGTTCTGCTCGAAACACCATCGCACCTGCGCCGCGCCGAATAAATCGCGGGTCGCCGCCGGAACGTCCTTCTCCTCGACGGGCTTGAACTCGAAGGTAATCGTGTCGTCCGAAGCGACAGTCGCCAGCAGGTAGCCGTACACGTCGGTCTTAGCAACCGTCGCCTCGCCGAGATCCTGGGGCAGGCGATAACGCACTGCTCCGGCACTGCCCACAATCCATCCCGGCAGCACGTCGTCTTTCGCATGACATGCTGTGGCGTAGATGTTGTTCATCACGAAGTGTGAATGGCTGGCTATCACGTAGACGTTCTTACGAGAAGTTCGACGGAAATCCACCAGCGCCTGGTAGGCTTGCCGCCCGCTGGCCTGCTGCTGCACTGAGTCGTTCATGCTGTGTCCGGCTGATGTGCTGTCGGGGAAAGCGGCGTGCATGCCAATGACAAGCGAGCGAATTGTCGAATCGGCGGCAGCCCGCTTCAGTTCCGCCATTAGCCATGTCATCTGGTCGGGCCCGAACTGCTCCGGCGCAGAATTGTCGAGGTTGATGAAGTCAATGCCACGATCGATCCAGTGGTAGTAGGTCTTCACCAGGTGATCGTTCGGGTTGTCAGCCAGGCGCTGCTGCCGGATCACCGGCGCGTCATACCAATCGGCGAACTGAGCAATCAGTTCGTTATGCGTTTTCGGTTGAATCAGCTCATGGTTTCCGATGCCCAGAAACACCGGCAAACTCCCAAATGACTGGAGTTGGTGATTGATGAAGTCGGGCCATGCGTTGTTCTGGTAATCCGTTATGTTCGATCCAGGATTCAGCCGCAGGTAGTCCTCGTCGAACGTGTAGATCGCGCGGTAGTCTCCGAGGTCCCAATAGAACGCGGCACCGTCGTTCAAGACCCCCTGGGCAATTGCCGGCACGACGATGTCGCCGCAGTTGCGCGAGTCGCCCGAGACCGCAAATTTCCACGTCGATTGGACTGCGCCAGATTGTTCTTGCGCCAGCAGCCAGCCCGACGCGCAGAGGAATACCAACAACAACGCGAGAGACCGCAGATCGAAGTGGGACATTGGCACCTTCAAGCGCACCATGATAACGCGATCCGGTTTAATGTCTTAGGTGTACAGACCTTTCGCATTACGCACATTCAGTGACTCGGCCCCTCGCTTAATGCGCTGGAGCGTTCGCGGCACTTCCCGGCGGCGGCTGCGGTGGCTCCTCAAATTTTGACGCGTCAATCGGAGCGTTGCTCTGCACCTCGTCCAGTTGAATGGTGAACGCCCCGCTGGGACGCGCAATGGTCCAGCGATACGGGGTCTTCACGCCTCCCGCGTCGCGATAATCTACATAGTCAACCTGCGTCGGGTTCAGTCCGAGGGCGGTATCGGTGTAGTGCAGCATTCGCACCAGCAATCCACTCTGCGGATCAAAGTAAAACTTCACCGGCGGCGCTCCCTTGCTAATTCCCCACACCACGGTCGCTGCGTGGCCGTCCACGTCTTCCGGATGCGGTTGCAGCCTGGTCTCCCCAAACATCGCGCTCAGGTGGGTGGGGAACATCACCGTGGCATCGAGTCGCGCCGAGTACTGATCGGAATCCGACATCTCGCGCAACGGACGGCCTGGAGTAGCCAGCCAGCCCGCATGTCCGTTGTACGCTGTGACACTTTCGCCGTTCGACGTATGCATGACCGAAACCCGCATGTCAGGCGACTTGGCAAACACTTCGATGGGCAGCTTGCGGCCTCCACCGAGAAGCGCGTTTCCCTTCTCCACCCGCGTCGTAACTTTTTCTAGCGCCGTTTGTCCGCCCGCTGCTTCGAGATACTTGGCGATCACAGCGTTTCCTGACGGCCAGCTCGCGCGTGCCTCTGCGTCGTCCTGGTTGCTGTCGGCGACAGCCGGCTTGGGCGCCGCCATGGCGATCGCGGGAATCGCTTCGGGATGGATCGCTCCGCGATGGCAGGTGTTACACGTGACCTCACGCTCGCCTGAGAAATTGTTCTGGTTGATAGCGGCCATCATGCGCATCATCTCGCGCGCCGTCTTTTTGGTTTTCTTGTCGTCCTTGTCCATCTCGCGCTCGACGTGGCAGAAATCGCACTCGACGCCCAGCGACGCGCTGATGAACTGCATGGTAGGAACCAGTTGATCCGCAGGAATGTTCTTCAGGACCTGGATGTTCTTGAATTGTTGTTCAGCGGTTTTTGTGTCGGCGCTGGCGCCGGCTCGCAAAATCGTCGGGCCGAGCGCGAGAACCGCAATCGCCAGGAGAAGTGCTGGTACTCCAACCGCGAACATCCGTTTCGTCATTCAGGATTCCCCACAATCGAAATTCGGTTCGTCACACGAGTCACTGGAACTAAGAATTGAGTTCCTTCCTACTCTACAAGAGGTCTCATAGATAGTGCGCGACCATAACTTCGAATTCCCTCAGGGGCTAAAGCCCTGTGTTTGTGGACGCCGGAACGGCACGGCTAAAGCCGTGCCCTTTCAAATCGCATTTATGCGACCACCGCTAGTCAGGCACCACCTCGCCTGCACGAACAACTCGAATGTCATGATCGGTGAATGAGTAGTGGGTGTCAGCAAATTCACGCTTCGGCATGTGGCAGCTTACGCAATCGTGATCGGACTGTGGGCATGCCTTTCCCGGATGGTCTTGGGTCGTGGCCGCTCCAGATTTTGTCACATGACACCCCAGGCATTTCTGGTCGTAGAAGGTAGTTTCGCGCACCATCGGCTGGTGGGGATCATGACAGCCCACACACGTGATGCGGGCATCGCCCTTGGCCCAGCATTGGCTGTTCTGCAGCCGGTAGGCCGGAAAGCGAACCGTCGAGGCTCCGGTCAAGTCGCCGAGTTGCACGTCCACCCAAGTCATGTGACACGCGCCGCAGAAGTCTACCGAGGCGGTGCGATCGAGATGCTTCGGGTTCATGGTTAAGCCCTCACCGCCCTCGATGTGGGCCTTCATGGCGGCGACATGGTCCGCGCCCGGTCCGTGGCAGGCTTCACACGTCACGCCTGCGATCACATTGTTGAAGTCCCCTTCAGCGGTCACCGCCGCGGCATGACAGGCAAAACATCGACGAGTTTCTTCCGGCATTACGATGCGTCCGACCGCCGCCTGGACGGTCTCGGCGCGGCGCGGCTGGTTGGTGGTGCGGTCGAATCCGGAAATGCCCCCGAAATAGCTGAAGTGGCTTTCGTAGTACGTGCCCTGATTGACGGTCAAGTAAACCTGGCTGATTTTTCCGTCGCCGAAAGCCCAGGTAATGGGTTGCGAGGCCGTGTCCGTCCCCTGGCTTACCGAATACTGGTAGCCATGCGGGGCATGCTCCAGCTTGTACACAAAAGATTCGAGATGAAAACTCTGGCCGTCGCGAGTGCGCAACACCTCACTGTCAGCCGGCCGCAGCAGAGCGTTTGCCATCTCACTGCCTTTGGCCGAAGCTGCGATCGAGGCATGACACGGGGCGCAGGCCTCGGATCCGACGAAGTCTTTGCGAGTGGGCAGCAACTTGGTGGGCCACCAGCCGGGCTGGCCGATGCGCTCCAGCGTGCTCATGCGGTCAACCTCGGAGCTGGGCTCGCGCGCCTGCAATGCGACGCTAAGCACGAATATCAGCATCATGCCGGCCACGAGTGCGAACCGGGCACGTCGTGCTTTGACACTTGGCAAAGTACTAATCATGCAGGCGCTGACAAATCAGACGTCGGAGTCCCCACGAGAAACGAGCGTAGCAATATGCTACTCCTTGCGCGCTAAGGTCGCACCTGTCCGTGGTGTTGGCGTTTGTGTTCGCTAGCCCGCCATCGACGCCAACTCAGTGCCGACTTTGACGGCGGTGGTGATGGCGGTGATGACTTTGGCGATGTTGGCCAGCTCAAGGGTCATCTTCTGCAAGGAATCTTGCGCGTCTTTCATCTGTGACACGACTTGCTCGATCTGGGGATCGTCGTCGTGAAAGATCTGATTGATGGCATTCCAGTAATTACGCCTCGCTGCGACGTAGCTGGCGCGCACCTGATTGCGCTGGTCGTCGGTCTGGCAGGCGGCCAGGATGTCGGCGAGATGTTGCGTGAGGAACAGATACTGCGCTTCCAGACTGTGCAGAGCATCACCCATATCGTCGTGGTCCCTTTCTGTTCCAATCTTCCGCGGCGTCAGTGCTTCTTGGCTACCGCTTCGACCTGCTGGCTGGCTGACTTCAACGCCGCCGCCAGGGCCGCTGTGTTCGCCTGATAGGTATTGATCTGGTTGTCGCCGGTAGCCTGAATTTTCAGTTCAGCCAGGTGCCGCATTTCGGCGGGAGTCTGATTGGCGGGCAGCTTCGACGTCAGATCGAACGGCTTGAGCGCCGGCGCCAGCACCGGATTTACGTCCACCATGTCTTTCTGCAACAACATGACCGCCAGACTCTGGGCCAGCGTGATGCGTTGGCGGTTGATCGACTCATAAACTGGCGACTCCTGCTCGAAGAGCGTGTCAATCGCCGCCACCGCCTTGGCGATCGCTCCCGAACTCTGGCGCAACTTGCGGGTCCGGATCAGCTCCACCAGTTGCTGGCTGGCCTGCGACAGTATGTCAGGAATACCACCGCCGCCGGGAATGGCTGTGAGCGCGGTGCAATCTCTCGCCAGAGCCCGACGCCGCTGTGCCAATGTCGGCCGCCGACTTCGAGCCGGCAAGAGTTGCGTAGGCCGATGCCAATGCGCCCAAAGCTTTAGCCATGGCGGCGCGCTTGCCGATCTCCTGCTTGGTGGTGTTGAGGCGCGCGTGATCGGAGTCGTCGAAGGGCAGCCCCAACAGTTCCGCCTGCACCTGGTTCAGCGCGATCGTGTCGTCCACCTGGTTCGAGAGGTCCGCGTAGTAGTCCGAGAGCTGCTGGGAAACCTTGGAGAGTTGAGTCGCGGCATTGGTCGCCGCGGTCGAAGTCTCACAGCCGGAGAGGGTGCCGATCGCGACCAGCGCTGCCAGCGTCAGGACTAACCAGGCAACGCGACGGCTATTCCTGTGCCTCGCGATTACTTCAATTGGGCCCGTGGTTCTCATGTCGTGGGAGCGATTGCGGATTATCAGCTTCGCCGTGTGAAGAATGCAAGTAGTTTCTTGACAGGTGCTTGGGTGTCCCATTGATTCGGCGACCTTCGAATGCGTGGGTTAAGTCTTATTTTATGGGCCCCATGTACGTCAGCGTCCGCGCAAAAAACCAGCACAGGAAGAACACAATCGGAATGTGCACTGCGAGTTGCAGCATCCCATAACCCACCAGATCGCGAGCCTTCAGACGCAAAATGCCTAGCAGAGGCAGCATCCAGAATGGATTGACGAGGTTTGGCAGTGCCTCAGCGGCGTTGTAGATTTGCACCACCCATCCGAGATGAACCTGGTGCAGATTGGCCGCTTGCAGAACATAGGGGGCTTCGATCACCCACTTGCTGCCGCCCGACGGGATGAAGACTCCCAGTACGGCGGAGTAGATCGCCACCAGCAGTGGAAACGTGTTGTGCGTGGTGACGGCGGCGAACAACTTCGCCAACCAATCCGAAATGCCCGTGCCGACGATCATCCCGAAGATCACCGCGTAAAACGGAAACTGAATCAACACGCCGCCGGTCGCAGGGACGCATTCGCTCACGGCTTTCATAAAGCGCTTCGGCCGCCAGTGCAGCAGAATTCCGACGGTGAGAAACATCAGGTTGTAGGTGTTCAGATCGAGTGCCGCCAGCGCGCCTTGCGGCGAAGTGCGAAATACGTCGATCAGATACCACGTGAGCAGTGCGGCCACCAGGATGTTGAGGATTGGGCTGTATTCCAGCCACTCTCCTGGCTTGGTTCTCACCTCCATTGCTCCCGCGACGGGTTGAAATTCAATGCCGTAATCGGCAGCCGTGCGCGCCTTGTCCGCCGATGGCGCCGAAAAATAGGCCACCAGCACTGACGCCACAATCAATACTGCCGTCATCGCGATGCTCTGCCACAGGAACAGAGTGCGGGTCAGTGGAATCACTCCGCTGATCGCGAACAGCGACGGCGGAATTGCCGTCTTAGTCGCCATCAGCATGGCGGCTGACGACGATAGCCCCATCGCCCACACTGCCCCGAGGCCGAGATACGCTGCGGCCCCGGCAGCGCGATAATCCATGCCCTTCACGCGTTGCGTCAGCTCCCGCACGAATAGGCCGCTGAAGATCAAGCTCAGTCCCCAGGAGATCAGCGAAGTCAGCATCGAGAACAGGGCCACCATCGCAATCGCGCCGCGCGGCGTCTTGGGAACACCGGCCAGCCAGCGAATCGCGCGATACACCAGCGGCGTCGACGCCACCACGTAGCCGCCAATGATGATCATCACCATCTGCATGGTGAACGGAACCAGTGACCAGAAACTCTTGCCACCGGCGATAGCCAGCTTCGACGGGCTCTCGCGCAAAATCAGTCCAGCGACAAACACGACAATGATGCCGATGAAGGCAAACACCAGGGGATCGGGAAACCAGCGCTCGCTCCAGTTGGCAAGGGCCAGCCCGGCGCGTACGAGCCCTCCCTCGCGCCCGTTCTCGGATCTAGCTTGAGTTCGCTTCGGTTGCGATGCGTCTGTCATGCCTTCCTCGTTTCGCAGTAATAATGGACTCTTCTGGGGAAAATGCAACCTTTCTGCCTAGACAGCATTCAAAGGACCGTCTTCCACTCGCTGACCCTCGGGCCCTTCTGTTATCGTTTTCCTTCCCTGTTGAAAGTGCGACCGGGTGCCCCTTACATTCCTGCCGTTGCAAAGTGTGGGCACCTCGTGCAGGGACACTAAGATTGACCGGGCGAGTCAAGCTGCCCCGCGAGGCCAAGAATGTCGGTTGGTGGTGTTCCCGTTGAAGCGCGCCCCCAGCCCAGCCAGTTCTATCGCTGGCTGGTGCTGATCTTTGTCAGCCTGGCGATGTTCGGCAATTACTACGTTTACGACAGCATCAATCCGCTGGAGCGCATTTTCCTCGATCAGCTCGGCTTCTCCGCGTCCATGTTCGGATGGCTCAATGCCAGCTATAGCGTGGCGGCACTGGCGACGCTACTGATCGGCGGCATTCTCATTGACAAATTCGGCATCAAGAAATCATTGATGCTGTTTTCCATCCTGATTCTTCTGGGCGCCATCCTGACCGCGTTTCGCGCCAGTTTCTACACGATGGTCGCCGGACGCGCCCTTGTCGGCCTCGGTGCCGAGTCACAGATTGTCGCCGTCACCACCGCGTTGGCCCGCTGGTTCAAGGGCAAGGAACTCAGTTTCGCCTTCGGCATCAACCTCACTATCGCCCGCATGGCATCGATCGCCGCCGACAACTCGCCCACCTGGGCCAAGTTTGCGTTCTTCCCCAACGGTGTAAACGCCTTGCCCAGCTGGCATCGTCCCCTGGTGTTGGCCGCAGTGGTCGGTTCAACCGCCGTGCTCGGTGCCGTAGTGTACTGGGTACTCGAGAGTTACGCCGAAGGCCGATTCCACCTCGGCAAGTCAGGCGAGCCCGACAAGTTGAGCTTCACCGAAGGCCTGAAGTTCAACGCGTCGTATTGGTACGTAGTAGCACTGTGCTTCACGTTCTACTCGGGAATCTTTCCATTCCGTACCTTCGCGATTGACATCTTCAGCAGCAAGATTCTTTCGCAAATGGGCGCAGCGGCCAATTCGACGGCCGCGTTCGCGGCCGCACAGGGGCGGGCCGGCTTCTACAACAGCATTCTCCCCTTCTCCGCGATGATCGCCACCCCGCTGTTCGGACTGTTGGCCGACAAAATCGGCAAACGCGCGACCCTGATGGTCGTCGGCTCGTTCCTCATGATGCCGGTGTACCTGATGATCGCCTACAGCAACGTCTCGCTGCTGGTGCCGGTGTCTCTCATGGGCATCGCCTTCTCACTCATTCCAGCGGTCATGTGGCCGTCTGTCGCCTATATCGTGAACGAACATCGCCTCGGCACGGCGTACGCTCTGATGAGCCTGCTGCAGCAGATCGGCTTCTTCATCTTCAATCTGGCCATCGGCAAAGCTAACGACATAGGACACGCCGGACCTGACAACTTTCACGGCTACGCCCTAGGAATGTGGCTGTTTTCGATCTTGGGATTTCTGGCGCTGTTCTTCGCCCTGATGCTGCGCGCGCGTGAGACTGGACCCAACGCGCATGGACTGGAGACCATTACGACGGCGACAGCAACTGCCTGACGCGGGAAAAGTAATGTCGACTACCAGACGGTTCGGCCGGTTTCCCGTGAGCGGAAGACAACCTGCTTTCCGCGCGGGCATCCCACATTTGGCTGCTGGAAGAGCGCTAAGCTAGTAGTGCCGGAATATTGCATCCGCCGCTAACGAAATTCCGTCTCAAATAGTAGCTGGCGCGATATGTAATTTTGCGGCTATGATGTCGAAAAACCCGGAGGAAGCTGTGAACCGACCTGCGACTTCCCCTTTGGACCTTAAGCTTCTTGCTTTTTTGCGCTCTCTGCTTGGTCCCATTCCTGTCGCCCTCGCTATCGGCGACGCAGAAGACTTGCCCCAAACCGACACGCCGGTTGTCGGAACCGTTCGCATCCCGGACCGCTCCACCCTACTTTCCATGGTCATGAATCCCGAAGTGGGTTTTGGAGACGCCTATTCCACCGGCAAGATCGAGATGGAAGGAGACCTGGTTCGCAGCTTGGAATGCGTAAACCGGTCGTCTCCTCGCGTCCGGAACTGGACCTGGCGCATGTTGTCGAAGTGGCAGGACTGGGCGCAGGCCAACACCCGACAGGGTTCGTCGCGGAATATCCATCACCACTACGATCTCTCCAACGATTTCTACCGGCTCTGGCTCGATGAGGGAATGGTCTATACCTGCGCCTATTTCCCCACGCCCGACGCTTCGCTCGAAGAGGCGCAAGAGGCCAAGCTCGACCTCGTCTGCCGAAAGCTCGGACTTCGTCCCGGAGAGACCGTGCTTGAGGTTGGCTGTGGATGGGGTGCGCTGGCCATCTACATGGCGCAACACTACGGAGTCCGCGTAAAAGCCTTCAACATTTCTCGTGAACAGCTCGCTTATGCACGCGAATGGGCGAAGAAGGCGGGCGTCTCCAACCGCGTGGAGTTTGTCGAAGACGACTACCGCAATGCCAGCGGTCAATTCGACGTGTTCGTGTCGGTCGGAATGCTCGAGCATGTGGGGCGCGAGAATTATCCCGAGCTTGGCCGCGTCATCCATCGCGCCATCGGCGATACCGGCCGCGGCTTTTTGCATTTCATCGGCCGCAATCGTCCACAGCCGTTTAGCGTCTGGATCAGGAAGCGCATCTTCCCCGGCGCCTACGCGCCGTCGCTGCGCGAATCGATGGAGGTCCTCGAGCCGCACAACTTCTCGGTGCTCGACATCGAGAATCTTCGTCAGCATTACGCCAAGACCCTGGAACACTGGCTGGCGCGCTTTGAGGCGTCCTTCGACGCTGTCGCGGACAAGTATGGTGTGGATTTCGCCCGCATGTGGCGGCTCTACCTTGCCGGGTCCATTGCCACTTTTCGCGCCGGCAATCTGCAACTGTTTCAAGTGTTGTTTGCGGGAAGCCGCTGCCAGGCGATCCCGTGGACGCGCGAACACCTGTACGCCCCGTTCAGCGACGAAGAGGACAGCGAACTGTGGACACGTGCGATGTAGTCATCGTGGGCGGCGGTCCTGCCGGATCGTCATGTGCCTGGGCGCTGCGCAACTCCGGTCTCGATGTGCTCATCGTCGATCGCGCCACCTTCCCTCGCAATAAACTTTGCGGCGGCTGGATCACACCCCTGGTGCTCGACGAACTCGAGTTCGCGCCTGAGGAATACGCCCCCGGACGCACTCTTCAACCCATTACCGGCTTTCGCCTCAGCGCCATCGGCGGTCCGCAGGTTGAAGTCCGCAGCGACCGCGTTGTCAGTTACGGCATTCGCCGCTGCGAGTTTGACGAATTCCTGTTGCGCCGCAGTGGCGCGCGCCTGCGCGAAAGCTTCGCGCTAAGCTCGATTGAGCGGGCTAATGGCAACTGGCTAGTCAACGGCGAAATCCGCGCTCGCATGTTAGTCGGCGCCGGCGGACACTTTTGCGCGGTCGGACGCTATCTCGGTAACAAAGGATCACCGGCCCCGGTACTCGCACAGGAAATTGAATTCGAGATGGATGCTCCGCAGGCCGCGAAATCAAAGATTGTCGGCGAAGTTCCCGAACTCTTCTTTTGCCGTGACATGCTGGGCTACGGTTGGGTTTTTCGCAAAGACAACTACCTCAATGTGGGACTTGGACGTACCGACTCCCACGAAATCTCGCGCCACGTAAAAGACTTCGTCGGCTACCTCGCGAAGACCCGCGACGTCGAGACTCCGAACAACGGCATTGCTGGCCATGCTTATGGCTTGTTTGGCCGTTCGGAGCGCAAAATCCTGGACGACGGCGTGCTACTCATCGGCGATGCGGCCGGCTTGGCCTATCCGGAGAGCGGCGAAGGTATTCGTCCCGCCATCGAGTCCGGGTTGATCGCCGCGCACGCCATTCTTTGCGCCGAAGGCGAGTACAGCGCGAAACAGTTGACCCTCTACCGCGAGCTACTGAACGCCCGCCTCCATCGCGAGCGCACCCGCATCGAGACAATTTCGCAACTCATGCCTCACACTCTCAAGGAATTCGCGGGCCGTCGGCTCCTCCGCAAGCAGTCGTTCTGTCGCAACGTCGTTATGGACCAATGGTTTCTTCGCATCGCCGAGCAGCGTCTCGCGCTCGGCCCGCAACCCGTTCAACACGAGCTTGCCGCGAGTTGATTCTCTTCCCTTCCCATCCGCCCCAATTTCAGCCATGCTGTATGCATAGGAGTTTAAGCATGGGTGAGGCAACCAACCAGTGGACGACCAAAGTCCGTCAGCATCCCGAGCGCGCCGTTCCTCAACGCGCGCAAGAGTTCCTCGCCGAGGGACAAGTCGCACACGTCGGCTTTGAACACGATGGCCGTCCGTACGTCATCCCCATGCTGTACCAGTATTCCGTCGATCAACCGGACCGCATCTACCTTCACAGCGGACCAGCGAGTCGTACGCTGCGGCAATTAGCATCGGGCATACCGGTTTGTGTCACCGTCACCCAGCTCGATGGCCTGGTGTACTCGCGCGACGCCAAGTATCATTCCGCAAATTATCGATGTGTGATGTGCTTTGGCCGTGGCCGCATCTTCGAAGACGAAGAAGCCAAGCGCGTGATGTTCGAAGCGATGACCCAGCGCTATTTCCCCGGACGCACCGCCGGACGAGACTACACTCCCGCGCCTTCATCTCACCTGACAACAACGGCGGTAGTCGAAGTGACCATCGAGGAAATCAGCGCCAAGATGCGCGAAGGCGGCCCCAAAGGCCCGCAGGATGCCGACGATAACGCTCCCGGCACCTGCGGTGTCATTGATGTGTAGCTACTCATACTCCATCACCAGGTAGCTCAGCTCGCCGTCGCGCTCAATCTGCAACACCACGGGGTCGCCCGATTTCAGGTTTCGCAGGGCTTCTTTCAATCCAGCGAGGTCCGTTACCGGAGTCGTATTGACCGAGTGGATGATGTCGCCTGGCTCAGGGCCTTCGCCCAGCAGCACGCTGCTCGGCGTCCGCGCCGCCACAATCACTCCCGACGGGATTCGCAGGTCGGGCAACAGGTGCTTCAATTCGCCATTGATATTAATTCCCACGATCCCCAGCCTCTGCACGACATTGCCCGGCCCAGTCACCATGTCGGCGAAGCGTTGCGGATCATCGGGCCGTTCGACCACCGTCACATCAATCATGACTTCCTTACCGTCGCGTAGCACGCCAATGGGAGCGGGCTGACCAATCTTGTAGGCAAACAGCAGCGTCGCAAACTCCTTTACATCACCCACCGGTTTGCCGCCGATATTCGTGACCACATCGCCAATTTTCAGACCTGCTTTTGCCGCCGACGAGTCAGGCGACACGTCTTCCAGCAGAACGCCGTGGCTGCGCGGCAGCTTCAGGCCCTCCGCTAGGTCAGGCGTAATGGTGCGCACGAACACACCTATCTGCCCGCGGTGCACGTGCCCTTCCGTCTTGAGCTGGTCATAAATATTGCGCACCACGTTGCTGGGTATCGCGAATCCCAGGCCTTCGCTGCCGCCCGACTCCGACAGGATGAACGTGTTGATGCCCACCACGCGGCCATCCACGTCCACCAGCGGGCCTCCGCTGTTGCCCGGATTGATGGGCGCGTCGGTTTGAATGTAAGTCGTGGGATTTTCGTCGCTCACCTGCCGTGACGTGGCGCTCACCACGCCCATGGTCACGGAGTTCTCCAGCCCCTGCGGGCTGCCGAAGGCAAACACCACTTGGCCCTGCTTAAGATTGTCGGAGTCGGCCAGCTCCAGCGCCGGCAGGTTCTGGCCATCGATCTTCAGCACTGCCAGGTCCGATTGCCGATCGATTCCGACCAGCTTGGCGTTCATCGGTCCGTGCGGCAGCGACTCATCCGTTCCCGGCGCTTCCAGCCCCGGCAACCGCACCCGAATCTTCCGCGCTCCCTGCACCACGTGTGCATTGGTCACAATATAGCCATCGGGCGTAAGGATGACTCCAGCGCCAATCGCCTCCTGCGGTTCGAACAGCGCGGTGTCGGTGGACTGTTTGTCCGAGCTGAATCCGTATCCAGTGGCGACAATCTGCACCACCGACTTGGTTACCTTTGCAGTTAATTGCTGTACCGACTGGCTGAAGACGTGTAGGGGATCGGTCGGCACCGCACCAGAAACCGGCAAGGCAGTCTTCGGAGCCTGAGCGAAACTCGCAGGCACCAACCCAAGAACCGTCAACGCGATTACGCGCGAAACAAATCGGAAATAGGAAAGCTTCATTAGGAAAGGATTCTCACTTGGATGCCGTCTCGACATTACAGCAGAAAGATCGGCCAATCGCCATTGGCTACTATTGAATGGATGATCGCCGCCGCAGCCACGGCTCATCATTCCAGCGCCCGGTCACAACCACGCACTTGTAATTCAGGATGGATGCAGATCGGGTTCCACAAACCCCGACACCTGCACTATTGTCCTGCATACAAATCCGCCACCTGCTCAGCCAGTTTCCCCGGCTTCAGATCGTCGCGGTTGCACAAAATGATGATGGTCAATCCTTCCTCGGTAAACCGCTCGATGTACGTGCGGAAGCCCGTCGTCGTGCCCGAATGCCACGTGCGTTTGCGGCCCTTATAAGGATCGAGAAACCACCCGAAGCCGTACTCCGTCGGCTCTCCGTCATCCGTCTTCGCGCCTCCCGGCACTTTCACTGGTGTCAATGCGGCCTGCATCTCTGTCGCGCTCAGCAGCGTGTGTTCCCGCAATGCGCGGTCCCACTTCGCCAGGTCCTCGATGTTGGAATAGATTCCGCCGTCACCCAGCACTGCCGATGTCGAACTTTGGTCGGCCTCAATCCACGAGCCGTCCTTCTTGGTGTAACCCAACGCGCGATGCGGGACTTCGTTCTTCCCCTTTTCGTAGGCCAGCGTGCTCTTCATGCCTAGAGGCAGGAAGATGCGGTCGTGCAGGAAGTCGCCAAACGGCTTGCCTGACACCTTCTCCACGATCATCGCCAGCATGGCATAGCCAGTATTGCTGTAACGCCATTGCGTGCCGGGAGGAAAGTCGGTCGTGCTCTGCTGCTCCATCAGCGCCAGGATTTGTGCGTCCGTGATCTGCGGAATCTTGCGGTCGTCCACTCCGGGAAATTGCGCCGAGTACACGTCCTCGTAATCTTTCAATCCCGAGGTATGCGTCAGCAACATACGCACGGTGATCTTGCTGCCGTAGGCGGGAAAGCCCGCGAAAATTTTGGTCAGGGTGTCGTCATATCTCAGCTTGCCGTCGTGCACCAGCAGCATGATGCACATCGCAGTGAATTGCTTCGTGAATGACGCCAATCGGAAATCGGTATCAGGTCCAATCGCCGTACGTGTCTCGAGGTTGGCCAGTCCATATCCTTGCTCAGAAATTATTGCGCCATTTTTCAGCACAATCACGGCAAGTCCGGGCGAGCCGGGTGTCACCAGCGGGCGAAAGATCTCGTCAAGCTGCTGCGGTTTGGGATTCTCTGCGTGAATAGGAAGAACGGTCAACGGGCTCGCCGCGAGCAACAGGCTGGCAACCACCATGGATTTCAGCAATGGATTCCTCGCGTGGCTCGCGATTTACGAATACCCGCCGGCGACTGGCGTCGGCGTGGCAGCGTCGGCTTTGGCCTCGGCCTTCGCGATAGGAGAACTTGGCTGCGCCAGCACCATAAGCCCTCCGTGTTCCAGCCGATACCACTCATCGCGCCACAGAATCATGCCACTGGAGTAGCTCGCGCACCAGAATGCAAAACCCATCAGGTCGCGTAACGGATATAGCCACGCCGATCGCAGTGCGCGGCGATCCCCGACCACTCCCCAGCCGCTCACCATTGCCATCGCTGCTCGGTTGAGGTAGGCCGCAAGAAACATCCCCGCGCCGAGCGCCCAATGATGCAGCGCGCCCGCAGCCAGCAGTCCCAACACGCCAAACGGCATGGCAAACGTCAATACCGTTCCAGCGTGTCCCGCGTGGCGGGAGTAGCGAGTGCTCTTCGTCCAGCGAATCTGATGCCGCATCGAGCATAAGAAACTGCGGTTGATGACCACATGGTCGATGACGTGGTGTGACATCACCACCTGCCGTCCGCTCTCCGCGACATTCCGGCCCAGTACGTAGTCGTCGGCGCAATAATCGGCCAGCGGTTCGAAACCGCCCACCGCATCCAGAGCATCGCGCCGTATCGCCATGGTCGGCCCCAGCGCAAACTTCATGCCTTCCAGCAGATTTGCCACTAGCGCGCCCGAGGTCATCTCCACGCTCATGCCCAGCGCTTCCAGCTTCGACCAAATCCGCCGGTCGGCAGGCCGCGATACAGGCATGTGACCATTCCGTTGTTTGGATCAAGCAATGGCTGGACAACATCCGCTATGTAGTTCGGCCCAACCTTGACGTCGCTATCGCTGATAATCAGATAGTCGTGCGCCGCGCGGGCATACATCTTGACCAGCGAACAGACCTTCGCGTTGGGATGCCACGGCTCGCCAGTGACAACCATCTTAACCGGCACCGACGGATAGCGTGCGCTGATGCGCCGCGCCAGCTTCAGCCCGGGATCGTCAGCCTGTCGCGCTCCAAAGATAATTTCGAAGTCCGCGTACTGTTGCTCGAAGAAGCTGACGAGATGAGCTTCCAGGCCGGGTTCCAGCCCGCATAACGGCTTCAGCAGCGTCACAGGCGGATAGGCCCTCTCAGCGCACGCGGCTACTTTTCGGCCGCGGCGAAATCTGGCAGCAGCCAGCATCACTAAGAGAAGATATCCCGTGCTCGTCACTAATCCCGCCGCCCCGACTAGCAGCAGGATCCGTAGCAACATCATTGCCGTCTCCCCAAGGGCGCACCTTCGCGTTACAGAACCACCGCGGCGCCAACCCGGCGCCTCAACCAAATCAGTCGACTGGCGCACAGACGCACTTCATGCGCCGTGCCTGGTACCAACCCTGTAGCTATACTGGTATCGACATTATAAGGGAGTTCCCATGCCGACAATCCAGCAAAACTCTACTGTAACCACTGACGAAATTTCTGTTCATCCCCCAAAGAGGCTATTGTTCGGGCCCGGGCCGACGCAGGTGCATCCGCGCGTCTATCAGGCGATGGCGCAGCCGATCGTTGGACACCTCGATCCTTACTTCTTCGAGATCAGCCAGGACAACCAGCGCATGTTGCGTCACGTCTTCGGCACCGAGAACGAGTGGACTTTCGTGATTTCTGCCACGGGAAGCGGAGGCATGGAAGCCGCCATCAGCAACTTCTGCGAACCCGGCATGAAGGTGGCCGTCTTCGCCAACGGCTTCTTCTGCGACCGCATGACCGAGATGGCCAAGCGCAATGGCGCCGACGTGGTGCGCTTCGAGAAGCCTTGGGGCGGATCGTTTGGCGACAGCGAAGCCGCCGAGTTTATCCATCGGGAGAAGCCCAAGGTCGTGATGTATGTGACTGCCGAGACCTCGACCGGCGTTTACCAGCGTGGCGAAGCTATCTGCCAGGCGGCGCATGAAGTCGGAGCGCTGGTCATCGCCGATTGTGTCACCTCGCTCGGCGCAATGCCCGTCAACGTGGACAAGACTGGCATCGACATCGCCTACAGTTGCACGCAGAAAGGTCTTAGCTGTCCTCCTGGACTTTCGCCCATCACGGTCTCGCCGCGCGCGGCCGAGTGGCTGAAGGAGCGCAAGACCGCCAATCGCTCGTGGTATTTCGACATCAAGCTCATCTCCGACTATCTGTTCGTCTCGCATCGCTATCATCACACTGCCTCGGCGACGCTGTTCTACGCGCTGCACGAAGGCCTGACGCTTATCGAAGAGGAAGGCCTC
Organism: uncultured Acidobacteriaceae bacterium; assembly: GCA_963749635.1. GTDB lineage: Bacteria > Acidobacteriota > Terriglobia > Terriglobales > Acidobacteriaceae > DASRAA01. Next base: position 142,568 of record CAVVNW010000005.1, read on the forward strand.
GCGCACCGCTGCGAGCGCCATCGCCAGGCACATCGCGAGTTCGTGAAGGGCGTCGAGGCAATGGGATTACAGATGCTCGTGCCTGAGCAGTACCGCATCTGGAACCTCAACACGCCGCAAGTTCCCGAAGGTGTGGACGACGCTAAGGTGCGCGCGACGTTGCTGCACGATCACGGCATCGAGATCGCCGGAGGCTTTGGTCCGCTGGTCGGCAAGATCTTCCGCATCGGACTGATGGGTCCGCTGGCGACGCGCGACCACGTGCAGGACTTCCTGGCCAAGTTCGGCGATGCGTTGCGCGGTGCGGGATTTAAGGCCTAGCGAGAAGTATTCACCACGGAGCACGGAGAACACGGAGAATTTAGAAATCAAGAATTCGATTTCTCCGTGTCTCCTTGCCTCCATGGTTCATCTATATGTGTCGCGTGGCAGATATGGATAGAAAGAGGGTCATCATCGCCAGAGACGCGCAACCACCGAAAGAGACGGATTTCCCTCCGTTCTCTCTTTGCGGCGCAACGCCTCTTTGGCACATCCATAACAGGGTGAAACCCGAGACCGCCGAACTGTCTGCCAATCCGTTGCTCGCGACTTCGCCGCCGATGCTGGTTTACGACGGCTCCTGCGGATTCTGTGCTCGATCGGTGCAGTTCATCCTGCGTCATGAGCGTCGGCACGATCTGCTGTTCGTGCCTCGCGACTCGCAACTTGGGCAGGAATTGCGCCGTCATTTCCACCTCGAAGCTGTCGAATCGATGCTGTGGATTGACGGCGACAAAGTCGGGACCGAATCGAGCGCAGTGCTCAATTCAGCACGTTATTTGGGTGGCTTTTGGGCGGCTCTTGCCGCGATTGGTTCGCTCGTTCCTGCGGCGATACGGAATTGGGCTTATCGGCTGATTGCGCGGAATCGGAAGAGATTGATGCCTTCGGCGACGAGCTGTTTGGTTCCGACAGCTGAACAGCGCGAGCGATTCTTGAGCTGAGTTTGTGAAATTCCCAGAACGGGAATTGGATGGTTTTTTGGTACCCCTCCCCCCTCCCCTATTCCTCGCAAAATCGTGAAAACATTAGGGGCGAAAGGCGAAAGTCTGTGCAAAAGCGTGAGCCTGTTGAAGTTACGGGTAAAATCGTGGGCCGTAAGGGGTTACGAGCTGAAAGTGTCCCCGATTAGCCACGCTCTTGCGGAAGATAAGTTTACCAATCTGTTATCAACCGTGCTCGCTAGTTATTAAAGATCTACCCCGGGCTATCGCCCGTCCGCATCTGCACGCGTCAGTCGCCGAGCCAAAACCTGGCGCTTCCGCCAAGGCGCTGGAGCGCACGACCGCGTCCGGGATGCAAAGCATCCTGCGAAAGCAGCCTACGTCCGAAGGACGGGTGGCGCAAGTTACGAAGGTACAGGTACTAACTGGTTAATAGTTCGGGTTCCGCTTAGCTGAGTTTGCGGCGTAGCCAGAATCCCGCTGGACCCGAGCCCGTCGCCAGCAACAGCAAGGACGCCGGTTCCGCAGTGACTGCGATCTGTTTCCTATCCGAGATACCGGATTTGAGCGGTGAGCGTCCAAAACACGGCATGACCGGTCGCATGCGTCTTAGCGTCTAGAAAGGGCAAACCCTCATGAAGGTCAGCAGGCTCAAGTGTTTCGTGCTGATTCTCGTGGCTGCGTTCTCTGTTTCACTGTTCCCTGTTTCGCTGGGAGGGCAAACCACCCAGAATCCGGCAAACCTTCCGCAACGCGATGGCTCGCACGACTTCGACTTCCTCATTGGCGACTGGAAGGCCCATGTGCGTCGCCTTCCCGATCGGCTGAACAATTCCAATGTCTGGGTTGAGTACGACGGCATTTCCGATCATCACAAGATCCTCGATAGCAACTCGAACTTTGAAGAGTTCGACGTCACCAGCACGGACAAGAAGCTGCGTATCAAAGCCCAAACGCTCCGACTCTACAACCCTATAACGCGGCAATGGAGTATTTATCTGTTGGATGTGAATGAGGGGACGATTGAGCCGGCCCATGTGGTGGGTAGCTTTAGCGGAAAGCGCGGCGAGCTTTACGGTGAGGACCAATACCAGGGCCGCGCTATTTTAGTGCGCTATGTCTGGCTTGATATCTCTCCCAAGTCCTCACGGATGGAGCAGTCGTTTTCGCCGGATGGCGGCAAGACCTGGGAGGTCAACTGGATTTGTGAGCTGTCGAGATAGAACGGTTGAACTAACGCGTTGGATAGCTTAACTATCTGATCGAGTAGCGTAAATCTTTCCTCCAAAGACGGTCGTTTGTGCCGTCCGAGCCAGGCGCCTTGTTTTGCATTCAAAACACGACGCGTTACCGGAAAAGCAACACAGGAACGGAAGCATCGTCGCAGTGGCACGCGATTTGCACTGGATGAATACCAGCGGAAGGTCCGCATCAAGCACAATCGAAAAGGGAGGAAAATCGAATGAGCATCGTTGGAAAATGGACCTTTCATTACAGCTGGGGATGTAATGGAACCTACATTCAAGATGAAGTCACCTTCAACGCCAACGGAACGTTTGCCGATTCTCAGGGACATGGCGGCAACTGGTCCGAAGACCCGGGAATGATGGAGCTTCAGTACACACCGCCCATCCGAACGACGTACGCGGGCAACGTTCAGGGCAACGCCATGGTAGGAATCAGTTCTACCTTCAGCGGCCTGCAAGGATGTTGGTACGCGGTAAAAGAGGGCATTCAGATTTTCACCGCCGCGCAGAAGAAAGCGACGCATGACTTGGCGGGCAACAAACACAAGTAATTCACTGTTCACGGCGGGTGGCCTAACCAGGCTTCGTTTGAGCGGGCCACCCGTCGAACACTGGAAACAGTGGGTAGTGGATAGTGGATGGTGGATAGAAAAGTCAAAGGATACACACAAGCAATAGCGGCTTGTGTGGGGCACCCGATCTGGTCACCGTCCGTTGCTTCCATCGTTAAATTCGGCATCTGTCGCGCGTCAGGCTGGCGCAAGCGGCCTATAATTAGCTGGCACGGAGAGCGTCGGCTCTTGCGAACGATAGGTTCCGAATGTGGGGACAGCATGCAAAGGTTGACTGAACGGCGGCAGAAGGTCACGGTGATGACGGTGAGTACGCTGCGCAGCCATTTGGAAAGCATCAGCCATCCGGCGCGCCGGTTTACGGTCCACAAGGTGCAGGGCGACCGGGCTTTCATACGCTGCGACTACACGGTAGCCGGCGTGCGCAAGCATACCGACGTCGTGTTGCCCGCGTACCCTACCGGCTACGAAAGCGATGCTCCACCGCGCAACGTCAACGTGGTGTTAGATCCGCTGGAGTTCGTGAACGCCGAGACCTGCGCCGATCATGACGTGTTCGCTGCCCTGCTGGGCGAGGAAGTGCTGGCGCATTACGAGAAGATGCATCCGCACGTCGGACTGTCGATGTCGCGCTGCTGCTAGGCGGCGTGATTATTCAAGCCAACCACAAACACCGTACGCGCCGCTTCGTCGCAGCACATGCCGGTCCGCGACGCTCAGTGCTTGGGCGGCGGCGGGGTTGCGGCTTCCTTGCGCGGGTAGGCTTCCACCAACGCACCCAGTACCAGCGCTGCGGTCGGCATCTGCGCCTGCTGAGGATGGCTGGTAACGTAGTTGATCACCAGCTTGGACACCTGTCCGACGGTAATGTTGGGCGCATCGAAGAGCGGCAGGACCTTCATGTTGGCGTTATAGGCCTGCATGCCGTCGACCACGCCGGTCAGCCACACGTTGCAGACGGCCGCGTATTGATTGGGTTGCCCCTGGGCACTGGACCCGCAAATGCGCACGTAGTCGGTACCGGAGTTGCGTAACTCTGCGCCTGAGTTTGCTTGTGCGAAAGCTATTCCCGGCACGGCGAGAGAGAAGAACGAAAAGAACTGATTTCATAAAGAAGAGTTTAAACGAGATACTTCTTTAGCTGCTAACTACGGCTTGGCGGCTCTAAAAGGGGACTGACTTTAGCGTGGAACGACGCGTTGCCGAGTTGCGGAACCGCGCTGGGAGGCCTCAGCGCTGAAAGCCGGGGCGAGTGCCCCGGCCTCGGGAAATCGAAGAATGATTCGATTAGAGGTCGATCTTGCGGCGCAAAGTGCTCGCCAGTCCGAGGAATCCTGATCCGAGAAGCAGCAGCGTACCCGGCTCGGGAACAGGGGCGATTATCTCAGTGGAAAAGTCGACCTGGCAATTCGTACATTGCCCGTTCCAAAAACCTGGGTCTGGTCCGGCGTTTGGACCCGGACTCCAAAGCAGACCCAATCCCGCATATGGGTTATTCGAATTGGATTCCTGGAGCGCTGTGTAGCTTAGGGGGGCGTTCGTCCACGATGTGCCTATGGCTACTCCATCAGAGGCCACCCAGTCGGATGGGGTTATCGCGGTGTCTTCTGTAGTGGTTCCATTGAGGAAAAAATCGTGGCCTCCGGACAACGTGAACTGTCCACCCCAACCTCCCGCACCCCCATTGTTAATAGCTACGATTTGAATGAAATAATCCTGCCCAGGGGTGAGCGTCACAGTTGCATTGGGTGTAGTGGTCCCACAGCATCCTGCGCTGTAATAGAAAGTGCCCAGCGTACCGTTGTTCGTGCTGATGTAGGCTGTGAAGGAATCGTCGACGGTGGTTCGCGTGAAATCAAGGGTATCGGCCGATGCAGCACCGAGAGACAAAGCAACGACTGCAAAGATCGCAAGGAAGTTCCAACGCATTTTTTCTCCTTGGCCGGAAGTTCCTTTGTCGGCCGCTATACGACGGGAGTATATCGCTTCTAAGGCACATTACAAGGCGAAAAGAACAACAGCGCGGGTAAAACCAGTGTCTGCGGCATGGCAATCCGGCGATTCGCTGCCATCTTTAAACGTACGACGCGACATCTTCCAAAAGCGTCACCCGTGAGTGCGATGGAAGTCCCCCGCTAAGACTTATTGGCGCGCTTGATCAACTGGTTCGACGGCAAATTATGATCGACCAGTTTTCGCGCGGATTCAACGCCGACTATTGGTAGATTCGCCGGATCGAGCAGACCTACCTGCACCAGCACCGAGGCCTGGTCCCAGTAAATGTGCTCGCTGGCCAGCTTGCCATCGCGAAAGTCGACGATCACCACCAGACCACACTCAACTGGTTTGCCGGTTGGTGCGATGCCAGGAAGCATCCAGTCCATCACGACGGTGTGGGTGAAGCGAAAGATCATCTCGTCTACCAGGCGCTGGGCACCGATGGTGCGCGAGATGGGAATGATTTGCGTGTCGGAAGGCATCTTGGGGATGAAGTGGCGCGAGTAAAATTCGCGCAACTGCTCGCGGCCGACGCCGCCGGTCAAGACAGGAACATGGTTGACGTAGGCGTCGGGAACCATGGTGTCGAGCGTGGCAGTAGTGTCGCGAGTGGTGAACTCATCGCGAATGTGCTCTTCCCAAAGGTCGTTCAGGAACCGCTGCTCGGGAGTCAGGCCAGTATCGGCGTTTGGATTGTCATTCATGTGCTTTGCTCCTGACCCTTCGCAACGATGCGATGTATCAAGCACTGCGGTAGCCTTGCGGGTGCGATTTGTGCCACTGCCATGCGCTGGCGATGATGCTTTCGACATCGGAGTATTGCGGATTCCAGCCCAGCAGGCGGCGGATTTTTTCGGAACTCGCGACCAGCACGGCGGGATCTCCAGCGCGGCGGGGACACTCGCGCACAGGAATGGCGTGGCCGAGTGACTTTGCGGGCGATATCGATGATCTGGCGCACGCTAAAGCCTTCGCCGCTGCCCAGGTTGCAGATCAACGTTTCGTGAGTCTCTAGACCTTGCAGAGCGAGAAGGTGTGCAGAGGCGAGGTCGTCCACGTGAATGTAGTCGCGCACGCAGGTGCCGTCTTTGGTCGGGTAATCGGTGCCGAAAACGGAAATGAATTCGCGCTGGCCAAGCGGCACCTGCAGGATGAGTGGGATCAGATGGCTCTCACTGCGGTGCGCTTCGCCGCGCGCGGGAGTCGCTCCTGCGGCGTTGAAGTAGCGCAGGCTGGCATAGCGAAAGTCGTGAGCGCGATGAAACCAGGCCAGCATCTGCTCAACGATCAGCTTGGATTCGCCATAGGCGTTGGTGGGCAAGAGCGGATGGTCCTCGGGAATGGGGACGGTCTCGGGCTCGCCATACACCGCTGCGGTCGATGAAAATACGAAGCGCGAGACCTGATACCGCAGCATCGCGCGCAACAGCGTGAGCGTGCGGAGTGAGTTGTTCTCGAAGTACTTTTCAGGGATTTTGACCGACTCGCCCGCCTCAATAAGGGCGGCGAAGTGCATTACAGCATCGAAACGATGGCTGGCGAAGAGCAGATCGAGAGCGGCTTCGTCGCCGGTGTCAGCCTGGACGAATTCGGCCGCGGCCGGAACGGCCTCGCGCCATCCCATAATAAGGTTGTCGACGACAGTGACAGTGTGTCCGGCGCGCAGTAGATGGTCGGTCACAACGCTGCCAATGTAGCCGGCTCCGCCGGTTACCAGAATTCGCATGGGGCTCCCTTGGAACAATGACCCTGATTATGTTGTAGCTTGCGGCGGCAGCGGGCGCAAACGCACGTCTGCCCACAAATCGTAGATTGCACGAGCGGCGATGAAGTGGCGCTGAACCCGACCGGTTATTTCGTGATCACTCCGCAGGCGATGCGATCGCCGGCATTGCCCGCAGGATCGGTCTTCATGTCGTCGGCCTTGGCGTGAATCATGAGCGCCGTGCCGCCGTTAGCGAAGAGCGAGTTAGGCTCGCTGCCCGTTCCGAGAACAACATCAGCATCTTTGATGGTAGCTTTCGCGGTGCCGTTGGACTTTACCGTGAAGTTGGCCATGTCTCCATTGTGGTGGCCCTGGGGATTGAGGAAGCCGTGCTCCTTTTTGTCAGGATTGAAGTGCGGACCGGCAGACTTGAAGTCGGGCGGATCGCACTTGGCGTTCTGATGAAAGTGCAGCGCGTGCTCGCCGGGCGGCAGGTCCTTCAGGTCGAGCTTGACCTCAACTCCCTTCCCTGACGGCTTGATGGTGGCGCTGCCGACGCTGTTGCCCTTTGCGTCTTTCATCGCGACCACCTGCTTCTTGACCGGCTTAGCGGAGCTGGAGTCTTGGGCAAAGGCGGTGAGGCTTATCGCTGCGAGAGCGGCCGCGAGGACGAGCATTTGTTTGGTCGAGCGATTCATAACAGCAGTGTTGTATCACAAACCGGGGGCCGGATGGGGGGGCAGTCCAAATTGAGGACGAGGGTGTCGAAATTCCGGACAATGGACTGTTTTGGAATGCATTCCGAAATGGGAAGAAGCCAGAAGTTTTTTGGAGTCAGATGCTTGGAGCGTTGAGTGCGAGCTGGCCTCGAAAGTGCATTGGGAATTTGTGCCACTTAAGAGTTGGATGTAAATGGCCCTTACGTGGCAAGTGAAAGCGAATCGAAGTAAACCGCGACATTTAAAGGCGACGCAGGATTCCAAGATATGGGACTGGCAATGGCGAAGCCGTATCTAGAAACAGGCTCTCCTGGTGACGCGAGAGGAGCAGGGGCGACACGACACTGGTTGGCAGCGTTTACCAAGGCACGGCATGAAGCCACGGTTGCGCGCCAACTGGAAGCGAAGGCCGTGGCGCACCTGCTCCCGACGTATTTGCGGTCGTCGCGCTGGAGCGATCGGATCAAGCGGACCATCTCCCCGCTGTTTCCCGGCTACGTATTCGTGCATGTAAACGAAGACGAGCGGCTGAGGGTCCTGCAAACGGCCGGAGTGGCAAGTATTGTATCGGTGGCCGGGCGACCGGCTCCGCTGCGCGAGGAAGACGTAGTGATGTTGCGGGAGTGTACGGCGCGGCCCCGCCAGTTTGAGCCGCATCCATTCCTGCGGCTGGGACAACGAGTGCGCGTGAGGCAGGGGCCGTTTGCGGGATGGGAAGGCATCCTGACGCAGAAGAAGAATGCCACACGCCTGGTAATCAGCATGGAACAGATCATGCAGTCAGTCTCGGTTGATCTCGACGGCGCGGATGTTGAACCGGTAACGCAGCGCTAAGATTTTTCTGCCGTGGCGATAGATTCATGGTTTCGCGCGGCGAACGAAGTTCCACGTAAGCGAACATAACCCGACCAACCATCACACCAATCTCGACCGTCTGGAGGTGCAAGCCACCAGGCGGTCGAGCCCTCCGATTAAGCCATGAGTTCGACACCGTACACGGGAGCAGGGCCACTTCGGCAAGTCATTCCCTTTCCCCTGCGCGCTGAAGCGCGCACCGGCGCGTGGTTCGATGATCTGCGACGCTTCGATCTGGTGGTTGGAGTATTCGAGCGGGCGATGGATTTGGTCGCGGCGCTGGCTGCGTTGGAGACGGCCTATTGGATTTGTGCTGCATGGCGGTCGAACCAAGCGGCTCCCTATGCCAGGAACACGATACTGACATCCGCTGTCGGCTTCTCGTTACTGATCGTGCTGTTGCTGGAAAAACACGGCGATTATCAGCCCTGGTTGAGCTTGCTGGCTGTGCGCGAAACGGAGCGTCTGTTGCGGGTCACGATTTCCGGAGTGCTGCTGGCAGCTCCGATCCTGGTGGTGGTGGCCAGAGCATTGCCGGTTGCCGTCATAGCGCTGTCGATGGTAATGCTTCCGTTGTTCCTGGCACTGGAAAAAATACATACCCAGAGTGCCGTGAGGTTGTTGCGGCGCCGATTGGGCGCCACGCGCACGGCAGTGATTCTGGGAACAGGAATCCTAGGGCGAAAAGTGTTTTCGACACTGGTACGTTCGCCCAAGCTGGGCATCGATACGGTGGTGTTTGTAGCTGAGGATTCGACGGTCGAAGAGATGGTGGTCTATGAATCTGCGTACCAGCGCAAACAACAAGCCAAGGTATTACCGGGACCGGCCACGCCGCGGCTGCTGAGAAAGCTGGGAGCGTCGGTGTTGATCTTCGCTGATCCAGAGATGCCAGCCGATGAGGCGGCAACATTGCGAAACGCGGCGGAAGCGGCGGGGATGACTACGTGCGTGGTCCCAGAGCCATTTCTCGACGAAGATGCCACAACAGAATATCTCGAGATGGACGGCGTGCTGCTGGCCTATAACGCGCGGCGCGGCGAACGGCGGCTGTATCGAGTGGCGAAACGGGCGCTGGACGTCGGGTTGTCAGCGCTGCTCCTGGTGTTGTGCGTTCCTGTGCTTGGGGCAGCCGCGGTAGCGGTGAGGCTGGGTTCCGCTGGACCAGTGATCTTTCGGCAGCAGCGGGTGGGGCGCAACGGGCGGCACTTCGCGATTTACAAGTTCCGCACCATGCACTCGGATTGCGCGCGGTATGCGACATCGCCGATCAGCGGCAGAGACCCGCGCATTACGCGAGTGGGACGTTTCTTGCGGCATACGTGCATCGATGAGTTACCTCAGTTGGTAAATGTGCTGCGGGGCGAGATGTCGCTGGTGGGACCGCGTCCAGAGATGCCGTTTGTCGTGGAACAGTATGAGCCCATCCATCTCAAGCGCCTTAGCGTTCTGCCGGGACTGACCGGGCTGTGGCAGTTGAGCGCGGACCGGCTGGCGCCGATTCACGAAAATATCAGCTACGACCTCTATTACGTGCGCCACCGGAGCCTGCTGATGGACATGGCGATTTTGTTGCACACACTGGTTTTTGCATTTCGGGGAGTATGAGTCACCGAAGAGCATGAATTCATGCACATCACAGTCATAGGCACCGGGTATGTCGGACTGGTTAGCGCTGCTTGTCTGGCGGAGATCGGACACCAGGTCATCGGCGTGGACTCGGATGAACAGAAGGTGTTGGCGCTGAATCGGGGCGAGGCACCGATCTATGAGGCCCTGGTTCCCGAGTTGCTGCAGCGGCACAACGGAAAACGGCTGCGGTTTTCCGCGCATGCGCGGGCGGCAGTAACGGCGTCAGACGTGGTGTTCCTGGCGGTGGGCACGCCGCAGAGCGAAAACGGAGAAGCCGACCTTTCGCAAATCGAGGCGGTCGCAAGGGAGATTGCGCCGGTCATCCACCGGTCGACTCTGATCGTGGAAAAGAGCACAGTCCCGGTGTGCACGTGCGACGCACTGCGCGAGTTGCTGCTACGTTGCGGGGCGCAGGCGGGATGGTTCTCATTGGCGTCGAACCCGGAGTTTCTGCGCGAAGGAAGCGCGGTGACGGACTTTCTGTATCCCGACCGGATCGTGGCGGGGGCCGATGACGACTTCGGGCGCTGCCTGCTGCGCGAGGTGTACCGGCCTCTGGTAAGCGGTGCTTATTACCGGCGTGAGGACGCGGTACCGTGTCCGACTCGGACGCCGAACCGGGCGCGCCTGCTACTAACCAGCGCCAAGAGTGCTGAGCTCATTAAGCACGCGTCGAATGGGTTGCTGGCGGCAAAGATTTCGTACATCAACAATGTTGCACAAGTGGCGGAAGCGGTGGGAGCGGACATTGAGGAGATCGCCGCCGGCATGGGTGCGGACCCGCGCATTGGCGACAAATTTCTGCGCGCCGGCGTGGGCTATGGCGGATCGTGCTTCCCCAAAGATGTAGCAGCGTTTGAAGCGGTGGCGCGACGCTGCGGAGTCGATTTCCCGATCTTGCGGGACGTGGCCCGGGTCAATGATGAGCAGCGGTCACGATTTGTAGCGCGAGTCTGCAGATCGCTGGGAACGCTGGCGGGAAAACGTATCGCCGTGCTGGGGCTTTCGTTCAAGGAAGATACCGACGACATCCGCGAATCTCCGGCGGTTGCGATCGTGCGCGAGCTGGTGCAGGAGGGGGCGGCGGTTTGCGCGCACGATCCCGCGGCGATGGCCAAGGCGCGGGCCGTACTGACAAGTGGACAGATTACTTATGCGCATGACGCGTATGACGCGGCCTGCGGCTGCGACGCACTGCTGATTCTGACGCCGTGGCGGGAGTTTTCCCGGCTGGACTTGCAGAAATTGCACACCGTCATGAAGGCGCCGGTCGTCTTCGACGGGCGAAATCTTTATGCGCCTGAGGAGATGGCGGCCGCTGGATTCGCGTACCACAGTGTGGGGCGTGCGACGCGAGTAGTGAAACCGGCAGCGCTGGCGACGTCTCTTGCCAGTTTCAAGTTTAAAGTGTCGAGTTTCAAGAGCCATGAAGAAGAGCCATCGTCCAAGACTCGGAGTACGGTGACGGCCGTAGGTTAGTTCTCTTCCCGCTCGAAAAAGTCCAAAGTTCTAAATTGCGATTTCTCGATGACGCCTCCCCCGGAACGTCCCAGCGGGCAATTGATTGTTAGGCAAAGCGAACAGGCACGGCAGCAAGTCGTAGCTACCAGCCAGTTCGACGAGGCACTGGTGGCTGAAGTGCGGCGGATGTTTCGCCAGCGCCGACGGCTGATAGCGGCCTGCACCGTGGTGTGCCTATTGCTCGCTGGGGCTTACCTGCTCATCAAAGCGCCGCAGTTCGAAGCGAGCGCTCAAATCGAGGTGCGTCCGGCAGGATCGAACTCGCTGGGGCTGGACGAGATGGCGGCCAAGCTGCTCAGTCCCGCAGAGGCGAATACGCAGCTACAAACCGCGGCACAGGTACTGCAAAGCAACACGATAGCGCTCGAGGTCATGCAGCAATTGCGCATGGCGGAGCGGAGCGACTTCGCCGGGAGGTGGCGGCAGGACGGAAGCGTTGCGGTGGAATCGCTGCCTCCGGAAGTGCGCGACCATCTGCTGGACCGGTTTCGGCGGGCACTGAGCGTTAGCGTCGTCCCGAAAACCGACATTGTGTCGGTGCGGTTTAAGGCGCGCAACGCAGAACTGGCAGCGGGGGTGGTGAACGCGGTCATCAGCTCGTACACCGAAAGGAAGATACGCACCAGCTACGACTCGACGACGCAGGTGTCGAACTGGCTTTCAGGACAGATGGACGACCTGAAGACGAAGGCCAGCGAGTCGCAGGAACGGCTCGCGGAACTGCAGCGGACTACCGGCCTGATTGGCGCGGACGAAACGAGCAACATCGTTACGGACAAGCTGAAACAGTTGGACGAGCAACTGACGGCGGCGCAATCGGACCGGGTGGTGAAAGAAGCGCGGTACCGCATCGCGACGTCGGGGAATCCGGAGTTGCTGGCAACAGCGGCCCCGGACCCGACGTTGCAACTGCTTCGCGCACAGGAGGCGGAGTTGCGACTGCAATACACGCAGCTCACGGCGAAGTACGGAAGCGGGTATCCGAAGGTGGCGGAGCTGACGGCACAGGTCACGAAGGTGGACCAGGCGATTGACGTGGAGTTGACGAAGCTGAGTGAACGATACAAGAACGACTACATGGCGGCGGCGAACGCGGAAAAGATGCTGCGGGCCGCATTCGAAGAACAGAAGCTGAAAGCTTACGAACTGAATCATGGGGCGGCGCAGTACGCGATGCTGAAGCACGAGGTCGAGACCACGCGGGACCTCTACGAAACGCTGCAGCGCAAGCTGAAAGAGGCGGGAATTTCGGCGGGGTTGGCATCGGCCAATATCGGCTTGGTGGATGCGGCGCAGGTTCCGTCGGAACCAGTCGAACCGCGGGTGCCGGTGGTGCTGGGGCTGGGATTGGGCGCGGGGCTGACGCTGGGCACCCTGGGAGCAGTGGTGTTGGAGGCGATGGATACAACGATCCGCTCAGCCGAGGAGGCGGAGGCGCTGTGCGGGGTGCCGTCGCTGGCCACGATCCCGAGAATGGACCACGGGGCAAGGAGCAGCCTGTTCTGGCCGCACGTGGTTGAAGACGGACATGCGTGGAACGTGATCGCCGCAAAAGAACCTTACTCGAAAGCGGCAGAGTCTTACCGCACGCTGCGCAGCTCGTTGCTACTGGGAGAAGAGGGCGCTACCAAAGTGCTCGTGATAACCAGCGCTATGCCATCGGAGGGCAAAACGCTGACCGCGGTGAACTGCGCCGCCGTTTTGGCACAGCAGGGGTCGAAGGTGTTGCTGGTGGATGCTGATTTGCGGCGGCCTTCCCTGCACCGCAGCCTGGGGATAAGGAAAGAACCGGGGCTGGGGGACATGCTGAACGGCCAATGTGCAGCCGCGGAATCGATGGCGCCGGTGGAGAACATTCCCCATTTGTCGGTGGTGAGTTCGGGAGCGGCGGTGATATATCCCGCCGAGGCGCTGGCGTCGGAAGTGATGGTGGAGGCGCTGCGGCGATGGCGAAATGAATATGACTATGTGGTGATTGATACTCCTCCGGTGGCAATGGTGACGGACGCGGTGGTGCTGGCGGCTCAAGCTGATGCGGTACTGCTGGTGGTCATGGCTTCGGGAACAACGCGCCAGGCAATGCTGCGAACGCGCGACCGTCTGCAGCGGGCGAACGCAAGGATTGCCGGAGTGGTGGTAAATGGGGTCGATTCGCGGTACGAGAACAGCTATTACCGGGCCTATGGCAAAAGTGGAAGCGACAGAGAGTATGACCCAAAATTCAGCGCATAGTGGCCTTGATGGTTGTATGCGGATTGCGATGGTCTGCGGATTTGCGCTTGCGTCGTGGTGGATTGCGTGGGGCGGGATTATCCAACCGCAAGCGCGTGCGCAGACGAGTTCCAATCGATCGCATGGCGGCGCGCCAGCGATGCGACTGGATGCGGGTGACCTGCTGGAAATTACGACCTTTGATACTCCGGAGCTTTCGGGGAAGTTTCGCGTGGACAGCCGGGGCGAAGTCACGATGCCGATCGGGGGCGCAGTGCCAGTTGCGGGACTGACGGCGGAGCAGGCGGGCATAGCCGTGGAACGCTTTCTGCGCGACCGGGACATTTTGAAAAATCCCCACGTCACGGTGCTGGTCCTGGAATATGCGACGCAAGGCGTGAGCGTACTGGGTGAGGTAAAGACTCCAGGAATTTATCCATTGGAAGGAAAGCATGGGGCGCTGGATTACATCTCGATGGCAGGTGGGCTGACGCCGAATGCGTCGAAGCAAGTGGACATCACTCACCGGGCCCCTCCCTGGGAAACGCTGACGGTGAATCTCGCGGGAGCGCAGGGCGGCGCGCTGACGAACGATGTCGAGATCCAGCCGGGGGACCGAATCGTGGTGCTGCGCGCGGGAGTGGTGTATGTGATCGGCGACGTGGGGAAGCCCGGCGGATACATGATGGATGGCGCTAACAGCGTGACAGTGGTGCAGGCGCTGGCGTTGGCCCAGGGGTTGAATCGGACGGCTAAGTCGAACGGGATGCTAATTCATAATTCGCCCAGTGGGCGAACTCAGACGCAGCTAGCGCTGAACAAGATCTTGGCGAACCAGTCGCCCGATCCGAAGTTGGAAGACGGCGACATTGTGTACGTGCCGGTGAGCGGGGCGAAGGACTGGACCAACAAAGGCGTATCGGCAGCGTTGCAGATGGCGGTCGGGATGGTGATTTATGGACATTACTAAGGCAGTTTCGAGTTTCCGGTTTCGAGTTTCGAGTGCGCAAGGTCCTCGCTTTAAGGCGACGGGGAACGGACGCCGCGGATTGTGGGTCGTGTTGCTGGGGCCAGATGGCGCGGGAAAGTCGTCGGTAATCGAGGGGCTAGGAAGCGGAGTAGCAGCGGGTTTCGCGGGATGCGAGACGTATCACTTGCGTCCGTCGTTCTTGCGGTGCAAACGAGCTCGGGCGCCAAACTGCAATCCGCATGGCCGCGCCGCGCGTGGTGCGCTGATTTCGACAATCAAGCTGGTTTACTTGCTGGCGGCGAATTGGCTGGGGTATCTGCGAGTCGTACGACCGCGTTTGTCACGCGGGACACTGGTGTTGTTTGACCGCTACTTTCCGGACTGCCTGGTCGATCCGGTGCGATACCGGCTGCCGCGATCGTGCCGGCGATTGACGGAGTTGGTTGCGGCGATGATTCCGCAACCCGACCTTTGCGTGGTGCTGGATGCTCCGGCCGATGCGCTGTGGGAGCGAAAGCACGAGGTTTCGCGGGCGGAAACGGAACGCCAACGCAGCACTTACGCTGTGTTGGGCTCGAAATTCCGGAACGTCACGGTGGTCGACGCGGCGCGCGCATTGCCGGAGGTAGTGAATGACGTTATCGAACGAATCATCGAGCGGCACCTTGCGTACCACGGGCGATTCGAGTTGGCGTGACGGAGACAGCGGCAATTGCAGGCCAGATCTTCCGACAGTTGGGAGACACGCACGGCGCCGAAGGGACGATTACCTACGTCTCTGTGCCGGGAAATGAGCAGGCGCGGTGGCTGCTACCGGCGAGGTGCCCGAAGATTGGCGGTGTGCTCGCAGGCTGGGAGCCATACCGAATGAGGTCGCGCGCGGCGTGGACGGTGGTGAGAGCGGCCAACAGGTTGGGGCGAATGACGGCGATCCCTGGAACGTCGGTTTTGCAGGCCGACAAGGTGTGCGATTGCGACTGGTCGTTGCTGGGATGGCAGAGTTCCGAGTCGCCGGTTCCGGTGATTTACCTGGGCACGCCAGGTCCGCAGCGCAAGGCGGTGGTGCACCTGGTGGAGCGCGAGTCGGGGAGATGCAGAGCGGTGGTGAAGGTTCCGTTGACCGATGAAGCGAAGATCGCAATTTTGCGGGAGGCCGAGGCGCTGCAGGCGTTAGGGACTGAGCATGTCGAGTCAGCCCCACATTTGCTGCACACAGATCGCGCAAAGGGCATCACGACGCAGAGTTTCGTGGAAGGACGTTCGGGATCGCGGAAGCTGCGGCCGGAGAACTGGCAGTTGCTGCGCTCGCTGCTGCTGGTAGGAGAAACAACCTCGTTGGCGGAATACACCCCGGAGTGGACGCAGGCGGTGGAGTCTTTCGCCGATGGCTCTGCGAAGAGCCGGTTCTTGGCAGCAATCGACCAAGTGGCAGACGATTCGCCGCTGCCGGCATGCTGGGAGCACGGAGATTTTGCGCCGTGGAACATCAAGCAACGTACAGATGGGCGGTGCGCGCTCGTGGACTGGGAAGAGGCGCGACGTGGCGGGCTGCCGCTGCTGGACGTTTATCACTTCCTGCATATTCAGGACTTCCTGTTTGGCGGAAGACCGAGGTTGCATGCTGCGGAAATTGCGCCCGAAGCGAACGAGATCGGCGTAACACCAGCGTTGTGCCAAAAACTGGAAGGCGCCTATCTCGTTGGCGCGTATTTGAAATGCATCCAGCGACAAGACCGGAAGCGTGCAGGATTTGTGAATGAGGCCCTGGTGGTGTGGCGGAGACAAGCTGCGTGATGACTGAACTTTGTCTGGAACGCGAAACCGAGCCACGGCGGGCGTTGGAAAATCACGAGAGTGCGTCCCGTGCGAGGGGCGAGTTGCTGAAGGCGTTCGTCGAGGGGATGAACTCGTCGGGAATCGAGTATTGCCTGCTGAGCGGCGTTCATGGTTATCCGGAGGCAACCGATTCTGACGTGGACTTTATGGTAAGCCCGGAGGACATCGCTAGAGTCGAACCGCTGCTGCAAGAAGTCGCGACGGGTTGTGGAGCGAGGCTGGTACAAGCGATGCGGCACGAGACGGAAGCCTGTTACTTTGTGCTGACGAAGCAGGTGGGAAGTGCGATTGCCTTCCTGCATCCAGATTGCACGGCAGATTATCGTCGCAATGGGCGGCTGTGGATGACGGCAGCGCCTCTATTGCAGAAGCGAAGACGGTACAAGGAGTTCTTCCTACCGGCTGTCGCCGATGAGTTCCAGTACTACCTCATTAAGAAAGTCCTGAAGCAAAACCTCGGAGATGCGGAGTTGGCGCGGCTAAGAGCGCTATACCTGAGCGATCCGGAAGGGTGCTGTAACCGCGTCCGGCGGTGTTGTTCGCGGCGAACTAGCGGCAAGCTGGTGGCAGCATTGATGAGGCATGACCTTGCCTGGATACGCTCGCAATTACCGAGTTTGCTGGCCGAGTTGTACCGTACCGATCCGTTGGAGAACTGGTTGCGCCGCGGAATGCAGCGATTGCGCGAAGGTCGGAGATGGGTGCGGCGCATCGCGAATCCGACGGGATTGAGCATCGGCGTGTGCGGCGGAAATGCCAAGAATAGGGCCGACGTGGCAGCGGCGCTGGAGCGAAACTTGAGGCCGGCGTTTCGGCGGACAAAGATCATTGAGGAAGGCGAGGGTGGCGGTTGGTTGGATCTGTCGCTTTGGTTGTCGAAGGTGCGATCGACACTGGTGATCCGGAAGCGAGAGACGGTAAGGCGCGGGACGCTGTCGCGGAATGAGCTCTGTTTTGAGTTGGGCGGTGCGACGGAACGCTCGGTCGACTTCATCGTACGTGAAGTGCTGGAGTGGATGGCCGGACGACAGCGGTGCCGGATGAAAATGAACGCTGCGGGCTCGCCGCGCTCGCAAGCGATGGCCGACACCGAGTGTGACGCCTGATGGCGCGCATCCTTTTGTCAGCCTACGCGTGCGAGCCGGGCAAGGGTTCGGAACCGGCAGTGGGGTGGATGTGGGCCACGGAGTTATCCGCGGCCGGGTACGAGGTATGGGTGATTACGCGCGCGGCCAACCGTGCAGCGATCGAATCGGAATTACGACAGCGGCAGAGACCCGGCCTGCATTTCGAGTATTACGATCTGCCCGGGTGGGTGCTGCGCTGGAAGCGACAGGCGCACGGAATCTACTGGTATTACGCGTTGTGGCAGTGGGGCGCGTATCGGATGGCGCGGCAGTTGATGACGACGGTCAGCTTCGACTGCGTGCACCATGTGACGTTTGTCGGTATGCGCGGACCGAGCTTCATGGGCAGGCTGGGGCTGCCGTTCTACCTGGGGCCAGTGTCGGGCGGTGAACGGGTGCCGGCGACGTTCCGGGCCGGCATGTCGCGAGCTGCGAGATGGCGGGAGGCGATACGCGATGTGGCCAACTGGGCGCTCCATGCTGATCCCGTCATGAGGTCGAGCTTTCGACGGGCCGACAGAATCCTGGTTGCGACTGTGGATTCGCAAGATCTGATTCCAAGGAAATATCGAGACAACTGCACGATCCAACTTGGAGTTGGGCTGAGTCGTGAATACCTGGGATGGACGGGACGGAATAGCAACGTGCCGGGCGCGACGATGCGACTCCTCTTTGCGGGGCGACTACTGGAGTGGAAGGGCGTTGACCTGGCTCTGCACGTGGTACGACAGCTACGCGAGCGCGGGCAAGCGGCATATCTCACAATCGTAGGAGACGGACCGGCACGAACGAGCCTAGGGCGACTGGCGGCTGAACTCCGTGTGGAGGACTTGGTGCGGTGGGTCAAATGGATTCCGCAGGAGCAATTGCACGAACACTATTGCCGACATGATGCGCTGCTGTTTCCCAGCTTGCGCGATTCGGGAGGAATGGTGGTGCTGGAAGCGCTGGCACATGGACTTCCTGTAGTGTGCACTGACCGCGGCGGACCCGGAGTAATCGTGAATGAGCGCTGTGGGCGTCGGGTGCGGACCGAAGGGCGAACGAAGGATGAAGTGATTGACGAGTTGACCGCTGCCGTCCACGAACTGGGGCGCGATCGCGTGTTGTTGAAGAAGCTCAGTGCGGGAGCGCGATCGCGGGCGTGGGAATTTGATTTTCGCAAGGTGGTAGCGAGCGTGTATCCCGCAGTGATGCGGGCAGCGGAACGAGACATTGCCCCGACTGCGCACATTGGCTATGCCCCGATACCCAACGCATAACTAAAAGAGAGCTATGAGCAGCTTCACACATCCGGCGGCGATGCTGGGCGAGCGTGTGTGGTCCAGACCATCGGTCGTAGTTGGCGGACATGGATTTGCCCGGCGGGCATGCCAGGCGATGGTGTTGTTGCCACTGTTCTCGCTCGTTTTGCTGCCGGAGTACGTGCAGGGGTTGGGCGATCCAGGGTCGAAGTCAATCCTGTACCGAGCATCCGTTGGACCACTGCGAGTGTTGGACTTGCTGTTGCTGGCGGTCATCGCGGCGCACGGCGTGGCGTGGGCGAGTTCGCGACGATTGCGAGTTCATATGCCTCGCACTCTGATGGCGCCCGGGGTGGGATTCATGGCGTCGATCGCGCTGGCGATGATCTACGGGCTGCTGCATGGTGGAGTGAACTTGTTTTTCGACTGGCGGGCGCTGGCTCTGGGCGTCGGAACGTATGTCGTGTTTGCGCTCTGGGTGCAGACAGCCGAACAGGCACGCTGGGCGCTAGTACTGTTCGCCGCCTACATGGGGCTGCGCATCGTGCTTATGTACGCGCAGTTTCTGCGCGGCGGTGGCGACGTGATCGTAGGGGTGAGGGTACCCGTATTTGACGGGCCGACACTTGTCGGCAATCGTGTTTACAGCCGTGCTGGCGTTGTGGATGGTAGACGCCAGCAACGTATGGTGGCACAAGCTTCTGTTGATCGGACTGAGCGCAGGCGCGTACCTCATGGTGCTGTTGTGTTTCCGGCGGACGTTTTGGGCGGAGTTGGGCGTCGCGACCGTGCTACTGCTGACTCTGCGAAAACGCGGGCGCGGTCAAAAGTTGCTGCTGGCGCTCGGAGCGCTCGTCGCAGTGGCAGCGATGCTGGGGCCGGCATTCCGCGAGCGCGTGCAGAGCATGAACTTCGCGGCAGGAGAGACGGAATTCAGCCAGGACAACCCCGACCATGTAGGAGAGGTGTTGGATGCGTGGGACCAAGTGCAGCGGAACCCGGTGGTGGGGATCGGGCTGGGTCGGTCGTTTCAGACGCTGCGCATCCAAGACTGGAAAGAAGAGTCGGTGATGGTGCACAACGGCCCATTACACGTGTGGCTGAAGTACGGACTGATGGGGCTGGTCTGCTATGTGTGGTTTCATGTTGCACTGTTTCGCTGGTTTTACCATCGGATACAGGCGCCTTCGGGTGTTCACCCGGCAGCGTACTTTCGCGGACTAAAGTCCGTAAGGAAAATCGAAGGAAGCGCGGCGTTCGGCACAGCTGAAGCCGTGCCCCTTCAAAACCTGACACCCGAAGCAGCGGGAGCCGGTGCGGCGCTAACTTATCTGGCGGCACAGTTCGCGGTGACGCTCGGTTTCACTCCGTGGCCGTACTCTTCGATCCAGTCCACAACGCTGATCGCCTTCGTTCTCGCGATGGCGATGACAGGAACGACCTCATGCAAATGCCAAGCATTTCGGTAATCACTCCATCGCGCAATAGCGGCGAATTTCTGGAAGACGCCATCCTGAGCGTGGCGCGTCAGGAGGGCGTCGTGGTGGAGCACGTGGTGCAGGACTCGCTCTCGAGCGACAACACGCTCGAGATCCTGCGGCAGTATCCCGCGGTGCGCTGGCAATGGGAAAGCGATTGCGGCCAGTCGGATGCGATCAATCGAGGATTCCTGCGTGCCAGCGGGGACCTGGTCGGATGGCTGAACGCCGATGATTACTACTTGCCGGGCGGACTGAGCGCAATCGCCCTGGCGGCGGCGCAGCATCCCGAGGCCGACGTTTTTTACGGGGATTGTGTGTTCGTCGATGGCGAGGGAAGTATCACGCGATCGAAGGTGGAGCACGAGTTCGATCGGGACATCCTTTTTTATTTTGGCTGCTACATTCCTTCGACAGCTACGTTCTTCCGGCGACGGGTCATTAAGCGCGGTTATCTGCTGGATTGCGACTTCCGGGTGTGCATGGATTTTGAGTATTTTGTGCGACTAGCCGGCGCTGGGTTCCAGTTTCACTATGTGCCACAATTCGTCGCGGCGTTTCGCTGGCACGAAAGCAACATCAGCCTGCAGAATGTGGAGCGGCGCGCGCACGAACGGCGTGAAGTGCAATGCCGCTACGGCAACACGCCAAGGTCGGCAATGCAGATGGAATTGCTGCGGCATGGATTTCGCGGGAAGCGAATCCTGCGCAAGATCGCCAGCGGCAACGCGCTGCGGGAGTTACGGTTGCGGTGGCAGCAGGGTGAAAACACGCTGTGGATGCGGAATTCGGGGGCAGAGGAGACGTGCGCCAGCTTAGCGTGCTTGTAATCCATAACCGCTACCAGCAGGCGGGCGGAGAGGATGCGGTTGTGCGTGCCGAGGTCGCGCTGTTGCGACAACACGGTCATCGGGTTGTCGAGTATATCCGGCACAACTCGGAAATCGCAAAGTTCGGTCTGCTGCGCAAAGCTTCCCTGGTGGCCAGCACAACGTGGAACCACATGACGTATCGCGAGCTACGGCGGCTAATTCGTACGGAGCGTCCTGATGTTGCGCACTGCCACAACCTGATGCCGCTGATCAGTCCGTCGGCGTATTACGCGTGCAAAGCTGAGGGTGTTCCGGTGGTGCAGACAGTACATAACTTTCGGCTCGTGTGTCCTGCAGGAACGCTGTTTCACGATGGCGCGGCGTGCAGCGACTGTAATGGCGACCTGAGACGTGCGGTGGTTCGCAAGTGTTATCGCGACTCGCGCGTGCAGACGGCCGCGGTGGCGACCATGCTGGCTGCACATCGGGCGATGGGGACTTTTGAGAAGGCAGTTGATGCGTATTCGACGCCCAGCATGTTTTGCATGGAGCGGACGGTGAAAGGCGGGGTTCCGGCCGACAAGATTATGGTGCGACCGAATTTCCTGGTGAACGATCCCGGGCCACGTTCCGGCAGCGACGATTATGCGGTGTTTGTGGGAAGGCTGTGCGTGGAGAAGGGGGTTCGGCAACTGCTGCAAGCGTGGCGGCGATTGCGCGGAATACGGTTACTGATCGTTGGAGACGGACCGCTGCGCGGCGAAGCGGAGAGGAGTGCGTCCAGCAACGTGAGGTTTGCTGGAGCGCGTTCGCCGGAGGAGACGATTGCACTGATAAAAGCAGCGCGGTTCCTGGTGTTTCCCAGCATTGGCTACGAGACGTTCGGTATGACGGTGCTGGAGGCGGCCGCGTGCGGAGTCGCGACCGTGGGAGCGCGGACGGGGGCGGTTCCGGAGCTGGTGCAGGAGGGGAAGACAGGATTGATGTTCGATGCTCAAAGGACCCGGACGACCTGGCGGACAAGGCTGGAGTGGGCTTGGACCCATCCCATCGGCATGAACGTGATGGGCGCAGAGGCGCGGCGGCGGTATCTGCGAAATTACAGTGCCGCACCGGGATACGAAGCATTGATGAAGCTGTATGGGACGGTGCTGGGCTGCGGTGTTGAAACGTCATCAAGGGGAGCGGTGGCGTAGGGAGCCAGAGTAATCCAGTCGCATGTTTCACGACCGAGCAGGGTGTGAGCTGAAACTTGCGAGGAATGGCGGCAATAAAGAACTTATACGGCGTAGCTAGAGAGGCTGCGGAAAAAGTCCAAGATGCTCACGCCTCGCGGACTAAAGTCCGCTCGGCGGGTCGAAAATAAGCGGCTTAGACGCTGGCCTGAAGGCCAGCTCTACCCAAGACCTCATTTTTCCGCAGCTTGTAGAGCTGCGCCCCTTCAAAACGACGTACGGAGTGAGTTTTTCAGCAGCCTGTAAAGTCACGCCCTAATACAAAACTGTCGCGAAAGCCTTTTTTCGACGGCCCACCGCGTACCCAAAGGTGCGCCTTCCAACTCGAGCATATCGTGAGTTCCACAAACTCTTAGATCTTATCCAGTCTCATTTCTCTCAATTTGCAGCGGAGGCAATCATCCATGAAAAGCAAGACCCGCATATTGGTCACGGGTGCCGGAGGGTTCATCGGGCACCATCTCGTCAAACGCCTGAAGGCCGATGGACATTGGGTCCGCGGCGTTGATATCAAGATGCCGGAATACGAGCGGACAGCGGCGGATGAATTCGAACTGCTCGACTTACGCCACTGGCATAATGCACTGCTGGCCACACGGCAAATTGACCAGGTGTACAACCTGGCCGCTGACATGGGCGGTATCGGCTATATCACGGCCAAGCTGGCCGACCTGGCACGCAACAATATCCTGATCAATGCGCACATGCTGGAAGCAAGTCGCGTGAACAGCGTGCAGAGGTTTCTGTTCTCGTCGTCGGCGTGCGTGTATGCGGGTTACAAGCAGGACAACGCAGACGTAACGCCATTGCGGGAAGAAGATGCGCATCCGGCGGACCCGGAGCCTGGGTACGGATGGGAGAAGCTGTTTACCGAGCAGCTGTGCCGCTATTACCGTCACGACTTTGCATTCGAGACGCGAATTGTGCGTTTTCATAACGTGTACGGTCCGTTGGGAACGTACGAAGGAGGCAAAGAGAAGGCTCCGGCGGCGATTGCGCGCAAGGTGGCGCTGACTCCCGACGGCGATGAGATCGAAGTGTGGGGCGATGGACAGCAGACGCGATCGTTCATGTGGATTGAGGACTGCGTCGAAGGATTGACGCGCCTGATGGCTAGCCAATACAGCGCGCCGCTGAACCTGGGCACGGAAGAGCTTGTCACCATCGACCGATTGGTGGACATGGTGTGCGAGATCGCCGGCAAACGGCTGCACAAAGTGCACGCGCTTGAGAAGCCACAAGGCGTGCGCGGACGCAATAGTGACAACTCACGCCTGCGCGTGGTGCTGGGGTGGGAGCCGGAGACTTCGCTGGCGACTGGGCTGGAAGTCACTTACCGCTGGATCGAGCAAGAATTGGAGCGGGCGGGACGGCTGGCACCGGAACTGGTCTATGCGTGAAATTATGCCGTCTCAGTTGCCGCGGGCCAACGTGTTGGGCGTGGGAGTCCACGCCATTGACATGGCGGAGGCGGTTCGGCAATCGGCACGGCTGCTCGCAGGCAGCGGCAAGGGCTACGTCTGCGTTACCGGCGTGCATGGGGTGATGGAGTCGCGCAGCGATCCAGAGTTGCGAGCGATCCTGAACGGAGCTTATCTTTGCGTTCCTGACGGCATGCCGACGGTGTGGGTGGGACGACTGCAAGGTCATCGCGAAATGAGGCGCGTCTATGGGCCGGACTACATGATGGCGATGTGCCGGCAGTCATTGCAGCATGGCTACCGGCATTTTTTCTACGGCGGAGCACCGGGAGTTGCTGACCTGCTAGAAACCCAGATGCTAAGGCGCATGCCGTGGCTGAGAACCGTGGGCACGTACACCCCTCCGTTCGGGCCACTCAGCACAGAACAAGAGAAGGAACTTATCGAGTTGGTTGCGCGTGCGAAGCCCGACATTTTTTGGGTCGGGCTGAGCACTCCCAAGCAGGAGCGATTCATGGCGCACTATCTCGACAGGTTGGATGTGAAGCTCATGGCCGGAGTCGGCGCGGCGTTTGACCTGCACGCCGGACTGAGGAAGGACGCACCGAATTGGGTAAAAGTTTGCGGACTGCAGTGGATGCACCGGCTAACGCAGGAACCGCGGCGATTAGGGCCGAGATATCTGAAACACAATCCGCAGTTTTTGTGGTCGATCTCTCGGCAGTTGATGGGGGCGCAGGGATTCGGGACGGCCACCGGTCGGAAGCAATGACATAAGTTGCTCGGTTGAGATTTTTCCGAATTTCAGGACCCGCTGCGGGTCCTTTTTTTTGTCCGTTGCACCAAAGAGGTGTGACCGCGGTCACAGAGTTTTCCCGAGAAATACGGAGAATGGTGCTACGACTGAAAGCAGACTGGTGGCCGAACGCGGCGCCGGAGAAATCCGGCCCAGGGAACCCCGCGCCGACCACATTGTGGCAGCCGAAACCACTCTCAGGGCAGCTGCTGAATGACATGCGCCGCGTCACCCTCCGCTTGTGCGTCGCACAGCAATAACCCAACCCGTCCCTGGATTGGCGTACTTCGATGAAAACGTCTGCCGAAGGCAGTGGTCACACGAGAGACGACTTCATCTCACCTGAAGACGAAAGGAAAGCTCTGGCAATGAGCTAACGGGCGAAAACATGGGGCGCATCGCTGGGAAGGAAGCGGACGTTTTTCCGCAGGCAGAAACTTGCGACCTACCGAAAACCGATTGGTCGACGGTAACAACTCACAATTTGTCGACGGCAGGACTGAGTCAGCAGGAGCGTAAACGCGTCTTGGCCGGCAGCAGTCCCCTGGTCGCAGACTTGATGTTGACGTTTGACATGCTCGATGATCCCGTCATCCTGCTGCATGAGGATGGCAGAGTCATCGATTGTAATCACGCGGCAACCGTCCTCGCGCTGCCGACGAAGGCAACCGCAATCTGTTCGCTGCACCTGCTCGGTCCGGGGGAGCCATGGGCCGCGTGCCAGAAGATGCTGCGCGATTATCAAGCGCGATCGGGCTGGCTGGAGCGCGAAGTACGGGACGCGGGAACCGGAAAATGCTGGGATTTGCGAATCGCCTCACTTGGTTATCTCGGTGTATTCCCGAGACGACTTGTAATCGTCATTCGCGACATCACTGAGGCGGCGAACATCCGTGAACGGTTGCGTGAGCGTGAAGTATTGGCAGCGACCGGAATGCTCTTGGCTGGAGCGGCGCACCAGGCGAAAAACGCAATTTTTGGACTATCGGCAACGCTGGACGCATTCGAAGCGCGCTTTGGCAGCCGTGCGGCAGCCGATCCCTACGTGGAAAGCTTGAGAGCGGGAATCGCGCGCATGCAGTCTTTGCTGCGCGACCTGTTGGATTACGGGAACCGGTCAGAGAGCGAGGTGCAGCCGACTTCGCTTTCGGCGGTCGTGCGGTGCAGCGCCGACGCTTGCAAAGCTCTCGCCTTGAAGATGGGAGTCACGCTAACGGTGGATGTGGCGGAAGACCTGTGGGTGATGGGAGACGCGCCACGACTGATACGGGCGCTGGAAAACCTGCTGGAAAATGCGATACAGCATTCGCCGCAGAACGGGACAGTGACACTGGGGATATCGAGGCCAAGAGCGGGCGATCGCGGATATTGCCGTTGTGAGGTGCTCGACCAGGGGCCGGGGTTTCCGCCCGAGCACATCGAAAAGCTGTTCTCGCCATTCTTTACGCGACGGCCGGGCGGGACCGGCCTGGGACTTACGATCACCAAGAAGATTGTGGAGGACGCGGGCGGCCTGATCGGGCTGTCTAACAATCGTGAGGGAGGAGCGCGGGTGTGTCTGTTGCTTCCCGCCAGCAATCATTCCGAGATAGGGTTGCGCAACGATTTAAGCGAGTGTGACCATGGCAGGAAATAGGATCCTGCTGGTCGATGACGACCCGGTCGTCCGTTTCGGCATCTGCAATTTTCTGGAGTCGAAGGACATGGAGGTGCATGAGGCGGGGAGCGTGCGGAAAGCGCGGGAACAATTCAACGCAACCTGCCCGGATGCCGCCATTCTCGACTTCTCCCTTCCCGACGGCGACGGCTTGGAACTGCTGGAGCACTTCAAGAGCATCGACGAAAACCTGCCGGTAATCGTGCTCACCGGACAAGGCTCGATTGAAATTGCGGTGCGGGCGATCAAGCAGGGGGCAGATCAATTCCTGACCAAACCCATCGAGCTGACGGCCCTGTACAGTCTGCTGGCCCGAGCCCTGGAAAACAAACGCCACCGGCAACATTCGCTGATCAGCCAGTCAAAGGCGAAGCGGGAGCAACTGGACCCGTTCGTGGGAGACAGCAAGGCCATACAGAACCTTCGCCACCTCGCGATGCGAGTGGTCACCACAACCAGCCCGATCCTGATCCAGGGGGAAACGGGTGCGGGAAAAGGTGTACTGGCCAAGTGGATCCACGAAAACAGCGAGCGCGCGGAAGAAGGATTCATCGATCTGAACTGCGCGGGGCTGGAGCGGGAGTTTCTGGAGACTGAGCTATTCGGCCACGTGAAAGGCGCCTTTACCGGGGCGGTGCAGGCCAAGCCCGGCCTGCTCGAGGTCGCCGATAAGGGGACCGTGTTTCTGGACGAAATTGGGGACATGGATCTCGCAGTGCAGCCAAAAATTTTGAAAGTAATGGAGACCAAACGGTTTCGTCGCATGGGCGACGTGCACGACCGAACCGTGGACATACGGTTGATCTCAGCGACGCACCGTGACTTGCGAGAGTTTGTGCGCCAGCAACGCTTTCGCGAGGACCTTTTCTTCCGCATCAACATCATTCCCATTCGCATTCCTCCGCTGCGCGAGCGCCCGGAAGACGTACCGAGGCTGGCGAGGGAGATTTTGCGGCGAATTGCCACCGAGGGGGGATGGGGCGAGATTCGGCTGGAAGATACTGCGATGAGGCTGCTGGAGAGTTATCCGTGGCCAGGGAACATTCGTGAGATGCGGAACGTGCTGGAGAGGGCTGCCCAACTGGCGCAGCACAGTCCGCTGACCGTGCGCGATCTGGAACTGCAATATCCGGACAATCTCGCATTGCCAGGCGCGGCGAAACCGATAGCAACGACGCCGGTTGACACTCACCTGACGATACGTCAGATGGAGACGCGCTACATCGAGCTGGTACTGGCGGAAGAAGAAGGCTCCATCGATCGCGCGGCGAAACGCCTGGGGATCTCGCGGAGCTCGCTCTACAGCAAGGTGAAGACGAAAGAAGTGGAGCGGATAGAGCCGCGAGAAAGATGAACCGCGACGATGGTGCGCCACTCTTTATTCGTAGGCCAAGGCTGCGATCCAGTAGGTCGGCCCCTTGGCTTCGGCGGATGGGACGACGCAGGTGGCAACAGAGAGCTTATGGAATCTCCCGACCTTGAGCCCCTGCATCTGTTCGGGCGTAAGGCTCGGGTAAGTACTACTTGAAACGGCCACGATACCGCTAAGCTGCTTTTGCGTTAGAAGCCTTTCGAACGGACCGGTCGCCAAGTGTTCGCTTCGCACCATTTCGCAAGCCATCCCGCGCAATTCGGGCATGGCGGCCCAGCGAAGCGCCGCGACGCCGCGGCTTGTGCGGGCGTCATTGACTTGTGCAAAGATCACTTGGTTGGCCTGGGCTTCAGTGAAGACCGAGCCTCCGGCCTTGGGCTGAGTTGCTGGCGCGGGACCGATCGTCGATTGGGGTGACGCGCCCCGGGCTGCTCGATCCAGATCGAGCAGAAAGACGCACAGCAATTCGTAAGTGGTGTAATACACATCCGAGTCGAGCTTGTTGATGGGCAGATAGGCGCTGCTGAATGGGCGAGCTGTGCGCAGAGGCAGCGAGGAAACGGTGATCGCCGGGACGGACGCCGACCGGAATTGCTTGGCATCGGGAAAATCCTGGGAATCGATTTCCGCTGTCTGAATCGGGAGTTGCAGTCCCAAGGCAAGAGCGGCGGTTTCTAGCCACTGGGCGAGATAGCGGTCGCGACGATTGACATCGAAGGTCGGGACACCGCGGCCGACTTCAAAGATCTCCACCGCAGCCTTAGTTTTCTTCCGCTTTGCGTCGGTCAACTGCTTTACATACCAAGATGAGCCAGGATGATGATATTTCTCGCCGGGAAACGCGATGAAGATGAAGGAGCTATCGGTGCTGACCGCATTGAGCGATTCAGCCAACAGCGGCAGCATGGCGAGCGAGGCCCAGGCGACGGCGGCTGCGTCGTCATCTTTGGGTCGCTCGAGGCTCGCACTTACTACGATGACACCGTCGCCCGTGCCCGCGAGGATGCACATCACCATCCGCTGAGAAGAACCGGGTACGGTCTGTTCGACGATCTGGTAAGCCGGAATTCCGGCTTTAATGTACTGCTGGCGGAGCGCCGTGGACCAATCCTCAGAAGCCGCCGGAGGTTGCGAGCGCTGCACAACAATCTGCTGGCCCAGACGCAGGTAAGTAACGGACTTGGGAGTCTGCGCGGAACAGCAGCAGACGAGAGCAACGAAAAGCGCCGCGCCTTGAAGTCGTACCTGCGCCACGATGGGTAGATTATCGCAGCGCCCCAGCTATGCCGACTAGTAGCTCCATCACGACAGTCGGTGACAAGCTAGGGTACATTCATATGGCGTGATTCCTATGCCGGAAGCCTTCATTTGCGATGCCATCCGCACTCCGTTCGGCCGCTATGGCGGCGCGCTGTCGTCGGTTCGAACGGACGACCTAGCAGCGATTCCGATCAACGCGCTGATAGAACGGAACGAAGGCGTTGAGTGGGTGGAAGTGGACGACGTCATCCTCGGCTGCGCCAACCAGTCCGGCGAAGACAATCGAAACGTGGCTCGCATGGCACTGCTGCTGGCGGGACTGCCACAAGTGGTCCCGGGTGCTACCGTGAATCGCTTGTGCGGCTCGAGCATGGAAGCGGTGACGATGGCAGCACGGGCGATCAAGACCGGCGAAGCCGAGTTGGTGATTGCGGGCGGCGTGGAGAGCATGTCGCGCGCGCCGTTCGTGATGGCCAAAGCGGATGCGGCGTTTTCGCGTGGAACCAAGCTGGAAGACACAACGCTGGGGTGGCGGTTCATTAATCCGCTGATGAAAGAACGATACGGCGTGGACTCGATGGCGGAGACGGGCGAGAACGTGGCCGAGGAGTTTCACATCTCGCGCGAGGACCAAGACGCATTCGCTTATCGGAGCCAGCATCGCGCGGCGGCGGCGATACAGAACGGAGTGATGGCGGAAGAGATTTGCCCCGTGACGATCCCGCAGCGCAAGGGTGTCGCGGTGGTGGTCGATACGGACGAGCATCCCCGTTCGGAGACGACGATGGAAGCACTGTCGGGGTTGAAGCCGATCGTGAAGCCGACAGGGACCATCACGGCAGGAAATGCGGCAGGAATTAACGACGGAGCGTGCGCCTTGTTGCTCGCGTCGGAGGCGGCGGCGAAGGAGTACGGACTGACGCCGAAGGCGCGAGTTGTCGCTTCCGCGGTGGTGGGCGTAGAGCCGCGGGTGATGGGGTTCGCTCCGGCTCCAGCGTCGCGGAAGGTGTTGCAACGGACGGGGCTGTCGATCAGCGATATGGACGTAATCGAGTTGAATGAGGCATTCGCGTCGCAAGTTCTGGCGGTGTTGCGGTCGTTGGGGATACCCGATGATTCGCCGAAGGTCAATCCCAACGGGGGCGCGATTGCGTTGGGGCATCCGCTGGGCGCTAGCGGCGGGCGGCTGGTTGCGACTGCGATGTATCAGCTGATGCGGACGCGCGGCCGCTATGCGCTGTGCACTATGTGTATTGGCGTGGGACAAGGGATCGCCACGGTCCTGGAGCGGGTTTAGGAACAGCGAAAAGCCTGGGCAGGGGTGTCACCGGCGGCAGTGATTCCCATCACAGCGAGGGCGTGTTCATGCGGCTATCGTCAATATTGAAATTGATTTTCATTTTCATACTTGGCGGCTGTCATGCGAACCCTTCCAGCAATCTTTTTCCTGCTTCTTTCGGCGCCTTCAATAATCCTGGGGCAAGACTCTCCCGTTCCACAATGGGCGGTGGAAGTCTCAGGGCAGGCAAATTCCATCACCCAGGGGAACTCGAACTTCCACTCGCCCTATAGCGGCACTAACAGCCTTCCCAGCACGCACGAAGTGGCTTCGTCGTGTGTGTTCACGCTGTTCACGCGCGTGACGATGCCCCGGAACACCGACATCGAGGTTGACCTGGAGAGCGCTGGGGGCAGTGGCATAGGCGATGCACTCGGGCTGGCGGCGTACACCAACCTGGATGTGGTGCGGAACCCAGCGCTAGGAGCGAAGCCGTACCTGGCACGTGCAGTGCTGCACCATTCAATCGGAGGCGAGACAGCACAAGGATGGGGGCACGTTGATTTCTATGCCGGGCAATTCAGTACGGTGGACTGGTTCGACGGCAACATGGTGGGTAGCGACAGCCACACGCAGTTCATGAATTGGGCGGTGGATAACAACGCGGCCTATGACTATGCCGCCGATACTCGTGGCTACACTCGCGGCATGGTGATGCAATGGGCAGTGGGACGTTGGGAGTTGCGCGCGGGCGAGATGATGCTGCCCACCGTAGCCAACGGGCTCGACCTGTCGTGGTCGTGGAACACGCACTCCGAGAACCTGGAGGTGCAGCGACACACTTCCCTGCTAGGGCGAAACGGATCGCTGCGAGCGCTCACATTCGTCAATCACGCAAACATGGGCAATTATCGCGAGGCAGTCAGCGACACGCCCGCCGGAGACGCGCCCGACATAACACTCTATCGCCACCCCGGCGCTGTGAAGTATGGGTTTGGTGCCAGTTTCGAGCAGGAGATTACATCCGCCATCCGCGGATATACGCGCGTCGGCTGGAACGAGGGGCACAACGAGTCGTTCGTCAACACCGAAGCGAACAGTGCAGTGTCGGCTGGAATGGATGTTCGTTTTGCGAAACGATGGAAAGCAGGTCTGGCGGTTGCCACTGACGGAATTTCTGCCGATCATCAGCATTATCTGGCACGCGGTGGAATGGGATTCCTGCTGGGAGATGGACGGCTTACCTACGGGCGCGAGCAGGCGGTAGAAACCTACGCCGATGTGAGCCTGGGCCGAGGACTCAGCCTGGCGATGGATGCGCAATGCATTGTGAATCCGGGATACAACCGCGACCGCGGTCCGGTATGGGTTCCGGGATTCAGGCTGCACTGGGACTCGCCGAAATGGCGGAAGAGTTTATAGTGCTGGAAATCTGGTGTAGGAGATCACCGACATGGAGATATTCATCTTCGCGCGATTTCAGGCGCGGCCGGGAGCCGAGAGTGAGGTGGAAGCCGCGCTGCGTGAAGTCGTGCCGCCGTCACGTGCAGAAGCCGGCTGTCGGAGCCTGCATGTATTTCACTGCATCCGCGAGCCGCAGATTTTCTATATTCACTCGCGCTGGAAAGACGAGGCGGCCTTCGACAGGCATGCCAGCTTGCCTCACACAGTGAAATTTATCGAACGGGTCGAGCAGGTGCTGGAGCAGCGCGTCGAGGCGCACCGGTGCGAAATCCTAATCTGACGCCAGATCTAGGCCTTCCAGTTGTAGGCTCGGTGTAGATGATGGATTCGAAAGTCGGCAGGAATGCCACGGCGAATGTTGCGCTCGTAAGTGAGCTCGATGTTGAGCACCCAGACGGCAATCGCAAGCGCCAACGCGAATGCCATCCACAGGATTCGTGATCTGTTATGCAGCATTGCAGCCTCGGCATTCACTGCTTTAGGTACTTCTCAAGAAATGCAGTCGTCAGCTTCCATGCCTCCGCAGTGTCTTCAGCGCGGTAGCCGGTCTTGTTGCCGGGGTTTTCGAAGGCGTGGCCGGCGTCGGGGAAGATGTGAATGTCGACGGTCTTACCCAGCGCTTTCATCTGCGACTCAAACTTGTTGACGTCGGCAGGAGTGATGCCTTTGTCCTGGCCGCCGAAAATGCCGAGGATGGGAGCATCGATCTTTTTCAGCGTCGCGTCATCGGTGGCGAGATGGCCGTAGTTGATGACCGCAGCTTTGAGTTTGGGATCGGCGATGGCGAGATCGAGTGAGTAGCCGCCACCCATGCACCATCCAATGGAGCCGATACGCTTGGGATCGATATTCTTCTGCGAGGCGAGGTAGGCCGTGGCAGCCAGCAGGTCGCGGTTGGCACGGTCTTCCGGCACGCCACGCATAATCTGATGCGCTTCGTCGGGAGTAGTGGCGACTTTGCCGCGATAGAGATCGATCGCGAGAGCGACATAACCCTGGTCGGCAAGCTTCGAAGCCTCGTCCTTTACCCAGTCGTTGAGGCCCCACCATTCGTGGATCACTACCAGTGCCGGAAATGGGCCCTTGCCCTGCGGCGTATAGAGAATCCCGCTGACGGTTTCGTCGCCGCTCGCGTAAGTGACGGGCTTGCCTTCAGCGGCGAAAGAGCTTGCGGCGAACATGATGAGAAGTGCGAGGAGCGTGAGTTTCATCGTTCTCTCCTAAAGACACCAAATATGCGACGGAAAGTTCTATTTCCTGGTTGCACCGAGGGCTTCGAGTAGTTGCTTCCCGACCTTCTGCAATTCGCCGAAGCGCTTCTGGTAGTCGACGAAGAGGCGATTGTATTCCAGCGAGTGGTCGGCATCGAGGTGCGCGCGCAGAAGCATGTCGCGCAAGTGCACCGGGTTGGGCAGCACTGCGTCGTCGTTCAGTTCTTCAAGGGCTGTGGTCGGGTTGTAGTGGTACATGTTTGGTCCTCGGTGCTGCGTGAGATGATGCAACGCGAGGCGGGAGCGATGCAAGGGTTCGTGCTGAGCTACTTGGAGCGAGAACGATCCAGCGCCTGGCGCGCCTGCTGAGTGCGCCTTCTTAGCAAAGCTGCCGAGTTAATTCCGACCGGCATCACCGCCGGAGGGCGGTTACTGTTAAACAGGAGCACGACCTGGTATCCGATACGCCAGAAGGCGATGTCTCCATCGAGATTCGCTTTGATCGTCAGAAACAGGTTCAACTGGTTGCCGACGGACTGCAGACTAGCATCCACGCTTTCGAGCCAGCCACTTCTCCCGACGTCATCAGTGACGCCCCCAATGGAAGACAACACCACGTAGCACGATGCCAACGGCGCAGTCTGGGCGTCGATAAGGCCGTCCCATTGGTCCAAGGTTGCGTTGAGTCCATACCCGGTATCGAGTGTGATCGTGCCGTCGCCGGCCCCGTCGCCGGCCCCGGGACTAGCATTCTGAGTTAGAACGATTCCGGCAATGCTGGCCAAACGGTTGATCTTTCCCGGACCGTTGGCTTCGACCTCGAACCAGCGCAAACTGACAATGCCACCGGGTTGATTGGACTGGTCCGGCCCATCTGCATCAAGCCAATCATCGAATGGCAACGTCACCGTGCATCTCCTACTTTGGCGCCAAGCCAGTTACAACCTGAAAGTCCACGTCATTCTCCACCAGGTGTGTGCTGGTCAGTATGACCGGACTAGGCCCACTGATTTGCTGGGCCGACACGAATCGATTACCGCCAGTGGGCACAAAAGCCCCGGGATATGGCTCACACGACAACAAAAGAGGGGTATTCAGCAGCGTTGGAGGAATGGGCATCGAGTATGTGTACTGATGCACTCCGGTACCGGCTCTGCCTGCGGCCTTCACTCCGCCGAACTTCAATACTCCGATACCCGGGTCTTCGTGTACCGTGACCTGAACAACCGGCCCCCCAAAGCTGCCCCCAGACGGCGGTATCAAAATCGACGCAGCAATGGTGAACAGGTAGGGCGGAACGCTTGTCAGTGTGACATCGGAGTCCGACCATTCGATGGTGCCGGAAATCATCGCCTGGTCCTTGCTGATGAGGAGGTGAACTTGATACGAGAAGCGCGAAAGCGTGGAGGGCGAGCCCTGCACTCCGATGCTCACGACGAGATAGATGACACCATCCACCATCTCGGCGAAAGCGCTGTCAGTGGCAAACGTGAACTCTGAGCCGCCGCTCGTTCCGTTCACAATGCTGGCCAGCCCGACCACCGCGGTTGAAGCCAGCAGCGCCGTCGCTTGGACGTTGAGATTGATTCTTACCGTCTGATAATCCAGATTACCCTGTGAGTCCCAGTTCGGGATCGCGATGCCTGAGCACACCACGAGAGTCCTGGTTGGATTTCCGATGAACACCGTCACGGTCTGGGCCGACTCTACCTGGTTCGAATCTAGGGAATCAAGGTCCATCGAATTCTGCCTCGCGCTGGGTTAGGAATTGGGTGTTGACCTGCGGGGCCTGGGCCAAATGGCAACTGAGACGCAGAGCATACCTCAGACGAATGGCCCTCCGCAAGGCATCGTTCGGCGATAGCGCACGTCTTGGGGACTCCTTGTGCGGCGGAGCGTGGTGTTGATTCCGGTAGAATAATGAATTCCCCATCCCTTGAGGGAAGCAGCTAGAAAAGGTGCTCATGCATCGTTGGTCCAAGCTTTTTGTTCCTACTCTTCGTGAAGCCCCGGCAGACGCCGAGGTCGCCAGCCACAAGTACCTGGTCCGTTCCGGATACATTCGGCAGTTGGCGGCCGGGATTTATTCGTTCCTTTTCCTCGGGCATCGGTCGATGCTGAAAATCGCCAACGTGGTGCGCGAAGAAATGGACACCATCGGGCAGGAGTTCTACCTGCCGGCGCTGCATCCGCGGGAGATTTGGGAAGCGAGCGGACGCTGGCAATTGATGGGCGACAACATGTTCCGCCTGAAAGACCGCAGCGGACGCGACCTGTGCCTGGGCATGACGGAAGAAGAGGTCATGACCGAAATCGCGCGTAAGGAGTTGAGAAGCTACAAGCAGCTGCCGCAAATCTGGTACCAGATCCAGCAGAAGTTTCGCGATGAGCCGCGGCCGAAGTCAGGTCTGTTGCGGGTGCGGCAGTTCACCATGAAGGACTCGTACTCGTTCGATATGGACGCGGCTGGTTTGGATGTCAGCTATCAGAAACATCACGACGTGTACTGCAGGATTTTCGACCGCTGTGGATTGAAGTACGTTGTGGTGCATGCCGACTCGGGCGCGATGGGCGGATCGGGCTCACAGGAATTCATGGTGTATACCGACGCAGGCGAAGACCTGGTGGTCAGCTGCCCCGATTGCGGATATGCAGCGAACTTGGAGAAAGCTACTTCGCGACTGGAGCCGGTGGAGGAGTTGACTCCGACGGGCGATGGCAAGCCGGAACTGATTCACACCCCGGGCAAGGGCGCGATCGCCGACGTCTCCGAGTTCCTGAAGGTCAAACCCCAGCAGGACATCAAAGCCGTGGCGTACATGGCGACTGTGCGCGGCGCTGACGCCGACAAGAAGGAGGCTCCGAAGGCGCAGGCGGTGGCCGTGTTCTTGCGCGGCGACCACACAGTCAGTGAGACCAAGCTGCTGGGTGTGCTGAATAGCGAACTCCGCAAACAAGGCGCGGCTGGCAAGAACGCAGTGGTTACCGAGTTGCGTCCGATGGTAGCCGACGAAGTCGAGCAGTACTTCGCAGGACCGGGCGGATTTATTGGTCCGGTGGGGCCGCAGTTCGCCAAGCAAGCTTTGGCCGACGGCTTCACGGCAGTGATGGACGCTGGACTAGATGGCCGGCACGACATGATCTGTGGCGCTAACAAGTTGGACTATCACTTGCGCAACGTCACTCCGGGGCGGGATTTTCAAGCGACGGTCGTCGCGGACGTGCGGAATGCATTAGAAGGCGAGGGATGCCCGAACTGCGGGCATCCGCTGAAGATCGGCAAGGCGGTCGAAATCGGGCACATCTTCAAGCTGGGTTACAAGTATTCCGAGTCGATGGGCGCGCGGGTGCTCGACGAGCACGGCAAGGAAGTAACGCCGATCATGGGGAGTTACGGTATCGGGCTGGAGCGCATTCTGACGGCGTGCGTGGAGCAGAACGCGGACGATAACGGCTTCTGGATGCCGGCGAATATCGCACCGTTCGAGGTGGTGGTAACGCCGACCAACACTACAGATGAGAAGATCAACAGCGGCGCCGAAGACATTGCGAAGGGGCTTGAGGCGGCTGGACTGGATGTGCTGCTCGATGATCGCGATGAGCGTCCGGGAGTGAAGTTCAAGGACGCGGACCTGATCGGAGTTCCCTACAGGATCAATGTCGGCAAGAAGCTGGTTGACGGCATCGTGGAAGTCGTAACGCGCGCCGGCAGCACACGCGAGGACGTGAAGGTCAGTGATGTAGTCGAGCACGTGAAGAAGCTGGTGCGGGGATAACAGCGGCTTAGTTTGCTGCAGGCTCCTTCCCTGCCAATCCCAACTCCGCCGCGACAGCCTTCATCGCTTCGATGCAGAAGGCGATATGCTCTTCGAGGTCAACTCCCAGGTCGGCGGCGCCGTTGATGATGTCGTCGCGGCTGACGGAGCGGGCGAAGGCCTTGTCTTTCATTTTCTTCCGGACGGACTTGGCGTCGCACTCAGCCAGCGACTTGTTGGGTTTCACTAGTGCTGAGGCTGTGATAAATCCAGCGAGTTCGTCGCAAGCAAATAGCGTTTTCTCCAGTCGGCTCTCGCGGGGGATGCCGCTGTAATTGGCGTGCGACAAGATCGCACGGCGAACTTCTTCCGACACGCCGCGTTCCTTGAGAATCTCGCTGCCCTTGAAAGGATGCTCTTCGGCGGAGGGATACTTCTCGTAATCGAAGTCATGGATCAGTCCGACAAGTCCCCACAGCTCTTCGTCTTCGCCGAACTTACGGGCATAGGCGCGGACGCAGGCTTCCACAGCCAGAGCATGCTTGCGCAAACTTTCTGATAGGGTGAACTCAGTTAGTAAACACCATGCCTCATCGCGCGTCATTGCGGTTTTCTCCGGTATTTGTGGGCTTTTTGTCGGACGACGTGGGCTGCATGCATCGAATTTGCACAGCTTTTTCGGGTTTCATGCATCTCGCCCCTTGACTGTATCAAACCAATGCCGCAAAGTACGGTTAGCTTCGATGGATCTGGGGTAACAAAATTGATCCATGGGATAATGGTGCCCTGCTCTGGCACTCCCAAAACCTAAATGGCCACGACTCTCGCGCCCGTAGAAAACCGGGAAGTGGTGAGATGCGACCACTGTCATCTCGTCCAGTTCAGAACCGTTAACAACCTTTGCCGGAAGTGCCGTACGTCCTTAGATGAGGACGAGCCGGAGCCGATCCTCGCGCAGCCAATGGCGGTGATGGAGCCGGTGAGGGCGAGCCGTTCGGAAGTGCAGGTGGCACAGGCCATCCGCAGCCTGCGGCTGCAGCATGGGCTGAGCCAGCGGCAACTCGCATTGCGCATGGGCGTGCCGCGCACTTACGTCTCGAAGATCGAGAACGAGAAGGCGACGCCGACGCTGTCGTCACTGGCGCGGTTGGCGGATGCCCTGACGGTATCAGTGCCCGACCTGCTAACTGCGTGCAGTCCCTCAAGGCAAGCGGAAATCGACGAGCTGATGGGCGATCCGTTCATCGCGGAGATGGCGGCGTTCACCAAGCAGCTCGACGGAATGCAGCGCACCAGCGTGCTGGCGCAGATTCGCGACATGGTGTCGCATCCGCGTCGCGGGGCGTAACAAGTTCGACTAAGTTTCGCGTTGTATTTCAGCGGTGACGTGCAACGCGAGGCGGGGTTTCGACTCCGCCGGTGTCCTCCATCCTGCGCGGACTAGCTGCCTGCGGGCCAGCCGTGCGAACCAATGCCG
The DNA here is from genome assembly GCA_963749635.1 of uncultured Acidobacteriaceae bacterium. Taxonomy (GTDB): domain Bacteria; phylum Acidobacteriota; class Terriglobia; order Terriglobales; family Acidobacteriaceae; genus DASRAA01. Next base: position 180,408 of record CAVVNW010000005.1, read on the forward strand.
ACCGGAAAACGCCGAGGCGCGAGTCTCGGCTTTTCTATTGCCGGCAGCCCGGATGAAGCTGCGCCGCTACTTCAACTCAAACTCGACAATCAGTCCGTCTGCGGAGCCTTCGTTCGCCAGGGAATGCGTAACTGGAACGTTGACCCAGTGAAAGTCGCCTGCCTTGACCTGTTCGGTACGCGATTGGCCATCCGGCGCAGTCATCTTGAGTTGCATGGGAGTGGCCGCCACGATCAGATAAGGGCGAGTGTGGGTGTGCATCGCCGTCGCAGTTCCAGCGGCAACGGCCCACTTGTACACGCGCACCCTCGGGTTTTCCATCGCAACTGGTCCCGCAACCGATGTGGACGGATGCTCAGGTCGCCGGAGCAATTCGATGTCAATGACGTCCATCGTGGTACTGCCGACGTTGTGCACGCGATGGATGAGCGGCTTGCCGGTACAAGAGTCTGAGAAGACATCGCCGGGGACGGAAGCTTTGGGAGTGTCTTCGGCTTCTCCGAAACGTTGCCCGGTCGTGGTGTTGTTCGAAATTTCGACTCCGGTCCGGTCGCAGGAGTGAATGTGGTACGCCGTGCGCTCGCCGGGTGCGAGGATCGCACGAATCACCACGATGTCGTCGTTTTTCAATTGCACGTGGTGGTAGGGTTCCTGTTCCACGGGAACCGGCTTGTCCTGAGCCAGTGCAGCTGCAACAGAAAAGGCTGCGCAGGCGGCGAATACAAGATGGGTTTTCAAGATAAAACTCCTTTCGAAGGCGCACCACAACCACCTCCGCGCGATATTGTTTATTTGGGTCAGCGACGGATTATAGCCGATACCATCGGCTTCTGATGCAGCATTGGAGTGCACGAAGCTTCTAGCGTCTTCATTGCAAGCAACAGCTATCCTGTGTTATTTTCAATAGTTTGCAAGGGGTTTCGCTTTGCGCGCGACAGTTCCCGCCGGGCTGAACCGCAAAGAGGCTGAGGTCTTCTCCCGCCTCGATCCGGAGCGGCTTCCACATCACGTTGCCATCATCATGGACGGTAATGGCCGATGGGCCAAACGCCGCCATCTGCCGCGCATTGCCGGACACAGGGCGGGCGTGGCGGCGGTACGTTCAACCATCGAGACGGCGTCCCGCATCGGCATTCCGGCCCTCACGCTGTATTCGTTCTCGGCGGAGAACTGGAAGCGTCCCAAGGGTGAAGTCAGCTATCTGATGAACCTGCTCCACCGCTACCTGAAGATGGAGCTGCCGACGATGATGGACAACCATATCCGGCTGCAATACATCGGCAGGCAGCAGGAACTTCCGCAGGAAGTGCAGGAGCGGATGTCGTGGGCGCGGGAGTCTACCGAGAAGAACACTGGCATGGTGCTAACGTTGGCTCTGAACTACGGCGCACGCACCGAGATGGTGGATGCGTTCAACGCTCTGGCGCGCGAAGCGGCGCGCAATGGCGGATTCGATCACCTCAAGGTCGATGAGAAGGCCATCTCACGGCATCTGTATACGTATGGTTTGCCCGAGTTGGACCTGCTGATCCGGACCAGTGGCGAGATGCGGCTGAGTAATTTTCTGCTATGGCAGGCAGCCTACGCCGAGATCTTCGTCACCGACACATTGTGGCCGGACTTTCGCGGAAGCGAACTGCTCGAGGCCATCGAGGCCTTCCAGAAACGCGAGCGGCGCTTTGGCGGTCTCATCGGAGACGGACACTCCTCGTGAAGCGCGTCCTGACCGCGGTTATCCTGATTCCCCTTGTGCTCGTTGCTCTTTTTAAGGCGCCGCTGTGGCTGTTCACGCTGCTGGTGTTTGGGGTAGCGGTGCTGGCGGCGCATGAGTACTTTGGGATTGTGAAGGCGCAGGGGTTCAGGCCGTTTGCAGCGGCTTGTTATGTTTTCTTTGCGTTGTCGTTCGGCACTCTCTACTGGTTGGCGTACTTCGCGTCGCTCGACTACGCCGAAGGCGCCGGTGGTCTGGCAGCGATCTTCATGCTCGGGCTTCTCGGAGGCCTTGGGCTGATTGCATTGATCGCCGCCCTTGTTCTGCTTCTCGGCGGACTGGGTCGGGATCCACTGTCTTCTGCTCTACCCGACGCCGCAATTACTTTCATGGCGTTGCCCTACCTCGCCTTCACGCTTGGTTTGTTGCCGGTGTTGCGCGCGCCCAGCAACGGCGCCCTCTACCTGCTGTACCTGATGCTTCTCGTCTGGTGTGGGGACATCGCCGCTTACTACGTAGGCCGCGCCATCGGCAAGCACAAGCTGGCCCCACGAGTCAGTCCGGGCAAGTCATGGGAAGGCGCGATTGCATCCGTGGCGGGAGCGATAATTGTCGGCGTGCTGCTGTGCCATTACATCGAGCCCATCGCCGGTACGCTCCGCAGCGCGCATCTGCTTTCGCGCGACGCGAATCTGAACGCCGTCTCCGCGCATGTTCCAATCTGGCTCGTCGCGCTATTCGCCATCAGCGTGAATGTCGCAGCGCAATTAGGCGATCTGGTCGAGTCAGCACTGAAGCGTGGTGCAGGCGTGAAGGATTCCGGAACCTTGTTGCCCGGCCACGGCGGGGTGCTTGACCGCATTGACGCGCTGCTCTTTGCCTTACCTGTCGGATTGATCTTCTACCTCGCAGGATTGGGCCGATACTTTAGCGCAGTCTAATCGCGACGCCTGCGATACCATTGTCTTTGCCAACCATGAAAAGAATCGCCATTCTCGGTTCGACCGGTTCCATCGGCAAGAGCACCCTGAAGATTGTGGAGGCATTCCCCGATCGGTTCTCGGTGGCCACATTGGCTGCTGGAGGCAACGTCGATCTGGCATTCGAGCAGGCACGGCGGTGGCATCCGAAAGTCGTTTCGATGGCCTCAGCAGAAGCGGCCGGACACCTACACGACAAGCTGAAGAAAGTCGGGCTGGGTCACGCGATCGAAGTGACGTATGGCTCGCCAGGAACGGTCAAAGTCTCCACGCATCCTGACGCCGATTTCGTGGTTAGTGCGATCGTCGGCGTCGCCGGGCTGGAAGCCACCTACCAAGCCGTAAAGGCGGGTAAGACGGTTGGGGTGGCTAACAAGGAGTGCCTGGTCACGGCGGGCGAGCTGATCGTGGACGAAGCCCGCAAGCAAGGCAAGCCACTGCTGCCCATCGATAGCGAGCACAACGCGATCCACCAGTGCTTTAGAGGTGGTCGGCGCGATGAAGTCCATCGCATCTGGCTGACGGCGTCGGGTGGGCCGTTTCTACACACACCGCGACGACAGTTTGCGCACATTACGGTGGAGCAGGCGCTCAACCATCCCACCTGGAAGATGGGCAAACGCATCACCATCGACTCAGCCACGTTGATGAACAAGGGGTTCGAGGTCATCGAGGCCTGCCGCTTGTTCGACATGCCAGCCAGCCAGGTGAGCGTGCTGGTGCATCCCCAGAGCACTATCCATTCGATGGTCGAATTCGTGGACGGCAGCCTGCTGGCGCAACTTTCGGTGACGGATATGCAGCTTCCCATCCTGTATGCGCTAACCTATCCAGAACGGATTCAATCAGATCTGCGTTTCCCCGTTGCCGAGCTAAGGCAACTGGATTTCAGTCCTCCGGACATGGAGAAATTTCCCTGCTTACGTTTGGCCTACGAAGCAGTCGAAGCGGGAGGGGCTAAGACCATCGCCCTGAACGCAGCCGATGAGGTGGCCGTGGCGGCGTTCCTGGACGGCGCCTTAGGATTTGAGGACATTCCGGCTACAATAGAAGCGATACTTGCTGAAACGCCCAATCACAAACCTGAATCTATAGAACAGGTGTTGGACCTGGACGCTGACGCTCGCCGCCGAACCCGGCACCGCATCGGGGAAATGGCTGGCGGAGTCGGAGGGGTAACGTCCCATCCCGCAGGCAGGCATAAGTAGTCCCGCAGTAAAACGAGGAATATGGAATCGATTGCAATCGCGGCATTGCGCAATATCGGCTGGGTAGCCGTCGTACTGGGAATCATGATCCTGGTGCACGAGTTCGGCCATTACGCCGCCGCCAAGTTTTTTGGAGTCAGAGTAGACGTATTTTCCATTGGGTTTGGCAAACGGCTGGCAGGTTTCCGCAAGGGCGAAACCGATTACCGTATCAGTGCCCTGCCGCTAGGCGGATACGTAAAAATGGCGGGTGAGAACCCGCTGGAATCCCATAGTGGCGAGCCTGACGAGTTCACCTCGCATCCGCGGTGGCAGCGATTTGTGATTGCCGCCGCCGGCCCCGCAATGAACATTTTGCTGGCGGTCGGACTCTTAACCGTCGTGAATATGGTGCACTACGAGCATCCGGTGTACCTGGACCAGCCGGCGCTGATCGGATGGGTGGTGGAGAATTCGCCGGCCGCGAAGGCGGGCATCGATGCGGGTGACCGCATTGTGCGCATCGATGGCTGGCAAAACCCTACATGGGAAGACGTCATCCTGAAGTCCGCGATCCAGAGCAACAAACCGCTCGACCTGGCCGTGCAACGAGACAGCCAGATACTGGAGAAGGAAATCGCTCCGTCAGCCAACTGGGCCGATCCGGAGCAGATGCGCAGTATCGGATGGATACCCGACGAACCGATTACCGTCACGCAGATGGAGCCAAAGATGCCCGCAGCACAGGCGGGTATGCGCGTCGGCGACCAGATCGTCGCCATCAATGCAGTGCCGGTGCGTTCGCTGATGGCGGTCATCGGATACCTCCAAAAGAGCAATGGCCAGCCGGTTGATATCACCGTGCTGCGCAATGGACAGGACCTGAAGTTCACCGCGACCCCGGTGATGACCGAGGACAACGGGCAGAAGCGTTACCGTCTGGGCTTTCAGTCGGAGCCGGTTACCGTCAGTCGGCTGTCGTTTGGAGCGGCGTTGGACCGCTCACTCGATCAGAACAAAAAGTACTCGCTGTTGATCGTGGACCTGGTGCGCAAGATGCTGTCGCACGAAACTTCCATCAAGCAAATGGAAGGCCCGATCGGTATCGCGCGCGCCTCTGGCGAGGCCGCGAGCCAACCGGGTTGGACTCCGCTGCTGGCGTTGATGGCGGGAATCAGCCTGAACCTGGGCATCTTCAACCTTCTGCCGATTCCGATTCTCGATGGAGGCATGATCCTCATGCTGGCCATTGAAGGGCTCCTGCGGCGCGACATCAGCATTCGGATCAAGGAACGCATCTATCAGACCGCGTTTGTCTTCCTGGTGCTATTTGCGGTGGTAGTGATCTATAACGACATCATGAAAGCCGTACCGGGATTGGCGCAGAGATTGCCATAGTTTTCGATTGTGCTTTATGAATGGGGCGCTTCGTGCGCCTCATTTTTGTTTGGTGGGAAGGTCGTGAAATACGAATGTCGCGGCCGCACGACTAATCTGCAACAACTGATTTCCGCACGAATCCCCAGCAAGAAAGGCTCCCTGGGGGGAGCCTTATCGGTTCAGGCTTGAATTACTGCAAGCTTGATGAGCTTGACGATCCGTCGCTGCGCTTCAACGTCGGACGATCGTCGTCGTTCTGCGTTCCCGTACCGTTGTTATTGGTGGGATTATCAGCGGTGCTGCGGCGCAGTGTCGGACGGTCTGCGTTGCTCTTGTCGGTCTGCAGCTTGTGCTTGTTCTCAATCGAGGCAAGACGCGACTTAACCTGATCGAATTCCGAGGTATTCACGACGTATTCGTCGCGGGGAGGCAGTACCGTCGCCATTTCCTTCTGGGCGGCTGCTACGCGATCGGGCGTCATTGGATGCGAGGAAAATGCCTTGGCGATCGCCCCGGGTTTCTTCTTCTCCTGGGCCTCGATCTTCTCAAAGAACGAGATGAACGACTGCGGATCGTAACCCGTCTTGTACATGTACTCCATGCCGAGGAAGTCGGCTTCGCTTTCGAAGTTGCGCGAGAACTTCATGAACGTCAGCGGAACGCCAATGCCCATAGCGACCTGCGTGGCCTCATAGACAGCCCAGCCGCCTGGAACAAAGATCAGCGGAATGCTGGCAAGGTTAACGATATTGCTGCGGGTTTGTTCACGAGCCACGTGACAGGCGGCGACGTGCGCGATCTCATGCGCCATGACACCGGCCAATTCGGCTTCATTGTCGGCTGCGAGGATCAGGCCGGTGTTCACGTAGAAAAATCCGCCGGGAAGCGCGAATGCGTTGATCTCATCCGTGTCGATGACCTTGATGGTGAACGGCACCTTGGAGTCGGAGTTGCGCACCAAGTTCTGACCGATGCGATTGATGTACTCGGTAACGACGGGGTCGGAAATTAGTTTCACGCCATGCTCGACCTGCTGTGAGTACTGCTGGCCCATGGCGACTTGCTTGTCCAGCGAATACCAGTTGCCAGCGCCCTTGTTGCAGCCCACGTTGCGATTGCCGATGGCGTCGATATCTTTCAGAGTGGCAGGACTGGGAGCATTCTTGTCGGGTTTTGTATTCGCTGGAGCAGAGTCGTCTTGCGTCGAGGCCGGCTGAGGCGCGGTCTGGGCCTGCGGTGCAGCGGACGGCCCCTGAGTTTGGGCGGGCGGCGCAGCGGACGGGTCTTGCGTCTGGGCCGCGGGCGCACTGGTTGAACCTTGAGTGGGATAGCCCTGGGCCCATGCCGAACCCGAAACAACGAGCACGGATGCGAAGGCGAACAAGCTGATGTTCCGCAAAGTAAAACGCATATCCATACCTTCTCGGTGACCGGCGAAAGGGCCGTACAGACAACCGTACTGCCTCGTACAACCTGTAACCCTAAGAACCCGAAATGGTTCGCCTAGTTTCCCCAGCCAACGCTATTCTACGCCGGTTGGCGAAAGGCAAGCTGACAATCTTGGGATTGTGGTCACCTTCAATGGATTCCGCGTTCGGGCGGTATTAGTTCCCCGATTGGAGTGCCGTCAGTACCAACGGCTTGGGCTGCGAACTCCTAACTTTCGCGTTCTTGGCCAACGTTGGAGAATGAAAAAGCTCAACAAAGTTAAACATTTGCGGCCAGTTACTCGCGTTCCGCACGAAGAATGGATCAGTCGCGGGACAGCGGTCTGAGCGCGGCAACATGGTAAACTGGAGTCTACCTGTATGGCTCAAATACAACGCAGAAAGACTTATACGGCGACGGTCGGAGGGGTTCGCGTGGGCAGCGATGCACCAGTAGTGGTGCAATCGATGACCAACACCGACACGGCTGATATCGAAGGTACCATCCGCCAAGTGGCAGCGCTCGCGCGCTCTGGATCGGAGCTGGTTCGCGTCACGGTGAATAACGACGCGGCGGCAGCGGCTGTGGCTCCCATTGTGGACGGCCTCGACCGGCTGGCCATTCGCGTGCCGATCATCGGAGATTTCCATTACAACGGCCACATCCTGCTCAAGAAGTATCCGGATTGTGCGCGGGCGCTGGCGAAATACCGCATAAACCCTGGAAATGTCTCGATCGGCAAAAAGGATGACGACAATTTCCGGACGATGATTGAAGTCGCGATCGAAAACGACAAGCCGGTGCGTATCGGCGTGAATTGGGGATCGCTGGACCAATCGCTACTTACGCGCTTGATGGACGAAAATTCGAAGCTGGACGAGCCCAAAGATGCGCGCGACGTGACGATGGAAGCTATGGTGCAGAGCGCACTGCGCTCGGCAGAGCTGGCGGTGAGCTATGGAATGCGCCGCGAGCAGATCATCCTCAGCGCTAAGGTCAGCGGCGTTCAGGACCTGATCGACGTGTATCGCGAGTTGGCCAAGCGCTGCGAGTATCCGTTGCATCTGGGGTTGACCGAAGCGGGCATGGGAGCTAAGGGCATCGTGGGAAGCTCGGCTGCGCTCGCCGTGGTATTACAGGAAGGCATTGGCGACACGATTCGCGTATCGCTGACACCCGCTCCAAATGGCGACCGCACGGAAGAAGTCGCAGTTGGGCAACAGATTCTGCAATCGATGGGGATTCGCAGCTTCACGCCACAGGTGACCGCCTGTCCGGGATGCGGGCGCACGACCAGCACGTTCTTCCAGGAGATGGCGGAACAAATCCAGAGCTACCTGCGCGAACAGATGCCGCTGTGGAAGACGCGCTACTCCGGCGTGGAAGAGATGAAGGTTGCTGTCATGGGTTGCGTAGTGAACGGGCCCGGAGAGTCGAAGCACTCGAACATCGGCATTTCGCTGCCCGGAACGTTTGAGGAGCCGAAGGCCCCGGTGTACGTTGATGGAAGACTGATGATGACCCTCAAGGGCGATCACATCGTTGCGGAGTTCACCAAGATCCTCAACGACTACGTCGAATCGCACTATGCGGCGAAGGAACAATTGGTGTCGATCCAGTAGAGTTCAGTTCGCACCAGAGATACGAAGGCACAGAGATTCTGTGCCTTTTGTTTTTGCGGCCGGGTTTTCCAACGGGTAGTGCTTTACAATTCCGGTCAACGGCCACTGCCGGAAACCTGTGAAGCGCTCCTATCAGAAATCGCTACGACGACTGCTGAAATTCGACGACGAGGAAGTCTCGGACGCCACGCTCAAACTGCGCCTGCTGAAGAGCCTGAAGTGCACTCTCAAGTACGAGAAGCAGGCGTGGGACTCGGGCGCCACGATGGTCGCAGGCGTGGACGAGGTAGGCCGGGGCTCACTGTTCGGTCCGGTGGTTGCGGCAGCAGTGATTCTCAATCCGGCGTATCGCATTCGCGGCTTGCGGGATTCGAAGCTGCTTGACCGGGAAACGCGAGAAAAGCTGGCCCCGCGAATCCGGGAGAACTGCCTGGCCTGGGCAGTCGCGGCGGTAGATGTCGCCATCATCGACCAAATCAATATCTATTGGGCGTCGAAGCGGGCGATGGAAGACGCGGTTGCAAAACTTGCTCCGATGCCTGACCACCTGCTGGTGGATGCCCTGCGGTTGAGCTGCGAGTGCCAGCAAACTCCGATCATTCATGGGGATGCACTGTCAGCCTCGATCGCCGCAGCCTCAATCATCGCCAAGGTGGCGCGCGATGCCATGATGCGAGAGTTCGACGGGCTGTACCCCGGTTACGGGCTGGCGTCGAACAAAGGGTACAGCGCTCCGGTGCACCTGAAGGCGCTTCGCGAGAAAGGTCCGACTCCATTACACCGAATGTCATTTGCGCCAGTTTGGCTGTCGACTGCTCCGCAAGAAGTGATGGACTTCATGGCGGAAGACGCTGAGATCGCCGTGGTGAACAGCACGGAGCCGTAATCTCCCCATAGTCGCGCTCCCGCAGCTACCAACAGCCAGCGTGGGCGCCACCATCTACGTGAAGCACCTCGCCGGTCACTTGATCCGCTTGAGCCAGGTAGAGGACAGCATCAACAATGTCTTTTACCTCCGCGATTTTTCCCATGGGCTGCCTTGAGCTAAGAGCGTCCTCAGGATCATTCTTGTGGAGTGACGTATCCACGACACCCGGGGCAACGGCGTTGAAGCGAATATTGTCTTTTGCATACTCGATTGCGAGGCTGCGGGTCACAGTATTCAGGCCGCCTTTTGTGATCATGGAAACCGAGGCGTTGACGCCGACGATTGGCTGATCGGCAAGAGCCGCAGAGATAGTCACGACATTCCCCGATTTCTGTTTCAGCATCTGTTTCACCGTGAGCTGAGTCATGTAAAGGAATCCGAGCAGGTTGATCGAGACCAGGGCGTTGAAGTCCTCGGTAGTAAAGTCGATGAAAGGTTTGGTGCGGTAGATTCCGGCGTTATTCACCAGCACATCGACGGTTCCGAAGTGGTCGATCGCCGCGTCCACACATTTCGTGGCAGTCTCCTGTTTGCTTATGTCGCCATCGATGAGAACCATGGTGGGTGACGCCGTCAACGATTGCGTAGCAGCAAGGGCCGTAGCGACGACGTTATAACCCTCGTCCAGAAAGCCCTCGACCAAACCGGCGCCAATACCGTGCGAAGCTCCTGTGACGATTGCTGTTTTCTTGTCCGGCATATATTTCGATTCCTTGCATTAAGGTGCGTAACGGGTGAAGACAAAGTCGCGAGCTTTAACAGGCTCGTGGCAAGGAAAGCAGGTATTGAGTTGAGCCGTGCCGTCCGGTTTGCCGTCTTTGAATTGAGCGAAGCCCCAGCCTCCGGTAGAGGCGTATTTCTTTGAGTCCTTGACCATGAACTGAACGTTAATCGGGGGCCCGGCAACGAAAGATTGGTCACGGCCGAAGGCTTTGTTGTTTTCCGCGGACGAATCGTAACGCCAGGCCAGCCGGGCGATGATTGTGCCGTCCGGGAATGGCAACGTCCCATCGCGATAGGCCTTGATTGCTACGTCGTTGCCCAGATTGGCGCGCAAATCGTTGAGGTTGCCTGCCTCGTGAGCCACGGAAATCAACTTCCAATCGCGGTATCCCGGAGGAATTGTGATGCCGAAGATCGGGGCGGCCTCTTGACCGGCATGTCCCGGGGCTGTGGCAGTGAAAGCAACGACGCCAGACCAGCGATGCGATTGCAACCACCAATAAAGCTATTCGTTTCATGCAGTGTTCCTCCTTCTAAACCCTTGAGCGTCACCCTATACGAGTTGCTGGCCTCCGTCGATGTCATACGTCCCGCCGGTGAGGGCGGTGTTGGTCATGATATGTACAGCGAGCGCGGCAACGTCGGCAGGTCCAACGACGCGACGGATGGGAAGCGTCGCGCGAAGCTGATTGCGGCGGTTTTCGAGTTGATCGCCAAGGAGCGTTGCCGACAACGGTGTGTCGACGAAGCCGGCGGCGATGAGGTTGACTCGGACGGGCGCGAGTTCGAGCGCGAGGTTCCTTGTCATGGCGGGACCTGCGGCGGTGAGGGCCGAGATCAACGTCATTCCCGGCGCCGTGTGGCGGCCGCCGGTGCCGCCCATGAAGAGCAGGGTCCCTCCCGGGCGAACCTTGCTCGCAGCGTTGCGGGCGACGTGCAGCGGCAGCAAGATATGAGCTTCCAGGTCGCGGCGTGCTGCTTCGAAGTCGAACTCGGCCAGCGGCGCGTAGTAGGGACCCGGGCCCGTAACCAGCACGTGGTCGATCGTATTGGGCAACTCGTCGAAGAACTTAGCGAGCCGATCGAAGTCGGTGGCGTCGAAGGCGGCAGTGCTCAGCGCGCCGACTTCACTCGCGGCGCGCTGCAAGCGATCCGGGTCGCGCGCGGTGAGGATCACGTCAGCTCCCTCGGCGCGGGCGAACCGGGCCGTCTCGAGTCCGATGCCCGCGCTGCCGCCAATCAGGACGACAGTCTGCCCGAGGAGTTTCGGTTCGGCCTGGGTGGGAGCTGCGGTAGTTACGGTGTTCATGATTCCTCCAAGCAGCGGTCTAAGATTGCTGCCGCCTTAAGGCGGCGGCTTCGGAGCTAACCAGTACCGGTACGCGTACAAGGAGTTCGTTTCCGGTATTAAGGTGCGTAATGAGTAAAGACAAGGTCTGTCGTTTTCGTCTTCTCGTGGCAGGGGAAGCAGCTTTTCATAAACGCCGCGTCGCCAGGTTTGCCGTCCGCGAAGTGACCGAACCCCCAGCCGCCGGTTGCGGCGTACTTTTTTGAGTCTTTGACCATAAATTGAATGTTCGTGGGGGCCCCGGGAACGAAAGATTGGGCTTGGCCAAAGACTTTGTTGTTTTCCGCCGACGGGACGTTGCGATAATGCAAAGCTACAATTATTGTGCCGTCCGGGTACGGTAGCTTCCCTTCCCGGAAGGCGTTAAACGCGACATCGTTTCCCAGAACGGCACCTAAACTGTTGAGGTTGCCTGCTTCATGGGCCGAGGAGATCCACTTCCAGTCGCGGTACCCCTGAGGGATTTCAGTAACGTAGATCGGGGCAGCGGCATCTTCACTGGCTGGTCCGGATGTGGGCGCCGCCGAAACGATAATGCCGCCCACTAGGACGACTGCAACTAACAGGAAAGCTATCCGTTTCATAAGGTTCCTCCTTGTAAGTTCTTGAGCACCACCTCTGCACTCCATAGCCTCGACGCACGTGTGCTATCGGCTCGATGACATGAGTTCGCAGTGGCTCACGTCGGCAGCTCCGTCCCAGCCTGCTCCGCCACCATGTATGCGGCGTACCAGTCAGGCCAATTCTCATCTCTCTTGCCGGTGCGCTTCTCGTGCTCGCCGTGGGCAGCCTCGGCACGTCGAAGTGCGCTCGCCAAGTCGTTGATTGAGGCGAACGAAGTCGCGGCAGAGTCAATGCGCCCGGGAAGCCGATTCGTGATCTCCTGCAACAGCCAGCCGTTGCCGTCGGGATCGCTGAATGAGGCGAACGAGCGGTAGCTGCGATGCTCGGGATCCCGACCGCTGACCCGGAGGCGCCCAAACAGATAGGGCTGGTCCTTGCCGGCGTACACGCCGTTGGCATCGTGAAACACCTCGCTAATTTTGACGCCGAGACCGAGCAGCTCGGCGCGGGCGGCCTCGATGTCGGAGACGATCAAGTACATACCCTGAGCGGAGCCAGGCGTCGCCGCAGTGACGTTCTTGCCGAAGATGATGGAGCACCCGGAGCCGGGTGGCGTGAACTGGATCACGCGAAAGTCGTCACCGGCCGCGTAGTCGGCGTCGAGCCGCCACCCGAGGCTGCTGTAGAACTCCTTCGCGCGGTCGACATCCGAGACAGGGATGACGACGATCTCGAACTTCATGTCGACTTTAGCCACGCTCGCGGCTTTGGCGCTGTCACTACGGATTTCATCCTCCACATTCGCCATGTTCTTTCCTCCCCCGTGTTCACGTAAATCAAAAGTCATATTGGTTGAAAAATGTGAGCGTCAACCGACAGGATCACTTGTCCAGAAAGCCTCGAACCAGCGCGGCGATCTCATCGGCAGCCGTGTCCAATGCGAAGTGACCACCATCAACAATGTGGACTTCCGCCTTCGGCACATCGCGGCGGTAGGCTTCGGGCTCCGAGGAGTCGAACGAGAGCTCATACTTACCCCAGATCACCAGCAGGCGCGGCTGTTTCTCGCGCATCCATACCTGCCATTTCGGGTAGGCGTCTACATTGGTCCGATAGTCATAGAACAAGTCACTTTGAATGTCGGCTTGGCCGGGCTGGCTGAGAAAACGGAATTCGTCTGTCCACAGATCAGGGTTGTAGCGTTCCACGTTCGGATCGCTTCCGACATGGCGCGTACGGGTGCTTTCCAGCGACAGGAGATTTGTGCGAAGTGCGCTTTCGTTGGCAGAGCGATCGGCCCAAAAGGCACGCCGCGTCTTCCAATTGGCCCCCAGGCCTGTGTTGTGCGCTACGGCGTCCTGGACGATGAGAGCCTCGATCCGTTCCGGATAGGCCAGCACCATGCGAAAACCGACGGGGCCGCCGTAATCCTGCATGTAAAGCGTGTAGCGCGAGAGCCCGAGCGCTTCGGTGAAGTGATTCATCGTGTCGGCGATGTGATCGAAGGTGTAGGCGAATTTCTTCGCGTCCGGCCAGTCGCTGTGTCCGAAGCCCGGATAATCGGGCGCGACCAGGTGATAGCGATCGGAGAGGCGGGAGAAGAGCGGTTCGAACATGCGCGACGACGATGGCAGTCCGTGCAGTAGAAGAAGCGTCGGCGCGTCTTCCGGCCCGGCCTCTCGGTAAAAAATGGAGAGACCATCGATCTGCGTCGTGCGATAAAAAGTCGGATATTCCACGGGACGCGTGCCGTCCTTTTTGACTTGTTTTCGATCGCCAGGGGTAATGGGCCTACCAGGGGTGGGAACTGCGTTCGAGAATTAGTGATGCAGGGAGACTACTGACGGTTGCGGAGTTTGTTCTCGTCGAATGTCTTGAGTTGAGCTGCGCACACCGTCAGTGACGCAGGTGAATAGTGGGACACCGTCGAGTCATGTGTGGCACTCGCGGTTTCTACATCCCCGGCATTTTCATGCCGGCCATGCGGCGGGCGAAGCTCGGCTTGCCCATGCCTTTGAACATCTTGCGCATCTGGGCGTACTGGCGGAGGAGTTGGTTGACCTCTTGCACGCTGGTGCCGGAGCCGCGGGCGATGCGCTTGCGGCGGCTGCCGTTGATGACCTCGTGGTGCTCGCGCTCATAGCCGGTCATGGAATTGATGATGGCTTCGACGCGTGTAAGTTCTTTTTCGTCAACATTATCGGCTGCCTTCTGCATGTTGGCGAAGGGGCCGATTTTGGGCATCATGCCCATGATGCTCTTGATGGAGCCGAGCTTTTTCACCTGACGGAGCTGATCGCGGAAGTCCTCGAGCGAGAAGCCTTCGTGGCTCATGGCTTTAGCGGCAAATTCCTGCGATTTCTTCTTGTCGAGTGTGGCTTCGGCCTTTTCGATGAGCGAGAGCATGTCGCCCATGCCGAGGATACGGCCGACGATGCGGTCGGGATGGAAGGGCTCCAAGGCATCGTATTTTTCGCCTAACCCTATGAATTTAATAGGCTGGCCAGTGACGTTGCGAATGGAAAGGGCGGCACCACCGCGGGCGTCACCGTCCATCTTGGTGAGTATCACGCCGGTGAGGGTGAGCTTCTTGTGAAACTCGTCGGCGGAACGGACGGCATCCTGTCCGGTCATGGAGTCGGCAATGAAGAGTATCTCCTGTGGATTCAATATCTTCTTGAGCGACTGCATTTCGTCCATGAGCTGCTCGTCGATGTGCAGACGGCCAGCGGTGTCAACGATCATCACGTCGCAGCCGTTGCTGATAGCGTCACGGCGAGCTTCTTTTACGAGGCGCTCGACAGTGGCCGTGTCGGCCGTATCTACTTGTCCTTCATAGAGATGCGCCTTGACTGCCTGGGCGACGATTTTGAGCTGCTCGCGTGCGGCGGGACGGTAGACGTCAACGGAGACGAGCAGGGGTCGGTGTCCGCCTTGCTTGAGCCAGTGGGCGAGTTTACCGGAAGTTGTTGTTTTTCCAGAGCCTTGCAGGCCAGCCATGAGGACGACAGTCGGCGGCTGGGAGGCGAACTTTAGCTTGGCGGTGTCTTTGCCGAGGATGCCGATGAGCTCGTCGCGGACGATTTTGATGACTTGCTCAGATGGGGAGAGGGCCGTCATGACCTCGTGACCGAGCGCCTTGGTGCGGATTTGCTCGATTAACTGCTTGACAACATTGAGGTTAACGTCGGCTTCGAGGAGCGCCATGCGGATTTCTTTGAGCGCTTCTCCGATGTTTTCTTCGGTCAGGGTGCCTTGGCCACGCAGGTTCTTAAAGGCACGCTGGAGCTTATCTGTAAGATTCTCAAACATTTAGGTCGTTGTGCGCGGCGGGGATTGGTGCGGGCCGCGAAACATCAGAATAGCACGCCGGGCGGTCAAGGTTATCGGTTTCAGATCTGGTCCAGAATGGGAAAAATGAGCCGCTGAAGGGCATGTTATAACATTCGTTATAATGCAGCTTTGACGGCTGTTGGGGCCGGACGGAAGACCTCCGCCGCGGCGAGAACGGTGTTGGTATGAATCGTCACAGTATCTTCGATCTTGATCGCATACCCACCGGCGTAGGTCACCATGACGGGAATGTTGCGGGCGCGGGCGGCGCGAAAAACGAGTTCGTCGCGCTGCTTGAGTCCTTCGATGCTTAAGGCCAAACCTCCAAGCTGGTCTTCGCGATAAGGGTCGGCTCCGGCGACGTAGCTGATCAGCTCAGGCTCGAACTGGCGCAGTCCGGAGCTGAGAGCGTTGTCGAGCCAGGCGAGATATTCGGCGTCGCCGCATCCGTCGGGCAAGTTCACGTCGATGGAGGACGGCGGTTTAACGAGCGGATAGTTGTGTTCCTGATGGAGGGAAATCGTGAAAACGTCTTTGTGACTTCCCTGCTGCCGAATGCTTCCGCCGGACAATCCAAACACTGAACCATGATGGGCCGACGGCAGGGTGGACGGCTGCGCGTTCGCGGCACCGAAGATGAAAGCGGTGCCGTTGCCCTGGTGAACGTCGCAGTCGACGGTCATGGCTCGCTGAATGAGTTTGCGCTTTTGCAGGCTGCGGATGGCAACGCCGAAGTCATGCAACATGCAGAAGCCTTCGCCGTGATCGGGAAAGGCGTGATGGAAGCCGCCGCCAAGGTTGATGCATACTCCATCAGACAGCGCGCGCTCGGCAGCGAGGATGGAGCCTCCGGTGTGCAGCATGAAAGCGTCAACTACCTGCGGCGAGTAGGGAATCTCCATTTGCAATTCTTCGCGCGCAGTCAGGCTGCCTTCCATCAGCTGGTTGACGTAGTGCGGAGAGTGCACCAGCATCACGTCGGATTCGGAAGCGGGCTGAGGAACGAGGAAGTCGGAGTCGTCGACCATTCCGAGTGCGAAGAGGCGCTCGCGAACCAGCCGATATTTGTCGGCGCGGAATACGTGGTCGCCGATGGGGAGGTAGTACTTCTCGCTGTAAACCAGTTTGAAAGGCAGCATGGGCCGGTGGTCCGACGTAATAACTGCAAACAGACGATTTTAGACGCATCTGTTGGGAAAGCAACCCGGTGGGCGACCATTGTTGATGTAAGACCAAGTGCCCCTCAGCGGCTAAAGCCGGACGGAAGGAGCGGATCTTACGGCACGGCTGAAGCCGTGCCCCTTCAAGACTGCGAAGCGCGCGATTCATGCTGGTATGGCGGTGCTGCGCTGTGAGCGACTCGAATGTTCTAAGATGACGAGCGATGGCATCGGCTACCCAAATGGTCGCGTTGCGGCGGGCCGCTGGACATAATCGTCTGGCAACCGCGGGCGCGGTGATGATCACGGTGTTTGTGGTGTGCGCACTATTCGCGCCGTGGATCGCGCCGCAAGATCCCGCGTTCATCGACTTGCCGTCGCGGCTGATGGGGCCGTCGGCAGCCCATTGGTTTGGAACCGACGAGTTAGGCCGAGACATTTTGTCGCGCATCATTTATGGGGCGCGCATTTCGATGCTGGTGGGAACGTGTGTGGTCGCCGTTTCTCTCACGCTGGGGCTGATCTTTGGATCGATTGCCGGCTATTACGGTGGGTTTCTCGACCGGTTTCTCAACGTCGTCGTGATGAACGCGTTCATGTCGTTTCCAGGAATTCTGCTGGCGATTGCGTTCGTGGCGTTTCTGGGGCCGGGACTGTTCAACCTGGTGCTGGCGCTTTCGATTGGCGGATGGGTGGGTTACGCGCGGTTGGTACGCGCGCAAGTGCTGGCGGTGCGGGAGCGAGAGTTCGTGGAAGCTGCACGGGCGCTCGGCGCAAGCGACGTGCGAATCATTGTGCGCCACATCCTGCCGAACATCATTCAGCCGGTGATTGTGCAGGCGGCGATTGGGATGGCGGGAGCGATTCTGGCGGAAGCGACGATGAGCTTTTTAGGGCTTGGGAGTGCCGCCTCCGACGGCGAGTTGGGGATCGATGCTGAACGACGGGCGATCGCATTTGTTTGACGCGCCGCATCTGGTCCTGTTCCCTGCTGCAGCGGTGATGCTGGCGGTGCTGTCGTTCAACTTTATTGGGGACGGACTGCGAGATTATCTGGATCCGCGGTCGAGGATTGAAGTGGGGCTGTAAGCGGCGGATCAAATTCATTCACCACGGAGACACGGAGGACACGGAGTTTTTCAAATTCAATCTGTCCGTCCAGTACCCGGTCAGTTACGTCACAGCCGCATGTCCCCTGGTTGCTCTAGAATCCCCATGATCTATTCCCGAGGCTTTCATGACTGCTTACAAGTACAAAACTTTCGTCAGCACGATCGCGATTTCCTTGCTGACTATGGTGGCCGCGACTTCCTGCGGTGGACAGGCGACACAATCCACTAGCACGCCGCCTCGCTCGCAGAGTTATCAGCTGGTTTGGTCGGACGAATTCAATGGCGCTGACGGATCGGTGCCCGACGCAAGCAAGTGGGCGATCCAGACTGGTGGCAACGGCTGGGGCAATCATGAGTTGGAGTACTACACCGCGCGTCCGCAGAATGTGCAGGTGAGCGGCGGCAACCTCGTCATCACCGCGATCGAAGGAAGACTACACCGGGCCGGATGGGGTGACACAACATTACACGTCGGCACGCATGCAGACGAAAGGGCTGTTCTCGCAGACCTACGGGCGGTTTGAGGCGCGCATCAAGATTCCGAAGGGACAAGGAATGTGGCCGGCGTTCTGGATGCTGGGCTCGGACATCGACACGAATCCGTGGCCGGCGTGCGGCGAGATCGACATCATGGAGAACATCGGGAAGGAGCCGGCGATCGTGCATGGATCGATTCACGGGCCGGGATATGCGCCGGGAAATGTCACGGCTTCGTATACGTTGCCGACTGGGGCGCTGTCGCGATGACTATCATCTTTATGCGGTGGAGTGGGAGGCGCAGCAGGTTCGCTTTTATGTAGACAGTTCGCTGTATGCGACGTTTACGCTCGGCAAACTTGCCGACGGGGTCGCCGTGGGAGTTCAATAAGCCGTTCTTCGTGCTGCTGAATTTGGCGGTGGGCGGCGATTGGCCGGGGAATCCTGATAGCACGACGCAGTTTCCGCAGCAGATGCTGGTGGATTATGTGAGGGTGTATCAGAAGCAGTGACTGGTGGTTAGTGGATAGTGGATAGTGGATAGCAAAAGCGGCAACCCCTCGTCGTCACCATGAACACTTTTTGGCGAGTCGTGCATCCAACGATTTATGGCTACTGAAAAAGCGGTATTGGGTGGTGGTTGCTTCTGGTGCGTGGAAGCCGCGCTCGTGCAACTGGAAGGCGTGGAGTCGGTGCGTTCGGGCTACATGGGTGGACGGCGGCCGAATCCGACGTATGAGCAGGTTTGCACGGGCACAACCGGACATGTTGAGGTAGCGGAGATCACCTTCGATCCGGAGAAAATCAGCTACCGCGACTTGCTTGAGGTGTTTTTCACGGTGCACGACCCGACGACTCTCAATCGTCAGGGCAACGATGTGGGTGAGCAGTATCGCTCGGTGATCTTTTATTTCGATGAGTCGCAGAAGAAGACGGCGGAAGAGGTGATCGCGGAGTGGACGCGGGAAAAAGTGTTTGCCAACCCGATCGTCACCGCGGTCGAACCGGCGCAGACATTCTACGTCGCCGAAGATTATCACCAGGACTATTTCAAGAACCATCCTTTCCAGCCGTACTGCATGTTTACGGTGGCTCCTAAGGTGAAAAAGGTGCGGGAGAAGTTCGCGTCGCGGGTGAAGACGCAGGTGTAAGAGAATCTTCACCACAGAGACACAGAGGCACAGAGGAATTAAGGGCACTTTGCGTGAGGTCACGGGCGTCATCAATCCACTTCGTAGCATCAGTGAGTGTCTGGGTTCCTTGGTTGCTGCAAAACGGATCCCTCGCGGGCTGAAGCCCGCTCGTGATTACAAACAAAATAACAAGGCGATTTTGGCACGGCTGAAGCCGTGCCCCTTCAAAACACGTTCCGGCGGTAGAATACGGCGATGGCGGACTCACTTAATTTCAGCCTGTGGTTTCCCAGTTTTCACGAAGCGGAGATGATGCCGCGTGCGGTGTCAGTGATGCGGCAGTTCCTGTATTCGGAGATACGCGAAGGAATCACGTATTTGTCTGTGCATCCAGTCGCGTGGTCGGAACCGACGGTGCTGGAACGGCGGTTTAACCCGGGAATCTCGCCGGAGGAAGCGGCCGAAATTGCCAGCGAGTTTGCTCACGACGATTTTGGGTTCGTGTTCGAAGCGTTCTGGGACTTGTGGGTGCCGAACGAGGATTCGGAGGGTGACGCTTGGGTGCAGCGTCCGGTGGCGGTGCGCTTCATTGTGCATGGCGTGCAGTTCGATGAGGGAATTTACGTTGACGATGGCCACATGGAAGTGGACTTCGGACTGGACACGCCGTTCCTGTTTGAAGGGTTGCAATTGTCGGCCGCCAACGAAGAACATGTACGGTACAACGTGGCCAAGCTGGTCGCGTTTACGATTGCGGTGCAGAACAACTGTAAGTTGTCGGGACGGGTGCTGTGGTCGGAGTCGGAAAATAATCTGGCACAGAAGTTGATTGCGCAGCTGCAGCAGACGCAATAAAGCAGTGGTTAGTGGATAGTGGTTAGTGGATAGAAAAGGCCCGAATCGCTCCGGGCCTTTATTCATGCGGCTCGTCGGCACGGCTAAAGCCGTGCCCTTTCAAGGCAACTACTTTGTTCGGCCGCCTTCGATCTTCAGCTCTGCACTGGCGCCGGCCTGCGCTGCTGCCAGACGGGCCGTCAGCACGCGGAACGGCGAACAGGACACATAGTTGAAGCCATTCTTGGCGCAGAACTCGACGGACGAGGGATCGCCGCCGTGTTCGCCGCAGATGCCGATCTTGATCGTCGGGCGAGTTGCACGACCCTTTTCGACCGCCATCTTAATCAACTGTCCAACACCTTCCTGATCGAGCGTGGCGAACGGATCCTGCTTCAGAATGCCTTCGGAAAGGTACGCTGTCAGAATCTTGCCGACGTCGTCGCGTGAGAAACCGAAGGTGGTCTGCGTGAGATCGTTAGTGCCGAAGCTGAAGAACTCGGCTTCTTTGGCGATCTCATCCGCCATCAGGGCCGCGCGCGGAAGTTCGATCATGGTGCCGACGAGGTATTCGACCTTGCTTTCCTTTTCGGCGAAGACCTCTTCAGCAACACGACGCACGATGGCCGCCTGGTTGGCCATTTCCTTCAGGCCTCCGGTGAGCGGAATCATGACTTCGGGCTTGACCTTGACGCCTTCCTTCGCGACCTTAACGGCGGCCTCGAAGATAGCGCGCACTTGCATCTCGGTGATTTCCGGATAGGTGATGCCGAGACGGCAGCCGCGCAGGCCGAGCATCGGGTTGACTTCGTGCAACTGCTCGACGCGATTCAGCAGCGCGCGAAGCTCTTTCAGCTTGGGCGATTTCGGCTTGGTGGCTTCCAGCTTGGCGATGTCGACCATGAGGTCTTCGCGCCGCGGCAAGAACTCATGCAACGGCGGGTCGAGGGTGCGGATGGTGACCGGGAATCCGTCCATGGCACGGAAGACACCGACAAAGTCGGCACGCTGCATGGGCAGAAGTTTCTTCAGCGCGGCGCGACGGTCTTTCTCGTTGTTGGCGAGAATCATCGACCGCATGTAGGGCAGGCGATCTTCGGCGAAGAACATGTGCTCGGTACGGCACAACCCGATGCCTTCGGCGCCGAAAGCGCGGGCCTGTAAGGCGTCGCGTGGAATGTCGGCATTGGCACGAACGCCCATGCGGCGGAACGGCTCAGCCCACTTCATCAGTTTGACCAGCTCAGGATCATCGGGACGTGCGGCAACGGTGTTGAGCTTGCCGTTGATGACACGGCCGGTGGTGCCGTCGAGCGAAATCCAGTCGCCGCCCTTGAGCACCTTTCCCGCGACGCGCATTTCGCGAGACTTTTCGTCGACGTCGATGTCGCCGGCTCCCGCGACGCAGCACTTGCCCATGCCGCGAGTGACCACCGCAGCGTGGCTGGTCATACCGCCTCGCGAGGTGAGTATCCCGGCAGCGACTTCCATGCCGCCAATGTCTTCAGGAGTAGTTTCGCTGCGAACGAGGATGATCTTCGCCTGCTTGTCCTTCTGGAACTTCTCGACTGCTTCGTCGGCGGTGAAGACGATCTGTCCAACGGCCGCGCCAGGGGATGCCGGGAGGCCGGTGGCCAGCACTTCGACGTCGACACCTTTTTCGGCGAGGCTGGGAACGAGGAAGTCATAGAGCTGGTTGGGTTCGACGCGGAAGATCGCTTCTTCCTTGGTAATCAGGCCCTCGTCGACCATCTGGATAGCGACGCGAACGGCGGCGCGTCCAGTGCGCTTGCCGTTGCGGGTCTGCAACATGTAGAGGCGACCATCCTGGATGGTGAACTCGAAGTCCTGCATGTCGCGATAGTGCTTTTCCAGGCGCGAGGTGATGTCGCGCAGCTGGTTGTACGTGTCAGGCTGAATCTTTTCCAACTCGGAGATGTGAATCGGAGTACGGATGCCGGCCACCACGTCTTCGCCCTGGGCGTTCATCAAGAACTCGCCGTAGAACTCCTTGGCGCCAGTCGCGGGATTGCGAGTGAAGCCCACGCCAGTACCGCTGGTGTCGCCGAGGTTGCCGAACACCATGGCCTGGACGTTGACGGCGGTGCCGAGCATGTCGTCAATGTTGTTGATGCGGCGATAGGTCTTGGCGCGATTGTTCATCCAAGAACGGAAAACGGCATCACGGGCCATCACGAGCTGTTCGTGCGGGTTTTGCGGAAATTCTTGCTTGGTGTGCTTGAGCACGACTTTTTTGTATTCGGCGATGACTTCCTGAAGTGCCTTGGCGTCGAGATCGGTGTCGAGCTTGGCCTTCTTCTGTCTCTTCTTGCCATCGAAGACTTCTTCAAACGCATGCTTGGGGATGTCGAGCACAACACTGCCGAACATCTGGATCAGGCGGCGGTAGGAGTCATAAGCAAAACGGGGATTATTGCTGAGCTTGGCCAGCCCTTCGACCGACTTGTCGTTGAGGCCGAGGTTCAGGATGGTGTCCATCATGCCGGGCATGGAGAACTTCGCGCCGGAACGGACGCTGACCAGCAACGGATTGTCAGCGCCGCCGAGCTTCTGCCCCTGCAACTTCTCGAGACGGTCGAGGGCCTCGTCCATTTGCTTGTCAACTGCGGACGATGTCTTGCCAGCGCGCATGTACTCTCGGCAAGCTTCGGTCTGAATGGTGAAGCCGGGGGGAACTGGCAAGCCGGCATTGGTCATTTCGGCGAGCCCGGCGCCTTTACCGCCCAGGTCGTCTTTCATTTTTCCGTGACCTTCGGCGTGATTGTCTCCGAAGAAGTAAACGTACTTAACCGATTTTGTGTCGGCCGCTTTGTGCTCTACGTCCATGGTTGGTGTGCTCATGATCAGTCCTCTACTAGCTAACGGAGTTAGGAAGATTTGGTTTCGGTTACGATCTCGCTGAAATCAGCGATGGTGGAAAATTCACGTAAAAGCGTCTGCAAGAGCGCGAGACGGTTGGCGCGCACGCGTTCGTCGTCGACCATGACCATGACCTTATCGAAGAACAGGTCGATGTCCGGTCGCAGCGTGGAGAGTTGAATCAGCGCATCCACGTAATCCTTTTCCTCGTACGCTCTTTCAAAACGAGGTTTCAGCAATTCTGATTTACCCGCAAGAATCTTCTCTTCGTGAGAAATATCTGGCATGTACTCAAACTCGGGTGCGATAGCAATTCTCTTTTCCCTTGCTTGCCTCAGAATGTTATTTATGCGTTTGAAAGCTGCGGCGACAGATTCGAAGTCCGGCAACCCGCGGACATTCTTAACCGCATCCGCTCGTGCGAAGGCATCAACGATATCGTCGCTTCCGGTGGTGAGAACGGCGTTCACCACGTCATAGGCGAAGCCGCGCACGTCACGCAAGTAGAACTCCAGGCGCTCGCGCATGAATGAAGCGGTCGATTCGGCGAAGTCGATTTTCTTGTCGAAGCTGGATTCGGCTTCGGTGCCTGCGTACTCGACGCGCGCATCGGAAAAGAGCTTGGCGAGCGGGATCGGCAACTTGTGCTCAGCGATAATTTTGACGATGCCGTTGGCTGCGCGGCGCAGAGCGAAGGGATCTTTCGAGCCAGTCGGCTCCAAACCTAACGCGAACATTCCGGCAACGCTGTCGGCTTTGTCGGCGATGGCCAAAACAGCACCTTCCATCGTCGGGGGCACGGCGTCGTCCATCGATTCGGGCTGGTAGTGATGGTAAATCGCGTCGCCGATGGCATCGGCAGTCGCCTTGGGCAGTAGCGGATCGAGTTGCTGCACTTTGGCGTAGAGCCCGCCTATGATGCCCTGGAGTTCGGTGAATTCCTTTACCAGGTCGGTGGTGAGATCTGCCTTGCACAGCAACGCAGCCTTATGGACAACTCCCGGACGGATGGCAACGCCGGCGTTTTCCAAAACGGTCGAAACCAGGCTGCCAAGTTTTTGCACGCGCAAAGTTTTGTCGAAATAGCTGCCTAGATTCTTCTGGAAGGTCACGGCTTTCAACATCTCCACGCGATGACGCAGAGAGATCTTCTGGTCGGAGTTCCAGAAGAAACGCGCATCGTTGAAGCGGGCGCGCAACACACGTTCATTGCCGTGGCGGATGAGGCCGTCGGGGTCGCTATCAGTGTTCAAGACGGCAAGAAAATGCGGAGAGAGCTTGCCATCGGCGTCTTCCAGAGCGAAATATTTCTGGTGGTCGCGCATGACCGTGACGAGCACCTCTGCCGGCAAAGCGAGGAACTCGGGATCAAAGCTGCCAAGGATCACCGAAGGAAATTCGGTCAGATTGACTACGGTATCGAGCAGCGACTTATCTTCGCGCCAGCGAGCACCGGGGACAGTTCGGGTCGCGGCATCGAGTGCTTTGCGAATTCGGTGCTCACGGTCGGCGGAACTAACGGTCACCGAGTTTTTCGCGAGAGCAGCGACGTAATCGGTTGGCCGGTCGATCGTCACGGCACCGCTGGAGAGAATGCGGTGGCCCTGGCTGGTATTGCCGGCAATGACTCCTCCGAACTCGACAGGCACAACCTGGTGGTCGAGCAGAGAAACCATCCAACGAACCGGGCGAACAAAGCGCTCGGCTGTCTTGCCACGCCAATACATGCTCTTGGCCCAATAGATGCCGGAAATCTCTTTGGGAAGCGACTCGGCGAGGATATCGTTGGCGGCGCGTCCCTTCTTCTGGACGGTGGCCGCGAGATACTCTCCCTTGGCCGTCGTAACCTTCTCTAACGCGCTGACGTCCACTCCGGCTTTCCGGGCAAACGCTTCGGCAGCCGGAGTCGGGACTCCATCTTTGTAAGCGATCTTCAGCGAAGGACCGGTGAGTTTCTCCTGCACATCGGACTGCTGTGCAGCGACATTGCGTGCCAAAACGGCGATGCGACGGGGCGTAGAGAACGACTCGATGGCGGGAGCATCGGCCAGGCGCTCGCGGATAAGAAGGTCTTTGGTGCGGCGCGAAAGTTCGTCACGTGCCGCGTCAATCATACGGGCGGGAATTTCTTCGGTACCGATCTCTAATAGGAAGTCAGACATGAATTCGTGCGTTCTCTCTATTGTGCCGCATAACGTGTTGCAAAGGTGTGACTGGAGTCACAGGAAACTGCGCGTCGGTCTTTGGTCGCGGACTAAAGTCAGCGAGACTATCTGCCGTCCCTACCGGGACTCACTTCCTTTTCTACCGCTGACCCAGCGCTGAAGAGTTTGTGTGAGAACTCTGTCGTCCCCGTGGGGACTCCGTATTTTTCCCACGCTTACCCAGCACTCCGCCTTCGGCTGCGTGCTGGGCTATCCTATCCCGCCCCCTTTGGGGCTGTTTTCTTGCCAGTTGTCCCACCCTAGCGATCCAAACGGTAGTTCTCACACAGACTCTGAAGCGCTGACTATGATCTTTCGCCCCTCCGGGGCTGGGTCACGTGCTAAAGCGGGCCTCGCCCACCGCTAAAACAAATCTCGCTGCTGCGCGGCTGGTTCGTAAGTAATTCAACCTAGGTCGAAGCCCCAACTTTGTCGCTTTCTGGGGCGACGGCTGATTCTTGTTCAGCCAGCTGCTGATCTACGTATGCTTTGGCGACGCCGACGGCGAGGGCGCGAATGCGCGCGATCACGCCGACGCGCTCGGTGACGCTGATAGCGCCGCGCGCATCGAGAATGTTGAACAGGTGCGAGCACTTCAGGCACAGGTCGAAGGCGGCGAGCACCGGGAAGCGGGCGCGGTCTTCGCTCGTCGCTTTTGGCTTTTCGCTATTCGCTTCCCCATCATCGCCGGCTTTGGATGACTTGCGCTTCTGCGTGAACCTAGCGTTGTAGGCATCCAAAAGCGACTGACATTCGGATTCGTAAAGCTTCAGATGCTCCCACGCCTTTTCGACATCCGCGCGTTCGAAGTTGTACACGGAAAACTGAAGCTCGTCCTGGAGGCGAATTTCGCCATACTTCACTGGACGGCCATCGGGTCTGACTACCCACGTGATGTCGTAGATGCTGTCGACATCCTGAAGAAATGCCGCAATGCGCTCCAGGCCATAGGTTAGTTCGGCCGAGATAGGATCGAGGTCGATGCCGCCGCACTGCTGGAAATAGGTGAACTGCGTGATCTCAAGACCATCGAGCATGACCTGCCAGCCAATGCCCCAAGCGCCGAGGGTGGGCGACTCCCAATTGTCTTCTTCGAACTTGATGTCGTGCTTGCGCAGGTCAATGCCGATGGCACTCAGAGATGCAAGATAGAGGTCCTGCACGTCGGCCGGCGGCGGCTTGAGGATGACCTGAAACTGCATGTGCTTGAACAGACGGTTGGGATTTTCGCCGTAGCGTCCGTCAGCGGGACGCCGCGAGGGCTGTACGTAGCCGACGCGATAAGGCTTAGGCCCAAGCACGCGAAGAAATGTTTCGGGCGCCATGGTGCCGGCGCCGACCTCGACGTCATAGGGTTGCTGAAGCACGCAACCGTGCTCGGCCCAGAAATTTTGCAAGCGAAGGATGAGTTCCTGAAAGGTCAGCGGATTTTGCGAAGAAGGCAAATTTTCTCTCTCGCGAGCTGAGCGCGCGTTTACATCTGCCGTCCCTACCGGGACTCGGGTTTTTATTCCACTTCCCCAGCGCTAAAGCGCTTGGCTAAGATCTTCCGCCCCTCCGGGGCTGGTTGCAACGAGGAGTCCGCGCGGGCTAAAGCCCTACCGTATTTTCAAAGTCTTACGGCACGACTGAAGTCGTGCCCTGATACAAAACCATCGGCGAAGCAACTTTTTCAGCAACCTCTAAAGTCATGCCCTGATACGAAACGGTCGCAAACGCGAGTTTTTCCGCAAGCTGTAGAATCATGCCCTGATACAACTCGATTGCGAAAAAGGAGCTATTTCGCAAGCTGCGAAGTCGTGCCCTTTCCAATCCCTACAACTTGTTCAACATGACTGCGGTAACTAATTTCTTCTCGAGGTGCCGTTCCATAATCTGCACACAATAGCGCCGCAGATCCGAACACCTGGCGGCAGGCCATGGTTCATCGCCAAAACTTTCGAGCGGCAGTCGAAACATTTGCGCCGCTACTCCACGCGACTCTGCGCTCAACTCAGACGATGCCAGCCGCTTATGCTCCAAGCAGAGCAGGCCGTCGGCCAAAGCGTGATAAAACGCCCTACTGCCATTGAGCGACTGTCCACAACGACTGCACGTGCCGAGCTCGGGCAAAAATCCAATTAAACGCACCAGCCAAAGCTGGAAGTACGTCAGCGGCATCCAGATGGCGTCGCCTTGCAAACAGCGCATCACCGAAATCGCCAGCCGATAAATCGCATCGTTGACCTCGCGGTCGGGCAGCAACTCGTCGAGCGTTTCGGCAAGATGTTCCAACGCCACCACGCGCGGGTAATTGATCGTGCTCGAAAGCGGAGACTCCAGAATGTCGCAGGAATCGAGCCGAGCCAGTTCCTGCCGCTCACGGTCCTCGTAATACACCCGAACACAGGTCAGGGGCTCCAACGCGCCGCCAAACCGCCGGCGAGACTTCTTGGCAGCTCGCGCCACTCCTTTGAGCTTGCCCTCAACCCGGGTAAAAAGGGTGACCAGAAGATCGGCTTCGCGCAGCGGATAGGTTCGCAAAACGATCGCTTCCGACTGCTTGAGGGCCATGAATTATCGCCTGATTACCAGGAAACAACCGGGCGGAAGAGCCGAGATGTCGCGTGCAAACTGCGCCTGTATCGCAGGCTTCCACTGACCAGCCAAGCTACTGCGCCGTAATGGATTATTCTACTGGCAGGAATTGGCTTCTGCAAAGCGACGAGAGGAAACGGGCGGGGCTGGCTGCGACGCGCAGGGCGTCTTTAGGATGGACTAGCACACGGAGGCTTGCACCGCGCTGTTTCGAAGCGGCCGCTCGCAGGGAACGCGACGAACTGAATAACGACGACGCACTCTGACACGGCGTGTTGCAGCCGCATTTTTTCCCAGCGCCGCCTGCTTGAGCTGCTCAATCTCTGCGGACTGCTGAGAAGCCATTTGGTCGATCAACTGTTGAATCGTGAGACTGAGCGGGCCGCCAATCTGAATGAGTTGCATGGGCGGAGATTAGTCCGGCTCATGGGCAGCGAGAATCCCCCGTTAGTAGTAATACTTCTGTGCAGATGAGGTTCTCCTGCAGACTGGGAGTGCGATACTAGAATGCGCGCAAGGCCTTGTTTTTCAGTACTCTGACGACAACGATGGCATGACTAAAAACCCTACTTCCGATAGCCCTGACTCCGTCGCCTCTCACCCAATAGTGGCACTTGCAGGATTCATGGGGAGCGGCAAAACCTCGACCGGAGAGGCGCTTGCGCAACTGCTGGGCTGGGATTTTGTTGACCTGGATGCGGAGATCGAAGCAGCGGAAGTTAGGTCGGTGAGGCTCTTTTTTCAGCAGGAAGGTGAGACGGCATTCCGCGAAGCGGAACATCAGGCGCTGTGTAAGTGCCTCCTCGACCGCAAGCGTCCGACAGTTATCGCGCTCGGCGGTGGAGCGTTTGTGCAGGAGAACAACGTTGCGACGTTGCGGGACGCCGGTGTGCTCACGGTATTCCTCGAGACGGCTCTCGACGAGATGCTGCAACGATGCGGAGTTGAGGACACGGCTGATCCGACGAACCCGCGGCCACTGGCGGCGGACGCCAGCGAATTCCGCGCCTTATATGAGAAGCGGCTTCCTCATTACCGCGCGGCCCAGGTGACGATTCAAACGTCAGGGAAGAGTGTTGAGGAAGTAGCGAAGGACATCGTCGAGAGTCTGGGGTTGCAGCAGTCTCAGTAGTCTTGCGGGCTGCTTTTGACCACGAACCTCGCAACGCAATCGGGTCGGGCGATCACGTGCCAATCGTGTTGTAAACTAATTTTTACAGACAATGTCACAGCAAAAAATTCCCGTCGGAATACTCGGCGCTACCGGAGTTGTAGGACAGCGCTTTATTCAGCTGCTGGAGAACCATCCCTGGTTTGAAGTAGCGTGGCTGGCTGCGTCAGACCGCTCGGAAGGCAAGACGTACGAAGATGCGGTGCGATGGCGGCTGAAGACATCGATCCCTGAGCGCGTTCGCAAGATGGCGGTTTCGCCCGCGGGACCCGACGGAGCGCCACGCGTGATTTTCGCAGCACTGGATGCTGGCATCGCGCGCGAAATGGAGCCGAAGTTCGCCGAAGCGGGATGCGCTGTGGTGAGTAACTCGTCGGCCTTCCGCATGCAAGCCGATGTGCCGCTGGTGATTCCTGAGGTCAATCCTGATCATTTGGCGCTGATCGAGCAACAATGCTGGCGCAAAAAGTCGGGAGGGTACATCGTGACGAATCCGAATTGCTCGGCGATCGGACTAGTGGTTGCACTGGCGCCGTTGCACCAGACCTTTGGCGTCGAATCATTATTTGTTACCACGATGCAGGCGGTCAGCGGCGCAGGTTATCCGGGAGTGGCATCGCTCGACATTCTGGGCAACGTAATTCCCTTCATCAAGAACGAAGAAGAAAAGATGGAGGAGGAGACGAAGAAGCTCCTCGGTACGCTGAACAGTCATAGCGTGCAGGACGCCGGCTTCAGCATGACGGCGCACTGCAACCGCGTCGCGGTGGAAGACGGGCACACGGAGTCAGTCTCGGTGAAGCTGAAACAGAAAGTGGATGCCGAGACGGTCATCGCTGCGTTCAGGGATTTCCGCTCAAAGCCGCACGAGTTGGGATGTCCGCTGGCGCCCGAGCGCCCGATTGTCTACGACGCTGCGCCGGACCGTCCTCAGCCACGCTTCGATCTTGATCGCGGCAACGGAATGACAGTGAGCGTGGGAAGGCTTCGCCCCTGCGGGGTGTTGGACTATAAGTTCACGGTGCTCTCGCACAACACAATTCGTGGTGCAGCGGGCGCCGCGCTGCTGAACGCCGAGCTGTTGAAAGTCCAAGGCTACTTATCGTGAAATCTCCCGTAATTCCAGCATCACGCCCGGCGGTAGTGCCGTGATCGTAATGAAATTTGGCGGCACCTCGGTCGAGGACGCAACCGCCATCGATCGCATCGCCGGAATCGTAAAAGGACGACTGGGCGAGCAGCCCTTCGTCGTAGTGAGCGCCATGTCGAAGGTAACCGACACCCTGCTCGCGATGGCGGCGGCCGCGGGAACGGGTGAACGCGACAAGGCGCTCGACCTGTGTCACCAGGTGCGCGAACGGCACTTCAATACAGCGGGCGAATTGCTGGGAACGGGCCTCTTCACTGAATTACACTCGGAACTCCATTCAGAATTTGAAGCACTAGAGCAACTGTTGCGCGGCATCTGTGCGGTGGGAGAACTCACGCCGCGCACTTCGGATTACGTAGTGTCATTCGGTGAACGGCTGTCGAGCATCATCATTACGGCGGCATTCCTCGCGCGCGATATTCCAGCAACGCTGCTGGACGCGCGGCAGGTCATCATCACCGATGGGCAACACGGACGGGCCATTCCGCAGGTCGATGAAATTAATCACCAGCTCGAAGTGCAGGCTAAACCACTAATCGACGACCGTCGCGTGCCGATCATGGGCGGGTTTATCGGAGCGACCCGCGAGGGTATTACCACCACGATTGGACGCGGTGGATCGGATTTTTCAGCCGCGCTGGCTGGTGCGGGATTGAACGCCGAACGCATCGAAATCTGGACCGATGTGGATGGCATGAAGACCACCGATCCGCGAATTTGCCCGAATGCGCACCGCATCAAGGTCATCAGCTTCGACGAAGCGGCGGAATTGGCGTACTTCGGAGCAAAGGTCCTGCATCCGGCCACGGTGTTGCCTGCGGTAGAGAAAAACATTCCGGTGCTGGTGCTGAACTCGCGGAATCCCGAGAATGAAGGCACGCGGATTGTGGCACGCACGCCACAGAAATCGAAGTCCTTGTTCAAAGCTATTGCAGCCAAGCAGCGCATAACCATTATCGAGATCGTCGCGGCACGAATGTTGATGGCGCACGGCTTTCTCGCTGCCGTGTTCGAGATCTTCGAACGTCACCGTTGCGCGGTCGATATCGTTTCCACTTCGGAAGTCAGTATCTCGGTAACGGTGGATTCGAACGAAGCGATTCCTGCGATCGCAGCAGACCTGGAAAAACTTGCTTACGTGAAATTTTCGGGGCGCCAAGCGATCATCTGTTTGGTGGGTGAGAGCATTCGCGAACGGCCCGGAGTGGCGGCGCAGGTATTTGACGCGGTGAAAGATATCAACGTGCGGATGATTTCGCAGGGTGCGTCTGAGATCAACATGTCGTTCGTCGTAGAAGAGACAGACGTGCCGGCTGCGATTCAGCGCTTACACGCGAGATTCTTCTCGGAAGTCGATCCCGAGGTATTCGATTGAGCACGCGGCCGCTCCATCTCGTATTGCTGGGGCGTGGAAAGACCGGTTCCATTGTGGCCGAGGTGGCGCACGAACGCGGGCATCGCATAACCGCTCTTACCGAGGTCGAGAATCCCGACGGCGCCTGGTTGACGAACGAGAATTTGCACGACGTCGATGCCGTGATCGATTTCACGGCGCCGGACGCGGTTATGGCGAATATCGCCGCATGTTTGGCCGCGAAGAAGCCCCTGGTGGTCGGCACCACAGGTTGGTACAGCGAATTGGCTCGCGTACGGAAGGACGTTGAGCACGCCGGCTCAGGTTTCGTCTTCGGTGCAAATTTCTCCTACGGCGTAAACCTGTTCTTCCAGATTGCGCGAACTGCGGCTCCCGCCCTACAGCACGGATACACCGGCCACATCACTGAGACCCATCACATCCACAAGAAAGATGCGCCCTCAGGGACCGCCATCGCGTTGCAGCGAGTGGTTGAACAGGCCTCAGGCGTGCAAGCGGAAATTACCTCGGAGCGTGAAGGCGACGTGATGGGGATACATACGCTGGAATTGTTGTCGGCGGGCGATCGAATTGTACTGAGCCATGAAGTCAAGTCGCGCCGCGCGTTTGCGGAAGGTGCGGTACTCGCGGCTGAATGGATCGTGGGCAAGACAGGCTTCTACGATTTCAAAGATATTTTCGGCCAACTCTGATTTTTCACAGGCGGTTGGTCATACAATTTTGCAAGAGGTAGCCTGGCACAATGAAATTGCGTGGATGCGGCACCGCTCTGGTCACACCCTTCCAACGAAATGGCAGCCTGGACGAAATGGCATTGCGCCAGCTTGTGCGCTGGCAAGTCGACGCGGGTATCGACTTCCTGGTTCCTTGCGGAACGACGGGGGAGACTCCGACGCTGAGCCACGACGAATGGCTGCGCGTGATCGATGTGACGATTGAGACCGCGGCAGGCCGGGTCCCGATCATGGTGGGCGCCACCTCGAACAATACGCAAGATGCGGTTGCGAAGACGAAGGAAGCTTCAGAGCGGGACGGAGTGGATTTCATCCTTTCGGCTACGCCGTATTACAACAAGCCCACGCAGGAAGGTGTCTACGAGCACTTTCGCGCCGTCGCGGATGCATCGCAGAAACCGGTGCTGCTTTACAACATCGCCGGTCGCACGGGCACGAACATTGAAACTGTCGACGCTGCGACGACTGGCCGAGATTCCCAACATCCTGGGCGTTAAAGAAGCCAGCGGTAACATCTCGCAGATCGCGGAAGTCTGCGCGACGATGCCCGAGGACTTTCTGGTCTTCTCTGGCGATGACGCAGTTACGCTTGCAGTCATCGGACTGGGCGGCGTAGGTATTGTTTCGGTGGTCTCCAACGAGATTCCGGCCGAAATGACCCGCATGACGCAAGCGGCCCTGGCCGGCAAGTGGGACATGGCGCGCCTGATTTTCCGCAAGTACTTGCCGCTGATGCAGGCCAACTTCATCGAGTCGAATCCGGGACCAGCCAAGGCCGTGCTCTCCATGATGGGACGAGTCGAAGAAGTGTATCGCCTTCCCCTTGTGCCTATGCGCCCCGAGAACCGGATGAAGCTGGAAAAAGTCGTCAGCGAACTCGGTCTGCTGCAACCGCATTCTGCTGACGGTGCAGTAGCAGTCCTCCCTTCTTAGTCGCAGTCGAGCCAGTAAGCAAAGCTGGAGCCACGACCGGCAAGCGTTTATACTGCCCGCAAGATGCGCGATCTGCAAACTTCGATCGAACAGTTGTACGCAGCCGGTACCGCTGCGGTCACTAATCCGGACGCCAGGACGACGTTCGAGATGTTTCGGGACGCATTGACGGCCGGGACGATTCGGGCGGCCGAGCCGGTGGACGGAAGCTGGCGAACGAATGCGTGGGTCAAGAAGGGCATCCTGCTGGGGTTTCGAATCGGAGCGCTAGTAGAGAGTGGCGACCCAAACGTTCTTGCATTTGTCGACAAAGACACCTATCCCATTCGTGCGTTCACCACGGAAGACCGCGTTCGCGTGGTGCCCGGCGGATCGTCCGTGCGCGCCGGCGCGTACGTTGCCCCGTCTGTAGTCTGCATGCCACCGATGTACATCAATGTTGGGGCCTACGTGGACGAAGGTTCGATGGTGGATTCACACGCCCTGGTGGGATCGTGCGCACAAGTCGGCAAGCGCGTGCATATCAGTGCTGCCGCGCAGATTGGCGGCGTGCTGGAGCCGATCAATGCGTCTCCAGTCATTATTGAAGATGACGTACTTGTCGGCGGCAATTGCGGTGTGTACGAGGGCACGTGGGTCGGTGCACGTGCAGTGCTGGGGGCGGGCGTGATTCTCACGCGATCTACTCCGCTGTTCGACCCGGTGCAGGGCACGATCCATCGCTCGACCGAGACTGATCCGTTGCACGTGCCAGAAGGAGCAGTAGTGGTGCCGGGATCGCGTGCGATCACGAAAGGCAAGGCTGCCGAGTGGGGCCTATCGCTGTATACGCCCGTCATCGTGAAGTATCGCGACGAACGCACCGACCGAGGCGTCGAACTCGAAGACATCCTCCGTTGAGAGCCCCATGACAACCACCAAACAGGATCATCGCGAACATGTGTTCCTGGTGATTGCGGCCGTCGCGGCGGCGGCGACTGTGCTCGTCTGGCTGACCTCGCATTCGGCTCCTCTGTTGTTGATCATGCGATGGCTAGTGCTTCTCACGCTGATCACGTATGCCTCGTTCCGGCGCACGCTCACGGCGTGGATCTTCGTCGCCATGCTGCTCGGCGCCGAGATCGGTCACGACTTTCCCCACGCTGCCATCCACCTGCGAGTCCTGGCGCTGATTTTTCTGCGTCTGATCAAAACCATCATTGCGCCACTGCTATTCGCTACGCTGGTTGTCGGAATTGCCGGACATTCCAATCTGCGGCAGGTGGGACGCCTCGGTCTGCGGGCGATCATCTTCTTCGAGATCGTCACGACTCTGGCAATCTTTCTGGGGTTGGCCGCGATCAACCTGTCGAAGGCAGGAGTCGGCGTTCAGCTACCGACCAGTGCGGCGACATCCGAAACAGGTGTCGCGAAACTCAGCGCCGAAGACACCATACTGCACGTCTTCCCCGAGAACATCGCGAAAGCGGTGGCCGACAACGCCGTCTTGCAGGTTGTGGTATTCAGCCTGATTTTTGCTATAGCGCTGGCCATGATCGGCGAATCAAAGCGCCGCGTGATGCTGGCTTTTTGCGAAAGCCTGGCCGAGACGATGTTCAAGTTTACAAACATCGTTATGCTGTTTGCGCCCATCGGTGTGGGTGCCGCCGTCGCGTACACCGTGGCAAGCACTGGTCTCGGAGTGCTCGGCAGCCTGCTCAAGCTGTTACTCACGCTGTACGCCGCGTTGTTGGTCTTCGTCTTTGGAGTTCTTCTGCCGATCGCGCTGCTGTTTCGGGTTCCGCTCAAGCAGTTTGTACGGGCTGTGTCCGAACCGGTGACCATCGCATTCGCTACCGCAAGCTCCGAGGCCGCGCTGCCACGAGCCATGGAAGCGATGGAGGCGATCGGCGTGCCGCGGCAAATCGTGGCTTTCGTCATCCCTACCGGATACAGCTTCAACCTCACCGGAAGCTCGCTCTATTTGTCGGTCGCTGCAATTTTCGTGGCTCAGGTTGGCGGCATGCATCTCACGATCGGACAACAGTTCATGATCGTGTTGACGCTGATGCTCACCAGCAAGGGCGTCGCCGGCGTGTCGCGGGCAGCGTTAGTCATCCTGCTGGCCACCGCGACTTCGCTTGGTCTGCCAACGGAACCAGTATTCCTGCTGCTTGGTGTCGATCAGCTACTCGACATGGGTAGGACGGCGGTGAACGTGCTGGGCAACTGTCTGGCTACCGTGGTCATGGCGAAATGCGAAGGTGAGTTCGGAGTAGAACAGCCTTCGCCGGAAGTTGTGGAAGCGCTGAATCAATGATGGCTAACACAGTGCCGCAAGCACAGACGACAAGACGATCAAGCTGTCCGCTGCGAATTCCGTTTACGACGTGCCGGACTCTCGCAGGAGCAGCGCGGCCTCTTGTTCCCGGCGCCGCCTCGCTTCCATGTGCCGCTGGCGAAAGTGCGCAACGGCACGCTCGCCCCACACTCGCATGAAGTAATAGTTCAAGCCAGCACCAATCACTGAGCTGACGATCGGAATCAATCGTGCCGTCCATTTCTCGAGCATCTCTGCGCTCGCATTGGCGGCGATGCGCTGAATCACGCGCGGTACGAACTTAGCCACGACTCGCCTCTCGACTAGGTCGCGGCTGATGTCCACACCCGCCGCGCTTGCCGCAGCGACCCAGAGCTCCGCTTCTTCCTGCTCAGTGTTGTAGGCAAATCCGTAAATCAAGCTGAGCTTCTGAATCATCCGAATGGTAATGGCTGCCAGGAAGCCGAGGTCAGGAATGATGGTGAACATTCCTCCCATGCCGAGCCCTGCGCCTTCGGCTGCGGCGATCTTCATGCTGCCGCGAATCGTTTCCTCGGCAATCTGGTCGAGGACCGCGAGGTTGACGGAGTACACGCCATCGTAGGTGAGTGCGGGCAGACTGTAGGCCACGCGCAGATGCTGAAGATACTTATCGGGATCGACCCTGACGGTCTCGTAGGCCTTCGTAAAGCGCTGCGAACGGCGCTCTCCAGACCGCGCCTCAGCAAGGATTTCCCGCTGCTGTCGCCACCACTCTTCATTCTTTTTCCAGTATAGGGAATTTTCTGACAATGTGGTCGAGACGTCTTCAGTTTCGCCGTCAGCGCTGTGCTAGCATCGAGACTTGCTGATGCCGACTGGAAAACTACAAGTAGTCCCACTGGGTGGACTCGGCGAATTTGGCATGAATTGCATGGCCATTCGCTGGGGCGACGACATTATTGTGATTGACGCCGGCCTGATGTTCCCCGAGGCTGAGCTACTGGGCGTTGATATTGTCGTACCCGACATCACCTATCTGATGGAGAACCGCGAACACGTCCGCGCCATCGTGCTGACGCACGGCCACGAAGATCACATCGGCGCCCTGCCGTGGATACTCTCCGAACTCAATGTTCCGGTTTACGGTACCGAGTTCACACTGGCCTACGTCGAAGGCAAGCTGGAGGAACATGGCCTGCTGGATGACGCCGAACTCAACGAGATCCAGCCCGGCGAGTCATTCAAGATCGGACCATTCACTATCAACCCGATTCAGGTAACGCACAGCCTGGTGGATTGCGTGGCGCTCGCGATCCACACGCCGCTCGGGGTGTTGATTCATACCGGCGACTTCAAGGTTGATCCAACGCCCACCGACAATCGGCTGTTCGATCTGCACGCATTCGCTGAGTACGGCAAGCAGGGCGTATTGGCGCTGTTTCAGGACTCAACCAACGTAGAGCGCCGGGGCTACACACCGAGCGAGCGAGCCGTGCGCGCGCGGTTCGATGAGATCTTCAGCCGTGCCAAGCGGCGTTTGTTTATTTCGTGCTTTTCGTCGTCCATCCACCGCATCAAGCTGACCGTGGATACGGCCCTCGAGCATGGACGCAAGGTCACGCTAGTCGGCCGTTCGATGATGGAATCCGCGGAAATCGCCCAGGACTTGGGATACGTCGATGCGCCCGACGGGCTGATAATCCATCCCTCCCAGGCGAAAGATTTGCCGCCGGAAAAAGTCTGCGTGCTGATCAGCGGAACGCAAGGCGAGCCGATGTCAGCGCTCTCGCGTGCGGCGGTGGACAATCACAAACATGCCCGGATTCAACCGGGCGATACCGTTGTGCTGTCGTCGCGCATTATTCCGGGCAACGAAAAAGCCATCTATCGGGTGATTGATCACCTCTTCCGCCGCAATGCACACGTGATTTACGACGATGGGTCCACACCGCCAGTCCACGTCAGCGGTCATGCCAGCCAGGAAGAGTTGAAGCTGATCATCAACCTGGTGAAGCCGCAGTACTTTATTCCCATCCACGGCGAATATCGGCAACTCAAGCTGCATGCCGAACTGGCTGGATCGATGCACGGTTCGGTCGGAAACGTGTTGATGATCGAGAGCGGCGATGTTCTCGAGTTCGACGAACATGGCGCGCGCAAGGCTGGCCGCGTGGCAGTGGGCCGCATTTGTATCGATTCCAACTCCATGGGAGATGTTGTCGAAGACCTCATCATTCGCGATCGCCGGCACTTGAGTGAAGATGGAATTGTACTGCCCATCATCGCCATCAACAAGCTGACAGGCAAGGTCGAGACTTCGCCGGAAATTGTAATGCGCGGGTTCTCGTCCGGAGCGACCGACGATGATTTTCTTGATCAGGCGCGGGTGGTGGTGATGAATACGCTGGAAGCGTCCAGTGATGAAGAGCGCGCGGATTATGGCGTGATCAAAGAGAAGATTCGCCAGGACTTGAAACGCTTCATCGTGAAACACACATCACGCCGTCCGCTCATTATGCCGGTAATCTTAGAAATCTAGCATGGTCACGCTCGACCAAATTAAAGATGCTCAGCAACGCCTGCGGGGAGTCATCGCGCGCACGCCGCTCATCCGATACTATCCGCCTGCGTCCGATCGGGCGGGAACAACCGCCGGCTTTCCCGACGAAGAGTTGTATTTCAAGCCCGAAAGCCTGCAACCGATCGGTTCATTTAAGCTGCGGGGAGCATACAACAAAATTGCATTGCTGCCTGAGGACGAGCGACAGCGCGGCGTGATCTCGTACTCCAGCGGCAATCATGCCCAGGGCGTCGCCTACGCAGCGCGCGCGATGGGAGTGAAGGCGGTGATCGTGATGCCGCGCAACGCCCCTAAAATCAAGATCGACAGCACCGCAGCGCTGGGGGCGGAAATCGTGTTCGTCGGTCCCGCAAGTGCTGATCGCATGCACAAAGCCGAAGAACTTGCTGCGCAAAATGGATATGCCATCGTTCCGCCTTATAACGATGAGCACATCATCGCCGGCCAGGGAACGACGGGCCTGGAGATTCTGGAAGGCTGCCCTGATGTCGAACTCGTCCTCGTACCATGTGGGGGCGGTGGACTAATCAGCGGCGTTGCCACTGCGGTGAAACTCAGCGGTTCGAAGGCAAAGGTCGTCGGAGTCGAGCCAGAACTAGCGAACGACGCGCAACAGAGTTTCCGCAAGGGAGAAATCGTCCAGCTTCCACCAGAGCGCGTGTCGAGCACGCTCGCCGACGGCTTGCGCACCCAGTCCGTGGGCAGCCTGAACTTCGAGCATATCCGCAAGTACGTTGACGACATGATCACGGTAACGGAAGACGAAATTCGCAACGCGGCGCGTCGCATGGTAAGAGAGTCGCGCATCGTGGCCGAACCCAGTGGCGCGGTGACATTCGCAGCATGGCTATTTCATCGCGATGAGTTGCCGGCGTCGAAGAAGACGGTTGCGGTAGTCACCGGTGGAAATATCGAGCCACAATTGCTGGCACAGATTCTCTCAGAGGATGAAACAACCGGGTAGCAAGTCGGTTGGGATCACCGCCCGTAGAAGTTGGAGAGCAGCATGATGTCGTTGAAGCATGTAAGTGCCGCGTGTGCGTTTGTCTTGGCCATGTCGGTTGCCGGGATGGCGGCCATCGAGCGCGGAATTATCATCCGTGAAGGCATCATCTACGTGGCGCCGGACCCGTCGTCAGCCAAGCTGTCGAACGTCAGCCGGGGCCGCGAGGTCGCGGTGATAGAGCGTTCTCCGGGATGGGCCAACGTTGTCGCCACGGTGGAAGTTGACCCCGATCAGGAAACCGAGCGCAATGTAACCGGCTGGGTCGTCGATAAAGGAGTGATCACCGCCGCAACGCCAGACGGCGACAAGATCATTTTCGGCGAAGCTGTGGATTCCGAAGCCGAAGCCAGCAAACGAGGCGGGCGCAAAGGCGCAGCACAAGATGCCATGCGACTCTACGCGCGGCTGGCCGAGTACTTCCCTACCTCGCCCCTGGCCGCAGAGGCCGCTTATCGCTCAGCCGACATTCGCTGGCAAATAGAAGCCATCGATGCAGCGACCCGGCCTTCGTCGAAGGAAAGTGACCCTTCTTTGAAATATCAGATCGATGAGCAATACATGAAGAAGGTCATCAAGAAGTTTCCGGGGACGAAGTGGGCGGACCTGGCTGCCTACCGATTGCTCGACAATAAGACGTGCGGCGAATGGGCGGCTGAGGCGAAGTGTCCTGAGTTGGAAGCTAACCTTTATGTGAAGTACGTCGCCGACCACCAGCAGTCGCCCAAGGCTCCGGAAGCGCTCTACAAAGCGGCGTGGCGATATTCGGCGCTGATCGTGATCTACAAGTCCAACAATGACGGCAAGCGTGGCGCTGATTCTACGGCGCGAGCCACGTCAACGGCCCAGCGAATCATCACTCAATTCCCCGATAACACCGATTGGGCGACGCGGGCCCAGCGTTTGTTGTACATGATGCAAAACAACATGCCCACATTTGGGCCCACGGTGGAATAGTTTGCCAATCCTCGAAGCGATTGTTCTAGGTATCGTGCAGGGACTAACCGAGTTCCTGCCTGTCTCCAGCACTGCCCATCTGGCGCTCGTTCCCTGGCTGGTCACCAAGCTGGGAATAGCCAA
Organism: uncultured Acidobacteriaceae bacterium; assembly: GCA_963749635.1. GTDB lineage: Bacteria > Acidobacteriota > Terriglobia > Terriglobales > Acidobacteriaceae > DASRAA01. Next base: position 220,297 of record CAVVNW010000005.1, read on the forward strand.
CTGGAGCGATCCCGGTCTCACCTTTGACGTTGCGCTACATGCCGGCACATTATTCGCGATCCTTATTTACTTTTGGCGGACGTGGATTCAAATCCTCCGCGCCGCATTCGGCGGAAAAGTCGTGCGCTTTTCGGAAACCAGCGACAATCTGGGCGACTTGACGCCGGAAGAGCAAAGCCGCGAACGGCGATTGCTGTGGTACATAATCGCCGCAACCATTCCTGCGGCCATCGCAGGCGCATTGCTGGAGAAGCGCATCGAGACCAGTTTCCGCGCGCCCGCGCTCGTGGCCGCAATGCTCATTATTGTTGCCATCATCATGTGGCTGGCCGAGCGCACCAGCCGGTTCGTGAAGCCGTTGAGCGACATCACGCTGACCGACGCTATGACCGTCGGGGTACTGCAAGCCTTCGCCGTGATCCCTGGCGTCTCCCGTTCCGGAATCACCATCACCGGCGGCTTGTTCCGCAACTTCACGCGCGAGGCTGCTGCGCGATTCAGCTTCCTGCTCTCCACTCCCATCATCGCGGGCGCGGCGCTTCTCAAACTTCACCATGTGATGAAGGAAGGCTTGCCGCCGGGAATGGCGACCGGCTTCGCTGTCGGCATGATCGTTTCGGCGGTGGTGGGTTATGCAACCATCGCGTGGTTCATTCGCTACCTCCAGACAAAAACGTTGACGGTGTTCATCGTCTACCGCATTCTTTTCGGCATCGCGATCCTGCTGCTGGGCTATTTTGGCGGCTTTTCGGGCTAGTCGGAGCCACCAATCCGCAGGATGGGGGACACTAGTTCGCCAACTGGTTGCCGAGCAATTTTCGCCTCATCGCGGTTCATTCTTGGGATAATTATTGCTGCTCTGGCGTACTTCGGGCACGTCGCGGGTTTACGCGTTGCTGGCTGCCGCGTATGCGGTAGTGGTGTCTGCCTGGGCTGAGTTGAGCAGGTGGAATGGCTCCCAGGAAACGACGCGGAACTCTTGCGCAGTCCAACGCCTACATGACTGTACTGGCACGCGCATTCACGCCCACCTCGAACCGGCGGCTCAATGAGCTGATCGGCTTCCTTGTGTTGGTCTTCGCGGTCCTCCTTATCCTCGCCTTGGTGTCGTATTCTCCGCTCGATCCGTCGCTGAACACCGCGGCAACTCCGCCTGCGGGACGTCCGTCGCACAACTGGATCGGCCCGTTTGGCGCGGTTACCAGCGACCTTACGTTGCAGGTATTCGGCGTCTCGGCGTTTCTGATCCCTGTTTTCCTGGCGATGTACTCTCTGCGCTGGTTCCGTTCGCGCCCGATCCTGTCACCCATCGCCAAGAGTCTCGGCGCTGCTGGTTTGGTGCTGTTCGCAGCTGGATTCCTGGGTCTGTTGCCATGGGGCTATCGCTGGATGGGCACGATTCCGATGGAGGGCTTGCTGGGCCGAATACTAGCCGATGGCCTCATCCATTACTTCAACGTCGTCGGCGCCTATCTAATCTGCCTGACGATGATTGCCGTGGCGCTGTACCTGGCAACTGCATTCTCGTTTGGCGCGATGCACGTCTGGTCGCAGACGCGGTTCTCCTTTGTCTATGCGGCGCTGGACCGCTTCTCCGATTGGCGGGCGGAGCGGGAACGCAAGAAAGCCGCGAAAGAGCTGGAGAAGAAACGGTCTGCCGCCAACTCCAAACCGGTGGTGACGGCGCAATTGGTTCCCCGCCGGGCTGAGGCGGCCGAGCAAGTACCAGTTGCGGAGACTTCGCCGCGCGTACCTTCACAGACCAATCAGGCAACGCCTCTCGCGAAGGATTCCGCGCGGAGTTCCACGAAGAGCGGTATCGAGCGAATGTTCGACGCAGAATTCGAGCACCATTCGCCAACAGTTCCGCCGCCACGATTGCCCAACGCGGAGCAGGCGCCTGTAGCAGAAACCTCCGTACCGCAGGAGCCGGTTGCCAGGGGACCGATTGCGGTCACGTCACGCGCCGACGACTCCAACCACGGCAAGACCACCATGCCCAAGCTGGCTGGAGGCTTCAAGCTGCCTTCGACGGCACTGCTCCGAAGGCCTGACGAGCACGCCTCCATCAACGAGGAAGAACTCAAGATCACGGCGCAAGTGCTGCAGGAGAAGTACGCGGAATTCGACGTCCGCGGGCAGGTCACGCAAATCAATCCGGGTCCTGTCGTGACGACGTTCGAGTTCAAGCCAGAAGCCGGCATCAAATACAGCCGTGTCACTGGACTAAGCGACGACCTGTGCCTCGCCTTGCGCGCCGAGAGCATTCTCATCGAACGCATGGCGGGAAAGTCCACGGTCGGCCTGCAGGTTCCGAACCACCAGCGCGAAACCATCTGGCTGCGCGAAGTGGTCGAGTCGCAGGAGTTTCTTGGCGGCAAGTCGAAGCTGACGCTGGCGATGGGCAAGGACATCAACGGCCGCATCGTTACTGCCGACCTCAATGCCATGCCGCACTTGCTCATCGCCGGCTCGACGGGTTCCGGCAAGAGCGTGGCCATCAACGCCTTCATCATGTCGATTCTGTACAAGGCGACACCGGAAGAAGTGCGGCTGATCCTGGTCGATCCCAAGCGCCTGGAACTGGGCAATTACGAGGGCGTTCCGCACTTGCATACGCCAATCATCACCGAGCCCAAGCTGGCTTCCAACGCGCTACGTAACGCGGTGCGCGAGATGGAACGCCGCCTGAAAGTGCTGGCGGAAAAAGGCGTCCGCAACATAGACCAATACAATCGCCTGTTCGACGGTGGAACGGCCAACCTTTTTGATGACGGGACCGAAGCCAAGCCGCTGCCTTACATCGTCATCATCATCGATGAGCTGGCCGACCTGATGATGCTTGATGGACAGAACGTGGAAGCGTCGATCACGCGGCTGGCGCAGATGGCGCGGGCCGTCGGAATTCACCTGGTGCTGGCTACGCAGAGGCCGTCGGTCGATGTGATCACCGGTCTGATCAAGGCGAACTTCCCGGCGCGCATGTCGTTCCGCGTGGCGACCAAGATCGACTCGCGCACCATTCTCGACGCCAATGGAGCCGAGGCGCTGCTGGGACGCGGCGACATGCTGTATCTGCCCAACGGATCGGCGCGAGTGCATCGCGTGCATGCTCCGTTCGTCACGGAAAAAGAAATCGCTGCGGTCGTCGAGTTCTGGAAAGCGCAAGGCGCTGCTCAGTATCAGGAGAACTTCCTGCAAGCTCCGAAAGAAGACGGCGAAAGCGGCGCTGGCTTGGATGGCGGAGGCGACGGCGAGAACCAGAACGACGAACTGTTCCAGGACGCGGTGCGCATCGTGCTGGAATACGGGAAGGCCTCGACTTCCCTGCTGCAGCGTCGCTTACGCATTGGCTATGGACGCGCAGCGCATCTGATCGACCTGATGGAACGCGATGGAATCGTCGGCGCAGCAGATGGTCCAAAACCGCGCGAAGTGCTGAAGCGTCCGGATTGGCTGAGCGAAGTCGAAGACGCGATGCGGTAGATTCCCGAAATGGGAATCCAGATGGGCTTGGTACCCCCCTCCCCCCACCCTGCAAAATAGCCAGAATCAATAGGTTAGGGCGATTTCCGCGCAAAAGCGTGAGCCCGTTGGACTTAAAGGTAAAGTCGTCTATTCAAAGAACTTAGATGCGCGCGCGCACGGGGCTGGCTCGGTGCACGGGAGGCGTTGGGGACAAGAATTCCCTTCGCCTCACGATGGCGATTCTAGGCAAGTGTAAGGAGGCGAGTAAAGGACGTAGATCACAGTCGTGTGTGATAGGAAAACCCCCACTCAAGGCCAAAAGAGGGCCTTGAATGGGGCACCCGGCCGCTCTTGGAAGTATGTCTAAGACCCAACAGCGTTCCGCTCGTTGCGCCAGCCCGTTATTATCTCTTCAAAACGATCTCGCACGAAGTCTCCGCGCCTTCGTCTCAGTAGATCTAACTGCTCGCGCGACAACGTCAGATGCCGTAATCTCGCCTTACGAGTAATCACGAGCTTACTAGCTAGCGATATCGCAATAAGAAACGCCCCCCAATAGAGGAAAAGGGGATCGAAGAAGCCGAGGCCAACATAGGCCAGTCCGGCTAGGCCGCAAATCAAGAACACATCGATCGAGGTCGTGTATAGAATCCCATTTGAATAGAAGAACTCCTTGTGGGATGAGAGTTGCTGATCGCCATCGATCGATTCCCAAAAAACACCAGTCAGCTTTTTGAATACCTCTCCCTGCAATTCTCTACGTTCCTCCTCGGTCACATTAAGGTCCGCTGGAATCAGTTCAAGCAACCCATCTCTGATCTGTCGTCCCACGTATTTATTGACTTCCCCCTTCCAGCACACGTCGCGAATGTTGAAGCCCACGTAGAAAAATGCAGCAATCGCCGCGCAGATTGGAACGATTAACTCGTTTTTTGCCTTCACGTCCGCCAGAGACTCCGAAGTCACCAAGAACCACGGAAGGAGACACATACCGAAGATGAAGAAGGGAACAATCTTCCGCCACTTGTCCAACTCACTGTATGTCATCGCTTACCCAATGCTCGCGGATACACGAAATCTCATCCGCAGTTATTAAATCGAAGCCTGAGGCTGCTTGTGCGTGAAGAAGCCCCTTCAGAGCACGGCGACGCCATTCAACGGTCATTGGCCCTAGACCCGCTCGCCCATTCCGACGCCTAGGCCAACGATTGGCCGGAAGATTACGTTCCTCCTCAAGCCAGAGCCGAAACCGTAGCAGTGGCTCTAGGCGCGATTCGCCGTTGCTGATGAGATTTCGCAATGTGACACCGTTCTTTGCCACAGTACATGTCCAACAACCGAAACGAGCCTTACCGCATGGCGCGCCCTTTACGTCGCGAACGGTCGGACACTCAGAGGATGCATGCACGTATAAACTTGCAACTTCTTTAGCTCGAAGAGAACGAGGACGGTCAACGAGAAGATTCACCAACCACACATCTTCGAGCGAATAATCCACTATGGGCATGAACAACCGGCGATTGTCTTCTCCCCGTTGCGTCTTCCAAAAACGATCTTGTGTACGGTTCTCAATTAGTGTCAACTGTCTTGTTGGGCTCTCAGACTCCCGAACCCCTAGGACGACAACTGCCTTCTTCAAGCCCTCTGCCTCCAAGAACCGCGAAACCGGATCAATTCGGAGTCTGTCCGTACACCAGCGAAACTTGTCCGTAGGCGGCGGGTACCCACGACCGATCACCTTCACAAAGAATCGCTCCTGCAAGGGTGGTGATAACACGCGGGTTGTTATGGGTAAGTTAAACTTTCGAGCTTCCCGATCTAGCCCACTTAGGGCTTTCCGGGCGAGAGCTGCAGCCATCGGCACTTCAACACCGGTGTCGCAATAGATGACTGTGATTGGTGTTCCACGTTCTCGCACCCGAAGCAAGCTTTGGAAGACCAGCTTGACCACAGCAGTTGAGTCTTTGCCACCGCTGTACCCGATAATCCAAGGCTCGCTGTTATGTCTATATGCCGCAGTAATCCGCTGAATTGTATCCGCTAGCCTAAGCCTGTTTGGCAGTCGATGCAGACACTGGAGCATTTCCTTCGTGGAGCTTGTTCGGCCAGACATGCAGACCAACGTTACTGATTCCTACACATTCGCGCAAGCAAAAGGAGGGAGGCTGCTGGCCCACATATCCCGTGGCCCATATTTGCCTGCCGTTGGCAAATGTGGGGCCTTTGCTGTGCCCTATCGCACCCAAAGCGCACTCCTACCGAGGGCCATTCCGGACTGAACACCTGCCCGTGACCGGCGTCACCGACGCAGACACTGAGCTCATTGGAGAATGTGCCTGACAACTTAACGACGCCCTCAACAATCCTTCCTCTTTATGAGGTTTGAGGGCGTTTTTCTTTTGAGATTGGACCATCTGCCGTCCCTTCGTCCGCCGCGGCGGACTCCGGGACTCAGGTCTGTAAAATCAGTTCCCCACCCTTGAAAGGGTGGGCTGAGATATAGCGTCCCTGCCGGGACGGGTCTGACTCAACTCAATAATCCGTCACCGAGTCTTGCAACCTTCCGCGGGCGGACCGCCCGGCGGAGCCTTTTTCACCACGCTAAAGCTTGGTGCTTCCACCCTTGTCATGTCAAAACCGTTTGGCAAAAGCAGATCCCCCGGCGGCTGAAGCCGCCGAGGGATGACATGAATAAAGGACTCGTACGGCACAGCTAAAGCTGTGCCCTTTCAAAACATTCGCAATTGCTAGACAGGTCTAGAAGGTGAAGGCGACGCCGCCGCGGATGCTGCGGGCGGACTGGACCAGATAGACGGTGTTGCCGTCAGGGCCGATGACCGGGACGTAGCCTTGCGCCAGAAGATTGCGCAGGTCGATGAGGGCTTCCATGTGTCCGGGCATCAGGTGCACGTGAGGTATGGGCTGGCGGACGAACAGGTTGAAGAACGGGTCGGTCTGTCCGGCGGACGCATTGAACAGGTCAACCGGCGTCACGGCGGGGCCACTGGTCCAGCGATACGAAATAATCCACTCGGTCTTCCAGCGCGGGACGGTGCCGTTCAGCTTAAGAGCAGCCGAATGGCGCCACTTGTCTTGCAGGTTGCAGTGAATGGCATCCCAACCGACGCCCGGATGCTCGAGACTGAGCACGCCACCATAGTCATAATCCAGCGTGCCTGTAATATCGTTGGTCAGCTTGCGCTGATAGACGAAGCGCACGCCCTGGGCATTGAGCTCGCCGCCGTTATAGCTGAACGTGCCGGAATAAACGTCGGGAAGCACATCGCCGGTATCGATGGCAATGTCGCCGACTCCCAATAACGCGGGGTCTTTGATGCGGTCGCGGTAATAGGCAAGTTGAAAATTATTGTTGCCGACGTGCTGCGAAATCGACAATTCGTGATGATGCGCGTTCTCCAGCAGCGGAGCTCCGTTCATCAGCGTCATACGAGGGCCGCTCTCGGTGAAGTCTCCTGGAGCGGAGTCGAAGCCCTTGACCGCGCTTTGAGTGGGCTCACTGGTGGCGTAGCGATACTCAATGATGGTGTCGTCGCCAACATGCCAATCGATCGCGCCGTAGGGGCGGAACGCGTTGGCGCGTCCCATGAACTGGATGGTTTCGAGGTCGCCACCGTATTGGAAAACCAAGGAATCGCCGATGGAAAAGCTGTTGGCGGACGATAGCGACAGCGCCTGCATGGAGCCATGATGGATGAGCAGATCAGGCCCGGAGACGCGACGCATGGTCAGCGCTAGCTCATGCGGAGCACCGTTCTCTACTCCGCTGAGGAACGTTGCGCGCAGGATTCCGTCCGGTATGCCGTTTCCGTTTCCGGCGCCAAGACTTCCATCAAAGGCCAGCGTTCTGGTGCTGAAGACGGACTGCTCGAGGGTGAAAGACGTACCCATATCGGAGGCGCTTCCATAACCCTCATTGGCGTCGCCGGCCATAAACGCCAGCGAACCTTTCAGGCCATGGTCCTGCGTGCTGGCTTCGACCACTACCGGGATACCATCGTCAAAGCGGAGGATCGGCCGGTTGGCGGTGGAACGAAGCGTCCAGTTCCAGCCGTCATCTTCGTCATTGCTGCGCTTGCGCGGCGGCATCATCTTGGCCGCGTCAAACAAAGTGTTGAGCGTGATGTTGACAATCTTGGTGGCGCCGGCTGCGAGGGTGATGTCTTCGCGGACGGTGGGAAGGAACGACGGGGCGCTCACGCGCAAATCGTAATTGCCGGGAGCCAGTCCAGGGATGGTGAAGTGTCCATCGGCGTCGGTATAAGCCAGCAACTGCTGACCGGTGCCAAGAGCAAGCATCTCGACTACCGCGCCCATCTGCGCGACGCCGCCAGAGTTCTTGACGGAGCCGGAGATCGCACCGGGAGCCACACCTGCGCTGGCGCTCAGGGAGAGCGAGATCGCGATGGCGAACCATCCCCATATTCGGGTCATCAAAATACCCCCAAACAAAGGATCCCCGGGATCAAGAACGCGGCGAACTCAACGCACGGAACGCCGACCCGAACTGCTACCGACTTACTCAACAGCGAAGCGCACCGACGGCGCAATCTGCTGCTTCGATACGTTATCGTCGACTTTTACCGTCAAGCGGTAAATGCCTGGCTGAAAAGCAGTCAATGCCAAGCTTTTTTCCAGCGTGATCTGGTCGCCGATGTTTCCCATTGTATCCGTTGACTCGGCGGAATGCAGCACCGCTTGATTGTTGGCAACGTTTACAATCTCGTACTCGATATTGGCAGAAGGTTTTTTGGATTTTTCGTCGGCCTGCAAGTTGTAAACCTGCATCCAGAAATTGATCCTCTGATCACGTTTGAAGCTCGCCGGAGTGCCGCTCGCGGGCTCCAAGTGCGGATAAGCAAACTTGGTTTGACCGATGACGAAATTGCCGGCGCCGACGCTCTTGGCCGGCACTTTTTCCATGTGGTCCGACAGGATCATCGACGACGACGCGAGCTTGTCTTCGGTGAATTCCGGTACCGCGACGCCCCTGCTCCAGGTACCGACGCGATCACCGTTCACGTCTTTCACCACGACATCGAACCGGTAGCGTCCGGGACGCAGCGGCAGTGCCTTCCAGTACAACGAACTGTGTTCCTGGGTTTTTCCCAATAACTCGGGAGGAACGTCGACCTGCACCGTGTCTTCAAACGTCTGAGCGATCTTTCCCGTCAGCCCGGTCACGCGGCCGAAAATATTGACCGTACCGCGCTGGATGCCGTCCTTGTTAACGAAGGTAATGTCTTTGTTCTTGACCTGGATGGTCACCGGCACCAGAACAGTGTCGTCCGTCACTTTTACGAAATCAGTCTGGATGTCGAAGGGCATCAGGTTGACATTGATCTTGTGGCTGACGACTTCTTCGAGGTCCTTGAACTTGATCTTGGGGGGCGTATTGAGCTTCGCCCAAATGTCGATCTTGTCGAACTGCTGAGTCGTGTCCAAGCCTGAGTTCGGTCCGAGGGTGTTGTTTCCGATGCCCGCGATACGATCCGCCTTGCTGGTCAGGCCCATCTCCTCGTACTGGGTGAGACCCGCGTTCGGCGTATGCAGTAAGGCGTCTTTCTCGTTGGCATCGATCGTCATGTGGTAGTCGTTGCACATGCACGTATCGACAAACTCAATCATCACTTCCTGCTTGTCGATGGCTTCGATGTAGCGATAACGCCAATCTTCGAACGGATAGGTCGAGGTTTCGCCACCGCCCTCTTCCATGGGACGGTTGTATTGGCCACCGGAGGGGTGCGCATCGATTTCGTCGGGCGGACCAAAGACGATATAGATACGGCCGCGATCGGTTATCCATCCGGGCTTGCCGGATGCGAAGTGTTCGTTCGCATACGCGATGCGGCGGTAATGCTCTTCCTTGTACTCGTTCTCGACGGTGTCGGGAGTGGGATCACGGCGGAGCCAGAACTGTTCGATGAACTGGTCGCGCTCTTCGTCATTCGAGAGCTGCTTAAATGCCGAAAGCTCTTCCGGTGTGATGATCCAGCGCACGTCCTCGTTGAGCCACTTCTTGTAGGTCGAGCCCAATTCCTGCTTGAGGGCCTTAGCGTTGGCTTTCTTTTGTTTCTCGGTGAGCGGCCGCTTGAGCGGATCAGCCTGGGTTCCGGTTGACGTGGACGAGGCGCCCGGGGTTGGAGTAGCTGATGGGGTCGCGGTCGCTGCAGGAGTAGCCGATTGGTCAGCAGGCGGTGGAGCTGAAGTTTGAGCCGCCGGAGTTGCGACTTGGGTCGCCGGAGCTACGCTTTGTGCCACCGCTAATCCAGTGGCCAAAGAAAGGGACAAAATCAGTAAAAATGCGAGGCGGGAAACGCTGAACTTCATGTAAAGCCACGGACTCCTGGAGAGACACTGAAACCCACTAAATTGTAAGATTTTGTTGCGGTTAAAGCAAGGATTCACGGAATCCCCCTGGGCTTTAGCTGAGCCCCCGAAGCCTGCACATCTGTAACCCTACCTCCAGTGGAAAGTCGCATCGTGGAAAGCGAAATTACGGGCACGGAGTTGATCAAAGAATATCGATTCCGCGACGCGGAACAGATATAATCGTGATGTCTGGGTAAGCCCTGAATCCAGTCGGTAAACGAAGCTACCGCGGAATCGCGTTCAAGCCCGCCGGCGGTGACCCATCAGTCTGCCAAACGCCACGGTCAGCAGGAACCTTTCGCCGTCTGTGTTCGTACTTAAACTATAGATTCGAGTACAGAAGAGAGTCAGCTGCGTCTGACTGAGGATCGATGAAAAACTGGAAGAAACTCGCACTCATTATCGGAGCGGTCGTCGTATTTCTGGCCATCGTCGGGTTCACGGTCCAGCAAAGCCGCAAAGGCGTGGTTACGGTGCAAACCGGGAAGGTGGTTCGCGAGGACCTCACTTCGGTTGTGACGGCCTCGGGCGAAATCAAGCCGAAGGTTTACGTCAACATTGGCGCCAATGCTTTCGGGAAGATCACCCACCTTTACGTGAAGGAAGGCGATCGCGTTAAGGAAGGACAGATGCTGGCTACGCTGGAGAATGTCCAGCCAGCGGCCGATCTGTCGGCCAACGACGCGGCGCTGAAGGTTGCACAGACCGATTACGTAGCGTCGCAAGCGGCCGTGAATACCGCAACCGCCGACCAGCGGCAGGCCGAAGCCGAATTCGAACGAGCCAAACTGGATTTCGACCGCAGCGAGGCGTTGTATCAGGCCCAACTGATCGCCAAGGCGGATTTCGACACAAAGAAAGCGGCCTACGGGACCGCCACGGCACAATTGGGGCAGGCAAAAGCCAAGCTGGAACAAGCCAAGGCGCAGATGAATTCGTCGCAAAGCCACATCGGCCAAAACGCCGCGAACTTGCGGCATGCCGCGGATGTATTGAGCAAAACTGAGTATCGAGCTCCGTTCGACGGTGTCATCACCAACCTGCCGGTGCGCGAGGGCGAGACGGTAGTCATCGGCATCCAGAACGCGCCGGGAAGCACCTTGATGACGATTGCCGATGTTTCCGTAATCACGGCCGAAGTGATGGTCGACGAGACAGACATTGTCAACGTGAAGCTGGGACAGGCAGCAGAGGTTTCCATCGACGCGATCCCAAAGCAACGATTCAAGGGAATCGTTACCGAGATTGGCGACAACGCGGTGCTGCGTTCGACCGGCGTTTCGACCGCTCAGTCGACTTCGAGCGGCCAGGAGGCCAAGGACTTTAAGGTCGTTGTTACCATTCAGGACCCGCCGCCAAACCTGCTGCCCGGGTTGTCAACGACCGCCCGGATTACGACCGCGGCCAGGAACAACTCGCTGGCTATCCCGATCCAGGCACTGACCATCCGTCAGAGGAGTGAGTTGGCCCCCGAGAAGAAATCGAAGGAAGCCGAGGTCCAGTCCGCCAGCCTGACCAAGGGTGACCCGAAGGAAGAGTTGCAGGGAGTGTTCATCCTTAAGAACAAAAAGGACGCGGTCTTCGTACCTGTAACCACGGGGATCAGCGGGACCACGGACATCGAGGTGATGAACGGGCTAAAAGAGGGCGACGAAATCGTCACCGGAAGCTACAAGGTGCTGCGAACGCTGCGCAATGGGGCAAGCGTGAAAGTGGATAACGCTACGGCGACGAAGAAGGAAGAGTCCTAGACATTTTGCCGCCTGATGAGCCGGCAGGAAGGCAAGGAAGTCTGCCACGATGACCAACCCCGACCAGATGCCGATCGAGGAGAAAAACAGGATGGCCACGGAATTGGTAGCACTGACGGAGACGCAAACAGGCGCTCCTCCGGAATCGTGCATTATCTGCACCGAAGACCTATGGAAGACCTACGACATGGGTTCGGAGCAACAAGTGCACGCTCTGCGCGGGGTCAACGTTCGCATTCAGCGGAACGAATACGTGGCCATCATGGGCCCGTCCGGTTCCGGAAAATCGACGCTGATGAACCTCATCGGCTGCTTGGATACACCGAGCCAAGGCAAGTATTGGCTGAATAGCCAACTGGTCAGCGAACTCGATGACGACGAGCTGGCCCGAATCCGCAATAAGGAAATCGGCTTCGTGTTTCAGACCTTCAATCTGCTGGCTCGAGCCACGTCGCTACATAACGTGGAATTGCCGCTGATCTATGCCGGCATCCCTGCCCAGGAGCGGATCGAGCGAGCCAAGGGTGCGCTTACGTCGGTGGGCATGGAATCGCGCATGAACCACAAGCCCAACGAGTTGTCAGGCGGACAGCGGCAACGCGTCGCGATTGCGCGCGCACTGGTGAACAGCCCTTCGATCATCCTGGCTGACGAGCCCACGGGCAATCTTGATTCGCAAACGGGCGTGGAAATCATGGCGTTGTTTGACCGGTTGCATCAGCAAGGCAACACGATCGTTCTGGTGACCCACGAGCACGACATCGCCGAGTACGCTCATCGGATCATCCACATCAAGGACGGCCAGGTGTTCAGCGATCAGAAGACGGCGCGCGCGTAAGCAGCAGCGCTGCTCAGTCCTACAGCCCGGCTATTCAGCCGGGCTTTACATTTACTGGAACCTGGACGCGCTATGCTGGTGAAGTACGGAACAGTAGGACCTCGAGGTTGCAGAATGCTTCCGTCTTCGCGCGTCAGGTTCCTTGTATTTGCACTTCTCGTAGGATTGGCCGCACAGGCAGACGCGCAGTTCGATATGCCCCTCAACCACTCCGACCCGAAGCTCGAGCCTGCCGCCGTACGGGAGTTGGTTGAGCAGTACTGCCGGTTGGACTACGCAGGCGCGCGATTGAATCCAGCAGACTGGTCAAGACTGGCGCCGCTGGTTGCGTGGCACGCGAATCCCGATTTTTCGCTGTTCATGACGACATCGCGATTCGACGTGGATACTGAACCGGTTCCCGGGCATGGCAAGTACCAGCTGACGGTTCACTATCGACTCCTCGGTAGATATGACCTTTCGGAGGGTTATTCGCAGGAGTCTGCGAACCAGATCGAGAACGTTCGGTTTACGGTCACTGAGGTCAACGGTGAATGGCGAATCAGCGAAGCGGAACCGGGCTATCCGCATCCCTCACGCGCGGCTGCTTTGCAGTGGGCCAGCAAGAAGCTGGCGGAAACTCAGGACCCAGCAACCAAAGTGATTTATCAGCGCGCCGTCGAACAATTGCAGACGCAGAAGTCCAACCCACTCGCAAAGTGATGGCGGCAGCGCGGACTGTCGAGCATTCCTGAAAATTGCGACTCAAAGAAAAAAGAGGCGGAAAAGCAGGTCCCTCGGCGGCTGAAGCCGCCGAGGGTGACAAGAATAAAGAGCGCGGGCGACACGGCTGAAGCCGTGCCCTTTCAAAACAAGAGCGGACTAAATTAACTGTGAAATACGCGCTAGTGCGTAACCCCGGCAGTTGACGCTTCGGAAGTGCGTACAGGAACAGCCGAACTCTTTACCGCGAAATAATCGTGATCGTAGAGGTTGCGATAAAAGTGTCCGGCGAGTTCGGCGGCCTTGGGGCCGAAGGTCGGGCGACCGCCTTCCAGGAAGATCACGGTGACGATTCGTCCGTACTCGGTGTTGGCATACGAAGCAAACCAACCATAGCGGGTACCGTTCTTCGAGCAAGTGCCGGTCTTGCCAAGCACGGGCTCCTCGATGAAGCTGCTTCGCAGAAATCGAGCGGTGCCGTATTCGACGGCTCCCGATAATCCGTCGGAGATCTCAGGAATGACGGGTCCGATGTCGAGCTTGCGTTTGACTTTGGGAGTGAAATTCGCAATCTCGTCGGGAGTTGTCGGGTGTTGCAGATAGTATAGGGTTCCACCGTTGGCGACGGCCGCCATGAGCGCGCCAAGTTGCAAGGGCGTCAGCGAGATGCTCTCGCCGAAGGAACACATTTTCCCTACGCCGCCCAGTCGAGCGTCGAGCTCAGTCGAGGGAAAAGCTCCCAAGTGCTCTCCTGGAATCTGCCAGCCGGCCAGCTCACCCAAACCGAATTGGTGGGCGTAATAGCTGACCCTTGGGAAACCAAGCTTCTGTCCAACCGCGGCAAAGTAGGCATTGTTGGAATGCGCCAGTGCGGTCGTGAGGTCCATGCGGTAGTACTTGCCAAGCTGAATCTCGGTGTCTTTGGTGATGATGTTTTCGCTGAGGGCCGCCAACGCGACCGCGACCTTGATGGTGGAACACGGCTGCGCTCCAGCCGACAGCGCAAGCTTCTGGTTGACCATCGCAAGTACACGCCCACTGTCGGGGTCGATGGAGACAACCGTTCCATTCATGTCGCCGAGCGCTTCGATGGCTGCTGCGCGTACCACAGGATCCTCGCCGATCGTCACGTCACCCTCGACTTGATCGTTGGCGAAGGAGTTGGCGTAGAAGCGCTCGTAGTATTTTTTCTTTCTCTTGGCGCTGGCGGACGTCGGAACCAGGGTTGAGCGATTAGTGGCGGCGGTGGTGCGGGTGCTGTGCTTCATGCGCGCAATTTTTTTCTGCGTGGCGGGACTCTCCGTCACGTGGTGGGTCTTGGCATGAGGCTTCTTGGGCGGAGCAATCGTGGCCGCGGAGGCGCCGACAGTTGGCAGGCCGATTATCAAAGTCAACAACACTCCGTATACGAAAACGTGTTTCTTCATTGGGAAACTGATCTCCACCCTGGCTCGCACTCAAACAACCTGGATCGCCGCAACGTCGAGCGAACCCAATAACAAAAAGTGACTTAGGAGCCAAGTCCGTTCCCGGAAACAAGACCCCGAAGTCCAAGCTCCGTCTGCCAATCTATGTACTACTTATTACTTACCATATAACACCGAACTCGTCGCCGTGGCGTTTGTGGTTCATCGCATCACGCGATTCGATTTGGACTCAATTTGTATTAATGCCGTTTCGGGATTGTACGGGGAGACGGGCGAGTCGCAAAGCTCTTTTCGAGAGAGGGAGAAACTTCCTTTTACGTCGGGTGTTTGGAGTTGTAACAACCCTGAGAATGGTCGTGAAAAACGACTAACCCTCCGATGTGCAACTCGCCCCTGCGTATCGGAGGGGCTTTTGTTTATGCGCCTCCGGCGATCTACTGAACTTTGGTGGCGGGATCGTGGCTGCGGGAGGCAATGTAATCGTCGATGACGCGTTGCAGAGTTCCCTGGGCCCGCAAAATGTATTCGATGGCGTCGCGAACTGCGCCATGTCCACCTTCGTGGGGCGTTACGTAGTGGGACTCGCGTAAAACTTGCTCCCGCGAATTTTTGACGGCAATCGCCAGGCCGCAGAGGCGCATGACCGGCAGGTCGATAATGTCGTCGCCAACATAGCAAACTTGTTCAGCCGTAAGGGTTTCGTTGCGAAGAATTTCGTAGAAAGCGGCGGCTTTGTCCTGCTGGCCCTGGTAAACATGCTCGATTTTCAGGTCACGGGCGCGGAGAGCGACGGTTTCGGAGATGCGCTTGGTGATGATGGCGGCCTTTATTCCACCCAGACGCATGAGCGAAAAACCTGTGCCGTCGTGGGCGTTAAACCCTTTAGCTTCAATGACTGAGGTGCTGGCGATGGCGAACCCGCCGTGGCTGGCCATCTGGTCACGATGGTCCTGTGTAGACGCACCGGACGCGCCCGCGGGAGCAGGAAACAGGAAAATCGTGCCGTCGGTCATGACGCCGTCGACATCGAAAATGATGAGTTTGATTTTCCTGGCTCGCTCTTCGGACATGGCGCAATCTTAGCAGCCGGGGGTGGCTTATAACATTTGTTATAATGCCATATAAAGCGAACAATTGGCGAACATCGAGAAAACGGCTAGAATGACCGGCATGCCCCCGCTGGAAGTTCCGGTATCGCTGGCCTGGGCCCATCCGCTGGTGGCGGAATGGTTCTTGGGAAAGTTCGGCTCGCCCACCGAGCCGCAGGAGCAAGGCTGGCCGGAAATCCTGGCTGGACGCACGACGCTCATTTCGGCTCCGACGGGTTCGGGCAAAACGCTGGCGGCATTTCTGATTTGCATTGACCGGCTGGTGCACAAAGCGCTGAACGGCAGCCTGACGGACCGGACCGAAGTTTTGTATGTGTCTCCGCTGAAGGCGTTGGGGAACGACATTCAGAAAAACCTCGACGGACCGCTCGGCGAGATTCTGGCGCTGGCGGCAGAGCGCGGAATGTTGATGCCGGAGATTCGCACGGCAGTGCGCACCGGCGACACGCTGGCCAAAGAGCGGCGCGAGATGCTGAAGCGTCCGCCGCACATCCTCGTGACCACGCCCGAGTCGCTCTACATTCTGCTGACCGCCGAGAAGAGCCGTCAGATTTTGCGAAGCGTGCAAACGGTGATCGTTGACGAAATTCATGCGGTCGCAGACGACAAGCGAGGAGCACACCTGTCTCTTTCGCTGGAGCGGCTTGACATGCTCGCGGGACAACCGACTCGCATCGGATTGTCGGCGACGCAGAAGCCGATCGAGTTGGTGGCACATTTTCTGACGGGCGCGGGCCGTCCTGCGCCGGCGGTGGTGAACATCGGGCATCGGCGAACGCTCGATTTGGCGGTAGAGGTTCCAGCGTCTGAGCTTGGTCCCATCGCAAGCAACGAGATGTGGGGAGAGATTTACGACCGCATCGCGGCGTTGACGCTGCAACATCGATCTACGTTGGTGTTCGTGAATACGCGCCGGCTGGCGGAACGAGTTGCGTTGCATCTCAGCGAACGGATTGGCGAAGAGCTGGTGGCCGCGCACCACGGGAGCTTGGCGAGAAAGCTTCGGCTTGCGGCGGAACGCAAACTCAAGAACGGCGAGATACGGGTGCTGGTGGCGACGGCTTCGCTGGAACTCGGCATTGACATTGGAAATGTCGATCTGGTGTGTCAGATCAACTCGCCGCGTGCAATTTCAGTGGCGTTGCAGCGGATCGGGCGCTCTGGCCACTGGCGGGGAGCAATTCCCAAGGGGCGGCTGTTTGCTACCACGCGTGACGATTTAGTCGAGTGCGCTGCGGCGGTCTATGCGATTCGGTGCGGTGACCTGGACCGGATTGCCATTCCAGAGAAACCGCTCGACATCCTGGCGCAGCAGATTGTGGCGATGTGCAGTTGCGAGGATTGGGATGAGACGGAGCTGTTCGAGTGCGTACGGCGGGCTTATCCGTATCGCGACCTGACGGCGGAAGAGTTCGAAAAGATTCTTGAGATGTTGTCGCAAGGTATTGCGGCGTCGCGGGGGCGCTATGGGGCGTATCTGCATCGCGACATGGTTAATCGAAAATTGAAGGCGAGGCGTGGTGCGCGGCTGGCAGCAATTACCAGCGGTGGCGCGATTCCGGAGACTGCGCTGTATAGCGTCGTGGTGCAGCCTGAGGAGATTGCCATCGGCACGGTGGACGAAGACTTCGCGGTCGAAAGCAACGCGGGCGACATCATGCTGTTGGGGAATACGTCGTGGCGCATAACGAGGGTGGAGTCGAAGTCGGGCCGGGTAATCGTTGAAGATGCGCACGGCGCACCGCCGAGTGTTCCCTTCTGGCGCGGCGAAGCTCCGTCGCGAACGGCTGAGCTCTCGCAATATGTGGCGAAGTTGCGGGAACAGGTAAGCACCATGCTGCCGAATACGGCGCCGCTGCCGGCACGAATGAGGCTAGAAGAGGTACCTCAGGGGCTAAAGCCCCACGATTCCAAGGCGTCGTACGGCACGGCTGAAGCCGTGCCCTTTCAAAGCACATTGCGAAACGGGGGCAAAAGCGTGCCTCGCACAGAAAGGGCACCGTGCCCCTTACCGCGAAGAATGACAAAAATGAAGAGCATGGACGCTGGCCTGAGGGCCAGCTCTACCCTGAGGCGAGTCCCGAGGTGCAGCAGGCGGTGGCGTGGCTGAAGTCGGAGTGCGGGCTTGACCACTCGGGCGCGGAGCAATTGATCGAGTATGTCGTAGCGGGGCGGGCGGTGCTGGGCGCGGTGCCGACGCAGAAGACCATTATTGCGGAGCGCTTCTTTGACGAAGGCGGGGGCATGCAGTTGATCCTGCATGCGCCGTTTGGCGGACGCATCAACAAAGCGTGGGGGCTAGCGTTGCGCAAGCGTTTCTGCCGCTCGTTCAACTTCGAGTTACAGGCCGCGGCGACCGATAACGGCATCAACATCGCCCTGGCCGAACAACATAGCTTCCCCCTTGCGGACGTGTTTCATTACCTGCAAGTGGAGACGATGCAGGAGATTCTGGAGCAGGCAGCGCTGGCTTCTCCATTTTTCGGAACTCGTTTTCGCTGGGACGCCAACCGAGCGCTCGCATTGTTGCGTTTTCAGGGTGGCAAGAAAGTTCCGCCATACATTCAGCGCATTCGCAGCGACGATTTGATGGCGGCGGTTTTTCCGGACGTGGCGGCTTGCTTTGAGAACATCGAAGGGGACATCAAGATTCCGGATCACCCGCTGGTCCAGGAAGTGATGAAGGACGTACTCACCGAGGCGATGGACATCAATGGATTGCGGGAGGTGCTGACAGCGATCTGGGATGGGTCGATTCGTTGCATCGCGGTGGACACGCCGGTGCCGTCGCAGTTCTCGCACGAGATTCTGAATGCGAATCCGTATGCGTTTCTGGACGATGCTCCGCTGGAAGAACGGCGTGCCCGAGCGGTGCAGATGCGAAGGGTGCTGCCTGAGGCAGTGCTGAATGAAGTGGGGCGGCTGGATCAGACGGCCATCGCGAACGTGCGGGAGGAGGCGCGACCGGATGTTCGCGACGCGGACGAATTGCACGATGCACTGCAAACGCTGGTGGCATTGCCGGAAGAAATGCCCGATCCAGAATGGAAGGTCGTGGTCGAAGGCTGGATGCGGTTTCTGCCTGAGGTACTTGAGACGTGGCGGGTGTTGCGGGTAAGCGCAGGCGGTCAGCGCTATATCGTGGCGTCGGAGAGGGCGACTGAGTTCGCGCTCATCTATCCCGATGCGAAGTTTGAGGTGGCTCCTCCGGAGTTGACGTCGAGCGCAACCTCCCGGGACGACTCGTTGCTGATGATGATTAGAGGCTGGATGACGCACTCGGGACCAACGAGCGCAGCGGCGCTTGGCATTTCTGTTAGGACTGCCGACGAGCGATATCGCGAACTCATTGCTGCGCCTGGAGGCGAGCGGTTCGGTACTGCGCGGCAACTTTACCGGCCACGCAAAAGGCAGCGAGCCTGAAACTGCGGAATGGTGCGACCGGCGGCTGTTGGCGCGCATTCATCACCTGACGGTTGCAACCCTACGCAAACAGGTCGAACCGGTTACGGCCGCGCAGTACATGCGCTGGTTGCTGCGCTGGCAACACTTGGCTCCGGATTCGCAACTGCAGGGGAGAGCGAGGGTTGCTGGAGGTCGTCCGGCAATTGCAGGGATTCGAAATACCGGCGATCGCGTGGGAGAAGCAGATCTTGCGGCCGCGGGTGAATGAGTATGACCCAGCGGTGCTGGACCAGTTGTGCCTGACTGGTGCCGTAGGGTGGGGACGGTTATCGCCACATCCGGCAACGCTGGATGAATCGAGCAGCGGACGCAGAAGAGTGGTGCCTACCAGCGTGGCTCCGATTACGTTCTTCGTGCGCGAGGACTCGGACTGGATGCAGCCGCACAATTCGGACGACCTGGAGAGCAAGGAAGAACGGGTGCTCAGCGAGTCGGGAAGATCGGTGGCCGATTTTTTGCGCAAGCGAGGAGCATCGTTCTTTGCCGATATTGTTCGCGGAACCGGCAAGCTCAAGGCTGAGATCGAGACGGCGCTTTGGGAACTGGTGGCCGCGGGACTGGTTACGGCGGATGGGTTCGATAATCTTCGTTCCTTGATCAATCCTGCGCGGCGGGCGACGCCCGGCTACGCCGAAGATTGCAAAGCCACGGCACGCTGCCGGGCGGTGGTCGCTGCTGTATACGGTGGAGGCGGCGGAGCGCAGCAAGACGATCGAGGCGACGTGCCGCATGTTGCTGCGGCGCTACGGAGTTGTGTTTCGCGAGGTGCTGGCGCGTGAGTCGAACCTGCCGAAGTGGCGTGAGTTACTGATCACGTTCCGTCGCTTGGAGGACCGAGGCGAGGTGCGCGGCGGAAGGTTCGTCAGCGGATTTCTGGGCGAACAGTTTGCGTTGCCTGAGGCGGTGGAGTCGCTGCGTGCCATGCGCAATTTGCCCTCTACGGGCGAGACGCTGGTTGTCTCTGCGGCGGACCCCCTCAATCTCGTAGGCTTCATCGTTCCGGGAGAACGCGTGCCGGCGATTTCCGGAAGGTATGTGAAGTTCAGAAACGGCGTTGCGGTCGATCCGGAAGAGCGAAGCGCGCTGTTGCGCGAGGCAGGGGCGCAGTGATCGATCGAGAACTTATCGAAGGAATCGACTACTACGTCGAGAACGGTCTTTGGGTTTTCACGGAGCAGTACCTGCGAGATCGAGGTTACTGCTGCACATCCGGGTGCAGACATTGTCCGTGGGGATTTGTGAGCGAGGAGCCAACACCTGTGCCCGCGGACTCGAGAAAGTGATTCGCCCGCAAATCCAAAACATTCACCACGGAGAACACGGAGCACACGGAGATATTTGAGTAAGTCTTCTCCGTGACCTGCGCACACTCTGTGGTGAATATTTCTTTACCCCATGGTGCTGAACTTGTCGGGCGTGATCTTGATCAGGACACGCTTCTCACCGGGTTGGGCAAAGGGATATTTGTCCTTGTCCAAGTACTTCTTGGCCATCTTGTCGATGTGTTTGTCAGCGCCATCCTCGGTGATTTCGTCGACCCGGCCGCGGACTTCGAGGTAGCGGTACGGATTGGCTGGATCCATGAGAGTGACGGCGACACGAGGGTCATGGCGGACGTTCTTGTCCTTCTGGCGGCCGAGCGCGGTGTTGACGATCACTTTGCCGTTGTCGAAGTCGACCCAGACCGGAGTGGTTTGCGGGCTGCCGTCGGGCATGAGGGTGGTGAAGGCCCCGAATGCGGGTTTCTGGAAGAGGTCCTTGTGACTTTCGGGAACAGAAGCGGACATTGCCGAATCTCCTTACTGATAATTGCGCTGGCATCGTTAGTCGACGTCGCGATTGGATTCCGCAAACATTGTAAGAGGTGCGGAGAAGATTGCAAGCGCCGGTTCCGCGTCGGCGAACGAGATGTAGCGGCTATCGCACTCCCATCAGCAATTCGATGGTGAGTTGATCGAGCCGTTCGTACTGTAGACCTTTCTGCGCGAGGGCGTGACGGTCGAAGTTGGTCGCTTGCAACTTTTGGGCGCTCGCGTTGGAATACGTCCCAACGCCTTTTCGAGTTGCCCGCGGTCAGTTCTTTGACGATGGCCTGGATGTCGGGATCGTCGTTCCACTGGCGCGCCTTTTCCTTGAGGATCACGTAGGTCCGCATACAGCCGCGCGCGAAATCTTTCACGCCCTCGATGTCTTCGGTGCGATAGGCGTGAGCGTCGAAGTGGCGGGGACCTTCGTAGCCGACGTCCTCGAGGAACTTCACCAGCCAGAACATTGCTTTCGGGGTGGCGGAGCCGAAGCGGTAGTCCTGATCGTAGCGGCCGGAAAGCTGGTCGTTGAGATCGATGTGGAAGAGCTTGCCGCACTCCCAGGCCTGCGCGACGGCGTGGAGAGCGTTCAATCCCGACATGTGCTCGTGCGCGACCTCGGGGTTGACGCCCACCATTTCGGGATGCGCGAGTGTCGGGATGAATCCAAGGTAGGCGCCGGTGGTCGCCATGTAGATGTCGCCGCGCGGCTCGTTGGGCTTGGCTTCCATCGCGAACTTGAAGCCGTACTTTTTGTCGAGGTTGTACTCGCACAGATAGTTCAGGGCCTCGCGCAAGCGTTTGATGGCGTCGTCGGGACGACGGCAGGCGTCGGTTTCGGTGCCTTCGCGGCCTCCCCAAAGGACGAAAGTCTTGGCGCCCAGTTCTGCGCCGAGGTCCATGGCAGTCATGGTCTTTTGCACCGCGTAGGCGCGGACGTCGGGATCGTTGGCGGTGAAGGCTCCGTCGCGGAAGACCGGATCGTAGAACAGGTTGACGGTCGCCATGGGAACGCAAATTCCATGTTGCTGGCAGGCGGCTTTGAATTCGCGGACGATGCGGTCGCGGTCAGCGGGCGTGGCGTCGATGGGAACGAGATCATTGTCGTGAAGATTCACGCCCCACGCACCGACCTCGGCCAACAGGGCAACGATGTCATTGGGGGGAATGCTGGGGCGAACAGCCTCGCCAAAAGGGTCGCGCCCGCGATTGCCAACCGTCCAGAGGCCGAAGGAGAATTTATGCTCGGGGCGGGGATCGTACTTGTCGTTAGTCATAATGCCTCCAGGAATTTCGCGGCTCAAGAAGCCGCGGATGAATTTGAATTGCGACGAATGTCACGCAACGCCGGATACATGCGGCGGTAATACTCGTATTGGCGATTCATGGTTGCGACCGTCGTGGAATCAGGTTCGACCTGTTTCGAAACGCGCACGCATCGCTGACAGGCCTCGTCGACGCTCGACCAAGTGCCAGCACCAACTCCGGCGAGCAAGGCCGCTCCGTAGGCGGCGCCTTCTTCCGCCTGCAGGATCTCAACCGCGTGGCCGTAAACGTCGGCCTGGATCTGACGCCAAAGCGGAGATCGCGCGCCGCCGCCGCCGAGACGAATCCTGGAAACGGGAACCTGCATTTCGGAGAAGATGGAGAATGAATCGCGCAGGCTGAAGGCGACGCCTTCGAGGATGGCGCGAATGATGTGGCCTCGACCGTGGTTCGCTGCCAGACCGATCAGGGCCGCGCGCGCGTTGGGATCGAGGTGGGGAGTGCGTTCTCCCATCAGGTAGGGCGCCCACAGAACGCCATCGCAGCCGGGAGGGATGGAAGCCGCCTCTTCGGAAAGAAGTTCGTAGGGGTCGCGGGCGTCTTCTTGGCTCGTGCCAAAGTTATCGCGGAACCAGCGTAGCGAGAGGCCCGCTGATTGGGTCACTCCCATCACGTGCCAGCGATTGGGAATGGCGTGGCAGAAAGTGTGCAGTCGCCCCTGGGGATCGAGCGCGGGGCGGTCCGTGGATGCGAAGACGACTCCTGAGGTTCCGATGGTTGCGTGGACTGCTCCGGGACTCACGATGCCGAGACCGACAGCTCCGGCTGCCTGATCACCTGCGCCCGCGACTACCGGAGTTCCCTCCAGCAAGCCGGTAGCTGCTGCTCCGGCTTTCGAGATTGTGGCGCAGACGTCGGGCGACTCGAACAGGGGCGGAAGACAACTGGGATCGAGGCCAGTGGCGCGAGCCATCTCGGTCGACCAGCGACGATTGGCGACGTCGAGCAGCAGCGTGCCGGAGGCGTCGGCCATGTCCATCCCGTACTCGCCGGTGAGACGGAAGCGGACGTAGTCCTTGGGCAGCAGCAGCGTTCGAAAACGCTCGAACAACTTGGGCTCGTGCTTTCGCACCCATAACAACTTGGTCAGGGTGAAGTTGGTCAGCGCGGGGTTGCAGGTCCAGGCGATGATCTGGTCGGCGCCGATTTGCTCGGTCAACTCACGGGCTTCGTCGGCGGTCCGCTGGTCGCACCAGATTAGAGCCGGGCGCAGGACATCACCTGCAGCGTCGAGAAGGACCGCGCCATGCATCTGTCCGGAGAAACCGACGGCAGCAATTTCGGAAGGCTTGGTGTCTGAGTCCGCCATGACTTGCTTCACTGCTTCGCAGGTAGCGCGCCACCAGTCGGCCGGATGCTTGTTCGGCCCAACCGGTTTGCGGAGAGGCGAAAGACGCGTGGTCGGCAGTCCGGGAAGCGACGACAGTTCCTTCGGAGTCAATGAGAACGGCGCGGGTTCCACCTGTGCCTACATCGAGGCCGAGTAATTTTGAGGGCATAAAAGACTAATTCCGGGTTCCCATGGCGATTATTGCGCGGATTGGGATGAAAGAAAAGTCAAATCGTGTACGTTAACGGTGATATAAAGAGGCTGCGGGGAAAAAGTCATCTTCGCGGGTGGGAAAGAACCTCAGGGGCTAAAGCCCTAAGATATTTTCAACCTCCCGCGGCACGACTAAAGTCGTGCCCTGATACAAAACGATCCGAATGGGAATTTTTCCGCAGGCTGTGACGGTGTGCCGCTTCAAGAGAGGGAGGTATTCAAGGCGGCGAAACATCTTGCGGAAAAGTCAGGAAAGCGGATTCCCCGCGGACTGAAGTCCGAGTGGTAATGACAAGAATAGACGGCTTAGACGCTGGCCTGAAGGCCAGCTCTACCCGAGAACGGACTTTTCAGCAGCCTGTTGGGTCGCGCCCCTTTCAAAACGGTGAAGGTCACGAATAATGCAGAGTAAGACGGGGTATCGGGTCCCATGAAAGCCAAGCGCAGCGGAATTCCTCTGATCGCCGAACTGGCCGGGGTGTCGATCGGCACGGTGGACCGAGCTCTGCACGGTCGTCCGGGCATCAACGATGAGACGCGCAACCGGGTCCTCGAAGTTGCCAAGAAGATCGGTTATCGGCCCAACCTTGCCGCGCGTTCCCTTTCCACACGAAAACGCATTCGAATCGGCGTATGCGTGCCGCGTGAGATTCGCTACTTCTATAACGAGATGTGGGAAGGCATCCACGAGGAAGTGCGCCGGTATAGCGATCGCGGAATCGAATTTCTCCTGCATCCGATTCCGGAACTCGGCAAAGGCGAGCGCCAAGCGTTTCGAAGCCTGCTCGATTCGAACGTGCAAGGAATCGTGGTCACTCCGGGGAATCCGGAGGCGATGACGCCGCTCATCGATGCCGCGAGAGGAAAGCGACGTGCGCGTGGTGTGCGTATCGACGGACGCTCCGGGCAGTCAGCGGTCGTGCATCGTGTGCGTCGAACCCCGGCTCAATGGACTGATTGCGGGCGAGCTGATGGCAAAATTCGCGGCGCCGGACGCGCAAGTGGCGATTATTACCGGCATGCTCAAGACAGTTGACCACCGGGAGAAATCGGAGGGGTTCACGAAAAGCTTTCGAGAGCACTCCCATGGCGGGTTTGTGGTGGCAACCATCGAAGGCCATGAAGATCCGGAAGAGAGTTTTCGCAAGACACGCAAGCTGCTGAAGCAGGTCCCCGAACTTTCGGGAATTTACATCAATACGGTCAATTGCCTGCCCGTATGTCGTGCGCTAACGGAGGCAAATCGCGCCAGCCACGTCAAGGTGATCGCGACCGATCTTTTCCGCGAGATGGTGCCGCTGTTTCGTAACGGAACCATTGACGCTTCGATGCATCAGAGGCCGTATCGGCAGGGGCAACTTGCCGTACGTAGTTTGGCGGAACACTTACTTCACGAGGTGGACCTGCCGGGGACACAGTATCTGAATCCCGGGATTATCCTGCGCTCGAACCTGCAACTGTTTCGGGAAGCCGGTGGACGGGGAGCGTAGCCTAGGGGCAAAAGCAGCCGCGGATCTACACGGATCGCACGGATAAGATTTTGGGCAAAATACAAAGGCAACCGCGGATTGCGCGGAGGACGCGGATCAGATTTGGAAAAGCCAAATGCACCTGCGGATTTACAGTCCGCGAGAAGTAACAATGGTAAAGGACTTCTACGGCGCAGCTAAAGCTGCGCCCCGCCCAAACCAGGAATGAGTGGGGCACCCGGGCAAGACCGGAAACCGGGTCCTCGCCGGACTAGAAGGTGACTCGCACGCCGAGTTGGGCTGCGAACGGGATTCCTACGGTGGTGCCGGGACCGAAGAAGTCGCCCAGCGCTCCGGCCGGCACTAACAACTGCTTGGGGTTGGTGACCGGCACGCCGCACGCTGGAGTTGGACACAGGGCCGTGACGTTGTAGAGATTGTTGACCGGCGTGGGCAAGGCAGAAATGTCGGTCACGTAATTCGCGCCCGGATTGTTGCGGTTGAACAGGTTGAAGAACTCGATGAACGGCATGATGTCCCATCTTTCTTTGACCTTGAACGGACGGGTAACGCGGAGGTCGAGCTGCACGTACGGTGTTCCACGGAACTGATCGAGACTGGTCTGCACACCGTTAACGACTGCTCGATCATTCGAGGGATCGCCGAAGCCGTTCACGTCCACCGGAGTGGTCAGGGTGATGGGACGGCCGCTTTCCGCCTGAAAGAGGGTGGTGACCTGAAATCCGCCGGGGACATAGACAATTCCGGCCAAGGTGAAGCGGCTGAGAACGTCTTCGCCCGACGGGCCGTAATCGCCGGGGGCGAATGGGTTCAGCGGATTGCAAACGCCGTTTACGTAATCCCACAACTCGCCCAGCACGCAGCCCCAAGTCTTGGCGCTGGAAAGCACATAGTTCGCAGTCAGGTTGAAACGATGGGTGACGTTGCCCTGCACATGCAGCATCATCGCGTTATAGCTGGAGCGGTTGTCGGACTTGAAAACAGAGATGTCGGGAACATTGGCCTGCTGGGTGTCCATGTCAGGCGCGAACAACGGCGACGACAGGGTGTAGCCCGAGGTGTAGTTGTAGCGACGATAGCCGTGAACTCCCTGCTCGTGGACGTAATCGGCGCTCATGATCCAGTTCTTGTGCCACTGGTACTGGACTCCGCCGGTGACATGGATGGAATACGGCGTAGTGTAGTTGGGGTCGATCACTGATCCGCTACCACCATTGGCAGAGCCCGGCAGACAGCCGGGATCGCCTGGCTGGGTGCAGGGTTGAAAGGCGGAGGGAGTGTTGACGGCCTGAAAAGCAGTCGCCCAACCGTTCTGGGCCAGGTCGTCGTAATACATGCCGATACCGGCGCGAACCACCAGATCTTCTATGCCATCGGGGTTGTAGGCAATTCCCAGACGCGGCGCGAAGGCCTTGCGGTAGTCATGAGGGATGCCGGTTGGCAAAGGAAGGTCGAGACCACGAATGGTTTGCACGGCGGGATTGAAGAGCTGGCTCACGCCCGAGGCCTGAAACAGGCCAAACGTCGTGTCCCAGCGGAGTCCGTAATTGATGGTCAGCTCGGGGGTCACGCGCCAAGTGTCCATGGCATAAAGCCCGAAACGCTGGACATTCTGAGAGAAGCTTCCATTGCTGGCGCCGGTCGAGGTTGTCTGGCAGTTTCCACCGTCGAACGGGGGAAGACAGTTCAGTTCGGCCGTGAGTTGGGCGGGGTTGGTCAAGTAATACGTCGGATTCTCAGTAAGAACGTAAAGAGTCTCCGGAGTGCCAGGGAACGCGCCGCTCAGCACGGGCTCGTGAATGAAGTCCACACCAAACTTGGGAGCGTGACGTCCGGTCGAGCCGCTGACCTCGTAACGAAACTGGTATTTCTCCTGGTTACGCTCAATGGGAAAGGCTGTAATGGGAGTCACAAACTGGTTGTCACCGTAGGTCTCAAATCCTGAGATGGTCTTCGATGTGGAACTGAATGGAAAGGCCAAAGCAAACCCGAGATATCCAGTTCGTTCCGCAGTGCCGTGCAGATAGCTGACGCCGAAGGTGAAATTTCCAAGCCAGTTCGGACTAAAAGCGAACGTGTTGTGGATGACGCCGTTCTGGTAGTTGGAGTGTGACGTCGCACCGGTGGAAGGCAGCGTTGCCTGCTGAACCAGAGCATTGTTGGTAGTGGAATTGTCGAGAGCGTAGCGGATGAACCATTGCGAGCGCTGGGACTGCGCCCAGTCAATGCGCATCATGCCGAGATAAGACTGAAAAGGCACCCGCACATAAGGCGGAATGTCGATGGAAGTAGTGTTGGGGATCAGACCTTGCTGCGCGAGCTGGTTTAGCGCATTGAACTCGGTCAAGCTATCGGGACTGTAATTGATGCTGGCGTGTTCGTTCACCATCTCAAAGCCGCTGAAGATCCAAAGCTTGTCTTTGACAATGGGGCCGCCGATGGTTCCCACATAGTTCTGCCGCGAGAAGGGCTGTTTCGGCTCGGGTGCAGGGTTTTCGATCGGGAAGCGAGCATTCAACGCAGCGGCGCGCTCAAAAAATGCGAAATCGCCGTGCCAATCGTTGGTGCCGCTCTTGGTGCTGATGACAACCGAACCTGCGGTGGTACGGCCGACATCGGCGTTTTGCTGCGACGTCTGCACGGCAAATTCGCGGATCACGTCGGGCGAAAAGTTCTGCAGGAAGCCGCCAATGTAGTCGTCGGAGTTGTCCACACCATCGACCGTAAGCTGATTGTTGAGACCGGAGCTACCGCCGGTGGAGACCGCTGTGATGCGGGCCTTGGTGGGATCGGAGGGTTCGACCGGTTCCGTACCTGCCACCATGTAGGCGATGTTGGCGAAGCTGCGGGCGGCGAGGGGAATGTCCTGCAAGTCCTTGCCGCTGACGACGCCTCCGTTGACGGCGTCGGTGGTATCGAGTTGCTGGGTGGTAATGGAAGACGGCTCGGCGTTCACGTTCACGGTTTGCTGAACCTGTGCGGGCCGCAACGTCACCAAAATGTCGCGAACGTTGCTGACGGGGACGGTCACGTCAGAAGCGGCGTCGGCAAAACCTTTCGCGCTCACGGTCATGCGGTAGGGCCCAGGCATCAGGTCGTCGATACGGAACTCGCCGCGATCAGTGCTCGCCACCTGGCGCTCGAGTGACGTGCCCAGCGAACGGACGGTAATGGTGGCCTTGGGAATGCGGCCGTGGGTCGCATCCTGGACTTCACCCTGCAGTGCGCCGGTTGGACTTTGCGAAAAACTACGAATAGGAAAGATAACGATGGCAGTCAGCAATAGCAGCGGCAGAAAGGTAGCCGATGGCTTTTTGAACGATACGAATGGCAAAGCAGCCCCCACAAACCCCGAAAAATTCCGCGCTTCTCCTCCATCCAACGCCCCCTTCCAGATGTCAGCGATGCACGTAGGCACAGCCTACACAGCGCTACGCCCTACTACCATGTCAGTAGACGTTCGCTGTCTGGTGCGGGGCGCGGGCTTAGCGTCAATTAGGCGTGGAATTGATCTGGGGTCAGGGAGTCACGGAGCGCTCCCGGGGATTGCTCGCGACTCTGTTACCTTATTGCTCTGCATTGGTAGGAGGCAAAGTTGGCAGAATCTTCGTCATCGCTCAGACCGGCTGGAGGCGCCGTGACAGTCCTATGTCTGGCAAGTTACTTCAAAGGAACTGACTTCCTGCTGGAATGCAAGCGCCAGGGTTGTCGCACGCTGCTGCTGACCTCGCAGAGCCTCGCCGATGCTGATTGGCCGCGACAGGCACTCGATGACATCTTCTACGTCCCCGATGAGGACAAGAAGTGGAAGTTGCAGGATGTACTGCTGGGGATTAGTCATCTGGCGAAGACTGAGGTGATCGATCGCATCGTTCCAATGGATGACTTTGACGTCGAGACGGCGGCAGCGCTGCGTGAGCACCTACGCGTGCCGGGTATGGGCGATACGACAGCGCGTTATTTCCGCGACAAGCTGGCGATGCGCGCCCGGGCGCGTGATGCAGGACTACCCGTGCCGGAGTTCATCCAGGTGCTCAATTACAAGCTGCTGCACGAGTTTCTGCAGCGGGTCCCTCCTCCCTGGGTGCTGAAGCCACGCTCGTTAGCGGGATCGATTGGAGTGAAGAAGATAGCGAGTGCTGAGGAATTCTGGGCGGCGGTTGACCGGTTGGGCGATCAGCAATCGTTCTATCTGCTGGAACACTATGTGCCGGGCGATATTTTCCACGTCGACACCATCACGTATGAAAAAGAGCTGCTGTTTTCGATAGCGAGTAAGTACGGGCGTCCGCCGATGGATGTTTCGCATGAAGGCGACATCTTCACGACGCGAACGCTGGCCGGGGGTTCCGGGGATGAAGTGGCGCTGCGCGCGCTTAATCAAAAGGTGCTACAGGCCTTTGGCATGGTGCGCGGGGTGTCGCATAGCGAGTTCATTAAGGGCCGTGACGGGACACTCTACTTTCTGGAGACTTCAGCGCGTGTAGGTGGAGCGCACATTGCAGACCTCATCGAAGCGGCGACCGGCGTCAACTTGTGGGCGGAGTGGGCGAAGCTCGAGATCGCTGGCGGGAAGACGGATTACAAGGTCTCTCCGTTGCGGCATGATTTTGCAGGATTGCTGATTTCGCTGGCGCGGCAGGAGCATCCGGATACGTCGGCTTATGCGGATCCCGAAATTGTGTGGCGGATGAAGAAAGAGCACCACGCGGGACTGATTGTGCGATCGCCTGATGAGGCGCGGGTCGAGCAGTTGATTACCGAGTATGCGCGGCGCTTCAAGCAGGACTTTTTCGCATCGCAGCCACCACGCGAACGGCCAACCAGCTAGATGCAATCTAGGATTGGAAAAGCGGATTCCCCGCCGGACTGAAGTCCGGCGGGGAATGGCAAAAATAAACGGCTTATCGGCACGGCTGAAGCCGTGCCCTTTCAAAACCCGCTCGTACGCTGGCATAAAGACCAGTTCTACCCTACGAGTGATCGTAGAAGCGGAAGAACAATGCCTGTTTGGATACCGGCTCGGCCTTCTGCACCAACCCAGCCAACTGCTTGTCGTTGAACGGCGTAAATTCGCGCGCCAGTTGGACGTTGTGCTCCAACTGCGCGGTCGTGTCGCATCCGATGATGACGGTCGAAATCGGCAGCGATAGCGAGTAATACATCGCCTGACGCATGTCGAGCGTGCCCGGGGTCGGCGCTAGCACCATACCTTCCCACATATGCTTCTGCTGCTCGATGGGCGGCGGCGTCCAGGAAGAAAGGATGCGCCCGCGGGCGGGAATTTTCATGCCGATGATGCCCATCTGCTTTTCGACTGCCAGCGGCAGCAATTGCTCGGAAAAGCTGAAGTGATGCGGGTCGGCCGCGTTGACGGCCATCAGGATGGTGTCGAACGGATAGCGATGGATGCACTCGATCAGCGGCTCGGGACGGAAGTGGCCCGTGATGCCGAGGAAGCGAACCATCTTCTGGTCGCGTGCCTGGAGAAGCGCTTCCATGGCGCCGCCCTTGGCGAAAATCTGCTGGACTTCGTTGTCGGAGCCGATGTCGTGCAGTTGCCAGAGGTCAAGGTGGTCGGTGTTCAGCAGCTTGAGTGAAACTTCCAGCATGCGGAGCGAGTCGTCTTTGGTGCGCTCTTTCGTCTTGCTGGCGAGGAAAGCTTCCGCTCGGCGATGCTTCATTACCTTTCCGACGTATTGTTCGCTCCAGCGTTCCGGGCCGCCGTAGATTGAGGACGTGTCGATGTAATTGACACCGAGGTCGAGGGCCTTCTCGATGATGGGCACGGCAACAGCCTCATTGTCGGCGCGTTCCAGTGCGGCTTGGCCCCCGAGGCTGAAGATGCCGACACGGTATCCGGTCTTGCCGAGATTGCGCGTGGGCATAGCATTGGGCGTCGCCGGATTGGACGGTAAGGAGGGCGGAGTCGCCGCCGAGGCAGGCAGTGCGGCCTGCGCCACCAGGCCGGCCGTGATGGCTCCGCTGGCCTTCAGGAATTCGCGACGGTTGCGGGGAGAGGCGTTGTCGGCATCCTTCGATTTCATGATGACCTCGCGATCGATGGTTTAGAACCTTTAGGCAAGCGACAGTATTACAAATGAATCGCCCGGTTGAGACTGAGCAGAATTATACGCTGCGGTTTTCGCGGAGGCAGCGTATCAATCCAGACGAGATTTAGCCGAATCCAAGCCGAAATATGCGGCCGCGTTTCGGGAGCAAACGTCCTCGATGAGTCCACCTATCAATCGCTCATCGTCCGGAAGTTCGCCGCGTGCGACTTCCCCGCCAACCAAGTCGCAAAGGATCCGGCGGAAGTATTCGTGACGCGGAAAGGACAGGAAGGAGCGCGAGTCGGTAGTCATGCCGATGAATCTAGACAGCAGCCCCACGCTCGACAAGACGTTGAGCTGGTCCGTGATTCCGTATTTCTGGTCGAGGAACCACCAGGCAGATCCATACTGCAGCGCTCCACCCGTCCCGTCGCTGCTGTGGAAGCTCGAAGCGATGGTTGCGAACAGGTAGTTGTCGGCAGGGTTGGAGTTGTAGAGGACCATGCGCGGGAGGGCATTCTCGCGTTGCAGCAGGTCGAGATAGTTCGCCAGCGCCTTGCCCTGAGGTTCGTCACCGATGGCGTCGAAACCGGTGTCAGCGCCGACGGTACGAAGCGCCGCGGTACTTAGATTGCGCTGTGGACCGAGATGAAGCTGCTGGACCCAGCCTTTTTCGCTATTGAGAAGCCCGAAATACAACATCAGAGAAGAAGCATAGGATTCTTGCTCTTCGACGGTGACGGGCTGTCCAGCAAGAACTTTGGCAAAGATTTTCGTGAGCGACGCTTCGCTGGCAGGAGTGACATAACAGCGACTCAGGCCGTGGTCCGACGCGCGACAACCGTGCTGGTCAAAGTAATCGTGTCGCTTTCGTAGCGCGTCGAGTAGCGCCGCAAGACTGTTGATGTCGGTGTTGCTGGCTTCGCGGAGCTTCTGGAGCCACGCCAGAAAACTCTCGGGGTCGTCGATTCGCAGCGCGCGGTCAGGGCGGAAGGTCGGCAACACCTGGAAGGGCAGATTTGTTTCCGCTAGCAGACGATGATGTCGCAGGTCGTCTGTGGGATCATCCGTAGTGCAAACGACGTTCACGCCAAACTTCTTCACAATGGCCTGCGTCGTGAGTCCGTCAGCCAATGCCTGGTTTGCGTTTTCCCAAATTTGGAGAGCGGTGTGCTCGTTGAGCGGCTCTGTCATGCCGAAATAACGCTGCAACTCCAAATGAGTCCAGTGATAAACCGGATTACGAAAAGTATTCGGAACGGTTCGCGCCCACTGCTGGAATTTGTCGTAGGGCGAAGCGTCGCCGGTGCAGAAGCGCTCGGCAACTCCATTGGCGCGCATGGCGCGCCATTTGTAGTGGTCGCCTTCGAGCCAGATTTCCGTGAGGTTCGCAAAGCTGCGATCAGAAGCAATGTCGGCTGCGCTGAGGTGGGTATGATAGTCGACGATTGGCTGCAGCTTGGCGTGCTCATGGTAGAGTCGGCGCGCGGTCTCGGAGTTGAGGAGGAAATCGTCGTCGAGGAAGGCTCTCATGAGACCATGCTCTCGGGTTTTGCGGCACAGTGCAAGAAGCAACTCTCTGTGAGAGCGTCCGAAACCGAACTCCCTCCGGGGCTGAAGCCCGTTTATTCTATACGGCGGTTACGGCACGGCTAAAGCCATGCCCTTTCAAAACTGACTTATCGGACAGCTTTCAGGGAGTGCGACAATACAGAGGCGTCGAATCGCTCCAATCGTGACGCAAGGAATATGGCAACCGGCAAAGGGTTCACAAATCGCACTCTGACGACGGATGAAGTCCAGCAAATCGTGGCCTCCACGGCCGATGAAATGCAGGTTAACGGCAAGCGCATCCTGGTGATCATTCCAGATGGGACGCGGACCATGCCGATGCCGTTGATGTTCGAACTGCTGCAACGGGAAGTCGGCGAACGAGCGGCGGCGTGTGATTATCTCGTCGCGCTTGGGACGCACCCGCTCATGCGCGATGCGCAGCTGTCGGCGCTGGTGGGCAAGCCGGTCGTTAACGGAATGTGTGGCATAACGAAGGTCGTCAATCATCGCTGGGACTTGCCGGAAACTTTCACGGAACTGGGAGTGATTCCGAAAGAAGAAGCCGAACGGATTTCCTGCGGATTGCTGGAAGAAGCGATTCCGGTGCGAATCAATCGGATGATCTTCGACTACGACCAAGTGTTGATCTGCGGTCCGGTGTTTCCGCATGAGGTCGTCGGCTTCTCCGGCGGCAACAAGTACCTGTTCCCCGGAATCGGTGGCCCCGAGATTATTGGCCTTACCCATTGGCTGGGAGCGCTGCTGGGCAGTCATGAATTGATCGGTACACATTCCACGCCGGTGCGCGAAGTGATCGATGCCGCAGCAGAGCTGGTGAAAGTGCCGGTAGCGTGCCTGGCGGCCGTGATTACGGAAGACGGCGTTTCCGGTCTGTACTTCGGCGCAGCCAAAGAAGCATGGCGTGCGGCCGCTGACCTCTCGGCTGAGAAGCACATTGTCTGGGTCGATGAACCCTTCCAGCGTGTTTTGTCAGTGATGCCGAGTCTCTACGACGATCTCTGGACGGCGGCGAAAGGCATGTACAAGGTGGAACCGGCGGTGGCCGATGGCGGTGAGGTAATTATTTATGCGCCTCATATCTCGGAGGTCAGCTACACCCATGGCGCCGATATCGACAAGATCGGCTACCATTGCCGCGACTATTTCGTGAAGCAGTGGGAAAAGTTCAAGAACGCTCCACGCAGCGTGCTAGCCCATTCCACCCATCTTCACGGCAAGGGAATCTACGATGCCGAAAGCGGGCTCGAGACTCCGCGCATCAGGGTCACTCTGGCGACAGGCATAGCGCAAGAACGCTGCGCGCAAATCAATCTCAAATACTGCGACCCGAGCAGCGTGAATTTGGACGAATGGCGCGACCGAGAGAACGAAGGCATCAAGCTGATCCCACGTGCCGGCGAAATACTCTACCGACTTCGCACTGCGACTGACTTCTAGATGGCCGACCGCGTCGCATCTATTACTCATCACCGCTGGTTCGTGTGCGCGCTGCTGTTCTTCGCCGCCACCATCAATTACATGGACCGGCAGGTCATCGCGCTGCTGAAGCCGGTCTTGCAAAGCCAACTGGGCTGGACGGAGATTGGCTATAGCAACATCGTGCTGGCCTTTCACGTGGCATATGCGATCGGGCTGCTGGTCATGGGTCGAGTTGTCGATCGAATCGGCACACGCAAAGGGTTTTCGCTGGCGGTCTTGATCTGGAGTGCGGCGGCGATGACGCACGCATTGGCCCGATCGGTGATGCAATTCGCGACTGCGCGGTTTGCGCTCGGATTGGGAGAGTCGGGCAACTTCCCTGCCTCGATTAAGACGACAGCGGAGTGGTTCCCCAAAAAAGAGCGCGCATTGGTAACCGGAATTTTTAACTCCGGAACAAATATCGGGGCGATCGTCACTCCGTTAGCGGTTCCGTGGATCGTGTACCGATTCGGCTGGCAGATGGCGTTTGTGGGCACTGGAGCACTCGGCCTGATTTGGGTGATTGTCTGGTGGAGTCTTTATCGCCGCCCGGAAGAAGATCCGAAGCTCTCAGCTAGCGAGTTAGCGTACATCCGCAGCGATCAGCCGGACGAGAAGATACCACCACCACCCGTACGGGTACTGATGGTCCATCGTGAAACCTGGGCCATTGCTCTGGGAAGGCTGTTCACGGACCCCATTTGGTACATCTACTTGTTTTGGATTCCCGACTTCCTCAGCAGGCGTTTCGGGCTCGACATCCGCGCCATGGCCCTGCCGTTGTTCGTCGTTTACACGGGCGCGACGGTCGGCAGCATCGGCGGCGGATGGATCTCATCGGCATTGCTGAGAATGGGATGGACGCTCAACCGCAGCCGCAAGACTGCTTTGTTGATATGCGCGGTAGCGGTTATACCGGTTGTGTTCGCGTCGAGAACGCCTCATTTGTGGCTCGCGGTTGGAGTTGTGGCGCTAGCCGCTGGCGCACATCAGGGCTGGTCGGCAAACATGTATACGCTGGCCTCGGACATGTTTCCACGGTCAGCGGTTGGAAGCGTGGTGGGAATTGGCAGCATGGCCGGTGCGGTCGGGGCCATATTCGCCGCCAAAGCGGTGGGATACATCTTGCAATGGACCGGTTCGTATAGGCTGATCTTTCTCATAGCGGCTTCGGCTTACACATGCGCGTTCCTGCTGGTGCAGTTGCTGGCGCCTCAAATCAGGCCGGTAACTGTTGGCACATCGCAATAGCGACTGTCGATTTCTGCGGCTACTGATTCACGCCGCTGGCCAGGAATCCGCCGTCTACGACGATCACTTCCCCGTTCACATAGCTGGCCGCGTCGGATGCGAGAAATATCGCCGCGCCGCAAAGCTCGTTCACATTGCCGAAACGCTTCATGGGCACGCGGGTCAGGAATTCGCGACCACGCTCGGTGCCTTCGAGCAGGCTGCGGTTCAAGTCGGTGGGAAAGACGCCGGGCGCGATGGCGTTTACGCAAACGCCGCGCGGTCCCCACTCCAAAGCCAGTGATTTCGTGAGTGACGCTACGGCAGCTTTGCTGGCGGCGTAGGCCGCAACTTCATAGAGTGCGACGAAGCTCGCGACGGAGGCGATATGGACGATGCGCCCGTAGCCCCGCTCGAGCATGTGGCGTCCAAAAACCTGTGCGGCGCGAAGGGTTCCGGTGAGGTTGGTATCAAGAATGGCGTCCCAGTCTTCTTCGTGAAAGTCGAGCGTTGGGGCGCGCTTGGTGCGGCCGGCGCAGTTGACCAGGATGTCCACTTTGCCAAACGCTTTTATCGTCTCTGCGAGCAAATGGTCGAGGCTGGGGCGATCGATTACGTCGGAAGTGCAGTTCAGTGACTGGCGTCCAAGCGCCCGGATTTCGTCGGCGGTCTGCTCTACGAGGTCGCGGCGGCGAGAGGTAGGCACCACGTCTGCGCCGGCCTGCGCGAGGCCCAGTGACAGAGCATGTCCAATCCCCGCCGTTCCACCGATAACGACAGCCGACTTCCCCGAGAGATCAAGCGCCGCGTACGCCATTCTTCTACCAACCTTTCGAGCCTTGTATCCCGCTCCAGGTGAATGATAACGAATGGAGAGCGGTCTGACGGTGAACAGTGCCTCGCAGGCTCGGCTCGCCGCCTCGACAATAGGCCGTCGCACGTTTATAACTAACTTCCGATTCTCGCCTGTGAGGTTGCTGAACATGCGTCGTTTTGCTGTCATCGCGTTGCTTGCGTTTTCGTGTCTGTTTGCTGTTGCCCAGAACAAGCGGTCCATCACGGACAAGGACATTTTTCGCTTCCAGTGGATCGGCGATCCGCAGGTGTCTCCCGATGGCGCACACGTAGTGTTTGTGCGCGTAAGTGTCAACGAGAAAAAAGACGGTTACGATACTGCGCTGTGGATGGTGGCGACCTCGGATTCAGCGGCCCCGGTGCGCCTTACCAACGGGAAGCGCGATACCCAGCCGCGTTGGTCTCCCGACGGCAAGTGGATTGCGTTTGTGCGAGGCAGTAGCGAACCACCCAAAGAAGGCAAACCCGTGCCATCTCAGCTGGCGTTGTTGTCTCTGGCTGGAGGCGAAGCCTGGACCATCACTGACCTGCCACGTTCAGCGGTTGCCCCAGTCTGGTCTCCCGACGGCAAGCAGATCGCGTTTCTGTGCGATGCCAACCCAGACGACTTAGCCAAGAAGCAGAAGAAAGACGCGGGAGGCGAACCCGAACACGAAAGCGACGTTAGGGTCATCACCCGCGCGATCTATCGCTTTAATGGCACAGGCTACACCGATCCGAAACATCACCAGCACATCTGGATCATGGACCTGCCCTCGAGCTCCGAAGTGAAGAGCACTCCCCGGCAACTGACGACAGGAAATTTCGATGAGCACGAACCACTTTTCACTCTGGATGGAAAAGATATTCTCTATCACACGAACCGGGTTCCGGAGCCGTATTACGAGCTTCCGAAATCGGAGATCATGACGATTCCGGTCGGCGGCGGCACGGCTCAGTTGCTGACGACGGTGCATTTAGGCGGTCTGCTGGGAGGAATCGGCGAAATGTCACTGTCCCCTGACGGCAGCCGATTGGCCTTTGTTGGAGCTGTACAGCAGCCTGTGCGGTCGTACTCGCAGCCTGATATGTGGGTGCTCGACCTGAAGGCGAAGTCGGAACCGGTCAACCTGACGGCTAAGTACGACTATGACGTGGGCAGTGGGGTAGGCGGCGACAATCGCGCGCCGCGAGGAGCCGGAGGGCCGCGCGCCAGATGGTCAAAAGACGGCTCGCACATTGTTGATGTGGTCGGAAAAGAGGGCCGCGCTGTGCTGGTTTCGATCGATGCGAAGACTGGCGAAGTGACCGAGTTGACGCGTGGCAATCAGGCGGTGGAAGACTTCGCTGAATCGGCGGACGGAAATACGGTCGTACTCAATGTTTCAACGCCTGTAATGATCGACGAGTTGTTTGTGCTGGATGCGAGTGGGTCGCAGCGGCAGATCACGAACATCAACGGGCCGTTGTTCTCTGAACTCAACCTGACATTGCCAGAAGACGTTTGGTACACCAGCTTTGACGGCAAGAAAATTGAAGCCTGGGTGCAGAAACCGCCGGACTTCGACCCTTCCAAGAAATATCCCATGATTTTGAATATTCACGGCGGGCCGCACTCGGCGTATGGATGGGTCTTCGATCACGAATTTCAATGGATGGCGGCGAAAGGATACGTCGTGCTGTATCCCAATCCGCGCGGCAGTACCAGTTACGGGCAGGAGTTTGGAAACATCATTCAGTACCACTATCCCGGCGACGATTACAAAGACTTGATGGCGGGTGTGGACGAACTGGTAAAACGTGGCTATATCGATGCGAATAAGCTGGGCGTTA
Source organism: uncultured Acidobacteriaceae bacterium (assembly GCA_963749635.1). Lineage (GTDB taxonomy): Bacteria > Acidobacteriota > Terriglobia > Terriglobales > Acidobacteriaceae > DASRAA01. The sequence goes on from CAVVNW010000005.1 coordinate 258,597, forward strand.
CGGGCGGGAGCGGCGGAGGACTGCTCACCGACTGGACGGTCGGACAGACCCATCGATTCCACGCCGCGGTGTCACAGAGAGACATATCCGACTGGGCCTCGTGGTGGTACACGGCTGACTTCACGCTGTTCCAGGCGAACTGGTTCAAGGCGCCACCGTTCGATGATCCGCAGGATTACGTCAAGCGCTCGCCCATCACGTACATCAAGAACGTCGACACGCCGATGATGTTTATTCTGGGCGACGTTGACTATCGCACGCCTCCTGGCAGCGGTGGCGAGCAGATGTTCCGGGCGTTGAAATATATGCACCGGCCAACGGTGATGGTGCATTTCCCTGGCGAGTCGCACGAACTGTCTCGGTCAGGACAGCCGTGGCACCGGGTCGAGCGTCTCGATCACATCGTGGGGTGGTTCGACGATTGGTTGATGGGAATCCCTCATCCTGAATACAACATGCCAGACAAGGAGACGAAGACGGCTGAGTAAGCAGGCGGCCAAAGTGACCAGGAAACACTAACCACAGAGGCACTGAGACACAGAGGTTTTATTTCTTAGAGCTTCCTGCCAATGGTTGAGGATCGGAGCCGAGCTCAAGCAGCACGTCGCGTAGGTGGTGGTGCTTTTGCAGGAGCCGTAAATATCGCGTTTCGTCTGGACCGGCCTTGGCGCGAATGATGGCGGCGAGTTTTTGCTTATCCACGGGACTCCACCGTGCCAGGTTAGGTACCAGGGATAAAGCAACTGCGAAATCGCTAAGGGCAGTCTGTTCGTGAGCGTTCCAGCTTCGGAGATTCAACCCCAATATTTTGCGGAGCCGTGATGTCGCTGCCGTCCGCATTTTTTGCACATCGCCACCGAACTCCGCGGCCATCTTGCGTTGAACTCTCAGACCCAAGGTTCGTGTGGAAAAGGAATCCCACCGACCAACAGGAGTGTTGCCGAATTCGAAGAATATGTGGCCCTCAGCCAGCTTGCGCAAGATTCGCGCGCTGGTGCGGTGCTTTGGATCGCGAGCCAACTCTCGCTCTTCCTGCTCGGTGATGGCGAGTAAATCGGGACGTCCAGGCCGGAAGCCCAACTTCCGATAGAACCAGAACGCTCCGGACTGGATGGCTTCTTCGTTATCTTGTCCGATCTGGTAGGGATAGACGGAAATGCAGGTCGCGCCGGCCAATTGATGAAGGAGATGCAGGACCTTTGAATAGATCCACGCTGTCTCGCCCTCGCGAAATGCATAAAACGTGTTAAATCCGACTTCCATCCATTCGAACAGCCCGATGGCTTCGAAGTAATTGACGGGAACACCGTTTTTCAAAGTTAAGCCTGCGTAGTAGGCCCGCAGCGGCAGCCGCCACTCTGCGTCAAGCCCCCAAAGGAACAACTGGACGCCGCGGCCGACGTCGGCCTGAAAAACGTAATTCGGATCTCCGTATGTAGACCCTTGTAGTTCGCGATAGCGGACGGCCAGCGCGTCTTGCGCCATGGCAATAATTCCCTGCCCTTCGCGGCGACTCAACTTTCGCAGGGCGAGTGGAGCGGAAATCATCTCATCGAAGAGAGAGACATCTTTGCGCTGAAGCAGCGGCGCGTTATGAGTGAAAATTCGCGACACTGGCCGTCGCGCGAGGGTGCGACTGGCGGGCGAGTCGCGCAAGTTCCATCGAAGATTCACATCCAAAGCGTCGTACAAGCTAGTCCGAATTCGTCGCGGCATCGGAAGGTTTGAGAAGCTGTTCAGCATCCACTGAAGCTCGTGTTTTTTGCCGCCCGAAGCTGACTCGATCCACTCGAGGTAAGGCGTATCCGCCTCGACAAACGAATCGTCCGCCAGCAGTGGAATGCAATTTGGGAGAATAGTCGCCAGTTGGCGATAGCGATCGTCGAGATTCCATTGGGCGCTCACGTCCTTCGGGTGCCGTTCGACAAGACGGCACGCTAGTTCCAGCGTCCATGTGTTCGTAACCGAGGTACCGGCGATTCCGGAGACGGCTTCATCGTCGAAAAGCTCGGCGGCAGAAGGTAAAACCAGCAACCTTGAGACTTGGGGCTCCAGCGATGCGAGCAGTTCGTCGGCTAGGCGGGCGACTGACTCGCTTTGGGGAAATGCGCGGAGGAAAAGCAGGGTATCGTGAAATCGTATGAGGCTTTCAACATCCTCGAACTTCGCAGTCCGCAGGCGTACTAGAAAGCGCTCACATTTCGTGGCGCAACCTCGTCCGTAGCAGCGCTTCATCAACTCAAGTTGCTGTAATTCCTCCGCCAGACGCTTGCTCAATGAAAGTTCCTCTTCAGGATTGGTTCGCCGGGTGTCAGTCTATCTGACGGTGTCAAGGCGAAGCGCGAATCGCAGGGGCGCAACGGTTTTTCCGCCGGGGGGCAGCCCCGCAGGTCCGACTCAAGGAGTTCCGGGACCTGCCGATGAAGAGACCAGTCATGGCGAATCAGTTAGACAGCGGCTTTCCCAAGCTTCAGCCACCGATAGCGGCGGACCGCAGAAGGCTAGACCGGCTACTGACCAACCTACCCATCCGAATCGTCAGTATCGACGGCGAGCCGACATACTACCCAGGCATTTGTACCAACCTAAGCCGCGGCGGCATTGGCTTCGAAACCACAGCGCATCTCAATGTCGGAAAAGTCGTGGAGTTCGAGTTCGTCCAAGTCGTGGACGAAACCACGCGCTACTGGATCCGCATTCTGTTTCGAAGCGAGCAGCGATACGGCGGCTACTACGTCAACGATGACGGGTCGGACATTCGAGCGCCGAACTAGAGCAATCCAGGAAGTGGCACAAGGTCTACAATTCGGCGGTTACGCTGCCTGAAGAAGTTGTTCAGAAGCAATTCCCCGCGGACTAAAGTCCGCGAGGAATGAATAAAAAGGCCCGTACGGCACGGCTGAAGCCGTGCCCTTTCAAAACACCGCTAAGAGCGAGTTTTTCAGCAGCCTCTCAACCGGTCCCCTATTACGGCTGCCAGCCACCGCCCAGTGCCTGATAAAGCGCGGCATAGTTTTGCAGCTCGGCATACCAGGCCTGCGAAAGACTCAGCGCAGATAGAAAATACTGCTGCTCGTAATACTGCACTTCGAGGAAACTGGTGACGCCGCCCTGGAAACGAACGTTTGCCAAGTCCGCCATCTGCTTGTAGGTATCCGTTTGCTGCTGGATCTTCATCCGGTATAGACGGGACTGGTTGTAGCCGACGAGGCTGTTCGAAACCTCTCCGAAGGCCTGGTTCACGGTCTGCTTGTAAGTCAGCTCGGCCTCGTCGCGTTGCGCCCAAGCTAAACGATATTGGCTCCTGATCCTGCCGCCCTGGTAGATGGGTTGGAGGGCCTGTCCACCTACCGCCCAAAAGGTTGCCGGCCCTAGCAGGAAACTGGTCAGCGCGGTGCTTTGCGCGCCGAAGGTACCGGTCAGCGAAATCTGGGGGAAGAAATTCGCCTTGGCGACTCCTACGTTGGCATTTGCAGCGACCAGATTCTCTTCCGACACCCGGACATCGGGACGGCGTTCCAGCAATGCCGACGGCAGGCCGGTTGGCACATCGGGCAGATGTGGTTGCTGTTGAATGGTCAGGCCGCGAGCGATTGGTCCGGGATTTCTGCCGAGCAGAATGCTGATGTTGTTCTCGGTTTGCTCGATGAATTGCTCGGTGCTGATTACCTGGGCCTCAGCCTGCTGCAAAAGCGTTTGGGCCTGATATACGTCGGTGATCGCGCTCTCGCCGCCCTTGAATTTGATCTGGTTGAGCTTCAGGATCTCGACGTCGGCGTCGACGGACTTCTTGGAAAACTCCAATTGATCGTCGTATTGGCGCAACAGAAAGTAATCGGTAGCCACGGAATCGATCAACGTAACCCTAACGACTTCCTGGGCGTATTGTGAGGCGAGCAAACTTGCGCGGGCTGACTCGGTGGCGCGGCGGTACTGCCCCCAGAAGTCGACAATGTAGCTCAACGACAGCGCGAGGCTGTCGTAGGTCGGCGACTTATCGGTCCCGAGATTTGTGAGCTGATCGCGCTGGTTGACGACCGAGCCTGAACCATTGACCATCGGAAACTGGTAGGAACGCGTGATGCCCAGATTCGCATTGGCTTGCAGCACTCGAGTGGCAGCGATGCGGATGTCGTAGTTGTTAGTCAGCGCCTCCTTGATGAGACCCTGTAACACCTCGTCCTGATAAACCCCGGCCCAAGGCGTATCGGCAATGGGCTGAGCGGGCGTCTGCGATGAGGCGCTCGGAGCTATGCCGCGGTATTGATCGGGAACGGTGGTAGCCGGGCGTTTGTAATTGGGGCCGACTTTGCACGCAGTCAGCGAAAGTGCCAACAGGATCGCGACATAACTCCCGGGGGAGTGGCGAAAAAGTCGGGACAGCAGATCCCTCGCGGGCTGAAGCCCGCTCGGGATGGCAAAACTAAGGGGCTTAACGGCACGGCTGAAGCCGTGCCCTTTCAAAACACTGGCACAAAGTGAGTCTTTCAGCAGCCTGATGCGCTTAGTCATGGGCCTCTCCTGTAGCAGGAGTTGGTGCAGCGCCCGGTTGGGGCTCATGTTTCCTGCCGCCTATCCAATTTCCGAATCGCTCGACGACGTCGAAGCTGACGGGAATAAAGAAGATGGCGAGGAATGAGGCTGCCAACATTCCGCCGATCACGACGCTGCCCAGCACCCGGCGCGAAATGGCGCCCGCGCCGGTGGCCGTCCACAACGGAACGCACCCCAAAAGAAATGCAAACGAAGTCATCAGGATGGGACGCAAGCGAAGTTTTGCGCCGGTCAGGGCCGCTTCGATCAGGGTCGCACCCTTGTCGTACTCCATTTTGGCGAATTCAACGATCAGGATGGCGTTTTTCGCCGACAGGCCGATCAACATGACCAGGCCGATCTGCGCGTAAACATTGTTATCGAGCTTGCGTAGATAGAGGGTCAAAAAAGCGCCGAAAACCGCGATAGGCACGCCCAGAAGAACGCTAAAGGGCAGCGTCCAACTCTCGTACTGGGCCGCCATAATCAGGAAGACCACAAAAAATGCCAGTCCGAAGATGGTGGCGGGCGACACACCTTGCGCCGCCTTCACCTCCTGATAGGACATGCCCATGTAGTCATAGCCCATCTGGGTCGGCATCGTCTTGCGGAAGGTGTCTTCCATCGCGGCGATGGCTTGTCCGGAACTATATCCGGGTGCGGCGGACGCGTTAATCTGGACGCAGTTGAACAGGTTGTAGCGCATGACGAACTCCGCGCCCGAGCGAGGATAAACGCTGGTCAAGGTGCTCAGCGGAGTCATTTCACCTGCGGAATTCCTCACGTAAAACTTGCCCAGGTTCTCAGCTTTCGTCCGGTAGTCGCCGTCGGCCTGTACGTACACTTGCCACTGCAAACCGAAGCGGTTGAAGAAATTGACCAGCGAGCCGCCCATGAACGTCTGTACGGTCTGGTAGAGGTCATTCAGCGGAATTTGCTGGGTCATCGCTTTAGCGTTATCAACCTTGACCCCGACCTGGGGAACGCCGAAAAGCGCGGTGGTCATAACGCCGGCGAGTTCGGGCCGCTTGCGGGCCTCAGCCATGAACGCTTGAGTTTGCTTTCCAAGAAAGTCGATGCCGCTACCTGACCGATCCTCCAGAACGAACGTCACGCCGCCCGATGTACCAACGCCTGGAATTGCCGGCGGCGGAAATGAAAACGCAATGCCCGACGGTATTTGGGACAAGGCCCGCTGCAGGTGCGCCTTGATCCCTTCGTAGCTGGTTTCGGGAGTCTTTCGATCACCCCATGGTTTGAGGGAGACGAAGAAGAACGAACTATACGTCGCATTGACGCCGCTCAACATGCTATAGCCCATCACCGAGCTGACCTTGTCGACTCCGGGCGTCTCCAGGATGGCCTTCTCCACCACCCGGGCGGCTTCCGACGAGCGCTGCAGCGACGACGCATCCGGCAATTGCAGGCCAGCATAAAGATAACCCTGATCTTCGTCAGGCAAGAAGCTGCCCGGCACCCTCTTGCCGAAGAATCCGGCTGCAGCCGCTACTAATGCCAGCAACAGGAAAGCGAATCCTGCCTTGTGGATCAGGTGCCGGCACCAGTTCACGTAACCGTCGGTGGCGCTGCCGAACACCTTGTTGAACCAGCGAAAGAACACGCCCAGCGGCCCGCGCGATTCCTTTTTCGGGCGCAGCAGCATGGCCGACAGCGCAGGACTAAGCGTCAGCGCGTTGAAGGCCGAGAACAGCACGGAAATGGCGATAGTGACGGCAAACTGCTTGTAGAGCTGTCCGGTGATGCCGGGAACGAACGCCGTCGGAATGAACACCGCCGCCAGGATGAGCGCGATGGCGATTACCGGCCCTGAAACTTCCTCCATCGCCTTGACCGTCGCATCGTGAGGATTCATCCCGTGCTCGATGTGGTGCTCCACCGCCTCCACCACAACGATGGCGTCGTCCACGACCAGTCCGATCGCCAGCACGAGTCCGAATAGCGACAGCGTGTTAATGGAGAAGCCGAGCACCGGGAACACGACAAACGTTCCAATCAGCGAAACCGGGACAGCCAGCAAAGGAATCAGGGTGGCGCGCCAGCCCTGCAGGAAGATAAAGACCACAATAATGACGAGGATTATGGCCTCACCGAGGGTCTTGTAAATCTCGTGGATTCCTTCGCTGACAGCCAAGGTGGTATCGAGCGCAACGTCATAGTCCAATCCCTGCGGGAACCGTCCCTTGGCCTCTTCCATCATCTTGAGGATGGCTGCCCGTGACGCGAGAGCGTTGCTTCCGGGGGTGTTGTAAATTGCGATCAGCGCCGCCGGCCCGGTGGGCTGGGCAGGCTTGCCCTCTTCAGGCGCTTTTCCCAATCTGGCGTTATACGAGTAGTACTGCGAGCCCATTTCTACTCGCGCGACATCCTTCAGGCGCAGAATGGAACCGTCAGCCTGGGCACGAACCACGATCTCATCAAAGTCCGCCGCAGTCGGTAGTCGGCCCGGGGCCCGCACGTTGTAGGTGAATTGTTGTCCCGTTGGGAACTGGCTCTCCGCCAATCTGGCCGGCGGGGTTGACCTTGTTTTGAGCCTTGACGGCGTTGGTGATGTCAGTGACCGTCACCCCAAGATTCGCCAGCTTGTCGGGATTGACCCAGATGCGCATGGCATAGGGCCCGGCGCCGAATATCTGTACCTGTCCAACGCCCGGGAGCCGGGTCAGCGCGTACTGCAAGTTGATGGTGGCGTAGTTCGCCAGGAAAATGTTGTCGTAGGTCCCGCCTGGCGAGTACAGGTCGAGCAGCATGAACGGCGCCGTCGTGCCCGGTTGCACGATGACTCCCTGCTGGGTTACCTCGGCTGGCAGTTGCGAATTGGCCTGTCCCTGCCGCATCTGCGCCAGAATCTGGTCGGTGTTGATGTCGGTTCCGAGCTGGAAATCCACGTACAGCGTCATGCCACCGCCCGAGCTGGCGCTCAGCGAGTACATGTAATTCATGCCGCTGACGCCCGACATCTGCTGCTCGATCGGCGTAGCGACTGACTCCGCGATGGTCTGGGCATCGGCCCCGGGATAGGTGGCTTTCACCTGAATCATGGGGTCGGCGATGTTGGGAAACTGCGCGGTAGGCAGGCTGAGAATCGAGACCACGCCGACCAGCACCATCAAGATGGCAATCACGATGGCGACAATTGGCCGGTTGATAAAGAATTTCGACATGGTCAGTTGCTCCCTGCCGCAGACGCTGCCGCCACGTAGGGCTTGGGAGTGACCGGAATTCCTTCTTTCACCAACTGAGGAGCTGCTGCCGCAAATTGCTGTACTTTCAGGATGCCTTCGGCTACAACCCGTTCGCCGGGTTTCAGGCCGTCGGTGATGATCCAGTTCGTGCCAACTCTGTTACCCACCTTCACGGGGCGGAAGGTGGCCTTGTTCTCGGGCGACACCACAATCACCTGATACAACGACTGCACTTCGATCACTGCCGCTTGCGGCACCAGGAGCGCATTCGGGTTATCGGCGGTCTGCATGCGGATCATGCCAAAACCTCCCGGGCGCAGGATGGCATCGGGGTTCGGAAACTCGGCGGTGATCTGGACGGTGCCCGTGCCGGAAGCAACCTGGCGATTCACCTGCGTCACTCGGCCGCCATGGGGGTACACCTCGCCGTTCGCCTGGATGTAGTTCACCGGAACATTGGCGGGTCTGCCGCTACGGATAAACGCCGAAATCTTCGCCGCACTCGCCAGATAGTCGCTCTCGCTGATGTTGAAGTTCGCCCAGATCGGGTTTACCTGCGAGACTGTGGCCATCTTGGATGTGGTTCCCACCAGGTCACCGATCTGCGAGTTGGAATTGCCGGCGATGCCGTCGATAGGCGAATAGACCTTCGTCCAGGCGAGGTTGAGCTTGGCGTTATCGAGGGCCGCCTTGGCGGCTTCCACCTGTGCCTTGCGGGCGGCTTGTTGCGAGATGTCAGTGTCGAGTTGCTTCTGTGGAATGGCGTTCTGCGCCGCCAGAGGAGTATCGCGCGCGACGTTGTTATCTGCTTCGGACAGGCCCGCCAGGGCGACATCGACATCTGCCTGCGCGTGCTCGAGCGCGGCCTGATATTGCCGAGGATCGAGTTCGAACAACAGCTCGCCCTTCTTCACGAAGTAGCCGTTTTGGTAATTCTGCTTTAGCAGGTAGCCCTGCACCTTGGGGGTAATGTCGGCGTTGACCGGGCCGGTGAGCTGCGCTACCCACTCGTCGAAAATCGGGACATTCTGCTGTGCAACTTCGGCCACCAACACTTCAGGTGGCCCGGCCTTCGGGGCCTCTTCCTTTTTCTCGCATCCCGCCAATAACAAAAGGAGGCCGAGGCCCAAGGTAAATGTCACCGTCGCAGGAACCAGCTTTCTCAACCCGGTGGTTCGTAGCTGGAAAGTAGTGTGATCGATCTTATGGCTGGTTCCCTGCGGTTTGGTTTTGGATTGCATCAGCAAACTCCTGGCTATGATCGAGCGGTTGGGCAATTCGAATTGCGCCAGATGCGCAAGAATTTCCTCCCGCACAACACGCAGCACGATCCCAATGTTGAATAGTTGCAACCTCACCAAAATACTCACAAATCAGTTCGCTTGCAACGCCATCGGAGAGGTATCCGCAGTCATGAAGCGGTCGATTGCGGTTGGTTGCGATGGGACGTAAAGCCGTTTTCCCATGTGCAACGCGTTTAAGTTCCCGTGAATCCTGCGGTCCTCGTCTTGACAGCGGTTTAGCGCGCGTTTTACTGTAAGCGCCCATTGCAGTGAGGTGCTCATGTCGTTGTCTCCCGTCACCGAACTTGATGACGAACTCGAACAAGCCGGCAAACCAGCGGGCCGTGCGCAATGGTGGTGTTCGGAGCCACGGGCGACCTTACGATGCGCAAACTCGTGCCGGCCCTTTTTAACCTGGAAAAGGCCCACCTGTTGCCGAGTCACTTCGCCGTCGTGGGCGTAGCCATCGACGAGATGAGCCCGGAGGAATTCCGCGCCAAGGTTACTCGTTTCATCCCCATGGAAGAGCATGGCAGCGACGTCTTTGAACGCTTCGAAGCTTCGCTTCACTACTTGCGCGGAGATTTTGCTACGGCCGGGACTTTCTCTGAACTCTCCCAAAAGCTGGCGACGATCGACGAGAAGTTTGGCACCGACCAGAACTACCTTTTCTACATGGCAACAGCCCCGAAGTTTTTCAGTGAGATTGTTCAGCAATTGGGCCAGTCGGGCCTGTCGAAGGAAGAGAACGGTCACTGGCGGAGAGTCGTCATCGAGAAGCCATTTGGGCAAGATCTCGACTCAGCTTTGGCGTTGAACTACAACATCAAGGCGGTACTGTCCGAAAAACAGATTTATCGAATTGATCACTACCTAGGGAAAGAAACTGTACAGAACATCATGGTGTTTCGTTTCGGCAACGGTATTTTTGAGCCGATTTGGAACCGCCGTTATATCGACCATGTCGCCATCACAAATGCTGAGACCGTGGGAGTGGAGTTGCGAGGCGGATACTTCGACAGTGCCGGAACTCTGCGCGACATGGTCCCCAATCACATTATGCAACTCATAAGCCTGACCGCGATGGAGCCGCCCGCGTCATTCAGCGCTGACGCGGTACGCGATGAACAGGCCAAGGTACTGAACGCGATCCAGCCACTCAGTTCGGAAGATGTACTGCACCAGGCGATCCGCGGACAATATGGCGAAGGTACGGTGTTGGGCGAAAAAGTGCAGGCCTACCGCTCGGAACCAGGTGTTGCGCCCGAGTCGAAGACCGAGACTTTCGTAGCGATGAAGTTGAACATCGACAATTGGCGGTGGGCCGGTGTGCCCTTCTATCTCCGAACCGGCAAGCGCTTGGCGAAACGGCATACGGAGATTAATATCCAATTCAAGCGAGCGCCCTTCCAATTGTTTCGACACACCAACGTGCACAAGCTTCAGAGCAATCGACTGGTCATTCAGATTCAACCCGACGAAGGCATGGCACTCGGATTCGGTGCGAAAATACCCGGCCCGCAGCTTCGTCTGGGTTCCGTTGAGATGAGCTTCGAATACTCGAAGTATTTTGGCGAGGACCCCTACACCGGCTACGAAGTCCTGCTCTACGACTGCATGATTGGCGACGCGACCCTGTTTCAGCGGGCCGACATGGTCGAAGCCGGCTGGCGAATTCTCGATCCTGTCATTGACGTATGGAAGGCGCTGCCCGCGCGAAGTTTCCCCAATTACCCGGCAGGTTCGTGGGGACCGAAAGAATCCGACGACCTTATGGAGCGCGACGGTCGGCAGTGGAGGAAAATCGAATGATCCTTGCAGGAGATATTGGCGGCACAAACTCGAGACTTGCCGCGTTCGAGACGGAAGGCAACCGGCTGTGCTGTGTGGTCGAGAAAATCTATCCCAGCAAGCAGCATAACGGCTTGCCCGAAATCGTTGCGGACTTCATCAAGACTGAGGGAATACCCGCGCAATCCGCTTGCTTCGGCGTCGCCGGGCCGGTCACACATGGACGCAGCAAGATCTCAAACCTTCCCTGGATCATCGATTCACGCGAGCTTGCCTCGCAACTGCGACTGCGTTCGGTCGGCCTAATCAACGACCTCGAGGCCCTTGCCTACGGTATTGATGCGCTGGAGTCGAAGGACTTCGTGACGATAAGCGAAGGGTCAGCGGACACCGAAGGAAATATGGCGGTCGTTTCCGCTGGTTCCGGCCTGGGAGAAGCTGGCCTCTACTGGGACGGATTCCGTTACCATCCGTTTGCGTGCGAGGGCGGACATACCGAATTCGCGCCCAAGAATGACGTCGAAATTGATTTGCTGCGCTATCTCATGCACAAGTACGGTCATCAGCACGTCAGCTACGAGCGAATCCTCTCAGGCCCGGGTGTAAAGAATATCTACGAATTCTTGCGAGACACTGGGAAAGAAGAAGAGCCCGCATGGCTGACGGAGCAATTAGACGCGGCGACCGACGCGCCCGCGCTGATCTCGCAGCTGGCTTTGAGCGGGAAGGCTCCGATCTGCGACCGGGCGATTTCGATTTTCGTGAGCGTCTTCGGATCGGAAGCAGGAAATTGTGCCCTTAAAATGATGGGGACGGGCGGAGTCTTCGTCGCCGGAATCGCAGGGAAGATTGTCGAAAAAATGAAGGGCCCTGCCTTCATGCAGTCGTTTCTCGATAAGGGCCGCATGCAGTCTCTGCTGGAGTCCGTGCCCGTCAAAATCATACTCAACGACGACTCAGGCTTGATCGGTGCAGCACGGTTCACGCTGATCCAGAAGGCCTTCCGCGGATAATACCTACTGCCGCGTTCGGTCCGAACGGTCGTCTCTTAGACTGCGACTGAATTCAGGCCAGCAGACTTCGGTGCGAAGAGTTGACTAAAAATAAATGAGATAAACGAACTCTAGCGGCGAAATGATGTCACAAACGCCTCCGTCGCATTGTTCGGCGATTGGTCGACTGAGGGTTCACTCAAGAATAAGAATGGCTCCTCCTCAGGTAGGACTCGAATCATCCGTTAAACGTATTTTTCAATGAGATGCAGGTGAGCCGGTGACACGTAAGACCATGAAAGCAATGGTAATCCAAGAAACAGAGCGCAGATAGACCCCGGCTTGTGCGGCCCGGGCCATCTAGATTCTGTGCCTTGAACCTCTATGGAACCCAACACCGCCCAGGTGGGTGCCGCGCACTGCCGATGCTGAATGCTGCTGGCTGCTGGGTTCTGCCATCTTTGATATCTGCTTTCTCCCGACCTCGCGTCAGGAACCTCTGTTTTCCAATGACAATCTAGGTTTGAAGCGCTAGCAGTATCGGTTTACTACGCGGCGACGTCTTCTCTGGCCGGCTCGACTTCCTCGAGTTTTCCGCCAGCCATTTTTACCAGCCAGGTTTTCAGAATCACATAGAGCACGGGAATGAAAAGCAGATTCAGCACAGTTGAGAACAACATGCCGCCCACGATCGCTGTTCCTACCGAGTGCCGTCCCAGCTTACCCGCGCCGCTGGCAAAATAGAGAGGCAGCACACCCAGGATGAACGCAAATGAAGTCATCAGGATTGGCCGCAAGCGCAACTCGGCTGCCTCAATTGCCGCCTCGGTAATCGAGCGTCCGCGCTCAATCAGCTGCTCGGCGAACTCCACAATCAAGATGGAATTCTTTGCCGACAATCCAATCAGCAAGACAAGTCCAATCTGAACGTAAATATCGTCCACCAGGCCGCGCCCAAAGACGAACAACAGCGCACCTAGCACCGCCATGGGCACAGCCAACAGAATGATGAAGGGTAGAGCAAAGCTCTCGTACTGTGCGGACAGAGTGAGGTACACAACGAGCAGTCCGAGACCGAAGATGATGATGGCCTTTCCGCCGGATTCCACTTCTTCCAGCGCGAGCCCCGACCAACTGAACGACATGCCTTGTAGCATGTGTTCCTTGGCCAACCCCTCCATCGACTTCAATCCCTCGCTTGAGCTGAAGCCCGGAGCTGGAGCTCCATCAATTTCCGCTGAACGGAACAGATTGAAGTGATTGATGACCTGAGGCCCTGCTGTTTCTTTGAGCGTGACGATGTTGTCCAAAGGCACCAGACCGTTGGTGTCGGACCGCACATAATACTGGCGAAGGTCCTGTGCATTCATGCGGAAGGGCTGGTCGGCCTGCACGTAGACGCGGTAAGAGCGATTGTTGAAGTCGAAGTCGTTCACATACTCCGACCCCATGTAAACGCCCAGAGCCTGGGTAATCTGGTCAATCGGTACGCCAATCGCTTTTGCTTTCTCGCGATCGATCTGTACCAGCTGCTGGGGATCGGTTGCCGTGTAGCTGGTAAACAGCCCGGTGAGATCCTGGCGCTGCCGGCTGGCAGCCACGATCTTGTGGGAGACGTTGTCCAGGTCCTCCAAAGTATTTCGGCCGAGGTCTTGCAGTTGGAATTGGAATCCGCCGAAGCTGCCGAGGCCGTTGATGGCCGGCGGCTCAAACGCTACTACGATAGCCCCTGGAATGCCGAACAGTTTAGGCGAGACCCTCGCGACGATGTCGCTTGCCGCATGCCCTTTGCCTTTCCGATCATCGATTGGTTTTAAAGGAGCAAAGACTAATCCGTAGTTCGGCGAGCTGCCGCCCGAGAGAGAAAATCCTGGAACGGCGAAAGTCCCGAAGACGTCAGGGTCCGCTCGGAGAATTTGCTCGGCCTGCTTGGCGATGTTTGTGGTGTACGAAAGTGAAGCACCGGGTGGCGCCTGCACCACCACGATGAAGTAGTTCTGATCTTCCTGCGGCACGAACCCGGTGGGAACGTGGATGTACATGTAGGCGGTTGCCGCTAGAGCAGCCAAGAACAGGACGACCACTGCGTAGCGGTAGACCAGCAACTTGGAAATTACTTTGCCGTACGCCGTTCCCAAACCACGAATCGCCCCGTCGACGCCGCGCGCGAACTTCTCATACCCGCGGGAAAGCCACCCAATGCGCGTCCAGTCGAAGAGAGCGTACTTGTGTTCTTCCGAGCGGAGCAATAAAGCGGCCAGTGCCGGCGAAAGCGTCAGGGCATTGAACAGAGAAATCGCAATCGCGAAGGCTATGGTGAGAGAAAACTGCCGGTAGAGAATTCCGGTTGTGCCCGGGAAAAACGACACCGGCACGAACACCGAAATCAGCACCAACGACGTCGCAACCACTGCACCTGATACCTCGGCCATTGCAGCCGAAGTCGCGGCTTGCGCACTCGACCCGTCTTGATTGATATGCCGCTGGGCGTTTTCGATCACCACGATCGCGTCGTCGACCACCAGTCCTGTCGCGAGAGTGATCCCGAACAGCGTCAACGAATTGATCGAGAAGCCGAAGACTTTGATGAAAGCGAAGGTGCCAATCAACGATACCGGGATGGTGACGGCGGGAATGATGGTGGCCCGCCAATCCAACAGGAAGAAGAAAATCACGATGATGACGATCAGGATGGCTTCTTCGAGCGTGGTCACGACCTCACGCACCGAATCACCCACGACAGTTGTCGTATCAAACGCGATGACGTACTTGATACCGGGCGGGAACGACTTTGACAGCTCAATCAGCTTGGCTTTCGCAGCCTTATCGACCTCCAGCGCGTTGGCGTTGGACAGTTGTTGTACGCCAATGCCAACGGCCTCGTGCCCGCTATAAAGAAGATTGGTGTCATAGCTCTCGGCACCAATCTCAGCTCGTCCGACATCTTTGAGCTGCACGATCCCGTTTTTTGTGTTCTTGATGATGATGTTCTCGAATTCCTTGGGATCCGACAGCCGCCCTATTACGCGCAATGCGACTTGGAAGTCTTGCTTCGGATCAGCAGGGGGGCGCCCCAATTGTCCTGCTGGGATTTCGACGTTCTGCTCTTGTAGCGCGCTGACGACGTCAGCGGCAGTCAGTTGCCGCGCCGCCAGCCTTGCCGGATCAAGCCAAATCCGCATGGCGTACTTGCGCTCGCCAAAGATGACGACATCGCCAACGCCCGGTATGCGCTTCAATGCGTCTTTGACGTAAACGTCGAGGTAATTTGAGATGTACTGGTTCGACAGGCTGTTGTCTGGGGAATAAAATCCGGCGGCAAAAACGAAATTAGGGTTCGCCTTCGTAATGGTTACGCCAGTGTTCTTGATTTCCTGCGGCAATCGCCCCTGAGCTGTCGCTACGCGGTTCTGCACATCTACGGCCGCGATATTCAGGTCATAGCCCGTGCGAAAAATCACGTTGATGGCGCTGGTCCCGTCGTTAGAACTCGTCGAGGTGATGTAGTGCATTCCCTCGACACCGTTGATCTGCTGCTCCAGAGGAATCGTGACCGCGGATTCTACAACCTGAGCATTCGCCCCGACGTAATTGCTGGTGACTGTGACTTGTGGTGGGGCGAGATCGGGGTACAACGATACCGGAAGAGTGGGAATGCACACCGCACCCGCCAGGATGATCAGCAGGGCACAAACCGTAGCAAAAATGGGCCGCTGAATGAAAAAATCGACCAACTGGAATCTCTCTTTTTCTCGCCGCGGCACCCACGCTGCGGTGTGAAGTCTTTAGCCCACTCGGCTAAGTGATGGGCTGTACTGGGGCTCCATCGATGAGGAACTGGATGCCTGAAGTGATTACCTTTTCACCCGGCTTCAGTCCGTCTTTGACGGCATAATCGTTGCCAATGGTGTCACCCAGCGTGACCGACCGTTGCTTTGCCACCGTACTTCCGTTGACGTCTGTGGCAACGTAGACGAACGGTTGTCCTCCGATGCGCGTCACCGCCAGCACCGGAACCGTGGGAGCGGGTGCAGTGCTCCAAATCACACGTGCTTTCACTAGTTGCTCATTACGAAAACGATCAATCGATGCGTGAATGGGAGCTTTTGCCAGTACTCCCTGTATTGAGTTATCAACCTGCTGCGAGACGAAGTCGATGCTGCTGCTTTCGATCAGCTCTCCCGAACTGGTGACGATCTGCACTGGGAGACCCATGCGCACATCGTGTGCTCGCTCGGTCGGAACATAGATATAGGCTTCCAACTCGGCGTTCTCGTCCACGGTTGTTAACACCGTCTGCGGAGACACATAGTCGCCCAGGTGTACAGGGACATCTCCGACAATGCCGGCGAATGGGGCGGTGAGGTTGTAATACGCCAGTTCACGCTGCTGGGTGACTCGTGCCGCCTTCGAAGCGTCATAATCTGCTTTGGAATTCTCGTAGGCCTGCACTGCCTGATCGTAGTTTTGCTTGCTGGTCACGCCAGCGTCGAACAACCCTCGCTGCCTGTCCAATTCGCCCTTGTTGTAGTCGAAAACCGCTTTCTTCTGGGCTTCGGTGCTGATCTGCTGATCGACCGTGGCTTGCTGTTTCAGTGGATTGATCGTCATCAATATTTGTCCAGCGCTTACGTGGTCGCCGGATTTGACCAATATTCGAGTGAGTGCGCCATCCACCTGAGGCTGGATGGTTGCGGAACGGCGCGACTTGATCGTAGCCACGTATTCGTCCGCCTGCGGTACGGGAGCAAGGTCAATTGTCTTCGTGCTGACCGGCATCGCCTTCGGCGCCGGCTGTTTGGCCTCGGTCTTGCTGCAACCCGAGCTCGATAGGATTGCCACGCTCACCAATAAAATCGCAAAGAGAGCGAGGGTTCGCTTCATAATTCATCTCCACAACGAACAGATGAACTACAGATGCAGCGCTACCCTCTGAAGGTGCAGATGTCCGGCATCTCGGTGTACACATTTGTCTGCCTGGTGGAATAAATGAGGTGTGAGGCGCGATCAGTCCGGGTTCGTGGCGCTTGGTATATCTCGCCCGCAGAAGGCTGTCGCGGCAACGGGATGTCCACGGCATTGACGTTGTTGGCTTTATTCTCCCAATGGAGCCGCGCCGAAGAAACGCGTCACCATCACGGGGCATAGCCCGAGGCTCGCTTGTTCTGGGCACCGATTTGATCGAACGCTGCGTTCTCGTCAGGAAACAGGCCGGACGGTGCCGCACCCGCCACAGGTTGCTTCTTCGTAGTCGTGAGTCACACCCATCTAGAGGCCCCGGGGCAGAGCGTGGCGCACATTAAAGCCAGTGCGGCAATGGCGATGCAAGGTCACAATACGCGGGATTAC
The DNA here is from genome assembly GCA_963749635.1 of uncultured Acidobacteriaceae bacterium. Classification (GTDB taxonomy): domain Bacteria; phylum Acidobacteriota; class Terriglobia; order Terriglobales; family Acidobacteriaceae; genus DASRAA01. Next base: position 275,748 of record CAVVNW010000005.1, read on the forward strand.
ACAGGATCCAGTAGCGTGACCTTGATGTGACCCCTGTGGAGGGATTCTTGGTATGTGGCAAACAAGAATGGCTCCTCAGGTAGGACTCGAATCCGCGTGAAGACGTACATACAACAACTTACAGCGCAGCAGATGGCACGTAATACCGCGTTTTCGATCTAAGGTACTGCGAACGGCACGGAAACGGCACGGAGAAACACAGACCTCTCGAGCAGATGGGCGTCTCACTCTGAAATGCCTGGCTTCCCAAAGCCGGTTTCTGGCTAACTCGCCATTGTCCGACCCCTCGTAGTTGCGGAAGCCGCTCTAAAACTCGTGCGAGAGCTTTCAAGCCCTGCGGCGCTTGCGTGTTCGCAGAGGAAACCGCAGAGCCCGGAATTGTATTCATCACGCGAGTTTGAGAGACAGCCGGAGCTGCACCAACGATGGCGAGGCGGAAATCATATTTTGGTCCCGGCTGTCACTGCACAATCACGTGAATCGGATCGGAGCAAATCCCGTTCACACACAAATTCAGAAGGTAGGTCGTGCCACCTCCGCCACTTGGCGGAACCGGCAGGCTCGCAGGGATGTCGAACATCGTGTACATGATCGTGCCGGGAGCGATGGAGTGTGTGCTGTCGTCGTGAGTGAATGCATAGTAAACGTTGCCGGTGGAGGTATTGGTGAGGCGAACCAGGGGGTAGTTGGTGTCGCCCTGATAGTCGTCGCCATACGCGTTATTCTGCGACAGACCGTTAAACTGACTGCCCCAGAGAACATTGTTGACAGAACCCCTGACCAGAGTAAGTCGGGTAGATTGAGCCAGGATGGTGGGTTTCGCCGCTGCGACTACACCCGGTGCGGGACTGTAGACCGAAACCGCACTGTTGCCGAAGTCCGTAAACATGATCTGCCCGGTCGGCAGGATCATGAGGTGACCGTAAAACGAAGAGCCACTTGGACAGCCGCCATTATTCGAGGTAAAGCTCAGCAAGCTTGTGTTGGGGTCGAACTCCATGAACTGACAGCCGGTATTAAATAACCCGGGACTGTAGTCGACCAGCACCTTGCCGTTCGGCTCCAGCGCCGACGGACCGTCGGCCTGATCCAGACCATTCGGCGGAGTGGGACCGGCTGTCCACGTGCCGGAAGCTACGTCGTAAATAGCGGTCGCAACGATATTGCCGCCCGACTGGAAGACCTTGTTGTTGTACATCAGGACCGCGGCGCCCAATTCTTCATCGTTGGGGTTATAGAGATGGATGGGAGTCTGTCCTGTACACGACCAAGTGCCTGTGCCCTGATCGTAAAGCTCCGCACCACCGTTGGTGCCGTTGCCGCAAGCGCTATTCTTCGCGTCCACGGTTAGGACTTTGTTGTTCGTCAGCAGGGTAAGTCCGGATTCATCATTATCAGGTTGAATAACCGAGCCGGTCGCGAGCCAGGAATTGGGCCCTTGGAAGATTGCGTTCTGTGATGTGCAGCAGTTCGACTGCATGTAGTGTCCGTTGGCCAAAGTAATGCTCCCGGCATCACCGATGGTGGTCCAGCCGGTGGGCGGGCTATTCGGCACCCAGGAGACGTTGCCCCACGGAACGATCGTTCCGATCGCGCCCATGTTGGTCCAAACCGCCACGCCGTTGTTGTATTCGCCACCCTCGATGACGACCTGCCTGCCATTGAGCAGCACCTGAGAGCCGAAGTAGACAGGCGCGTACCCAGCAGGAAGGTGCCCGGTCGTGCTCCAGGTACCGTTGACGTAGCTACCGGTGGCGTCGGGCGTAAGAATGAACCACACGCCAGGATCGGGGCCCTGCGATTCATTGACTAGGATCCGACCGTCCCGGAGCTGCAGCATGGGACCCGTGGCCGCGGGGGGCTGGTTGGTGAGCGGTGTCCATGTCTGGGAGGTGGCTGTCCCCGCTGCAACGACTAGTATACAAGAAATCATGAGCCGGCCGATCGATTTCACTTGTCTTTCTCCTATAGTTGCTTCATCTGGTCTTGCGAGCGGCAGTGCGCTCATCTAAGAAACAACTAGCACTCTATCCCCGAGGCGATATATAGAGGGACAGAGCGTATCCCGAGTGACCGGTGATGTCAAACCTTTTGTACGAGAAACAAGATCGATGTTTAGACCATCGTGCGCTTAGTTCAGCTTGGCATACTCTGCTTTGGCTTGCACGAAGACCGGCACAGCGGGGTCAGCGTCTTTCCATGTTCCCAGAAATGTCTCATAAGCATGGCGCGCATTCGCTCTATCACCGGTCATAGCCAGCGCCCGTGCAAGCTGCAGTTGGCTAAGGGCACTGGTAACGAAATTCTGCCCAATGCCCCTGTGAGCAAGGATCTTCTCAAACTCCTGAGCAGCCTCGTGACCTTGCCCGAGTTTGAGGTATGCGATCCCTCGCAGGTAGATAGGGTACATCGGACCGAAAAAAGGACTCGGTGTGCCTAACTCATATTGTTCCGCGGGTTGCAACAACATGATCGCACGTGCTGGATTTCCTCCATCTAACTCTATGGCCGACCGAATAGCCGGCAACCAGTAATACAACACTGTGGTGTTAGAGGGGTATTGCCGTTCCAGCGCATCGGCGATGTTTTGCGCGTGGCTGCCGTCTCCGGCACGCGCTAACGCCATTGCTTGCAAGATCTCCATTTCGCCGTCAGTGGCACCTACGGTCCGGGCAGCTTGCAATCCCTGCTGTTGGTATCCCACTTCTGATTCGTGTAACGAGCCGATCAACTCGAACAGGGTGGCCTCTTCGGCGTCAGACGACTGGCGGGCCGCAGCCACGGCTCGCTCGGTATAGGTTCGCGCCTCACCCATCCGCCCGAGATAGGCTTCGGTGTCCGACTGCAGTTGCAACATCGGCTCTTGCACTCCCGGCGTTCCAAGGGAAGAGGCCAGCTGCTTCTTCATTTCAGCCGGGTCATTGGTGAGAAATCCAAGCAGGTAAGAACCCTGAGGCAAGTAATCTGACGCAAGACCTCTTGCCTCCGCGTCATGCAGCGTAGCCTTCATCTTCTCAAGCCGGTCCAGGTTGCAGTAGAGCGTGGCGCAGTTAGCATAGCTCCCGCCACTGCTGGGATTCAATCGTAGAGACTCGAGGAATTCCGCCAGACCTTCTTCATATTTTCCGATGTAGCTGTAAATGGCGCCGAGGTTTGCGTGGGGACCGTATTCCCGTGGATAAATACTCGCGAAAATCGTGAACGCTTCTATTGCCTTGGGTAGGTCGCCAGTTACCTCGCGGTAATAGTGACCACTGATGTAAAGCTTCTCCTTTTCGCTGGTTCGATCGCGAAGTTCAAACGCTTTCGTGCTATTCGCTGCGGAAAGGCTCGGCTGCAGGAGGTTATCGTAAGCGACGCTGAGGTGGGCGTAAGCCATCGCGAAATTCGGATCCAACTCTATAGCACGCTTGTAAAAAGGAATGGCCGCCTGGTCGCCAACTGTGTCCTGCATTCGGCGTCCCATGCCGTAGGCTTGCAGCGCTTCTATGGATGGAGTAGTCGCCTGCTCAACTGGCATATCGTATTTCTGTACCGAGGCCAGCGACTCGCCTAACTTGCCACGCATGGTGGAAGCAGCCTTGTTCAGCACTTTGACCACTTGCTCGCGGTTTTCCGCCTCTGCCTGGATGGTCGCGAGAAGGTCACCGGTATTGCAGTTTTCGGCTCGCAGACCAACCAGGTAGTGACTACCCAGGCCCGCTATCGAACCCATCAGCATAGCCTTGCTGCCCGCACGCTGACAGACTTGTCGCGCAACGTCTTCCTTCAACGGCGTGTCGGGTGGCTGGCCCATGAAACGAAGTTGCTCACGCACTTTCTGCGCCGGGAGTACATTCAGGAAAGGCGATTGATCGATGTCGGCCGTTACAGCTTCTTTAAGAGCCACATCAAAGACCGGTGACCCCGTGGAGTTGTCGAAGTCGGCAAGAATTATGGTGTCTTTGTCGGTGAGTGCAGAAGCCCGCTGGGTTCGCCAGTAAACGGCCAAGGCGACGAGCGCCACCAGCCCTACCGCCGTCCACGCAAGTCGCCGAACTAGCTTCTGGCGGTGGGGCGCCCGCGCCGTTCCTGGTGCTGCGGCCACACCCGAACTTGGAGACTCAGTTGCGGCTGGTACTCTTGCGGGCGCGACGACATCACCGGCCCGCTCCGAATGCGCGTCCGCCGATTGCACCTCCCCAGGCTGCGCCGAACCTTCCGCGGCCGCACCCGCCGCTAGCTCCAGTGCTTCTGCCGCTACCGGCGGCAAACTGATGCGACTCTGAATTCCGGAGCCGGACTCGGTTACACGGGGGGCTGGTGTCGCGACTGTCTTCGACACCACTGGGGCTAGAAATCGATACCCGCGCCGCGGCAGCGTCTCTACATAAAGAGGTCTATCCGCGTTGTCATTCAGCGCAGTTCTGATTTGTTTGATGCACTGGTTCAACCCGTGCTCGAAGTCAACGTAGGTTTCATTGCCCCAGATTTCCTTTTGGATCTCGTCCCTGGTCACCACCTGGCCGGCGCGAATGGCCAGCAGCGCCAGTATCTTAACCGGCTGCGGCGGAAGCTTGATCGGCATTCCGTCTTTGCGCAGTTCTTCGGCGTCGAGATCCAGCTCGAAGACTCCGAAGCGAAGTAGCTTCTGCGTGGCGCTCACATTGACCACCTTGTTGGTCAAACCGTTGCGCGGGATTATACATCGCTTCCCTCACTAAACCGCATCGTTCTTTCGCTGACATAACAATCTAACTCTCAACCTATCAGCTGCTTAGTCGCTGACCTGGAACTTACTTCCTACTTACCTCCAAATCACTCCCTAAGTATTGATCGCGATTGGGAAGCGGCGCATTGTGCGACTCACGAGAGCGGGAACCAGGCATAGCGGCCCACCTGCTCTGGTCGGGGGATCGCACTCGGAGGTGGGACAAACATCCCACCTCCGGGTGGCGAAACCACAAATTAACAAACTTTGGAGGAAACAATGAAACGCCGCTCGTTAGTAGCACTCGCATTCGTCGCAACCTCACTCTTTGCGATTCCCGCATTGAGTCATGCCCAGGTCAATGAAGTCGTGTGCGATCTGCACACCGGTACCTGCACCGGCAACTCGCCAGGTGTCGCGGTAACCAGCATGCTCAACCAGCACCGGGTCTATCCCAACAACACCTGCTCCGCAGGCCCCTGGTTCGAAGTTGCCTTCACCGTCGACCTGAAGCCGCTCGCTGATTTGAAGCCTCGGACGGCGTATTTCTCCGTGGAATACGAAGGCACACCGTCGTTATGGACTTTAGATATTGGCGATTCGCCATCTGATGACGGATACGGCGGCAATGCCTATGGGCCCGAACACGCAGCTGAGGTACAGGTCTTGAACCAGCAGCTCACTGTCTACAACGACCCGAAAATTCCCGGTCAGGTGGACAGCATGCTGAATCAACAACTGTCGCTCACCAACGGCACTTTGAAGTTTGGGATCGCTAACCAGGTCCTTGCGGTCGGACAACCACGAACCATCTTGGCAACCCCGGTCACGCAGACCTTGTTCTGGATCCCGGATTCCCTCGACACCCCTCCCAACCAATGGAACATCTACGCCGGATTCAACCGTGTGGTGTACCCGCCCACCGCTCTCACTCGGTACGGATGCGGCGTACGCACAGTCACCGTCTGGACCGGCACCGGCGGCGTCTAAGGCTCCCATTTTTGCGAACTCCCCGCGAGGCGGGCCATCCATCCCGCCTCCGGTTAGAAGGACCAAAGTTCAGGAGGCTGACATGACAGCACAAACTGCAGTACGCGATATCGAGTTGGGAACCGAAGATGTCGATTGCGTCGCTTCATTGGCGGCAGCGCTGCGGGCAGTTGGAATCGTGAACCAAGTGCAGCTTTACGAACAGGGCCTCACTATCAATCGTTCAGGGCAGCAGCCCTTCGACATCGAATTCTCGGCCCGCGTGCCATTCGGATTCGTTTTCACGGCGGGCCACGACGCCTCTTTTCAAGTGCCCTGCGGCTACCGCTTCTGGATTGAACATGTGAGTGTCTCGCTCCCGGCCGAGCACGACTCGCTGGACGTGCTGTTGGTCACGCGCTCGCGGCACCTGTTCCAGCAGGTGAGTCTGCGCTGCGGCACCGATTCCAGCTCTGACAGCGGTTGGCCAGAGATGTGTGCTGCCCCCTCAATCCTGGTGAACGGACCAGCCGCTAACACGCTGCTGTTCAGCAACGGCATGGAATACGGCACGCCCATCGTTCCCGCGGGCGCCTATGTGGAGATGTTGGGCTTTCTCCAGCCAACGGACGACCCGGCAGTTCGCCGAGCCAACTTTGGGGCCGACGGGATCTGACCTGTCGTTTGGCGTCGTCCCCGGTGAGGAGCACTCAGCGGTGAAGTTGCTCCTCACGTCCAAACTTTGATCGCCGCATTACCCCGACCAGAAGGAGGTGGCCATGACAACACAGAGCACGCTCGGTCCATTCACAACGCTAGTCCTGAACCTGACGGCCAAGGGAAGGCACTTCGCCGCTGTTGCTAATCGTCACCCGGTGGGAGTGGCGAAAAGCCTTCTGTTCGCCAGGCTTCTTACCGAGTTGTTGGGAGCGAAGTGTGCCGGATACGCCAGTCCCGGACCACGCGTCTTCCGCATCGGCAGTGCTCAGGTATGCCGGGCCGGTTTGTAAGTTCTGCCTCGCTCCGGACGGCCCGCGACGCGGCCATGTCGAACCTGGCAGGCCCGTCGCAGACCGAGGCTGGAGCGAAACAAGAGGAGTCGGCGAAAGGGAAGCTGGCTCCGAGCGGCGAGCGAAGTTGCCGCAGCCCAACCCGGTGAAGGTCCGCTCAACCTTCGCCCCAACCACTGACCAAAGGAAAAAAATATGAAAAACATAAGCTACACGTCCTCTACAACTGCAGCCTCTAACTTCGTAGGAGAACGCATCCCCTCCTGCTTCATTACCCGCCTCACACTCGCAGCTATCGCGCTGGTTCTTTTCACGTTGCCGATAGCTGGACACGCTTGTTGCGGGATCGGCCCCCAATATCCGGACTTCCACGACGATTCCCCCTCGCAAAATGATCCATACACCCTAGGCCCCTTTGTTACTGCTTACGACAACTTCTTTACCAACGGTTCCGGCGTAGTGAATCACGTCACTTGGTGGGGATCGTACTCTAACCCGTCTTCGCAAGCGCCGATTCTCGGTTTCACGATCGACTTCTTCAGCAGTTCAGGCAACGCTCCGGGTTCTCTTTTGTCGAGCCTCAGCATCGCGGGGAATGCCAACGAGACATTCGTTCAATATGACGATCTCGGCGATCCGACCTACCAGTACGACGCTGCTTTAACGCTTTCGCTCGCCGCTGGCACCGAGTATTGGATGTCGATTGTTCCCGATCTCGCGTACCCGCCGCAATGGGGATGGGAGACCTCGTCGCAGGGCGATGGACAGTCTTACCACTGCACCCCCGCCAGTTGCGGCTACGTGCAGTCGGACCTGGCATTTTCGTTCCCGCAGCAAGCCACTCCCGAACCCGGCTCGCTTGCCCTGCTTGGCTCTGGCGTGCTGGGACTCAGCGGGTTGCTGCGACGGCGATTGCGTGGATGATGCGCGAACTCTTCTCCACTGCTTCGGTGAGGAGCAGCTTCGCGGTGCAGCCGCTCCTCACTTCTTAACAACACGCCGCCTCAACCCCTGACCATAAGGAGGTCGCCATGAAAACGCAGAGCAGCAAACATCACACCGACGTAGTTGCAGTTCCACCCCAAACCACGTCCCAGAAGTGGGATCGCGTGAAAAAGCACAACTCCACTTCACTGAAACTGGTCTTCCTAATCGCGATGGTCGTCGCGGCAGGCTCGTTTGTCTTGTCCCCAATGGCCTTCGCAGGATGCTCGTTTTCCCCATCGTCCGCGACAATATACGCGAGCCCCGGCGAAGGGGTAACGTCCGGCTTCACGATAAGTGGAATCTCCGAAACTTGGCTATCGGAGGGTAACGTCACCGCATGGTTCTCGGCAACCGGAAATTTCACCAATCCGTACGTCGCGTATGATAGCCCTCCCGATACCATATACCCGCAGAGCCCGCCGCAGAAATTCAAACTCCCCGCATCGTCCACTGGCTTCTTCTTCGTCTATGTACCGGCCTATGCCACTGCGGGACAGAAGGCGGTCTTGCAGACGAAAGTCAAAGATTGGTATACGACCTGCACTGCGACGCTGACCGTCATTGTGGTGGCGCCCCAGGGCCCACCTTGCAGCCAGAAGGTGACAATGTATAACGGGTATAACGGTCCGCCGGTGACAGCAACCTTGGCCGCCGGCACGACTAATTGGTGTCTTATCAATTTCCCCGTGCCTGCGGGGGCAACTCCCTTCATTTGGAACAACTCATATTACGTAGTGCCGGACAAATCCAAGATATGTCTGGCCGGTAACTGGGACGGTGCCAATTGCTGGTATGAGCTACAGCCAGCCGGGGGTTTCCAGGTGAAGGACTCCTTTTACGTGCCAGGATCCAGCCCATCCTACTGCACCAGTTTGAACCCTACATACACCTACGATGGCAATGTCAAAGCCTGCCTGGTGAAAACTGCTCCGTGGGGAACGCATGCCTTCGTATGGAGTGGGAACTGGTACTTTACGACGGAATTCACTTGTAAGGCGGGCGGATATGATGGTGCCAACTGCTACATCATGACGGCTCCGGCGATCACGACGGCGTTCATCTACTCGAACGCTTTCTACTATTTGTACTAGGCGTCCCGACTCCAGCCAAGGCATGGTCTCAGGACAGCCGGGTGCCCCACTCAAGCGACGCTTGCGTGGGGCTTTGCTCTTTTTGACGCCCACCGAAGCCATGCCTCAAGCGCCACGCCCCGCTGAAAAGTAATCTGGAACGCAGCACTTCAAGCCGCAGAGCTCCAGCCGCAGCGCTTCCTCTCATTCGATGACGCAACGGACTGGCTCCAAATAAGTCAACCGTCTGGAACGTTGACTTCAAACTTACCTCCAAATGACTTCCTAAGTATTGAGTGCGATGGGGAACCAGCGCATTGTGCCCTCACGAGCGCAGAGTTTTTCTTAACGCATTCGGGTGGGGAGCAGCTTCGCGGCGCGGCCGCTCCTCACCTCTTAAAAACGCACCGCCTCAACCCTGACCATAAGGAGGTCACGATGAAAACGGAAGAGGTTCGCGCTACCGTGATCGCGCTTACACCTTACACGACATTGATTCTGTTCTCGTTGCCAGCGAGCGGCAGAGCCCAAACCACGATTCTCGACAGTTCCCTCGACGACTCGACTGCCTTGCCCAACGCGAGCCATAAGGTGGAGTGGAAACTGCCTCCACTGGCGAGACCGCAAGAAAGAAGTCCATTGCGCACTTAACCGACAGAACAGGCCCAGGGCCCAGGTAGTGAAATTCAAGAAGATCAAAAACAAGGAGAAAGACCATGAAAAACACAGTCAAGAATACAAAGTTCGAGATTTCTATCGTGACGCTCGTCGTCACTATGGCAGTAGCTCTGCTGCTGCCCGCCACCACGTTTGCCGACGCCAGGGTCAATAACGAACTGGAGAACGTCGATTTCACCACTGCTGCGCAAACCTACACCAACGGTAACTGGACTTTCGGCGAGGTATTCATCCCGCAGGTCAATCTCAGCGTCGGCTATCTGGGCTACTACGCGGCGGCTGGGCTCGGCAATTTCTCGAGCAACCATCCGGTAGGGCTGTTCGATGGGAACGGCAACTTGCTGGCATCCACCACCATCGATAACGCTTCCATCTACACAAGCAGTTCGGGACACTTCGCCTACAACCCCATTTCGCCGGTCATTCTTTTTGCTGGCCAGACCTACGTGATCGAGGGTGTGAGCAACAGCGACCCCTATACCTGGAATGACCCAGGCTTTACGGTCTACGCGCCCGTCACCATCCTGGGCAATAACTGGGTACTAGGCAACGGGCTGAACTTCAACGGCACGTCCGTAATCAACGACGTTGCCGATGGATATTGGGGAGGCAACTTCGCCTTTGCCACACCCGAACCCGGCACACTTGCCCTGTTCGGCTCGAGCGTCCTCGGCCTCGGTGGCCTGCTGCGACGACGATTGCGCGGATGACGCCCGAACTCACCTCCACCACTTCCGGTGAGGAGCAGCTTTGCGGTGCAGCCGCCCCTCACTTCTTTAACCACCACCGCCACAACCGTTGATCGTGGGGAGGTCGCCTTGAAGACGCAGAACAACAGACGAACGATTGAGGATGGATCGCTTATATCGGCCCGTCGAACAGTTGACCGGGGAAAGGGCGAAGGCGTTGTCCAGGACACGGTTGTCCTGGCCGGTGGGTGGCACCGCGTAGTTACCAGAGGAGGATCGCTGGAAAACAAGGAGCAGGAAATGACATACGTAGATTCAGCAAGCGTCCTTATAAACGACACGGCCCACACTGAGTTCGCACTGCCTTCCCCGATTAAGCAACCAGACAGCGCCCATGACAAGGCCGAATGGAGCCTGGCCACCCGCATTGCCTTCCGCTTCGTCTTCGCTTATTTCGTCTTATATGCGTTTCCATATCAAGCCCCTCTAGAGCGAGTCGTGCCTTGGTTGGGCAGCCACATTCTGCATCTGAGCCACACTATCACCGTTTTCCCAAACGGTAGCGGAGACACAACCTATAACTACGTCGAGGTGCTCTGCTTCCTGGCAGTTGCCGCCGTCGCCGCGCTCACATGGTCGTTGCTCGATCGAAAGCGCGCAAAGTATGAGCGTCTGTTTCAGTGGCTGCGGCTGGGCATTCGTCTCGTGCTGGGGATGACCATGCTCGGCTACGGGGCCGCGAAGGTGATGCAAGGCCAGATGCCGGCGCCTTCGCTGTCGAGGCTTCTTCAACCGTATGGCGAATCATCGCCCATGGGGCTGCTATGGACATTCATCGGGGCTTCCGGCCCATACCAGATCTTCTGCGGAGCCTCCGAGATGCTAGGCGGCATTCTGCTCTTCGTTCCCTGGCTCACCGCGCTGGGATCGTTGGTTTGTGTGGGCGTTTTGACAAACGTCTTCGTCCTGAACATGTGCTATGACGTGCCGGTTAAGCTCTTCTCGCTTCACCTTCTATTGATGGCTGTCTTCTTGGCTGCGCCGGACCTGCGGAAGTTGGCAGACCTGTTCATCTTTCAGCGGCCAGCCCGGCTCTCTCACCCCGTGCCTCTATTTCGGAGGAGATGGCTCAATCGAACAGTATTGGCCGTGCAGTTGTTGTGCGGCGTGGCCTTGGCATCGGTAACACTTTATTTTTCCCACCAGCAGGCGAAGGAGATGGCAGTCAAGCCGCCCTACTATGGAATTTGGTCGGTCGAGGAATATGCTGTCGATGGCAATCCTCAACCGCTGGTTCTCACCAACGCGACAAGATGGCGGCGGGTGCTCTTAGATTCCCCCGAACGGCTATCAGTGCAACCAATTGATGGCCCCCAGGAGCGTTTCATGTTGAAGCTGGATCAATCGAAGAAATCGTTCACTCTGACCAAGCGCGCAGACCCGAACTGGAAAGCCGATTTTTACTATCGAGATGGTGAAAAAGACGTGCTGCTGCTGGAAGGCGAACTCGATAGCCATAAAGTCAGTGCCAAACTGCATCGTGTCAACGAATCCGAGGTTCTGCTCACTAGCAGGGGCTTTCACTGGATCAATGAATATCCGTTCAACCGATGAGGGGGCAACTTTTTCCCTTTGGCATTGCGATTGTTGTGGAGCGCCGCTGATTGCGGTGCTCTGTGGCCTGAATAGTCCCGCTTTTCCTCCGCTTCCACAGCAATCCACAGGCTTGCACCAACATCGGGCGTTGCGTGCGAACTAGCCAAGTCATCTCACGGAAAATGCAGAACAACCGCTTGCACATCTTGCGTGCCAAGCACTCACGCATGAATCTGAGGCCGACATCGTAAACAGTTTGTTGGCGGCGGCAGCTTCTGGATCGATAATGGCCTGTCGCCCCATGCCACCGTCTGAACCATTGCGCGTCTTCATCGCCTACGCCCGCAAAGACGGAGCCGCGCTCCGGCGGCCACGTTCACTTCCTCTGCCTCGAAGAGCCGAAAGCGAAGGGCTGAGGAGCGTCGAATCCCGATCGTTATTTGGGAGTTGGACCAGGAGTTGGGAACTGTCTTGCTGCTTGATCTGACGCGCTCGATCACCTGACCTGGTGCTCTCCCAAAGACCCTGTTGTTGACGGTCGAAGCTTTTGAAACGCCCGAAAGTCGCAAGCGAAACTCCATTAGCTTCGAGCGCCTTTTTGCTCCTGGAGAATCGGATAGCCCTAGTACCCGCTGAGTGTGACCTTCTCTCCAGACCCCACTCGGAAATCCTTGGAATCAATTTTCATCTTCTTCCTTTCGCTGACACGTCCTGCGCGAGTGGCGCTTAACGATCTTCGGTCGCACGACGACATTGCTGTAACTTCAACCGTGCTGGCTTAGCTTTCCGAAGAAACCTGACGCTTATATTCCTGCCTTGGTGTGGTCGAGATAGACGCGGAAGTCGGGCCAGGAAACCGACTGTACAAAGCCAGTGGGCACGAGCACCGATCTGTTCTGCAGCCAGTCTCCGCTTTTCACATCGAGGTAGCCTAGATGCCAGCTTGCCTCATCCATGACAAAGCCCTCAAGGGTTCCGAAGTCGCCACCTGTAGCCCACACGTGGTAACCCAGCATGTGGGAACTGCAGCGTAGATGAAGGTCCCCGGCGGTATGTACCGGGTAGCTCGCTCCAACCGGTATGGATGACAGGCCGAACTCCCTGTCGACCCAACAGGCGAGAGGCCCAAAGTATTCAGACATGGCGATCTCCTGCTGGCGTGATGGCAACGAGCAACCCGACGAGGTGACGATTGTTCTCGCCAGGGAGCGCTAGCTTCTGCAGCGCCTATTTCACGTTAAGCGGGAAAAAGATATCTCCCATGCGTCCGGTCTGGTTGTCGCGGACCAGGAAGCGGACGGTGTACTCGCCGGGCGATGCGTCGAAGGAACGCTCGAGCTCGAATCCCAACTCCTTGACGTGCGCCACCGCGTCCGGGGGAAACTTGCCACCCGCACCTTCGTTCATATTGACGGCTTTTTCGCCCTTAGCATTAGTGGTGGCGGCCAAGAATCCAACGTCCACCTCGCCCGTGGCTTCATTCAAAAGGCCGTCGTTTCCCGGAAGGCTGATGAGCAGGTTTACTTTCTTCTTGCCCCCCGAACGTTCTTCGATGCCGGTCACGGTGAGCTTGAAACGAATCCCGGTGGATTCCAAAGGCGAGCCCATGGCCACTCCGATCTCCTCGGCGGCGCGCGATTTCGGTGTTCCCTCGCAGGAGAAATAGCCGGCTGGATGACTGACCTGAACCGACGGCTGGCCGACCGTCACCTCCAGGCGATGAAAATCCGGGCTGGCGGCTGCGTCTCCCATAAAGCCGAGCTCGTAGCCAGCGGTGTTTCCGTTGCTGACCTGCAAAATACCAGGGAAGGGGTCGTTGCTGCCGGAAAAATCCTTGCCGCCGGTGAGTACGGCCAGTTCCTTCATCGTGGCTTGAGTAAACGTATTGTTTACCGAGGACCACGAACCGCGGGCCTCCACCGGGTAGATGGCGACTCCAGCGTCAAAGAGCGCGCGCATGCTATGACGCCACATGGGCATAAGCCGTTTGATTTCGTCCGACGTGAGAGCTTCCTTGCTGCCGCTGACAGCGGGGCCGCCCACAGGTCCACCCTGGATCGCGCCCGAAACCGTCGCTGTCGATCCGCCTGCGACCACGCCGTGAGTGGTCACCAGTGGCGATTTGAACTGCATGGTTTTCGAGTCGAGATCGAACGGCACGGCATTGGTGACCCAGACCAGTAACTTGCGGCCGGGCAGGCCGTAAGCGGCGAAGGCGATGTCTTCAAACATGACGAGCGACAAGTCAATGTTGGGGCGCAAGAGTTTATTCGGCGGCGTCAGATTAGACTGTTCGCCTATATTGAATGAGTTGAGTCGTGCAGCGTCCGCAGTCACCTCTGCTTCGCTGACGCCGGGCGGAGGCGCGACGCCCTTCATGCCGCCGAGGCCTGTCTTGGCCAGTGCGGCCAGCAGAACGTCGGAGCCGGTGCGGTAATCGTGGACTACGTGCAGTCCCTTGTCGCTGAGGATACAAAGCGTGACCGCGTGCTTGGACTGCGCCGCCTTGGCCATAAACGCCAGGATCTCCTGCCGCGTGTCGCCCTCGTCGATGTGGCGAGTGTGAATCGTGTCGAGCACTACGACGACGGCGCCACTGGTCTCGCGGAAGTCCGGCAGATTGCTGAATTCGTTAGGCTGAAGCCGAGGCGGGGCGGCGGGTTTGGTCTCCGGCCCCACAAACGTCGTGATAGTCCGCGCCTTGCCTGACTCCTGCACCGTGAAGAGCGGCTTGCCCAAAGTGAGCAGCGGCGTGTCTGCCGGGCCAGTAGCGCTGACGGTGACCGTAATGCTGTCTTGTGCCAGCAGGGAGACGCCCGCGAACAGACACGTTGACACTATGCAGAGAACAACCAGCAGACTATGACGCTTCATGAACGGATTCCTCGCAGCTTGCAACTTGGCGGAACTGGCATTTGTCGAAAGGCATGTCCTGAGTCGCGATGTAGCGAGCGATGAATTTTTGTAGGTGAAACCATAGTTCGATGCGCCGCACGTTTACGGTACCGGGAAGCGGCCCGCAATGACGAATCTCACAGGGGAATGTCCGAACGATCTAGCGGGCCTTATGGTTCAACCCGACTGCGTGCGATGTCATGTTATGTTGATGCAACGAAGCGGTTGACCCCAAACTATGCTCACCTTGAACAGAGTGTGTCTCCTCTTAGTCCTGATCTCCGGCCCAAGCTTGTTCGGCGCCGATTTCGCCATGAGAGTGAGCGACAAGAATTACATTGATACTCAAGGTTTTAGCGTATTTCTCTACGACAGCACGTACCATCCCGTTTTTGTGGACCAAAAGAATACGGCCATGGAGATGATTCTCCACGGCCAGCGCATCGCCACGAACGGCGACGTGCGGCTGATGCCAACCCCCGAGCAGTGGGACCTGGTGGCGACCCTCAAAGGGCGCCACGTCGATAAGGCGAACAATCGGCTCACCGCCGACCTCGCTTTTCCGACCTTCGATTTGAGCTACACACTGGAAGTCGCAGCGGAACCGGGCGGCGTGAAGGTCACCATCAATCTCAACAAGCCGCTACCGCAGAAACTGGTCGGGCGAGCGGGCTTCAACTTGGAGTTCTTGCCCTCGATCTACATGGGCAAGACTTACCTGGTAGACGGAACCAAAGCCGGCATCTTCCCGCGAACGCCTAACGATCCGATGACGAAGGTTTTGCCGCTGCCTGGTGAACCCAAGAAGGCGTACTACCTGGAGGACTGGGATAAGGCAAAGGGATACACTCAGCCGCTGCCCTTCGCCGACGGCAAGAGCATCACTCTGGGGGTCGATGACGCGCTGGCCCGGGTCAAGGTTACGTCGGATACGGCCGACCTCATGCTGTTCGATGGACGCAATCGCGCGCAGAACGGCTGGTTCGTGTTGCGTTCGCTGATCCCTTCCGGCAAGACCTCCGGCGCGATCGTATGGCACATCAGGCCGGACGTGATTCCGAACTGGACGCGACCGCCGATGATCGCGCACAGCCAGGTCGGTTATGCGCCTGGTTTCTCCAAGGTGGCGGTACTCGAACTCGACCCGAAGTATGACGGCCCGAAAACGGCCAAAGTGCTGCGCCTGCTGGAGGACGGATCTTACAAGCAGGCGTTCGAGGGCCCGATCACGCCTTCCACGCCCTGGCTGCGATACGTTTATTCGAAATTCGACTTCACCGCGGTCAACGACCCTGGCCTATATGTGATCGAGTACGCGGGCGAGCGTACGGCGCCTTTTCCCATCTCCAAGGACGCTTACGCCAACATTTGGCAGGACAGCCTAGACCATCACCTGGCGGCGCAAATGGACCACGTTTCAGTGCGCGAAGGCTACCGGGTGTGGCACGGGGCATCGCACCTGGATGATGGCCGTCTGGCGCCCGTGGTCGGGGAGCAATTCGACGGCTGGAACCAGGCTACGGCGACGGACGGGAACTACAAAGGCGGCGATCACATTCCTGGGATGAACGTGGGCGGCTGGTATGATGCCGGCGATTTCGACCTCGAGGAGCCGGCGCAACTGAGCGTGATTCAGAGTCTGGCGCTGGCGTATCGCGAGTTCGATCTCAAGTACGACGAGCTTTCGGTGGATGAAGCCGCGCGTGAAGTTGAGATGCACCGTCCCGATGGCGTGCCCGATACGGTGCAGCAAGTCAAGCACGGCGCACTGCTCATCCTGGCGCAGTTCCACAATATAGGCCACTCGATCCGCGGCACTCACGAACCAGACCTGCGGCAATACACGCAGGTCGGGGATGGAGCGTCGAAAACGGACGGCCGCATCTATGACCCGAAGCTCGGTCCGAACGAAGTGAAGGGCGACTACTCCGGCAAGCCGGACGACCGTTGGATATTCTCCACGACGAACCCGTTTTTCCAATGGAACGCCATCGCAGCGCTGGCGGCTGCGTCGGATGTGCTGAAAGGCTGGGACGATGCCTTAGCGAAAGACTGCCTCGAGACCGCGATGAAAGCATGGAACGACGAGAAGGCTCATCCGACGCCGAGTCAGGCGGGGCGCCGCTTCGACGAGGCTGCTCCGATAGGTGACGCCGGAGTCGGCGTGCTGGCTGCATCTCAGGGTGTGGTGTCCGGCGCGCAAGGCGGTCGCGCGGGAGCGGCGACAAGTTCTGGGACGACGAGCGCACCAATCGTTCCTCCGGCCGGCTCCGGCCGTCGCGGTTTGGGCATTGCACAGGACTGGGCTGCAGCCCTGGAATTGACGATCGCCACCAATGGCGCCGAGCCGTACAAGTCGCGTCTGAAGGAGTTGTTCCCGCGGGTGATCACCCCGGAGCAGATGGAGTTGCGCGGGTGGACGGCAGTCCGAGCCTTGCCTTATCTGGACGTGGGCGCGAAAGATCAAATGCGCGAAGCGGTGAAGACCTATATGGCGGGTCTGGGCAAGCAACTGGACGCCACGCCGTTCGGCGTACCCCCGAGCTTGGGCACCTGGGGCGGATCGGGCGCCGTGGTTGACATGGCCATCCGGATGTACTTTCTGCACAAGGCGTTTCCGGATCTGGTGAGCTCCGAATATACACTTCGCGCGGTCAATTACATTCTCGGCACGCACCCCGTATCGAGCACTTCGTATGTAGCTGGCGTCGGTACGGTCTCGAAGACGAAGACTTACAGCAACAACCGCGCCGACAACGCTTACATTCCGGGCGCCGTCATTCCGGGATACATCATCATCAAGCCGGATTTTCCGGAATGCATCGACGACTTCGGATTCCTTTGGTTCGAGGATGAAGCCGTCGTGGCCGGGTCGGCAAGCTGGGTGGTTGCCGGCAACGCTGCGGACGCGATCACCAAGGAATCGAAGTAGGCCATGTAATAGGAGCGCCCGGTGGCCCCGTAAGAGTGCCGAGCGCTTTTTTGTTTTGGAGAAATCCTTCGCGGCGCGGCCTTCAATTGCATTTACGAGAGGGCGACATCGAGGGGGCCGGATTCTGGGCGCATGTGCGCGCAAGTCTTACGACCTGCAGCAGGCGCATGCGTCGCAAGAGCGCCGAAGCCATCTGGCCGCGCTCGGAGGAAACATTGAGAGCAGCCGACTGTCGCCCCGCTACCACCGGTCATGGTTGCTTACTTTCTTTCACTTGAAACCAAGACTCCCAGCTTCTAAACTTGCCATTCGGACCACGGGGACCGATCTTGATGCGATATGCCTTTCTGCTTCTTCCGTTGTTCCTCACCGTCCTTCTCTTTTCACAGACCGCCCCGACGTCCAACTCACAAGCGCTAGCTACCTTCCAGTCGAACGTGCGGGTAGTTCTGTTGGACGTTATTGTCACCGATTCCAACGGGAACCCTGTTACCGGCCTGACGCAAAATGATTTTCGCGTCTTTGAAGACGACACACCGCAGAACATCGCCTCCTTCAAGGAACACAATGGCGCTCCCATCACCACGGCCGATCTGCCGCCGATGCCGCCGAATGTTTATACGAACTACACCGGAGTGAAGACCGCGGATTCCATCAACGTGCTCCTGATGGACTCTCTCAACACGCAAATGCCGGACCAGCAGTTCGTGCACCAGCAGACCGTCAAGTACCTGAAAACACTTCCGGCGGGAGCACGGGTTGCGATATTTACTCTGTCATCGCGCTTGCGGATGGTCCAGGAGTTCACCAGCGACTCCTCGCGGCTCCTGGAAGCATTGAATGATCCCGCCCTCTCTTTGCCACGGCATTCGCCTCTGCTGAAATCGCAGACGGAGTCACAAGCGGACAGCGACTTGATCAATCAAACCACAGTGAATCAAATGAGTCAGGGCGTGACTCCACCCACTCTCGCGCAGGATGCTGTCGACCCGGTAAATGCCCTCAAATCATTGATAGATGAGAAAGACGCCGCAATGACGGAAGCCAGAATTGGCATCACCCTATCCGCCTTTCAGCAACTGGCGCGTTATCTCTCCGGATATCCGGGACGCAAGAATGTGATATGGGTCTCCGGCAGCTTTCCCATCGTCCTCTTTCCGGATGCGAATTTCCTAAATCCGGCGGTTACTCCACAGATGTACATGCATGAGATTCAAAGAACTGCTGACTTGTGTATCGCCGCCCAGATAGCGATTTATCCGGTCACAGCGGAAGGGTTGATGATTCACTCGGTTTATCAGGCCGATAACAGCGCTATCAGCGAGGTAAGACCCAGCACGATGAGCCAGAACAACGTCGGTCAGATGAATAGCGAATTGCAGAATGTTTCTTCGACACGTCTTACGGCGGAATCACTGGCGAAGAGCACAGGAGGGCAGGCTTTCTTTAATTCGAACGGCATAACAGACATTCTGACTCGGGTCACAAACCAGGGCATGCACTATTACACCTTGAGCTACAGTCCAACAAACACCAAGATCGACAACCGTTATCGTCGCACGCGCGTCGAATTGACGAACCCCAAATACGCTCTCTCCTATCGCCGCGGTTACTACGCCACTGACAGTAAAACTGGTTCGGGGTCGGCCGACGCGCAAGACCCCCTGCTGCCCCTGATGGGCTTTGGCCTGCCTGACATGGCGCAGCTCATCTACAAGTTGAGCGTCACACCCTCGAGTGCAAGATCCTCGGCGAGTTCCGGTAATGCTGTCAGCAACCCGAAGGGGCCGACTACACACTACACGCTGGACTTCGCTGTCTCGCTCAACCAGGTTAAGCTGGATGTCCAACCAGATGGGAGTCGACATGCTCAACTTGAAGTGAAGGCTGTCGCCTACGATGACGCGGGAAAGCCGCTTAAGATGACGGGGCAGCGTGGGCTCCTGAACATTACGTCCGAGGGTTTCCAGGAGGCGCGAGAATCCGGTGTTCACTTCCAAGAAGAGCTCGATCTCCCTTCCAATACTGACGTCCACCTCCGCACCGGGGTTTACGATCTGAACACAGGAAATGCCGGAACTCTGGGCGTGAGAGTGCGCACTCAGGCTACCGGCTCAAACTAGCCGGCGATGCCCGCACAGTCTCGATTGGGAACAGATGGCGTCATTGGCCGTGCTTGTCGGGGAAATTGGCTACGTGAACTGGGTCTGGCACGAGTGCGAGCCGAAGGGCCGGCGGTACAAATTAGCAACGCACAAAGAACCTTCTGGAAATGGAAAGTGAGGCGAACTTGCATTCGGTAATCTTGCGCGCCATTGTCTATCCCGTACTCGCATTGACTGCAAGTGGATACGCCCAGGAAAAGGACTCATGCAGCCGTCTGATCGACTACAAGGCTCCGGGTGTCGAAATCACCAAGGCTGTTCACGTAGAGTCGGGAAGCACGGAGCCGAATCCTTATGGGCCAGGCCACAGTGATCCACTTCCTGCATATTGCCGAGTCGAAGGCGTCATCAATCGCCGAACCGGAATAGGCGGCGAAGAGTTTGGGATCAACTTTGCGCTCGCCTTGCCTGATAAGTGGATCGGCGATTTCCTGATGCAGGGAGGCGGCGGTGGAAATGGATTCGTAATGCCGCCGCTCGGTTTGGTTGCCGCCGGGGATACTCCCGCGCTCATGCGTGGGTTCGCGGTGGTGAGCACGGATACCGGCCACAAGAGCCATGGAGGCGGTTTCGATTTCGGCTTCATGAAGGACCAGCAGGCCTACCTGGACTTCGCGTACGCGGCGAATATCCAGGTGGCGGCACTCGCAAAGCAACTCATCGCGCAGCACTACGGAAAGCCGGCAGCTTTCTCGTATTTCGCCGGATGCTCCACGGGGGGCCGCGAAGGCATGATTCTTTCGCAGCGCTATCCAACGGCCTTCAACGGAATTATCTCCGGAGATCCGGCCATGCGCACTGGGCTTTCCAATCTGGCAATCGGCAGGTGGATTCCCATCGCGTTCAACCAGATTGCTCCGAAGGATGCGAATGGAAAGCCAATCATCGAGCAGGCCATCAGTGACAATGACCGCAAGCTGGTCATGGACGGGCTGATGAACCGGTGCGACGCGAAAGACGGAATAGCCGACGGCATGATCTCTGATCCTCTGGCGTGCGATTTCGATCCTGAGATGCTGGCGTGCGAGGGCAAAAGGGACGACTCCTGCTTGGCTCCAAATAAAGCTGCCGCCATCAAGAAGGCACTTGCCGGCCCAAGGACCTCAGGAGGAACGCAAGTTTATCCTGGATTCCTTTACGACACGGGGATCACGGCCGGTGCGCCGTTTCGAGGATTGCTCTCGCCGGGCCCCGGCCTTTTCGGGCCCGCGCCGACAGACATGACCATGGATGTCGCGAAGGAAGCGCTGGCGGCCATTCAGCCGCTCACGGACTCGATGTCCACCAACTTGACGACTTTCTCTGCGAACGGAGGAAAGCTGATTTTCTATCACGGTGACAGCGACGCCTGGTTCTCGCCGCTCGATACATTTGGCTACTACAAGGACATGGCGGCCGCTAACGGAGGACTCGATACCGTGTCCAAGTGGAGCCAGTTCTATTTTGTTCCGGGGATGGGCCACTGTGGAGGAGGCCAGTCGCTTGATCAGTTTGATCTGTTAGGCGCGATGGTCAACTGGGTTGAGAAAGGGACGGTGCCCGCGTCGGTGACCGCGACCGGCAAGGCATTCCCAGGGCGGCGGCGCCCGCTGTGCGCCTATCCCAAGCATGCCCAATACAAGGGACAGGGAGACCCGCAAGACGCGAACAGTTTCGAGTGTCGTTGATTCCAGGAGACTGAACTTTACCCGCCTATCGGCAACCTAGATGAGAACAGAGATTCTTGCTGAAGAACGGTATGACGTGGTTGAACCCCGGGACTGGAGGAGGCACGTCAGTTTGCCCCTGGGCAGCGAGCGGCGATAACGGAGCAAGAACAATCGTAAGCGCTATGACACAACGCAATTTCGCT
>CAVVNW010000006.1:0-502468 GCA_963749635.1 uncultured Acidobacteriaceae bacterium
CGAACCTACAACCCTCCGGTTAACAGCCGGGCGGATTGCGTGCCGCCTATTGATTCTAAAGGGACTTACAACTGCCCGAAGGCATCAAAACCGCTATGCCTGGTGGGTTTAGCTGAGAGTTTAGCTGAGAGTTTCACGAGCAGCTTACAAGGACACTTGCGCATTGCAGTATCGACAACGAACGAAAACAAGAAGCGCCACCCGAAGTGGCTTTTCTTCAATGCCAGCCGTTATTCAGTTTTCTCCCGGCGAATTCGAATGTCTTCCGTGGTGGAAACAGGGGTGGAGCTCTCGTGCCGCGATTGATGGATGCTGCTCACGACAACGAAGAAGTATCCCGTGGACAAACCGCACATGAGGACGCCCATCAAGCTCTCGATTGGTCCGAGCATCCGCCATGGCTTCGCCAGCACCAGGTCGCCATAGCCAACGGTCGTGTAGGTGGCACCGGAGAAGTAGAACGACGCTTCTGCGTTGGGAAGGCATCCACGCCACAGATAGAACAAAGCCCAGATCGAAATCTCCACCAGGTGGAGCACGACCAGCCACCAGATCATGCGGAGCAGCATCCGGAGAATAAGCCAGATACTCGTCGTCGGCGGATGATGTTTGGTCAGGCCCCGCACGAGCACAGCGATCCCCGTAGCATGCACGACGACCGTGAGGAATGACAGAACGCACGCGCTGAGGATTATTGAGGGCATGAGATCGCCATCGCTCTTTTGGCAGTGCCTGACGCAGGTTGTTGCCGCAGGGCGGGCGCTTTGGCGAATAGGGGAGAGCCGAGAATGACGAACCGCACCAAAGCAATTGTGCCGATGGTCAACTTCTTGGGTTGGAGCACACCGTCGCGGGCCTTTGACTTACTGCCCTTGATGAGACCTTTAATCATCGTTGCCTCGGGAATATACGGCGTGACGAAGAGGATAGGACAAGAAAATCGAAGTGCAAGTCCTCCTGAAGTGTTGGCAAACATCCATTGCGCGACCAAATCCCGAATCACGGCGCGACCCACATCAGTGCCGCGACAGTTCGGTCTTGTTTTCGTGATTGCTGATGATAACAGCGTCGGCATAACGAACTACATGGATTTGAAGCGTAGCGTTAATTCCGCGACCCTGCATTACGCCAGATTATGGTTCGGAGTTTGCCCATTTACTGTGAGATGTTGCCCGATCCATTGATCGTCAAAATTCATTGCGGCGGACAGCCGTCTTATAGCGGCGACAAGCGCGCGATAAATGGCCAGCCGCTCGGCGAGGCGATGATCGACACCTGTCTTATGAAGCGAATCCGTGCCAGCATCGGAACGCTCAAAAATATCCACCGCATCTTCGAGATTCGGTAACGCCGGTCGGCGGCCACTGGTCATGTGAGTCTCCAAGGCCAGTAATGCCGTTGCTATGGCGTTATCTACCATGCTCGCGGCCGTAGGAGCCAAATCCGGCTGCGTGACATCCTGCCTCTGGCGAACAAGCGCGATCAACAATGTGAAAATTATCTGGGCATCACCAATATGCTTCTGGATCTCATTTACTTTGACCGTATTCGACTCGAACTTGGACGATTCAATGAGGTTTTGGATCTCTTCCACCTTGATCGAGATTCGTCGACGCCAAGAATCCGTATCCTTACTGGTCATTGCCTGCGCCTCACTGCTAGCTTCGGTGCGGGCTAGCTCCGCCAGCATATGCATCAACTCAGCAACGCGCATATGTAGAGTTTTTGCTGCGCTCACGGGCCACAGCAGATGTTCGACAGTGCCGAACACGAGGAGACCAAAGGCGATGCCGATCATGCGATCGCGGATGGCGGTGAGGTTGACGGACGGGCCAAAATGCAGAACAGCAATATAAAAAGCGAGGCCGAGTTGGTTCCCTGCGTAGGAGATGCGGGGGCTGCCGAAGTTCAGCCACGCAGCAACCGCGGTACCGGTACCGAAGATCAGCAAAAAGCCGCCAAAGGTCTCCACATTGGGAAGCAGATAAACCAGCGCAAACATGCCTATCAAGCCGCCGACGGCGGCCCCGCCAAAGCGGAGTATTCCTTTCTGGTTGCTGGCGCCGATGGTCGATAGCGACACCACAAGGCAGGTAAGCAAGGAGGTGGAGATGCCCGGATAATTGAAGCCGATGAAGCATACGTAACAGATCAGCGCCGCCAGTGTGCCCTTGATCGCGAAGTGGAGGTAATCGGGATTGGTAAAAGCGTCAGGTCGAAAGAGGCCCGGCTTTTCAGAGGAGACCGCAGCGGATTCAGCGGAGGAAAGCCTGCCATCAGGCACGGCAAGCGCGATCTGGTCCAGCGTGCTTTCCATGTCGGCCAGGGGGGACAGCATGTCCGACGTCTCGCCGGCCGCAAGTTCCGGCCACTTACTGGGCGACGGAAACCGCATCTCCTTAAATGCCAGCCGAGTCCGCTCACAGCTGTCTGCTACGTTCAAGAGACGCTCACGACTCATCACAGCGTTAGAGATCGGTGCGAGCGCCTCGAGTGACACTGCAGCCGTCACTAGCCGATCTGTAAGTGTGACAATCGCCGCCAGCTTCTCACGACGCTCCCGTGCCCAGGGTTGAAATATCGTCGCGCTCTTCAGTAGCGAAAGCGGCCGGGACATGCCCTCGATAGCGAGAGCATTCAAGGACTCCGTCGGCGGTTCTGCGGCTACGTTTCCTGCCAGGCGCCGAAGAGCCTGCTCAACAGCCAAAAGCCTTGTGTCTATCGCTCGCCGGAGCAACGTGACCGGATCTCCCGGAGACAAGAGGATCTGCACGCCGGCATTAATGGCGAGTCCGAGTATCACGCACCACCAGATCCACAGAACCATCTCGACCATGATTTCCGGGTCCGGCGGAAAAGTATCAGGAAAGATCATGACCATGGCCGCCGGAATGCCAATGGCGGCGCCCAGCGCTCCGATCCTCAGAACACGCTGGAGGTACTGGCTCCCAAAGATAAAGGCAATCAAGAAACAGAGACGTAGCCACGGGATGTCCAATGAAATTTCCCAGGCGAGGAGGGCTGAAGCCAGTCCGATGGTAACGCCTGCCGCACTGATGATCGATCCCATGATCGTGGCGGCCGTGTCTTCGCGCGCGACCGCGTACATGACCATCATCACGAGGACTGCTTCAGGAATGTGGTGGTGCAGAATTGGGATCGTGGCTGCCATGCACGCCAGAACGAGGCGAAAAGTGGCGCTGCCCCTCCCGGCCGTGGGAGTAAGTTCGCGGCGGAGGAAGTCGAGAAGTGAGCTGCGATTCATGGGGAAACGCTGCGCCAGCTACCGCGCACTGTCGCTACCGCCGAGGCGCCGATGCGAAGGGAGTCGTCCGGATTTTCTACCTTAATACGTACCGGAAAGCGCGCTGCCAGCTGAATCCAGTCGAGAGAGCGGTTGACGCTCGGCAGGCCGTTGGTGACGTTTCCGTTTTCCGGCGCCACTGCCCAGCCTAGTCCAACCACAGTTCCTCGGTAGTGTTTTTCGGGTTGTGACGGCAGATAGAGTTCGGTCGGCGCTCCTGAAACAATGCGACGAAGCTGTGTTTCACGGAAATTGGCGACGACATACCAGGTGCGCGTATCCACCAGAGTGAATACCTGCGTGCCCGCCCGGGCGAAGGCACCATTGGATATGTTCATGTTGACTACCAGGCCAGGGAACGGCGCATACACTCGGCAATTATTGAGATCCAACTCCGCTGAGTGCACGGCCGTTTCCGCTGCCGCCACCCTCGCATTGACTCCGTCGGATTCGCCAATGGCATCCTCGGCACTAGAGCGGTCGCTGCGGGCCTTTATCAGTGCCGCCTCGATGGCAGCATGTTGGGCGCGAGTGGAAGTCAACCCTGCTGCTGCCGCAGTCTTCTTGGCCTTAGCTTCTTCGAGCGCGGCGGCGGCGGTTGCCCGCTGGGTGCGAGCTTGATCTATGCTGTCCGCGGTGACAAACTGCCCTGATGCCATTGGCTCGAGGCGTTTTAAATGGTTGTCAGCTTGCTGATACTGTGCTTCCAATCGTTTTATCTCGGCATCGGCAACAATGGGGTCCGTTTCCCGGCTTGTGACATTAGCCGCCGAGGCGTTGAGATCGGCCTCAGCCTTGGAGACCCCCGCTCCAGCAGATACGGCGCTATTCTTCAGGCTGTGGACCTCTTTATAGGTGAGGGCCAGGTTGGCCCGGGCGCGTTCCAGCGCAATCTCGTACGGCCGAGGGTCGATCACAAAGAGGAGGTTACCGGCTTCAACTTTTTGGTTGTCATGAACAAGTATTTCGGTGATGTTACCGTTCACCTCCGGCGCGATCCCGACGAAGTTCGCGCGAACCGAAGCATCATCCGTCTGCGGCCGTATTTCCCACTGGAGTAGAGCTACCACAACCGCGATAGCAGCAGCCCCTATGATGGCTATGCCAAGTATTCGGCCTATGACGCGGCGGGCACCAGGATCAGATGGACAGATCAGCTTCAGACATAATTAGCCTCTTGAAAAAGCCACCCAAAGCACCAGGGTGACCAGAATGCCGAGGCTGGAGTAGACCAGACGCCTCGGGCCGACATAGGGATCGAGTCCAACGCGAGTGAAGATCCAACGCCCGGCAAAGGCCGTCGCAATTCCGATCGCTGCGCACAGCATCCAAGATGGGAAGAACGAACCGACGATATTAATCTGTGGTCGCATTGCGCTCACCTTCACGTGTTAGTTTGAAAACCTTTTGGAAAATACTTCTTCCGTTCACTTTGGTGCCCGCTGCGCATCTCCTGTAGCAAACGCAAGGGCTGACGAAGCATTGAGCAGTTGGAGTTTGGCATCGAGTTCGACGAACTGCGCATGGCTCAGGTCGCGCCGAGCCGCCAATAGATCTGTGAGCGTTCCGAGACCCCGACGATTCGCTTCAAGGCCAGCGTCGTAGGATTTTTGGGAAGCGTCTACCAGCGCCGCCGACACATCAACCTTGCGTAAGGCGAGCCGTACATCCGTGTATGCCTTCCACACGTCCTGGATGGCCTTGTCGCGAGCAATGGTCACTTCGTCTTCGGCCGTCCGTCGCTCAGCCTCGGCCATTTCTATTCTCCTATGGGTGGCGCCACCATCAAAGATGTTCCACTCAAAGGAAAGCAACACGCCTCCGCTCGGCTGGGTAGAACTGAACCACCCAGTCGACGTTTTCCCTTCGGTGATTTGGACTCCACCGATAATCGAGTTGAAGTTGGACGAGAGGGCGACTATCGGGTAACGCGCTGCTCGCGCGCCGCGTACATCAGCTTCCCTTGCACGGAGTGCCGCCACTTTGGCGATCAGGTCGGGGCGCTTTGCCAGTGCCTGGTCGATTACTTTGTCGACCGAGGTTTCAAGTGCTGCGGCGGGCGGCAACGACGGGAATTCGGTGATCTGAATCGGCGTTGTTGGCGGAATTCCGATGCTTTCTGCCAACGCAATCTCTCCATCACGTTCACTCGCGAGCACGTCCTCTAAATCAAAAGCGGCTTGTGCTTCTTGTTGCCGAGCGAGCGAGACCTCCGGGAGGGTCGCTAATCCGTTGCGCAATTGCGCTTCGGCCGACTCCCGAACTGCGCGGGCCGCATTGACGGAGCTCTCGGCAACCGCGATCTTGGCGCGAAGACTAGTCAGCGTGAGATATGCGTGTTGGACCCGGTAGATGATCTCCTGGTGCTTGCGGTTGAATCCAAGGTTGGCGGCTAGCAGGTTCTGCTTGGCCCCGTCCATCGCACTGCTCCGGCGACCGAAATCGAGGAGCAGCCAACGCAAACTCACTACAGGTAAAACCGTCGCGAGGTCCGCCCGAAAGAAACCACTAGGCGCGACATCGAAGGGAGCCGGAAGGGCCTCCGTCAGGTAACCCCCTGTCGCCGCCAGAGTGATCACAGGATAGTACTCGGCCTGAACCATTCCAACGCCAATCGCTGCCCGGACCGCCGACTCCCAAGCTACGCGTGTTTCGGGGTTCTTCCGTTCTGCGAGGTCGATTAGCTCGACGAGTTCGTAACGTTTCTGCGGATCGATGGGTGAAAGCTCGGACGACTTGAGCGCTGTCGTGTAGCCGCTAAGATCCGGGGCATGCCAAGGCGTGCTAGACGTCGGGGCGATCAAGAGCCTCAACCGCTGGGGTACCCCCGTTTCGATTGGCACAGATTCCTGTGGTTTCACCTGGGATCCCGCGTTCTCGTTGATGGGTGCGGTAGTCTGAGCCCATGCACCAAACGAAAAACATAAAACAGCGCCCAGTAACCCAGCTCGAATCTTCGTCGACTTCAACCGAACGCCAACCGCGGATAGCAATTCGCCTTTGGCACCTCGCGATTTGTCTCGACGATTCATTTGCGATTGGGACACTCTCCGCGCAACTGCCAAAGCTGTCCCTACCTTTCCTTCGAATCTCCGAAAGCGAGCAGGCGCGGTTCCGCCCAGATCGGATTCCTTTGTCAGATTAGTGTTTTTGTACTGCGGCGCAGTACACGCGACAACTAGGCAAAACCCTAGGTGTGGTCGGTGAATGAAACGAAGCATCGGCCCGATGCATCCCATCCCAGCAGGAGCTGAAGGCAGGTTAGCCCTCTCTCGCGGTGGTCTGCCGACATTATTTGTTGGCTGGCGGCGGGTAGTGCTGGAACATTTTCATAATCTTCTTGTGAATCATAGAGACATCTTTGTCTGTTTTCCCTGCCACCTCATTATGAGCAACACCCCACCAGAGGGCTTTCTTTGTTTGCGGGTCCACGAGTTCTACTACCAGGGTGCCCTCGGTCACCGGGCCCTTTGCAAAGCCCTGAATCGTATATTCGACAGTGCTCCCGGCGTCATAAGAAACGATGAGGCTGGGATTTCCCGTCATCTCCACCTTCTGCAGTCCCTTCGCCTGCAGAGCGGCGTCGATGTCGTCGATGTGACGTTGATTCCAAACCTGGTCGGGATTCTGCTGGTGTGTGATTCCCCAAGCGTAGGTCTTGTACTTGGAAAAGTCCGTTCCTCGCACCCAGTTCACCTTCACGTCAGAAGCTGCGTAAGGCTCGACAACCTGGCCCACGGAAGCCAGTGACACGAAACCGATGACAGCTGCCAATAAAACCCTGTAATGAATTTTCATGGTTTTCTCCAATCATTCTGATCTAGTTCTAACTTGCCGACGATATAGTAGCTCGCTGCTTCATTGAAAGACTCAACTCATGTCCGCATCCTGGGTCCTGGCGGTATTGGACGTAGGGTCCTGGCACGAACTATGCATACCGTTATTCCTACCCGCCTAGGGCGATGGCAACGCCGACGAGCGCCAAACCAAGCAGCATCGCGCAGAATCCGGCAAAATAGCCATTGAAGCCCGTGCGTCTCCCCCACATCAGCCCCGTGATGAACAGCAATACGATTAAGGTTCCATTCGAAATGCGAAGAGCGATGCGCGGTTCGGTAAAGAATAGAAACGGTATTACCGCTGGAATCACCGCCACGACATCGATCATAAAGATGGCAATCATTCCATCGACATCGTCCTTAGTAAGATCGGGGTTAGGCAACTTGACGCGCATCACCACAGGTAACATTGCCTCACAAAGGCGTGTGCGCTCTTCTGCGCCTACTTCCGGTTCAAGCAGTGGGTTGAGTCGACCGCCAATTGCGGAGAGAACCTCGCTTTCATTTGGCGCGCTCCTTAAGTTAGTAAGAAAGCGCAGCTGGAGCCGGCGATCGGTCAAATTGCCCCACGCGAACAAGACACCGTCAATGATTCCCCAGGCGGTATTACATCCGAGCGCGCCGAGCAACAAAGTGCGCACTCCCTGCTTCGCCGAGACCGCCGTAATCCCTGCGATGAGTGTGAACCCAAGCACCATGATCAACGCAGCAATTGCTTCTTCCAATCGGTTCGCCAGATCTAAGTAGTTCCGTACAAACTTTAACCATGTGTGATGAGAATGGACCACGATCCTCCCTCTCCATATCGACGCTCAAACAGATCTTCGATCGTGCGAAATCCATTGTGTCTCTTTGCCGGCCCGAACAAAACCATAACTTAGCCTGGAGTCTGGTCTGACTGCTTAGGTGGCGGAGCAATGTTGAACGTCTGCCGGTACTGCCTCACGACGTCCTCCAGCCGGTCGTAATGGGCATCCTCGCCAATCAACTCCCACATCTTGTAGCGTGCTCTGGTATTGAGGTCATCCATGATGTCCGTAACGACCAGCCGTACTCCTCTCGCCTTCAGCTTCTCGTACACCGACCGGAGGGTCTCCGCCGCGGAATAGTCGACATCGTCCACAGCGGACGCATCGATGCAGAGCCAGCGCAAAGGCGGCTGCACGGTGTCGGCGAGAAATGAAATCTCCTCCGCGAGCTGCCGGCAATTCGCGTAGTACATGCTGTGCGTGAACCGGTAAATGACCAACCCCGGTGCCGCCGAAGCGGCCTTGGCTACAGGCACCGGCTGCCAGCCGCCGGAGGCGCTCGGCAGAAGAACAGCGTTCTTCGGTTGATACCCGTACCGGGTGTGACTGATGAGCGACAACGCGATGGCGAGCAGTATCCCCTGTTCGACACCGACGATCACGACCGTCAACGCGGTGATCAGTGCCAACCAGAACTCTGTTCGCCTTTGATCGAAGACCCTCCGCATCCCTGCGATATCGATCAAGCCGACCCCAATCAGAAACACAATGGCCGACAAGGCCGCTTCTGGCAGGTAGGTCAGCGCTCCGGTCAGAAAGAGCAGGATCAGTGCCACCATCGCCGACATCACCAGGAGCGACAGTTGGCTGCGGCCGCCGGCGTCGTCGACGATTTGCGTTTTCGTTGGGCTGCCGTTGACGACGAAGGTACCGGACAGGCCGGCGCCAATATTGGCCAGGGCCAGACCGACCAGGTCGGTGTTCTCGCTGAAAGACTCGTCGTAGCGCGTGGCAAAGGCGCGGGCGGTCGCCGCGCTCTGCGCCAGGATCACAACGAACATCGCGAAGGCCGTGGGAAGCAAAGTCGCCATGACCGTCCAGTTCCAGTCCACCTTGGGCAGGCCGAGATGTGGCAGACCACTGGGAACGGCTCCGACGATATGCACTTGCTTATCGAGTCCGAACGCCCAGGTTACGACCACGGCGCCGATCGCCGCGATGAGGGCTCCCGGAATTTTCTTCGAAATCATTCTTGAAGCCGACGATGACCACCAAAACGCAAAGCGCCACCGTCATTTCGTAGCGGTTGGCCTGCCCGAGCTGTTGAAGGTCGTTCCAGAATTTTCCCAAGGTGCCATGGCCGCCACCCTTCAAGCCCAACATACCGGCGATCTCCCCCAACGCGACCTGAACACCGACCCCGGTCAGGAATCCGATCAACACGGTGCGCGAGAGGAAGTCCGCTAAAAACCCCAGGCGCATGAGGCGCGCCAGAATTAAGAAGCCCGCGGCCATCAACGCAAGCACGCCGGCCAATGCCATGTATTGCTCTGACCCGGTGGCGGCGATCCCCACCATGGCGCTGGCCAGGATCGCCGCCGTCGCCGAATCGGCGCCCACCACAAGGTGCCGTGAGGAGCCGAACAAAGCGAACAATGCCGTGGGGATGAGCATGGTGTAGAGACCCGTGATCAGAGGCGTGCCGGCGATCTTGGTGTAGCCCATCACTTCCGGGACGGCAATTGCGGCAAGCGTGATACCGGCAAGAATTTCGGCGGGGATCTGAGCGGTCGTAATCGGCAGCACCCCCTGAAGGATCGGGAATCGGTGGCGAGCGGGATGATCGTGTGCTGATGTCATTGCAGTCCCCCTATTGAAGCGATCCCATTCCGCACGAAAGGTGGCGGGCAGTGCGCACAAACGTTGCCTCCGCGGATGTCCGACGAACCGAAGGCTGCATGGGGCCGACTTAAGATAGACAGATACGGCGATCGATTCACTTTGCTTCCTCGAATACTGCCTTAACTTTTCCCGCGCGAATGGCGCGTTTGAACGCGGCGTGGTCCTTCTCATTCTGGTCGGCGTAGGCAACGGAGAACGCGGCCAGTGACTTGTCGAACACGTCGCTCTTGCCCATGTAACCGCTCATCACCGCGGCGTCCCCGGAACGCGCATGGGAGAGCGCCAGCGAGTGGCCGCAACACTCGACGAAAACGATCATCCTTGACTTGTCGTACGTCTCGACGGGAAGCTTGATTTTGACGTCCCGGAGCTGGCGGACATAGTAGTGACGTTCTCCTATCCCACCTTCGGTCCAGCCGAGGAAGATGTCACTGGCCGGCTGCATGAGCCGGTGACCGTTCACAACGCGTTCTCCGTGATTCGGATAGACGCTCTTCCCCGCATAGCTCTCCAGCACCGAGGCGCGGGCCTCCTTGATCTGGAGAATGAGAGGATCTCCTTCCGCGTCCGTCAGCAAGAGCACCCAGCAGGAGGTGCCAACGCTCCCGACGCCGACGACCTTGTGCGCGGCATCTTTGATTTCGTAGCGATCGAGTAACGCGCGAGAGGCAGGCCCCAGGGACTGCCGATACCTGGCGAAAACCTGCATGATTTCCCGATGGATCTCTCCCGGGGACTGACCTTTCCGGTGGAAAATCGTTGGCGGCTGGTCTTTGATAATCGGTGACCCGCCCGCATCGTCTACGAGCTTCGGAAAAAGGCCTTCTGAGGTGCTGCTTTCACGTGCCTCGGCAACCTCCTTTGTGGCTGTGTGGCGGATCCCGGCATCTTGCACGCCCGAGATCAGCATTTCAAGCTCGACCTCGAGGTACCACAAATCCCGCACCTTCATTTTGGCGAACTCGGCCATGTGCTTGCGGTAAGACCGGACGCAGGCGAGGACGGCATCCTTGGCGGCGGATTCGCTGAGCCCGTTGTCGCGACATGCGATCACGATGCTCGCCGCAAGACGCTTGAGGTCCCACTCCCAGGGCGCTGGGAGGGTCTCATCGAGATCGTTGATGGCGAAAATGAGTCGCCTCTCGGGGGTGGCGAGGCCCCTGAAGTTGACCAGGTGGGAGTCTCCGCCGCATTGCACGCGGACGCCGGTGGAAGGAGTGCCCGCCAGATCATCCGCCATGGCGAGCGCCGAGCCCCGGTAGAAGGTGAAGGGAGATTGCACCATGCGCCCGTGGCGAAGGGGAATAAGATCGGGGAGTCGTCCCGCATCGGCCTTTAACACCAGGCGGACGGGCTCAGGCCGGTCGTGCGGCGCCTTCCATGCGGCGTGCGCATCGCGCGGACACTTTTCCCGCAAGGCCTTGCCCATTGCCAACCGCTCGGCTCGCGACGGGTGGGAAATCAAAGCCGGGTTCGCGTTGTCGATGCGTTTCTGGGACTCTAGTGATTCCCGCCTGGCGGTATGCGCCATGTAATTACTCTCCTGCGACCTCGTATCGAAACATCTGACGCGCAGTGCTTACTTGGAGGTCTTCAGCGAACCTTACTGCTTTACGCCTGCGAAAGATCTCAAGTCGAACAATGACGACGCCGTTGACGCCCAAGCCGTCAGCCCCAGCGCACACTCGACTCCAAACTCGGCACCATCAAGGCTGAACGACTCGCCGTCAAAGAGAAGATTGCGTTGCGCCACAAAGACCAGCCGCTCGCCGAATGGCGTCTGCGACTCTTGTAGCGGTTTGCTCATCTGCGAATTGAACTTCTGCTGCATGATCGTTCGGCAGGTTCGCTGTGGACTTCAACTTTTCTTTCTTATACGACTGGAGGTGTCCGGTAATTGCTGTAGTCGTTCTTATCTGGACCAGGTACGTATCGGGTGAGAACTGTAATTTGTCACCATTTTGCAACGCGTTACTCCGTGAGTGGGACCGTACATTGACACCGGAAACCGCCTGAAGCTGCACTAAGTACGTTTCCACGGTCTTGTCAGGAGATTGTATTTTGGTATTTGTCCAAGCCAGTGAACAGCTCGACGGATCAGCATTTACCTGTGCCAGGCTACTGGTAGTCGTCCATTTGGCGCCAGCGAGATCTTGATCAGTAGTAGTCCACGACACAATTCCGCGACTATTCAACGTGTTCGTGATGAAGGTCATCGTGTCTTCGAGCGTTGGCTGTACGCTCTGTGCAGATACTTGCAATGCAAGCAACAATGCAATCGACACGATAATACTGAATCTCTCAGTGGCTCTCCTTATCGTTGCTCCGTAGTCCTCGCGGACATTGCTCCGTTGCGGATCTCTGAGGTACAGCCCCCATTTCTTATAAGGTCCGCCCTGTTCGCACGCACAGTTCAATCGTTTCCGTTCGACAGCCTCAACGTAGGGCAGTGGCGATAAGTTCTTCTGCGCGGCGGTCATGGATCTCTCCTTTCTTTTTCCTGCCAACGCTTAGCAATCACTTGGTGCTGCGGCGTTGGCTCCTCGTATCCGTGCGGCTTCTGTCGTCCCGGCGGTTTCGGTGTTTTGTAAGGAATCTCCTCATAGTGAATACTGCGGGAAGATGTTCGATGTATCGCTGTAGTTAGATCTCCTGCTCACAAAGTACCCTTTCTTCTAGAGAACCGTATTTCACCGCCCCCGGCGCTCATTCACGGCGTTCGAAAGTAGGTCGGTCAGGCGCCAGTGGCTTTCTCTGAGTACATCGAGGCCACTTCAACGTCTCGGCAATCTCCGAAAGCGAGCAGGCGCGGTTCCGCTCAGACCGGATTCCTTTGTCAGATTAGTGTCTTTGTACAGCGGCGCAGTACACGCGACAACTAGGTAAAACCCTAGGTGTGGACGGTGGAGGAAACGAAGCATTGGCCCGATAGTGCAGCGTTGATGGCAGGAATCAAATCTGTTTTCATTCGAGATTTCAAAACGTATCCAAGTGCCCCCGCACACATACATGCCTCCACAAATGCAGAGTCTTCATGAACGGTCAGGAAAACGACGGCGGCCGTAGCTCCCATCTCCCGAAGACGGCGGGCGGCTTCGATTCCTTTTAATTTCGGCATCGTGATGTCAGCAACGATGATGTCAGGACTTAGTCTCATCGCCTCGCTGACCATTTCGACACCGTTATGAGCCACCCCCACTACCTCGAATGTCGGCTGCAGAAACGTTGTCACTTGCTCCAGCATGAGAGAGTGGTCGTCGGCCAGCAGGATACGAGGACGATTCCAGGCGTTTTCAGGCTTTGCAATTTCTGTCATGGACCCCATACGATTTCGACAGATCGTCGCCGAGAAACATCGACAACAACAAGCCGATGTTAGGTTCGCATTCGGAGGCTGACAACTAGGCAAAACCCTAGCTCAGAAGCAAAACGCGGCAGTCTCATCAGGAGGAGTGCTGTCCCTGCAACGAATTGGGATCCGGAGAGATGAGACCCTCCTTCAGTGCAAAGAGCACCAGTTCGGCATTGCTCTTCAGGCCAAATGTTTCCATGATGTGATGCTTGTGGAATTCAACCGTCTTCTTGCTCAGGTTCAGGTGTCCCGCGATCTCCTTGAGCGGACGCCCTTCAGCGCACATCTGCACAATTTCACGCTCTCTTGGCGTTAGATGTCTGGAGTACTGGCGGGCCCGGTCCTTCTGAACCGCCCAGTTTTCTGGTCTGAGCCTAGGGGTCACGTAGCATGCGCCGTGCAGCACTAGGTCGATGGCCGCCAACAGTTCCGAGCTGGCCGACTGCTTTAGGACGAACGCTGCCGAACCCAACTCCACCGCGGCGGCAGCCAAGTTAGGGTTGACCCGCATTGTCAGAAAGACGAGCTTCACTCCTGGAAGCTGTTCGCGTACCCGCTTGGCAGCATCCAGGCCGTTGAGAAGAGGCATGCCAATGTCCGCCACGATGACATCCGGTTTCAGCCTTAGAGCTTCCGTGGTGAGGGCGAGACCATCGATAACACTCCCAACGACTGTATAGTGAGTCTCCAATAGCAGCCGCAAGCCATCGGCAAAGATGACGTGATCGTCCGCAATCAAGATTTTTGGGCGGGATTCCATTCGTTAGGTTTTGTCAGTAGCTCCTATAGATGTGTAATAGCCGAGACCCACCAGTTCAACCAGGCCTCGACTGGCAGTGGCGACAGACACGACGGCAGCGTCATCGGCTGGTTCACTCCGAACCTCGCCAGACTTTAGTTCGATCGGTGTCCAGACGTCAATCCTTGTTCCCTTTTCCTTTTCCGAGTGAATCTTGAAACGGCCATCTACCAACCGGGCTCGCTCCCGCATGCTGCACAGGCCCAACCCCTGAGGAGTCGCACCGTCCTTTACATTAAAGCCTGCACCGTCATCCGAGATGGACAAGTGAAGCTCGCCATCCAGCATTTCCAGCTTCACTTCTGCATGAGCGGCGCCACTGTGTTTTTGCACATTCCGGAGTCCTTCCTGGACGATACGAAACAAACACAATGCAACCTCCGGAGACACGGACGGCGGTACGTTTAGGTGAGAGAACGCTACCTGTGTTCCATGTTGAGCGTTAAATTCCTTGCAGAACGATCCCACTCCCGCAACGATGCCTAACCCCTCCAGTGTGGAAGAATGCAGCCGGTGCGATAAAGTGTGCAGATCTTCACCAAGCTGGCTGGTTGATTGCAGAATCTCCTGCATTTGCCGATCGGTTTCCGGCATGGACTCCGAAATTCGTTCGGCTACCGTTTCCAGTCGGAGCGATAGCACCGCCAGCCTCTGGCTGAAGTCGTCATGAATCTCACCAGCGAGTCGGCTGCGCTCCAGTTCCTGGGCGTTGATCAGCAGGCCGCTGAGTCGCTCTTGAGCCTCCCGGGCTCGTTTCAGCTGCTTCCGCTCGAACAGAAGGTAAACGACCAGCAAACCTAGACCCACAATAATCAGCAATCCGCTGAGCACCGTCCGCCTATATTGCTGCCAGACACTCGGTTTCCGAAACAGAACTGTGCTTCCCGCTGGCAGCTTGCTTTCGTCCAGCTTCCAGCGTTGCAACTGGCGCCAATCAAATAAGTAAATGCTAGGAGCATTAACGATGGGAATGTCCCGCGACGGTGTTCCCCCCAGGATCTCGACAATATCTCGCGCCGCAATCTTGCCTTGATCTTCAAAGCTCACCACGTGCCCGCCGACAATGCCGCGACCTAGATAGGTGTCTGACATACCAAACACTGGAGAGTTAGAGGCCGCAGTGATCTTGGGGAGGACGTCGATGCTGTTCATAAACGTCCGCTCCTCGACATCCTTGAAGAAGGTGAGATAAAGAACGACGGAATGGCTCGGGAGATGCCTCACCCTTTCCAGCAGGTTGCTCATCGTAAGATCGGTGAGATACGTGATAGTAAGCCGATTCTCATAAGGACTGAGCTCCGCCTTCACAAATGCAGTGAGACCTCGGTCGTATCTGGACTGGCCGGCGACCACGAACACCTGACGCGTGTCTGGCAGCA
This sequence comes from uncultured Acidobacteriaceae bacterium, assembly GCA_963749635.1. GTDB lineage: Bacteria > Acidobacteriota > Terriglobia > Terriglobales > Acidobacteriaceae > DASRAA01. The sequence goes on from CAVVNW010000006.1 coordinate 15,325, forward strand.
AACGGATGGCTGCATCCACCGTCTTGGCGGGGTCCCACTGTAACCATGAGCCAGTGGCGCCGGAATCGGTGCTCCTTTGGTCAGCCTGTCCCGGGGAACTGCAACAGAACACAACCGGGACACCAGGATAGAACGTCCTCGACGGCTCTGCGAAAAGCCGGAGCGGGTCCGGACCCACTAACACGATCAGGTCCCACTTGAGATTCCGGTACTTCCGGACAATGCCATCGCGCAGTTCGTTCCGCGCGTCGTCCGATATATCAATGGCGTCCAGATTCTCCCAATGTAATTCGGCATCGAAACGCGGGTCAGAGCTAAGCGCCGAAAGAATCTGATTGGTCACGAGCGCAGGAGCAGGATGCGACTGCCCGATCTCGATGATCATGAGAACATTTTTCTTGGATTGTCCCAGGGAAGCCGGGGCTAAACAGGCGAGCACGAGCGCAGACAGAACGAACCCACTCCGGATTGATCGCTTGGCCAAGCCAAGTGTCGAGCGGAAGTTCGTCCTTGGATTACGCCTGGGCATTGGACTTGAGGTTGTTCCGAAATTGGAAACCATTGAAATTATTGGCCTTAGGATGAAAGGAAGTCAATACCATTAAGGGAGCAGGCGCTGCCGCTTGTCCTCGATGGCAGCTCCACCGCTGGTCCAGATACCTTATAGGGCTTTCCCTAGTAGCCGTAGGGCAGGCAAAAACCTGAAAGTAAATGTCGGCCGATGGTTCTGACGTTGAATGAGGTCTAAACATGAGGCCGCCCGGAGCGCGCCACGATGGCTTACAGGCAACACAAGTTTCGCTTAAGTACTTGGGCAATCCCAGCTTTGTACGCCGCGGCGGCGATTGTCGCGGGGCTGACATTTCCACGCTTTGAAAGCCAACTTTTTCCGGGGCTCGTGAACCCGTCGAACGTGGCAGTCACGATAACGGTCTACGCTTCGGTTGCGTCTGGCATGCTCGTCCTGACGAGTGTCGTCTTTTCGCTGATCTTCGTGATGGTACAGTTCAGCGCGACGGCCTACTCGCCCCGTCTGGCACTGTGGGTTGCTCGTGATCGTGTAATCTCGCACTCTTTAGGCGTTTTTATCGCGACATTTCTCTACGCTCTCGGAGCGCTTGGAGGGGTATCCCGGGGCGGATCCGAAATGGTCCCATATGCCAGTACCTTGGTAGTGATCGGTCTCGTGCTGGCGAGCATAGGCATGTTCATTGCCCTTGTCCATCGGATCACGTTCCTTCAGGTCAACCACATGTTGATTTTCACTGGCGATCAAGGACGAAAGGTAATATCCACAATCTATCCGTCACTGATATCCGAGACTGCACCCACTGCAACGGAAGATTTCCGCGCGCTACCTCAATCCCAGACGCTGATACATCATGGACGGCCTCGCTCGGTACAAGCGGTCGATGTCGCGGCATTAGTGAAGTTGGCTCAATTGTCTGATGGAATCATCGAGATGGTCGCAGCGGTCGGCGATACGATCGTAGAATTGACGCCCATATTGCATATTCTTGGGGCGCATAGGCCAGTTGATGAACGGAAGTTGCGGGAGGCAATTGACCTGGGCGAGGAGCGTACGTTCGAACAAGATCCCAAGTATGCAATCCGCCTTCTTGTGGACATCGCGATCAAGGCTTTGTCGCCGGCGATTAACGATCCCACAACAGCCGTACAAGCACTGGACCAGATCGAGGACCTGCTGCTGCGCCTGGGTCAACGCGACTTGGAAATCGGAAGGTACCACGATCGCAACGGCGCATTGAGACTGGTCATGCCATTTCCCACATGGGATGACATCGTTAGGCTGGCTTTTGACGAGATAGGTTTTTACGGCGCCACCAGCATACAAGTCATGCGGCGCATGAACGCTCTCATTGCCGATCTTGCACGGACCGTCCCGCGAGAACGCCGCGTGACCCTCGAATACTGGAATGCCCGATTGAAGTCGACGATCGGCCGTTCGTTCGCCGACGAGGAAGAGAGGCTGGACGCGTCGAGAGAAGACCGGCAAGGGATCGGCGTACCCCGCCAGCATTCTTCCGTGTAACCGCGCCAGTCTTCGAAGAGGGCTACCGAAAGCAAGATCGTTTCAGCCGTCTGCTGCTTGAAGCGGGATCCCCGGCCCATCACTGGCCGAATCATTGCTCCAAATTCCATTCGTGTCTCTGGGCTTGACTGCGATTCATCGGCCCGGGCACCCCGCCAATCTTGTCGCTCACCCTGGTCTCGACCACCTAGGGTTTTGCCTAGTTGTGACGACACTCCTTCGAACCTAGGATCGTTTCTTAAATCAGGTCGCCGGACGAAGCGCGATACCAGTATCACGGGTTCAACGCTCGAAGGTACAGAAATTCGTGGCGAGAACAACTGACCGATGATTAGAAAGCGTGGTCAGTTTGCAAGGTTTATTACCAGCACAGGTTCGGCGGAGGTAAGAGCATGAAGATTCTGAGACTGCTCTGGGAGGTCATCTTCCCTTTCGAAATCGTGTGGCCACATCGAAGCAGAAATCACTTCGGACACTGACTCGCGCCTGCTTGGGATTCAACGTAAACGCATTCATGAGGGTGATTTATGAGCAAGAAGAAGAAATTGAAAGCCGACGCTGAGCCAAAACCGACGGCCAACTCTGAGAAGAAGCCAAAGGACGACGGTAGTCAAAAGCTGAAGAACAAAGACTACATGAAGGAGTTGCGGAAACTTCAAGTGGAACTTTGCCATCTTCAGGAATGGGTGAAGGCCAAGGGATTGCGGGTCATCATCATCTTTGAAGGGCGAGACGCTGCCGGCAAGGGCGGGACGATCAAGGCGCTCACTGAACGGGTCAGTCCACGCGTTTTCCGGGTGGCGGCATTGCCGGCGCCGTCAGACCGCGAGAAGGGGCAGTTGTACATGCAGCGGTACATTGAGCATTTTCCGACGAAGGGCGAGATCGTAATATTCGACCGCAGTTGGTACAACCGCGCCGGCGTCGAGCACGTGCTGGGCTTCTGTACCCCGGAACAACACGATGCTTTCCTTGCAAACGTTTCCGTGTTTGAGAAGTTCGTCGTGGCGGGCGGCGTCCAGCTCATCAAAATCTGGCTTGAGTCCAGTGACAAGGAGCAGAAGCGCCGCTTTGAAGCGCGCATCGACGATCCGCTCCGCCAGTGGAAACTCAGCCCGGTGGACCTGTTTTCGCGCAAGCTCTGGTTCGATTACTCGCGCGCCCGCGACTTGATGCTCAAAGCCTCGGATACCGAGGAAGCGCCATGGTACATCCTGCCTTCCGACGACAAGAAACGCGCCCGGCTGAACGGTCTCGCCCACATTCTTAGCCTGATTCCCTACGAGAAAGTGAAGCGCGAGAAGGTAAAGATGCCGAAGCGCTCGATGAAACATGCCTACGATGATCAGAAGTCGATCGAGAACCGGAAGTTCGTGAAGGAAGCGTACTGATCGATGAGAACCGCGCTCCAACGATGGTTGTGGTTGGTGATCGTGTTGCCGGCATGCACGGTATTTGCCGCCGAGCCCGAACAAGGCCTGCCGCAGTACGCCGTCAAAATCGATCGTTGGGGCAGCTTCATCACCAATTCGATGGTCGTCAGTTGGATCGTCGCTATCGGCTTGATCATTTTCGCAAGAGTCGCGACGCGGAACATGAAAGGAATTCCCGGCGGGGCGCAGAACCTCTTTGAATGGCTGGTCGAGGGTCTGTACAACTTCCTGGAAAGCATCATTGGATCACATCTGGTCAAGCGAACCTTTTGGTTTCTGGCGACGATCTTCATTTTCATTTTGACGGCGAATTGGTTGGGCCTCATTCCCGGAGTTGGCACGATTGGGTGGGGACACCAGTCCCCGCAGGGTTTCGTGGTCGACCAGCCGCTGTTCCGCGGTGCGAACGCCGATCTGAACCTGACGTTTGCCATGGCGCTTATCTTCTTCGCTTGTTGGATCGTGTGGGCGCTGCAGGAACTTGGTCCGATCGGGTTTGCAAAAGAGTTGTTTGGGCCGAAGGGTGACACAGCCGGGTTTTTGAAAGTGCTGATGATCGTCGTGTTTTTCGCATCCGGCTGCCTGGAGATCGTCTCCATCCTGTTTCGGCCGGTCTCCCTGGGTTTTCGTCTCTACGGCAACACTATTTGCCGGGGAGATCATGCTGGAAACCATGTCCCGGCTGGCGCCCGGCTTCGGCTGGTTGCTGCCCATTCCGTTTTATTTCCTGGAATTGTTGGTGGGCTTCGTGCAGGCGCTGGTGTTTATGTTGTTGTGCGCCGTATTCACACTGTTGATTTGTCAACACGGAGGAAGCGGCGCCGGCGGCAGAACCCCAGACTGAACAATGAACTCCGCCGCTTAACCGTGTTCAATCGCGGAAGCCGGCGAGAAATTAAAGAGAGGGCAACATAATGGCAATACCCTTATTGGCAGCGGAGATAGTCGGAAATATCCACGTCGGTTTGGCCGCGTTGGGTGCGGCGATAGGCGTCGGACTGATTGGCGGCAGGGCTTCGGATGCGGTCGGACGTAATCCCGGCGCGTCTACGAAGATCATGGTCCAGGCAATTCTGGCCATCGCCTTCGCAGAGGCGATCGTGTTCTATGCCTTGTTCCTCGTGAAACAGTAACTGCCGGGAGGGCGCAGAACCATGAATGCCTTAATTTTATTGGCAGCCGCCCAAGGCGATGGCCAGGTCGCGCAGATTGCCCGGACCTTCGGCGTGGATTGGCCGCACCTGGTGGCGCAGATTATCAGTTTCTCGATCGTGTGCGCCGTGCTCTACAAGTTCGCGTACAAGCGCATCCTCGCGATGCTGGAACTCCGACGCGAGCAAATCAGGCAAGGTATCGCCAATACCGAGAAGATCAAAGCGGAGTTAGACAAGACTGAGGCCCAGCGTCAGGAAGTTTTGGCCCAGGCGCACACGCAGGGCGCCAAATTCATCGAGGACGCCCAGGCTGCTGCGGCCCGCGTGCAACAAGATGAAACCCAGAAGGCGATTGCTGCCGCCCAACAGATCATGGCCAAGGCGCGCGAAGCCGCTGCGCAGGACCACGACCAAATGCTGGCTGAACTCAAGCGCGAGATTGGCAAGTTGGTGGTGCAGGCTACGACGTCAGTTACCGGCAAGATTCTGACCGATGAAGACCAGCGACGTCTGGCCGAGGAAACTTCCAAACAGGTCATGGCATAACGATGAAAATCACCAAACGAGAGAAACGTGATGCCAAACAACTGTACGTTGCTTGTTTGGTGAACGGACGGCTCGACGAAAACCGCGTTCGGCAAGTCGTGCAGCGCGTGATCGCAGCCGGCGAGCGGGATTGCCAGCCCATCCTTGCGTACTTTCTTCGGTTGGTGAAACTCGACTATTCCCAGCACACGGCCACCATACAAAGCGCCACCGAGTTGCCGGCCGATTTGCAGACAATCGTCCAGACTGACCTGGCGCAACGGTATGGGCCGGGGTTGACCACCAACTTCGTCCAGCGCCCTGAGTTAATTGGGGGAATGCGGATCCAGGTGGGCTGTGATGTTTACGACGGCAGCGTGCGGGCCGGGCTGGAAGCGTTGGCAAAAAGCTTTTAATCGAAGGTAACTATGGCAAAGCTGATTGAAGAAATCGAAGCGCAGATCGCGGGCGCAAAACCGATTGCGAAACAAAATGTGGGCATCATCCGCGAGGTTGGCGACGGTATCGCCAAGATCGATGGCCTTACTGACGCCATGCTCAACGAGATGATCGATCTCGGACACGGCATTACCGGTCTGGCGTTGAATCTCGAAGCAACCGAAGTCGGCGTCGTCGTTCTCGGGGACTACACCAAACTCGAACAGGGCGACGAAGTGCGCACCACCGGCAAAGTCTTGCGAGTACCTGTGGGCAAAGGACTGCTCGGTCGAGTCGTGAATGTGCTGGGCGAGCCTGTCGATGGTAAAGGGCCCATCCAATACGACAAGACCTATCCCGTGGAAAAAACTGCACCCGGGATTATCCGCCGCCGCCCGGTCGACCAGCCTGTACAGACCGGGACCATGGCGATTGATGCGATGATTCCGATTGGCCGCGGCCAACGCGAATTGATCATCGGCGATCGCGCGACTGGTAAAACAACAATCTGCATCGACACCATCATCAGCCAGGCCCGGCTCAATAAAGCCGCCGAGGCGGCCGGCGACAAGGACTACCGGCCGCTGTACTGCATCTACGTCGCGATCGGCCAGAAGGAGTCGACCATCGCGCGGTTCATTGGCGCCCTCGAAGCGGCGGGCGCGATGCCGTACACGATCATTGTGGCAGCCCCTGCCTCGGAGTCCGCCGCCAACCAGTATCTGTCGCCATTTGCTGGTGCAGCGATGGGCGAGTGGTTCATGGATAACGGCATGGACGCGCTCATTGTTTACGACGACTTGTCCAAGCAGGCAGTGGCTTACCGCCAGGTGTCGCTCCTGTTGAAGCGGCCGTCGGGTCGCGAGGCATTTCCCGGAGATGTGTTTTACCTGCACAGCCGGTTGCTGGAACGAGCGGCGCGGGTCGGCGAGAAGTATGGCAACGGGTCGCTCACTGCGTTGCCCATCATCGAAACCCAGGCTGGCGACGTTTCGGCCTACATTCCAACCAACGTCATTTCGATTACCGACGGACAGATCTTTCTGGAAACCGATTTGTTCTATCAAGGTCAGCGGCCGGCTATCAACATTGGCATCTCGGTCTCGCGCGTCGGCTCGGCGGCGCAACCCAAGGCCATGAAACAAGTGGCCGGGCATCTCAAGGGCGAGCTTGCCCAGTTCCGGGAATTGGTTGCGTTCGCACAGTTCGGCTCGGACCTCGATGCCAAGACGCAGGCGCAGATCGACCGCGGCAAACGCGTCATGGAAATTTTCAAGCAAGTTCAGTACAACCCGATTCCGGTAGAAGTCCAGGTGCTCGTGATCTGGACCGCACAGAATGGTTACCTCGATGATGTGCCAGTAGCGCGGGTCAAGGAGTTCCAGAACAAGTTGACGGAATACTTCACCACCCGCAAAGGCGAATTACTCGCCCGGATCAGGACAGAAAAGGCAATCAGCGACGCGTTGAAGGCTGACTTGAAGGCGGGCGCCGACGAATTCAAGCAGACCTGGAAGTGAACCCAGACTGGTGAAATATGCTTAGCCCACGTGAACTTCGCAGACGCATTAAGTCGATCACCACCACCGCTCAGATCACCCGCGCGATGGAAATGGTGGCGGCATCGAAGATGCGCAAGGCGCAACAGAACGCTCTGATGACGCGGCCGTTCTCGCAGCTGCTGTATCGCATCCAGCGCCACGCCACGACTCAGGCCCGAGAGTTCACCCATCCGCTGCTGGCAGTGCGTCCGGTTCGCAAACGCGCGGTGATCCTCATTGGAACCGACAAGGGGTTGTGCGGGTCCCTCAACACCAACCTGTTTCGTGTGGCTGCTGAGTTTGACCCGGCAACGACCGTGTTCATCACAGCCGGAAAGCGGGCTTCGCAGTTCATCGCGCGCACCGGTCGGCAGTTGGCGGCTGAGTTTGCCTTCACGGACTCGGTGCGATTTGCCGACGCCAGGCCGATTGCAAAATTCGCTCGCGACCTGTTCTTGAAGGGCGAGGTGGATGAAGTGAAGGTCGTCGCAACGGTCTTCCTCAACACTATGGTCCAGAGCACGGCCGCGTTGGATTTTCTGCCAGTTGGCGAAATCAAGGGCCTGAAGATCCCTGGGGCGGAATCCGAAGCGACCTTGTCCTCCCAACCCTCCGAGATTGTCTTTGAGCCAAGTCCGGAGGCGATTCTCTCGTATCTCTTGGAAGGGTACCTCAACATCTTCATCTACCGGGCTATGTTGGAAGCCAAAGCCAGTGAACAAAGCGCCCGCATGGTGGCCATGAAGAATGCCACAGACAATGCCAGCGGCCTGATCAACGATTTGACCCTCGAATACAACACGCTGCGGCAGGGCAATATCACGAAGGAACTGCTCGAAATTGCGGGCGGCCAGCTCGGTAATGAGTAACGGAAGGTTGCGAAATGAATAAAGGCAAAATTGTTCAACTCGTCGGTCCGGTCGTGGATGTCGAATTCACAGAACACCTGCCGGCCATCTACAACGCACTGACAGTCGAGCTGATGCGAGAGAACGAGCCGGTCAAGCTGACCCTCGAAGTGCAGCAGCACCTCGGTGACAACTGGATCCGGGCCGTTTCCATGTCCAACACCGATGGCCTGAAACGCGGCTACGAAGTCACCGACACCGGCGCGCCCATTTCCGTGCCAGTCGGCGACGGGGTGATGGGCCGGATATTCGACGTGTGCGGCAATCCGGTTGACGAATGTGGTCCGGTCAAGGCAGAGAAATATTATCCGATTCATCGCCCGTCGCCCAAGCTCGTGGATCAATCGACCTCGGCGGAGGTCCTCACTACCGGCATCAAAGTCATCGACTTGATTTGTCCCTTCCTGAAGGGCGGGAAGGTGGGAGCGTTCGGCGGTGCCGGCGTGGGCAAGACAGTCGTCATCATGGAACTGATCCACAACATCGCCAAGCTCCATGGCGGCGTGTCGGTGTTCGCCGGCGTCGGCGAGCGCACCCGGGAAGGCAACGATCTCTACCACGACATGTCGGATTCGGGCGTCCTTAAGCAGGACGATCTTGGCGCCTCGAAGATCGCTCTTGTGTACGGCCAGATGAACGAACCACCGGGCGCGCGCCTCCGCGTCGCCTTGTCCGCTCTCGCCATGACCGAATACTTCCGCGACGAAAAGAACCAGGATGTGTTGCTGTTCATCGACAATATCTTTCGGTTTTCTCAGGCCGGCTCGGAAGTGTCAGCCTTACTCGGTCGCACTGCGAGCGCCGTCGGTTACCAGCCGACTCTGGCTGCTGAAATGGGCACACTCCAGGAGCGCATTACATCCACCAAGACGGGCTCGATCACCTCGTTCCAGGCGGTATACGTGCCGGCCGACGACCTGACCGATCCGGCCCCAGCCACCACGTTCGCCCACTTGGACGCGACCCTCGTCTTGGACCGGTCGATTGCCGAGTTGGGGATCTACCCGGCGGTTGATCCGCTTGCCTCGACTTCGCGGGCACTCGCTCCGGAAATTGTCGGCCAGGAACACTACGACATCGCGCGCGGCGTGCAAGGCATGCTCCAGCGCTACAAGGACCTGCAAGACATCATCTCAATTCTTGGCATGGACGAACTGTCACCCGAGGACAAGACCACGGTGTTACGCGCCCGCAAGATTCAACGCTTCCTGAGCCAGCCCTTCAGCGTGGCAACCGTGTTTTCCGGGTTGGAGGGCAAGCAGGTGCCCGTGGCCGAAACGCTGCGCGGCTTCAAGGAGATTCTCGAGGGCAAACACGACACCGTGGCGGAAGGCGACTTCTACATGAAGGGCGGGATTGACGAAGTCAAACCGAGTTGAAACATGGCCAACACGTTAAAACTTGAAATCATCACGGCGGAAGGCCCAGCATACTCCGACGACGTTGAGATGGTCACATTGCCGGGGGTTGCCGGAGAGTTCGGTGTATACCCGGAGCACGTCCACTTTATGACCCAGATGGTACCGGGTGAAATCATCGTGCATAAAGACGGTAAGGACACGTTCTTCGCCGCCGGCGGAGGACTGATCGAAGTCACGACCACCAGCGTTTCGGTTCTCACCGATCTGGCAGTTCAAGCCGACAAAATTGACGAAGCCAAAGCCGAAGAAGCGCGGCAACGCGCCGAAGCTAGGCTGAAGGAAAGACTCTCCGACGAGGAAGTCGCAACCACGAACGCCTCGTTGGCTCGCTCTTTGGTCGAGCTGCGTGTGAAGCGCCGCAAGCGCAAATGAAACGTAACGACTGAGGGCACCGGAGCAGTGTTTACAGGTAGGGTGGGCACTGCACCTTAAGGCCTTGGCCAACCACCTGATCTTGGCGGCGTTTGTCGCGGCTAACATGCCGCGATGGTACCTCACAGTCGAAATGTGTTCTGTCACATGAAAGATAGCTTGCAAATGCCGCTACTGTCTTTACTACAGGGGACAGCTTGCGTCGTCATCATTCTGTGGGGCGCTAGACTTCTATCCGATCTCCTCGGGCCTTTGCTGCTCGGTCTATTGCTTGCCTATGCCGTGGCTCCATTCCCCAAGTGGCTCATGCACCGATTCAAGCTCTCGAAAGCCAAAGCGGCTGGGCTCACGGCGGTCGTGCTATCCGCCACAGGACTCTTAATCGCATCGGCCTTGGAGCTGGGAGTTGCAGGACTAACAATAAGGCTTCCGATCTACGGGCAACGTCTGACTGGCCTCTACGAACAGGTAACGGTCTTCTTGAGTGCTCACGGCGTTGAGCCCGCGAGCCTGGCGGTCAAGAATGTCCTCACGCCTGAACGGCTTAGCGAAATCACTGTTTTTCTCGTCCCCGCCGCCGGAGCGATCTTCGCCAAAGGTGCACTGATTCTGCTGGTGGCATTCCTGTTGATCGTCGAAATGTTGCACGGTACTGAAGGGAAAACGGGCCCACTCGGTGAAATCCTGACGCATCACGGGTTTCACTCGAGAAGGTACGTTGCCGTCACTGCCAAGACCGCAGCGATCAACGCGCTGTTAAACCTTGTCTTCCTTCTCGCCATGGGCGTTGACGGAGCAGTTCTTTGGGTGTTCCTGTATTTCTTCCTCGACTTTATCCCCACGCTGGGCTTTTCGATTGCACTCATCCCTCCCACTTTCATAACGCTTCTGATGCAAGGCTGGAAGAGGGCCCTGCTGGTGGGTTGTGGCTTAATTCTGACGAACCTAATCGTCGACAACATAATCATGCCGATGTTCGCGAAGCATGAGCTGAGTATCTCTTTCCTCGAAATCACGCTGTCGTTAGTGGGCTGGGCGTTCCTCTTCGGCCTGCCCGGCGCGATTATCGCGATCCCAATGACCCTGGCACTCAAAGAGCTCCTTGCGAAGAATTTCGTGCAAAGGGGGCTTGCGAAAGAGGCAGCAGGATGACCCACTCGGAGCGCGGCTTAGATCTCTTAGTCTTCTCAATCATAAGAACGCGTCCAGAAAGGCAGACAAATCATGAAAGTCATCATCGTAGGTGGAGTAGCGGGCGGAGCGTCGTGTGCTGCACGCCTGCGTCGGCTGGATGAAAAGGCCGAGATCATTATGGTCGAACGCGGACCCTATGTTTCTTATGCGAACTGCGGCCTTCCTTATCATGTATCGGGTGTAATCCCCAAGGAATCGAGCCTGCTGGTAGCCAGCGTACAGCTCTTCCGCGCGCATTTTGCGATCGATGCCAGGACGGACTGCGAGGCAATCTCCATCTCGCCAAAGAACAAGACGGTGGAGCTGCGCAACGTCAAGACCGGCGAGGTAACGACTGAGTCCTATGACAAGCTGGTGCTGTCACCCGGGGCGCCTTCGGTTCGTCCTCCCCTTCCCGGCATCGATCTGCCTGGAATCTTTCATGTCAGGACCGTGCCAGACGCGAGGACCATCCGTGAGTGGGTTGAAGGCGGCACGACTTTCCTGACCGGGATGTCAAACTATTCGGGAATCCAGATGGTGAAGCCCACACGTCATGCGGTAGTGGTAGGCGGTGGGTTCATCGGCCTCGAAATGGCGGAAAACTTGGTTCATCTTGGCTTCGACGTGACCCTCGTCGAAATGCTGGATCAGATCCTCGCCCCATTGGACCGCGAGCTGGCAAATCTCGTCGAAGGTCACCTCACAAGACATGGTGTCCACCTGGCGCTCAATGGCGGAGTGGCTGGATTCACGCAACTTGATGGCGGCGGCCTCGAAGTGCAGACGAAATCCGGCGAAAAGTATCTTGCCGATATCGTGATCCTTGCCCTCGGCGTTCGTCCTGATACCACGCTAGCCAAGGCCGCCGGTCTCGAAATCGGGGAACGCGGGGGCATCCGCGTGGACGAGCACATGCGCACCAGCAACCCTGATATCTTCGCCGTCGGCGATGCGATTGAGGTCAAGGACTTCGGGACCGGCCAATGGAGCCTCGTAGCGTTGGCGGGACCGGCGAACCGGCAGGGCCGCATCGCAGCCGACGTGATTGCCGGACGCGATTCCAGTTACCGTGGCACCCAAGGCACCTCGATCATCGGGCTCTTCGGCGGCGCGGCTGCGTGGACTGGTGTCAGCGAGAAAACGCTCAAGAGACTTGGTGATACGGATTACGAAAAGATCTACCTCTTCCCGAATTCACACGCCGGGTACTATCCGGGCGCGAAGTTCATCGCAATGAAATTCCTCTTCCGCAAGTCCGACGGGAAGGTGCTTGGGGCGCAGGCGCTGGGCGAAGACGGCCCAGCAGTGGACAAGCGGATCAGCGCTTTGGCCGTGGCGATCCAGATGGGAGCGACGGTTTACGATCTCGAAGAATCCGAGCTTTGCTACGCACCGCAATTCGGCAGTGCGAAAGATCCGGTCAACTTCGCCGGAATGGTCGCAGCCGACGTGCTGCATGGCGATATGCCGCTCGCTCACTGGGACTCTACCGACGGTGCATTCCTGCTCGACGTTCGTGAGCCAGTGGAATTGGCCCTCGAGAGCGTGCCAGACGCGGTCAACATTCCACTGGGTCAATTGCGATCGCGCCTGAGCGAACTCCCCCGCGATCGCGAGATCCACGTTATCTGCCGCTCCGCACAGCGGGCTTATTACGCCACGCGCATTCTTCTGCAGAACGGTTTCAAGGCCAAGAATATTTCCGGCGGCATGATGTCACGCACGATGCTCAATGTGGATATGAAGTCGAAACTGGCTGAGGCGGGTGAACTCGTAGGCGTCTGACGCGACCAGGGACGGGAACGAACCCGGATGGATCCTTCAAGCGTCGAGCAGATTTGCGAAACGCGAAGAATGTCGGAGGCGGAGGCTTCGGCCAAGAGACCGCTAAGAGTAAGCCCATGGACACTATCCTACAAATCATTTCCCGCAGTGTTGACGAGTTACTCGGCCGGGCGAGCGGGCCGTTGCACTTTCGCGTTTTCTTGATGCCGATTGTCGTCACCATTATTGCCATCCGAGCCGAGCTGAGGGACGCCAGGGAAGGTCGGCCGGTTCCCCTGGGGGAATTCTTCATCAAGCGCACCGAACTCCGGCGGCTCTTTCGCTCCGCGGTGGAAGACGTTGGCAAGGTCTTCATTGTGGCTGTCGTGCTCGACACCGTCTACCAGCTTTTCGTTTTACGAGCGTTTCACATCGGCGAGCTCTTAATCGTGGCCGTGGGGTGCGCAGTTCTGCCGTATGTACTGGTTCGCGGCCCGATCGCGAGCCTCCTGCGCTTTCTATACCAGAAGAGAACAAAGCGAACCGTAGTGGCGTGTACTAGCGCAACCCTGGGACGACGATGCGAATAATGTGCGAACACCGCGTGGGCTTCGCTGCGGATAGTGTGGGCAGGAATAGGCCACGATCCAAGTCGAAGGTGCGCCGTTGCTTTGAGTTTAGGCTCGTTTGTTTTAGCGGTATGAAACTTAATAATTGAGGAGCGGAAATGAAATTTGTATTTTGTGCGGTCAGCGTAGCACTCATAGCTTGTATGGCCGCTACAATCTCTGTGGCGCAAACACCTAAGGACAACGCCTGGGCCACTTTGAACAACGGGCTCACCAACCAGGGCTGGGAAAAGCGTGCCAAGGCTCTGGGTGTGCTGGGTGAGCTAACCGGGGACAAGCAGGCGGAAGCGGCTGCGATCAAGGCCCTCAAGGACGACCGATCTGAGGTGCGTGTAGCCGCCGCCCAGGCGTTGGGCGACATGGGCGCCAAGAGCGCCATCCCGCAGTTGATCGAAACTACCAGCGATAAAGAGCCCGCGGTGATACTGGCGGCGGCGCGCTCACTCATCGCCTTAGGCAGCAACCGCGGCTACAACCCTTTCTACGCCGTGCTCACTGGGGAAACGAAGACCGGCACCAGCCTGACCGATCAGCAGAAGAAAACGCTGAAAGACCCCAAAAAGATGGCCGGTATGGGCCTGCAGATGGGAATGGGATTCGTGCCCTTCGGCGGCCTGGCCACGGGTGGATATAAATTGCTGACCAAAGACGATACCTCGCCGGTTCTCGCCGCCGCGGCGCTCACCTTAGCGAAAGACCCTGATCCCAAGAGCGGAGAAGCACTGGCGAATGCGGCAACCACCCAGGAAAAATGGCTGGTTCGGGCTGCGGCGTTCGACGCTATTGCCAAACGGGGCGACCCTTCGCTGTTGCACGTAGCTGTGGCCGGTCTTCAGGACAAGCAAGACGAAGTGCAGTATTCGGCGGCCGGAGCGGTCCTCCGCCTAAGCGATATCGAAGAGAACCGCAAGGCCGCGCCGAAGCCGCCGGCGAAGGGCAACCCTCTCCCGAAAAAAAAGCAGTGATTCGCGAAGCTTAGTTGGACTCGATGCAGAAGTGCCAAGCATAAACGAAACTTACAACGACAAAGGAGCTGAGAACTTTATGGGAGCCAAACAGTTAAGTGTTGGAAAAACTGGAAAGATGGTGGATGGGCACCCTCACACAGTCTGGGAAGTTTTAGAACTAGGAAAATCGGAAGCATCAGAGGATATCGATGGCTTCGCCCCTCAGCCTGGTTGGGTACGAGTACCAGGTACCGCAGTTTTCGAAACCAGGGAAGAGGCCGAGAGTGCCATGAAGCGGCTGCAGAATCTACCTGAATAGCCGAGTGTCAGTGCTAGGCGGGTGACCAATGCTAATGTCATTTCGTTTCACAACCGGCACTCGTAACCCGCCACCACCAAGCGAATGCTTCGCGGCTTTGGATCGATGCATTGCTTGCGGCACGATCCTTCTGCCTAAGGCGTACCGGGAATGCTGAGCGCGGAATGCCTACCACATGCGAAACGGGACGAAGGCGTAACCCTAGCGAACGATTTGCTTAGCGTTGGGACACGTCTCGCCGTGCTCGTTCCTGTCGGGTTGTCTCTGAGACAGTTTGTCAAAATGCATGGAGGTATTGAAACTCCGGAACCACTTGGAATGGGGTCTCGCGAGGTGCACTGGTTTCTCCAACCGGGTCGATGAGTGCAGGAGATGCGTTGCCAATGAATCTCGCGCCCTCGCGAATGTGAGCAATGTGGTCGGGCTCGAAGCCCATCAACCTTGCGCAGGTGGCATCGGCAGCCACCGGATCGTCCGCGAGCACGATCTTGCCGAGAAGACGAGCAGTGCCATTAAGGGGCCCGTTCCCTTCCATCGCGACGATCCCGTCTGCGATCACGAAATGGATCGGAACTGTGGCGCAGAGATCGAGGATGCTCTGCTGAATGCCCTTCCAGTGGAGGATGTTCTTCGGCCATCCGTATCTCGTACCCGGCACTACGCCAAACATGTTCTTCATGCTGAGCGTCACACCAGACCAGTGATGGGTCTTGATCTTTGGCATGGAAACCAGGAAATCGGCCTCCAGCACAGTCCGAGGGAGCCAGAGATGTTTCATGCCCGTGTAGCTCGCGCGTAGCGGAGTGCGAATCAGTTCGTCACGATTCAGGTCGACGAATCGAATTTTTTCGTCTCGAAGACACATGCTCATAGCCGCTCTGTGAAAGTACCAGTTGTGTGTCGCGCTGATGTCCCGGTCCCTCGGCTACTAACGACGGACTTGGCACCCAGTCGCCGGAACGATTCGGCCGCTGCGAGGACCAGCAATGGATGGGTATTGATTGCGTTGCCTGGAATGTAATCGACTAAGTTGGGTTTGAGGACTACAGTCTTGCCGCGGACGTTGATCGGAAAGAGGCGAAGACCTGCGGCGAGAATCTGGTCCAGTTTTTGGGAGTATTGCTGTGCGTGGAGGATCGCAACTCGGGATCGCTTCGGTCGTTGATCTAAATGATATTTGGGCAGAAGAAAGGGAGCGGTGACCGTCGTGCCCGCAGCCAGAGCCGCGCTGCTAATGAGAAAGTCGCGACGGGTTAACCTCACTGTCCGACTCCTAAGGCCGACAGGGTGCGGCCGTAGTCCAGGGCAAGGCAAACCAACGCCAGCGTGCTGGTGTCCTCAATGGTTGCGAGATCAGGAAGTGCACCAAGAGAACGGTGAAACGAAGCAATCGGCCGCCGGTGAGAGGCAAGCGCGAGGATTGCCCAGCTGAGGCTCCATGGTGCGGTAAGAGTCTGGGCAAGACGTTCTAAATACTGAACGCCGTTCTGCACAATCGGGTGCTGTCCTCGATCACTCAAGGCTAGCAGTGCAATGGCCGTATCGTCAGGATGCGGTGCAAGGGCAGTTCCATAGACGACTCCGTTCCCGGCGTTCCAGCCACCGTCAGGGCAGGCGCGATCAAGCAGCATCTCGACCCCACGCTCTACGCGGAGCGGGACTTTCTCCAGCCCGCCGCAAGAGCAAGGGAGTTGGTTTAAGGCGAGGATCGAGAATGCGGTTGGAACAACCCAGCTGATCGTGTCCGGAAACCACGGCCAGCCATACTTGCTGGGGTCGAAACGAACGTGGCGATCGGCGGTACGAAATTTCCATTTCCAGAACCAATTCCCTTCCCTGCCCACGCAGTTGATGAGCCAGTGAAGGCCTCTCAACCTGGCCGGTATTGCTGGTACCAGATCTAAGAGAGACATTACGGCCAGCGAAGTGACCCAGCCACCCTCCTGATCGTCTCCGGGGAATACTGGCCAACTGCCATTAGGGTTCTGGGTGCGGAGCAGAAAGTCCTGAGCACGTTCGATGTCCCCTACGGGCGCTGAGCCGAAAACGAGCGCGGAGTAGCACGTCGGCTCAATTGCTGGCTGCGAAGACGAGGCAAGAGCAGCCCAGCCTCCGCACGGGAGCTGCCGTAGGGAGAGTTCCGCCAAGAGAGTGCTGAGCACAACGAGGTCGGTCGTCACGGTGGGCACTTTGTAGTGCGAAATCTCCTTGCTGTCAAAAGGCAGCGTTACGACGGAGATTTGTCAGCTAGAAGTCCAACCATTGTGCCGTTCGAGAGGCGGAGAATTAGTTGCCCAGCCAAAGTGTAATCGGTGAAATAAATTTAGTAAGCGCATGGCGGAGGAAGGCTTCACCAAGAGATCAACCCAGTCCCCCCGCTCGCAGCCCTGACTTTTGGGAGGGGGAAGCATCCGGTTGCCCAGTCAAAGTGTAATCGGTGAAATGAAGTTGGTAAGCGCCTCGCGAAGGATGGCTACACCAACAGCCCGACACGTCCCCCGAGTCGCAGACCTGATTCTGACTCGTGGGAGGGGGAAAGCGGTCGGTTGCCCAGTCAAAGTGTAATCGGTGAAATAAAAATGGCGAGGGCCTTGGAAACGACGCCGCTGTACTGTCAGCCCGACGCCCGACCTATGGGTTGCCCAGCCAAAGTGTAATCGGTGAAATAAAGATGGCAAGCGCCTCGCGGCCGACCTTAATGTACTGACTGTCCCTGCGAATCGTCTGCTCGCGTCTGACTTCCAGAACGAATAAACCCCGGGTTGCCCAGCCAAAGTGTAATCGGTGAAATAAATCCGCATACCGGTTGGCGACCTTGGTACCAATTCCTGACTGACGCCAGTCAAAACGTAATCGCTGAAACAAAGCGGTTTGGCTGCTCGCCGAACCGATGCGGACCTAAAGGCTGGGTTCAAGCCCGTGTTTTGCCGATCCCGGGCTCTCCATGGAGCCGTTTCGAAAGCAACTTGGGCAAAACAACCCCACCGCCGGGAACCTGCGCCGGATAAGGGCCACAACGGTCATTTGACCAAGAATCTATTTCAGACTATTTAGAGTTTCCCGGTCTGCCGCTTCTGCGTTCGGAGACCGACGGAAGCTCATGCAAAAGGACCATTATGTCTGCTAATTCCCAGCCTGTTACCACTGCGCTCCCATTTCCAAGAACGTCGGAACGTCTGCTCAATTCCCGCGAAGTAGCCGAGTGGCTAGGTGTCTCAGTTGATTGGGTACAAGCTCACGCGACTCGAAGGAACCCGCGCATCCCCGCCGTGTGCTTGGGTACCGGCCGGAACGGAAGGCAGATGCTCCGCTTTCGCCGCCCTGACATTGAGAGCTTCATCTCCGAGCACATGCAAAGCCCGTCTTCCTTGCGCAGGCGGGCGTGACGCAGGGTCAGACTCTAACACCATTCTTTAGGAGGTCCCCTCCATGGCACGCCCCCGACATCAGAGCGGCTGGATCACGGAAAGCGGCAGCACCATTTACGGCAATTTTTGGCGATACTTTGTGGATTCAACCGGCGGAGAGCAAAAAAGAAAACAGGTTTCCCTTCCTCTAGGACAAGTCGGCAAGATGAAGAAATGGGAGGCAAAGGAGAAACTGAAATCTCTCATTGCAGAAGATCTCGGCCCCAAACAATCAGCGGAGCGGCCAGATCCAAAGACGACTTTCGCATGGTTCGTAAGATATCGCTACCTCCCCATGCGCGAAGGGCGTTGGCACCAGGCCACCAAGGAAAAGACCAGTTACGAAATCGAGCGCTACCTGGTGGAACAATTCGGTGATCTTTCGATTGAGCAAGTGACCCAATTCGAACTTCAGATGCACCTCAACCGGCTTGCCAAAGAGTTCTCGGACTCGATCGTCAGGCACGCTTTCTCTAACATCAAATCCATTTTTCGAACCGCCCGCAAGATGAAATTCCTTGTCGAAGATCCAGCCGAAGATCTTCTTATGCCGGATACCCGAGTGGTGAAGAAGCCTAAGATCGAGCCGCGGATGATTCTCGATCTCATCGAAAGCGTCCCTCACCCAAGGGACCGTGCGCTATTGGCGGTGGGCTGTTTCTGCGGGCCTCGGACCAGTGAGAATTTTGGCCTCACGTGGAAGTCGTATGCAGACGACCATTTGATTGTTTACGACACCGCATACGAGGGTGCACTGTACGAGGGCAAGGTCAAAACGGACGACAGTCGTGCTCGTATCCCCATTCCACGTCGGGTCCGGCCCTATATTGAAGCTTGGCGGAAGGTCTGCCCAAATACTTCACCGGACGCTCTGATGTTCCCTACCCAAGGGCACCGCAAAAACAAGGGGCTCGCCGTTCCGTTTCATGCGAAGAACTTCTTCAAGTGGAAGGTGTGGCCCGTCAGTGACAAACTTGGCATCCCGCGAAATCTCTGCACTTTCCAGGTGTTTCGCCGTACGTTGGGCACCGATCTGCAGAAGCATGGGACGATGAAAGACGCACAGGCCATCCTGCGCCACAAACACATCAAGACGACCGCCGAGGTGTATATGGACCACATACCAGACAGCGTACGCAAAGCCATCGACGCCCGGACGGAGGCGATATTTAAGCTGCGCAGGAAGAAGCGGTCTCGGAAATCTTCTGGGGTTTAGCTGAATTTAGCTGAGAGCGGGGGAAAGTGACCGGCTGTAACTCACAGAAAAGAATGGCTCCTCAGGTAGGACTCGAACCTACAACCCTCCGGTTAACAGCCGGATGCTCTGCCATTGAGCTACTGAGGAGTGCGCGCTCGCGTATGCGCTGCGCTGTGATTCCATTGTAAAGGGAGCACGTCGCCCCGTCAAAAATTTGGGCGCGTCTCACATGGCAAACCGTCGCCAATCGTCTGGTGGTGATTGGCAGCGGTTGCTAGCCCACCCCTCTTCATTTCATCTGGGTGGTTGCCAAGACTCGCATACCACATTTGGGAAGGTTGAAAGCGCCACAGCAATGAGTGATGCAGGTAATGTTCGTAGCAAGTTAAAATGTCCGGTTTTTGTAGCAAGTGAAATGTCCGGTTGTTGAAGTTCATCGCGCCGCCGTCGTCGCTGTGGGAAAGTGGAAATCCCGCGCAGTTGGCGGGATTTCCAAGCGCGGTGGAAAAGCCAGTTTTTGGGCTTTTCCACGGAGCGGCTTTTCCACCGCGTTTTTGGCCGCCGCATTTTGCGTTGACGGGAGGGCTACACCTTGGGCGCTATAACAGCCCAGCCGATGCGGCCCGTGGGTGAGGCTGATGGTCCCCTCCAGGTGCTGATGGACCGTGACGTTGCAGCCCGCCAGCGTCCCTCGCCACTGCACCCGCTGAATCTGTAGCTGCAGATTCTGAAAGCTGACGGTGTTGTCCCGGTTCACCGTCCGCTCAAACTGCAGCGAGAAGATCAGGTCCAGATTCTTCCGGGGACAAGGCAGAAACGCGCTGCCGCGTTGTGCCGACGCCACCTGAAAGCGAGCATTGAACTCGCCGATGTAATGCTCCCGGAGAAACCTATTCGCCGCTTCCAGTGTGGTGATCCCGTGCAACCGCAGCTCCTGCGGCAGCCGTCCTTGCCAGGTTCCGAAGCTGCGCTCGCTGCGTCCCCGCGCCTGCGGCGAGTAGGCCGGGATCATCTGCACTCCTAGTTCGCGCAGGGCTCGTCCCACTTGCGTCAGGCGATGGGGATCGACCTTGCCGCCCACCTTGGGTGTGAGCCAGAAATGGCTGCCACGGTCGCTATACAGGGCGCAGAACAGCCCTTTGCGCTCGATGACTTCCCGCAACCCGGCCATCACCGTCGCCGTCGATTCTTCCCCCACCAGCTGCGCGTAGTAGATCTGGCTGGTGGCGTCATCCAGAATCACGATCAGGTCGTACCAGCGCTCGTCCTGGAACCACTGATGACGGCTGCCGTCGATGTGCAGCAGCATGCCCGACAGCGGCCGCCGTTCCCGTCGCTTGCGATGCACCCCGCGTTTGCGCCCCTTGGCCACCAGTCCGGCCCCTTGCAGGGCCGCCTTGACCCAGGTGTAGCTCAACGCGATCTGGTGCTCGGCCCGCAGCTTCTCGTGAAAATGCTGCACGTTCAGATCGAAATAGCGATCCCGATATAGCCCCAAGACCTGTTCCACCGTCGCCCGCGGGACTCGCTTGGGGGAAGGCTGCCCCCGCCGCCGGTCAAACAACCCGTCATAGCCGAACTCTTCCAGCCGTTCCCGCCAGCGCCGCATCTGCCGGTCGCTAATACCGATAATCTCGGCGGCCTGCCACCAGGTAATCTTCTTCGCCATCGCCCGTAAGATCACTTCCTGTACCTTCATCGCCCGCTCCATCGCGGCCTTCGAGTAAACCACCATGCTTGCCATGGTCTCCTACTCTCGCCGCCCGCAAAGCGGACATATCACTTGCTATCTCGACCGGACATATCATGTGCTACTGACATGAGTGATGCAGGTAATTGACCCACCTTTTCTCCGCATGCTATAAACTGTCGCTTCACACTGCATTCCTAATCTGGGGCGTACGCTCAGAAGGGCAGTCGCAAGTAGTCCCGACGCGGCCAAACCTCAACACTTCCGTCTTGAAGTGGAAGCGCGTTTCCGGGACAAGAGCAGGTCAGCGCGTTGATTTCAAGTGCGCTCAGCGAAAAAAGCAACTTGAAGTGCGATTTGGCCTAACCTGCTGGTTGGTCTCTCGTTTCATGCGGCCATCCGTCGGGGAGGGTCGCGTGAACGGACATTATTTGGTTGTTATTTCATTAGGGTGGACTCGGCTATAAGCGGGCATCACCCACGGAGGATTTTTATGCAAACCTGGCTGGCCGTGTTGAGGCGGCTGTCATTTCTCACCAACTCCATGTCGAGTTCGGCTAAAGCAGTCGGCGCTCTGACGTCACTTCTTGTATTGAGTTGCCCGGCGGCTTTTGCTCAACCTGGCGAAGCCGGGGGCGGCGAAGCGAACTTGCAACTTCCTGATCTCAGCTCAGTCAGTTTCCTGGGCATCAACGGGCACAGCCTTCTGCTGATTGGACTGCTCTTCTGCTTGTTTGGACTGGCGTTCGGGTTGGCGATCTACATGCAGCTCAAGAATGCACCCGTCCACCGCTCGATGCGTGAAATCTCGGAACTCATTTATGAAACCTGCAAGACCTATCTGGTTACGCAGGGCAAATTTATCCTCGTCCTTTGGGTCTTCATCGCGGTCATCATTACTGCGTACTTTGGATGGTTGGCTCCCGTCCCGGGCAAACCAATCGCGGTCACGCTGCCGGTCATTTTGCTGTTCAGCCTGGTCGGTATTGCCGGCAGCTACGGCGTGGCGTGGTTCGGTATCCGGGTCAATACGTTTGCCAATTCGCGTACGGCGTTTGCCAGCCTGCGTGGTAAGCCGTATCCCATTTATGCCATTCCGCTTAAGGCGGGCATGAGCATTGGCATGATGCTGATCAGCGTTGAATTGCTGATTATGCTGTGCATCCTTCTGTTCATCCCCGCCGACTACGCCGGGCAGTGCTTCATCGGATTCGCGATTGGCGAGTCGCTGGGCGCAGCCGCGTTGCGTATCGCCGGCGGCATCTTCACCAAGATCGCCGACATCGGTTCCGATCTAATGAAGATCGTGTTCAAGATTAAAGAAGACGATGCCCGCAACCCAGGTGTCATTGCCGACTGCACCGGTGACAATGCCGGCGACTCGGTTGGACCCAGCGCTGACGGCTTCGAGACCTATGGCGTAACCGGCGTAGCGCTAATCACGTTCATCCTGCTGGGTGTGAAAGACCCGCATGTCCAGGTGCAATTGCTGGTTTGGATCTTCGTCATGCGCATCATGATGCTGGTATCCAGCACTGTAGCGTACTTCCTGAACGAAGCCGTGGCTAAAGGACGCTACGGCAACGCCGATAAGATGAACTTCGAAGGTCCGCTCACTTCATTGGTGTGGCTCACGTCGATCATCTCCATCGTGCTGACCTACATCGTGTCGAAGGTGATTATCCCTGATTTGGGCGGTGATTCCACGCAATGGTGGAAGCTGGCGACGATCATCTCGTGCGGCACTCTGGCCGGCGCGATTATTCCCGAGTTGGTGAAAGTGTTCACTTCGGTGGAGTCAGGACACGTGAAGGAAGTCGTTACTTCAGCCGAAGAAGGTGGCGCGTCGCTCGACATTCTGTCGGGCCTGGTGGCGGGCAACTTCTCGTGCTACTACCTCGGCTTCACCATGGTCGCTCTGATGAGCATTGGCTACATTTTTAGTACGTACGGACTCGGCATGCTAATGCTTGCTCCTGCCGTGTTCGCGTTTGGACTAGTAGCGTTCGGCTTCCTCGGCATGGGACCAGTGACCATCGCTGTCGATTCCTATGGACCGGTAACCGACAACGCGCAGTCGGTGTACGAGCTTTCGCTGATCGAGCAGGAGCCGAATATCGAAAGCGAACTCAAGCGCGATTACAACATCGACGTCAACTTCGAGCACGCCAAGCACATGCTGGAAGAAAACGACGGCGCAGGCAACACCTTCAAAGCAACGGCTAAGCCGGTGCTGATCGGTACGGCGGTGGTGGGAGCAACCACCATGATTTTCTCCATCATCATGGCGCTCACTCACGGACTCACGGAGAATGTCGGCAAACTCTCACTGCTGCATGCTCCATTTGTGCTCGGGCTCATCAGCGGCGGAGCTGTCATCTACTGGTTCACGGGAGCCAGCATGCAGGCGGTCACAACGGGCGCCTATCGGGCGGTCGAGTTCATCAAGAGCAATATCAAGCTCGAGGGCGTCGAAAAGGCGTCGGTCGAAGACAGCAAGAAAGTCGTGGAAATCTGTACGAAGTATGCGCAGAAAGGTATGTTCAACATCTTTCTCGCCGTCTTCTTCGTGACCCTGTCGTTCGCGTTCGTGGAGCCGTTCTTCTTTATCGGCTACCTGATTTCGATTGCCATCTCCGGCTTGTATCAGGCCATGTTCATGGCCAACGCCGGCGGCGCATGGGACAACGCCAAGAAGATCGTCGAGGTCGAACTGAAACAGAAAGGAACGCCGCTGCACGACGCAACCGTGGTGGGCGACACGGTTGGCGATCCCTTCAAGGACACATCATCCGTGGCCATGAATCCGATCATCAAATTCACCACGCTGTTCGGGTTGCTGGCGGTGGAACTCGCGGTGCAATTAACGGCCACGAGCGGCACCGGATTCGCGCACATTCTGGCGGTCATCTTCTTCGCGATTTCGTTCACCTTCGTATGGCGGTCGTTCTACGCGATGCGGATCGTGAAGACCCCGTAACCTTTCTTCGAGTTCAGCAAAACGCCATCCTTCGGGATGGCGTTTCTTGTTCTGGCCAACGCTGTTTTTCGATGAGCGTCACGGCCCTTTCATCTTGTCCTTAACGGTTTTCGCCAGTTTCTCAATTTGCTCAGCTTTCTTGATGACGTCGAGCGAGATGATGTTCTCGTTCGTCTTATCCACGTACTGCTTCAATTCGGTTGCGAGTTCGAGCAGTTGGTCGGTGTCTTTCTTGATCTCCTGCTGGCGTGCCTCGTTCTGTTTCTTGAGCATGTCGCGCTTCTGTTGTTGGGACCAAGGGTTGTCCGGCTCCCGCTGACGCTGGCCGCCGGAAACACTTGCGTCCGGGGTCTGGGAGGGTTCGAGAACCTGAGCCATGGCCCAGCATCCCTGGAGCGCGATAATCATCAGCGCACGGGCCAGCAGATACTCCACGCTCTTCCGCAACCACAAAGCATTCTTCATAAGATCTCCGGGAGAAAACGCCGCACGGTCCGCACGGCCGGCGAGTAACCATCCACCTAGCCCTGCGGGGCGCATTCGTGATGCGTTGCTATAATCGCCCCACGATGACCGCATCCGCGCTGGCAATAATTATGGCCCCAAATCGCATGTTTGAGGTACTCAACGACTGGGGCAACGATGCGTTCGATTTTCTGCGGTATCAGGCTCCGAAGATTGTCGCCGTTCTGCTAGTTGCATTTATCCTCAGCCGGCTGCTCAAGCTGCTGGCGAGCCACCTCTCGCAATTCGGAAATCGGCAAGGTCTGCCCTCCGCCGTCCGCTCCCAGCAATTGCGAACGATTTCCAGTGTCGTTTACAGCATCGGCGTCTTCATTATCCTGTTCATCGCTTCGATGCAGGTGCTTGCTTTGCTGGGCATCAACATGGGCCCTCTGCTCGCCAGCGCCGGAGTCGCCGGCCTCGCCATAGGATTTGGCGCGCAGACCCTGGTGAAAGACTTTATCAACGGCTTTTTCATCCTGGCTGAGAACCAATACGACATCGGAGACACGATTCGTATAGCAGGCGTGCAGGGCGTGGTCGAGACCATGACCCTTCGGCGCACGGTTTTACGTGATGCCGATGGCACGCTTTATACGGTGCCGAGCAGCAACATACAGGTCGTGAGCAACCTGACTCGCGACTGGACACAGGTGAACCTGCAGGTCTCGGTGGCATACGCAGTCGACAGCGACAAGGTGATCGGACTGCTACGCCAGGTAGGTGACGACTTCGCGCACGACCCCGCTTTCGCGAATATGCTGGTCGCGACGCCTGAAGTGCCGGGCATCGATAAAGTCAGCGGAAATTCCGTGGAATACCTGATGCTGGTAAAGACCAAGCCGGGATCGCAGTTCACCGTGCGACGCGAATTACAGCGGCGTATCAAGAGCTGCCTTGAGGCGAACCACATCGAGCCGGGCGATCCGAATCGATTGATGGTCGCCGCGATTGCCAAGCCGAACTAGACGATTACGTTTACTTGCTCTTTCCGTTCAGTCCGGCCCACTTCTCCAGCAATTGAATCGTCGCGGCGAAATCGAGATCGTCCCAGCCCTCTTCACTCGACAATTCATAAATCTCGTCCACGGTTTCCAGTGCCGGCAATTTCACCCGGACCTCTTTGGCGGTGTCGAGCAGGAGATGGATGTCTTTGTGCATCAACCGCAGCGGGAAATTGGGCGAATAGTCGCGCCGCAGTACGAATGACGCTTTGTAGTCCACGACCCCGGACCGGATCATGGATGCCTGCACCAGCTCAACCATTTTTTGCGGCTCGACACCGAGCTTGCGGGCCAACGTCAATCCTTCAGCGAATCCTTCATAAATCATCGCTATCTGCAAGTTCATGCAGATCTTAGCTGCTTGGCCTTTACCCGTATCACCGACGTGGATTACGGTCTTGCCCATCGCCTTAAACAGCGGCTCCATCGACTGCACGGTCTCCGCGGGACCACCGACGATGAAGATCAGCTGTCCGTTCTCGGCGCCAATCTTCGAGCCGGTGACGGGCGCGTCGATCCATTGCACGCCCTTCGCGGCCACTCGCTGGGCGAAGCGCACTGTCGCCGATGGAGAGATGGTGCTGGAGTCGGCGATGACCATCCCTTCACGCAGGGATTGTTCGACGCCGTCATCCGAGAAGACCACTCGCTCGACCGCCGCCGTATCAGCCACGCACATCCACACAATGTCGGCATCCTTGGCGGCAGCGGCGGGAGAGACCGCGGTTGTAGCTCCGTCCACGTGCTGGCGGGCGGTACGATTCCAAACCGCTACTTCGTGTCCCGCTTTCACCAGGTTCATGGCCATCGGCCGTCCCATAATGCCCAGCCCGAGAAATGCGATTCGCATTCAGTTCTCCTTATATAACCGCCACCTGATTTAAGCTGACTAGCTCAACAAAATCAAGGAACTAGCTCACAGGGCGAGCCGGACGCGCATCGCAGGGCAGGTCGTGAGCGTCTAATAGCCGAGATGACTGGAATCAGTATCAAGCGAAAAGCCAAACAAATTGGGACTCTTGTGGGGCGTTCAGCGCTTACACCTCGCCGGGGCACGACGCGCAAGCCAGTAATGGTAGAGCGCGGACAATTGGGCGCTACTTTTATCGGACACTCCAGTTTTTTCCTCCAGATCGGCGGGAAGAACATTGTTGTCGACCCGAACTTCGCGCAATGGATTTTTGTCCTGAAGCGGCTGCGGCGGCCGGGGCTTCGCATGCGCGATCTTCCGCCAATCGATGCCGTGCTGGTGTCGCACGCGCACTTTGACCACCTTCACCGGCCGTCGCTGCGAACCATTGCGAACCTCACCCGGCGCAAGTCAGGAAGGCGTCCTGTCATTATCGTTCCTCGGCAGGTACGCGACCTAGTGGCCGATCTCGGTTTTTCGCGGGTAATCGAGCTGGATTGGTGGCAGAGTTTTCAAACAGGCAACGTCGAGATTGTGCACACGCCTTCGCGCCATTGGGGCGCGCGGGTAGTGCGCGATGTCCATCGCGGCTACGGCGGATATGTCCTGCGTTCGGGTAAGCACTCGGTTTACCACGCAGGTGATACAGCGTACTTCGACGGATTCGCGGAGATTGGCGCCCGGCTGCGTCCTGACCTCGCGTTGCTGCCGATTGGCGCCTATCACCCCGCCTCGTTCCGCAACGTGCATACCAGCCCCGAGGATGCTTTGCAGGCGTTCGTCGATTTAGGCGCACGCTGGATGGTGCCGATGCATTACGGGTCGTTTCGGCTGTCGTACGAGCCAATGGACGAGCCCGTGCCGCGCCTGCTACATGCCGCAGAGCAGCGAGGAATTGAAGATAGGATTTGCGTGCTCGAAGAGGGCGTAACGCGACTGTTTGACCAGTATGATCTCAGTCTGACCGAGCCTCTCGCTGAGAATGTAGCCGGAGCTTCGAGCGCGACTTAGAGGGCGCGCAGTGCCTGTTCAAGGTCGGCAATCAGGTCATCGACGTCTTCAATGCCCACCGAAATTCTTACCATGCCGTCGGTCAGGCCGATGACCTTGCGGCCTTTCGCGCCGATTGCCGCGTGGGTCATCGTCGCAGGATGCGAAATCAGCGTCTCAACCCCGCCGAGCGACTCACCTAACGTGCATATACGCACACGCTTGAGCAATTTCTTGGCGTTGGCGAGTGAGCCGGTCTCAAAGGTGATCAACGCTCCGAAACCCGACATCTGTCGGCACGCGAGTTCGTGCTGAGGATGACTCTTCAAGCCTGGATAGAAGGTCTTCTTGACCTTAGGGTGGCGACTTAGATATTCGGCGATCACGCGACCACTTTGATCGTGCTGCCTCATGCGCACGGCCAACGTCTTGACGCCGCGCAACACCAGCCAACACTCGAACGGCGACAGGATCGCGCCCACCGCTTTCTGTACAAACGCCAACTTTTCCGCCTGGTCAGCCGTAGAACAGACCAGCACACCTCCGATGCCGTCACTGTGACCGTTCAGGAACTTCGTGGTCGAGTGCAGCACCAAGTCCGCGCCCAGTTTGATTGGCTGCTGGAAATAAGGCGACATGAAGGTGTTGTCCACCACAACCTGGCAGCCACGCTGGTGCGCAACTTCGCTGACGGCGGCGATGTCGGTCAGCCCCATCAGCGGATTGGTGGGCGTCTCCAAGTACACGAACCGCGTGCGCTTGCGAATGGCTTTCGCCACATTGCGCGGATCGCTGGAATCGACGTAGGCGAACTCCAGCCCGAGATTCGCGAGCACCTGGTTGAAGAGCCGCGGCACACCGCCGTACAGATTGTTCGAGGCGACGATGTGTTCGCCAGACTTCATCAGGCCCGCCAGCGCCGACACCGCGGCCATCCCGCTGGAGAACACACGCGCCGCTACTCCGCCTTCGAGTGATGCCAGGTTCTGTTCGAGGCGAGTTCGTGTCGGATTGCCAGCGCGTGAGTAGTCGTAACCCTTGGTCTTTCCCAGCTCTTCCTGCGCATACGTCGAAGTTGCGAAGATCGGAGGGGCCACCGCACCGGTCGATGGGTCGGGCTCGTTTCCAACATGGATCGAACGCGTAGCGAACCCTGCCAGCTTTTTGTTCATGGTCTTGTGGGAATCAATATCAGGACGCCATGCGGAGATCTCACGCCCGGAAACTTCACTTCTGTTCCTTGAAGTGAAAAATGTCTTTGGAGAGGTACCTCTCGGCCGAATCAGGAATGATGGTCGCAACCCGTTTACCGGGACCGAGCCGCTTCGCGATGTCGATGGAGACGAACACGTTCGCCCCGGCGCTGGATCCGGCGAGCACGCCTTCGATTGCCGCCAACTTCTTCACCATGTCGAAACCGTCGCGATCGCTGACCGCGATAATCTCGTCGGCTAGCGTGCCGTCGAACGTCTTGGGAATGAAACTGGCGCCAATACCTTCGATCTCGTGAGGCCCTTTCTCACCACCGCCCAAGACCGACCCCTGCGTCTCCACGGCGATCGCCAGGACCTGAGGGTTCCGTTCCTTGAAATAGCGCGCCACTCCGGAAAATGTTCCTCCGGTACCCGAACCAATGACGACCGCGTCCACCTGCCCTTGCAGTTGATCGTAGAATTCGCGGCCGGTGGTCTCGTAGTGGAAGTCGGGATTTGCCTGATTTTCGAACTGTGCCGCAACCCACGAGTTGGGAGTCCGCGCGGCGCGCGCCTTCACCAAATCGATGGCGCCCATCATCCCTTCTGATTCGGGCGTGCGCACCACCTCGGCTCCTAGCGCCTCCATAAGCTTGACCTTCTCGATTGAGAATCCCTCGGGGACTGCCAGCATAACCTTGTAGCCGCGATTGCAGCCGATGAGTGCCAGCCCCACGCCAGTGTTGCCGGCAGTGGCTTCAAAAATCGTGGCGCCGGGCCGCAGTTGTCCATCTTCTTCGGCGCGGCGAATCATGCCAAGCGCGGCCCGGTCCTTGATGCTGCCGCCGGGATTCAGATATTCGAGTTTGGCAAAGACGTCGGCTGCGCCGGCCGGAACGATTTTCCGCAGGTGAAGGACGGGAGTCTCTCCAACCAGATCAGCAATGTTTTCTGCCACACGTAGGGAGGTGGATTCAGCAGTTTTCATGCGCCTCAGGGATCGTCGAGTTGACTGACAAGCCTACGTGATGGTCAATGTGCCGGTCAACGGCGACGGCTCAAATTGCTGTGAACAAAAGGCGTATGCTGCCCGGAATCTGTACGTGGCCGCTCGCCAAGCCCCGTGCTAGGCTGGAGCGGCAATGGCTTTGTTCGCTTGTATTGGAGGAAGCAAATCGATGTTCCGCATGCTCAGGGTTTGCGTTTTTATCTCGAGTTTCGTCGGTTCGATCGGAATCTGTGTGGCTCAAGCTGGGGCTAGTCCGGGTCCATCGTCTCCGATGATTACCGGCACTGTGACCTACCTGGTCCGCATGGCGCTGCCGCCAGACGCAGCAATCGACGTTCGCCTGGAAGACGTTTCGCGCGCGGATGCCCCAGCCACGGTCCTCGCGGAGAATATGTTCGCCGCCGCAGGCAAGCAGGTGCCTATTCCCTTTCAGCTTCCCTACTCGGCAAAGTACATTCAACCCAGCCATCGGTATAACGTGCGCGCACGAATAACGGTCGGCGACAAACTCTTGTTCACCACCACCCAGTCTTATCCAGTCATCACCAACGGCGCGCCAACCACAGTGAATCTTGTGCTGCAACCAGCGAGCAACGGTCCGACGACAAAGCCGGGAGGGGCTGCTGCTCCCTCGCTGCGCGGAACCAACTGGAGACTGGTTGAGTTGAACGGCCAGCCGCCTGCCGCGCCAATAGGCAGCAAGGTGGCCCGCCTCATGCTCGATGATTTTCAACAGCGATATTCTGGATCGACTGGGTGTAATAGCATTACCGGCGCTTTCGAACTCGACGGCACTACATTGCACTTCAAAGCCGGGGCCATGACCATGATGGCTTGCCCTGAACCGCTGATGACGCAAGAGCAGGCGTTCACCGCTGCCCTACAGTCGGCTACGACCTATCACATAAGCGGTTCTACCCTGGAGTTGTCGGCAGGAGAAAAGGTTGTAGCGCGGTTCAAGGCGGAGAAGCCAGCGCCAGCGTCGAAGTGACGAACTCGCTCCGCTACTTAGCGCTGGGCGTTTCAGCGGGCGTCGCAGCCCGCTGCTGCCCGGCGTAATAGCCGCTGCGGGTGCGCACCTGAAGCTTCTTGTAGCCTTTGGCGTTGGCGTCAACTTTCACAGTCCGAAATCCGCCTTGGCTTTGTGGTTTTGAGGGCTTGTAACCGATCGTGTATTGGTTACGGATGTCATGTGCGATCTGCTGCGTGATCGCGTCCACTTCGGCCAGGCTCTGCGGAAAAAACGCCATGCCGCCGGTCTCTTCTGCCATCTCGCGCAGGGCGCGGCGCGCGCGCTTAGAGTGCTCTTCTTGTAGCAGCCCGATGGTATAGACCGTCGGACCATTTTCTTCCTGCAAACGGCGTATGGCCTGTTCCAGCGACTCGCGGCTCGCGTTGTCTTCGCCGTCGGTCACCACCAGCAAGACTTTCTTCTCGAGCAGATTCGACTTTTTTAGGTGGTCCGACGAAGCAACCACAGCGTCGTAGAGCGCAGTTCCCCCTCGCGCTTCAATCCGCTCCAGCGCATCTTTCAGCTTGGGAACCGACGCGGTGTAATCCTGGTCGAGAAAGAAGTCTTCGTTAAAGTTGACGATGAAGACCTTGTCCTGCGGATTGCTGGACTTCACAAAATTAATGGCCGCAGCGTTCACCGCCGGGCGCTTCTCGCGCATCGAGCCGGAATTATCGATCACGATTCCCATGGCAACGGGAATGTCTTCGCGCCGGAACGCCGTAATCTTCTGCTGCTGTCCGTCTTCAAATACCGAAAAGTCCGCGCGCGTGAGGTCCGTGACCAAGCGATTCTTGTCATCGACCACGGTGGCGTGCAAGGTGACTTCGTCAACCTCTTTATGGAAAACGAAGACGCCGCCACTCTTTTCTTCCGGTGCCTGCCCTTGCTGAGCGTCTGCCGGCGCCTGTCCCTGCTGCGCGGACGGCTGCGCCGGCGGCGCTTGAGGAGATGGGTTCTGTCCGATGGTCAGCGTTCCCGAGATGAGTAAAGCGAAAAGTAAGAAGCGGTTTCTATTCCGTCGGTGCATAGTATCCCGTCTTGGCGTACACATGCAGAGGAGGCAGGCCCTTGGGTGGATTCAATTTCACTTTGATTTTGCGCCACTTGCCATCGCGCGTGGGATTCGTCGGACGGTATCCGAGCACGTACTGGTTGCGCAGTTCGATGCCGATCTTGGTCGCGACATCCGCCAACTCGTTGGGGTTACCGATGGCGAAAGTCCGCCCGCCGGTCACGTCGGAAACATCCGTCAACAGTTGCGGCCCTTCCCTTTCTTCCGCCGTCTTGAAGTCGCGGTCATACAATCCGATCGCGTAGATCTGGACATCTGCTTCCCGCACCATCGACTTGATCTCGCCTTCGGTGTAGCGGCTGTGGTTGTCGCCACCGTCCGAGATAATCAGCAGCGCCTTCTTCTCGTGTTTGGCTTTCCGCATGCGGTCCATACCCAGATAAATGGCATCCAGCAACGCGGTCCGTCCTTTTGGCTCGGCATAGACCAGCTTGCTCTGGATGTCTTCGATTGAGGTCGTAAAGTCTGCCAACACTTCCGGCTTTTCCGAGAAGGTGATAAGAAAGAATTCGTCTTCAGGATTGGCCGTCTTGAAGAACTCCACCACCGCATCGCGTGACTTGTCGATCTTGTTCGACATGGAGCCGCTGACGTCAAAAATCACGCCCAGGGATACGGGCGCATCTTCGCTCGAAAAGTGCCGGATCTCTTGTGGCTGGCCGCTGTCCGTCAAGGAGAAATTTTCTTTTTCCAGCCCGGTTACCAGGCGGTTCATGGGATCGGTAACGGTCACCGGCACCAGGACGAGGTCAACATCTTTGCGGATGGGCTTAGTGTGCGTCTTCAGCGAGGGATCGACCGAGATGCCGGCGGCCTTCGCGTCGGCGGCAACGGGAGGCGGCATGATCGTTGGGTCCGCTTTGCCGTCCTTGGTTTGCTCGCGCGGAACGACGTGAACGTCGTTGGTTTCCTCTTGCGCGAACGCAGGACTCATCGCGCAAGTCGCAATCAGCAACGCAAACGTCAGCGCGGCTACTTTGTAAAATGGACGCAACAAAGTGCGAGCGGATGGATTGGAAACGCGTTCCGCCCCAGCATCGACTAACCAGAACCGGATCGACAATCTGGCCGACCTGACTCCCCAACTGCAACCGCGGGCCATAGTTTCCTCTACTCAGGTGGGCAAAATGGTATCACAGCCGCATGCGGCGCGTGTCAAAGATATGACACAACTCCGCGCTCCATTGACCGGTGTTGCGTTCGTCCCCACGGGCCGTTCCTCACGTCTGTCTCCACTCACCCGACTGCTACAATCAAGCTTACTCCCGATTTTGCAGTGTCATCCAAACTACGATCCGGAATCCTATTCAGATGGCAAAAATCTTCCCTTTTCGCGCCTTACGGTACGACCCGAACAAAGTCTCAGTTTCCGATGTTGTGACCCAGCCGTACGACAAAATCTCCCCATCTATGCAGGATCGCTACTACAGCGCGAGCCCATACAATCTGGTGCGGATCATCCTCGGCAAGCCTGAGGCCAGCGACAGTAACGGAACGAACGTCTACTCGCGTGCCGCTGCCTGGCTCCAGAATTGGAGGAGTGAGCGCGTGCTGGTGCGCGACGCTGAGCCTGGCATCTATCTCTACACTCAGACATTCCGTCTCCCGGGCGATTCCTCGGGCGCCACCTACGAGCGCAGGGGCTTCATCGCCGCCGGCCAATTGGAGGCGTACGACCGGAAAGTCGTTTTTCGCCATGAGCAGACGCTCAGCAAACCGAAGGCAGACCGCCTCAACCTGCTGCGGGCCACGCAGTCGCATTTCGGCCAGATTTTCATGTTGTACAGCGATCCCTCCGGCGCGGTTGACTCGGCGCTGGCGCAATCCCGGCCTCCGGACGCCGAAGTGCGCGACGAGTATGACGTCATCCACCGCATGTGGAGAGTTTCCGACCCGGCCGTCATTTCCAAGGTCCAGGCTGCGATGGGCGACAAGCAGTTGATCATTGCCGACGGGCACCACCGCTACGAGACTGCATTGAACTACCGTAACGAGATGCGGGAACGTTTCGGCAATCACGCGGACGCGCCCTACGAGCGCGTCATGATGACCCTCGTTAATATGGATTCGCCGGGCTTGGCGATCTTGCCCACTCACCGCGTTGTATTTGGATTGGACGGCTTCGACGTGAACGCGATGAATGGCAAGCTCAAAAAGTATTTCGATGTCGAGAACGTCGGTCCCATCGCCAGCGCAAGAGCGGCAGTCGATCGGTTGCGTGAAGCGGGTCGCACGCAGACCGCGTTGCTGGCAGTGACAGCCGATTCGGCGTACCTTCTACGGGCTCTTCCCAACCAGCAATCGGACGCATTGGCCGGGCAGTCGGCACAGCAGCGAGCGCTGGACGTCGTCCAGCTCCACAAGCTGATTTTGGAAGAGACGCTGGGAATGTCGGAGGAGGACATTCGCAACCAGAAGCACCTGAAGTATGTCCGCGAGGCCCAGGATGCGATGGATGAAATTCACAGCGGGGCCAACGTTGCGTTCCTGATGAATCCGGTGCGCATGCAGCAAGTTCGCGATGTCGCCTTCAGCGGCGAGGTACTGCCGCAAAAATCCACCGACTTCTTTCCCAAGCTGCTAAGCGGCCTCACCATCTACTCGCTGGAGGATGCTGCCCAGCCAACTGTCAGCGGAGGCAACTAGGTTGTCGTTGTCGCATCGCCGGACGCTTACTACAACAGCAGGGCTACTCGCTATCGCGTTGTTCGCAGCAGCGCCCCACTGGTTTCCCCGCGCTACTGTGCTTGCTCAAGCTCCCGAGGGCCATCAGCTCGCCATTTACTCCGCACATTCCACGTATTCCGTTCCGCTCGTCACTTTGAACGGACAGGTTTATGTCGGCCTGGTTGAGTTGCTCGAGCCACTGGGCACAGTGGACGCACGTCCAGACGGCAAGAAGTACAAACTGCAATTTACGGCGCCCGGCGTCCGTCAGCTGGAGCTGCAATTCCATGACGGCAAAGACAAGGGCAAGGTTAAGGGCGACAACGTTAAGCTCCCAGCAAACTTCAGCATCCAGAATGGCCGAGGCTACATTCCACTGTCCGCCGTGAGCGAAGTTCTGACGCGAATGCTTGCCACCCCCATCCGATACAATCCGGCGGCGCGGCGCCTGTTCATCGGCGATATCGGCCAGCATTACACGCTCGACTTCCGTCCTGGCACGCCGTCGAAGCTGTTCATCAGTTTCGATTCGCCGGTGAACCCCACGATCGCAACCGAGCCGGGGCACATCCGTTTTACCTTCCGCCGCGAACCTGTGCTTCCGGCCACGGACCACACGGCCTACACGGATCCGCAAATCACCGGAACAAATTTTTCCGAACATGACGGAATCGCCGAACTCGACGTTACGGGAACCTCGGCCTTAATGGCCAACTTTGCCGACGACGGAAAGACCATCATCGTCACCGCTGCCCCGCCGCCACCGCCCCCGGTTGCCCAACAAGCGCCGTTTCCGAATCTGCCGGCGCCCACTGCCGCTATTCCGGTTCCGCCGAAACCTACCGGACCGCGATTCTTTGTATTGATCGATCCGGCACACGGCGGCAGCGAGATTGGAGCGGCGATCAGCCCCACGCTTCCCGAGAAGGATGTTGTGTTGGCGCTCGCGCGTCGAGTACAGCATGAGTTGGCAAGCCGCGGCATCTCTTCCGGGCTGCTGCGTAATTCAGACATAACGATCTCCCTCGACCAGCGCGCGATTTCCGCCAACGCCGCTCGTCCGGCGCTGTACATAGCGCTTCATGCCGCTAATAGTGGACGAGGTGTGCATGTCTTCACATCCCTGGCTGGTGCAGAAACCGCGTCGGCAGGAAACTTTCTTCCCTGGGACCAGGCACAGGCGGCGTTTCTCGATGCCAGCGCGGTCGTTGCGGGATCGGTCGCGGCCGAACTTGACGCGCGGAAGTTGCCCAATACAACGCTCGCCGCGCCGCTGCGTCCCATGAACAATATCGCTGCTCCCGCCGTCGCGGTCGAGATCGCCTCGCCCAGCGACGATGTCACCGACATATCCAGCCCCGCCTACCAGGAACAGGTTGCGCAGTCGATCGCCGCGGGAATCGCGGCCATTCGAGGCAAGATCCCGGAGGTGCGCCCGTGACCCGGCCGATCCTCATTATGTTTGCGGTGCTGCTCTTGGTCGCTGCCGGACTGGGCTTCTACGCGTACCACCTGAAGAATAAGGTCGCTCTCGAGGAACAGCATCTCGCTCAGCAAGCCCAAGTGGTCGTGCCTCCGCCCGCCGGCCCGACAACTTTGGTCACTCTATACATCGCCTCGGACGCCGACGGAACTCTGCGCCGCAGCCAGGAAAACGTGGCGTTGCCGCAAGAACGCAGCGAGCGTGCACGGGCCGTTTTGCGCGCACTGTTTGCCAAGTATTCGTCTGATTCCACTTCGCACCCGATCGGCTCCGGCTCCGATGTGCGCGATGTCTTCCTTATGGGCGGCAACACTGCCATCGTCGATACCACCGCTGGATTTGCCGACTCGCATCCGTCGGGCGTGCTGGCGGAAGAACTCACGATTGCCTCGATCGTGAACACCTTGAATGCCAACGATCCACAAATCACGCGAGTCAAGATCCTGGTGGATGGCAAAGAGCGCGAGACCCTTGCCGGGCACGCCGACCTGCGTCGCTTCTACCTGGCAAGCGGCATCGGCCAAGTCATGAAAGACGCCCAATGACTCTTCCGCGCATAGGAGTTTTTGACTCTGGCGTTGGTGGACTAACGGTGCTTCGTGCCATGTCAGCTCAGTTGGCCGCGCACTATCTCTATTTCGGAGACACCGCCCGCCTCCCCTACGGCACCAAGTCGGCCGACACCGTAGCGCGCTACGCCATTGGGGCGACGCGATTTCTTGAGTCCCAGAACATCGATCTACTGGTCATCGCCTGTAACACCGCGACCGCGTTGGCCCTACCGCAAATTACGGAGACCGCGCGCGTTCCAGTAGTCGGCGTCGTCGACCCAGGGGCAGCTATGGCCGCCGAGGTCAGTCGCACCCGCTCCGCCATCGTCATCGCCACCGACGCCACCGTCAGCAGTCATGCCTATCGCGATGCTTTGCAGAAGCACGGCATGCAAGCCTACGAAAAAGCCTGTCCGTTGTTTGTCCCGCTGGTAGAAGAAGGCTGGATCGACCATCCTGTCACCGAGCAGGTGGCCCGTATTTACCTCGGCGAGGCTTTGGCCGAATCCACTGGTGATGCCGACGTGCTGGTGCTGGGTTGCACGCACTATCCGCTGCTGGCCCCGTTGCTACGGAGAATTGCTCCCGCGTCGATGCAGATTGTGGACTCCGCCGAATCGACTGCACGCGCCGTCAAGGCGATGCTCGAGCCGTCTTCGAAACTATCCTCCGCTCCAAACGCGGGCATTCGCGAACACCGAACCTTCCGGTTCTTCGTCACCGACTCAACCGAAAAGTTCAAGCGCTTGGCCACCCGGTTCCTGGGCCGGCAGGTCGATCACGTAGACCGCGTCGACCTCGGCGGATAGCCCAACCATCTCTGAATACGCTGAACACCAGGAACGATACAATCGCCTCTTATGGTTTATCGCTCTGATAATCGCGCTCCAGACCAGATGCGTCCCGTCAACATCGTCCCCAATTACATCTCGACAGCAGAAGGTTCCTGCCTGATCGAACTGGGTAACACGCGGGTCATTTGCACCGCAACCATCGAAGACACCGTGCCCCAGTTCCTGCGCAACAGCGGCAAAGGTTGGGTGACAGCCGAATACGGCATGCTGCCCCGCGCTACCCTGACCCGGTCTCGCCCGCGAGGTCACCAAGGGCCGCCCCAGCGGGCGCACCCATGAAATCCAACGCCTGATCGGCCGGTCCTTGCGCGCCGTAACCGACATGACCAAGCTGGGAGAGCGCACCCTCTTCCTTGATTGCGATGTAATCCAGGCCGACGGCGGCACACGTACGGCCTCGGTTACCGGCGCGTTCGTCGCCATGGGACTGGCCATGACTGCAATGGTCGCCACCGGCGCCCTGTCAGCGACTCCGATCCGCGACTACGTTGCCGCAACCAGCGTCGGCATCGTCGATGGCGTCGCCATGCTGGACCTCTGTTACGAAGAAGACTCCCGCGCCGACGTGGACATGAATATGGTCATCACCGGCAGCCGCAAGATGGTCGAGGTGCAAGCAACAGCCGAACACAAGCCATTCGATGACCAGCAATTGGCACAAATGATGTCACTAGCTCGCCAGGGGATAGAGTCGTTGATCGAACGCCAACAGGCTCTTTTGGCGGGTCTTAAATTGTGCTCGTGAATTGTTAGCCTGAGGCACTTTCTCGCGCAGCCTGGAGGATTAATTTAGAATGGTGGGTCTCGCCAATCTTCGTCGCGGGACCAGCCATCATCACTAGGCCGGATCACAAATTCATAACGGGCGCCCTGCGCCTGAGGAGGTTTGCCGTGAAACTTACGCCTGGAAAACTTCAGGGAATGAAAAACGTGTCGAACGAAAATGGCGTGATCGCCGCTGCCGCCATGGACCAGCGCGGTTCACTCAAGAAAGCCCTGGGCACTCGGGCGACCGACGAAGGTTTGACCGAATTCAAGACCTACGTCACCGAAGTGCTGACCCAGTACGCCAGCGCGATTCTGCTCGACCCCGAGTGGGGACTGGAGCCCTCCAAGCACCGCGCCAAAGGTTCCGGCCTCTTGCTGGCCTACGAGAAGACGGGCTATGACGCCAAGGTCTCCGGCCGTCTGCCCGATCTGCTCGACCTCTGGTCCGTGCGTCGCCTGAAAGAAGCCGGCGCGGACTGCGTCAAGATTCTGCTCTACTACTCGCCCTTCGACGACGCCAAGATCAACAACCACAAGCACGCCTGGACCGAGCGTATCGGCGACGAGTGCCGCGCCAACGACATTCCATTCTTCCTCGAATTAATTGGCTACAAAGACGGACTGGAAGACAAAGGCCCCGAGTTCGCCGCGCTGAAACCCAAGGTCGTTGCCGACTCTATGCGCGAGTTCTCCAAGGACCGCTACGGCGTCGATGTGCTGAAGGTCGAAATTCCGGTGAACCTGCAGTATGTGGAAGGCGCGAAATCGTTCAAGGGCCCCAAGGTGTTCACCAAGGCCGAGGCGCTCGACCACTATCGCGCTGCCGCAGCCGCGACCGCTAAGCCGTTCATCTACCTGTCGGCCGGCGTCAGCAATGCCGAGTTCATCGAAGACCTGGAGTTCGCCAAAGAAGCAGGCGTCAAGTTCAACGGTGTCCTCTGCGGACGGGCTACATGGAAGGACGGCATCCCCATCTTTGCCGAAAAGGGCGGAGCCGCATTCGACGCGTGGCTGAAGGATGAGGGCGTGAAGAACATTCAGAACGTGAACAACGCGCTGAAGGCCGCGACCTCGTGGTACAGCATTTACGAGGTTCCCGAGCCGGCACTGGCGGCGAAGTAGGCGCTGTCACAACCAAGCTGAAATGAAGCGCGCGGACAGTGTTCGCGCGCTTTCTCTTTGTCCCACCGAACTTTCATTTCCTGCACTTCACGCAATAGCCGCCAATCTCAAAGCGGGCCACCAATATGTGGAATTGGCAGTCGCGTTCGACCTGTCCTTTGACCCGGTCGAACAAGTCGCTCTCGAATTCCTGCACGCTTCCACATCGCAGACAAGTCATGTGCATGTGATCGCGTTGCGGACGGCGCTCGTAGAAGTGGCCTTCCCCCTTTACATGCAGCAGGTCCAACTCGTCCACCAGCCCGTGCCGCTTCAGCAGCGAAAGCGTGCGGTAGACCGTCACCCGATTGATGTCGGGATCGACCTTGGCCGCCTTGCGCAGGATCTGCGCGGCATCCAGATGCTGTTTTGCCGTCTCGATAATTTCCAGGATGATCTTGCGCTGACGTGTAAGCCTGATTCCTCGGCTCAAAAGTGCGTTCTGTAGTGCCCCGGGTGTGGCAGTCTGCGGAAGCGGCATCGTCCTGGTCCCTCTCCTGTGGTTGCATTAAGTTGCAACACTGTTGCAACTATATTCGGCCCGACTACTTGAACTGGCGTGCTTAATGAATTCTAATGGTTACAAGACAGTTGCAACCATGTTGCAACTGAAATTATATCATCCTGGTCCCCCAGGGTTCCATATTTATCGAGGTTTTCTTCTATGACTGACGCCCATTTTCTCCGGATCCTGGCTTTGCTTTGCCTGGTCTGGCTCACCGTCTCCAACGCTTTCGCCGGCGACCGCCCCTACTTCATTACCTACGACCAGACCATGGAGGAGCCGGGGAACCTGGAAATCGAGATGATGGGTCTCACCGCCTCCCCTACAGACGGTAATCAGTTTCTATCAGGCATCACAGAGTTCGAGTACGGCGCCAAGGGCTGGTGGACCACCGAGTTCTACCTCGACGGCCAGACAACCGCCAACGAGAGCACCATTTTCACCGGCTTTCGCTGGGAAAACCGTTTTCGGCTGCTGATGCACGAGCACCTTATCAATCCGGTTTTCTACCTTGAGTACGAAGACACCAACGGTGCAGACAAGAGCCTCATTGAGGTCGTGGGTTTTGACTCGCAATACGATGGATTGGTCCCAAACAAAGTGGCCAGCCGCGATCGTCAGCGCGAGCTCGAAACTAAGTTGATCTTGTCGAGCAACCTCAACGGCTGGAACCTCGCGGAGAATATTATTGCCGAGAAAAATCTGTCCGACGAACCATGGGAATTTGGCTATTCGGCTGCAGTGAGCCGTCCGCTGTCGTTAATCGCTTCTCCTGACGAGTGCACTTTCTGCCGCGAGAACTTTCAGGCAGGGGTCGAATTCTATGGCGGACTCGGCACGGCCAACAACTTCACGGTGCACGGCACCTCCCAATACATTGCGCCCGTGATTTCATGGCAGGTTGGGAATGCGTTGATCAAGCTCTCGCCGACGTTCGGGCTTACCGACGCCAGCTACCGGGCCATGTTGCGCTTCGGAGTGCAGTACGAAATCAGCGGATTTCGCCGCAAGCTCGCGAACCTGTTTCACTGATCCCTCCCTGTAAAATGAAAATCGGGGGGAATTCTTGACTCGACGCTTACGCATGACCGCTTCCTATGCCACTTATGTATTGGCTACAGCCCTTCTGTTCATGGCGCTCGATGGCGTCGCTCAAAGTTTTCGCAACGCTCCCGCATCGTCGGCGGAAGCAAAAAACCCTTATTCAGGCGAAGCCTCGGCTGCGGCGGGGGGCAAAAAACTCTACGCGCAGAATTGCGCGCAGTGCCACGGTAACAACCTGCAAGGCATGGGCCCGGCGCCAACGTTGCTGAGTCCGTCCGTCAAAAATGCAAAGCCTGGCGAGCTCTTCTGGTTCGTCACCAACGGTGACCTGAATAAAGGAATGCCCAGTTGGTCGCAACTTCCCAAGCCGCAGCGCTGGCAGATCGTGACCTTCCTTGAATCGAAGAACGAATCCAAGTAACGAATGGCGAGGTGCGCGAGTGCTCCCCGCTTCGGATTGGTCACTGCACTCGTCATCGGAAATCCGCTATAACTAAAGCGTGAGTACCAGCAATCCATTTTATTCGCCGAAGACCGTGCTGATTACCGGCGCATCCAGCGGCATTGGCCTCGAACTCGCTCATCTCTTTGCCCGCGACGGTTACCGCCTCGTGTTGCTGGCGCGCAATCGCAATACGTTACGGCAGATCGGCGACGACCTTCAATCGCGCTACAGCGTCACGGTGCGAATCGCCCCCAAAGACCTCGCTCATCCGGCCACTCCCGCGGAACTCTACCAGGAATTGCAGGAGTCCGGCATCGTCCTCGACGTGCTGGTCAATAACGCGGGCTTCGGCTTGGCCGGGCCGTTTCAAAACACCGACTGGAACCAGGAAGCGGAGATGCTGCAGGTCAACATGGTGGCGGCTACGCATTTGGTCAAGCTTTTCCTGCCGCAAATTCGCGCCCGCGAAGGCAAGATCATGAATGTCGCCAGCACTGCGGCGTTTCAGCCCGGTCCGTTCATGTCCGTTTATTACGCGAGTAAGGCTTACCTGTTGAGCTTCAGCGAGGCTCTCGCTGAAGAATTGGACGGGACAGGCGTAACGGTCACATGCCTCTGCCCCGGCCCGGTGAAGACCAACTTTCAGCGCCGCGCATATCTGGAAGGCACCGCGATGGTCAACAGTCCGTTACTAGTTGATGTGCGTGACGTCGCCCGTATCGGCTATGAGGGCATGAAGCAAGGCAAACGGCTCGTGATTCCCGGCTGGAAAAACCGTGTTGGTGTTGAGATGTTGCGTATCTCGCCACGCGCCACGGTCACCAAGGTCGTGCGCAAGCTTCAGGAAAAGAAGAACGGCTAAAGCGTCAGGTCCAGCTACAGATTGAACAGTTCGCGCAACCGCTTGGTTTGCGCGCGGCTGACCGGAATCTCCGCCTGTTTCTTATCGTCCATGCGGACTTGGTAAGAACTCTTGAACCAGGGCACCACTTCCTTGATGCGATGAATATTCACCAGGTACGAACGGTGCGCCCGCCAGAACATGTTGGGATCAAGTGTGTCGAGCAGCTCCTCCAGCGTGCGGCAGTTTGACTGCCCTTCCATGTTCGACGCCACCACCGTGATGATGCCGTCTTCAATCGACGCGTAGCAGATGTCCTTCTGATCGACCAGAAACAACCGGCCTGCGGACTTTAGCAACACCTTCGCGGCTTGCGGCTTCTGCTGTTGCTCCAGCATTTTCACCAGCGTGCCGATCTGATCGTTCGATGACCCCACCGATCCTAGTTTCTTTTTCGCCTTCTCTACAGCTTGCGCGACTCTCTTCTTGTCGAACGGCTTCAGCAGGTAATCGACCGCGTTAACTTCGAACGCCTTCACGGCATATTGATCGAAGGCTGTGGCGAAAACGATTTGCGGCATCGACACCTTGCGGTCGAGCAATTTCTTGATGACCCCAAATCCATCGAGCCCCGGCATCTGCACATCGAGAAACACCAGGTCGGGCGACAATTCTTTAATCAGGTTCACGGCCTCGACGCCGTTCTTCCCCTGCGCCACCACGTCAACATCGACCTCCTTCAACAGGTAGGCGAGCTCGTCGCGTGCCAGCTGTTCGTCGTCCACAATTACCGCGGAAATAGACATTAGTGCTCCACCGTGTAGCCTGCCCGCACGAGTATAAATCGCTCGGCTGCGCCAGTGTAACAGGAAGAATTCGCTACGTCTGACAAAGCAAAAAGCGTCGGTCTCCCTGACATCTCCACCGAATCCCTGTCGTACACTGGTATCTCATGGTCGTTATCTTCGGGATACATTCGGTCAGCGAAGCGCTGAAATCGGGC
This sequence comes from uncultured Acidobacteriaceae bacterium, assembly GCA_963749635.1. Taxonomy (GTDB): domain Bacteria; phylum Acidobacteriota; class Terriglobia; order Terriglobales; family Acidobacteriaceae; genus DASRAA01. The sequence continues at coordinate 58,299 of CAVVNW010000006.1, forward strand.
GCTCGCAGCTTTGATTACGTCGGCATCTCGCGTGAGCGCCACGATCAACGCATGCAGCGCATCATCGATACCTGTCGCGCCAGCGGGGTCCAGGTCAAGTTCCTTCCGCCCGACGAGCTCGACCGCGCCGCTAACACCAACACTCATCAGGGAGTGATTGCCGTCACCAGCAGCAAGCAATATGCCGACGTCGACACGCTGCTTAACCACCGCAAAGGCGAGCACAGTTTTGTGGTGGTTCTCGATGGAATCGAAGACCCGCACAATCTCGGCGCGCTAATCCGAACCGCCGATGGCGCAGGTGCCGACGGAGTGGTTATCCCCGAACGCCGCGCCGTCGGGCTGACCGGGACTGTCGTAAAGGCCTCCGCCGGCGCATCCGAACATCTTCCTATCGCCCGAGTGACGAACATCTCGCGCACGCTGGAAGAGCTGAAAGAACGCAACGTTTGGACGGTTGGTCTAGACGAGCGAGGCACGCAGAGCTACGACGATCTCGACTACAACATGCACTGTGCCCTCGTCCTTGGCGCAGAAGGCAAAGGTTTGCACGACCTCGTGCGTAAGCGTTGCGACTTCCTGGTTTCCATTCCCATGCTCGGGCACGTGCCGTCGCTGAACGTCTCGGTAGCCGGAGCGGTCGTAATGTATGAGGTCGCGCGCCAGCGCCGCGCCGCTCACGTCAAAGGAAAAGCTACCCGCTCGTGACCAGGCGCTTCCTCACCGTCTTATTGTTCTGCCTCGGAATTACCTGTTCCTCGGTCGCCGTCGATCGCGAAGCGTTCACCATCACTCGCTATCAACTGGAAGTCCAGATCGATCGCACATCGCACGTCATGGCTGTCACCGGAAAGTTGACGCTGCGCAATGACTCCAAGTCGCCGCAGAAAAACGTGGTCCTTCAAGTCTCATCCTCGTTGAGTTGGAATGGTATCGCCTTTGAGGGCACTCCGTTGGAATGGATCGGTGACGATTACACCTCCGACATCGATCACACCGGCCACCTGTCCGAAGCCATCGCCACCCTGCCCCAAGCCGCGCCGCCTGGTGCCACCATCACGCTGGACATGCAATATGGCGGCACGATTACCGCCGATGTGACACGCCTGACTCGCATGGGCGCGCCCGCCGAGATCGCCCGCCGCAATGACTGGGACGAAATCAGCGAGCCGTTCACCGCGATTCGCGGACTCGGCTACGTCGTCTGGTATCCAGTTTCAATCCCCGCCGTCAGCATGAGCGACGGCAACGCCGTCTTTGAAGCCATCGATGCCTGGAAGCTGCGGCACCGGCAGTCGGAACTCGCGGCGCAAATCCTCGTCATTGGTGCCGACTCCAAGCTCTGCATCGCCGGAAATGCAATGACCTCGCCCTGCGGCGAAATCGGCGAGACCTCCGATCCTCGCACTGGAGGAATTACCCGGCAGATCACGAACAGCATTCATCTCACCGGCTTCAGTCAGACCGTGCCCACATTTGCGGTGGCCGATTATGTCCAACTCGATCGGCCCAACATCGTGGTGTTCCATACTGGCGACGATGCGTCGCTTGGCCGCGACTACGCTGCTGCCGCCGAAAGTAATGACCCGTTGCTCGATGAATGGCTGGGCTCCGCCTCGAGTCACAAGACGACAGTCATCGAACTCACCGATCTGAACGCGAATCCCTATCAAAGCGACTCGGTGCTGTTTACGCCACTGCGCGAGTCGCCGTCTGCGACGCTTGAACTCTTGCTCATACCTGCTCAGGTTGCCGCCCGCTTTTCGTCGCCGCGTCGCTGGATCGCAGAGGGGCTGCAACGCTTTCTTCAGGCCGTCCGTATCGATGGCCGCTCCGGCCGAAAGGCGGCTTTGCAGTTTCTCGGCGACTACCTGCCTCCTCTTGTGAACGCCGAAGAACCAGCGGACACCAAATCCCCGGCATCTGGCCAACATCCGGCGGACAATACCTTGCTGAACACTTCCGATGAAATCCTTTTGCGCGGCAAAGGAAGTTACGTCTTCTGGATGCTGCGCGACATGCTGGGCGACGAGGTCCTGAAGAAAGCGCTCGCTGCCTATCGGCCGGGCGCTGACATCAACTCGGCATACTTGCAGGGTCTGCTCGAAGAAGGCCGAAAGCGCGATCTGGAGTGGTTCTTCGATGACTGGGTCTATCGCAACCGCGGCTTGCCTGAGTTTCGCGTTGACAGTGTTTACACCCGTCCGATGCTCGAAGAACAAAACCAGGTTTACCTCGTCACGGTCACCGTCGAGGACCTGGGAGGCGCCGGTGCTGAAGTTCCCGTCACGATTCAGACTTCGCAAGGTGAGCGGTCGCTGCGCATACTGGTCAAAGCGCACCAGAAGGGCTCAGGCAGGTCTCAAGTGCCTACCACGCCGACTCGGGTCGTGCTCAACGATGGCAGTGTTCCCGAAATTAATGCCGACAACAACACTTACGATGTGCCCGCCAATCCCGCTCCCTAAAATCGCTGCACTTGCCAAGCGGCTGGGCTGGCGGCTACAAACATCTCATACTTACAGTCGCGCCACTTGCGCACGAAAGAGGTCTGCTTGAGTTACATCCAGTTTCTGGGTGCTGCCGGAGTTGTCACCGGTTCCAAACATCTAATCAACACTGGCGACGTTAACGGCAAGGGTGGCATTCAAGTTTTAGTGGACTGCGGCCTGTTTCAGGGCCAGAAAGAATGGCGCGAACGCAACTGGCAGGACTTGCCTATTCCCGCCCGCGAAATCGATGCTGTCATTCTCACCCACGCCCACCTCGACCACTCCGGGTGGATCCCGCGATTGGTCAAGCAGGGCTTTCACGGCCCCATTTACGCGACCCCGCCCACAATTGACTTGTGTGGCATTCTGCTCCCTGACTCCGGACACCTTCAGGAAGAAGACGCGGAGTTCCACAATCGATTCAAAACGTCGAAACACGATCCGGCGCTGCCGCTCTACACCATGCAGGAGGCGCAACAATGCCTCACACTTTTCAAGCCGGTAAATTTCAATGAGCCCAAGCGTCTGTCCGCCGAGTTCTCGTTCCAGTTCGTCCACGCCGCGCACATACTCGGCTCTTCGATGGCCGAGATCACTCTGACTGCGGGCGGAAAGACAACGCGACTGCTCTTCACCGGCGACATCGGCCGCGTCCGCGACGACGAGGAGTCTCCTGGACGCGTGGTTCGGTCCGGGCCTACCGAGAACGAAAGTTGCGATTACCTCGTCATGGAAAGCACCTACGGAAATCGCGAGCACCCGCATGACGATCCCAGACCCGAGCTCGCCGCCCTGATTCGCACCACCGTTCAGCGCGGCGGGAGCGTCGTCATTCCAGCATTCGCCGTTGAGCGGACGCAGAAGCTGCTGTTCATGCTGAAGCAGCTGATGGAGTCCGGGCAAATTCCTCGCGTACCGGTTCACGCTGATAGCCCAATGGCCATCAAGGCGGTGCAAGTTTTTCTCAAGTATGCGGACGAATTCAGCCCCGAGACCGAGGCTCTCATCAAGCAGTACGGATCTCCGCTCGATTGGCCTAATTTCCACTTCGACCTCACTCAGGACGACTCTAAGAAGATCAATGAATCGAAATATCCCGCGATTATCGTCTCGTCGAGCGGCATGGCAACCGGCGGACGCGTACTTCACCATCTGATTCAGCGCCTGCCCGACCCACGAAATCTCGTGCTCTTTATAGGCTTTCAAGCCCCCGGAACCCGCGGCTACGACATCAAGAACGGTGCAACCGAAATCAAGATGTTCGGTCAGCTGATTCCAGTGCGAGCACAAGTCGCGTCGCTCGAGCAGTTCAGCGATCACGCCGACACCCCGGAACTGCTGGAATGGCTACGCACCTTCCAGTCCGCGCCTAGGCAGACGTTCCTCGTCCATGGAGAGCCCGCCGCAGCAACCGCGTTGCGCGACACCATGGTCAAAGATCTTGGCTGGAACGTTCAGGTCGCCGCCTACAAACAAAAAGTCACGATCGCCTAAACCAGGAGAAAACAATGGCCACCTACGGCTTCATCGAATATGCGGACGCCAACCCGGTCGTTCGCGCGGTCTACGACGACATCATGGCAACCCGCAAGGTTGATTGGATTAATAACTTCTGGAAGTCCATCGCTCACGATCCGGTCCTGTTGAAGCGAACCTGGGAAAGCGTCAAGCAAATCATGGCTCCGGGCGCGCTCGACCCTCTTGTCAAAGAGATGCTCTACGTCGCAGTCAGTGTCACCAACGGTTGCGGATACTGCATCGCCTCGCACACCGCAGCAGCGCGTAAGCAAGGCATGACACCTGCCATGTTTCATGAACTGATGGCCGTAGTCGGCATGGCGAATGAAACCAATCGCCTGGTCAACGGCTACCAGGTTGAGATCGACGATGCCTTCAAGACGCCGGTAAACGTGATCCCATAAATCTGTCTTGCAGGCGCACGGCTTCAGATGTGCCATCAGAGGCTCGAAATCGATGGGCTTTACGGGCTGCTGAAACAAGTCGATTTCGACTGGCTTTGTATCAGGGCATGACTTCAGTCATGCCGCAAAGTGTTCACAACAAGAGACGGGCTTTAGCCCCTGCACTGTCGGTATAATTGTCTTTCCTTATGAAAGCCTACGTTTACGTTTCGCTCAAAAAGACTGTGCTCGATCCTCAGGGCAAGACGATTCACAGCGCCCTGAAGAAAATGGGCTATCGTGGCGTCAATGACCTTCGTCAGGGCAAATACTTCGAGATCGCACTCGACGACGGAATCGACCGCGAAGCAGCGCAAGCCGAGGTTGAAAGAATTGCGCGTGAAGTGCTGACCAATCCTGTGATCGAGGATTATCGTTTCACTCTAGAAACATAGCGGCCGCATTCACCGTGAGCCCGAAATATGCCGCACTCGTTCATGGTTGCGTTAGTAGCCATCTCCCGTCACGAGCCCCCGAAATCAGATAAGATTTAGATAGGTATCGCGATTCCGAAAGGAATCGTGTGCCGTGATTTTATTGACGTTGGCTCAAGTATTCGCATTCTTGGGGAGCAAACACCATGTGCGGTATCGTCGGTTACGTTGGGAAAAAACGGGTTGTTCCGGTCATCATCGACGGCCTCCGTCGCTTGGAATATCGCGGCTATGACTCCGCCGGCATAGCAGTCGCGGGCAATGGTGAAGGCCTCCAAGTGCGCCGCGCCGAAGGCAAGCTACGCAATCTGGAAGAGGTCATCCAGCTAAAGCCGCTCGACGGCACCTACGGCATCGGACACACTCGCTGGGCCACCCACGGACGTCCCACCGAAGAAAACGCCCATCCCCATCGCGACTGCACCGGCAAAATTGTCGTCGTTCACAACGGCATCGTTGAGAACTATATGAGCTTGAAGAAAAAGCTCATCGAAGAAGGTCACAAGTTTCGTACTGAGACCGACACCGAAGTCATCGCCCACCTAATCGAAAAAACTTTGAACGACACGGACCACAAGATTCCTCTGGAAGAAGCCGTGCGACGCACAGTCAAGCAACTCACAGGTGTGTTCGCCATCGCCGTTATCTCCTCTGATGAGCCCAACAAAATCGTCGCCGGACGCAACGGCCCGCCTGCAGTCATCGGTCTCGGCGACAACGAATATTTCGTTGCCAGCGACGTACCCGCAATTCTCTATCACACCCGCGATCTCTTCTTCCTCGGCGACGGCGATCTCGCCGTCATTACGCCTAGCGGTGTGCAGCTGACCGACTTCGATGGCCATCCCATCACGCGACAAGTTCAGCACATCACCTGGGACCCGATCATGGCCGAAAAGGGCGGCTTCAAGCATTTCATGCTCAAGGAGATCTTCGAGCAGCCCCGCGCCGTGCGCGACACCACGCTGGGCCGCGTCTCGCTCGACACCGGCAAAGTCTTCCTCGACGAGATGGACATTACCGAGGACGAGTTCCGCAATCTTCAGCGGGTCTACGTCGCCGCCTGCGGTACCAGTTGGCACGCTGGACTGGCCGCTAAGTTCATGATCGAGCGATTGGCCAAGATCACCGTCGAAGTGGACTACGCCAGCGAATTCCGTTACCGCGATCCCCTGACTGGCCCTGAAGATCTCACCATCCTCATCACCCAGTCCGGCGAAACCGCCGACACCATCGCAGCCATGCGCGAGTCGCGCGCCAAAGGCTCGAAGACGCTCGGCATCTGCAACGTCGTCGGTTCCATGATTGCCCGCGAATCCAACGGCACTATCTACACTCATGCCGGTCCGGAGATTGGCGTCGCCTCGACCAAAGCGTTTACCGCGCAGCTTACGGCGCTGTTCCTGTTCGCCGTCTATCTCGGCGAAGTGCGCGGCACAATTAGCAGCGACGAGGCGAAGAAGTTGCTCACCGAGCTCACGCTCATTCCCGGAAAGCTCGAGTCGCTTCTCGGTGGTGAAGACGCCACCGAAGAGTTGGCCAAGCTCTACCACAAGGCCCAGGATTTCCTCTATCTGGGACGCGGCATTCACTATCCCATCGCTCTCGAGGGCGCGCTGAAGATGAAGGAAATCTCCTACATCCACGCCGAGGGCTATCCTGCGGGCGAAATGAAGCACGGCCCCAACGCCTTAATCGATGAAGAACTTCCTGTCGTCATCATGGCCACCCGCGACGTCAATGATCCCGGCTCGGTGCTGCGCTACGAGAAGACGATTTCGAATCTCAAGGAAGTGAAAGCCCGCTCTGGAACCGTCATCGCGATTGCCACGGAAGGCGACGAGGAAATCAAGGAATCCGCCGACCACGTGGTTTACGTTCCCAGTGCGCCTGAACTGCTTTCGCCGATTCTCGAGGTCGTTCCCCTCCAGCTTCTGGCGTATCACATCGCAGTTCGTCGCGGATGCGATGTCGACCAGCCCAGGAACCTGGCGAAATCGGTCACGGTCGAGTAATTCGATGGTAAGTGAATTCCCGGACCCGGTAAGCTGCTTGCGGAAGAAACTCGTTCGCGCGATGGTCTTGTATCAGGCATGACCTTTATAGGCTGTTTAAAAACTCACTTTGGCGACAGATTCGTATCAGGGCACGACTTCAGTCGTGCCGTAGAGCGTACAAAATAGGAGATGGGCTTTAGCCCCTGTATTCCTGTCCGCTTTTAAAGAGAACTTTTTCAGCTTGGCGGTCATACCGATAAGCTCTTCTTTAACCCCCGCGCGGACTTCAGTCCGTGCTGAACTTACTTATTGGCCGCCGCGCCGATTGGTCCGCTCGCGCATCTAATAAGCCGTGAGCGAACAGAGCATCATTTTGGAACCTGAAGCAACATCTCCTGCGCCCAGCGCCACTAGTCCGCGGCCAGCCGAGCGGAAGCTGCTGTCTGCTCGTCTGACGAAGTCGATTTTTCTGTCGGACCAGACCAAGCACCTCGAGTTCGCCGTCGAAAGCGCGAACGGTTTCGCTTTTACTCCAGGACAGTTCATCTCCGTTCAGCAGCCGAAACCGGATGGCAAAACCCACACTCGCGCCTACTCGCTTGCCTCGCATCCGCAAGCCTCAGCTTCCTTCGATCTCTGCCTGAACCGCGTGGAAAACGGATTCTTGTCCAACTGGCTGTGCGATCTCGAGGAAGGTACGACGGTCCAGTTTCACGGGCCTCACGGTATGTTCACGCTGCGCGAGCCGCATCAGGATTCGGTTTTCATCGCCACAGGTACGGGAATTGCGCCGTTCCGCGGCATGGTGCATTGGCTTTTCGACGATCCCGCCCGGCACCAGAATCGCGAATTCTGGCTGGTATATGGCACCCGCTACGAAGAGGGCCTCTATTACAGCGACGAGTTTCGCGCGACTGAGAAGGCACATCCCAACTTCCACTATTTGCCGACTCTCAGCCGCGGGCGCGAGGATTGGCCGGGACTTCGAGGCTATGTTCAGGACCACGTCCGAGGGATCGTTGGTGACCGCCACGACATGCAAGCCTACATCTGCGGGCTGCACCAGATGGTTGACGCCAACCGCAAACTGCTCAAAGAAGAACTTGGCTGGGACCGCAAGCAAATCGTCTTCGAACGCTACGACTGATCAATTTCGAATGAGGGTGCCCCGCCCTTATCGCCGTCCTTTGGCGATAGGGTGGGACGGCCGTTACAGCGAAGTCCGCGGATTCCCCACACAAGCCGGTTTTGCTTGTGTGGGTGGTGGGGAGTCGCAACCCTTATCACACTGCCCCGTGACCTGCGTCCTTTCGCGCCTCATCATCCAACCTGTAAGAAAGGCATCGTGAGGCAAGGGAGAGTTGTCTCTCCCGCCAGCCGCACCCACGTGCGGCCTTCGCCGGCTCTTTGAAAACTTGATGGGAAGCGGTTCCGCCTACCCGTGCGGCGCGCGGAATCAGCCAAACATGGTGTTATAGCCCATCGGCCTACCCATGGCATTGGAAGGCCTTCTCCTCCCGACTAGGCGAATGTTTGGCGAAAACATGTGCCGCTAACTCCTACGCCGAGACATGGATACCTATAACTATCTATAGATTCAATCGTTTGCAAACAATTTACCGCTAAACCATTGATTTCAAAGGGTGGATAAAATAATAGTTGTTTGGTGCTGTAGCCGACTAGAACACAAACACAAAGAACTCAGGTCCGGCCCGAAGCTGGTCAATTCAATTCGCGGACCCAGATGTTGCGATAGCTGATCGGCTCGCTCTTGTCGCCGTGCGCCTGAAGTTTGATTGGAGCACCGGCAAACGCTTTGTAGGAAGGCTTGCCGATGTAGAGCGTCTCACCTTTCAACTCGAAGTGGTTTTGCGCCAGTACTCCGTTGAAGAAGACAGTCACGTAAGCGGGAGTTTTGAGCGAGCCATCAGGGCTGAATGCGGGCGCGGTCCACACCACGTCGTAAGTCTGCCATTCGCCCGGCTTGCGATTTGCGTTCACCAGCGGCGCGGATTGCTTGTAGATGCTCGCGGCCTGCCCGTTCACGTAGGTCTTGTTGTTGTAGGAGTCGAGTACCTGCAACTCGTATCCAGCGTCGCCCGGGCCAGTAGAGGCAAGGAACACGCCGCTATTACCGCGCGCCTGGCCGGAGCCGGTAATGTTCTCGGGAATGCGCCACTCGATGTGGAGCTGATAGTTCTTGAACGTGCGCTTGGTTTCGATGTTGCCCGCAGACTTGGCGACGGTCATCACTCCGTCGCCGACGACCCACTGCGCGGGCGACTTGTCTTTCGCAGACACCCACTCGTCCAGGTTCTTTCCATCGAACAGGATGATGGCGTCGGACGGAGGCGCTCCACAGGTTGCGCCGGGGGTCACAACTTTGGGCTCCGGCTCCCAAACTTCGGTGTCAGCGGGCTTAGCCGCGGGAGATGTTGCAGTTTGGGACGGTGCAGCGGTTGCTTGTCCATTGCGTGGCGAGGCCGAAGCTTGGGGCAGAGCTGAAAATATACAAGCGAGGACGACTAAAAGCCATTGCGAGTGGGAGAGTGGAGTGCGGTTCATCCAACAAAAATACACCCGCGGTGCCCAAAAGAAACGAATGCCCTGGAGGAACCACCACGGCTTGTTCTGCGGGGGTACGTGGACGGCTGGTCTTTCGAATGTTGGCAATAGAGTGGTCGCACAGGCTCGGGCACGCTTCCGAATGACGCGAAAAATCTGCTACCATGGCCGTTCGGTGAGGTGGCAATGCCGGAGTATGTCATAGAACGGGAAATCCCGGGCGCGGGGAATCTTTCGGATCTGGAATTGCAGGCTGTCGCCCGCAAATCGGTGGACGTCCTGAAGGCCATGGGGCCGGAGATTAAGTGGCTGCACAGCTACGTCACCGGCGATAAGATCTATTGCGTGTACCTGGCGCCGGATGAAGAAACGGTCCGTGAACATGCGCGCCGCGGAGGCTTTCCGGCCAATCGGATCTCGGCGGTGCGGCGACTGATCGACCCCAATACCGCGGGCTGAATTATCCGCCGCCTCCAGTTTGAAGGGTAGGCTCTGCGCCCGAGCCAAGCGCTTCGTGGATGGCTTGTTCGACGGGCATGGCCCAGCCTTCCATCCACGCAGTCAGACCTGCGTCGTTGCCGAGGGTGCGACGCGCGAATTCCAGGACCTTCTCCAACTTGTGCTGCTCGGCGGGCGTAAGCGGCGTGCCCAGTCGCTCGCGCAGTGCCGCCGCGGCCCCTGCGAAGCGCAGCGATTGGACCGCGTTGGATTGCGCAGCGGCGTTTGCGGCAAGGCACTCCAGCACCCTGGCGATGCCGCGCTGATGACCCAGATTCTGAAACATCTGGATGCTTTCGCCGTACAGGCGACGAGCCTCGCTATTGTCACTCTGGTCCCAGCTCAGACTGGCTAAATCGGACAGGGCGCAGGCAATTCCCCAGCCATCCCGCGAAAGGCTAAACGCTGCCAGGCCCTGTTCGTAGAACGAACGGGCAGCCGTCAGGTCATTCCTTTCCCTGGCGACATCTCCCTGGTAGTTCAACGTCCAGGCGATACCAGCCACGTCACCCACCTTGCGGAAGATCGCCAGGCATTCATCGTAGAGCGAGGACGCACGGGCAAGCTCGCCTTGCAGCTTGCTCACATTGGCCAGATTGCTGAGAGCACGAGCAGTGTCCGACGGATCTCCCGCCTCTCTCCAAATAGCCACACATCTTTCGAAGAGGAAGACCGACGTAGCGAGTTCGCCGCGATCGCGAGCATTTACGGCCAAAGCGTTCAGCGCAACGGCAACCCCGCGGTTGTCGTTGAGTTCGAGACAGGTCTCGAGACTCTCTTCGAACAATTGTTGCGCAGGAGCGTAATCGCCCTGCTCGCCGGCCAGAACGGCGGCAGCAAACAGCAGGCGTGAGCGCAGTTTTGGACGCGTGGCGGCTCCCTCTAAGGCGAGAAGCCGGGCGATGCGGTTGCGGCCCTCGGTGAGGTACTCGCGCGTCTCCCAAAAGTGAAACAGTGCAGTACCCAGGCGAAGACCCCAATCGGCGTCACCGATTTTGATGAGGTATTCGAGAGCTGTGCGAAAGTTGTCGTGCTCAATCTCGAAGCGATCAAGCCATTCGGGATGGGTAGCCGCTTCCAAAGCGCCTTCTTCGGCGAGCACGAGGTAATACGCGGCGTGAGATCGGCGAGTCGCAGCCATGTCGTCGCTCGCAGCCAGGCGTTCGAGCGCGTACTCCCGAATGGTGGAGAGCATGACGAAGCGGGTCTCGCCGGCCTCTTCCGCCTGCTGCGCTAAACTCTTGTCCACCATGGAAGCCACGCCATCGAGTACGTCGAGACCCAAATCGCCCGCGGTATCACAGACGGCCTCCACGGCTTCCAGCGTGCAACCGCCGCTGAACACCGAAAGCCTGCGAAAGAGAGTTTGCTCGGCAGGGTTGAGGAGACTGTAGCTCCAATCGACGGCACCTCGAAGGGTCTGCTGACGGGTTGGCAAGTCGCGGGCACCGCCAGTCAGCAGGTTGAGACAGCTCTCGAGGCGCGCCAACATAGCGGACGGTGAAAGTAGCTTGATGCGGGCCGCCGCCAGTTCGATGGCGAGAGGCAGGCCGTCCAGGCGAGCACAGACGGCAGCAACAGCGGAAGCGTTTTCATTGGTCAAAGCGAAGTCGTGCTTTACGGCGCGCGCTCGTTCGGTAAAAAGCGCAATCGCAGGAAGGCGGGAGAGCACATTCAGCGGCTGCAAGGATTTCGGATCAGGAAGCGCGAGCGGTGGTACAGGAAATTCGTGTTCGCCATAAACGTGCAGCGGTGACCGGCTGGTGACTAAGATCTTCAGCATCGGCCCCACGGAAAGCAGATCTGAGACCACCGGAGCAGCTAAGACCAGGTGCTCAAAATTGTCGAGCAGGAGAAGCATTGGCTGTTCCAGGCCGCCAAGGTACTCTTTCATGCTTTCTTGCGCCGACTGATTGCCGGTCTCGCGAACACCCGCCGCTTGTGCGATGGTGGACGCGATCAACCCAGGTTCCTGGACGACGGACAGCGAAACGAAGCAAGCACCGGATGGATATTCGTGGCTGATTTCGCCGGCTAACTGCAAAGCAAGCCGGGTTTTGCCGATACCGCCGGGACCGGTGAGGGTCACAAGCCGGACGTCATCGCGGGCCAACAGCTGGCGGAGTGCAGCCGTCTCGTGTTCGCGCCCGATGAAGGCGGTGCGCTGTACGGGAAGATTGCTGGGGCGAGGCTGGGAATGGCGGGCGGGCGCATCGGCGAGCCGATCCCGCACGGCCGCCAGATCACGAGCTAAATCCCGAGTCGATGCGTAGCGTTGCTTTGGGTCCTTGGCAAGACAGCGCTCCACGATCCAAATGAAAGGAGCGGGCGCTTGCAGCATTCTGGAACCAAGGTGCTCCGGCTCGTCGCGAAGGATGGCAGTCGCGGTCTCGGCATGGGTCTTCTTCTGAAACGCCGAGGTCCCCGTGACCATCTCGTAGAGGACCGACCCGAATGAAAACTGGTCGGAACGAAAATCGAGTTTCGCGCCGGTCGCCTGCTCCGGTGACATGTAGCTCAGCGTGCCCATCACGGCCCCGTCGTTGGTGATGGGACCGGCGGAGGTGGAAACATCTGGAGCCGGTCGCTCTTCGACCGCCAGCAGTTTAGCCAAGCCAAAATCCAGAATCTTGGCGGCGCCGTCGGCTGAAACCATGAGGTTGTCGGGTTTCAAGTCGCGATGGATGACACCAATTTCGTGCGCTCGTGCAAGGGCATCAGCGACCTGTGCCGCGATCGCGATAGCCTTGCGAAACGGAATGGGACCGGATGCGATCAGCTCGCGCACCGTCTCGCCACGCACCAGCTCCATGGCGATGAAGTGCTTGTCTTCCACGCATCCGAGCTCATAAATAGTGACGATGTTGGGGTGATTGAGAGCGGATGCGGAACGTGCCTCCGTCTCAAAGCGGGTTACGGCCTCCGCCTGCGAATGATGGTTCAGCGAAATGGTCTTGATGGCGACTTCACGGCCGAGCCGCGTGTCCCGGGCGCGATAGACCTCGCCCATGCCCCCGGCACCGAGTTGTTCGAGGATTTCGTACGAGCCGAAGCGCGTACCCGGGGACAAATTGGACGGAACCGAATCTGGCGTGAGCGGCGGCCCCATGAACCTCATTGGCGCAGCTGTTGAACAGCCAAGCTGACCGCTCGACGCTACGTGATCACGTGGAATTGATTCTTGAATCGATGCCGCGACGCTTTGCGGCAGCCCCCTCGGATGCGCCTATAATACCAAAATCCTGGGGGATTCATGGATATTCGAACACTGCAGCGCCCGCTGAAGGAGCAATATCGCCAACATCCGTCGAGTTCGCGGATTACGCTGACGGCACGCGGCAGCCAGACAGATGCGCCAATCACGTGCTCCGTGGACTTGGGCCGAGAGATTTACAAGGCACAAGCCCACCAAGGCGTCGGGGGGGCGGGTACTGGTGCTTGCTCCGGAGATTTGCTGCTGGGTGCGATAGCTGCGTGCGCACAGATCACCTGCCAAATGGTAGCCGCTGCGATGGGCATACCCACGGAGGGCATCGATGTCACGGTCGAGGGCGACCTGGACCTGCAAGGAACGCTGGGAATTTCGAAGGAGGCGGCCGTCGGATTCGAGAGCATCCGAGTCAATTTCGACGTCCGCGCACCGCAAGCGACTCAGGAGCAGTTGAGTGCGTTACAAGAGAAAACGGAACAGTACTGCGTCGTACTTCAAACCTTGCAGCATCCGCCGAAAATGGTTCACAGGTGGGAAAACGGTGATCGGAATCTCCCTTGATGAAAACAGTCCGTCTCACATCTCGTCAGCCGTGATGTACCAAGTGATCGCGTCTATCCATGCCGGGGAAACAGGAATTTCAGCATGGGGCCGACGCGATCGGCCCAGGCGTATTCGCTGTGCTTGCCGCCCTCGATTTCGCGGTACTCCAGATCTTTGCCTTGCCTCCAACCTTTTTTGAGCAGCAGTCTCTTCAAGGAACGCGCATCCGTCAGGGCCCGGCGTCCTTCACTGGTGCCGATGTCGAGCCAGATACATTGTCCAGTCTTACCGCGAAGCTGTTCGACGAAGCCGAGAATCACCCGATCGCGCCACCAAACTGACGGTGATAGCACCGCCAACTTGCCGAAAACGTCGGGATGGCGCATTCCGAGATACAGGGTCACCAGACCGCCGAGCGAAGAGCCTCCCATGCCGCAGTTCGCCGCTCCTGACAGTGTGCGGTACTGATGGGCGACGAAGGGACGCAGTTCATCCACGACCATCTGCCCGTAGGCGTCGGCCTTTCCGCCGCCCAGCCGGCGGTCTTCGACGGGAGTGTATTCATCGATACGTTTCACGCCGTTGTTGTAGATACCGACGATCACCACTGGCTCGATTTCGCCCGAGGCGATGAGAGCATCAGCGGTTTCGCCGACGCGCCAGTAGTTGCCCTTGATGAACGAGGTCTCAGGATCGAACAGGTTCTGCCCATCGTGCAGATAGAGCACCGGGAAGAAACGATTGGGGTCGTCATTAAAGGCCTGCGGAACGTACACGATGAAGTCGTGCTTCTCATCGATGAGCTGCGAGGCGAATTGAGTGTGCTTATGCAGGCGGGACTGCAGGCTGCTGGCGCCAGAAGATCTGATCATGGTTGAGGACGGGACGTGGGCATCGGGCGTAATAACCGGTTCGGTGGACATTCTTGTAATATTGAGTGACCACCCGCAACCTGGACGCCAGAGTGCAGCTTCGTTCCTGCCGGTAATGCGAAGTGGTTCCTTAGAGTAGCAAGTCGGTTTTCGTTCCAGCAAATTCTTTTCATCGAGGGGCACAATATCGTGCAGCGCGAATATCACAGATGGTGGTCGAAAGACCTGCAACGCGACATGTCACTGCTGTGTTTTGGCCACGCCGGCCGCAAGATTCTGGTTTTTCCGACTTCCCGCGGGCGCTTCTTCGAGTACGAAGACAACAAGATGATCGCCGCGGTCGCCGATAAGCTGGACAATGGCGAGATACAGATTTATTGCGTGGACAGCGTGGACGACGAGAGCTGGTACAACACGGCGGCGCATCCCTACTGGCGGCTGCAGCGGCACCTGCAATATGAGCGCTACATCATCAACGACGTGTTTCCGCTGATGTGGAACAAGAATTGGACGCCCTACACGGCGGTCACGGGATGCAGCTTCGGGGCTTATCACTCGGTGAACTTCGCCTTCCGGCATCCGGAGCTGGTGAACGCGTGCATTTGCATGGGTGGATCGTTCGACATCAGGGGTTTCATGGATGGCTGGTCGAGCGAGGATGTGTATTTCAATAACCCGCCGGAGTACTTGGCGAATTGCACCGACGGCTGGAAGTACAACCACATTCGCACCGTGCTGGCGACGGGCGAGCACGACATGTGCTGGGACAGGAACGCGAAGTTTGCCGGTATTCTGCGCGCCAGTGGAATCAGGCACGAGCTATATGTGTGGGGTGACCGGAGTTACCACGATTGGCCGTGGTGGAGGCCGATGGCGAGAACGTATTTGTAGAGTTGGTCGTTCTCGGCCTGTTAAAATAATAGCTACTATTGGGCGCGCCCAGCGCTGATCCTCTCGGTTGATTCCACAGCTATTTGCGGCGGAGACGGCGGATCGATTGTGTCGTAGCCAAAGGAGCGGTTGTGAAGAAAATCGGCATCATCTTCGGGATGGAGACCACCTTTCCGCCAGCTCTGGTGGACAAGATTAACTACATGAACGAGCCGGGCATCGAGGCGGAACTGGCCTCGGTGGGCGAAGTTCGCATGGCGGAGCCGTCTCCGTACCACGTCATTATTGATCGCATCTCTCACGATATTCCTTTCTACCGCGCCTATCTCAAGAATGCCGCCCTCTCGGGCGCGACTGTGATCAACAATCCGTTCTGGTGGAGCGCTGACGACAAGTTCTTCAATTTTGCGCTGGGTGACAAGCTCGGGGTCGCGATTCCGAAGACAGTCCTGCTGCCGCACAAGCAGCATCCCGCGGGAACGACGGACCGGTCGATGCGGAACCTGCAGTTCCCGCTGCCGTGGGACAGCATCTTCAGTTACGTGGGCTTCCCAGCGTTTCTGAAGCCCTTCGACGGCGGTGGTTGGAAGGACGTGTACAAGGTTAACAATCCGGAAGAGTTTTTCCACGCATACGACCAGAGCCGTGACCTGTGCATGACGCTGCAACACGGCGTGAAGTTCAAAGAGTACTTCCGGTGCTACGTGGTGGGACAGGAGAAGGTCCACATCATGCAGTACGATCCGTCGGCGCCGTTTCATGAGCGCTACGTAAAGAACCCTCCACCGGTTGATCCGAAGTTGTTGGCACGGGTGGAGCGGGATGCGCTGACGCTGTGCCGCGCGCTGGGCTACGACCTGAACACCGTGGAGTTTGCTTGCGAAGACGGCGTGCCGTACGCGATCGACTTCATGAATCCGGCGCCCGATGCGGACATTCACTCGGTTGGCGAGGACAACTTCCACTGGATTGTGGACGCTGTCGCTGAGTTGGCGGTACGCAAAGCTAAGGAACACACGGGCAAGGTGTCGGAGTATCGCTGGAACGCGTTCCTGGACGGAACGCCTGCGGGAAGCGAAACGGCAACAGCGGCTAAACCGGCCAAGGCTGTTAAAGCTCCTAAGAGTGCGACCAAGGGGTAATCGAATGAAGCGGCCAAGCCTAAGCATCGGGATCGAAGAGGAATACCAGACGATTGATCCGGAGACCCGCGATCTGCGCTCGCATATTCAGATGGAGATCCTCGACAAGGCCAAGCTGAAGGTGGCCGAGCGGGTGAAGCCGGAAATGCACCAGGCGGTGGTCGAGGTCGGCACGAAGGTATGTCGCGACATCAAGGAAGCCCGCGAAGACATGCGCAACCTGCGGCGGGAGATGATCACGCTGGCCGAGCAAAATGGTTTACTGCTGGGCGCGGCGAGCACGCATCCCTTTGCGGACTGGAAAGTGCAGGAGATTTATCCGGACGAACGCTATCGCCAAGTCGTGGAGGACATGCAGCTGGTGGCACGCGCGAACCTGGTGTTCGGACTGCACGTACACGTCGGAATCGAGGACCGCGATACCGCAATCCACATCATGAATTCGCTGCGGTACTTTCTGCCTCACATCCTGGCGCTGTCAACCAATTCGCCGTTCTGGATGGGCATGGAAACCGGGTTCAAATCGTATCGCTGCAAGGTATTCGAACGCTTCCCGCGAACTGGAATTCCGGACGTTTTCGCCAACTGGGCCGATTACGAAACGTTCATTAATCTGCTTGTCAGAACCAACTGTATCGACAATGGCAAGAAAATCTGGTGGGACATCCGGCCACATCCATTCTTTGAGACCATCGAAGTGCGGGTGTGCGATCTACCGATGCGACTGGATGAGACTCTGGCGATCGCCGCGCTGATTCAGGCGACGGCTGCCATGCTGTGGAAGCTGCATGCTGCCAACAAGAGCTATCGTATTTACGGCCGCGCCCTCATCAGCGAAAACAAGTTTCGCGCGTGCCGTTACGGGCTGGAAGGCAAGTTGATCGACTTCGGCAAAGAAGAAGAAGTGCCGATCAAGAAATTGATGCTGGAATATCTTCACCTCATTGACGATGTGGTGGATGAGTTGGGCTCGCGAGACGAAATCAACTACATTCACGAAATGCTGCAAATGGGCAGCGGCGCCGATCGCCAGTTGAAGGTTTTTCACGAGACGAAAGACCTGAAGAAAGTTGTGGACTACATTGTGGAAGAGACCCGGGTAGGAGTTTTTGATCCAGCACCAGCGCGCACGTAAGGATTTTGCCCGTTCACGGGAATAAGCAGAGAGGAAGTTATTTGACACCACCATTGCTGACTGATTTGACCACTACGGCCTTCGATCCCGAACTTTCGCCGGGAGCTTACAACGCAGTGAACACCTGCCTGCGCATCCAGCCGGACGAAAAAGTCACCGTCATTACCGACGTGGCGTGCCGCGAGATCGCCGCCAGCATCGCCAAAGAGCTGATGAAAGTTGGATCGCCGTTCAAGGCGTTCGTGTTGGAGGAAGTCGCCGACCGCCCGCTGGTTGGGCTGCCGCAGGAAATCGCCGACGACATGGAGACCAGCCAGGTCAGCATCTTCGCAGTGCGCGTGCAGCGGAACGAACTTAAGTCACGCATGGAGATGACTGACATCGTGAACCGACGCCGCATGCGTCACGCGCACATGGTCAACATCAGCCACGAGATCATGCTGGAAGGCATGCGCGCTGACTTCAACCGCGTCGATGCGCTCAGCAAGAAGATGATCGACATAGTGACCAAGGCGAAGCAGGTGCGTGCCAAGAACCCTGCGGGTAGCGATCTGACGGCCGACCTGAGCCCGAACTACAAGTGGATCAAGACCAGCGGGATCATCAGTCCGGACAAGTGGGGCAACCTTCCGGGCGGCGAGATTTTCACTACACCGGGTGAGGTCAACGGAACCTATGTGGTGGACGGTGTCGTGGGTGATTACTTGTGCGAGAAATATCCCGATCTGCAAAGCCAGCCCCTGACCATTCATATGAAGGACAATCGCATCACCGACGTGTTCAGCGAGAACAAGGCGCTGGAGAAGGAATTCTGGGACTACACGCACACGGATGAATACAGCGACGTAGTAGGCGAGTTCGCCATCGGCACGAACCTGGAGCTGAAGCGTGTCATTGGCAACATCTTGCAGGATGAGAAATTCCCTGGCCTGCATATTGCGTTCGGTAACCCCTATGGACACCACACTGGCGCGAAGTGGTACTCAAGCACGCACATCGACGTGGTGGGCACAAGGTTCGACATCTGGGTTGACGGTCAGCAGATCATGGAACAAGGCCGCTTTTTGATCGAGGCATAAACATGATCCCCGCATTGCGCGAGGAATTTAACCGCAACTTCACGCCGCAGAAGTACCAGGACCTTCTGGACTCGCTGGCCAAGGTCAGCGGTACGCAGATCGCTTTTCGGGTCTCGGAAACACCATGTTTCTTGCCCAAAGCGCTGCTCGACCGTATGGCACACTACGGCAGCGAGCTGACCATGCAGCTGCTGACCAACCCGAAGTACCTGCGGGTCTCAGATAAAACCGTACCGCCAGAGTACAACGTAGCCAACGAATCGAAGCAACCGATGTTTGTGTCGGTTGATTTCGGTTTAGTGCGCAACGCCAAAGGCGGCCTCGATCCAAAACTGGTTGAGCTGCAAGCCTTCCCTTCCCTCTACGGCTACCAGGCCGTGTCGGCGCAGCAATACATCGATAGCTATGGGCTGCGAAACGACCTCGGCATCTATCTCGGCGGGTTCGATCACGCTTCCTACACCAACCTTATGCGCGAGGTGATCGTCGGCGGCCACAATCCTGAGAATGTCATCCTCATGGAAATCGATCCGCAGCACCAGAAGACGCTGCCAGATTTCCTGATCACGCAGAAGCAGTTGGGGATTGCGATTGTTGATATCGTGTCGCTGAAGAAGCGTGGCAAGAAGCTCTATTACAGCAAAGACGGCCGCGAGATTGAAGTGAAGCGCATTTACAACCGCTGCATCGTGGAAGAACTGGTACAAAAGGGCATTACTCTGCCATTTGATGTGCGTGAAGAACTCGATGTCGAGTGGGCAGGACATCCCAACTGGTATTTCCGCATCAGCAAGTTCTCGATCCCATACCTCAACCATCCATGCGTGCCGCGAACCTGGTTTCTGGACGAGAATTTCTCGATTCCGGACGACAACCACAACTACATCCTGAAGCCGCTGTATTCATTTGCCGGGGCCGGCATCAAGTTCGCTCCAACCGAGGCCGACATCGAAGCGATACCTGCCGGTGAACGCCACAACTACATCGTGCAGGAGCGCATGCGCTTCGAGCCGGTAATCGCCACGCCGCACGGTATGACGCAGATGGAAGTCCGCATCATGTATGTTTGGCCTGAGGGCGGCGAGTTCACCGCCGTGCTGCCGCTAGTACGTATGGGACGCGGCATGATGATGGGCGTCGATCACAATCGCGACCTTGAGTGGGTCGGCGGATCGTCGGCACTGTGGCAGTGAAGCAGCGCTCCTATCTGATCATTTGCATCGCCTCCCTCGCAGGTCGTGCATCTTAGTTTCTATCTATGGACGACAAACGCGACAAGACTACTTGCTGCATCGTTGGCGGAGGTCCCGCGGGAATCATGCTGGGCTATCTGCTGGCCCGTTCGGGCGTAGCCGTAACCGTTCTGGAAAAACACAGAGACTTCTTTCGCGATTTCCGTGGCGATACGGTGCACCCTTCAACCCTGGAGGTGATGTACGAGCTCGGACTGTTGGACGGCCTCCTGGCATTACCGCACCAGAAGGTATCTCACATCGGTGGAGTTTTTGGGGATTTCGCTTTCCAGGCGGCGGACCTTCGCCACTTACCAACGCATTGCAAGTTCGTTGCATTGATGCCGCAGTGGGATTTCCTCAACTTCCTCTCCGACCAGGCGAAGAGGTTTTCCGAATTTCACCTTCGCATGCAGCACGAAGCGTTTGACCTGATATTCGATGGCAACCAGGTCGGAGGAGTACGGGTCCGCACTCCCCACGGCGAAAGAGAAATTCTTGCTGACCTGGTCGTGGGCTGCGATGGGCGTCATTCCGCTATTCGCCAGGCGGCCCATCTCGAAGTAATCGAGCGCGGTGTTCCCATCGATGTGCTTTGGTTCCGCATAAGCCGCCGGGAAAGTGACCCGCATGAGGCGTTGGGAAATATCAACTACGGAAAGGTAATCGTCCTCATTAATCGCGGCGATTACTATCAGGCAGCGTTGCTGATTCGCAAGGGCTCTTTTGAAGAAGTGCAGAGTCGCGGCATGGAGGCGTTCCGCAACACTGTGCGACAGATTGTTCCATACCTCGGCGATCGCGTCGAGGAGTTGCAAGACTGGGACCATATCAAGTTGTTGTCGGTGCAGATCAATCGCCTGCGGCAGTGGTATCGGTCAGGACTACTTTGCATCGGCGACGCCGCTCACGCTATGTCTCCGGCGGGCGGTGTGGGAATCAATCTGGCGATACAGGACGCTGTCGCAACCGCACGGCTGCTGGCGGACCCGCTACGCGAGGGCCGTGTCACCGAAGCGAACCTCAAGCGGGTGCAGCGGAGACGCGAATTCCCAACAAGGGTGACGCAACAGTTGCAAGTTGTTGTGCACAAGGGGTTCGAGAAAATCTTTCAGAATCCCGGCCCGGCAAAAGCTCCATGGCAACTGAAGCTGATTGTCCAGATACCAGGAATGCAGGACGTCGCCGCCCGAGCTATTGGCATCGGCATTCGGCCTGAATACATCAACCGGAAGAGGCCGAGGTATGGGCCAAGCCGCGTCCGCAGGATTGCGGTGGGTCTCGGCGTTGCAGCGGCGGTGTTCGTGATGAGCCTGCTGGAGCGACCGCGGCAGCGGCCTGTAGGGGCGAGATCCACGCGATGATTCTGGAAAAAGTATGCGGCCGGAATTTTGGCTCACGGCCGCATGACACTATGTAGGATTGCCGGATTGTTAGTTGGCCACAGCCTGTGTTGTCTCGGCTGAAGCTCCGTTCAAATTCTTCAGATAGTCATTTATCGACTTGGCGGCCTTGCGTCCCGCGCCCATGGCCAGAATGACGGTCGCGCCTCCCGTGACGATGTCACCGCCGGCGAATACGCCAGGTTTCGACGTCGCCAGCGTGTCGTCGTTCGCCAAGATATAGCCACGCTTAGTAGTTTGCAGACCTGGCGTCGAGGCCTGAATCAGCGGGTTGGCCGTGGTTCCGGCTGCGATAATCGCCACTGAGCAGGGCGTATCGAACTCAGAGCCCTTGATGGTAACTGGACTGCGGCGTCCCGAGTCATCCGGCTCGCCCAACTCCATCCGAGTGCAACGAACGGCAATGAGGTTACCTTTTTCGTCGCCCATAAATTCCACCGGGTTCACCAGCATCTCGAAGCGGATACCTTCGTCCTTCGCGTGATGAACTTCCTCAACGCGGGCGGGCATTTCGGCTTCAGTGCGGCGATAAAGAATGCTGGCGGAGCGCGCGCCGAGACGCAACGCGCTGCGAACGGCATCCATTGCGGTGTTACCGCCGCCGATGACGACGACGTCGCGGTCTTTGCAGGGGTACAGCGGCTCGTCGAATTCGGGGAAGCGATACGCGCGCATCAAGTTCACACGCGTGAGAAATTCATTAGCCGAATAAATCCCGTTCAGGTGCTCGCCCGGAACGTTCAGAAAACGCGGCAATCCGGCGCCGGTCGCGACAAATGCAGCATCATAGCCTTCTTCTGCGAACAGCTCGTCGATGGTCACCGTCTTACCGACGACCACATTGGTTTCGAACTCCACGCCACGCCTGCGCAGCGCGTTCACTTCGTGGGCGACAATTTCCTTAGGCAGACGGAATTCCGGAATGCCATAGACCAACACTCCGCCCAGTTCGTGCAGGGCCTCGAAGACATGTACCTTGTGGCCCATCTGGATGAGGTCGCCCGCGCAGGCGAGGCCGGCGGGACCGCTTCCGACGATCGCGACTCTGCGGCCGGTGGAAGGGTTGTTCTTGGGAATGCCGAACTGTCCGCTATCACGCTCCCAGTCGGCGACGAAGCGCTCGAGATATGCGATGCCAACCGACTCGCCCTTCTTACCTAGCACGCAGCCGGATTCGCATTGATCTTCGACCGGGCAGACACGTCCGGTGATGGCCGGAAGCGCATTGTCTTCGCGCACTTTGGCGGCCGCGCCCATGTAATCACCCGAGACAATCAAGTCCATAATTGCGCGCACGTCGACGGAGACGGGGCACTTGTCCATGCAGCCGGGCTTACCGCACTCGATGCACCGCAGGGATTCCTGGCGCGCCTGCTCGGGATCAAAACCCGTATTTACTTCCTGAAAGTTGTGGGCGCGAATCTGGGCCAGCTGCTCAGGCATTTTTTGACGAGGCAGCTTGATGCGTTCTTTGTTGGGTAGCGGGTTATTACTCTTGCTCATGACTTGCCTCCGCCACCATTGCGGCACATTGGTGTAGATGAATGTTCTCGCGCAATTTTTTGACTTCGCCTTCCGGGTCGGCCTGCAAACGCTCGATGCTCATCTTCTCCTGCTCACGGTACATATTGTTGCGCTGCATCAAGACCTCGAAGTTCACCTGGCTGGCATCGAACTCAGGGCCATCGACACAGGCGAACTGGCTGCTGTTGTTCACCAGTACACGGCAGCCTCCGCACATCCCGGTGCCGTCTACCATGATCGCGTTGAGGCTCACCATGGTCTTGATGTGTTGTGGACTGGTCAGCTTGGCGACTGCGCGCATCATGGGCACGGGGCCGACGGCGAGCACGTAATCGACCAGGCCGGCGTCGATCAGCTCTTTCAGTTTTTCGGTGACCAGCCCTTTCTGGCCGGAAGTGCCGTCGTCAGTCATGACGTAGGTTTCATCGCTGACCTCGCGCACCGCGTCTTCTAACACCAGCAGGTCCTTGCTACGCGCGCCGACGATGGAGATTACCTTGTTGCCCGCGCGTTTCAGCTCGCGCGCCGTCGGATAAGCCATCGCCGTTCCAACGCTGCCGCTGACCACCACGGTAGTGCCGAATTTCTCGATTTCAGAAGGTTTGCCCAGCGGCCCAACCATGTCGAGGATGGTGTCGCCGGCCTCGAGCATGTTGAGCAGCATGGTGGTTTTGCCGATGCCTTGCACGACGATGGTGACGGTTCCAGCCTCGGGATTAGCGTCGGCGATGGTGAGGGGAACGCGCTCGCCGGAGTCATCCAAGCGGATGATGACGAACTGGCCGGGGCGCTGCTTTTTCGCGATGCGAGGCGCCGTAATTTCGAACAGTTTGATACCTCGCGCCAAAGGACGAGCTGCGACAATAGGAAACACTGAAACCCTCCCGACATTGATTTTTGCCGGGTTCGACCCGACCGTCTGTGGCGTACGTCACAGCCTCCCGGTCATAGCGCACAAGGTGCAAAACCCCGGTAATAGTGGCCTGTGCCGGGTATTTCGGCTGGCATGTGTGGAATCCGAGAGGAAGGACCGCGTGCGGTGTTAACAAAACCAGCGACGCGTGGGGACGAGGACATGAACAGCCAATTTCGTGCAGGGACGACCAGTCGATTGATGTTCGGCGCTGGGAGCATGCACCGCGCGGTGGTCGTCGTGCTTGTAATGGCCGTCATGGCGGTTGGGCAACAGGCTCCAACTACGACGCCGCAATCACAAGTACCCAACGCGCCGTCGGCCAGCAAACAGGCGCAACGTGGGTCCTTTCGGCACGGCGTGGCCGTCGCTGCCAAGACCATCGGCCAAGACGAATATCACCTGATTACCGCTCCTTTCCGGATCGATTCCGTCGGTTTCACAGACAACGCGCCGTTCGTGAACAAGACACTTTTCTGGGATTCGATGGTCGTCGGTGCAACCGGTGTGCTCATCGCGAACGATGAGTCTGTCGCTCAACAAGTGCCTGTCAGCTGGCACCAGACGGGCATCGACATTTCAAATGCGTGTACCTACGGCACGGCGGCGGCAGCCGGAGGAATTTACCTGACAGGGCTGTTCACCCACGACGAACATGCACAACGCACCGGCGTCCTGGCGGCTGAAGCGTCGATCGATACCTTCCTCATCTACGGGTCAATGAAGTTGATTTTCAATCGGGATCGGCCATATACAAGTACCCACGAGGGACAATTCTTCGCTGGTAATTTCAGCGGGGGATCGTTTCCCTCGGGACACTCGGCAATCGCCTGGACACTCGCCTCGGTAGTGGCCCATGAGTATCCAAAATGGCCAGTACAGTTGCTGATGTACGGCATGGCAACCACCGTTGCAACCACCCGGGTTACTGGCGGCCAACACTTCCCTTCTGATGTGTTTGTGGGATCGACGCTCGGCTATCTTGTCGGCAGATACGTGGCGAACAAAGACAAGCAGACCCTCACGTCACACGGCGGCAGCAGGATTAAGCGCCTGCCGGACGCGGTGCTTCAACACGTCGCAATCCAGTAGCGAGAAACTAGACGACGAAGTACTTCGCCGCGGGATGATGTACAACGATGGCCGAGGTGCTCTGCTCTGGATCGAGCAGGAATCCCGTCGTAAGGTGCACGCCGATGGTCTCGTCGGGATGCAGCAGCGCAAACAGTTTGGTCTGGTCCTCGAGGTTTGGACACGCCGGATAGCCGGCGGCGTCTGGCGCGGAAAGATGAAACGTAGGGTCTCCGGCGGAATCCCATCACCCTGCTTCCAGCCATCGGTGGCGAAAAACTGCCCCTGTTATAACAAACGTTATAACTAGGTTCCGGGCGGCACATCGGCTCCCGAACTGAACTGCGCGGGCTTGGGCATCAGCCTGCCGGTGCCTTCGATGCTGTAAATGGCGTTCGATCCTTCGTGTGCCGGAGTCCCTGCCAGCAACTGCTCTTTGCGGTATACAAGGGTGCTGGCGTTAAAGGTGGCCAACTCGAAACCGTGTCCGTGGGTGATGGCGTCGGTCGGGCAAGCCTCGACGCAATAGCCGCAAAAGATGCAGCGGTTGTAGTCGATGTTGTAAACCTTGGCGTAGCGCTCGGCACCGCTGATGCGGTTGGTCTCGGTGTTCTCCGCCGCCTCGATGTAAATACAATTCGACGGGCAGGCCGCCGCGCACAAGAAACAGGCGACGCATTTTTCGAGGCCATTCTCGTCACGCTGCAACACGTGCATGCCGCGATAGCGCTCCTGAAACATGGCTCCACGGTTCGGGCCAAGGCCGTCGGGATAGTTCTCAACCTCAGTTGGCTTGAACATCTCACCAAAGGTGATGCTCATCCCCTTGGCGATCGCGGCGATGTTTTTCACGATTCCCATACGCAAAATCAGTATATCAATCCGGGCAGGAGTCAGGCTTTCCCGGCAAATTGCTTGCGCATCAGTTCGAGGTGGTGCTGGGCGTGACCGGCGATGACGTAGGCCATTGCCCGCACGGAGATTGACTTGCCACTGGCCACGCCGGTGCGCTCCGCGTCAGCGGTGGTCAGGCTTTCCAGCAGCGACAATGTCGCCCGTCGGACAGATTTCAATTCCGCGAGCAATTCGGTTGTGCTTCGGCTATTGGAGTTCGCTGCCGCGACGTAGTCGTCCTGCTCGAAGCCTTGCAGCTCCT
This sequence comes from uncultured Acidobacteriaceae bacterium, assembly GCA_963749635.1. Classification (GTDB taxonomy): domain Bacteria; phylum Acidobacteriota; class Terriglobia; order Terriglobales; family Acidobacteriaceae; genus DASRAA01. The sequence goes on from CAVVNW010000006.1 coordinate 84,418, forward strand.
TCTTGTCGCCGCGCGCGAAGCGCAGCACGCGGTAGCTCTGAACGCGTTCGGTATCACAAAGGTGTCCGAGAACCTGCTTCACACTCCACTTGCCGGGCGCGGGCGGTTGGATGGCCTGGGCGTCGGTCAGGTCGTTGATGAGGCCGTCGAACTCCGCAGGCTGTAGGTCCATGAAGTTGAGCAGGTCGCCATTCAGGCACCTTGCTGATGTAGTTGCCGTAAAAATCGGCGTATTCGGTAGGCGAGGGACGACTGATCATTGCGAGCATCTCCAATGCGAATTCGACAAGCTTGGGTAGCTGGTGACTGGTCAATCATCGCTGCTATATGGATTGGTCATCACCTGTTGCCAGCAACCAGCTACCAGTTACCTTCCTCACTCTAACCCAAATTCCTTCCACCGCACCGTAACCCGGCTTTTGGTTTCGGCGTCCATGGTGATCTCTTCCGGCCAAGGGCGCGTGAAGCCTTCGCTGGGCCATTTGCGGGTAGCGTCCACACCCATCTTAGAGCCGTAATCGGGTAGCCGCGATGCATGATCGAGCGAATCCACCGGTCCGAGGGTGAATTGGATGTCGCGCTCGGGGTCGATGTTGTTGAGCACCTTTAGCGTGACTTCTCCGAGGTCCTGCACATTCACGTCTTCATCGACCACGAGAATGCACTTGGTGGACATGGCCTGTCCTAGCGCCCAGATGCCGTTCATCACTTTGCGCGCCTGGCCGGGATACGACTTCTTGATGGAGACGATCATCAGGTTGTGAAATATGCCCTCGATCGGCAAATTCACGTCTACGATTTCCGGGATACTCAACCGCATCGCCGGCAAGAAGATGCGCTCGACGGCCTTGCCCATCCACGCGTCTTCCATAGGCGGCTTGCCCACAATCGTGGTCGAGTAGATCGGGTCTTTGCGGTGCGTGATGCAGGTGACGTGGAACACCGGGTAGAGGTCTTCCATAGTGTAGAAGCCGGTGTGGTCGCCGAACGGGCCTTCCATCTTCAGCTCGTCGAGCTCGACGTAGCCTTCAAGGACGATTTCCGAAGTTGCCGGGACTTCGAGATCGACCGTCTCACACTTCACCAGCTCGACCGGCTTCTGCCGCAGGAATCCGGCGATGATGAATTCTTCGATATCCGGCGGAGCGGGCACAATGGACGAGAACATCATTGCCGGATCGGTGCCGATCGCGACGGCGACGTCCATGCGTCCGGAAACTTGCTTGCCGTCGGCAACGCGTGAACCTCCACCCGAGCGCGCCATCATGTCGAGAGCTGCGGTCAATGGATGCTCCGCTCCTTCTGCGGCTTTGCGACGCATCTGCTCGCGATAGTGCTCGGCTCCCTGCTTTTGACGCTGCCAGTGCATGCCGGTAGTGCGCTCGTCGTAGACATGCATGCGATAGGTGCCAACGTTGCGCTTGCCGGTATGAGGATTTCGAGTGATGACCGACGGCAACGTGATGAACCGCCCGCCGTCTTTCGGCCAGCATTGCAGAATGGGAAAATCGAGCAGCGAGAAGTCTCCCTTCTTGATGACTTCCTTGCACGGGCCCGTGGGAACTGTCTTTGGAAAGAAGTTGCCCACCTCGGTCAACAAGGGAAGCATCTTGAGTTTGTCCATGAACCCCTGCGGCGACTTGAGGTCCATGAACATCTTGATGCGCGCGGGAATCTCATCGAGAGAGTCGACTTCGAGCGCCAGCTTCATGCGCTCGGCCGAGCCGAACTGGTTGATCAGTACCCTGGCTCCGGGATGTCCCTTGACGTTTTCGAACAACAACGCCGGACCGCCCGGCCCGTGCTTGCCGCGCGGTCCCCATTTCGAAACACGATCGGTGATCTCGGCAATCTCCAGAATGGGATCGACTTCTGCTTTGACCCGCTTCAATTCCCCGGCTTTATCGAGCGCGGAGATCCATTCCCTCAGGTCGCTATATGCCACCGGCCAGCCTTTCCTCAGCGTCGGATGCCGCTGTGCGTTCGCCTGCGTTGCACTGTCGATACGTATTGTATAACCATCGCATAATCAGCCAGTTGCAGACTGCAGAATTGTCGGGCGCGGATGAGACTGGCGCGAAGTGACGGTTTCGTAATACCTTGCTTCGGGAACAAAAAATGAATTTTCCACCCTCGACGAACAACTCGCGCGCCGATGGCTCGGTGGCTGCCTTGTTACGGTGCGGCCGTTGCATTTTCGCGGCCGCCATCATCGCGTTGGGGATCGAGACCATCGTCTGTGCGCGCAATGTCAGCCACTCGCTAGGCGCGCAGTATTCGGCGATCCCGGTCATTCCGTGGCTACCGGCGATTCCATGGATCGCCTATTCGTTCGGCGCAATCTGGGTGCTGTGCGGCTTGGGGTTTTTGTTTGGTGCAACGCGGCGACCGGCTGCGTTCCTCTTTGGCGGATTGTTTTTCGTTTTGACGCTGGTTCTGGACGTGCCGAAGAACGCCGCGGACATCGGAAATATTGCTTTGCGCACGGGCGTCTTCGAACCTTTCGCGCTCGCTTGTCTGGCGTGGTTGTTACCTGGCCCCGCCGCGATCCCAGGCTGGCTGGAGCGCGCAAGCCGCTATTTGCTGGCGCTGAGCCTCATCATCTTTGGAGTGGACCATTTCCTCGCGCTCGGGTTCATCGCAACGCTGCTACCAAATTGGATTCCATTCCACGTATTTTGGGTCGCGTTCTTCGGGATTGCGTTCATCGCCTCCGGAGTAAGTATCGGACTCAACATTTTGCAGCGCTGGGGTGCGGCCGGCCTGGGCCTGATGTTCGCAATCTGGGTGTTCACGCTCCACCTTCCCAGAGTTCTGGGTTGGTACGGGATTCCGGGAGCGCCACATAATCCAAACGAGTGGTCGAGCCTGTTCATTGCTGTCGCGCTGTGGGGAGGGCTGTGGGCGCTGGCGGATAACTCGGCACAACACTCACCGAGCCAATAACAAAGCGTGCCGGTTAAGGGCACGCTTTGTGGTCACTCCAAAAACAAAATCACTTAGCGCTTTTTCTTGGCTGCCTTCTTGGCCGCAGGTTTCTTAGGCGCGGCTTTCTTGGGAGGCGTTTTCTTCTTGGCTGGGGCCGACTTCTTTGTGGTCGCGGGCTTCGGTTTCGCAGGAGCTGGCTTCTTGGCGACCTTAGCAGGCGCTTTCGCAGCTTTTGCTGGCGCGGACTTTTTAGCTTGAGGCGCTGGCTTTACTGGAGCCTTCGCGTTGGCACTCGCAACAACTTTTGCAGCAGGCGGCGGCGGCGCCGGTGCCGCAGTGGCAGCAGCAGGCGCGACTGGCGCACCCTTTGGCTTGCGTCCGCGCTTGCCAGTGGCTGTCGCCGCAACCGCAGGCGCCGCAACTGCGGCTTCCGCGACCGCTACCTTACCGCGTCCGCGCTTGGGTGGAGGAGGCGGTGGTGGCGGCGGCGGCTCATAGGGCTTCAGGAAATTCATGATCTCGGTATGCGACCGCAGCTTACCGTCGAGCAACATCAAGAAAGCTTCGTCGAGAATCTTGGGATATTCGGGAAGCTGAGCGGTAATCCGCAATTCCGCCATCTCTGGGAATGGCAGCTTCTCGCGAACCTGGCGCCACTTGGTGAGGAAGTTCTTGATCTTCTGGTCGACCGCTGACTGCCGTGTGGTCAGGCTGAGGAACAGTATCCGCTCCGGTGCAGCAGCGCTCAAGATTTTCCATGATCCTGAATTGGTGTTTGCCTCTCTACCGGTCAGCTTTTTCGCCAGATCCTGAGCGTCGTGTTCCAAATGTTTCCACTTATCGACAAAATCGCGGCGCGGAATCATGCGCTGAATCTCGGAGACGTCCTTGTCACTCATTTTCCGGGTAAGGAAATACATGGCGATCGGTCCGCTCTCAACCACGTAGCCGAGATCGCTCAACGTCTGCCGCAACTTGATCGCATGACCGAGGTCGCTGGCTTCGGCTTTCGCAACACTCCAGTGTGCGTGCAAAACTTTCAGCCAGCCCTCTTTTTCAAGGGCACGCATGATGGTGATGGGGTCGTCCTCATGCGCCAACTGCTCTAGCTCAGCGCCGATTGACCGCTTGTTGACGAACTCGATGTAGTTGTTCTCTTTCGCCGAATCGTAGCGTGCCTGCGTCCGCTCCTCGAGCGGCCAGTGGAAGCGGGTGCTCAGACGAGTCACGCGGATCAGACGGATTGGATCTTCCAGAAATGCATAATTATGGAGAACCCGCAGGACCTTGGCCTCGATATCCGCAACACCGTTGAACGGATCGAGCAGAAGTCCCCGTGAGCCGGGATTGAGCGACAGCGCCATGGCGTTGACGGTAAAGTCACGACGGCGAAGATCCTCGTTGATGGTCGCCGGAGCAACCACTGGAGGCTTCCCGGGCTTATCGTAAGTCTCTGATCTGGTTTGATTTAGCTCCGCTCGAATGTTTCCTGGCAGAAGTAAATGTAACGCCCTGAGGTCTTCCTCGACGCCTTGAATGGAAATCCCGGCTTTCTCTAATTCTTTCTGTAACTTAAGCGGATTGCCCTGGACGCTAAGGTCGATATCGCGAATGGGAAAACCGGTGACCAGGTCGCGGATGGTGCCGCCGGTGAGATAGAGGTTCAGCCCAGCATTGCGGGCGATGTCTTGGATCAGGTTCACACCACGCTGCTGGTCCGGTGTGAGCCGGGTCTCCATGCTATAGATGTAATCTGGCATCTAAATGTATGACTCTAAAAGTGATAGCCGAAGATGGTCCGGTACGGCACGAGAGTGTGTACCGGGTGCACGGCTTATCCTCAGCCCGCACTGCCTACCAGAAACTTCGTTCTACGACCTCAAGAGATCGGTGCAACCCGCTCTGTTGCCATAACTTACGGCGCTATGCACCGGGCTTGCTGCATAGCGACAATAACATAACGTTGATGATTTGGCTACAAACTACGTTAAGCGGGGCGCTTTTTCGTCAAAAGTGCGACAATCGAAGCGAGGGCGGTTTGTTTTCAGCCCTTTTGATACCGCATGGGTACAACCCACAAGAAAGTAATTGTCCGGAAGATGGACCGCGACACCATCAATGGCTATGTGTCGGCGGCGTTTATTGCGGACGGCAAGATCGAGATACTGAACACCGCAGGGAATGTGGTGTCTGTCGAGCTACACGAAGTAAAGGGTGTGTATTTTGTGCGCGAGTTCGGAGACTCGGAATCGCTGACTCGCAAGACGTTTACCTCACGGCCGCGGACCGAGGGTTTGTGGGTGCGGCTTCGGTTCCGGGATAACGAAATCATTGAAGGCATGATGCCGAACGACCTGGTGCAGGATGGGAATGAAGGCTTCTCGGTCATTCCGCCCGACACGCGCTCGAACACCCAGCGGATCTTTGTGCCGCGCTCGGCACTGGCCGAAATGACCGTTCTGGCGGTAATTGGAGAGAAGAAGTCGCAACGGCGGGGCCGACATCCCGACGACACCCGCCAAGTACCGATGTTCAACTGAGCGCGAAGCCCGACCGTGACCGCCAAGCGCGGTTACCGACGATGCGTTTTGGTGACCAAGACAGCTGAGTTCAAGGGCGCCGACCGAAAATCATGAAACTTGGCGAAATCGCGACCGCGCTGGGCGCTGTGCTGGAAAACGGCGATCCCGAAGCGGACATTACCGGTGTGGCGGGGATCGAAGAAGCCACGGCGGGACAAATCACTTTCATTGCGAATCCGAAATATATGGCCGCTGCCGGAAAAACGGCCGCTGCTGCCATCATTGTTTCCGAGGACTTCGCGGCTGGCTCATGCGCGCTGCTGCGCAGCAAGAATCCGTATCTCAGCTTTGCGAAGGCGGTGGACCTGTTTTACCGGGCGCCGGAATACGCTCCTGGAATCCATCCCACGGCAGTGGTTGCGCCGACGGCGAAAATCGGTGCTAACGTGCACATCGCCGCTTATGTCGTGATCGCCGAAAGCGTCACCATCGGAAACGACGCCGTGTTACTGCCGCACGTCGTCATCTACCGCGGCGCGCGGATCGGGAACAGCTTCTTTGCTCATGCGCATGCCATCGTGCGGGAGAACTGTCAGTTAGGCGATAACGTGGTGCTGCAGAATGGGGCGGTGGTCGGCTGCGACGGTTTTGGATTCGCTCGCGATGACGATCACTGGGAGAAGATCACACAGTCGGGACCAGCCGTTCTGGAGAACGATGTCGAAGTGCAGGCGAACGCGTGCATCGATCGGGCCAGTGTGGGCGAGACTCGCATCGCGCGCGGGGTAAAGGTCGACAACCTGGCGCAAGTCGGACACGGTTCGGCGGTGGGAGAGCATACGCTTCTGTGCGCACAGGTTGGACTGGCGGGGTCGACCGTTGTTGGTAAGAACGTCATCATCGCCGGACAGGCGGGCGTGGCCGGGCACTGCAATGTGGGAGACGGTGTGGTCATTACCGCTCAGAGTGGAACGCACGGCGATATTCCAGCCGGAAGCATGGTGAGCGGCTCACCGGCGTTCGAGCATAAACAATGGCTGCGCGCCGTGAATGCTTTCAGCAAGCTGCCGGAACTGGCGAGAGCCGTGCGCAACCTTACAGCCAAACAGAAAGAAGCCGACAATAAAGAGCGGTAGCGGCCAGGATTTTCCGGCGAGCATGCCGCCGCTATCGACTGAACGCCTGTCATAGACTGACATCTTGGATCCTCAAGCCACACAATCGAAAGCCGCCGAGCGAGACGAGCTAAACAGCCGCTACGAAATGCAGCGTCAGGAGGCGGCTCTGACTCTGGCGTTGGGATTCGTTTCCATCGCCGCATTGCTCTGGTACTACGCGCACCAGCAAATTCTGCTCTATGGCGATGCCGTCGCGCACATCAACATCGCGCGGCGAGTGCTCGACACCCGTTCATGGCTGTCGTCGTTCTTCCAGTTAGGGACCGTGTGGCTGCCCCTGCCACACATCCTCATGCTGCCGTTCGTGTGGAACAGAGTGTTGTGGATGAGCGGCATTGCCGGCTCGATCGCCAGCATGGCGGCTTATGTTCTCGGCGCGCTGGGGATATTCCGGCTGGTGAGTGCACGCGCTTCCCAGACAGCCGCATACGTGGCGGCCGCGATTTACGCGCTAAACCCGAACCTGCTCTACATGCAGACGACGGCAATGAACGAGCCAATTTATTTGGCGTTCTTCATCTGGGCGATCGTCTATTTCGATGAGTGGCTGCGAGGACTGTCTGCGAATTCCAGTGGCCGCCCTCCTGAGCGAGCGCTAGAGGGTTGTGGCATTGCCTTGGCGGGCGGAGCGGCCACTCGCTACGACGGGTGGTTTTTCGGTGCGCTCATGGGAGTGCTGGTTCTGTGGGCGTTCGCGCGCTGGTGGCGGGCAACGCCGGACGCGAAGCGCCGTCGCCGCATGACCAAATCGTTGGTTGAGTTCTTGCTGCTGAATGCGCTGGTGCCCGTGTTCTGGCTGGCCTATAACCATCGGGTATCCGGGCATGCCATGGACTGGGCGAACGGTCCTTATTCGGCCAAGGCGATCGCTGAGCGAACGACGCAGCACGGAGCTGCGCCGTATCCCGGCAAAGACCACATCATCACTGCTGGACTGTATTTCCTGAAAGCGTGCAAACTCAACGTGGGCGCCGCCCGCTGGGGCGATGCGCTGTTTGTGCTGGCTTTGCTGGGCACGGCGGCTGCGTTGTGGCGCTTTCAGACTTACAAGACATGGCTGCTGCTGTGGGTGCCGCTGGCGTTTTATGCCCTGTCTATCGCTTACGGCAGCGTGCCGATTTTCATCCCCACGTGGTGGCCGTTTTCGTACTACAACGTGCGCTATGGGCTTGAGTTGCTACCCGTGTTTGCGGTCTTCCCTGCCCTGCTCGGCGTTTTTCTGACCGAGTTCGCAAATCGGCGCAGAAAGCAACTCGTCATCTGGAGCACTCTCGGATTACTGGTCGCGGCCAGTTACCTGTCGGTGTATGCCGAAGTCCCGATTACTCTCAAAGAGGCAGAGGTCAATGCACGCACACGCGTGATACTTGAGGACGCTCTGGCGAAGTTCCTGGCTAGCCTTCCGCCGTCAGCAACGTTGCTGATGTATCAAGGCGAACATGTCGGGGCTCTTCAGGAAGCGGGCATTCCGTTGCGTCACGTGATCAGCGAAGTGAATCATCCGGATTGGGAATGGGCACTGCTTGATCCAGCTCGCCATGCCGATTTTATTGTCGCGTTCAAGGGCGATCCAGTGTGGATGGCAGCACAAGAACATCGTCAGGAACTGACGGAGCTGTTCACGATCACCGTGCCGGGCCAGGCAAAGTGCGCGATTTATCGACCAAACCAGCCAAGAGCTGGGCCGCCTGCACCGGCCAGCAAGTAGCTAATACGTTTTCTGCGTGGCCAGTGGTCGCGAAGCCCGCGTGAACGCGAAGCTGCTTTGCTACAATCCGCGCAGTGAATCTCGCCATGACTTCAGTTCCCTTCGTTAAAGCCAGCGCCTGCGGCAACGACTTTCTGATCATCGGGATCGAACATGCGCCCGCGGACATTGCGGAGTTCAGCCGGCGGATTTGCGACCGGCATAACGGTGTAGGCGCGGATGGAGTCGAATGGGTCTTGCCGGCGTCCGATGCTGACTTAGCTATTCGCCTCATTAATGCTGACGGCTCCGAAGCCGAAATTTCGGGAAACGGCACTCGCTGTGTGGCCGCGTGGTATTGCGGTGAGCACGACAACAGATCAGTGCGGATTGCGACGGGCGCCGGCGTCAAGACCTGCGAGTTGATCAAGCGTGATGGGCAAACGTTCGAGTTCCGCACCTCGATGGGTCATCCAGAAATCGGCACTGAGACCGAGGTTGGGTTGCTCGAAGGCGAGGTACGAGGCATTCCGGTCTCGATGGGGAACCCGCATTTCGTGATCTTCGTCGCTGAGTTCGCGTCTGACTGGCAGCGGCAGGCCGGTGAAATTGCCACACATCGCGATTTTCCGCAAGGAACAAATGTCGAGCTGGTCCACGTGCTGAATGACCATGAGATCGATGTGCGGTTTTGCGAGCGCGGGGTGGGAGAGACTATGTCGTCGGGTACCGGTTCGTCGGCTTCAGCAGCAGCATCGATCGCGGCCGGAAGGACGAAGTCGCCGGTGGAGGTGCATGCCCCGGGAGGCATTCAGACCGTCGAGTGGGAAAGCGAGTTAGCGCTTTACGGGCCTGCGACGATACTCTGTCGCGGCGATTTTTTCATTTAAGATAGTGCTTCCCGATGACGGCCTTCGCCCAACCCGAGCGCCTGCGACCTGCTGCTCTGCGGCCCGGCGATACGGTTGGAATTATCGCTCCCGCCGGCGTGATCGACCACGACGCCCTGGAGGCAGGGTGTGCATGGCTGCGGGCGAAAGGCTACCAGCTGTTTTACCTTTCCTCGATATTCGATCGTGAGTTGTACTTCGCCGGCAGCGCGCAGCGCCGATTCGATGAGTTTCACCAGATGTTTTCTCGCCCCGAGGTGAAGGCAATCATTTGCGCGCGCGGCGGATACGGCTGCAATTACCTCTTGCCGAAGATCGATCTCGATTTGGTGCGGGCCAATCCCAAGACTTTTTGCGGATGCAGCGACATCACTACCCTGCTCACGTTCCTTTGCGATCGAGCGGGAATGGTCACGTTCCACGGGCCGATGCTGAATGTAGACATGCGCCCCGACGGAGTCGACGAAGAATCGTGGACGGCGGCGCTGGTTTCGGCCGAAACGTACCAACGCGAATTCAGCAGCGACGACGTGCAGACGTTAGTGGCCGGCAATGCCGAAGGCATGTTGTATGGCGGCTGCCTGTCGCTGCTTTGCGCTTCGCTGGGCACGCCCTACGAAATCGACACTCGCGGCACGATCTTATTTATCGAAGACCTCGCCGAGCCGGCATTTCGCATCGACCGCATGTTGATGCACATGAAATTGGCGGGGAAGTTCGAGGGTGTTCGCGGACTGATCTTTGGAGAGATGCTGCAGTGCGGCCCACGCAATGGTCAGGATTACACGCTGCAACAGGTCGTCGAGCGCGTGGTCGGAGACCTCGGAATCCCCGTTGCGTATGGGCTGAAGTCGGGCCACGTGACTGGTGGCAACATCACCCTGCCTTTCGGCGTTAACGCGCACTTTACTGCCGGATCCACCGTATCCCTCGAATTAGCTGCTTCCGTGCAACGCGAGGCTGCGCCGGTCGCAGTTGCCAAGCGATGAAGCAGAAACATATTCACCTGATCGGGATTTGCGGGACTGCCATGGCCTCTTTAGCAGGCATGCTAAAACTGCGAGGCCACCGAGTCACCGGCTCCGACACGGCCGCATATCCCCCAATGTCAGACTTCCTGGCATCGCTAGGAATTCCGGTTGCACAGCCTTTCAGCGAGAACAACCTTGAGCCACGGCCTGACCTGGTGATCGTGGGCAATGCAATTTCGCGCGGCAATGTCGAGCTGGAGTATGTGCTCGACCAGCGACTGGCTTACCAATCGATGGCCCAGGTGGTGCACGATGAGTTTCTGGCCGGCCGCGAGCGGCTGGTGGTGGCGGGCACGCATGGAAAAACTACCACGTCCTCCCTGTTAGCGTGGTTGTTTGCGGAAGCCCGGCGTGCCCCCAGTTTTCTCATCGGCGGGATTCCGGAAAACTTTGGCAGCTCGTTCGCACTCGGTTCTGGCCGCGAGTTCATCATTGAAGGCGACGAGTATGATACGGCGTTTTTCGACAAGGGCCCGAAGTTCCTGCACTACTTTCCTGACGCGGTGATACTAACGTCCGTCGAATTCGATCATGCCGATATTTACAAAGATTTGGACGAGGTGAAGACAGCATTCAAGCGACTGGTGAACCTTGTGCCGCGCCGCGGTCTGCTGGTCGCGTGGGATGGCCATCCGAATGTGGATGAATGCGTCGCTCGTGCTTTTTGCCAGGTGGAGCGCTACGGGTTCGGCGAAAAGTCTGAATGGCGAATTTCTGACGCGGATTACGACGACGGGATCACGCGCTGGAAGGTTTGGCGTAATCGCGCTGTCTGGGCCACATTCGAGATGCAACTGGCTGGCGAGTACAACATATTGAACGCGACAGCGGCGGCTGCGATGGCCGCGAATTACGGAATTGCGGTGGAGGTCATCGCCCGGGCACTGCGTAGCTTTCGCAGCGTGAAGCGACGTTTGGAAGTCCGGGCAGAAGTTCACGGAGTGACTATCATCGACGATTTCGCGCATCACCCGACGGCGATCCGCGAAACACTGAAGGCCTTGCGAACGCGCTATCGCGGACGCCGGCTGTGGGTCATCCTTGAACCTCGTTCCAACACTCTGCGGCGCAAGGTGTTTGAAGCTGAGTTATCCGAAAGCTTGGCGAAAGCGGACGAGATCGTGTTGGCAGGCGTGTTCAAGTCAGATGCGATTCCGGAGGCGGAACGGTTGGATGCCGAGAACGTGATTGCCAGACTAGTCGCCCTCGGAAAGGCTGCGCGGCTCTTACCCACTGCCGATAGCATTGTCGAGGCTGTAGCCCCTGAGTTGCGCGACGGCGATATCGTTGCCATTCTTTCCAATGGCGGATTCGGCGGCATCTACGAAAAGCTCCCGGCAAAGCTCAACTCGCTGCGCGAGGTCTCCACTCCGGCGTGAGATATCCACAAAAACCCAACCTTCGCACTTTTTTTCTAGGCATCATCCTCGCAGTGGCCGTCGCTCCGGGGGTGCGGGGAATCACGCCCGTCACGTGCTCTTCACCCCCGAGCGCGCAGCCGCAACCGACGGAATATTTCGTTTCTCTCGCCGACAATGCGAACAATCTGGCGCATGTGAGTATTCGCTTTCCTCAAGTCAGCGGCGCGGTTGTCCTCGATATGCCGGTGTGGAACGCGCTTTACCAGGTACGCGACTTCGCGGCCAATATAGAGAACGTTCATGCAATCGACGGCGACGGCCGGCCGGTTCCGTTGGTCAAGAGCGACACCAGCGGGTGGACGTTGTCGCCTCCCAGCGGCTGTGCAGTAGTGGATTACGACATCCATCTCTCCGTCGGCGGGCCGTTCGGCGCACAACTCAGCGCAGAGCACGGGTTTTTCAATTGGGCGATGGTGCTTATGTACTCACCTGCTACACGGTCGCAGAACATGAGCGTGCAACTGCTCGACGTCCCCGCCGCGTGGGAACTGCAGGGTGTTCACGTCCTCGGATATGCTCCCGCTGGCGCAGTCGAAAAAACTGTCGGCCTTGCTCACGGCTATGACGACCTGGCTGATAGTCCGACCGAAGTCGGCATGTTTCAGCACTTTGATTTCGAGCAAGACGGGGCCACCTACCACATTGTGGTACACGCCGATCCCAAGGACTACAACACCGCGAAGCTGGAGGACATTCTCCGCCGGATTACGCATGCGGAAGTCGACTGGATGGGCGACCGGCCGTTTACGGAATATACCTTTCTCTACCACTTTCCGCGAGGCCACGGCGCAGGCGGGATGGAACATGCCTACGGCACGGCAATCGACCTGAACGCCGAACGACTAGGCAACAACATGCTGCCCGTTGCCAGCGTCAGTGCGCACGAATTCTTTCACTTGTGGAACGTCAAGCGCATCCGGCCGCAATCACTTGAACCCATCGATTACCGGCACGCCATGGATACGCGCGCGCTGTGGTTCAGCGAGGGCCTCACCAGCACCGTAGGCGACATGATGCTCGCGCGTGCGGGTGTACTGAACGATCGCCAATACATCGACCGCGTGGCCAGCGAGATCAACGAACTCCAGTCGCGCCCTGCACGAGCGTGGCAATCGGTAGAAGAGTCGAGCCTCGACGCGTGGTTCGAAGGCGATGCGTTTTATCGTTCACCACAGCGCAGCATCAGCTATTACAACAAGGGAGAGATCCTGGGCGTCTTGCTTGACTTGCAAATGCGTCAGCTCACGCAAGGCCAGAAGTCGCTGCGCGATCTGTTTCAGTGGATGAACGACAATTATGCCAAGAAAGGTCTGTTCTTCCCCGACTCCGACGGCGTGCAACAGGCAGCGGAAACCATCACCGGCCAGAGCTTCGCTGACTTCTTTCACCAATACGTGGCCGGAGTGCAGGAGCTGCCGTACAGTCAGTATTTCAGCTTCGTGGGTCTGCAAGTAGCGGAGACAACAGTCCATTCCGTGAACTGGGGATTCACCACCACGACGAACTTGGGCGGACAGCCGGAAGTGAGTTCTGTCGACAAAGGCAGTGCGGCTGAGCGCGCCGGGGTTGCCGTCGGAGATCGAGTGCTGGCAGTCAACGGAAAGCCGGCCACCGCTCCCGTCGAGGTCCAGTTTGGACAACTGCGCGAAGGGGCGAACGTCAAAATCCATCTCGCCAACCGCCGTGGCCAGCGCGACATCAAGCTCAAGCTCACTTCGCGCAACGAGCAGGTCTACATTCTGCAGGATGTGCCCGCGGTCACTCCTGAACAGCATGCGCATCGCGAGGCTTGGATCCACGGAAACGACGAGACTGGTGCCCAACCGTGATTCGCACGATTTTCCTGCTGCTGTTTTGGGGACTCTCGATCCTCATCGTCGGGCCTTTTCTTCTGCTCGCCACTGTTGTCACGCGCAGCGCCAACTTCATGTATCGCGTCGCCACCTGGCTTGCTATTAGTGGCGTTCGGCTGGCCGGGGTCAAGATTGACGTTCGCGGTCTGGAACATCTGCAACCTGGTTGCAGTTACATCTACATGTCGAACCATGTGTCGAACCTTGACCCGCCAACTCTTATTCCTTCGATTCCCGGTCGCTGCTCAGTCCTGGTGAAGAAAGAAGTTTTCCGAATCCCGATTCTCGGATTCGCGATGAAGGTTGCCCGACTGGTGCCTGTCGATCGCCGCAATCGCGAGGCTGCGATTGAGAGCGTCCGCGTCGCGGCAGAAGTCCTGCGTCATGGTTTGAGTATGGTGATCTTTCCCGAAGGCACGCGTTCGATGGACGGCCGGTTGCTGCCTTTTAAGAAAGGCCCATTTCATTTGGCGAAAGAAGCTGGAGTTCAGGTTGTCCCGGTAACCATCCTGGGAACTGCCGAGCTTTGGCCGAAGGACACGTGGGCAATGAAGTCGGGCACGGCAACATTGATCTTCCATCCGCCCATCGACCCCGCCGGTTTCGCTGACCGGGACCAGTTGATGGCTGCGGTTCGCGAACAAATTGCCAGCGCGCTGCCGGAAGACCGCCGAGGCCCGGCGCCGGATCGAGGCACGGGCGCCGACTCTATCTAGAGCAACTCAATCCAAGTGAGTCAGTTCGCGGAATACGCTGAAGCGCTGGTCGATCTCCTCGCGTGTCAGCGATTGCAGACGCTCCGTGCCGAAGCGCTCCACCGAAAACGAACCCATGACGCTGCCGTAAAACATGGCGTGCTTCAGGACGTTGCGCGTGACCTCGCCCTGTGACGCGATATAGCCCATGAATCCTCCCGCGAAGCTGTCACCGGCTCCAGTAGGATCGCGCACTTCTTCCAGCGGCAGTGCCGGCGCACGGAAGGGATGATGCCCTCCCGCAAACTGTCCGTCGCGAAAGAAGATGGTCGCGCCGTACTCGCCGTGTTTGATCACCAGCGCCTTCGGACCGAGTTCAAGCACCTTGCGCGCCGCACGCGGCAAGCTGTTGTCGCCCGCCAACAGCTTCGCCTCACCGTCGTTGATCAGCAGCACGTCAACCCGCTTCAGCATCTCACCCAGATTTTGCCGATGGTCATTGATCCAGTAATTCATGGTGTCGCCGCCCACCAACTTGGCGTTCGGCATCGCGTCGCGCACTTTGCTCTGCAAGACCGGATCGATGTTGGCGAGGAAGAGGAAATCGGAATTGAGATACTCAGCGGGCAACTGCGGCTGAAACGTCGCGAACACGTTGAGGTCCGTCTGTAGAGTTTTCGCCTCGTTGATATTCTCTCCGTACTCGCCTTTCCAGAAAAACGTCTTACCCTTCGAGCGCTGAATGCCGCGCGTGTCGACACCGCGTTTGTTCATCACCGCTTCGTCTTCGGCCGTGAAGTCGTCGCCCACCACGCCAACCACGCGGACATCAGTGAAATAACTCGCGGACAGCGAAAAATAGGTAGCGGCGCCGCCGAGCACTTTCTCACGCACACCGTATGGGGTCTTCAAGCTATCGAAGGCAACAGATCCAACCACGACAATCGACAATTGCGAACTCCTATTTGTTCTCGTTTTCGAAATATTTTCCGACCAACAGCTTCAGGCGCTCCAGCGTTGCCGCCGGCACTTTGGATTTGTCCGTGATGATGGCATGGCTCAGCGCTGAACCGCATTTGCAGCCTCGCTCTTTGGGCAACGCCGCCACCGCTTCGCGTACCACGTTGCTTGCATTCTCGGCGTTCTTCACCAGCACCCCAATGATCTGGTCCACGGTCACGTGATCGTGATCGGGATGCCAGCAGTCGTAATCCGTCACCATGGCAACAGTCACGTAGCAGAGTTCGGCCTCGCGAGCCAGGCGCGCTTCCGTAAGGTTGGTCATGCCGATGACGTCCATGCCCCAGCTGCGATACAAATTCGACTCCGCCTTGGTGGAAAACTGCGGCCCTTCCATGTTGAGATAAGTGCCGCCGCGCTTCACATTGACCTTCGCGCTCCGGCAGGCTTGCTCGACATACTTGGCAGTTTCGCCGCAAATTGGCTCGCCCAACGCGACGTGCGCAACCAGTCCGTCGCCGAAGAATGTATCAACACGATGGCGGGTGCGATCCACAAACTGGTCGGGAATTACGAAATCCAGTGGCTTATGCTCTTCCTTGAGAGAGCCGACGGCTGACAGCGAAACGATTCGCTCAACGCCAAGCTGCTTGAATCCGTGGATGTTCGCACGATAGGGCAACTCGGTCGGCATCAGCAGGTGTCCGCGACCATGGCGGGACAAAAATGCGACCTTCCGCCCGGCCAGGGTGCCCAGCACATAGGCCTCGGACGGCGCGCCGAACGGCGTCTCCAGCACGACCTCGCGCACATTGGTCAGGCCCGGCATCGAGTACAGACCACTCCCGCCGATTATTCCGGTCTCTGCCTGCAAAGGATTCACCTCGAGGATGGTGTGCAAACTATCGATTATACAAAATGAAAAGGGACGGCATGGAACCGTCCCTCAGCTTTTGCCGCAGTGTCTAGCGAAGCATCATCGCCATGTGCGAGCCCTGCACCAGTCCCAGTGACCAATTCACTGCATTGATGAAGAAGTTGGGGAAGATACCTATTCCGATGGTGCCTGCCGCCGTTGCGGCGAGCGCCAGTCCCATCGCAAGACCCACTCTCACCGGCTCGCCGTCGGTCGCGGGTTTGATGATCATGGCACTCGCGATGCGCATGTAGTAATACAGTCCAATCACCGAATACAAGACGGCCAGCGACGCCAAGGCATAATGACCAGTCTGGATCAGGCTGAGGAAGATGAAGTACTTGCCCCAGAATCCGGCCAGCGGAGGAATGCCTGACAGCGAAAGCAGGAACGCCAGCATCAGCATGGTTTCAACCGGCGCCTTGGAGTACAAGCCGGCAATATCGTCGATGTCGTCGCCGATGATATTGCGCCGCCGCAGCGAAGTAATCACGGCGAACGCTCCCAGGTTCATGAAGGTGTACACCAGCAGGTAGATCATGATGGCCATGATGCCCGTGGAATTGTTCACGCCATCGCTAGCCACCAGGCCGAGCAGCATGTAGCCGACGTGCGCGATCGACGAGTACGCCAGCAGCCGCTTCAGGTTGTTCTGCGAAATCGCCGCCAGGTTGCCAACGGTCATGGTGATGATCGATACCACGATCAGCAGCGGCACATACATCGAACGCAGCGGGCCCAATCCAAATAAGAAGATCCTCAGCAGTAGCGCCCATCCCGCCGATTTCACAGCGACCGACATGAATCCCGTCACGCTGGTCGGTGCGCCTTCGTACGCGTCTGGCGCCCACTGGTGGAACGGCACCGCAGCAATCTTGAACAGCAGGCCCACGGTCGTCGTTAGCAACGCGAATGCTACTACCGGATCGTGCGGCCGAGTCGCCATTACTTCTTGTAGCTTGCGTGCGATGACTCCGAGGTTGGTGCTGCCGGTGACGCCGTAAAAGAGCGATAAGCCGTAGGCGAATAGTCCCGAGGAAAAAGCACCGAGCAGCAAATACTTCAGTGCCGCTTCGTTGGAGCGCTTGTCACGCCGCAGGAATCCCACGAGCACGTAGGTGGAAATGGCCATCAGTTCCAGGCCGATGAACAACAGTACGATGTCATAGCCGGCGGCCATGCACATCATGCCTACTACGGAGAACAGCAGCAACGCGTAAAACTCGCCGTGATTCTCGCGCTCGATCTCCAGATACTGAATCGACATCAGGATGGCAATCGCGGCGCCGACCAAGAAGAGGTAGAAGAAGTAGATCGCGAACCGGTCAACGACAAGCGCTCCCATAAAGCCGCTGAACGCCGCAACATCGATGCCGCGCTGCTCGGCCACACGATACGCCATATGCAGCTTGCCCACCGCAGCCGCCGAGAACGCTACGCCCGCCAACGCGGTAAAGGCATTCACGGGCTTCCATTGCTCGGGCAGAATCAGGTCGATCAGGAGGATGCCCATGGCAAATAACGCCAGCAACAGCATGGGCAGCGCCAGCAGGTAATCGGTGCTCGAAAAATATAGGCCGAGCGAAGTGCTCACAGTTTCACTCACTTTTGAAGGGGCACGGCTTCAGCCGTGCCGTTAAGCCCACTCTTTTGAATTTCCGCGCGGACGAACTGGGGCCCCCACGAAGCGCCGTTGTTGCGCTTCGTGGGGTGTTGTTCAGTCCGCGCGACTGGTTGTTTCTTCGTCACACCCGTTGCGCTTCCAGTTGTCGTTGGCAACTTTACTTCAGGCGCTTTCGACGGTTCAGGCAGCGGAGCCGCAGCATCCGGTTGCGCGGTATTCGCCGGCTGGGCCGCAACGACTGGCTTCGTCAATCCCGGATAATCTGGCCGCACGGTCGCTACCAGGTTGTTGACCGGCGTCGCCAAAATCTGAAACAGCGGCTTGGGATAGAGGCCGATTACGAATGAAAGCACCACCAGCGGAACAAAGGTGGCGATTTCGCGCGCCGACAGGTCTTTCAGGTTCGCGTTCTTGGGATTTTCGTTCTTCCCGAAGAACACGCGCTGGTACAGCCACAGCAGGTACGCCGCGGCCAGAATCACGCCCGGCGCCGCCCATGCCGCCCACCACTTGTTCTCCATGAACGTGCCTTGCAAGATAGTGAACTCGCCGACGAACCCGTTCAGCAGCGGCAATCCCATCGACGACATGAACATGATGAGCGCGATAGTGGCGTACATCGGCATGATGGTCGAGATCCCGCCGTACTCAGAGATCTCGCGCGTGTGTCGCCGCTCATACAGAATGCCGACAATCAAGAACAGTGCGCCAGTGGAGATGCCGTGGTTGATCTGCTGAATCACCGAGCCGCTGATTCCCAGCGGACTGCAGGCGAAGATGCCCAGCGTGCAGAAGCCGAGATGGCTGACTGACGAATACGCCACCAGCTTCTTCATGTCCTTCTGTACCAGCGAAACCAGCGCTCCGTAGATGATGCCGATGATCGACAGCGTGACCAGCAAGTTTCGCACCCAGGGCGTCATCGCAATCGCTGGGAAGAACGGCAACGAGAAGCGCAGAAAGCCGTACGTCCCCATCTTCAGCAGGACGCCCGCCAGAATCACCGAGCCCGCGGTCGGCGCTTCTACGTGCGCATCCGGCAGCCAGGTGTGGAACGGGAACATCGGCACTTTAATCGCGAATCCGAGAAAGAACGCGAAGAACAACCATATCGCGGCCGGGCCGGCAATTTTCGGAGCCGTCGCATACAACTCGGTCAGCGAGAACGTGTACACCCCGGTCAGCGTGTGGTGATGGAAGTACAAGAAGATGATGCCCAGCAGCATCAGCACCGAACCAAACAGCGTGTAAAGGAAAAACTTGATCGCCGCGTACAGCTTGCGCGGTCCGCCCCAGATGCCGATCAGCAAATACATCGGCACTAGCATGGCCTCCCAGAACACGAAGAACAGGAAGAAATCGTTGGCCATGAAGACGCCGAGCATGCCGGTCTGCAGCACCAGAAACCACGCGTAGTACTCTTTGGCGCGCTCTTGGATCGCTTCCCACGATGACAGGATCGAGATCGCTCCCAGCAGCGTGGTCAGCATGATCAGCAGGAACGAGATGCCATCGATCCCCAGCACGTAGCCCGCGCCGATCGAAGGAATCCAGTTGTTAGGCGAGCCTTCCACGAACTGGAAGCCGTTGCGCTCTTTCAGCGCCCAGAACCACGGAATAAGAGGCAGTGAAACGGCGAACCCCAGCATGCCGAAGATGTTCGCGACCCAGCGGATCGCGTCCTTGTTCCCCTTCGGCAAGAACAGAAGGACGATCGCGCCCACCAGCGGCGTAAACAGAATGATCGAAAGTATGTGGTTATACATTTTTTAGCTCGTAGCTCTGAACGGTCGACCGAACCTTGCGGTTCGTGTCTGCATGAACGGTAGAGCGAACCTTTAGGTTCGCGTCCGCGCCGCCCTTATTGATATTGAGGGGCTTTAGCCCCTGCACTTTTCCAGCGGACGAATGTGGGTAATCCTCGGGAACTTCCGCCAAGCCTTTTCGCACCGGATTCTGACGAATGTATCGTGAGAATTCTGCAAACTCATCTGCGCCGCGCACCCGCCGGTCGTAATACCCTTGTTGCCACACCACCGGAAAAGCAACCCCATGCCTTCGCAAGGAATGCGAAAAACCGCCCTTGATCAATTGCACGACTCGGCCCAGCTGTTGCTGATCGTTGAGCGACAGCAAGAGGTGAATATGATTCGGCATGACTACGTATTCGTGAAGCTCAAACTCTCCGGCATCACGATACTTAACAAGCGTGGCGACCATCGGTTCGGCAACTCCGTCACGCTGGAACAGGTTCCGCTGCATGTGCGCACAGATCGTGATGAAGTAAGTCGTCATAAGAGTTCGGGGCTTAAGCCCATCGATATTTCTGTACTGTTCCTCAACGCGAACCTAAAGGTTCGCTCTACCGTCTGCCTTTACCACTTCACCACGAAATAGAAGACGAAACATACCAGGCCCGCGACCATCACCAGTGCATACCACTGCACCAGTCCCCACTCCAGCAAACGTATGGGATACGACGCCAATCGCGCCAGAATTGCCGGACCATTCACACCTACGCCATCGATAATCCACTTGTCCCACCAGGCGGAGATTCTGCCTGTGAACTTCGTGATCCAGCCCGCGCCGTTGACCGTGCCGTCGATAGCGTTGGCGTCAAACTTCCATAGTCCTTCGCCCAGGCCCAGCATGCCCAAACGCACTCCGCCGAGCTTGGCGCGCCCCGTCACGAACCAGTCGTAGATTTCATCCACGTAGTACTTGCGGAACAGAGTCTTGTAGAACCGCGGCGAGATTTCGTTGATCGGCTCTTTGTAGCCTTTGTCGGCGTTCTTGTAAGCCCGCTGCGCCAGCCACCACCCAACAATCGCTGCGCCGACTGACGCGAACATCAGCACATACTCCAGCGGATCGGTGTGCTCCACCTGCTTCTCGCCTGCCGCGACCTGCGAAGCCTTCCCTTCCGCCTCCAGCACCTGCGCTTCTTTGGCGAACACCGGCTCCAGGAACTTCTCGAAGCGGTTCGTTCCACCCAGGCTGTGTGGCATGCCGAGATATCCCGCGCCCACTGCGCAAAGCGCCAGAATGACCAGCGGCACAGTCATAGTCTTCGGCGACTCGTGAATATGGTGCTCGACCTCGTGATTCATGCGCGGCTGGCCGAAGAACGTCAGGTAGATCAGCCGAAACATGTAGAACGATGTCATCAGCGCCGTGAGGAACGCGATGTACCACAGGTAGCGATACGCTCCCGCCTCGCGTGACCACGTCTCCCAGAGGATGGCGTCCTTGGAGAAGAAGCCCGCGAATCCGGGTATGCCAGCGATGGCCAGCGTGCCGATGAGCATCGTCCCAAACGTAGTCTTGATTTTCCTGTGCAGGCCACCCATGTGCTGCATGTCCTGCTCGCCACTCATGGCGTGAATCACCGAGCCGGAACCGAGGAACAGCAACGCCTTGAAGAACGCATGCGTGAACACGTGGAAGACGCCGGCCGCAAACGCACCTACGCCGAGCGCCAGGAACATGTAGCCCAACTGTGAAACCGTCGAGTAGGCCAGCACGCGCTTGATGTCGTTCTGCACCAGTCCGATGGTCGCCGCGAAAATCGCCGTCAACGCGCCAACGATGGCCACCGTCTTCATGGCATTCGGCGCCAGCACGAACAACGCGTTCGAACGCGCCACCATGTACACGCCAGCCGTCACCATGGTCGCGGCGTGAATCAGGGCCGACACCGGCGTCGGTCCTTCCATCGCATCTGGCAACCACACGTACAGCGGAAACTGCGCCGACTTACCGCAAGCTCCGATGAACAGGAACAGGCACGCCGCTGTGATCCACGGATCGCCAATAAGGAACTTCCCACTGCGCGCAATCGCGTTCACCTGCGTGTATTGAATCGTTCCGAAATACCACGCAATACTGAACAGTCCCAGCAGGAAACCTGCGTCACCCACGCGGTTGACGATGAACGCCTTGTTGGCCGCGGTCGAAGCCGAGTGTCGCTGGAAGTAGAAGCCGATCAGCAGGTACGAACACAACCCTACGCCCTCCCAACCGACGAACATCAGCGCATAGTTGTTCGCCAGGATGAGCGTCAGCATCGAGAACATGAACAGGTTCAGGTAGCCGAAGAACCGGTAGTAGCCGCCTTCGTGCGCCATGTAGCCCATCGAATAAATGTGGATGAGCATGCCCACACCGGTCACAAACAGCAGCCAGATCGCCGACAGCGGATCGAGCAGGAAGCCGGCATCGGCGCGGAACGCAGCCGTCTGTCCGCCGTGCATCACATAGCTCAGGCTGCTATCACCCGTACCCAGCCAGGTGAACATCACCTTCTCGAACGGCTTGCCCGGGGTCGCGGCCGAATACCCGGTGTACTGCCACACTGCAAGGCAAGTCCAGGCGAAGGCCAGCACCACCATGCCCACGCAAATGCCATTCACCGCCGACTTGGTCAGCTTGCGTCCAAAGAAAAACATGCAAGCCGCGCCAATCGCGGGAAACAGCGGAATCAACCAGATCTGGTCAAGAAAATACATTGTCTAAGCTCTCAGCTTTTAGCTCTTAGCTTTCAGCCTTTAGCTAACAGCTAATGGCTAAGAGCTCACAGCTATGCGGCGCACAAGCGCCGCTTACCACTTCAAAAATCCGCCTCATCCACATTCACCGTCTCTTTATTGCGGAAGAAGGCGATGATGATGCCCAGACCAACTGCGGCCTCAGCTGCCGCGTCGGTGATAACGAAAATCGAAAACACCTGCCCCTGCATTCCGTAGAGCCGCGAGAAGGCCACCAGGTTCAGGTTCACGGCATTCAGGATCAACTCAATCGACATCAGGATAATGACCACGTTGCGACGAGTCAGCACGCCGATAGTGCCGATAATCAGCAGCGCCGCCGCCACAACCAGGTAATGTAGTGTCGTAATTTCACCCATGATTCGCACTCATCCTGCCATATTCGATACTTCGTTCACTCGCGGCCACAATTTGCTACTCCCTGCTCAACTAACCACTACCCACTAACCACTATCCACTGCCTTTCAGATCCTTTTCTTCGCCATAACCACCGCGCCTACAATCGCCACCAGCAGCAGCAGCGAGGCAATCTCGAACGGCAGCATGTATTGTCCGTACAGCGCCAAGCCAACCATCTGGGTGTTCGAGCCTTCCGGCAGCACCGCAAGCTGGTCCACCGGGAAAATCGATCTTCCCTGCCGAATCACGAACAGCAGCAATCCACCTAGCGCCAGCGCCGCGATCAAGCCCACCAGCCACTGCTTGTTGAACTGAATCTCGCGGATGTTCTGGTCTAAATTCACCAGCATGATCACGAACAGGAACAGCACCATGATGCCGCCGGCATAGAGCACGATCTGCACGCCAGCCACGAACGGCGCGTATAGCATCAGATACAGCCCGGCGAGGCAGACCAGCGTCCCGATCAGCGACAGCGCCGCGTGCACCGCGTTCTTGCGCGTAATCACCGCAATCGCGAACACAATCGCCGCAATCGACAGCCCGTAAAAGAAAATTGGTGTTGCCACAGGATTCATATTTTCGTCTGCCGCCGACCCAAAGGTCGGTACTACTGTTCCTCACCCATCTCGTTCTTAACTAACCACTATCCACTATCCACTAACCACTACTTCTAACCACTAGCCACTATTTCGCGTAGTGCACCGGCTCCTGCCCATGCTCCAGCGCCGCCTGGTCCAGCACCATGCCTTCGCGACTGTACAGCGCCATCTCGTAGTCTTGCGTCAGCTCCAAGGCATCGGTCGAGCACGCTTCCTCGCACAAGCCGCAGAACATGCAGCGGCTCACGTCGTAGGTCCACGAGACAACTTCCTTCCGCTTGGTCACGGGATTGCGCTCGCCCTTCACCACAATGAGTTGCTCAGGACACGCCAGCGCACACAGGTTGCAAACGATGCACAGCGACTCACCTGTCTCCGGATTCACGTTCAGCCGCGGCTGTCCGCGATAGCGCTCAAAAATAACCGGCCGCTCCAGCGGATACTGCTCCGTAATCCGCTCTTTTTCCGACTGGTTGTGAAACGTGACCGACAGGCCCTTCAGCAGATCGACCAGAAAAACTTTGCGCAGCAACGGAGCCACACTCACCGCATCACCCCCACAATGGCCGCCCATAGTTCCTGGCGCATGCCAAAAACCGCAGTGGCAATCAGCACGCCCAGCCCGGTGGGCAACAGCACCTTCCAGCCCACTTTCATAAGCTGGTCAAAGCGATAGCGCGGAAACGTTCCGCGATACCAGATGTACAAGTACATAAAGCATGCAACTTTAGCGACGAACCAGAAGATGTCCTGCACCCGTTCGCGCACGCCTGGCAGCAACAGGAACAATCCCACGAACCCAAGCAGCCCGCCGAACACCGCCAAGCCAATCGACTGCGCCCGCATCTGCACAATCCGCGGCATGCGGATCGTTCCCAGGAAGCATCCTGCGCCCATGGCCAGGAATGACAACCCCGGGAGCAGCGAAAACGCCAGGTCCCACGTCGGCCCGCTCAGCGTATTAGCGAACGGACGCAGCCATCCGCCCAGCCACAGCGTCACTGCAATGGACGACACTCCCAACATCGCCGAGTACTCCGCCAGAAAGAACAGCGACCAGCGGAATCCGCTGTACTCGGTGTGGAACCCCGCGACCAGCTCCGACTCAGCTTCTGGCAAATCGAACGGCGCGCGGTTAGTCTCGGCAATCATTGCGATCGCGAACACCACGAACGCCAGAAATCCCAATGGAAAGAACTTGAAGATGAACCACGTGCCTTGCGCATTCTGCGCTTCGACAATGCCGATCATGCTCAACGTGCCCGTACCTGTCTGCAGGCTGGTCATCAGCACCGCGCACACGATTGCCAGTCCCATCGCTATTTCATACGACACCATCTGCGCGCTCGAGCGCAGCGAGCCCATCAGCGGATAGTTCGAGTTCGATGACCATCCCGCCATGATGATGCCCAGCACGCCCAGCGACGAGATGCCCAGCATGAACAGCACGCCGATGTTCATGTCCGTAACGGCGTGCGTGCGCCCGAACGGCACGACCAGGAACGTCGTGAACGCCGTCATGGTGACCACCACCGGCGCGCTCCAGAACACAACCTTGTCGGCATTCGCGGGAATAATGTCTTCTTTGATCAACAGCTTCAGCGCATCGGCAAATGGTTGCAGCAAGCCATGCGGGCCAACGCGCATGGGGCCGAGGCGAATCTGCATGTGCGCCAGAATCTTGCGCTCCAGCCAGTTCATGGCGATGACCGACAGCGATACGCCCAGCACGATCGCCACGATGTACACCGTGGCCCACAACTGGCTCCCCGCTTCACCGGGTGTCACATTCGAGTGCAGGTAAGTTTTGATTGCGTCAAGCATTTGAAATTGAGAATCACATTCGCTTTTCAGGTTCGAAAAACTATCCGCTAACCACTAGCCACTATCCACTGTCTTACCGATCCACTTCCCCCAGCACGATGTCGAGTGTGCCGATCACCGCGACCACGTCGGCGACCAGCATCCCGCGCACCATCTTGTCGAGGGCTTGCAAATTCACGAACGACGGAGGCCGCACTCGCACGCGATACGGCTGGGTCGAACCGTCACTCACGATGAAATATCCCAGTTCGCCTTTCGGAGCTTCAATCGAGTGATAAACCTCACCCACCGGCGGCTTGATCACCTTCGGCACCTTCGCCATGATCGGCCCTGAGGGAATCGCTTCGACCGCCTGCTGCAGGATGCGCACCGACTGCCGCATCTCGGCGATCCGCACCAGGTAACGGTCGTAGGTGTCGCCATTGATGCCAGTGGGAATGTCGAAATCGAAATTCTTGTAGCACTCGTAAGGTTGCGCCTTGCGCAGGTCCCACTTCACCCCGCTCGCGCGCAGCACCGGCCCAGTCACGCCCAACGCAATGCAGTCTTCCGGGTTAAGAATTCCCACGCCCTTGGTACGCGTCACCCAGATGCGGTTGGTGGTCAGCAGCGTTTCGTATTCGTCCAGCTTGGGCAGGAAGAACTTGCAGTATTTCCTGACGTCCTCTTCAAAGCCCTCGTAAGTTTCGTAGATGCAGCCACCGATGCGGAACGCGTGTGTCGTCAGCCGCGCACCGCAATACTTCTCGAAAATCCTGAGAATCTCTTCGCGGTCGCGGAAGGCATAGAACAGCGGAGTAATCGCCCCAATGTCGAGCGCATGCGTGCCCAGCCAAACCTGATGGCTGGCGATGCGGCACAGCTCCGTCATGATGACCCGGATGTACTGCGCCCGCGGCGGCGCTTCCACATTCAGCAGCTTCTCGACTGTCTCGCAGTAACCCAGCCCATTCGAAACCGCAGCCACGTAATCCATGCGGTCGACGTACGGATTGAACATGGTGTAGGTGCGGTTCTCGCCGATCTTCTCCACCCCGCGGTGCAGATAGCCGATGACGCATTCCGTGCCCAGCACCTTCTCGCCATCGAGCTTCAGGATGACCCGCAACACTCCGTGCGTCGACGGGTGCTGCGGCCCCATGTTGAGCACGAGTTCGGTGGAATCCAGGTATGTCTCGTCTTTCGTGTCGAGGTCGAGGTGCGAGGTATCGATGCGTTGGCTCATTGTCCGCTCTCGATTCCCAGGTTGATCTGCACCCACTCTTTGTCTTGTTGCAGAATGTCGTAATCCTTGCGCAGCGGATGGCCATGCCAATCGTCAGGCAGCAGAATGCGCTTCAGCCCTGGGTGGCCGTCGAACACGATGCCGAACATGTCGAAGACTTCGCGCTCCAGCCAGTTCGCCGTCTCCCAGACGGAGACCGCCGACGGAACATGCTCGCCGTCCTTGATTCGCGTCTTCACCCGAATACGCTCATTGTGCGGAAACGAATAGAGCACATAGAGAACATCGAATTGCTGCTCGCGCTTGGGATAGTGCACCGCGGTAATGTCCACGCAGTAGTCGAACCCTTCGGCGTCGCGCATGCGCAGCAGAATGTCCGCCAGGATCGAGCTGTCCACGATGACGTATCTCTGTCCGAGATAGCGGCTCGCTTCGACGATTCCCGAGCCGTATTGATGGCGAAGGGATGCGATTAACTCCGACTCCCAAGGCTCAGGAACCGGACCAGCCGGTTTCGCAGGAGCAGCGGGCGGTTTGGCGGCGGGAGCAGCAGGCTTCGCGGCAGGCGCGGCGGTCGGCTTCGAATCTCCCGCAGGAGCGGCTACAGCAGCAGCCGGGGCGGGAGCTTTCGCCTCCTCTGCCGCAACTTTCGGCGCAGCAGGTACGGTTTCTGGTTTAACGGGAGCAGGGGTTTCCGCGGGCGCCTTGGCGCCCTCCGGTTGGGGTGGGACGGAATCTGGAACCTTGCTGTCTTCGGGCATTCAATGCCTCTCTGAATCGGCCCACCAGCCTCACCGGTGAACCCATTTAAGTTGTAGCAGCTTCAACCACTAACTATGACGTGCGAGGGTCACGACGAGCTGTGACTCCAATCACAAATATCACTTTCGCGCTGGTACTGCGGTCCCTCCGCTGGCGTTGCAATCCCTCGTGGCCTTGCACTTTACATCTCGCTGAAGAACTTAATATTCACGTAGAGCTGGCCCGGTAGAGCTGGCCTTCAGGCCAGCGTCTAGACCCTTTTTTATGATTCGGCCGAGCGGACTTTAGTCCGCGAGGCGTGAGCTTCAGGGAACCCTGGACCGACACAGCTCAAAAAACAAAACCCCATCCGCGGCTCAATTCCGCGGATGGGACATTTGAAACTCATCCGGGTGTCCCAGACAGCTACACCCATTCCAACGCTCCCTTTTTCCAGATCCAGATGTATCCCACGATCAGGATGCCCAGGAAAATGCCCATCTCCAACAGCCCAAACAGGCCGAGCAGCTTAAACTGCACCGCCCATGGGAACAGGAAGATCGTCTCCACGTCGAACACCACGAACAGGATGGCGACAATGTAGAACCGCACGGTATAACGCCCGCGCGAGTCGGCGAATGGCGTAATGCCGCACTCATACGGCATCAGCTTGATAGCGTTGGGCTTCTTCGGCCGGATCAGGGTAAAGATCGCCAGCGTTCCCGCGGCCACCAGGAAGGCGACGAAGGCAAACGTAAATATCGGTACGTAGTTCTGCGGCATGATCGACTGCCCTTATTATCACTCCACGCGGGAGCGGCGTTAAGAAGAAGCGCAACTATACCGCCTCGCTCAACCCGATTCAATGACATACGTCACAAATTCCTGCCTCATGGAGAACCTTCGGAGACGATGCAAAACGCCCGGGTACAGTGTTGAACACTGTTCTCCGCTCTGACAGCCCGCAGGGCGGAACAATCGTAGCCCGGCTCGTCAGAGCCGGGTCATCGCGCGAATTGATCCGAGTCCCGTTAGGGACGGCAGCGTTTCGTAACACCTTCCCGGGTGGCCCACATATCCCCGGTTTTGGGATATGTGGGGTTGTTTTCAAATGACGATCCACCGTTCGCTATCTTCAAGCGGCGCAGCCGCGATTCGCCGTTAGGCGTGGGCGTCAGCCCGCGCAATGTGCACCACACAAAGCCTCAGCCGCGGAGCGGCGTATGCTTCATCGACCGCTTCGTATCAGCGCACGACTTCGGGCTGGGGTTCGATAAGGCCTGTTCACGGCAGCTATCCTTTCCAGGACGGACTCGTCACAGCGAATGCCGAACAGTCGGGTGTATAGTGTGGGCCATTGAAAGCTTCCAGTCGGTTTTCCGAGGGAGATTTCAGATGTATGCTTTTTCGAGGCAGTTTGCGCTGGGCATAGCAATTGGAGCGGCTCTGGTCTCGCTTGGCTTCGTCGCGGTGAGCTATTCAATTGCCCCATCCCAGATGACGCACTTCTTCCGCTATCTCTGGATGGTTATATATTTTATTTTCGCCATGGTAGTCATGTTTTGCGCGGAGGCGGCCTTCCAATTCGCAACCGGCGGATGGTCGCCCGCATCCAGGGTCGGGCGATACTCCAAGGTCGTCGGGAACTGGGCGCTAAGCGCCCTTGTGCTATGGCTTGCGTTTTGGTACCAAAGCCTCTTCTTGTTGTGGATCGTTTTTGTGCTGGCTCTGGTCGTCCTCTTCTGGATTTTTGGATTCAACGGGTATGGGGTACTAGTGAACGGACCCAATAAGCTGGACTAGCGATTACTGTCGAAAGAATCGCCATCTTGGCCGGTGGCCCACATATCCCTTCTTTTGGGATATGTGGGTTGTTTGCGGCCGCAGAGTGTCCCATCCTTTCGCCTTTTGTTGGCGAGGGGTTTGCATTGAAGCATCTCGCGCACAGCAGGCCCGGAGGGCCGACATATCACAGCCCACCGTTTCAACGGTGGGGAGCGGCCAAAAGAAAACCCAAGTCCCGGCAGGGACGGCATATGTGACCCTAACGTCCGATCCGCGGCTGTCTTAATTTTGCCAACGGCGGAGCCGCAAAGCCTGCCCTGAGCTTGCCGAAGGGCGCTGTTAGGCGTGGGCGTCAGCCCGCGCCGGGCCAGCCTTCAACCTCAGCCGCGGAGCGGCGTATTTTGCTCTATCGACCGCTTCGTATCACGGCACGACTTCGGGTTAGGGTTCGATAAGGCCTGTTCTCGCCAGCTATCTTTTCGGGCTCGAACGGCATTGCCCATCAACTATCCCGCACGCCAACATCCCGGTACGAATCTGGGCCAGTGACTGCATCAGCTACTCGTGCACCCATTGACCGCCCGCCTCTACGAACCGATCATCCGATAACCCTCGCGGTTTTCGCTGAACCTGTTCTGAATATTCGTGAAACCGGCACTGCTCAAGCGTTCTACCAACTCTTCGACGCGGAATGGATAGTAGACAATCGGGTAGGATCGCACTGACACTTTTCCGTCAGAATCGAAGATTAAGAGCACTTCTATCGTGTGAGCGTCCTCGAACCTCTCCGGAAAGTTCCAAACGTAGATGGGCAAACACCGTTGCC
Organism: uncultured Acidobacteriaceae bacterium; assembly: GCA_963749635.1. GTDB lineage: Bacteria > Acidobacteriota > Terriglobia > Terriglobales > Acidobacteriaceae > DASRAA01. The sequence continues at coordinate 114,072 of CAVVNW010000006.1, forward strand.
CAGCGCGCGCTCTCCACGTGGAAGTGTGTGAAACGTCTTTTCTCTTCCGGATCTGCTCCCAGTTGAGAGATTGAATGACGAGTTTGCCGCCACTCCTTAGAACCGCGCGCATTCCCTGCACCGACCGAAACATTTCTTCTCCGTTGCGGGTGTGCCCGATTGCGTTGCCAAGACAGAAAACCAGATCGAAGGGACCGGTAACGTGAGCCGGTAGATCCTCCCACGTACAGCACTTCAGCGGGACGTCTACATCGGCGTTCCTGACGGCAACACCCGCTTGCTCGATCATATCCCAAGCTGCCATCCGAGCCGCTGACTTCATAGCCAAGCTTAGCCAGCGCTATCGCGAGCGTTCCGATTCCACAGGAGCAATCCAGGATGCGTACCGTTGGACCTGCGTCTTTCAGAACGTCTTCGTTCTCCTCAAGCGCAGGCTTGCCTGAAGAGACATAGTCCGAGTAAAGCCAGTGGTAATTCACAGCGAAGTCGTCGTATTGCGACATTGCACTCGTACTCCGACCGTTGGTGACATTGTATTCGGCCGGTGGCCCACATATCCCTGGTTTTGGGATATGTGGGGCTTTTGCCAATCCTTCTGCTGTGCGACTCACTTACAACCCACCCCGCTCTAGCCCGCAGCGCGAACAATCGCAGCCCAGCTCGTCAGACCCGGGTCAGGCAGGGTGTTCTTGCTTTTGCCTCTTTGCTTACGTTCCTCCGTGTTCTCCGTGTCTCCGTGGTGAATCCTCTTCATTCCCATTTCGGGACATTCTGGTTACCTTCGTAACCTCGCCCCCTCTTTTCTCCTCGAGTTCCCTCGCGCTTGGACCTACCCTGAACACTGGCCCCCGCGGAGGTCTTTAATGAACTCGTGTGCCCCGATCATCCATATTTGCCGCCACACTCTCGCGAACGGACGCCGCTGTCAGCAGCCCGCCGTCCGCCGTCGCGCGTGCTGCCGCCATCACCTCGACGCCCAGGCGCGCCTCCACAACATGGCCCGCGCCCGTCGCCTCACCCTCATCCCCCGCCTCCGCGTCCCCGAGACCTCTCGCGACCTTGACTGGAACACGGCCGAGATCAACCGCGTTCTCGCCACCGAGCGCATCGACCCTGACGCCGCCCTGATGATGCTACGGATCATGGATCTGACGACCGAAGCCCTTCGCGCCGGGTCCCCTCGCCGCCCCTGCCGTGCCCAAAACCGCGCTTCTAACCCTAATGAAATCTATGATGTAGAACTAAGTCATTTGTTTCCAATAAGCTTGAGCAAAACCCTCTCCCAAATGATTGAAAACACAAGGGGGCAGAGGGAGTGGGTACACCAATCCGGCGATGGTAGAGCGGCGCTTTAGCGCCGCGTCCAGCACTGCCTTTCGAACAGAGCCGGGTTTTAACCCGGCGGCACTCCGCCATCTATAATTGAAGATTCACACTTAAGGACGAACGTACCTTGGCCCTCGACCAGAAAATCTACGAACTCCGCAAAGACAAGCTGAAGCAGATCGAAGCGCTGGGGCAGCTCGCCTACCCCTACCGCTACGAATCCACGCATACTCTCCCGCAGATTCTCGACCAATACCTGCCCAAGACGGCCGAAGAGCTGGCCGAGCCCAAGGTCAACGTCAGCGTCGCTGGACGCATTATGTCCATTCGCCTGCAGGGCAAGGCCGGTTTCGCGCACCTTCAGCAGGGCGGCAAGAAGCTGCAGATTTACGTCAAGCTCGACTTCGTAGGCGAAAAGGGCTTCGCCCTCTACAAGCTGCTCGACCTCGGCGACTATATCGGTGTAAAGGGCTACCTGTTCCGCACCCGTACCGGCGAACTCACGGTCCACGTCGAGGAAATCACCTTCCTCGTGAAAGACCTGCTTCCGCTGCCCGAAAAATGGCACGGTCTGCAGGACGTCGAGACCCGCTACCGCCGTCGCTACGTCGATCTCACCATGAACCCCGACGTCCGCGAGGTCTTCATCAAGCGCGCGAAAGTCGTCCAGTCGCTACGCCGCTTCCTCGATGCCAGCGCCTTCGTCGAAGTCGAAACTCCCATGATGCACTCCATTGCCGGCGGCGCGGTGGCCAAGCCGTTCACCACCCACCACAACGCGCTCGACATGGACTTGTTCCTGCGCATCGCGCCCGAGCTTTATCTCAAGCGCCTGGTAGTCGGCGGCATGGACCGCGTTTACGAGATCAACCGTAACTTTCGCAACGAGGGCATCTCCACGCAGCACAATCCCGAGTTCACCATGCTCGAGTTCTACATGGCCTACGCCGACTACCACGACATGATGGACTTCACTGCCCGCATGCTCGCCCAGGTCGCCGTGGACGTGAACGGCACGACCGTCTCCCATTTCAACGGACACGAAATTGACTGGTCAAACTTCCAGCGCCTCTCCATGCGCGAAGCCATCATCCAGTACTGGCCTGAAAACGCTGGATCGAAGCCGACGATGTCTGATTTCGCAAGCGCCAGCGGCCTAAGCGCTCTAATCAAGCGCTACAACGCCGCCAATCCGCACATCCCCTACGATCCAGCTGCTCCGCTGGGAAAGACCATCGCCGAGATCTTCGAGTATGTCGCCGAGCCCCACCTTGTCCAGCCAACGTTCATTTACGACTTCCCCCTCGCCATTTCGCCGCTGTCGAAAAACAAGCGCGAGCCCGAAGAAAACGCCGATTGGGTCGAGCGCTTCGAAATTTTCGTAGGCGGTCTGGAGATCGGCAACGCCTTCAGCGAGCTCAACGATCCCGAGGAGCAGCGCCGCCGTTTCGAAGGCCAACTTGCCGAGCGCGCTCGCGGCGACGAGGAAGCGCATCAAATGGACGAGGACTACATCCGCGCCCTCTCCTACGGTCTGCCGCCGACGGCAGGCGAAGGCGTGGGCATCGACCGCCTTACTATGCTGTTGACAGATTCACGTTCCATCCGCGACGTCATCCTCTTTCCGCTGCTTCGTCCGCTTAAGCGCGAGGAAGAAGAAGCACTAGAAGCCGCGGACGAGAATGCCGCATCTAATTAGGACGCTATACCGAGGAATCAAAGTGAAACGAATTTTTCTTATCGTCTTGGCACTAACAACTCTCACGCTCTCCGGTTCTGCCGTCGCCCAAGGCCCGGTCTTGTTCGATGGAACCAATCCTGTCGTTTACAGCTTTCAGTCCGCTCCCTCCGACAAATCCATTCCTAACTCGCAATTGCTAACGCCAGAGGAGCTCGCCACGTCTCTCCGATCTGCTCAGCAGAAGCCCCTGATCTTAGAGGTCGGCCCGCACTCGCTCTACGCGCAGGCGCACATCCCCGGCTCTGAATACATGGGTGCCGGCTCAACCGACGAAGGAAAGCAGAAGCTGCGCGAGCGTGTGAAGTCGCTGCCCAAAAATTCCGCCATCGTCATCTATTGCGGATGCTGCCCCTGGGGACATTGCCCTAATATTCATCCTGCATACCAGTTGCTGCACTCTCTCGGATACACGAATGTGAAGGCCCTCTATATCGCCGACAACTTCGGCACCGACTGGGTCAACAAAGGTTATCCCGTCGCCAAAGGGGACTAGAACTCGAACATGTCCTCAAAACGCATCGCCATCTACGGCATCGTCGCGCTGTGTCTGCTCGGCCTATTTATCGCCAGTCGCCACTCGGCGCCCAAACCCAAGGTTACCGCCTCCGGCAACCCGGCACCGGACTTCACGGTCACTGACATCGACGGCCGCAAGCTCAACTTGTCCGACTTCAAAGGCAAGGTCGTCCTGCTCGACTTCTGGGCGACCTGGTGCACTCCCTGCCGCGCTGAGATCCCGCATTTTGTCGAGATGCAGAACAAGTATGGACCGCAAGGCTTGCAAGTGATCGGCATCTCCATGGACGACGACGCCAAGCCGGTGCGCGAGTTCTACCAGCAGTACAAGATGAACTATCCCGTCGCCGTGGGTGATGACAAACTGGCAGATCAGTTCGGCGGCGTCATGGGGCTGCCGGTGAATTTTCTCATCGACCGCGAAGGCCGCATCCACTCGAAACATCTGGGTGCGACCGACGTGTCGGTATTCGACGAAGAAGTTGCCGCGTTGCTGAAGGAGCAATAACGCGAACGGCTGATGTGGGTCCCGCCTGGCGAGGCTCACTTCGGGTCATGCGGAAAGCGACAGCCGCATTGTGACGATCCTTGTTGCAACGCGGTACAGTATTTATTCAGGAGTAATTTTGTCAGACTGGGTTTGGATCGTTCTCGCTATTGCCGGTTACTTCTTCCTCACGCAGTGGCTACTGCCTAAATTGGGAGTGCCCACATGACGCAGCAGTTCCTGTTCTGTCGAGTCTCGACGGAGTAAGTCGTCGTCCGCCACACCAAAATCGCCCAAGCCATCCAACTGACGGCCCAGTGCGTGCAGCCGGATGGACAAGTTCGGCTCCTTTCGTTCACGAAAAGCGGCAGAACTTCGCAACCGTGAGTACAATTGTCGCAAGCTGGTGGCTTCTCCCCCGGTTCAATGAATTCCAGCCACGCCATGTTTGAGGAACGCATCCTCGTTGTTGACGATGACCGCTCCGTCCGTGAGGTCCTCTCCTCGATGCTGACTAGCGCCGGCTACGAATGCCGCGCCGTTACGTCAGGTCGAGACGCGGCCGTCGCTCTGCAAGCGGACGACAACTTCGCACTCCTGCTGTCTGACCTCACGATGGAAGGCATGGATGGATTCGCCCTGCTGGAGCGCGTCCGCCGAAGCCATCCGCAGATGCCAGTAGTGATGGTCACGGCCGTGCACGACATCTCCGTGGCGTTGGCAGCCATCCGCAGCGGAGCTTACGACTACCTCTTAAAGCCGTTCGAACGTGACCAGCTCCTGGCCACGGTGCGTCGCGCCCTTGAGAACCGTCGCTTGAAGGTCGAAAACCTCACCTACCAGAACAAGCTCGAGGCCCTGGTGGCGGCCCGTACCGAGATCTTGCAACGAACCAATGCCGACCTGGAAGTCGCCATGCACCGGCTGGAGCGTTCCTATAACCTCACGCTCGAGGCGCTGGGCGACGCGCTGGATTTGAAGGATGCCGAAACCGAAGGACACTCCAAGCGCGTCACCGCCTTCACCATGGCCATTGCCCACGCTATGGACCTGCCGCGTGAGCACCGCGACATCATCGCACGTGGCGCCTACTTACACGACATCGGAAAAATGGCGATTCCCGACGCTATTCTTCGCAAGCCCGGCCGCCTTACGCCTGAGGAGCAGATGCTGATGCGCGAGCATGCGCTTCTGGGCTACCAGATGCTGCGTAAGATCCCCTTCCTGCAAGAGGCCGCTCAGATCGTTTACTGCCATCAGGAGCGATACGATGGCAGCGGCTATCCTCGTGGATTGAAAGGCGACCAGATTCCGATTGGCGCTCGCATATTTGCCGTGGCCGATACCTTCGACGCCATCACCTCTGACCGGCCTTATCGCGCTGCGCAGTCTATTTCCGCTGCGCGTCGTGAAATTCAGAAATACTCGGGCCGCCAGTTTGATCCCGAAGTCGTGACTACTTTCATGTCAATTTCCGACGAGCTGTGGCAAGAACTGCGCACCGAAATTGACGCCGCCCCAGACCTGTCTCGAAAAACCAGATAGCACATGCAGTAGTAAACAGGAGAGCCGGCATGAGCACAGTACTTTCCCCATCCGAAATTGACCAGGCTCTAAGAAACTTGCCCGGCTGGACGAAGAATGGCCAAGCCATCGTTCGAGTTTTCCAGTTCGACAATTTTCTGCAGGCGATGGAGTTCGTTAACCGGATCGCGGTTGCTGCGGAAGCGGCGAACCACCATCCCGATATTCTGATCAACTACAACAAAGTGACTCTGACGCTGGTATCGCACGACTCCGGCGGAGTCACGCAGCGCGACATTCGCATGGCGGGAAAAATCAATGAGGTGAACGGCAGTTGAGTTACGCGTATTTGGCTAGAAAGAGATCGCCGACACTATCTCGGTGTTGTGATGCGCGAGATCGATTAACGCCCTGGCTCGCCGTGCGGATCGAGCGACTGTGCAATCTGATTCAGTGCAGTCTGAATGCGCTCCAATTCGGCTTGGGCCGTCTGGTTCCAGTCGCACCACGGTTCTGGGTTTTCCCCAAACCGCGCCAACTGGCGACGCAATGCCTGTTGACCGCGTTCCGTAAGCAGAAAAGCGCCGATGCCCCCAACTCCCAGCACCATCAGCGTGACCAACCACTTACGCATGGCTCGCTCCTCTGGCGCCTTTGCGGGCGCGACCATCTCTTCTTCGCCACTAGCTTTCATGATCGTCAATTCCCAACACAATCATAGATGCAACGAGGCTGGTATTTGTCGTATCGATCTAGATTCGTGGATTGTTCCCAAAATGAAACATATTGCAAGACCATCACCGATCAAGCTACTCAAGCCTTGAGTACAATCTTCGAAGTTGACGAAACCTGCTGTGGTCTCGTCTGAAAGGCAGAATGAAGCCCCTCTATCGGTTCTCGCGCGCCGCTTCTCTTTTGGCTATCTCGTTTCTCCTTTTCGCGCCTGGTAGCCTCATCGCCCAGGATCGCACCGGAGGTCCCTTACCCAACACAGTCTGGGTCGGCGCCGACGGCAAGTTCGAATCGGAGCCCGACACGGCTGAGCTTCAGTTCAACATCTCCGCCCAGGACGACAACCTGCAAGCTGCCTACGCTCGCGCCACCAAATCGGCCGAGCAGGTTCGCCAGCTTCTGCGCAGTAACGGACTCGACCCCAAGCAGGCGCAAGTCGGCATGTTTTCTGTCCAGCCGGTTTACGACTATAAAAATCCCAAGCGGAAGCTCGTTGGCTATCGGGTCGATTCCAGCATCAGCATTAAAGTGAAGGACTTTTCCAAGGTCGGTCCACTCACCCAGGGCCTCGCCGACATCGACGTCACCGGCAACCAGTCGCTCAGTTACATGCTTGAGGACATGGACGCAGCCAAAATCAAGGCCGTCGAAGATGCCTTGCACCGCGCGCATGAGGAAGCAGGCGCCGTCGCCCGCAGCAGCGGCCGCGTACTCGGCGAGCTTTCCTATGCATCCGTCGACACCTACGAACAGCCTCGTCCACGGCCCATGCCAATGGCCGCAAAGGCAATGGCCATGGATGCCCAGGCAGTTCCGGCACCTACCGAGGACTTTGGCGCGCAGAAAATCACCGTGACGGCGCACGTCAACGCGATGTACAACCTGAAGTAGTGGGAAGATTGATGGCGACCTGGACCAAATCTGAATGCGATTTGAAAGGGCACAGCTTCAGCCGTGCCGCTTTGGGTATCGTAAACATTGGGCTTTAACCCCTGAGGAAAATCGACTTCCCTTACGCACATCTATATATAAGACCGCTCCTGTGTCGTCGCGCTCAACCCTTCTCCGCGACTTTGTGTTGATTTTCGCGTTTCAGAGAGCTAGCTGCTGTATCCTCGCTTTCAGGAAGACCTATGCGTTACGCTGTGCTGTTGTCCGTAACCGTAATCGCTGCCGTCGCGGTCTCGCCTGCGCAGGACCAAGCGCACGTTACCCCTAGAGCTCCCATCGTCCAACAGCAGGCGAACGTAAACCCTTCCGCTGACTACAGCGTTCCTTCGGGCACCAAGATTCCGCTCACCCTCATGCAAGGCATCACCTCCAAAACCGCGAAGGAAGGCGATCCGGTGTATGCGCAAACCGCATTTCCGGTGACCCAGGACAATCACATCCTGATTCCCGCCGGGACCTATGTTCAGGGCGTGATTCGGCATGTGCTTCGGCCCGGTCGCGTCAAGGGTCGCGCCGAATTGCAGATGAGCTTCACCTCGATGATCTTTCCCAACGGCTATACGGTGCTCCTGCCCGCGACGGTAGAAGGCGTCCCCGGCTCGCAGACTATGAGCACGACCGGTAATGAAGGCACCATTCAAGGCGACTCGAGCAAGGGTAAAGACGCTGCCACCATTGCGAAAACGACGGCAGCAGGCGCGGGCATTGGCGGAATCGCCGGCAGCGGCAAGGGCGCGGGAATCGGCGCAGCTTCCGGAGGCGCCCTAGGACTGGCGACCGTCTTATTCACTCGCGGGCCCGAAATTCAGTTAGACCCCGGCTCGTCAATCGAAATGATTCTGGAGCGCGAACTGAACCTGGAAGGCCCCAAGCTAAGGCAGCAATAGTCTCAGTACAGCAAATACTTCGCCCTTACCTGGATAAACTTCTCCAACCCATCGCGCCAGTCTTCAGCAATCCGCCGCGGGTCTTCGCCTGCTTGCAATCCTTGTAATGCGGCTTGATTCGCTAGCAGCACATTCATCTTCGCTAGCTCAAACTCCTGGGGATAGAGCTTGTGCAGCGCCGACGCCAGCTCGATGCCCAACTCCGGCGCATCCAGCGCCTCGCGGTTGATGACAACGATCTGCACTCCGCCACATTTCTGACCTGCGCTTACCGCCGATGTTGGCGTGAAGTCGGTCGGCACGAAGCGCACCCCTGAGATCAGCCGCGCATTCAGATACGCAGCAAGCTGCTTCGACTTGACCCACGGCGCTCCCACCAGTTGGAAAGGCGTATCTGTTCCCCGTCCAACCGATACATTGGTGCCTTCGATCAAGGCAACGCCCGGATACAGCGTCGCCTGGTCAAGACTCCGCAGGTTCGGCGACGGATTGATCCACACCAGTCCAGTCGAATCAAACCAGTCTCCCCGAATCCAGCCCTTCATCGGCACAACCGTCAGGTTCGCATTGATGTGCCGCTCCGAGTTGTAGAGCTTCGCGAGTTCCCCAACGGTCATTCCATGTCGCACTGCCACATTGTGGTAGTCCACGAAACTGCTCTGCCCAGGATCGGAAACCGGGCCCTGCACGTACGCTCCGTTCACCGGGTTGGGACGGTCCAGCACAACGATTGGCTTGCCAGCCTTGACCGCCGCTTCCAGAAAGTAGCCCAGCGTCGCCTCATAGGTGTAGGTCCTCGACCCGGCATCCTGAATGTCGTAGACCAGCACGTCAAGATTGTGCAGGACCTCTGGACTCGGCCGCCGCTTCGCATCAGTGTCCCCATAGACGCTGTAAACCGTAAGCCCGGTCGCGGCATCCTTCGAATTGGCAACATCCGTGGTATCCGCCGTCCCCGTCACACCGTGCTCGGGACTGAAAATTGCGGTGAGTTGAATCTGCGGCGCATGTGCCAGTACATCAATCGTGCGACGACCTTGGCTATCGATGCCGGTCTGGTTCGTGACCACTCCCACCCGCGGTTTGGCGACACTCCGCACCTTCAGCGCTTCAAAGTTGTTGGCCTCAAGCTGGTCTATGCCGGTCAGCACTTCGCCGTTGCGCACGGTGATTCGCCGTCCTGCAGCACCAAGTTCGTTATAGCCGGTAATGCGCGCCAACCGCGTTCTCTCAGCTTCGCTGACGTTCAGCTCCAGCCCTGCCGCCACCGCCGTCGCTACCTCCGAGCGCAGAGAGATCGCGCTTCCGTGCTTGATGTGCACCGCGTTCGTCAGCAGAATGATGTAGGTATCGGTGACCGGATCGATCCAGATCGAAGTGCCGGTGAATCCCGTATGACCAAACGACCCGACGGGCAACAACTCGCCGCGGTTCGACGAAAACGGAGAGTCGATGTCCCAACCAAAGCCGCGCACCACCGTGAGATTCGGTGGCTGCTGTGGCGTGGTCATCTTCTCCACCGTGAGCCGCGACCATACCGGCGAGCCGCCATTCAATAGCGCCTGCGCAAACTTTGCCGCATCGTCGGCAGTCGAAAACACCCCGGCGTGTCCAGCCACTCCGCCCATCTGCCGCGCCGTCGGATCATGCACGATGCCACGCAACATCAGCCCCGAGCGCTCGTCCTTCTCGGTCGGCGCAATCCGCAAGAACCACGACTGCGGCGGCAGAAACCGCGTATTGGTCATCCCCAGCGGAGCAAAGATGAATGTCTCGGCGTACCGGTTCAGCGTCAGTCCACTCACCCGCTGCACCAGTTCGCCCAACACGATGAAATTAATGTCGCTATAAACGAATGTCGACCCCGGAGGGTAAATCGGCTTCTCTGCGTTGGCCAGACGGAACGCCTCGGCCTGGCCCATCCATTCCGGCTTCAGGTCGAGATCCGGGCGCAATCCCGAATAGTGTGTCAGCAACTCGCGAATGGTGATGTCCTGCTTGCCGTTCTGCCCGAATTCCGGAACGTACCGCGCCACCGGATCGTTCAGCTTAATCTCCCCGATCTGCATCATCCGCATGATGCTTCCGGTCGTGGCCATGACTTTCGTCAGCGAAGCCATGTCGAAAACGGTGTCCAGAGTCATCGGCTCCAGCGTGGGTTCGAGCGATCGGTTGCCGAATGCTTTGCGATAAATCACCTTTCCGCTGTGCCCGACGATGACTACCGCACCCGGAACATGTCCCTTGGCAATCGCGTTCTTGACCACGGCATCGACCGGAGCCAGCCGCTCCTGATACGTCGTCAGGTCCATGGTCAGCGCATTCTCGGGCTGCGCTGTTGTCGGTACTTGCGCGGGAGCCGTGGAGACTAATAGACCGATGAAAACAAGTGTTATGGCGGTTGGCCAGAAATGGCGATTCAACGGATCGGACCTTTCGGCTTCTCTACGATTGCACACGCTCGTACTAGCGCTCGCGTGGGCAAGCTATTATAAGTTGCCGCAGCCAGCGGACGAACCAGAGGGAGCACGCTGAACCACGAATCGCAGTCGGAGATGCCTTTTGAGGCCGACTTTCGTGAGCAGGAGTCGCGGTTCGCTCGCGCCTTCATGCTCACTCGCATAGCCATACGCCGACGGGCGTTTCCCGGAGCCGCACTCGCCGTCGTCCATCGCGGGTCGCTCATCGCGTGGCGTGGATTCGGCTGTTTCACCTACGAGCGGAACTCTCCCACTGTCGAATCCGACACGATCTTCGACTTGGCATCGGTCACTAAGGTCGTGGCCACGACCGCAATGGCAATGCTGCTGTACGAACGTGGTGCTCTCGATCTGGATTCGTCGGTCGCCGACATCTTGCCTGAATTCATCTCGCTCGCGCCGCCTTCGCAGCATGCTGAGCGCCGCACCGTGACCCTGCGCCTGCTGCTCGCCCACTCCAGCGGATTGCCCGCCTACGTCAAGCTCTTCGAGTCAGCCCATACCCGTGACGAACTCATTCGCACAGCCTGCTCGACGCCGCTGGTCGCAACGCCCGCCACAACGTCGGTCTACAGCGATATCGGATTCATCCTGCTGGGCGAAGTCCTCGTCCGCCTGGCAGGAACATCGCTCGACGCATTCGTACAAAAAGAAATATTCGTGCCGCTCGCCATGAACCGCACCCGCTTCAATCCACCGTCCGGATGGAAGCCGGCCATCCCACCCACCGAAGACGACCGCACCTTCCGCCACCGCATAATTCAGGCCGAAGTCAACGACGAGAACGCCTACGTCATGGGCGGAGTCAGCGGACACGCCGGACTGTTCGCTCCCGCTATCGACATCGCTCGCTTTGCAGAATGCATGTTACGCGGCGGAAGTCCCATCCTGAAGCCCGCCACGGTCGCGCTCTTCACGAGCCGCGAATCATCGCCCGCCGGCACCTCTCGCGCGCTGGGTTGGGATACGCCGTCGCACCCGTCTTCGTCGGGAAAACACTTTTCGCCGCAATCGTTCGGCCATCTCGGCTACACCGGAACGTCCCTCTGGATCGATCCCGACCGCCAACTCAGCGTGACGCTGCTGACCAATCGCACCTGGCCCGATCGAACCTCGCAGCTCATCAAGCCGTTCCGGCCACTCCTGCACGACGCCGTCATCGAGGCGCTGTAGTTTCTATCTGCTATCCTCGGGTGCACCCGGCTCAACCAACACCATGCCTTGGCCCGCACGCATCGCTTCGCTGTTCCGTTCCACTCGGCGGCCGTCCCCCAACTACTGGATGACCGTGCCCATTCACCGCCTGACATATCTTCTCTTAGCCATCTTCTGCATGTTCGGCATGGTGGGCTGTTTCGTCGATCTGCTTGCTCTCGGCCAGCACCCGTTGCCCTTCGTAATGGTATGGACCATCTTCAGCGGAGCCATCGCCGCCGCAGGCATCTTCACTGCCTTTCGCGCACCGCGCCGCATATGGATTGTTGCCGTAGCCTGGTTCGCCGGGTCGCGTCTCCTGTCCGAGGCGATGCGCCACTTCCCCCTTGAGATAACCCATCCCAGCGTGGAACATGGCGTAAGAACCGCGACCGTCACCTGCATCATCCTGAGTATCGGCGCATATGTGTTCTTCATGCTGTTTATCCAGAATGAAGGTCGTCACGCGATTCGCATCCAGACCGAGTTAGCCATCGCGCAGAGTATCCAGCAGACGCTGGTACCTGTCGTTGACTGGCGCTCCGAGCGAATCGAGATTTACGGCATTTCACTTCCCAGTGCCGAAGTCGGCGGCGATCTGGTGGACGTTGTGCCTCTTCCTGACGGCTCGGTTTTTGCCTACGTTGCCGACGTCTCCGGCCACGGACTTCCGGCGGGAATTCTGATGGGCATGATCAAAACGGCCGTCCGCACCCAGTTGTTCGACTTGCCTTCGCCCACGGCGGTATTCGAGCGCCTGAACGAGGTCTTGCCTGCCGTAAAGGAGGCGCATATGTATGCGACGTGCACCGCGTTGCGCATTCACGCCAGCGACAAGGACAGCGTTTGCCGTCTTGACTTCGCAATCGCCGGACAGCCTGCCATGCTGCATGCCTCGTCCGCTGCGGGAACTGTCTCCCGGCTGGAAGACCAGCAGTTGCCTCTCGGCCTCCTCGCTGGACCGCCCTACCAAGGCCAGTCGCTGGCCCTGCAGCCCGGCGATGTTCTCCTGGTTGCCACTGACGGTATTCTCGAGGCTACGAATAAGAGCGGTAACGAATTCGGACTGGAACAACTCGGAGCGGTCCTCGGCGAGAACCGCTCGCAGCCCTTGGCTGCACTTGCAGAAAAGATCCACAAGGCTCTGTCTGCTTCCTATGCGCAGGATGACGATCAGAGCCTCCTGCTGGTTCGCCTGACCTCGTAAAATGTTTGTGGACTTCCTTTCATGGACAAACTCGTAATCCGCGGCGGCAATCCCCTGGTCGGCACGGTCCGCGTCAGCGGCGCCAAGAATGCCGCTCTGCCTGCCATGGCCGCCGCTCTACTCACCGAAGAAACTGTGATCCTGGAAAACATTCCCCAGGTCCGCGACATCGTCACTGAGCGCAATCTGCTGACCGCGATGGGGGCGGAAGTCGAACTCGGTTATGGTCGCGCACAGCATCGCACAACCATCTCGTGCCGCAACCTTGCTAACGCCGAAGCTTCTTACGACTTGGTGAAGACGATGCGGGCCTCCACACTGGTGCTGGGGCCGCTGGTGGCACGCATGGGTCACGCGCGGGTCTCCCTTCCCGGCGGATGCGCCATCGGCGCACGCCCCATCGATCTCCATCTCAAAGGTCTGGAAAAGCTGGGCGCGACGATCACGCAGGAACACGGCTACATTGAGGCCCGCGCCGAGCGCCTCAAGGGCGCCGGAATCGTCTTCGAAAAAATTACCGTCACCGGAACCGAAGACCTGCTGATGGCTGCAACTCTCGCAGAAGGCGAGACCGTTTTGGAGAACTGCGCGTGCGAGCCTGAAGTCGTCGATCTTGCAGCGCTGCTAATCAAGATGGGAGCTCGCATCGAAGGCGCCGGAACCCGCACCATTCGCGTGCAGGGAGTGGAGAAGTTGGGTGGCGCGCGTCACCGCATCATCCCCGACAGGATTGAGGCGGGAACCTTCATCGTCGCCGCCGTGCTCACCGGCGGCGATCTCACGGTCACTAATTGCGACCCTCAACACGTAGCCGCTCTCCTCAGCACGTTGGACGAATGTGGAGTCAAGGTCGCTGCCACCAGTGACTCCGTACGTGTACTGACTAGCGGATCGCTCAAGGCTGCCGACGTCGCTACCGAAGAATATCCCGGCTTCCCTACCGACATGCAGGCGCAATATATGGCGCTGGCAACGCAGGCTGAGGGCGTGAGCCTGATCACCGAGAACATCTTTGAGAACCGCTACATGCACGCGCAAGAACTCGTCCGCATGGGAGCCAACGTAAAAATCGATGGACGCCGCGCCATAGTTCGAGGCAAGACTCCGCTAAGTGGCGCTGCCGTACTGGCCAGCGATTTGCGGGCGTCGGCCTCGCTGGTTCTGGCGGCTCTGGTGGCGGAAGGCGAGACCATCATTGATCGCGTTTACCATATCGATCGCGGTTACGAGCGCATCGAAGAAAAACTACGCTCCGTCGGAGCGCAAATCCGTCGTATCGGCTCGCTCATTCCCAAGAGAACCTCTGCTTCCGTAGCTGTCGAATAATTCACATTTGAGTAACGATTCACATCGTAGCCGCAGAAAATACCCGTGCGTTTGTTTGCGGCTGCCGGCATTGGCACTTTTGTACATTTTCAGCCACCGCCGAAGCTAGTATGATGCGCATGAGCGGCTGCCCCCCGGCTGCGATTAACTCACTCAGATACACAGATGGGAGCTGGTATGGATACATCAAAAATGAATTCCCTCATGCAATCGGGTTGGGCGCTGGCCGTGGCGCTCGGCATTCGCGTGCTGGAAGCGATTGCGCTATGGATCGTCGGCCGCTGGCTAATTGGCTTTGCGCTGCGTTTGATCGGCCGTGGCATGACTCGCCAGAAGATCGACCCCACCCTGATCCGTTACATGCAGAACGCGGTCGGAGCCATCCTCAATATCGTCTTGGTCATCGCGATCCTTGGGTTCTTCGGCGTTGAAACGACCAGTCTCGCCGCCCTGATTGCCGCTGGCGGCGTTGCTATCGGCCTCGCCTGGAGCGGCTTGCTGGCCAACTTTGCAGCCGGCGTTTTCCTCGTCATCCTGCAACCCTTTAAAGTCGGCGACTTCGTCGTGGCTGGCGGCGTCATGGGAACGGTCGAAGAAGTCGGATTGTTTGTCACCTCGATCAATACGCTCGACAACATCCGCAACATCGTCGGCAACGGCAAGATCTTCGCCGAGATCATCCAGAATTTCAGCCACAATGCTTACCGTAGGGTTGACCTGCAGGCGCAGTTGGACCACTCGGTCAATGTCCAACAGACCATCGCGTCTCTGAAAGCGAACCTGGCGAAGATTCCCAATGTACTCACCAACCCCGCGCCTGACGTGGAGATTCTGACCTTCACTTTGGCCGGTCCTGTACTTGCCGTGCGTCCATATTGCAATAACAAGGACTACTGGCAGGTGTATTTCGATACCAACCACGTAATTCGCGACACCGGAGCCAACGCTGGTCTGCCGGCTCCCGAACAACACTTTGCAGTTCGGACATCAGCAGCTGCGAACTAGTTCCTCGTTTTGTCCACAAGAGCGGCCTTCGGGCCGCTCTTTTTATTTTGCAGCGCAGCCTACGCCGCTGAACTCGAGTTCCAACCCAGAGACGATGGGATTGAGTTCGAGCAGAGGTATGAGGTTCGACGAAAGCGGCTTTTCGCCGTGCATCTCTTTTACCAGGGTCGCCTCATTTTTCGATGGTGACCTGCCATCGAGTTCAAACGCCGGAGTCAAGCGCACCAGCAGGTGCGCGCAGGCGGATGGATCGCGTTCTAACAAGCCGTTCCGCCACGATACAACCGTACCTCGCTGGTCCGATCCAAAACTGGCCACCTGAAATGCCTTGCCATTGATCGTTTCGAGTTCGCGAATCGGCAGTCCGATGCGAATGCCGCTGGCCGTTTTCCATTTGCATGGTCCGCTCGGATTGCTGAAACAAATCCGCACAGTCGATGGATGTTCGCGGTCCCAGGTCACGGCCAACGCCGCGTCCGGATCATCCGCGAGCACGATGGTCGCGGCCTCGGGCACATCACCGCCTTCGAAGTTGCCGTCGTGCACGTTCTCTTTGCCGAACAGCTTGTCGAGCTCGGCGCGCGTGGTTGTTGCCGTAATGGGACCAACTCGCAGACTGGGAACAATCAGCCAGTCGTTCTTTTGCGCCGAAGCTGCGGCCGCAAAAAACAGCACCGGCAAAATGATCCAGCCACGCCTAACCCTTGGTTTCTTTCCCATCGATCCCCGACTCACCCGCTGAGGGTAGCACGGAGGCTGGCCGCGCCTGAACCCGCGATTTGCATTCGCGCCGACAACGGGACAAAATGACTGACACCGAAAGCCCGACCGGCACGTGGCCAGTGATCGAGTCCGGCAGGAGAGGCGCCGCTTTCGATCCTGACGCAATTTCGGAGAGTGCACATGACGATTCAGGCAAGCACACGAGTAGTGAACGGAGTCGCGATTGTTGACATCAGCGGCCAGCTCCGGCTGGGCGAGGGCACGGGCAAGCTGCGCGACACCGTGCAGCAACTGGCAGGCGACGGCTATCGCAAGATCCTGCTGAACATGGCGGGCGTGATCCATGTCGACAGCGCCGGCATCGGCGAGCTGATGATGAACTACACCACACTGCGCAACCAGGGCGGCGAGTTGAAGCTGATGAACCTGAATAAAAACGTCCGCAACCTTCTGCAGGTGACTCGGCTCTACACGATTTTCGATGTGCATGACGACCAAGCCTCGGCGCTGAACGCGTTTCAGTAGCTTATCCATTTGGCTATCCCGAAATGGGAATTGGGGGTATTGGCACCCCCTCCCCCCACCTCGCAAAATCCTTGTTTTGATGGAGATAG
Source organism: uncultured Acidobacteriaceae bacterium (assembly GCA_963749635.1). Lineage (GTDB taxonomy): Bacteria > Acidobacteriota > Terriglobia > Terriglobales > Acidobacteriaceae > DASRAA01. The sequence continues at coordinate 130,785 of CAVVNW010000006.1, forward strand.
CCGGAAACGCGCGCAAACGGTTGAGCGCGTGGGAGTTATAGGCAAAGTCGTCTGTACAAAGGAGTTAGACGGGATTTTGGGAGGGCGGACAGAGGCTTTGGCAAGAAGATGGGCAAAAAATCGAGAACGAACATGACCCATCACAGGTCGTACCACCTTCACTTCGACGGTGAGGTGAAGATCCGACTGCGTCTCTTCTTTGGAGGACACAGCTCTCCCTCATCGTTCCGCAAGAGAGTGTAGGTTCGGGAGTGAGGATGCGCTAGGACGCAGGTCACGGTCGAGTGTGATAACAACGAACCACAGAGCGCTCCCAGGTTAGCCCAAAGGAGGGCGAACCTGGAGCATCAGGCAGCTAGCGATTAGCGACTAGCAATTAGCAAAGACCCGCACCAGCCAAAAGCGGCCTGTGTGGGGCACCCGGCGGGACGGAGCACCCGCGACTCTTGGAAAAGAGCCCCACATTTGCCAACGGAAGGCAAATATGGGCCACGGGATATGTGGGCCACCAGCCCGAGTCGATTGGTCAGTTCGTTGCGGAGCTAGCCGCAGTCGTCTCCTTGGGCTGGGCATGTTCCTTATGTTGCTTCTTGTCTGCCTTCCCAAGGTAGTCGACTTCCTTGCCGGTATGCGACGTGAACGCCGCGATGATGTCCTTGTACTCTTTCTTATCCATGCGGAGAACAACAACCTTGGGAATGTTCTGTTCGTGGTAATCCATGTACAACCAGTGGCTCTTGGAGGAGGTGAGCATTACGACAGCGCCGGCCCCCAACGAGGCTACCATTACGAGAGCGCCCGCTGTGATGCGGTGCTTCTTGGTGTACTCGTAGGACACCTTGTCCAACTGGTCATAGGGAATGATCACGAAGTCGCGGTCGGCAACTCTGACGATAACCTTCTTACTGTGGTCACTGAAGATCAGATTGGCATCGGCCTGTTTGCCTTTCGCATCAGCAACCTTCACTTTGCGAAAGTCGGTTTCCTCAGCCACGGTGAGACTGATCAACGCAACGATTACGACACAAATAGCGCAATTTCGTTTCATCAGTTAGTTTCTCCTTGCCTGGAATGGAAGCAGCAGGCCCGGATCACGGCACACTCTAAGCGGCCGCCTGAAGCAGGCGACGAGACTGATCCATACAGCAACTAGCAACTGCGTTGTTTGCTCCCGGGTCTTCGCAATCGGAGGAACACAGGTATTCCGGTGCCCAGAAGCAGGAGAGAGGCTGGCTCCGGCGTTGAGGTCGACATCGATGTAATGGTTGCTGAGAGGCCGGTGTTCTGAAGTCCGCCGTCAGGTCCGACGGAATACACCACAGTTTCCCCGGTCGTCAACGCAAGCGAGGTGCTGAATGGGACAATCTGACCTTCGGCTGTGACAGTTGAATTGAAGACAACAGCGCCATTTACGACGACTCCGACAAAAACTCCAATACCGTATTGGTCGCCCCGAAAACTGCTCGCTAGGGAATAGGTACCGCTGGCAGGGGCTGTGAAGATGAGATCGGAATACTGCCCCCCGATTCCTGAGACGAGGACGAGCCCGTTCGTCGGGACGTTCAGATTGCCGTCATCGAAGGCAAGGCCGTTGTTGTAGCTCACCGCGGGCGATGCGCCAATGTCAACCACCGATGACAACCAGTACTGCATGTTTGGCGAGTCGTATAGGCCCTGCGCAGTTTGATTGTAGAGCGTAATGGAGCCCGTAAAGCCCGACGAATAACCGTAAGACCATGCTCCATTAGGGTTGGTTGTCGCGAGCCATCCTGACTCAAACGAGGCGGCCGCGTCATAAACACTAGCCGAACAATTCACAGTGGCGATTACCAGCAAGGTCAAAATAACCAAACAACGCGAAATCGATCTGCGAGACATTGGCCTCTTCTCCTGTTATCGCTGGACTTTTCCCCGCTTGGCTGTGATGTCTTAGACGGCCAGAAGGCGCGGATTGGCAGAGCCTAGCACGGAGTCAAGCGGTTTCATCCCCTGCCCAATACAGTTGATATGAAGTTGGTATGAAATCGGACCATCAGTGCTTGGGCGGCGGCCTATGAGCCCGATAGGTGGTGTTTTGCAAGACCAGGCAGGGCACTAAAGCGACCAGTTCTCGCTACAAGAACTACCTGAGGCAGTGCACCCAGCGGTAGACATGGATGGTGTTCCACCATAGTGCCGATGTCGATGATTGTTAATGGCGTCAGTGGATCTCGACAGGTACGAATTCCGTCTTGCACCCGACAAGGCAGCGAACTTTCTGGAATTCGCTTTCTTCCTGCTTGCTGAAACGATGGTTGGCTTTGTCATTGCGATAGAACTGAGCGTGCGCGTCACGAAACTGGTCGTCGGCCACGACCGAGAGTAGATGAAAATTGCTTATCGAACTCATACCAGATGAGGCAAGCCAGGTGTTGCCTGCATTCCGGCACCGAAAGCCGGGTCGTGCCATGTTCGACGGTGGGCTCCTGGCCCTCGTTGTAGGACCGTCAAGGCAATATTCAAATCGCTGCGATGGAATACAGGCGAAGCCTCTCCTGTGCGACCCCCATGCCATGGAGTTGAAGTCTCAGGCCGCGCCGTCTCGGTGGAAGCGCCAAAGACCCGGTCAGGATCGAGTACCACCAAGGTGGCCTGTCGGTACCCATTGTTGACTCCGGTGGCGATAATCTCCTCCCGCCCGTCGCCATCAAGGTCGGCCAGCGTAAGGAAGTCCAGATGACCGGAATGCCAATACTCGGAGACGGTCTTGCCGTCGGGAGCTAACGATGGCGATTTGGTGGGGATACCAGGGAATGTGATGGCTCGAAACGACAATTCGAGCGGGCGTGCCAGGCGCCGCTTTCAGCACTCCCAAAGCAACCGTCCCGAATGTCGCAGGGATCCCTTCGAGCTCGGGCAACTCTCTTCCCGGCGTCCAACGCCATTTCTCCTTGCCCCGGTTTGAGTAGCAGATTAGCGTCGTGGAGTGCGACAGGAGATGCCGGTGGGCTGGTACAGGAAGAGGACATCGGTGCCGCCGTCGCCGTTCAGGTCTCCGAACCACATGCGCGGCGCCAAGCCTTTGCTGTAGTACTCGGTCGAAAATCCGTCGGTGAAGGCCTTTGCGCCAAAGGTCCTCGTCCTTTGGCGTTCGTGACGATCAGAGTCGAACCGTCCAGCCGCGCAGATTGCGGCCGCCGGTCCGAAGTGAGCACATGAACGAGGAAGTAAGCCAAAACGCCGACGACAGCCAGGCCGGCCATGCTCATTAGCACGGTACGCGATTTCGCTCGTGAAACAGACGGAGTCGTCGGCTTCGCGCTGCCGCCCCGCGGTTCCGCGACGATCCAGCGCTTTTCTCTAAGACCGTCCGGCGCGGTTATAGTCCGGTTAGGTAGCGAAATGACGATGGGGTCGGTCGCACCTTCCTCGTCGTAGTAGACTTCCAGCGCTTTCCGCAGCCGGTTCATCTCGGTCGCAACGTCTGCGGAACCTTTGTCTTGGTTTCCTCGGGCCACAGTTCCCTGATCACGCAATCAGGTTTCAATGTGGATTGGGAATCTATGCGGTCAAACAGAACTTCCAGCAGCTTCGCGAGTTGGCTCTTGCCCGCGAAAGCAGTGCTGTGCAGAATTCGATCGACTTGTTCTTGGACGATGGCGCGATCCATAGGCTACGGCGAGCTTGCAAAAATTGCCCGCAGCCGCATGGCGGCAAGACGACAGGGTGAAGGTTCGGCGGCAATTATGGCACAGGGGCGGGCTTTGTCAATAAGTCATTAGAAGCGAACCTTGGCGCAATACCGAACCAAGCAACACCGGCATGTGGGCTGACCTCGGACCGACCGCCCGCTTTCGAGGGAATGTGGTTGTGTGGAGGGCCCTGATAGGTAATCTGAAGGTCCGCTTTACGGTTTCCACCTGATACTCCTCGCTCCGCCCTCCGACCTAGACTGGAGTGGCGGATAGGAGACCAACGATGCCGCTGATTCAGGTGTTGATTGTGCTCGGCAAATAGTCCTAGGAGAAACGCGAAACCAGAATCCCATCCTCACAAAATCCAGCAACTTTGACGCGTTTGCAGTGTCTATGTGAGTAGCGGTGTTCCTGTTCGGGCGCTGATTATGTCGATATTCTGGCGAATTGTAGCGCTGTTGGCCACTTTGGGAGTTGCTGTGATAGTTCTGTTCCCGGTCGGCTCCGGGCCGTTCACGGCAACCCATGGACCCGCATCGGCACTTCGTGCAGCTGCGGACGTGGCTCTTGTGTTCGCTCTGCTCTCAACCCTTCTGGTGTTACAGACTGACCGTCCTGAATCGCATCTCCGCCAAGATACCTCGTTTGATCCTGTCGCCATCTCCGTTGGCACAGCAGCGCTGCCTTTGCGCTGCTAGTTACCCGCCGCTCGCACACTAAAAAACCCACAATTTGTCGCACCTCATCATTGGAGGCACTATGTCCGACTCATTGCATCGCGTCGTCGCGTTGGTTGCATTGGCTTTTATGGTCGTACTCGCCGGCTGTGCCAAAAAGCCGACTGTCGCGAAAACCGTTCCACCGCCGCCACCAGCGCCCACACCCAGCGCAACTCTCACAGCCAGTCCCGACGATCTGCAACAAGGGCAGTCGGCCCGGCTAACATGGAGCACGCAAAACGCGCAATCAATCTCGATCGCGGGGATCGGTACGGTTGCGGCACAAGGTTCAACAACCGTGCGGCCGCCATCCTCGACTACCTACGTCTTGACCGCTACAGGGCCGGGAGGGTCGAAGGAAGCCAGTGCTCGCGTCACTGTAGCCTTGGCGCCGGCAGCAGCAGCCAAAGCTTCGCCGACCGACGAGGAACTCTTCTCGCAGAGCGTCAAGGACGTCTACTTCGCCTATGACAAGGCTGTTGTGCCCGCCAACGAAGAGTCGGCGGTGGAACACGACGCCAAGTTCCTCGCCGCCCATCCTTACATCAAGCTGTTGATTTCCGGGCATTGCGACGAACGCGGCTCAGAGGAGTACAACCTGACGCTCGGTGACAGTCGCGCTGATACCGTGGCCAGCCAGTTGGAGCGTCTGGGAGTCAAGGCTGATCGCATTCGCACCATCAGCTACGGCAAAGAGAAGCCCTTCTGCACCGAGGAGACGGACGCGTGCTGGCAGATGAACCGGCGCGCCCACTTTTCACTGCAGCCATGAAACGACTGCACCATTACGACTTAATGCGAGAGAGTACGCGCTCTCCCCCGAGACAGAAACGTGGTTTTGTTATTTCCAAGTCAACCGGCATCAGCGTATTGCAGAAAGCAGACCGGCGACGCTTGACGGCGCCACCGGACGAAAGAAGGAGATTCGTTATGAGAACCAAAGTCGGTATTTGGGCCACAGCGATCATGTTCGCGGGCAGCTTCGGAATAGTTACAGCGCACGCTACATCGGCGTCGAAAGCGTCCTACAGAGCGCCGGTTGAAGTCACCGGATGTCTGGAGCAGGGGCCTGCTGCCAAGGAATACGTGTTGAAGGCTAACGACGGCACCACATGGGGCATTCGAGAGTCCGGGATGTTGATGAACGATTATGTCGACCACGAGGTCACCGTCTCTGGCGACCCGATCCATCCAAGCACGAGTGAGCGTGCCGCAGCCGATGCGCACCACTTCATGCGGGCCTACGACGTGGCGGTGGAGAGCAGCAGCTGCCAGAAATAGACGGCGCTCGTCGCGGGAGTGAATTCGAGTGCAAAGGAGGTGTTATGCGACTCTCAGAGAAAGCTATGACAATCGTTTCCGCACTGCTTTGGGGAGCAGGCATCCTGTTGGTCGGATTGATTCATCTGGCGATACCGACCTACGGAAAAGCCTTCCTTGAAGGTATTAGCTCGGTTTATCCCGGTTTCCACGGGGCGCGCAGCTTCACTGACGCCCTGGTTGGAACAGGCTATGCCCTGCTCGATGGCGGAATCGGCGGCTTCATTCTTGCCTGGCTCTACAATCTGGCTGCCGAACCTAAGCGGTTATAAGGGTCAGGAAAGCAAGAATTTTTCGATAGCTTTTTAATATCGACAGGCTGACGCCACTTCGCCGACCGCGAATTACAATCAGGAGGATTCCAATATGTTTGGCTCGCTTCGTTGGTTCATCCTTGCTGTTCCCCTGCTAACTATTTCCGCAGTTTCCCTTGCTCAAACCTCAGCTTCTGACACTAACACGACCTGCAATTTCGACTCCAACAAACAACTCGCGATCGAGTATCGTCGCGTCGAGCTCACTCCCAAGAAGAAAGCATTAGGTAAATCCATTCCTTACGGCAAGGTGTGGGCCCCGGGCGGCAAGCCTCTGACGCTCTTCGCCAATACCGCATTTACCGTTGGCGGTAAAAACATTTCCGATGGAGCTTACACAATATTCATCCTCCCGGAAGAGAATTCATGGACCCTCATCATTTCCAAGAGCACGGACACCAGCGGGAAGTATGACGAGGCACAAGATCTCGCGAGGATTCCGATGCAGTTCGGGAAGCTTCCACAGGCGGAACCGGCTTTCAGCGCTTATTTCGCACATGTCGCGCCTGACAATGCAATTTGCGACTCGATCTGGAAAAGGCCCGCTCCTGGGTGGTGTTTAAGCGGAAGTAGGAGCGGAAGTGGCCCAGCAAGGAACTGACTGAGCCACGTAAGTAATCTGCGGTCCGACCTTAGGGGTTCCACCCGATACTCCCGCTACGCGCACCGACCTAGACTGGAGTGGCAGAGAGGAGACCAACGATGCCGCTGATTCAGGTGTTGATTGTGCTGATTGTGGTCGGTGTCCTGCTGTGGCTGGTGAACACCTACATTCCGATGCAGGGCGCTATCAAGTCGATTCTGAACGGAGTCGTGGTAATTGTCGTGGTCATCTGGCTGCTCAATGTGTTCGGGCTGCTGGGCGCGGTGACCAATCTACGCGTTGGTCCTCACTAACAGAGCTTCGTCAATCTCCTGCCCTATCTGCTTTGCCGCGGTGGAAGGATCTGCGGCTTCCAGAATCGGTCTGCCCACCACCAGATAGGTCGCTCCGGCGGCGATCGCCTCTTTGGGGGTGAGTACGCGCGCCTGATCTCCCACCGAGGTCCCCGCGGGACGTACGCCTGGGGTCACTATGGCGAAGTCTTCGCCGAGTTGGCGGCGGAGCTCCCGAGCCTCCTTAGCGGAGGCGACTAGCCCCCCGCAACCGGCGTTCCGAGCGATGGCCCCGAGCATTATAACTTGGGTTATAACATTGCCCCTGAAACCGATCTCGGACAGGTCCTCATCCGAAAGGCTGGTCAGGACGGTTACTGCCAAAACCATCGGCTTGGCGGGCGACTGCGCTGCGGCCTCGGCTGCGGCCTTCAGCATCTTGCTGCCTCCGGAGGCGTGGACGGTTAACATACTGACATTCAGCTTGGCAGCCTCGCGGACGGCGGCGGCGACGGTGTTGGGAATGTCGTGGAACTTCAAGTCCAGAAAGACTTTACGGCCGGAGGCGACGAGATCGCGGACGATCTGCGGGCCCTCGGCCGTAAACAGTTGCTTGCCAATTTTATAGGTGTTGGCGGCTTCGCCAATCGACTGAACGATTTGGCGGGCTTCGGCGGCGCTGGACACGTCCAGCGCCACGATGAGCCGATCGCGGTTCAGCATCGACCCATCTTACCGAAAAAGACCGCTTGTTTATAGGACTATTGTGGACCCACAGCCGCTAGCGGGCTGATATTGGTGGCCACGGTCGGAGTCTCGATGACATCCAGGCGTACCTTGGCAATGCCGTCATTGCCTACGCCCAGAATCATGGCAGCGCCGTAGGACAGGTCCAGAATCCGACTCTTCATGACAGGCCCGCGGTCGTTAATGCGGACCATCACAGATTTGTCGTTCTTCAGATTCGTAACCTTGACCCAGGATCCTAGTGGAAGAGTACGGTGTGCAGCCGTAAAGTCATTCATATCATACGGTTCACCACTTGCCGTCTTATGATGCTGGAAGAGGTGACCGTACCACGAGGCCTTGCCAACCTGGAACTTCCTAGTCGGAATCGGCTTGATGGTTTCCTGGGTCTGCCCTGGGGTACCTTGGTTCGAGTCCGGTGTCTTGTAGTTATCGGGTGCCGCACCCAGCGCCGTGACCAAAAGCAGGATCACGACTGTCTGGTTGAGTACTCGTAGCATTAAACACCTCGCTTCAAAATATGGGGCCCTCCCTAGTGCAGGTTTAAAAAGTCTACCGAGCGGGCGGGGTCGGAGTCAATGGAAGATTAAAAATCGTTAATTTTTTACTTGCTTTTTTGGAGAAACCGTGCTTTCCGCGCTCGATGGCGGTTTTTGGCCGTGGTCGCGCTGAAGGGACGTGAAGGTAGGCCTGTTGCGTCGGGACTGACGGCGATGCTCGAGGCTGCGCGCGCTTGGCGTCGGACTAGTCGCCAGCAGAAGCGGGAGCCTACTCGCTTTATAGACTGTAAGATATTGTAAATAAATATAGTTAGTCAATGGATGCCGCTCGGTGCGATTTGCGAACGGTCGCCGACTGGTGCGCCGATTCGGCGCGTCGAGCGCAGGAAAACTCTGCTGGGCGGCTTGAGGTACAGTCTTGGCATGGACAGTCTGCCGATCATCCTGAGTATCGCGGGGTACGATCCGTCGTCGGGGGCAGGAACCACTGCCGACATAAAAACTGCGGCGGCGCTGGACTGCTATGCCGTCACCTGCGTCACCGCCCTGACGGTGCAGTCGACCCAGGGGGTGTTCGGCGTCGAGTTGGTGCGGTCGGAATTGGTCCGAGAGACGCTTTTCCGGCTTGCCGAGGACGTGAAAGTCGCGGCAGTACGGATAGGAATGCTCGGATCAGGCGAGGTCGCGGCGGTGGTCGCGGACTTTCTGGAGCAATTCGAGCCCCCGAATGTGGTTCTGGATCCGGTTCTGCGGTCGTCGTCAGGCACGGCGCTGATCGATAGCCCAGGTATCGAGGTGATCCGCAGCCGACTGTTGGGGCTGTGCGATGTGGCGACGCCGAATGTCGAGGAAGCCGCGGAACTTGTTGGCGTAACTCCTGAAATTTCATGGGGATCAGAAGGATGGGAGGCTGCGCTGCCCAAGATTCGCCAGCTCGCAGGCGGACTGCACGCACTCGGCAGCAAGGCTGTCGTGATCACGGGAGGACACCTGGCGGAAGCCAACGACTATCTGAGTAGTGATACTGATGCCGGAATTATTGAGCAGGTCTTCGCCGGAACCAGGCTGGAGTCGAGCTTCACCCACGGGACGGGTTGCGCCTTTGCGACTGCGCTGGCCTGCGGATTGGCTCATGGGGGCAGTCTGCCGGAGTCGGTTCGTCTGGCTAAGGAGTTCGTACGGAAGGCGATAGCGGCGGCGTATCCGGTCGGGAAGGGTCGTGGGCCGATGAACCATTTGTTCCGGCTCCGCTCAGAAGACTGAGAGCATCCGCAGGGGCGCGGCGACTCCGAACCCGTTGAAACCCTCCGGCATCCAATTCCGGTAGACTTTCTGAGTAAGCGTGCCCGATGAAATCGATCACGAAGGTCGTGCCCCAGCATTCCATCGGGCGCCATTTGGCTAGTTAGCACAGGGCTGCTGGTTGTATTGCTTATATCCCTAGCCAGCGGCACGGACACTGGGACGTGGGTCCCGACGCGTTCGACGAACGATGCCAACACCCGCAAAGGCTTCGACAACTTCTACAACTTCGATTACGACAAGTCGATCCGCGATTTCGAGGCGGCGCTGCAGGCGCATCCGGACGATCCGTTTGCGGTGAATCACCTGCTGTCGGCGGTAATCTTCAAGGAGCTGTACCGCATCGGCGCGCTGGACACCGAAGCCTATGCGACCGACAACTTCATGAACAAGAAGTTCCTGTACCCGCCCGATCCGAAGGTGCACGACCGGGTGTATCAGTTGAGCGAACAGTCGATTCGGCTGTCGGACGATCACCTGGCGAAGAACCCTGATGATGTGAACGCACTCTACGCACGCAGCGTGGCGCGCGGGCTGCGCTCGACGTATATGGGGATGGCGGAACATGCGTGGTTCGCAGCGCTGCGCAACGCGCTCGGTGCCCGCCATGATGATGAACGGGTGCTGGAGCTGGACCCGAACTACGTGGACGCCAAGAATTTGCTGGGCATCCACCTGTATGTGATCGGGAGCTTGAGCTGGCCGGCGAAGGTTGCGGCTTCGATGGTGGGCGTCAGCGGCAACAAGGAAAAGGGCCTGGAATACCTGCGGGAAGTGGTGGCGCATGGGAGCCCGGAGGTCGCCTGGGACGCGAAGATCGCGCTGGCGCTCTTTCTGCGGCGCGAGCAGAAGTATAACGAGGCGCTCCAGCTCGTCGGAGCGATGTACCAGGCGTTTCCGAGGAATTTCCTGATCGCCACGGAATATGCCCATCTGCTGAATGCGGCGGGACATGGTCCGCAGGCAGTGGCTACGTACCAGAAGGTGGTTGCTGGATGCCGCGGAAACGCGTTCACCGTGTGCCGGATGGAGATTCCGGCGTATGGACTGGGCGAGGCCATGAAAGGCCAGCGAGATTTTCAAGGCGCCGCCGATGCTTATGAACTGGCGGCGAGCACGGCCGTCGATCCGGCATTCGGACAGCGAGCTTTACTGAAAGCCGGGGAAATGTATGACGCCATGCACAAGCGCGACGTAGCGCTGCAGAAGTACCAAGCCGTCATCGCAAAGAATTCTGACGGCGAGTCGGCGGAATTGGCGCGGCGGTACATGAAGCAGCCGTACGTGATCGAGTAGAGGTGGCTGGTTACTGGTAACTGGTAGCCCCCGAACGCGGGAATTTGCCGACGACGGGAACCTTTTTCTATGCTGTGCGTATCTGCTAATGCGGAGGCTCCATGTACTGCAACTATTGCGGTAAGCAAATTCAGGATGATGCCAATGTGTGCGCCTATTGCGGACGCCGGGTGGGCTTTGTGGCCGGACGCCAGAAGCTGATGCGTCCTCCCAAGCACAGCCCCGATAGAAAGATTGCGGGCGTGTGTGCGGGATTTGCGGAGTACTTTGACCTGGATGTGACGATTGTGCGGGTGGTTTGGCTGATCGTTGCCTTATTCGGCGGCGGCGGAGTTCTCGCCTACATCATTGCGTGGATCGTGATGCCGGAAGCTCCCGAGGTCGTTGTGGTGCAAGCGCCAGTTCCGATGGCACAGCCTTATCATCAGTGAGTTCAATGGGTTGATAGGAACGATCCCCGCGGACTGAAGTCCGCGGGTTACAAAAAGCAAAGGGCCTATCGGCACGGCTGAAGCCGTGCCCTTTCAAAACCTGCCCAAAGCAAATTCTTCTGCAAGCTTGTAAAGGCAAGAACTACCCAAAGCAACACCGGTTACTCTCCCGCTACCCACCGTGAAAGTTCCTTCCCCTGAGGTGCCAATCAGGCTACGGTTAGGGCAGTGAGGGATTGATGGCAGGCGTCTCCAAACCCGAACCGATCCTCAGCACAATTCAACTAATGAGTGCGGTGCTGTGCGCCGATTGCGAGGTCATCAGCGATAGTCCGGGCGATGTGTGCTCGGTTTGCGGCAGCCGGTCGCTGCTGAGCCTGGGACGCGTGCTCGGAGGCTGCATCGAAGCGGAAGAACGCGCGGTAGTTCTGGCGGAGCAGGACGGCGAAGCGCGGCGAATGTTCACTGTGTTGGTGAATCGTGAGGCGTCAACCACGTTGCGTCCCTCGCGGCGATGGATCCGGACGGAGCGTCTGGAGAAGTCGGGCAGCTAATACCGATGCGGTTGACAGAATTTAATTGCCCTCAGGGACTAAAGCCCCTCTCCTATCTTGAACACTTCGCGGCATGACTAAAGTCATGCCCTGATACGAAACTGTCACCAAAGCGCCCTCCGACTCGCCAAGCTCGTCTCTCCAAGTTTAGGATGGCAGTGGAATTCCTGAACGGAGAATCTCATGACATCCGCACTCTTGGATTTGGAACCGAAAGAAGTCTGGAAACATTTTGAGGTGCTAGCTGCGACTCCACGGCCTTCGACGAAAGAAGCAGCGGCCCGAAGCTACGTGCTGTCGCGCGCCAAGGCGTTGAGCTCTGGAGTCGACCCAAGACGCGGCCGGAAACGTAGTGGTGCGCAAGCCGGCGCGGCCGGGACGTGAAAACGCGACTCCTACCCTACTTCAAGGCCACCTCGACATGGTGTGCGAGAAGAATGAAGGCACGCCGCACAACTTCGACACCGATCCCATCAAGTTGGTGCGCGATGGCGACTGGCTGAAGGCTGACGGCACGACGCTGGGGTCGGACAACGGCGTAGGAGTTGCCGCCGCGCTGGCGGTAATGGAAAGCACCGACATCGCTCACGGTCCGCTGGAGTTCGTGTTCACGATTGATGAAGAGACGGGCCTCACCGGCGCGGCGGAGTTTAAGGGCGGCGTCCTGAAATCCAAGTACTTCCTGAATCTCGACAACGAGGAGACGGGAACGATTTGTATCGGCTGCGCCGGCGGTGTGAAGACCATCGGAAGACGCAAGCTTGCATTCGAGAACACTACGGGCGATTCCGCGTGGCGCATCAAGGTTTCAGGGCTGAAGGGCGGCCATTCGGGGGTGGACATTCACCAGGGACGCGGCAACGCGCTGCGCATTCTGGGCACGACGCTGCAAAGGATCACCGACAAACTGAAGGCTGGGGTTGCCAGTATCACAGGTGGCAGTGCCCAGAATGCGATTCCACGCGAGGCAGCTGCGATCGTGACGGTGGACGCCAAGCAAGAAAACGAACTGCGCTCGCTGTTGTCGGCGTGCGAGGCGGAGTGGAAGGCAGACCTGGGCGAATTCGATCCGGGATTGCAGATCACCGCGGAGAAGGCGGCCGTTCCCGACAAGGTGATCGCCTCTGACGACGTGAAGCGAATCGTTGACCTGCTGGTAATCACGCCGCATGGGGTGGTCGCGATGAGTCCGGATGTTCCCGGACTGGTGCAGAACTCGACCAACCTGGCGGTGATTTCGACGAAAGACGGCACAGCCGAGATCATCACCAGTCAGCGCAGCGCCATTGCGAGCAGCCGGAATGCGATCGCGCAAATGGTCGCCACGGTGTTTGGCATGGCGGGGTTCGCGGTGGAACAGAGCGGCAATTATCCCGGTTGGAAACCTGAGCCGGGCAGCGAGATCGTGCAGAAGCTGCAATCGGCGCACGAAGAAGTGTTTGGCCAGCCTGCCAAGCTCATCGCCATGCACGCCGGCCTGGAGTGTGGCGTGATCGGGGAGAAATATCCCGGCATGCAGATGGCTTCGTTTGGGCCGACCATCGTGGACCCGCATAGCCCGAACGAACGGGTGCAGATTTCGACCGTGCAGAGCTTCTGGAAGTATCTGAAGGCGGTGCTGGAGAAAATCTAACTCGCGACTTGCGCGAGCTCGGACTTCTGGCGCCGCTTCTCCGCCAAGGCGGAATGAATAAAGCTGACTTCCCGGCTGAGCATGTCGGTGGTTTCACGGCATAGATCGGGCTGCTTCGCCATGAGTTCGAGAAACGCCTCGCGTTCGATATGCAGGACTTCTGCGGCGGTCAGCGCAACGGCCGCGAGGCTATAGTTGTGCCCGGTGTAGGTCGAGGGAACACCCAGAAGAGAGCCGGCCGGAAAGACACGATCGAACTGATGAAGGTCTTGAACGGTCAGGCAGACTTTGCCCTTCAGAACGAGATAGACTCCCTGGTTCTCCTGATCCAGATCGAACACATGTTGGTTTTTGGGAACACGCACGACCGTGCCCGTCTTTACCAACGACTTCTTCAGCTCGGCGGAAACTTTAAGAATATTTGGCTTGGAACCCACATTTGCCATGCTGTAGTTATGCCAAATCGTCGGGGGAGTTTCTGTGATTCGAGTCACAGGTCTCTGTGAAGTGACAGCAGAGCGCCGGTAAGCCGCTGATTTGTAGTATCTTGCGCGGCATGCCGCGGGTACACGTTCCGTTTTGGAAGAGTCCTGAATCGACACTTTGACGATGCTTCTGTTCGATGTTTCCGCCTTCTTCCACAGCCTTTTCCAGATGAGAGTGACGTTAAGAAGGAAGACTAAAGGGCTGCCATGCGTATCCTCGTGGTCGAAGACGACGCTCCTGTAGCCAGCTTCCTGAAAAAGGGACTGGAGGCCGAGCATTATGCCGTGGATATCGCGCCGGACGGTGAGGAGGCACGATATGCGGTTTGCGAGTCCGACTACGACCTGATTATCCTCGACCTGAACTTGCCGAAGATCGATGGGCTGTCGGTGCTGCGAATTATCAGGCCCAAGAAACTGTCGCTGCCGGTATTGGTGCTGACAGGACGGAGCCGCATCGAAGACCGAGTGCAGTCGCTCGACGCGGGGGCCGATGACTATCTGGTGAAGCCGTTTTCGTACACCGAGCTATCGGCGCGAGTGCGAGCGCTGCTGCGACGGCGGGTCGAGCGCGCAGGACTTCTGCTGAAGATTGCCGACCTGGAGCTTAATCGGGTCGAGCGGACCGTGCAGCGGAACGGCAAACGGATTGAGTTGACATCGAAAGAATTTGGGCTGCTCGAATATTTGCTGCGAAATGCCGGCCATCGACTGACGCGCAACATGATCGTCGAGCACGTGTGGAACTTGTCGTTCGATACCGGGACGAACGTGGTCGATGTGTACATCAACTATCTGCGAAAAAAAGTCGACCTGGGATTCACGCCCAGATTGATTCACACGGTGCGGGGAGTGGGCTATGAGCTGCGCTGTCCAACCGAGGCCGCGGTATGAGGGCTTCACAAGGCGAACGTCAGCTGATCTCGGAAATGTTTCATGGCATCACTCAGCCGTTGACGGCTTTGGAATGTGGATTGGAATTGTCGTTGCGTTATGACAAGAGCAGCGCACAACTTCGCGCGCGAGTCAGGGCGGCGCTGGAGTCGGCACAGCTTCTGCATCAGCGGGTGGTCGAGTTGCGAAGGCTGCTGGATGCGGGCAGTCCGGATGATAATTCGACACATGAAACGCCACGAGTAGACGGCTTGCGGAAAAGTGGGAAAAGCAGGCACCTCGCGGACTGAAGTCCGCAAGGAACGACAAACTAAGCGGCTTGGCGGCACGACTGAACAAGTTTTTCAGCAGCTTGTTAAGCCGTGCCTCTTCCAATTGCATTCATGACATCTGCTCGAATCAACTTCCCATTCGATTATTTCTTCCCTAGTGTTTTCTAACTTCAAACTAATTTCGATCTAACGTGCGGGTACTACAACGTGGGACATGAGCCCACATACGGTTGCCTCCCCCATTGTTTCTGTGCCGCAAACCGAGCCACCGCTCCAGCGCACCGAAGAAGAGTTCCAACAAATTGTTCTCGAACAGATGCCGCAGGTGAAATACATCGCGCGGCGCATTCATGAGCACCTACCACAGCACGTTCCATTCGAGGATCTGGTCCACGCCGGCATCGTGGGATTGATCGATGCGCTGAACAAGTTCGATTGCGAGAAGAACGTGAAGTTCGCTTCGTATGCGAAGTTTCGTATACGTGGCGCGATTCTCGACAGCTTGCGCGAGATGGACTGGAGCCCGCGCGATCTGCGAAGAAAGTCGCGGCAGATCGACACCGTGATGCAGAAATTGCAAACCGAACTAGGACGCACCGCGTCGGAGCCGGAGCTGGCGAAGGCGCTGGGCTTTTCGCTGCAGGAGTTGCATCGTCTGGTCAACGAGATTCGCGGATTGGAAATCAGCAGCCTGCAGGTGGAGTCGAACAACGACGGGCAAGAGACTGACCTGGCCCAGAATATTGCTGGCCCGCCGGACCGGGACCCGCTGACGATGTGCCTCGAGGGGGAGAGCCGCGAACGGCTGGAACGGGCAATTGCGAAACTTCCCGAGCGCGAGCAGCAGGTTCTGATGCTTTACTACCAGCAGGAACTCACCATGCGCGAGGTCGGCGAGTTAATGGGAGTGGGCGAGTCGCGTGTGTCGCAAATTCACACTCTTGCCGTGAAACATCTGCGGGCTGCTATGTAACGCTTTGACGTCGCTCTATCCGCCAAGCGGTCGAGGTGGTAGCATGGCGGACTTGTGAACAGCCGAAGGACTTTTCTCGTTACGCTGGGACGCGCGATGGTTGTGGCATCGCTGGCACCGCAACTGGTGGCCGATGCCGCGGAACAGTTTTCTCCTGAGATCGCCGATTTGTATCGCAAGAGCGTCGTGATCGACACGCTGTGTGCGCCGTTCACCAGTGCCGATACGCTACCCGACAAGACGCTGGTGGAAGTTGTGCGGCGGTCGGGCATCACGGCGATTAACTTCACGATCTCTGCCCGGTCGTTCGACGAAACGATCGAGAACCTTGCCTATGTGGACGCGCTGGTCGAGCAATCGCCTGACGTGTTCATGGTGGTTCGCCAGCAATCGGACATCACGCGTGCCAAGCGTGATTCGAAGATCGGCATCATGCCGGGATTCCAATACACGCAGTTCCTCGAAGCTGATCCATCGCGCATTGAGACGTTTCGGCGACTGGGTGTGCGCATCATGCAGATCACCTACAACAACCGCAGCGACTTTGGCGACGGTTGCCTGGAGCCAGGCAATGCGGGTCTGAGCAAGGCTGGACTGGCGGCAGTAAAGAAGATGAATGAAATCGGTGTCGCTGTCGATCTCAGCCACAGCGGATATCGTACGACTTCGGAGGCTATTGCGGCGTCGACGAAGCCTGTACTTATCTCACATTCGGGCTGCGCGTCGATCTACGCGCACCCACGCAACAAGCCGGACGACATCATGAAGGCGCTGGCGGACAAAGGCGGATACTTCGGGGTGTATCTGATGCCTTATCTCGTGGCGTCACCCACCGTGCCAACGCGTGAACATGTAATCAACCACGTGTTGCGCGCGATCAACGTGTGCGGCGCTGATCACGTGGGGATCGGGTCGGATGGATCGATACAGGCCGTGGCCCTGAGTCCTGAACAGAAGAAAGCGTTCGACGAAGACATTGCGCGGCGCAAGCAGATTGGGGATCGGTGCTCCGGGCGAAGATCGCTATCCGTATGTGCCCGACCTGAATGGGCCGGACCACATGGAAGTCATTGCTGCCGAGTTGCAAAAGCGAGGGCAGCCGTCGGCAGTGATTGAAAAGGTGTTGGGCGCGAATTTTCAGCGCGTGATCGGGGAGATCTGGGGGAGTACATAAGTAGTCGCGGCAAAGACAAATACAACCACGGATTAACAGGGATGACACGGATGAAAAACGCAGTTGTCAGTTATCGGTGGCCATTGTAGTAAAGGCGCTCCTCACTTCTTACGGTTTTATGCGTGCTTACTTTGCGATTGCTCGTAAATGCGCAGGCCGCGTCCGCAGATGCCGCGCTTTTGCTGGGCACGGCCTGGTATCCCGAGCAATGGCCAGAATCGCGATGGGATGCCGATCTGGCGTTGATGCAGCAGGCGGGCATCCACATGGTGCGCGTTGGCGAATTTGCCTGGAGCCGCATGGAACCCAGCGAAGGACAGTATGACCTCGGCTGGCTGGATCATGCGGTGACCGCGGCAGCGAAGCACGGAATCGTTACGGTGATTGGAACGCCTTCGGCCGCGCCGCCGGCGTGGCTCACGCAAAAATATCCCGAGACGCTGCGCACCAAGGAAGACGGGCGGAAAGACCAGCACGGCAACCGCCAGCAATTCAATTTTGCAAATCCCAAGTATCGTGAGTTGTCACGCGCGATGGCGGAGCAGTTGGCCAAGCGCTTTGGACATAATCCGAATGTCGTGGGCTGGCAGATCGACAACGAGTACGCGGAAGTTTCTTACGACGCCGAGACCAAGCAGCAATTTCAAGCGTGGCTGAAACAGCGTTACGGGACGCTCGACAACCTCAACGCGCGCTGGACAACGTCGTACTGGAGTGAGACTTACTTCGATTGGAACCAAGTGCCGATTCAGGTGGGTTACGGCAATCCTGGACTGCTGCTGAGCTGGATGCGCTTCGTCAGCGACGCCTGGCGCAGCTATCAGAAGAACCAGCTCGAGGTGATTCGTGCGAACGCTGACCCGCGACAGTTTATTACCACCAACATGATGGGATGGTTCGACGGATACGACCACTACACCGTCGTGCAAGACCTCGACATCGCCGCGTGGGACGATTATGTCGGTCAGGGACATCTTGATCCCGTCAGGAATGGTGCGACGCATGACCTGACGCGCGGGCTCAAGGGCAAGAACTTCTGGGTGATGGAGACGCAGCCGGGCGGCGTGAATTGGGCCGACATCAACAACTGGCTCGACAAAGGCGAAGTGCGCGCCATGGCGTGGCACGATATCGGGCACGGCGCAGACACAGTGAGCTACTGGCAGTGGCGCAGCGCGTTGAATGGCCAGGAACAGTACCACGGGACGTTGGTCGGCCCCGACGGAACGCCCGACCCTCTGTATCCGGAGATTTCGCAAGTTGGGAGGGAGTTCGAAAAAGCCAGTCCCGTGTTGGCCGGAACTTCGGTGAAGTCCGAGGTCGCGATTCTGCATTCGTACGACAGCCGTTGGGCGATCAACTGGCAAAAGCACAACAAGAAATATGATCCTATCGAAGAAATTCTCAGCTACTACGGCCCGGTGAGGGCGATCGCACAGTCGGTAGACATCGTTCCTCCTAGCGCTTCTCTCAGCCGATACAAGCTGGTGGTGGCGCCAGGCCTCAACGTGCTGACCGATGCGGATGCCAGGAACTTGATTCAGTACGTTAACAACGGCGGCCATCTTGTATTAGGGCAGCGCTCGGCTATGAAGGACGTTGACAACGGCCTGTGGCCACAACGCCAACCCGGGCCGTTGACAGATCTGCTCGGCGGACGCGTCGAACAGTATTACGCGCTGGTCGATCCGGTTCCTATCGAAGGCAAGTGGGGTGCGGGGCAGAGCCCGATGTGGGCAGAGTTGCTGAGCACGAAGGATTCGAGTGACGAGGTCCTGATGCGCTACGGCAAGAGCAATGGCTGGCTCGATGGACAGCCCGCGGCAATTACACGCAAAGTTGGTAAGGGGCGAATCACGTATATCGGGGCATGGCTCGATCCCAAGACCATGGCGCAGGCCGCGAAGTGGATGACGGATGTGAGCGGCGTGAAGCCAGCATTGGGGCCCGTCCCCGACGGCGTTGAGGTAAGCCCACGTTACAGCGATAAAGGTGCAGTGTATGTCCTCGTCAACTTCGCGAAGACGCAGCAGACCGTTGCGCTGCCCGCGAAAATGCACGACGTTCTAAATGGCGGAACTACCTCGTCGATCACACTGCCGCATTATGGCGTAGCGGTGTTGGCGGGAGTAAAGTAGCGCGCGGCGTCTCACGGACAAAGAAGAGGGCCGACCCGGAGTGGATCGGCCCCGTCAGAATTGCAATTCTGACTACTTGAGGCTCTTTACGTAGGCGGCAACAGCAGCCGCCTGATCAGCAGTCACGCCAGCCATAGCTTTTCCGTGCGGGGCTTTCTTTCCCGGCGCGCCCTTCAGCAGCGCGTCAGTGATCTGGTCGGTGCTCAGCGAGGTTCCCTTCAACGCGGGTCCCACTTTGCCTTCGCCAGCAGCGCCGTGGCACATGGCGCACTTCGCCTTGTAAATCGCCGCGCCGTCTTCCGCCGCCAAAGCCATTCCAGACATCATCGCAACAACAGCCAACACCGTAATAAAACGTTTCATGGAAGCTAAGTCTCCTTATTATTTAAGTTTCGCAACTTCCTGACATCGTGGAACCTGCCAGGCCAGAACAATTGCCGAACTCTTGGCGCTCCACCGGCCGGTGGCCCTCACGCTTGCCGGGCGGCGTACCACGCCGATTTCCACTGTATCGGTCTCTTGCCCCGACAGACAGTGACCGGCGTCACAGAGGCTTGGGAATTTGACCCTTCGATTTCAGCCGCAAAATCAGTAGGTTAGTCGATCCGATAAATGGCGAGCGTCTGCGGAACCATTTGCACATGCAGGTTCGTACCTTGCAAACTCAGCGCGGGCGAGGCAGTCAGGGACGTGAATCCCTTGGCATTAGCAATTGACGTATCGGTGAGGTCGACGGTGATGGATTTGGCGGCCTCGCCTTTATAGAAGACCACGAGCAATCGTTCCCCCGTGGTTTCGCGGGTGAAGATGTAGTAGTCGTCAGTGACCACGACGTGTTTCTGCTCACCTTCGCGCAGAGCCGGATGTTCGCGGCGCAACTTCAGCAGTCCTTGCACATGCTGGTAGACGTCTTGCTCCTCCGGAGTACGTCCAGTTTGCGTGAAGGCGTCGTGCGGGTCGCCAGAAAACCCGCCGGGAAAATCACGACGATTGTCAGGATCTTCTCCGCCCGGCATGGCGATTTCATCTCCCGAATAAAACTGCGGTATTCCGCGAAGCGTTGCCAGCAGTGAGAAGCCGAGTTTCAGCTTGGCCGTCGAGCCGCCGGCATCGGTGAGGAAGCGCGTCATGTCGTGATTACCGATGAAGGTGACCAGCAGCTCCGGATGCGGATACAGGCGGTCTTGCCGCAGGACATCAACAATCTTCTTCGCCGACCCTCCGTGATTCACCACCTGGCGGATGGCAGAGTTCATGGGGAAATCGAACGGAGTGTTGAGGTGGGTGTCGATGCCGTCGAAGCCCTTCTGGC
This sequence comes from uncultured Acidobacteriaceae bacterium, assembly GCA_963749635.1. Classification (GTDB taxonomy): domain Bacteria; phylum Acidobacteriota; class Terriglobia; order Terriglobales; family Acidobacteriaceae; genus DASRAA01. The sequence continues at coordinate 151,399 of CAVVNW010000006.1, forward strand.
CTCCGGCAAAATAAGAAACCACGGGCGGCTCGAAGTTATAGACTTCGCCGACCGCAAAGAAATTCGGATAAGTAGACTGCAGCCGCTGTAGGTACGTCGTCCAGAAGGTGCGCGGGACATAGGGGAACGTGTCGATGCGGAATCCGTCGACCCCGCCGATCTCCATCCACCAGTAAGCGTTCTGCAAGAGGTATTGGGCGACCAGAGGGTTTTCTTGCGCCAGGTCAGGCAAGACGTTAGCGAACCAGCCATCCAGGGCGCTGCGGTAATTCTTCTCCACAGCGTGCGGGTCGGTGACGGGAGGATACTCGTAATCGGTGTCGATGTGGTTCGCCGTGGTGCCGTGCAACCATCCCGGAGCAGGCTGCGAGGTGGCCCACGGATGATTGGGCCCGACATGGTTGGGCACCATGTCGAGCAGAATCTTAATTCCCTGCTGGTGGGCGGCGTTGACCAGCCGCTGAAATTCCGGCAGCGTGCCGAAGTGATCTTCGACCGCATAGAGGTCGATGGCACCATAGCCGTGATAGGTCTCGCTGACGTTGTCGTTGTCCACGATGGGATTCAGCCAGACAGTGGTGACGCCCAGGTCCTTGAGATAAGGAAGGTGTTCCTGGACGCCCTTGAGATCGCCGCCGTGATAGGCCTTGGCCGCTTTGCGATCGTAGGTACGCGGAGCCGCGCCTTTAGGCATGTTGTTGCTGGGGTCGCCGTCGGCGAAGCGGTCAGGCATGATGAGGTAGATGACGTCGTCGCGAGTGACGCCTTGAAAGCGTCCTTTTTCGGGCAGCCGCGCGAGTAAAGGTAGTGTGGCGGTCGCAGTGCCAGAGGCGGTCTTCAACGACAGGCTCACGGTACCGGGCTTCGCGTTTTTCGCGATGTAGAGCCAGATAAACGCGTGTTTGCCATCCGGTTGCATCTGCGTCTTGTCGATTTTGACTCCCGGATAAGAGACGGAAATCTTCGCGTCGCTTAAGTTCTCACCGTAGAGCAGAACCATCACCGGCGATACGAAGCCAGTCCACCAATTGGGCGGTTCGACCTTGGTGACTTGCGGCGAACCGGACGGCACCGCCACAACGTGCAGCGAGAGCACCGTGACAACCGTGGATATCACCAATAGCTTTCTAACGTCGCGAAGAAACCTGCTTCGGGCCACGGCAGCGCCTCGATCCTGCAAAGCGAAGATGAGCGGGGAGCGGCTCCCCGCCGACAGCGATGGTATTGGAACGTCAACCCTGGGGCAAATGGATCGAAGCGCCGGAGTTTCTTCCGCTATTGTTTTGAAAGTCGGACAGCAAACGGAGTACAGTGTCGGATGGCTCGCTTGCCGTGATGGCAAACACCCCCAAAGGTCAAAGCAGCACAATGCAAAAACCGCCAAAGTCGTTCTGGCAAATCTGGAACATGAGTTTCGGCTTCCTCGGCATTCAGTTCGGCTGGGGACTGCAGATGGCCAACATGAGCGCCATCTACGAGTATCTGGGCGCGCGCGCTGACCAGATTCCAATTCTATGGCTGGCGGCTCCCCTGACGGGACTGCTGGTGCAGCCGATCATCGGCCACGCCAGCGACAATACGTGGACGCGACTCGGCCGGCGACGGCCGTATTTCCTGACCGGCGCGATCCTCAGCTCGTGCGCGCTGATTTTGATGCCGCGCTCGTCAACGCTGTGGATGGCAGCGGGACTGCTGTGGATCCTGGATTCCTCCATCAACATCAGCATGGAACCATTTCGAGCCTTCGTGGCCGACCTGCTACCGGAGGAACAACGGACGCGCGGTTTCGCGATGCAGAGCCTGTTCATCGGACTGGGAGCGGTGGTCGCGTCGGCGCTGCCGTGGCTGCTCACCAATTTCTTCCACTTGCACGCGGATACTTCCGGCCATGCGATTCCTCTGACCGTGCGGTTGTCGTTTTACATCGGCGCGGCTGCGTTCTTCTGCGCTGTGCTGTGGACGATTCTGACCACGCCGGAATATCCGCCGGCCGATCTGACTGCGTTCCGCCAGAAGAAAGCCGAGCATCGAGGGATCGGCAGCCACGCCGAAGAAATTTTCACAGCGATTCGCAACATGCCGCTGACCATGCGCCAGTTGGCGCCAGTGCAGTTGCTGACCTGGCTGGGACTGTTCTGCATGTGGCTGTACTTCCCTGTTGCCGTCGCTCGCAACGTGTTTGGCGCAACCGACCAGACCTCGCCGGTTTACACGCGCGGCGTGGAATGGGGCGGAGTGTGCTTCGGCATGTACTCGCTGGTGTGCTTCGTGTTTTCGTTTTTCCTCCCGGCACTAGCGAAGGCGGTCGGCCGGAAACACGCGCACAGCCTGAGTTTGTTGTGCGGTGCAGCAGGCTTGGCGTCGGTGGCCGTGATTCACGATAAGAACCTGCTGCTGCTGTCGATGGTCGGCGTGGGAATTGCCTGGGCCAGCACGCTGTCGATGCCTTACTCCGTACTTGCCGGTTCGTTACCTGCGGAGCATACCGGCGTGTATATGGGCATCTTCAACTTTTTCATCGTGCTGCCAGAGATCATCGCGTCGCTTGGTTTCGGATGGGTGATGAACCACCTCCTCAACAACAACCGGCTGGCAGCAGTGATCGCGGGTGGCGTGTTCATGGCGGTGGCTGCGTTGTTGATGCAACGGGTGGTCGATCCGGGCGGGGCGTTGATTGAAGAAGCAGTGCCGCTCCCCGCAGATGCCGAATTGCTTCCCTCCGCGGAACGGGCATTGCGGCCGGGCCGTTCTTCTTAGCTGACGTAGTTATGATGATTCACGTTCATCGCGGACAACCAGCCATGAGCTTCCCACGATCCAGCGGCATTCTTCTTCACCCCACATCGCTCCCCGGTGCGCACGGCATCGGAGAACTGGGTGGCGAGGCGCATCGCTTCGCCGACTTCCTGAAAGATGCGCGTCAGGGAATCTGGCAGGTCCTGCCGCTTGGGCCCACGGGTTACGGAGACTCGCCGTACCAATGCTTCTCGGCGTTCGCCGGGAATCCGCTGCTTCTCAACCTCGATACCTTGGTGAAACGCGGCTATCTTTCCGCCGACGATCTTGGCCAACAGCCCAAATTTCCCCGTGAGAGTGTCGCTTTCGGGACTTTGATCGACTGGAAATTACCTCTTCTGTGTAAGGCCGCCGCCAATTTCCGGCGCGACGCGGACGGTGGCGAGCAAGCTGCGTACCAGGCGTTTTGCGAGCGCCATTCGTCGTGGCTGGACGAGTTCGCGCTGTTCATGGCATTGAAAGAAACGCATGACTACGTCATGTGGACACTTTGGGAGCCGGAACTGGCGCTGCGCGAGCCAGCGGCGCTCGTCAAGGCGCGACGCGACCTGCACGACGAGATCGAGACGCACAAGTTCATCCAGTTCGAGTTCGAACGGGAGTGGTCAGACCTGAAAGCGCACTGCGCCCGCAATGGCATCCGCGTGATGGGCGATGTGCCGATCTATGTCGCGCAAGACAGCTCTGACGTTTGGGCGCATCGCGATTTGTTCGATCTTGAGGCAGACGGCAAACCCCGCGTGATCGCCGGCGTTCCCCCGGACTACTTCAGCGCCACCGGGCAGTGTTGGGGCAATCCGATTTATCGCTGGGACGTGCACGCCAGTACAGGGTTCCAGTGGTGGATCGCACGCTTCCGGCGGGCGTTTGAAATGTTCGACATGATTCGGCTCGATCACTTCCGCGGATTTGAGGCCTATTACGAGATCCCGGGAACAGAGACGACCGCGGTCAATGGACGGTGGGTAAAAGGTCCGGGAGCGCCGTTGTTCGAGGCCGTCGAAGCGCAACTGGGCAGCCTGCCGATCCTCGCTGAAAATCTCGGAGTCATTACGCCGGAAGTCGAAGGTCTCCGCAACCGTTTCGGGTTTCCCGGGCATGGCGATCCTGCAGTTTGCTTTCGGCAAAGACCCGCAGGCTCCTGACTTCAAGCCGCACAATTACCCGCGCCATCGCGTGGCCTATACCGGCACGCACGATAACGACACGGTCGTGGGATGGTGGAACAGCGCCGGAACCAGCGACAGCACGCGCACTCCCGAAGACGTGGCGAAAGAAATGGCGTTCGCCAAGCGCTACCTCGACACCGACGGCACAGATATTCACTGGGTCATGATCCGCACGCTGATGGCCTCGGTCGCCGACACCGTGATCTTCCTTCTGCAAGACGTTCTCGGTATCGGGAGCGAAGGACGGATGAACCTACCCGGCACGTCATCCGGCAACTGGCACTGGCGCTACCGGGCCGAAGAACTCACCCTGGGAATCGGCAAACACCTCAACCAGCTTGCCCAGACCTACGATCGCTGACTCTGAAACAAATGATTCGGCGGCAACGTCGGAGTGAAACATAACCATCACACTGGTGTCCTGCATCACAGACGGCTGTCCGCGCATCCACCAGAATAGAGGTGCATTCCTGGGGGTGCAAATATGGCCGCGCCTTGGGCCCATCGCTACGCACAGCGCACCAAAACCGTAAAAAGCTCGATCATTCGTGAACTCTTGAAGTTCACCACCAATCCAGAAATTATTTCCTTCGCCGGTGGCCTGCCGGCTCCAGAAGTGTTCCCGGTGGAACAGTTTCGCGTGGCCTGTGAACGGGTGCTGACGACGCAAGCCACCGCCGCCCTGCAATATGGGCCGTCCGAGGGTTACAAGCCCTTGCGCGAATTGATCGTCGCGCAGATGGCGAAATACGGCATTGTCGCCACCGTGGACAATGTCCTCATCACCTCGGGATCGCAGCAAGCGCTCGATCTCATCGCCAAGCTGCTGATTAATCGCGGCGACCGCATCCTGGTGGAATCTCCGACCTACCTCGGCGCGCTACAGGCGTTCGACCTGATGGGCGCGGAGTACGTCACGGTTCCCATCGACGGCCAGGGCCTGCAAACCAGACTGCTGGAAGGTGCGCTGCGCTCGGGCCCGAAGTTCATGTATGTGCTGCCGAACTTCCAGAACCCGGGCGGTGTGACGCTCTCCGAAGACCGGCGCACCCAACTGGTGTGGCTCTCGGACAAGTACGGCATTCCCATCATCGAAGACGACCCGTATGGACAGCTTCGCTACGAAGGCGAGCACATCAAGCCGCTGGTTGTGCTTGACCGCATGAACGTGCTCAAGGACACCGGCTACCACCTCGGCAACGTGATTTACCTCAGCACCTTCTCCAAGGTCCTGACGCCCGGCTTACGCCTTGGATGGATCGTAGCTCCTCCGGATGTCATCACGCGACTGGTGCAACTGAAGCAGTGCGCCGACCTGCATACCAGCACGTTTACACAGATGGTTGCCTACGAGGTCGCCAAAGACGGCTTCCTCGACGAGCACGTGAAGACCATTCGGCAGTGCTACAAAGAGCGGCGCGACGCCATGCTTGCTGCACTGAACGATTTCTTTCCACCCGAAGCGAAATGGACGCATCCGCAGGGCGGCCTGTTTCTATGGGTCACACTGCCCTCTGGCGTCGATTGCATGCGGCTGTTTGACGAAGCCATCCGCCACAATGTTGCCTTCGTGCCGGGTCAACCGTTCTTCGCCGAGGGCGACACGGGATCGCACATGCGACTGAACTTTTCGAATGCCGTGCCGGAGATGATTCGCGAAGGCATTCGTCGTTTGTCGATCGCCGTGGCGCACGAAATCGAACACAAAGCCGGAGTTGAGACAGTCGTTACCGTTTAAACCGAGTGGGACAGACAATCCGCAAAAGCAAAAGGCTCCGAAATACCCGGAGCCTTTGTTGTTAACGTTCCGTTAGTATCCGTGCCCGTTTGCGCCTTCTTCCACCTGCACTTTGCCCCGGAACATGCGATAGACGAAGACAAAATAACAGGCGGCTAGCACCATTCCCATACTCCACCACACGAAGCCCACTTGCATTCCGTGTTCGCCGGTGGCCGTGTTCTGAATGGTGAGGCTGTAGTTCGGGTCCGTGCTCGCGGGCAACACTGTCGGATAGAGCGCAAATGCCGCGCCCACAAGCATCCCCACAATGTAGCCGCAAGACGCGAGGAACGCGCCCTTGTCATTTTTTTGGCGCTGAGCGATGAAGAGATAAACGAGACTCCCCGCAACCACAACAGGGATGACGTAGCCGACGGGCCAGCGGCTAAAGTTCGCGAGGATTGCTGGATGGATGTACAGCGTGGCGACAAGGCTGAGAACCGTCACCAGCAGCTGCACCGGCCACAGGACGGATGCAACCTTGCGAGCTCGACCGTTCAGTTCGCCCTCGGTTTTTGTCGCGAGGTATAGAGAGCCGTGTACGACCAGCGTCACCAGCGCGACGACTCCAGTCAGCACGGTGAACCAGTCGAGAATGCCGTTGTTGACCCCGACACGGAAGTTCGTCCACAGCGGCTCAAAGAAGTATCCATCAGCGTTTAACGGTACACCGCGGACGACGTTGCCCAGCGCTGCCCCAAAGAAAATCGCCAACAGGATACTGGCAACGGAAAAGATGACGTCGAAGGCAGACGTCCACAGGCCGTCCTGCAGATGGCTGCGGAATTCGATGCCGATGCCGCGCAGCATCAACAACCACAACACGATGATTAGAGGCAGATAGAAGCCACTGAAGCTGGAGGCGTACAACAGTGGAAAAGCGAAGTACAGCGTTCCTCCCGCCGCGAGCAGCCAGACTTCATTGCCGTCCCACACCGGACCGATCGCGCGCAGAACCGTGCGTCGCTCGGTGTCGTTCTTGGCGATTACCAGGTGGACCGCGCCTGCTCCGATGTCGAAGCCGTCCAGCAAAACATACATGGCGACCATTACCGCGACAATCATGAACCAAATCGTTGCCATGGCTATCTCACCTCCACTGGCTTAAATTGGCCTGACGTAGGTTTGAGCAATGCGGGATCAGGTTCCGGACCGTGTTCGATTTCGCGGCGTATCAGAAATAGGAATAGAAACGAGAGCAATGTGTACATCCCAGCGAACCCAAGAAACGTGAACCAGCCATTGCCCGCTGAAACCATCTTGGAGAAACCTTCTTCGGTGCGCATCAAGCCGTACACCAGCCAGGGCTGGCGACCCATCTCGGCCGTCATCCATCCCGCCGTGTTGGCGATGTATGGCAGGGGGAACATCAGCATCAGGAGCCACAGCATCCAGTGCGAATCGAAGAGCTTGCCGCGCCACAGCAGTAGGGCCGCCACCGCCATGACCGCGATGAACATTGTCCCCAAGCCGACCATGATGTGATACGCGAAATAGAGCAGCGGAATGTTCTGCGGCCAGTCCCTCTCGGGAACTTCGTTGAGTCCCTTCACTTCTGCGTTCCAGCGGCGATAGGTCAGGAAGCTCAACATTTTCGGAACCATGATCGGGTTATCGAGCTTTCTCTGCGCCATATCGGGCTGGCCGATGATCACCAGCGGCGCGCCGTTTTGGGTGTCGAACAACGCCTCCATGGCGGCCAGCGTTACCGGTTGCTTTTCTGCAACCATCTTGCCTGCCCAGTCTCCGGTGGGGAACAGTTGCAACACGCTAACGATGAGGCCGGCAATCACGGCCACACGAACGTAAATGCGTCCCTGTTCCACGTGCCGATTGCTTAGCAGATAGAACGCTCCCACGGCGGCCATCACAAACGCACCGGTGATCGCGGCTCCGCTCATGTTGTGCGCATATTGCAGCCACGCCCACGGATTCAACACCAGCGCCCAGAAGCTCGCCAGTTGGACCGAACCGTTTGCGGCCTTTTCGTAGCCAACAGGATTCTGCATCCAGGCATCGGTGGCAACGATGAAGTATCCCGAGGCCCACGAGCCCACAAACACCATGAACGCCGCGAACCAGTGCATGCCACGGCTCAGGCGTTTTTCGCCGTACAGAAACAGCCCGAGAAATGTCGACTCCAGAAAGAAAGCGAAGCAACCTTCCATGGCCAGCGTCTGACCGATCACTCCGCCGGCGAACCGCGAGAAATGCGACCAGTTAGTGCCGAACTGGAATTCCATGGGAATGCCGGTCACCACACCGATCGCGAAATTAATGCCGAAGATTTTGGCCCAGAAGCGGGCCGCCCGGTCGTAGGATTCGTCGTTCGTTTTAATCGCCAGCGTCTTGAGAATCACAATCAGCGGCGCCAATCCCATGGTCAACTGCGGGAAAAGGTAGTGATAGGTCACCGTGAATGCGAACTGCAGGCGATGGATCAGGAGTGCACTCTCCATGCAAGCACCTCAGCAAAAGAATACGCTCGTCACACCATTCGAAAAAACCAGCCGAGACCGTGGACGAACGACGATCCATTGTTAACGGAGTGGCCGAACGGTGCTGTGATTCGCGTCACATACGGCCGCCGCATCGAGCGAAGCCGGCAGCACTTTGGCTGAGCCGAGCGGTCGTGCGCGTCAACAATTTGGGACTAAACTAGTGTCGATGTCGCGCGTGATTCACAGTTCGATACTTGCAATCGTCGCATTTGTTTGCGCAACGCCGCTATATGCGTTTCAATCCGTGACTGACACTACGGCACAGCAGCCAACCCAACGGATCGTTTTGAAGGACGGCTCGTATCAGTCGGTCGTGAAATATGAGATACAGGGCGATCGCGTTCATTACTTCAGCGCAGAACGGTTTGAATGGGAGGACCTTCCGTCGTCGCTGGTGGATTGGGACGCAACCAAGAAATATGAGGCCGACCTGGCAAGCGGAAAACTCCGCGCCCACGTCGAGACGCCGGAAGAACGCGAAGAGCGCGAGAAAGAAGAAGCTAACTCACCGGAAATTCTGCCGGGGCTACGATTGCCTGGCACAGGCGGCGTGTTTCTGCTCGACCAGTATGACGGCAAACCCGAATTGGCAGAGATTTTACAGAACGGCAGCGAGTTAAATCAGACTGCCAACAAGAAGAGCGTGCTGCGAGCCGCCATCAATCCTGTCGGCAGTTCCAAACATGCCTTCGAGTTGAAAGAACCCCACGCCAAGATCCAGTCACATGTGCCGGGTCCGGTCATGTATGTCGATATCGACGAAGCCGCGCTGAACGATGTTCCGCTCAGCGGACGCTTTCGCATTGCGCATGCCGAGGTGAAAAAAGATGTACGCGTGATCGGAAACCTCAAGGTCACATTTACCGGCAAGACATCGGAAGAAGGAAACTTCATCGGCGTCAACGTCGAGAAGATCGGCACCGGCGAATGGGTAAAGGTGACGCCGGTGCAAGAGCTGCCTCCCGGCGAGTATGCACTGGTAGAAATGCTGGGCCCGGAAGAGATGAACCTCTACGTCTGGGATTTCGGTGTGAATCGGCAGGCGCCCGCGAACCCAAATACCTGGAGACCCGTTCCAGCTTCGAATTCGACTTCCGCAAAATGAAGCCGCCGGGTGCTATACCCCACTTAATTGCCTTCGCTAGTCCCGCCCAATCCGACGATGCCGCTACCATAAACTGCAATGTTGTCGCGTCCCGCCTGCTTGACCGCGTACATCATTTCATCGGCACGCTGAACAATACCTTGGGGAGTGGTAGCATCCGCGGGATAGGTTGCGATACCAATGCTGGCCCGCAAGTCGATGCGAAAGTTCTCGTTGGGGAGCCAGGGACGACTGTGAAACACTTCGAAAATGCGGCGCGCCACACGTAATCCTGCCTCGCGTGAGGTCTGGGGCAGCAGGATCGCAAACTCGTCGCCGCCGTAGCGAAACGCCGCATCCACCAGCCGCAGATTTTCGCGAAGACACTCGCCGACCTCCGCCAGCACCTTGCTGCCAAACAGGTGTCCGTGCTCGTCGTTCACTCGCTTAAAGTGGTCGAGGTCCAGGAAGAGAAGAGTGAATTCGTAACCAAAACGCGCCGAACGATGCAGTTCCTCGCCGATGACGGTAAAAAGATGGCGGGCGTTATACAGACCAGTGCAATCGTCGGTGATACTGAGCTCTTGGATGCGATGCACAGCCCGGGCGTTTTCAATTGCGATGGCTGCATAGTCAGTCAGGGTCTGCAGTAGCAACTTGCTTCCGGTATAGACCTGCATATCGATATTCACTAGCTGAATCACGCCGAGGATTTTGCCGGCGGTACGAACCGGCACGCACACCACCGGACCGATGCCTTCGAACGATTTCCTTCGGCTGGCGGGATCAATTCCCCCGTCATTGTTGATGTTTTCGATTGCCAGGGTCTCGCCGTGGGCGATCACCCATTCGGTCAGCGTTGAGCCATCCGACATACGAAGCGCGGCCAACCCTTCAGCCCCGCGTCCCACAGAAGCGGCAAAATACGGCTCCTGGCTCGACTCGTCGATCATGATCAGAGACCATGTGGCCGGCTCAAAGTAAGCGGCCATCTTCTCCATAATGGTCTGCAAGATGGTGTCGAGGTCGAGAGTCGAAGTCAGCGCCTTGGCGACGTCGTGGAAAATCTTCAACTCATACAGCTGGCGATCTTGATCCGCTGAAGCCACCGATATGCAATGACCCGAAGTGGAGTTGCAGGCATGCTAGCCAGATCTCATGTGAGCCTGGCGTAGATACCTCACAGCCTTGAGGCTAGACCACAGCCGCCCTTTAATGCGTCTATGTTACAGGAAAATAGTGGTTTATCCTATACTTCTAGCATCGTGTATCGGCCATGCGAGAACCGATTCGGGAACTCGGTGTCGCGGTTGACACCTAACCGCGTGATTTCTATGATGCGCGCGGCAGGCATATATGTTGTACGTTCGTGGCAAATTCTGAACTAAGGATGAAGATCGTGGGTTCCTTTGGCGACAAGCTTCGGCGAGAACGCGAACTCCGTGGCGTAGCTCTCGACGATATCGCAGGCGCGACCAAAATCGGAACCCGGATGCTGCGCGCATTGGAAGAGGAGCACTTCGAGATCCTTCCGGGTGGCATTTTCAACAAGGGATTTGTGCGCGCCTATGCCAAGTACCTGGGCCTGAATGAAGACGAAGCCGTAGCCGACTACCTCACTGCGGCTGGCGATTCTTCCTTGGACCCTCGCGTCATCGCCGAACAAAATTCGTCGCGGATCGACAGGTCTGGAGGAGACTCGGGTGGCAGCCGTGCGCCCAGTTTTCCCATCATCCCGGTTCTCATCCTGCTGCTGGTGATTGCCGCCGGCGCTGGCGGCTGGCAAATTTATCAGGAACGCGTGCGCGACCGTCAGGCGAAACTAGACGCGGCGCGTGCAGCGTCCACCAACTCTCAACCAGCGGCCACCGAACCTACTTATCTTCCCAAGCCGGCAGACGCGACTTCATCAACCGGACAAGCCAACGAAAGTTCCAGCAAGCTCGAGTCGCCCAACAGTAACCAGACGGCTAATACTGCCGGAAGCGAAAAGACCAGTACGGCCGTAAAGAGTCCAACCAATTTAAATGCTCCCGCGAAGCCCGGCGACTCTGCGACGACCCAGCAGACCGTGCAAGCGGCAGCGGCCACAAAGCTTCCGGGCGTGGAAAATCAAAAAGCGGCAGTAGTCGCGCCGGGAGCCAATCAACAGCCCTTCGAGGTCACGGTCCGCGCCGATCGACAAAGCGTGGGTGTCGATCAAATCGGATGGGCAATATAAGGTACGCGGCATCATCGGGCCACCCGACGTGAAAACTATTCACGCTACCGACCAGATCATTTTTTGGACAGGCAACTCCGGCGCTGTCGAGGTTTCCTTCAACGGCCAGCGCGTGCCTCTTGTGGGTGGTCTTAATTCCGAAGGAGTGTTGGTATTCAATTCGCACGGAGTCGTCATTCCCAAGCCTGCGGCGCCGAAGCAAGAACCCTGATGCTGAAATTCATCGCTTTCATGAAAAATATTGCCGAAAACGTTGTACGTATCGAAGCCGAAGCCCTGCGCGCTCTGGCTGACCGGATCGCCGGTCCCATGGCAACTGACTTCGAGCGTGCCATCGAGTTCTTGTACGCGTGCGCGGGTAGGGTCGTTGTAACCGGAATGGGCAAGAGCGGACTGATCGCGCGCAAAGTCGCTGCGACGCTCAGCTCGACCGGCACTCCGGCGCTTGTACCTCCATCCCGCCGAAGCGATGCACGGCGACTTGGGCATGATCGTGCGCGGCGATGTCGTATTGGCAATGTCGGCCAGCGGCGAGACCGACGAGATCCTGCGCTTGCTGGCAACAGTCAAGCGGTTGGGTGTGCAACTGATCGCCGTGACTTGCGAAGACTTCTACTCGCCCTCGGCATCGACCCGCCGACGCTCCACATTAGCCCAGGCAGCCGACGTAGCCCTGGACTGCTCGGTCACTGGCGAAGCCTGTTCTTTCGGACTCGCTCCCACCGCATCGACCACCACCATGCTCGCCCTAGGTGACGCACTGGCAGTCGCGCTCTCACAGAAACGTGGATTCAAGGAAGAGGACTTCGCCAATCTGCATCCTGGCGGAAAACTGGGTAAGCGCCTCACCCGAGCGTCAGCCCTGATGCACAGCGGCGAGTCGTTGCCGACGGTCGCACCATCAACACCAATCAGCCAAGTCATCTACGAAATGTCGCGCAAGGGACTTGGGATGACCACAGTTGTCGAGGATGGCCGATTGCTGGGAGTCATCAGCGATGGCGACCTGCGTCGATTGCTCGAACATCACGGCAAAGAGGTGTTCGACTTATCGGCCAGCCAGTGCATGACCCAGCAACCGAAAACCATCGATCCTGATGCCTACGCCATAGCCGCGCTCGACATCATGGAGCAGAAAAAGATCACTTCCCTGCCCGTCGTCGACAGCTCCGGACGCCTATTGGGAGTACTGCATCTGCACGACCTCTGGGGAACGCAGATGGTTTAGCCGTCCATAATTTACGACGGCACTTCCGGCTCGGGAGTCGGCGCCGCGACCAGTGCCGGGCTCGCTGCTTCCCCACTCGGGAAACCCGCCAAAGCCGGCTTCGACCGTACCGCTGCCACAACCACAAATAGATTGGTGAACAGAACCACGGTGAATGCCATCGCCGGCACAAAGAAGAACGCCTGCCCCTTTGCTGCGACGACCTGCAGAGCTAGCACGGCAGTGATCAGTCCGCGAGGGAACATCAGTGCCAGCAGAGCCGTTTCTTTGCGATCGACGTCGCGTATCGACCAGCGCGTCGCGCGTACTGCCAGCCAGCGCGCCAACACCAGCACGATCAAAATTCCTATGATCGGCACGACGTAGGCCTTGGGAACAACCTGCGCCATAATTCCCAGCAGCACGAAAAAGAACGAGCGCACCAGGAACGTCAGCTCCGAATGAAACGCCAGCATCCGCTCACCCTGCCGTGTCATCCGCGGAGTGCGCGGCAGGTTAGCCAAAGTAAGTCCGAACACCAGTTCTGCCAGCAAGCCGCTACCGCCGAGATAACGCCCGACGGAGAAGACACCCAGGACCGTGCCGAGGTTGAGTGCGTTGGTGAAGCGTTGGTCAGCCAGCAATGGAAGCAACCGCGACCATCCCACGCCGGCGGCAATACCCACGGCGACGTCGATCAGGATGTGATGTCCAAAGCCGGTAATCAGGCCTTCCACCAAAGGTTGAGCGCCATCGAGACCCATCAGCGTGCCCACGGTAAGCACCGCGATGATCTCTCCCAACGACGATTCCAGCGTCAGAGTGACCTTGAGCGGTTCGGGCGCGTCGATCTGCTGGATCGCCGGCAGCACAACCGCGGCGCTTGTCGATCCGAGCACTGCTCCCAACAGCGAGCAATCGAGCCACGTCATGTGCAGAGTTAGCCGCACCACTACGGCGACCAAGCCAACTGTAAATGCGTAGCTGACAATGGCCAGTAGCAACCCGCCTGGAGAATAGCGGATAGCTTCTTTCAGGCGCAGCTCCACGCCGCCCTCGACCAGGATCAGGATCAACGCCAGCATTCCCAGGACGCGAATCATGTCCTGAAAATGACTGGGATCAACCCACTTCAGCACCGGCCCCAAACCGACGCCGATCAGCAGCAATACGATGATGTCGGGAACCCGCGTCCAGCGCGAGAGACGGTTCGCCGCTACCGCGATAATCAGCAGTGCGGCGGGAAGCCCGAATGTGCGTGCCATATCCATGTTAGCCAGACCAATCCGAGGAAGGAATTGGGTAATTTTGCTTTATTTTTGCCCAAAATGCCAGTCACGGTTTTTGTGTCAGGGCACGAGCTTCAGTCGTGCCGTAATCCGCTTAAAATATGTGCGGGCTTTAGCCCCTGCCTGGGTGCCTCATCCTTTCCCTGTTTTTGGAAAGGGTGGGAACCGAAGTCTTCACTATTCCGTCTTCACAAATCCGACGACTATTTCTCGCTCACGCGGGCCGTCAAGTTCAACCAGGATGACGCGCTGCCACGTTCCGAGAATCAGTCTTCCCTTTTCCGCCAGAAGGGTGACCGATGTCCCAATCATCGCCGACAAGATGTGGTCAGGCACGTGCTCAGGATCGTGAGGATGACGGTAGTTGAGCTTGGGAATGATCCGTTCGAACGCATCGAGCATGTCTAAGTCAGTGCCAGGATCGAGATCGGCCGTGGTCAGCGCCGCAGTCGTATGGAGCACCACCAGATGACATGCGCCCGCGTGCCCAGCATGATGTTTTTGCAGGTAGGAATCGACCTCTTCCGTGATGTCAACGATTTCGCGCTTGCGGTGCGTCTTGATGGTCAGGCGATGCATGAACCCAGATTTTAAGCGAGAACGTCGATACCCGAGGGGCAGGTCCTCTCAGAACGAGACTTCAAGCAATTCTTGTTTTGCTTGTAGGCAGAGACTCGGTTTCCAGCGTGTTCAAATCCAAGACTTGCGATGCATGCTGGATATCGATTCCCACCACGTGGCCCGCAGAGTCCAGGTCAATGACAAGACCGTCAGCAACCTCGCGCGAATCGGCACTGGGATTCGCCTTCAGGTCAATGTAGAGCGAATCCGTGTCCGGATAGTAATGCAATTTCATCTCTGCTCCTCTATCACCGGTGTCTCCACGCGAAAGTTGCAATGACGCCCGTCGCGGTGCGTCTTGTGGTGAGGCGATGCATGAACCCGGATTCTAAACTGGGTGCCCCCACAAACTGGGTGCCCCACACAAGCCGGTTTTGCTAAGCGTACCGAGAAGCTGAAATATTTGCATCGTAATCCCGTGGCACGGGGACTTGTGGAGAGACCGGAAGACTGGCCGTGGAGCAGCTATCGCCACTATGCCCTCGGAGACGAAGGAGTGACAGAGGTTGCGTCCTGGTGGACGAGACGAAAGAAAGCTCCCACTCAAGCAACCCTGGCTTGGGGTCTGCCCTGAGCGCAGTCGAAGGGTGGGGCACCCAGTCACATGGCCAACCGGGGGTCGGTAAAGACCTACGGAGGCACTCACAGATCATACCCTGACTATCGTCAAGCACATCACGGGCATCGCGGCATTCTGAAACGTCCCCGCTTCCTGGCGCAGAACAAAGGAGCTCGCAAGTGTTCCGCGTGCGGATCCGGCCTCGGCGTGATACAGTCGTGGCCCTTAACACCGTCGATACAGTAAGGATGGTGACCCACTTGCGCCCTTTAGTGCTGACGATGTCAGTTTTGTCAGTTGGACTTGTGCTCGCGCCTTTGGTGAGCGCGCACGGCCAGTCAAGTGATCCGCTCCCAGACGCCCCTTCCAAGACTGATGCCACACTTCAGCACTATCAGCGGGCCCTCGAGTTGTACGCACAATTTCAACGGATGTGCGGCGGTGCTTCAGAAAAAGGATGTGGCCTAAATACGTTGAATGGAGCCATCGCGGAGTATCGAGAGACGTTGCGACTAAAGCCTGACCTCGCCGAGGCCCACAACGATCTTGGGAATGCATTGGACGATCTGGGACAGCGCGATGAAGCGATGGTGGAATACCGGAAAGCCATAGGCTTGCAACCTAATCTGGTTCAAGCCCACAACAATCTTGGCACCATGTTAACTGCGGAGGGCCTTTACGAGCAGGCCGTCGCCGAATTTCGGGCTGCCCTGGCACTCGACCCTTCCGACACCGTAGCGCGGCGCAATCTCGGAAATGCACTCTCTTTTCAGCGACACTATGACGAAGCCATCGTCGAATACCGCAAAGTAATTGAGATAAAGCCCGACTGTTTGGCATGCTATTCGGACATAGGCCTGGATCTCGCCAACGAAAAACGGTTTGATGAGGCGATACTCGAATACCACAAAGCTCTTGAGATCGATCCTAACGATCCGCCGACACACTACAATCTTGCGCTGGCACTTCAAGGCAACGGGCGGAACACCGAAGCTATGGCAGAATACCGTGAGACGATTCGCCTTAACCCCAGACATGTAAATGCACACGAGAATCTTGGCAGTCTCCTCGATGATCGGGGCGACCACCAGGAGGCGATCGTTGAATATCGAGAGGCACTAAAACTCGCTCCAGATAAGGGTATGCTTCACTACAACCTTGGTTTCGCACTTGAGAATGTCGGGGATTGGGACACGGCGATCGTCGAGTACCGCGAGGCTTTGCGCTTAGGGTATGCGGGGAACCAAGTCCATTATGGCTTAGGGTTCGTGCTGGACCAAAAGAACGACATGGACGCGGCGATCGCGGAATATCGGAAGGCGATCGATCTCGCACCGAACTTCGCGCCAGCGCATTATCGCTTGGGTCGTGACCTACGGGACAAGGGGGACTTCAAAACGGCATTGGAGGAATTACAGTTGGCGAGTGCCATTGAGCCAGGAAATTCGGCCTACAGCAAAGCCGCAAAAGATCTCCAGCGGCAGCTGAGTCATTGAAGTGCCCGGGCGGGTACCCACTTTGCGCTTCTGAGTCTCCAAAGAACTCTTGAGGCGGGCGGGTCGGCCATCTCGGCTTCCTTTGCCGGGGTGGGGATTTTCCCTTGTAGCTCGACAATTCCGGCTGCCTAAATCAGAGTAATTACCGACGACCGTGAAGGCGAGTCGAGCACTCGCTCTTATCACACCGCCCCGTGACCTCCGTCCTTTCGCACCTCATCGCCTAGCCTGTAAGAAAGGTGTCGTGACGCGAGGGGATAAGTGTCCCTCCCGTCTGCCGCGCCTGCGTTGCGGTCTTCGCCAGCTCTTTGAAAACTCGATCCGAAATCGCTCCCACCATCCGGCAGCGAAGCATCAGCGAAACGGACTGTTATAGCCCATCGCCCCGCCAACAGCGCTGAAGGCCCTTCTCGCCCGAGGTAGGCGAATGTTTGGCGAAACTATGTACCGCTAACTCCTACGCCGAGACATGGATACCTACAACTAGCTGTAAATCCAATCGGTTGCGAACAATTTCCCGCCAAGCCATTGATTTCAAAGGGCAGTGGAAAAGAGAATTGTTTAGTGTTGTAGCTGACTACAGCACACAGCGTGCGAACGGAGACACGGAGGCGAGAGATAACTTCGCTGGCCGGGGGGTGGCCGTTTTAGTCGCCTGCCTGCTGCATCTTCCCATTTCGGTAATGCTGTTCGGGAACGCTGCGCAGCCGGTCCGCCGCATACTCGGGCGTGATGTCGCGTTGGGGTGCGTCGAGTAACTCGTATCCGACCATGAACTTTCTTACGGTCGCGGAGCGCAACAGCGGCGGATAGTAATGCGCATGCAGATGCCATTCCGAATGGTGACTTCCATCGGTCGGCTGCTGGTGAAATCCCATCGTGTAGGGGAATGACGTTTCGAAGAGATTGTCGTAACGCGTGGCGATGCGCTTCAGCATGTCGGCCAGAGCATGCCGGGCGGCTTCGTCGAGAGCGGCGATATCAGCGACGTGGCCTTTGCTGCACAGCATGAGTTCGAAGGGCCACACCGCCCAGAACGGAACCAGAGCGAGGAAGTGGTCGTTTTCGCAGATCACGCGCTCGCCGTCGGCGCGCTCCAGTTCGACGTAGTCGCAAAGCAGGCAACTGTGATTGCGTTGTTGATACTCCAGCAGCGCCGATTGCTCTTTCCGCGGCTCATTGGGGACGGTGTGATTGGCCCAGATCTGGCCGTGAGGATGCGGATTGCTGCATCCCATCATCTCGCCGCGGTTCTCGAAGATCTGCACATGGTTGATTTCGGGCATGGCACCGAGCTCGCGATACTGCTCGGCCCAGGCATTCACCACCGAGCGAATCGCCGAGGCGTCCATGTGCGCGAACGACAGGTCGTGGCGAGGCGAGAAGCAGACCACGCGGCAGATTCCCGGCTCGGTGGCGGCGACAAATAGTCCCTTCTCGTCGCCGCGGACATCGGCAACATCGAGGCTTCATGGCCGCGAAATCGTTATCGAAAACGAAGGTGGATTCGTAGGTGCGGATTGCGAACGCCACCTGCGCGCTCGTTGCCCGGACACAGATAGCAGTGGGGATCGTAGCGAAGTCCGCGCTCCTCCGGCTCCCGCTCAGTTTGTCCCTGCCAGGGCCGTTGGTTGCGGTGCGGCGACACCAGGACCCAATCACCGGTGAGCGGATTGAACCGCCGATGCGGAGTTGCGTTGATCTGTGTGAGATCGATCATAAGGTTATGTAGTAATTTCCTTCGCGCCGTCCGCGGCGGTGCAAACGTAGATCTCTGGTTGAATTCCGAATGACTGCTGATAGCCGTGAGACACGGCAAGTTTGAAGTCGTCTACTGCTTCGGCATCGACCAGGTTGACCGTGCAACCACCGAATCCGCCGCCGGTCATGCGCGCGCCGTAAACACCGGAGCAGGTGCTCGCCAACTCCACCATCCGGTCGAGTTCTTTGCTGCTGACTTCGTAGTCGTCGCGCAAGCTGGCATGCGATTCGCCCATCAAGGCACCGAATCGGTGGAGATCGTTTTGCTTCAAGGCTTCACCGGCATCCAGGACACGCGCATTCTCGCTGATGACGTGGCGGCAGCGACGATAGACAACCGGAGGAAGCTCGCTGCTGTATTCAGAGAGTTGCGACAACGTGACGTCGCGAAGGGCCCTGATGTCGGGAAGAAATCGCTGGAGAATTTGCACGCCCGCCTCGCAGTCGGCGCGGCGATGGTTGTACTCTCCGGCTGCAAGCTCGTGCTTCACCATGGTGTTGCAGATCACGATGCGAGCGGACGTCGCGATGCTTAACGCTTCGAACTCAAGGCTACGGCAATCGAGAAGCAATGCGTGGTTCGCCTGCCCGAAGCAGGCGATGAACTGGTCCATGATGCCGCACTTGGTGCCGGCATATTCGTGCTCGGCGCGTTGGCAGATGGATGCGATGGTGCGACGATCGAGGTTCAAGTGGTTGACGCCCATAAGCGCAAACGCAGTGGCCACTTCGATGGACGCCGAGGAACTTAATCCGGCACCAATTGGTACGTCGCCCTTTACCACGAGGTTGGCGCCATGGATCGTCACATTTTGCGAGCGCAGGACGGCCGCTACGCCGCGAACATAGTCGCTCCAATGTCCGGTGGGACCTTGCGGGATTTCAGCCAGGTCGAATTCGCGGCCTTCGTGAAAGTCGATGGAATGGACACTCAGCTTGTCGTCACTGCGAGCGCTCGCCGCAACGTAGGTAGCAAAGCCGATCGCCGCCGGCATGACGAAACCATCGTTGTAGTCGGTATGTTCGCCGATCAGGTTCACTCGGCCCGGCGCCATGAAGATTCCGTCTGGGGCACCATAGCGCGCGCGGAATTCTTCGTCGGCCAGATGTATCGCGCTCTGGTTCTTGATGGGGAGTGAAGACCTATCCATCGTGTGAAAGCCAAAGTTGTTCCCGGAGGCTCAGGATACTAGACACGCGCCTCTCGAACGCTATGAAATGTTGCCGAGGGACACGAAGAGTTACGTCGTACAAACACATTCCTGGATTTGATCGGACGCGATATGACGACGGACTTGCTATTTGTTACCCGGCACAGGAGAAGGAGGCTGCGATTTTGCCAGCTCTTCAGTCTTGGCAAGATCAGTCTTTACCCGTGCTGTGAGTGGGCCGTCAGGCACCAGCTTGAGGTAGATACGGTAGTGCTCGGCAGCCGAAGCGTACGCACCCTTAGCGTTGTACACCGCCGCCAGCAAAAGTTCGACACGAGGCTCGATGTGCTGAGTGTCCATGGCCTCGGCCCGCAAGGCGTTGCTTTCGGCCTTATCGAAGTGCTTAAGGTTGAACTCGGCGACGCCGCTGAAGTAATAGGCCAAAGGGTAGCCGACCGGATCGAGGGAAATCAGTCGCGCGGTAAGTTGAAGGGTTTGGTCCCACTTGGAAGCGACCGCGGACTGGAAGGCCATCCGGAGATATGGCAAAGGAAGGTTGGGATCAGAGTTAATCGCTTCCTGGTAATCCTGCACGGCACCAGGAATATTATTGCGACGTTGCTCGATATCGCCCAGGCGCATCCACGCTTCAGCGAACTTGGGGTACTCGTTAATCGCTTTGCGCAGCGACTTTTCGGCCTCCGCCAGGTTTCCCTTCTCCAGCGCTTCGCTTCCCTTCTCGTATTCCTTTCTTGCTTTCTGGGGTACTTCCAAGCTGGCCACCGTGACCATTCCGTCGGCTTTCTTGCCTCGACTGTGGAGCACGATGACGCCGACGTCGGAATTGCCCATTGACTGGTCAAGATGAATCGCCGAGGAAGTGTAGCCAGCCAGGTCCGCGATCAACTCGCAATCGGCAATGGGCGACTGAAAATTCGCCTGGCCTAGTGTCATCGGATTCGCGTTGGCCATCGCGCTGCTATTGGCGCCAAATTCACGGGTGTCTTCGGATGCATCGGGCAAGGCGTCGGTGGTGCGATCTCCGGCCATGAACGTGAACGAGCCATCGGCGGAGGTGTAAGTTTCCCGGTGGCGAAAACCATTACAAACGCGCAGCACCGCCACCGTCGCTGGTGGTGCGATCCCGCTATCCAGGACAACCTTCCCCACGTAGTAAACGTTTTGCTGGGGGTTCGGCGCGGTGTTGGTCGTGGTGCGTGACGCAGTGTTCGGAGTCGAAGCCGGCAACTTGCTGCCACTGGATCCGCCTCGTTGAGCGGTCGCCCCCACTGTGAAGGTGGCGCAGAACACCAGTCCTACGCTGGCCACTTGGATATGCTTTCGCATCGGGCCCCCCTGAAACTCGCGCCGACCCCAGGACGCGACGAGTGGTTGCATATTACTCCCAAACGGCAGAAGAGTTGTGACGCGCCTCGCCGGAAGTCCCATTTATTTTCTTGTTAGTCAATTTGATTTTCATGAAGAGCATAGGGAATTGTGGGCGAATGGGTATACAGGTGTCTGGCGACGACTGCACCTGTCGACTGAGTGTGTGTGGTTACTAAAGTTCCTGCACCTAGTAACTAAAGTTAGGGCGAACGTGATGCCTGTCACCGATGTCTCATCCTTATCTATGTGACATTCGGAGGCAGCGCCGAAGAGCGCCGAGCCGGACAGGTTGCCAGGTTAACTTAACCGGCCCCTCGCGGAGTGCCCTTCGCCGCATCGAGCGGCGGCGCTCCGGTAATCAGCCATGGAACCGCATCCAATTCGACGCGGCTTTTGTCAGGATGCGGGTAGCCGTCTTCTGGTGGTGGAAGATGACATACCACTGGCGCACTTGCTTCGTCAGCAATTGGAAACCAAGTCTTATGTAGTAAGCGTCGTCCACGATGGAGAAGCCGCCGAACAAATTATTCAGGATGGCAAGTTTGACCTCATCATCCTGGACTTGAACCTTCCCAAGCTCGACGGTGTTTCTCTGCTGCGACGGGTTCGACCAACCCAGCCGCGCTTACCAGTGCTCGTACTAACTGCTCGTAGCCGGGTGCAAGACCGGGCCCTGTCACTGGACACGGGTGCGGATGACTGCATGGTCAAACCGTTTTCGTTCGTGGAACTGCATGCGAGGGTCCGGGCCCTTCTGCGACGCAACACTGGACCGATTTCCCGGGTGTCACAGGTCGCCGACCTGACGCTGGATCGGGAACAGCGAACAGTTCAACGCAACGGGCGAAGGATCGAACTCACAGTGCGAGAGTTTGACGTGCTCGAGTTCCTGATGCGCAATGCGGGGAGGCCGGTGTCCCGTGGCAGCCTGATGGAGGAGGTGTGGAACATGCCGTTCGATCCGTCGACAAACGTGGTGGATGTCTACGTGAAATACGTCAGAGATAAGGTTGATCTCGATGGCGAAACCAAACTGATTCGCACCATGCGTGGCGTGGGGTACGTGCTTGCCGACGACTGACGCAGTGCAGCCGCGAAGCCTGGGTTTCTACACAGGCGAATCTGTGCCTTTGTTGGATGCGCTGTCGGAGGGTATGCACTCGATGGCCCAGCCGCTGACCGTGCTACGGGCGACGCTCGAGGTGGCCTCCGGGAATGCGTCTTGCATCAGCCATTATCAAAGGGCCATCGATAGCTCACTGGTCGAAGTTTCACGCCTGGTCGACACGATGGGTTTCGTGCAGGAGCTGGTGAGGATTGCCCGTAACATCCAGGCACCCGAATCGGTCTGCATTCGCACCGTGGTTTCGCAGGTGGTGGAAGACCTGACGTGTGTCCTCGACGACGCCGAGGTGTCGTTGAAGCTCAGTGTACCGCAGGACACACCAGCCGTGCTGGCGGTCCCAGCGGGGCTACGTCAATGCCTGTTTCACCTGGTACAGCAAGCTCAATCTGAGGCTAGCAGAGGAGATGTGATTGATCTCTGTGCGCATGTCGACGCCCACGAAATGAATATCGTCATACGTCGGGAGAGCAAACCCTTGGCCATTTCACCGCCGCCGAGCAGAAGTTCGTGCAGGTTCGCACCCGATGCAAGAGTCATGACCCTGGCGGAAGCACTGGCATCGGCCCAGAATGCCAGTTTGCAGTGGCAAACTTATCCGTTCGTGGCTCGCTTGCGTTTACCTGTTGCTACCTGCTCGCCGACCGAGCTGGAAAATATCGCGTACCAAGGCTAATGCGTCTCTAACCGACCATCTTAGGCAGTGGCCTTATGCAGAATGGACAGCAGCTATGAGCAGCCTTACACGCATTCATCCGCTAGAAGCTTCGGTCCGTGTCGCAGCGGACGTCCCAGTGATCGTTGTCAGTCCCAACCCGAGTCTGCGGCGCGAGCTCATTCGCCGCCTGGGATCATCGCATTGGGTGGTGAGTGAAGCCGAAAGTGGTGCCGACGCACTGGCGAAGCTGGATATCAGCAGCGGCGAGTTGCTGCTGCTCGACCCGGCGCTACCGGACCTGGATGCGACGGAATTCCACGACCTGGTGACTTCCCGCTACCCGCAAATGCACGTGGTCACGGTGAATTCGCACACCGGCCAGCCGTTATTGCGGTCGTCTTCGCCGAGTCCATTGGCACTGCAAGCGGTGGAGGAATTGGAACGGGGAGGCGTGCTGCAATCGATCCCGGGGCCGGCGATTGGCGGGCACAGCGAGATTCCGGTCACCGAAACCGGCTTACCGGGCATGATCGGCGATTCCGAGGTGATGCAGCGCGTCTACGCTGTCACCCGTCTGGTGGCTCGCCGGAATACCACGGTGGTGGTTCTCGGCCAGAGCGGGACTGGCAAAGATCTCGTCGCGCAGGCTATTCATCTGGTGAGTCCACGTCGGTCAAATCCGTTCGTAGTCATCAATTGCGCCGCGATTCCGGAGGCGCTGCTGGAGGCGGAATTGTTTGGCTACGTCAAAGGCGCTTTCACCGGTGCCGTGCAGTCGCGGATGGGCCGTATTCACGCGGCCCAGGGTGGGACTCTGTTCCTGGATGAAATCGGAGAGATGCCGCTGGCACTACAGTCGAAGCTGCTGCGCTTCCTGGAACAGGGCGAGGTGCAGCGGTTGGGCAGCAATGACAACTTTCGGGTCGATGTCAGGGTCATTGCCGCCACCAATGTCGAACTGCGCAAACGGGTGGATGAGGGGGCCTTCCGCGAAGATCTTTACTATCGCCTGGCTGTCTTTTCGATCAAGCTGCCTCTGCTGAGCGAGCGCCTCTGCGACCTGCCTCGTCTGGCGTGCAGTTTTGCGCAACGGTTCTGCCCGGGAATCGTGGTGTCGGAGGCAGCGTTGTCGATTCTGCAGCAGCACACCTGGCCGGGAAATGTGCGCGAGTTGCGCAACGTGATGGAGCGGGCGAGCATTCTGGTGGAAGACGGCCGGGAGATCAAGCCGGAACACATCATTATTTAGCGAGTTAGCTGTCAGCTATCAGCTATCAGCTTTTAGCTTTTAGCTTTTAAGTTTCTACTTTTCGAGCCACATCCTCATAGCTTTAATGTCGCATCTCTTTGGCAAGCCTCTTGCAGAGAAACTAGGCAGATGTTGCCTACTTCTCATCCCGCTCCAATAAACCTTCCGCTGACAGAGGCGCAAGCCGGCGCGGCAGTACTGGCGGATGCGTTCTCGGAGTTTAGCTTCGCCGCCAGTCGCCTGGAGAATTCGTACCAGGAGTTGCAGAAGGAAGTTACCCAGCTGCACGCCGTGCTGGCGGAACGCAACCAGGCTCTGCGCTTCAGTCAGGCCGAGAATGCGCAAGTTAAGCTGACCTTGCGAGAGATAGTCGACTCGCTACCCTGCGGTGTGCTGGTAGTCGAAGCCAACGGGCGGATCGCCCTGATGAATCCTGAAGCAGGCCGGCTGCTGGGACTTGAGGGAAAGCGGATCGAGTCGCTGGACGATACTCCCCTCGGCGACCGGGTTGAGCTTGCGAAAGCGACAGAGCCCTCAGGGACGGAGGATCTCGAAGACGAGGTATGGATTGCAACCTCGTCCGCGCCGCGGTGGCTGGGATTGCGGCGACGGCGGTTGGGCGGAGAATCCACGACGTTCGCACAAGCCTCACACACGATTCCGCAAGAAAAAATCATTTTGATCGTGCGTGATATCACGCCGCGGCGAAAGCTGGAAGAAGAACGGGAACGGGCGCGTAATGTTGTGGCCCTGGCCGATGTGGCTGCGGTTCTGGCCCACGAAATCCGCAACCCACTGGCCAGTTTGGAGCTGTTCGCTGGACTGATCGGGCAGAATCCAGCCGATAACGCTGAATTTGTAGTACACCTCCGCGCCGGGATTCGATCGCTCTCCGCCACGGTCAACAACGTGTTGCGCTTCCATGCTTCGGGTCCGGCGCCGCTGTGCTGCCTGAAGCTTGGCGAAGCCCTGCGTAGTGCAGTGGAGTTTGTGCGTCCATTGGCAAGCCAGAAGCAGATCGAGTTGTCGCTCGCCGACAGCTCGATGAGATGTGGGTGGCAGGTGACGAAAGCGCCATTCAGCAGCTGGTGCTGAATCTGGCGATCAATGCGATTCGTCATACGGCGGCTGGTGGCAAGCTGCAAATCCTGGCGACTGTGTGCGCGGGGAGGCGGGCGCGCGGGCCACGATTGAGTTTTCTGACAACGGATGCGGTATCGCTCCCGAGGTACAGAACAGGATCTTCGAAGCCGGCTTCAGCGGCAATGGCCAGACTCCCGGCCTGGGCCTCGCCGTCTGCCGCGGGATCGTGGAACAACATGGGGGCACGATCCGCGTCAGTAGCGTTTTAGGAAAGGGAACCTCATTTGTCGTGGAGCTGCCCGCCGCCTCATGACTTCCACTGCCCCAATCCGTGCTGGTGGTGGACGACGAACCAGGAATGCGCGCCGCCCTGGTTTCTAATTTCCAGCGGAATGGCTGGCAGGCGGACAGCGCGGGTGGAGCGACAGAGGCGCTACGTAAATTCGGCGAAAGCCGCGTTCCGTTGGTAGTGACGGACATGCGCATGCCAGATGGCGACGGGCTCAGTGTAATGCGCAGCGTACGTCAGACGGCTCCTTCGACCGCAGTGATTCTGCTGACCGCTTTTGGTTCCGTGCCGGAGGCGGTGCTGGCCATGCAAAGCGGGGCATGCGACTACCTGATGAAGCCTTTCAGTTTTGAACAATTACAAGCCGCTATTGGCCGGGTGATGGCCGGTACAGCGCGCGCCTTCGAGCGGGAGTCCGGCGGCAAGACTCGGCTGGTGGGCGAGTCACGGAATATGTTGCGGGCCCTGGAACGGGCGGCGGCCGCGGCTCGGACGGATGCGGATGTGTTGATCGAAGCCGAGAGTGGTACCGGCAAGGAACTGCTGGCACGATTCATTCATGAACACAGCACTCGCCGTGACAAGCCTTTTGTCGCAGTGAATTGCGCTGCCGTGCCTGACCAGTTGCTGGAGAGCGAACTCTTCGGCCACGCCCGCGGGGCATTTACCGGGGCCATCGCGACGAAGGTGGGGAAATTCGAACTCGCTAACGGTGGGACGCTTTTGCTGGATGAAGTAGGTGAGATGCCGTTGGGTCTGCAACCCAAACTGCTGCGTGTGCTGCAGGAGCGCGAATTCGAGCGGGTGGGCGGCACTCATCCCGTTTCATTGCGCGCCCGGGTTATCGCTACAACGAATGTTTCTTTGCGGGCGATGGTCGAATCGGGAAGGTTCCGCGCCGACCTTTTCTACCGCCTCAATGTGATACCGCTGTCGCTTCCACCGTTGCGCGAGCGGCGCGAGGACATCCCGCTATTGGCCGAGTTTTTCGCGAAACAGATCGCGAACCAGTCGGGACGACCAGCTCCCCGCTTGAGAGAGGAACTTATGGCGCGTCTGCGGGAGCATTCCTGGCCGGGAAATGTGCGCGAGTTGTTCAATCTCACACGCCGGATGCTGGCACTGTATCCGTCGCCCGAACTGGATTGCGAATGCCTCGAAGACGAACTGCTGTCAGTGGGGCCGGTCACTCCGTTCGCCCCTACTAGTGCGGAATCGTTACTCGTGCCGGGAACTGCCATTCGCAATATGGAGCGGAGGTTGCTCGAAAAAACACTGGAGGAAACCAGCGGCAACCGCACCCGTGCGGCCAAGATGCTGGGCATCAGCGTGCGGACCATTCGTAACCGGATTCGCGAATATGGGCTCCCGCCCCGGAGGTATGCCTGAGCCATGTCGATTCTGCCGTTGCTGGAAAGCTACCTCGGCGTGGTGTCGACGCGCCACCAGTTGATTGTGTCGAACATGGCGAATATCGATACTCCCGGGTATCACACGCAGGATGTCGATTTTCGCGCGGAGCTGCGCCGGGCCATGGACAACCGCCCCGGACAGTTCTCGGCAACAGTCCGTTCCGTTCCAGGATTGTTGCAACGGCCCGACGGCAACGATGTGAATCTGGACCGAGAGAGCTTGTTGCTGGCCGAGACCCAGATGCAATACCAGATCGGAGTACAGATCATGAAGTCGGAGTTCCATCGATTGCTGACCGCGATTAACGAAGGGAAATGAATATGGGACTGTTCTCAACACTCGAGGTAAGCGGGTCGGCCCTGGCCGCCGAACGGGCGCGCGCAGAGATCATTGCCACGAACATGGCGAATGCGGAAACCACCCGCACGGCGCAGGGCGGACCGTTCCGGCGAAAGATGGTGGTGTTCTCCAGTGCGGGGGCTTCGGCCTTTCGCCTGCTTCTGGCCGGTTCCAGCCGGCTTGCCGGCCGGAATCCGGGCGGAGTGCGGTTGGTGCAAGTGGCCGATGATCCCACGCCACCGGTCATGCGCTATGAGCCCGGGCATCCCGATGCCAACGCGTCGGGCTTCGTGGCCTATCCGAATATCAATCCCATCCAGGAGATGGTCGATCTGATGGGCGCAGTGAGGGCCTACCAGCTCAACGCGTCAGCCGTTACGGCATCCAAGCAGATGATCCAGCAATCGCTGGACCTGTTGAGGTGAACCATGAGTAACACGATCACCGGCGCTTCCGTACAGCCTTTGATTTACGAACCTCGGCCTGCGGCCCAGACCGGTCTGGAGCCGCAGTCCGGTGGCTTTGCGGACGTGCTTCGCGACGCCGTCGATCAGGTCGATCAACTGCAGGCCAGCTCCGATCAGCAGGTGGGTTCGCTGCTGCAAGGCGAGCACACCGACGTGCACAACGTCATGATCGCCATCGAAAAGGCCGACGTAGCGTTTCAACTGATGATGCAGGTACGTAACAAGATCGTGAACGCCTATCAGCAAGTGTCGCAAATGCAGTTCTGAGGGGCCGGATAGCGCAGCATGGCGGAAATTCGCAAGGCGATGCAGCAAGTCAGTCAGCTCTGGCAGGAGATGAGCTCAAAGCAGCGCTTCCTGCTAGTGGGAGGAGCGGCCCTGACGCTGACGCTGTTGCTGGTGTTCGTCCGTCAGCTTGCCAGTCCGAATAACAAGGTACTGTTCAGCGGGCTGAGCCAAGCCGATGCCCAGTCGATCGCCGCCCAGCTGGCAGCGAAGAACATCCCTCACCAGCTGGATCCGGCGGGCACGGAAATCAGCGTACCGGCAGACCAGCTCGATGCTGCGCGCCTCGAAGTAGCTTCCCAGGGAATGCCGCACCGTGGACGCATGGGTTTTGAAATCTTCGACAAGGTTTCGTGGGGCCAGACTGAGTTCGACGAGAAGGTCAACTACCAGCGCGCCCTGGAGGGCGAGTTGGAACGCACGATTCAAGGCTTGCGGGACGTGGAGACCGCACGGGTGCATCTGGTGATGCCCGCGGATTCCGTGTTCATTGACCGACAGCGGGCCGCCAAGGCGTCGGTAATCCTGAAACTCCGCCGGGGGGCCATTTCGCCTGACGCGCAGATGTCGATTGCGCGACTGGTGGCGGGAGCGGTAGACGAACTTAGCCCGGACCATGTCTCGGTCATCGACGCCGATACCAATCGTCCGCTTGGGGTCGCGGGCGACTCGCCGGCGGCTGGAAGCATGGATGAACAACTGACCCAACGTCTGCTGGCAACGCTGACTCCAGTCGTTGGAGCCGGCCGCGTGCGGGCCAGCGTGAACGTGGAATACGACCCCAGCACTCTGGAGGAGAGTCAGGAACGATACGATCCGGCAGCCACTGTAACGCTGTCCATGCAGCGCTCGGAAGAAATGATTGGCGGAGCAGGAGTAGGGGGAGTACCGGGGACGTCGAGCAATGTACCTGGGGCAAGTGCCGGAGCGAATCCGTCCGCCGCGACCGGCGACAACAACCAGAACACGAAATCGGAGAGTGCCACCTACGGCGTCAACAAGACCATTCGGCGGACTTCGGAGCCGGCGGGCAGAATACGCCGTATTACAGCGGCGCTGCTGCTGGACGATCTGGTGGAAACCAAGCAGGAGAACGGCAAACAGGTGGCAGCGCGCAGGAAATGGTCGGCCGAGGAGCTGAAGCAGATTCAGGAGTTGGGGCAGGCAGCATTGGGGCTCGATACGGCGCGGGGTGACTTGATCAGCGTGCAAAACATTGCCTTCGATCAGCCGGCACCGCAAGTGTTGCTACCTCCAACGTGGATTGAGCGCATTCGAACTACAGTGAACGCGTGGTCTCTGCTCATCCGCTACGCTGTGATCCTGTTGCTGTTTCTGGCCACCTATCGGCTGGTAATTCGGCCCATCAAGACACAGGCAATTGCGTCGATGAAGGAATTGCCGGCCCGCAAACGGTTGGCGGCGCTGCCGACGGGGAACAGCGTTGACGAAACGCTGGAAAGCGAGAGCGTAGCGGCGATGGCTGATTCTCCGCAGAAGGCCAAGCTGCTCAAGAAACAAGTCGTGGAGCGGGTACGGCGGGAACCGGTGAGCAGCAGCCGCCTGGTGCAAGCATGGCTGCGTGAGGATTGATGGTGACGAACGTCCGCACGGAAACGCCGATCAAGGGGGCGCGAAAAGCGGCCATCCTGATGGCCTTGTTAGGGGAGGAAGAGGCTTCGTCAGTGTTTCGCAACCTGACCGAAGACGACGTAGAGCGGGTTACGGAAGAGTTGAGCGCATTGGGCAACGTTCCGGCCGAAGTCGCGCAGCGAATCCTGGAGGAGTACCACCAGTTGACGGTCACCCAGGAATATCTTGCGCAAGGCGGACCTGAATACGCCAATCGGCTGCTAGTGAAGGCCTTCGGCGACGACGGTGCGCGGACCCTGCTGCAACGGGTGTCGCACTCTCATGCCATGGACGCCAGCAAAGTGGAATCGCTGCAAAAAGCCGACCCGCAGCAGCTGGCGAAGTTTCTCGAAGGCGAACATCCACAGACGGTGGCCTTGATACTCGGACACCTGGAATCCAAACAAGCGGCCACGCTGCTGATGAAGTTGCCGGAGCAGGTCCGCGCCGAGGCGGTCAAGCGACTGGCACACCTGCGCCAGTTCTCGCCGGAGATGGCGGAACGAGTCTCAGTGATCCTCAACCGGCGAATGCAATCGCTGGGTGACCAGAAGCGGCGGACTTACGCCGGCTTCAAGAGCGTTGCCGAATTGATGAACCGTTTGGACTCGAATGCCGCCCACATGATTCTCGAAACCATCGAGCAGGAAGAGCCGAAACTTTCGCTGGAGATCCGCAGCCTGATGTTTACCTTTGACGATTTCCTGCAGATACCGGAACTGTCGCTGCGCGAATTGATGGGCCAGGTAGACAAACGGGCCCTGGCGGTTGCGCTCAAGGGAGCGAGCGAGGAGTTGCGAACATGCATATTTCGGACCATGTCGTCGCGAGCGGTTGACATGTTGAAAGAAGAGATCGAAGTCCTGGGACCGGTACGCGGAAAAGAAGTTGCCAAGGCCCAACAGGAGATCGTCGGCCTGGCTCGCAAGCTGGAGTCTGAAGGAAAACTGGTACTGAAGAATGACGGTAACGATGAATACATTGTCTAGCCACGACGCCAGTCACCGGAACGCGCCGCCCATCACGACGCTGGAATACCACGATGTTCCCCGTGACGTGCGCGGTTGCGGAGCACAGCTAGAAACTGTTTCCGCTGGCCTCGATCCGGAAAAGAAACCGCCGCGCGTCTCACTTAGCGAAGAGGAACTGGGACAGCGCCTAATGCAAGTGGCAGCTACGGCTGCGCAGGAGACGGAAGCGAGGTTGATCCACGAACATCAGCGCGAATTGCAGGCCGAACGGGCCCGCATCGGCGAAGCGATCGTTCAGTTTCAAAGCCAGCGTACAGAGTATTACTCCCGTGTCGAACCGGAGCTAGTGAATCTTGTGCTGGCGGTGGCGGGTAGGATTCTGCATCGCGAAGCCCAGGTCGACCGCATGCTGCTGGCGGCGTTGGCCAAAATCGCTGTCGAGAATCTGCAACAACGCTCTCACGTGGTGGTGCGGGTTTGTCCGGAGGCTTGCGCGGAGTGGCGGGAGTATTTTGCCAGCCATTTGTCGGGCACCAAAGTTGAAGTGCTGGAGGACTCTCAATTGGAGTCCAGCGGCTGCGTGCTGGAAACCGAACTGGGCACGGCGGACGTCAGCATCGACGCACAACTAAAGGAGATCGAGAGGGGATTCTTCGATCTTCTGGCCAAACGGCCCGAGCCGCGATGAACGAAGCGCCCTTACGACCCTACGAGAACTGGCTGCGACGCTGCGCGACGTTACGCTGGCAGGGGCGTGTGCAACAGGTACTCGGCAACCTGATCGAGTCTGCCGGTCCATTCTGTTCGGTCGGCGAGTCTTGCGAAATCGTAAGCGGCAGCGGGCGCTCCTACTCGG
Organism: uncultured Acidobacteriaceae bacterium; assembly: GCA_963749635.1. Lineage (GTDB taxonomy): Bacteria > Acidobacteriota > Terriglobia > Terriglobales > Acidobacteriaceae > DASRAA01. The sequence goes on from CAVVNW010000006.1 coordinate 182,788, forward strand.
GAGAAATCGTCGGGTTTCGGGGTTCCACCATTCTGTCGATGTCGGTGGAACGCCCGCAGGGCATTCGTTTCGGCGATCGCATCGTCACCTGGGGCACGCGGCCATCGTTGCGAGTGGGGACCGATATGCTTGGCCGCGTGATCGACGCCACGGGCAGTCCACTGGACTCCATGGGCGATTATCGTGCACTGAAGACCGTCCAGGTGGATGGCTCAGCGCCTTTGCCATTGACCCGGGTGCCGATCCGCGAGCCGCTGAGTTGCGGAGTGAGGGCCATTGACGGTTTCGTGACTTGCGGGCGGGGCCAGCGCCTGGGGATTTTTGGTGGCAGCGGCGTGGGCAAGAGCACCCTGATTGGCATGATGGCCCGTGGCACTAACGCCGACATGACTGTGTTGGCATTGGTCGGCGAACGCGGCCGCGAAGTTGGCGAGTTTATCGAGATACTGGGGGAAGAGGGCCGGCGTCGCTCGGTGATCGTAGTTTCGACTTCCGATCAGTCGCCGCTCCTGCGTATTCGCGCTGCCTTAACAGCGACGGCGGTCGCCGAATATTTCTGCGGACTGGGCAAGAACGTTCTGCTAGTCGTCGATTCAGTCACGCGTTTCGCGATGGCGCAACGCGAAATCGGATTGGCGGCCGGCGAGCCGCCGACCGCAAAAGGTTACACTCCGTCGGTACTGAACATGCTGGCGCGACTGGTAGAACGGGCCGGACGTTTTGCCCACGGCAGCATTACGGCCTTTTACACCGTGCTGATGGAGGGCGATGACCAGCAGGATCCAGTCGTGGACACCGTGCGCTCGCTGCTGGACGGACACATTCTGCTGGACCGGGCATTGGCCACGCGCAATCACTATCCACCCATCTCGGTGCTTGACAGCCTCAGCCGACTGATGCCGAACATCGTCTCTTCCACACATCTGGAACAGTCCAAAGCGCTGCGTCGACTGCTGGCAGCCTACTCGCGATCGGAAGACCTTGTCCGTATTGGCGCCTACCAGAAAGGTGCTGACCCCGTGCTGGATAAGGCCATTGAGGTGCTACCGGCGTTGAATTCCTTCCTGCAGCAGAGGCCTGATGAATTGCCTGACTTCGCCGACTCGCTGCAGCGATTAACGGCGCTGCCGAGCTGAACATGCCATACCGATTCACCCTGTCCGCCGTACTCAAATTGCGAGAAAGCATCGAAGAGCGTGACCTTCACGTGCTCGAACAGACGCAGCACGAAATCGCACACACCCTCCACCTGCTGGAAATCCTGCACGATCAAGAGCGAAGAGAAATTGAGGTAACGGAACGCGAGTTGGCGGCGGGAATGTCAGCCGTCTATCTTCGGATCGTTGAAGAAGCACGACGCAAACTGTGGGAGCATCAACATTCGCTCGAAAAGTGTTTGACCGAGCTGCAACTCCGCCGGAAGCAGCAGCTGGAGAATTACAAAGCGGCCAAGCGCGGACGGCAAGTTCTCAGCGACCTTCGCGACCGGCAGCGCGAGATGTACGAGGCGATCGCCGTTCGCCGGCAACAGCGTATCACCGACGACCTGTTTCTCGTCCGCCATCAAAAGAGATAGGCAAAGCGTGCCGGTTGCAGCTCGGCAAGCCCTGCCCACCGTGCCCATCTTCCCGGGCACGTTCCACTTGGTCTTATCGGCAGCTCTCTACAATTGATTAGTTTTAAACGGCATTCGATGAGGTGAGAACCAGGAAGCTGGTCCAGTCGCTTGGCAGCACACGTGCCTTAACACCCGTGTCTTGCCCATCACCGTCTCCAATCCGAACGCAAGTCCATCGGCATCCGTGCCGCTTCCGCCGGGAATGGTTAACGGTGGGAACTTCCACGAGACCATGCAGCAAGTGGACCAGGCAGGACCAGCGCAGCCGCGCCCCTTTCAGTTCGATTCGACAACCGATGCAGTGAAGGACCAAAACCAACGAGCTATTCAAGCGGCCAGAAAAGGCGGCACGCGGAATAGCTCACAGACAGGACAGACTCCCGGAGAAGCTGACTCGACCATGCCGCCCAACCCTTTGGTGGCCGTAGCATGCGGGGCCGGTGCAGCGACGGCTACCCAAATCCTCGACCCGGCTGACGGCCTCGAATTCGGCGGAGGATCTTTCAAGCCGGTCGGCAATAGCCTCGGCGTATCGTGTACGCCTGAAGTTCCAAATCATTCGTTGCCGCTATCGAATCAATCGCCCGCGCAGGCATGGACCCACGATCCGGTTCTGCGTTCCATGAACGAGTTACAACCGCCGTTCGTCCCTGGCAGTTCTTCGTTACTCTCCGCGGCCCGAGGCGACGATGGCGAATCGCAACTGAGAGTCTCATGCGGCGAGTCTCTGCTTGAGAAACCGACGGCTCTAAAACCGAACGGCGCAGAAGCTTCACGGTCCGAAGCGGCGGACAGCACCTTCAGTCATTTGCCGATGGAGCGGGGCGCGCGCGCAGCTGTGGGCATACCAAGCTTTCATTCGGCGCAAACCGCAAACTCAGGAAGCCAAACTGTGTTCGTCGAACAAAATCCGGCGTACCCGACTGATGGTGATTCGGATGCTGCTTCTCCTGTCTCAATTCAAGAGGACGGTCACCCTTCGCGCCGACTCGATCTGTCGCCACCGACATCGGCGTCTGCCGAATCAGCCTCACAAATCGCCGTCTTGACCCAACAATTGTTTTCGATCGCCAACAAGGCCTCCGACGACGTCTCTCGAGTTCGGCCCTCGACATCCTCGAAAGCAAGACAGCCTATCCACGGTACTGAAGAAAACGAAGACACCAGCCACGCCAACCTACTAAGTGCGACTGCGCACGAAAAGTCTGACGGCGAGTTGCCACCCGGGAGCGCAAACTTGGCAGAGGCTGCGGGCCTTACTGGTCGCCGAATGGCCAATGTCGAAGTTCGTGCGAATGTCGCCGAAGTCGTACCCACTACCGTGGCGACTGGCGAAACGCAGCGCGGCTCGCAACACGACGCGGCGGCAAATGCGGACACCTCTGCGAAGCCGCCGAGTCTGGGGCAATCCTCGCCCGAAGATGGGACTTCGAATCCGTTAGCCGACTCGAGTCTGACCGGCGGAGTCATTCACACCGCGCGCCTGGTGGAGAGCATGAAGGAGTCGGCAATCAACTTAAGCGTACGATCTGTGGATTTTGGAAATGTCGACATTCACACGGCGATGGAGCATGGCCGGCTCTCGGCGCAAATATCGCTGGAACGCAACGACCTGGGCAACGCGCTGTCCCGCACGATCCCCGGTCTGCAATCGAAGCTGAGCCAGGAACACGGGATCCAGGCGACGATCGAAGTACAGCAACAGACGTCGTCTTTTTCTGCGAATTCCGGCCAGTCGCAAAACCATACACCCCGGCCTCAGCGCAATACAGCAGAAGGACCGGCACAGAACGTACCAGACAGTCTTGTACTCGCAGTACCCGTCATCGCAGATGGCCGTATCGACATTCGGATATAGGTGACGGACCGGAATTCAGTATAGGAGGACAAATGTCGGTTCAAGCCATTTCGCAAAATTCACCGACCAGCGCCACCGCAACATCGCCCGGCAGTTCCACAACCACATCGGCCAACAGCTCGGCGGGTGATCTGGGCACAACCTTTATGAACCTCTTAATTACCGAGTTGCAGTCGCAAGACCCTACCTCACCGATGGACCCTACCGAAATGGTGGGGCAGATGATCTCGCTCAATCAGCTTGACCAGCTCATGAGCATCAATCAACTCGTGCAATCAATTGCTAACGCCGTTCCCTCGACCACCAGCATCCGCAATACCAATGGAGGACAGTGATGCCGCTATTTTCGATTCCCTTATCAGGATTGGATGCGCAGTCGAACGCGCTCTCTGTGATCGCCAACAATCTCGCCAATCTAAACACCGACGGTTATAAAGACGAACAGACGTCGTTTCGCGATTTGTTCTACCAGACCGTAGGCGCGACGGGAGGCGGGAACCCGATCCAGATCGGCAACGGCTCGGGAGTAGAGACCGTGTCGTCAAATTTTAACGACGGCAGCCTGGATAACACCGGGGTTCCGACCGATATGGCGATTACCGGGGACGGATTCTTTGTCACTCAGCAGAACGGCGTTCCGCAATACACTCGAGCCGGGAACTTCACTGTCAGCAAGGATGGCGTTCTCACCACGCAAGACGGTCAGACTGTGCTTGGGTACCCAGCGGTTGGAGGAGTAGTGAACACCGGGGCCGCCCTCGGAGCGCTTCAGGTGGGCAGCGGGCTCACCAGTCCGGCCAGCGCGACATCTTCCGTCACATTAAATTGCAACCTCAATGCCGATGCTAACGCTGGAGATCCACCTTTCAATTCTCCGGTGACAGTCTATGACTCGCTCGGGCAGCCACATGTGCTCAGCTTTCAATTCACCAAAACCGGTGCTAACGCCTGGAGCTACCAAGTCACGATTCCTGCGGCCGATACGGGGTCAACGAGTTCCAGTCCTACTGTCATTGCCGGTCCTTCTCCTTTGGTGTTTGACACCAACGGCAAACTCACTACGCCGGCTTCGAACGTAACGGGCATCACCGTCACGGGACTGGCGGATGGAGCTTCCGACCTGAACTTCTCATGGAATCTGTACGACAGCAGCGGAGTTCCCACTGTCACCCAGATGGCCGCCGACAGCACCACGGCTTCGACCAATCAGAATGGATACGCCAGCGGAACCCTGCAGGAATTCAACGTCGATTCTTCAGGAACATTGCAGGGCACCTTTTCCAACGGCAAGGTGATGGCCCTGGGGCAACTGGCGATCGCCAGTTTTGCTAATGAGCAGGGACTCGAGCGTGCAGGTTCCAATGTGTATACGCCGACGCTATCTTCGGGTGCTGCGGTAGTGGGTACATCGGGAAGCGGCGGACGCGGGGTCGTGACCGGCGGATCGCTGGAGCTCTCGAATGTTGACGTAGCGACGGAGTTTGCCAAGATGATCGTCGCCCAGCGCGGGTACGAGGCAAACGCCAAGGTGGTGACGACGTTCGACACGATCTCGCAAGACACGATCGGACTGATTCGCTGATTCGAAGTCCGCTGGAGTCGACATTTAAGCCTGCGTGAGATTCTTCACGGCGGGGACCGGCCCCGCCGTGCGTGGCGACGGGTTTGCCCCCGCTTTCTCACGCGCGTCTCATCCTGAGATTATTCAACGCCGCGAGCGTGATCGGTTAAGCCCAAACCCCACCGGGACTTACGATTGCTCACTTATTCCCGCCCCTGCCCGCGGGACAGCCTGCGCCATCGGCAACACAATTGCTCGTTACTAACAGTGAAAAGTTGCCCCGACCGCCGATGAGTGCTGCCAATCAGAACGCGCCGCTTTCCCTGCCAGGCGATTCAGCCGCCCCGAGTGAACCCAGGTCGGCTGACAGAGATCCAGCCGAGGTTCTGCCGTGGCTTCCCTGCACCGCGAGTCTGGAGATCCCGCTATCGCATTTCACCATCCGGGACCTTTCTCAACTCGGCGCCGGATCCATCGTGACCACCGCGTATCGCCATTTGAGTGATATTCCGCTTTGGGTCAATGGTCAGCTTATCGGCTGGGCAGAATTCGAAGTGATTGACGATCGGCTGGCAGTGCGAATTACGGAGATGGCATGAATCAACCACGTCCTGGGCGGAAGCGCGCGGATTTGAACTCTATTGAAATCCCCCAGGTTTCTCCATCCATGTGTCCAGCGGGAGGCGGCGAGGAGCGAAGCGTTTCTCGCGACGCGGCCGCAGCGGGGAAAAAGTTTCGGCGCGCGGTGTTTGATCAAGCGCTTCAGGCTGCGCTTGGTTTCTGGAGATGGATTCAGCTGCGGCGACAAGTGCAGTTGGCGTCGAAACGGCTTTGCGTGTGCGAAACCGTCTCTCTCGGCGAAAAGCGGTTTGTCGCAATCGTCAAAGCGGATGGACAGTGTTTTCTGGTCGGAGGAGGAGGCAGCAGCGTCGGCCTGTTGGCGCCACTTTCGAGTCAAAGCGAGTTTGGGAACGTTCTTCAGCACACTCACCTGCGCGAGCATCTGCCGATATGAAACAGCTTGGGGCCAAGTCGGTTTGGTTGCTCACCGTAGGGATGTTGCTGATTTTGAGTGCTGATGTTTATGCGGGACCCGGACCGGCTCTGGCCCCCTACTACGCCACTCCGCCGATAGCAACGAGTTCCGCCACATCTCCCGCTGGAAATGAGATACGAATCTCGGGTCTGGGAAACGGATCGGCCCCGTGGACGATTGTTGTATTGCTCACGCTGCTGACCTTAATTCCTTCCATCCTGTTGTGCATGACGCCGTTCGCCCGGCTGCTGATCGTGTTTCACTTCCTGCGGCAGGCGCTCGGACTGCAAAGCACCCCTTCCAACCAGACCCTGATCGGACTGGCACTGGTGCTGACTTTTTTTCTGATGCAGCCGGTGGCGAACGAGGTCTTTCAGAACTCGATTCAGCCCTTGCAGCAGGGCCACATCACTGCGAGCGCCGCCTTGACGCGAGCTTCGGTTCCGGTCCGCAAGTTTATGGTGCACTACGTCCGCGAGAAGGATGTCGCCCTGTTTGTCGAGTTGTCGAAGGAACCCCAGCCCCGCAACGCAGACGATCTTTCCCTGCGGGTGCTGGTCCCCAGCTACCTTCTGTCGGAGTTGAAGGCCGGCTTCCAGATCGGGGCCGTGCTGTTTCTGCCCTTCCTGGTCATTGACATGGTCGTGGCCTCCATTACGACCTCGGTGGGCATGATGCAGTTGCCCCCAGTCGTGATTTCGACGCCACTGAAAATCCTGCTGTTCGTGATGGTAGACGGATGGAACCTGCTGGTTGGTTCCCTGATGAGGAGCTTCGGCTGACATGTTGCCCACCGACCAGATCGTGACGCTGGCTCGCACTACGCTCCAGGAAGTCGCCGTGCTCGCCCTGCCTGTTCTCACGGTAGTGGTGGGCGTCAGCCTGGTGATCAACATCATTCAGGTGCTCACCTCACTACAGGAGATCACGATTTCCACTGTGCCGAGGCTATTCGCTACAGGTGCGGCTCTTTTTGTCCTGATGCCGTGGATGTGGCGGCACCTGAGTCAGTTTACTCTGCAGATTTTCTCAGACCTGCCAAGCTATTTGCGCTGATGACCATGGAACTCAATATCGCCAACTTGATCGGTCCGCTGCTGACAGTTGGACTGCGCGTCTCAGGCCTGATGCTGTTCGCGCCCTTGTTTGGCAGCGCTGCCATTCCGGTGCGGATCAAGGCCGTGCTGGTGATCGCGGTAACGGCGGTCCTCTACCCCCCGCTAGCGGGGCGTATTGGCGGTGCAACAGTTGCGCAATGGCCTTTGGTGGTCATCCATGAACTGGTGGTCGGAGTTGCCGTGGGCATCGCTGCCAACCTGGTCTTCGATGCGGTGCAGATGGCCGGTCAGGTGCTGAGCATCCAGATGGGCTACTCGCTGGTGAACATCCTTGACCCTCAGACCCAGGTCGAATCGACCGTGGTGGCGTTGTTCCACCAGACCGTTGCGATGCTGGTGTTTCTCAGCCTGAACGTCCATCACGCTCTTTTGCGGGTGATTGCCAACAGTTTCGAATACCTGCCGGTTGGAACAGCGCAAGTCCGGCCGTTGTTCACTTCGGCGGTGCTGAAAATCGGTGGCTCGGTCTTCAGCCTGGGCATGCAGATTGCCGCTCCGGTACTGGCAGCGACACTGGTGGCCGACATCGTCATCGGGTTAATGGGCAAGGCATCGCCGCAAATGCCGCTGATGCTGCTGGGACCGGCGATCAAAAGCATGCTGGGAGTCGCGGTGCTGTTGGGGGCGGTCAAGTATTGGCCGGACCTGCTCGATGGCTGGTTTCTTAATTCTTTGACGTACGCCGAACGTCTTCTGCGACTGGCAAGGTAAGCGCGAATGGCAGATTCCAACAAGACCGAACAACCGACTCCACACCACCGGGACCAGGCCCGCAAGAAGGGCCAGGTTGCGCGTTCGCGCGATGTCTCGAGCGCGGTCGCGTTGGCGGGAGCGGGCGCTGTGCTGTTCTGGCAGGGAGCGCAATATGCGGCGCATTGGAGCAGCCTGCTGCAACGTTCGCTCGATCTGGCCGCGACAGAACAGATCACAATGAGCAGCCCGTTGTTGTTGTGGAACTCGGTCGGCGTGCTGCGAGGGATCGTTCCGATACTCTCGGCGAGCCTGGTGCTGGCGATCGCAGCCGGGGTAATGCAGGGCGGTATGGTGTTCGCTGCCGACGGGCTGCTACCGAAAATGGAGCGCCTCAGCCCGGCGAAAAAGCTGCAGCAGATGTTCTCCCTCACCGGCCTCAGCAGCCTGCTGAAGTCTCTTCTGCCGTTTGCCGCCATCCTTTTCGTGGGCGTCTACGAGCTTCAGTCGTACTGGGGAACCATCGTCTGCACCTCATTTCTAGATTTGCGTGCCTGCTGCCGGTTGATGCTGTCGATGGCGATGGAAGTCGGTTGGAAGTCGGCGCTGATACTGCTGGGCTGGTCGGGCATCGATTACTTGCTCACCTGGCGAAAGATGGAGGGCGACTTACGCATGAGCCGCCAGGAGCTGCGTGACGACTTCAGGGAGACCGAAGGCAATCCGCAGATCAAGGCACGCATCCGCAAGATCCAACGCAGTGTACGCCGCCAACAACTGCTACGCGCCACGGAAACTGCCACCGTCGTGGTGACCAATCCCACCCACTATGCGGTTGCTCTGCGCTATGAAATCGAGATGGAGGCTCCTGTGGTGGTGTCGAAGGGCCGCGACCTGCTGGCCCAAAAAATCAAGGATGTCGCGCGCTGGCAGTCGATCCCGATTATGGAGAATCCGCCGTTGGCCCAGGCGCTATATCGCACGGTCGAGGTGGGCCAGGCCATACCCGCGAAACTTTACACCGCTGTCGCCGAAATCCTGGTGTTGGTATTCCAAGCCCAAGCCAAAGTGCGCCAGCGGGCAGCGACTGCAGCCGTGAATCCAGTGCGCGGGGAGCGTGAGAATCGATGAACGATAAGACGGGGTGGTTAGCAACATTCCGGGGAATGGGTGCAGAGTGGTTGCTGCCCGCAGCAGCAGTCGCCATGGTGTTCGTGATGCTGGTACCGCTGCCAAGCATGGTGCTGGATTTGTTGCTGGCTGTGAGTCTGACAATCTCGGTCCTGGTGTTGCTGACTGCCCTGAACATTCTCAAGCCGGTGGAGTTTTCCGTGTTTCCCAGCCTGCTGCTCTTGCTGACGCTTCTTCGCTTGTCGTTGAATCTGGCCAGCAGCCGCCGGATTCTACTGCATGGCAACGAAGGGTCAGCCGCCGCCGGCCGGGTGATCGAGGCGTTTGGTCAGTTCGTCGTCGGCGGCAACTACGTCGTCGGCTTTGTTCTATTCCTTGCGCTGATTGCCATTCAATACCTGGTGGTCAGTCACGGAGCGGTACGCACGGCCGAGGTTACGGCACGCTTCACGCTAGATGCCATGCCGGGCAAGCAGATGGGCATCGATGCCGACCTCAACGCGGGGCTAATTAACGAAGAACAGGCGCGGAAACGCCGCGAAGCGATCGCCCGGGAAGCGGAGTTCTGCGGCGCGATGGACGGGGCCGCGCGCTTCAGCCAACGGGACTCACTGGCCACAGTACTAATCACCGCCATCAACATTATTGCGGGGTTTTCGATTGGCGTCTTCCAGCAAGGCCTTCCGTTTCAGGAGGCGGTGAAGACCTACACGGTGCTGACCGTCGGAGATGGGCTGGCAACCATTCTTCCATCGCTACTGGTCTCGGTTGCCGGGGGCATGGTGGTCACGCGCGCTGCGTCGGGCGAAACCCTTGGGCAGGATGTCGGCAAACAACTCTTCGGCAGCTCGCGCCTGCTATGGATCGCCTGCGGAGTTCTCGGAAGCTTGGCGTTGATCCCCGGCCTTCCCAAATTTTCGTTTCTGGCACTGGCAGGCGTTCTCGGGCTGCTCGCCAGCAAGCTCAAGTCGCGTCCTGTGGCTAAGCCATTGGACGACACTTCCACGACGGGATCGGCAGCAGGCAAACAAGCTTCGGCTGCGAGCGATCCCATGGACGCCCTGCTCAAGCTGGACGAACTGATGCTGGAGGTGGGACTGGGACTGGTTCCTCTCGTCGATGCCAAACAAGGTGGTCAGCTGCTGGGCAAGGTCAAATCCCTACGTAAGCACCTGGCGTTGCAGTTGGGCTTCCTGGTGCCGCCGATTCACATCACCGATAACCTGGCGCTGCCGGAGCGCCAATATGTTGTGTACCTGCGCGGGGTCGAGATAGCCCGATGGGAACTGCGCGCGGGGTCCTTATTGGCGATCAGCTCGCAACCGGATGCGCCGGCGCTGGCTGGGCCCGAAACCCGCGAGCCGGCCTTCAATACCGCAGCCCGCTGGATCACCCGCGAGTTACAGGCACAAGCGATCGCGGCCGGTTATACGGTGGTCGATCCGGTTTCAGCGCTCGCCACCCACCTCGGAGAACTGGTTCGCAAGTACGCTTACGAATTGCTTACCCGCCAGGAAACCAAACGGCTGATTGACCGGCTGAGCGACTCCCATCCCAAACTGGTCGAGGAGTTGGTTCCCAAGCTCATGACCCTCGGAGAGGTGCAAAAGGTATTGCAGTTGCTGTTACGCGAGCAGATTTCCATCCGCGATCTGGGCACGATTTTGGAGACGCTGGTGGAAAACGCCGCCACCAACAAGCATCCGGTGGCATTGGTGGAGGCGGTCCGGCAGGCGATTGGTCGCGGGCTGGTCCGTCCCCTGCTCGATGAGCGAGGAGAGTTGAAAGTCGTGACGCTGGATGGCGCCATCGAGGAGGAATGCATGCACGCCGGCAACCCACAGTCGCAGAACATCGTCTCCGGCGCGCAGCAGTTGTCGCTGGCGCGGAGAGTACTGGAAGGTTTGCGGAAGATGTTTGGCGAACAGATCCTGAGTTCCCCTCCAGTCCTGCTGTGTGCCTCGCCGGCCCGCTTCCACCTGCGCCGTCTGCTGGAGCCTTTTATTCCCCGGGTCGTGGTGATTGCCCCTAGTGAGATTCCGCCCATGACACCGGTTCAATCGTTGGGAGTGGTGCGATGAATCGCAGCACAGAACGGACTAATGACCGATGACCGCCGCTGAACTTGCTTACACTGTCAATGTTACCGAGGGAGACGAAGACCGCCGCCAGGCCATCATCCTGGAGCAACTCCCGCAGGTGTATCACATCGCCTCCCGGATTCACGAGCGTCTGCCAAGACATGTCCCGCTCGAAGACCTGGTGAACGACGGAGTACTGGGACTCATGGCAGCTTTGAACAGCTTCGACAACTCCAAGCGAGTGCAATTCCAAACCTACGCAAGCTTTCGTATCCGCGGGGCGATACTGGACAGCTTACGCAAGATGGACTGGGCCTCCCGCCCGCTACGCGCAAAAGGACGGCGTATTGCGAACGCTGTGGCCGAGCTGATCGGCAGCCTCGGCCGTCAACCCAGCGAGCAGGAGATCGCCGACCATGTCGGCTTGCCGGTCGCAAAGCTGCAAAAGCTGCTGGCTGATCTCGACGGATTGATGCTGCTAGGCCAGGAGTCTCTGGCTCCGTACGACTCCTCGGAAACTCAGGACCTGATCGAAAACGCACCCAGCAAGGCCGAGGACCCCTTTACCCAATGTCTGCGGGGCGAGATTAACGGCCAATTGGCGAAGTCGATTGCGCAGTTATCGGAGCGCGAGCAGCTGCTCCTGTCGCTCTATTATCGCGAGGACCTTACCATGCGCGAGGTGGCCGAGGTGATCGGCGTGAGGCAATCACGGGCCTCACAAATCCACTCCCTGGTTCTACTCAAGCTTAAGGCATCGCTTGGGTCTAACCAGCGTCCGCACCTTCCGCCCGAGGAGGGCCGGCGCCAGCAACCACGGCTGTGAAGAAAGAGGTCGAGAGAGTGTTGAACATCAGTGAAATCAGCAACCCGATGAATGCAGCCGAACCAACCGAACAGACCGGAATCAATCACCGAAGTCGCAGGCGCGTCGCTTCTGGAAGCCGACCCCGTCGATGAGAGCAACCTGGGCCTGGTGCTGGATGTGGAGCTTAACGTCCTGTTGCGGTTTGGACAACGGCAACTGACGCTGCGCGAGATCCTCGATCTTACTTGCGGATCAGTCGTCGAGTTAGACCGCCGGGTCGATGATCCGGTGGAACTGTTGCTGGACGGAAGGGTGATCGCCCGCGGCGAAGCAGCCATCGTGGATGGAAACTACGGTCTGCGGGTCACAGAGATTGTGCAGCCTGCAGCATCGGGACCGTTTGCTTACTAATGTGAAAGGCATGAGAACGGAATGAGCGTCCTGCATAACATGGGATACCTGCTGGATTGGCGAAACTTGAGGGAACAATGCGGATGCAAAGGCTGCAACGCGAGCATACTCAAGCGTCCGCTGACGGGCCGAAAGATGGGCATACGGATGGGCAAGGACTGGTTCTGCAGCGATCAGTGCTTCGGGCGAGCGGTGGAGGTCCGCATTCGGCAACTCCAGGAATCGGCGTGCAGAGAGATTTCCCAGCCCGAGAGTCGGTTCCCGCTCGGATTGCTTCTGCTGTCGCGAGGCTGCATCAGCCAGGCTCAATTGCAACTGGCCCACAAGCAGCAGAGTGAGCGTGGCGGAGCATTGGGCGACATCCTGTGCGAATTGAACTTTGCCACCGAGCAGGAAGTAGCGGCTGCCGCTGCCACCCAGTGGGGATGTCCGGTATTCACGCCCAAGTCGACAATATGTGAGCCACAAGCCCGTGTTCCTGGCGCATGGATGGAGCTTTATTCCATGGCGCCAGTACATTACGTGGCTGCTGCCAGGAAGCTGTTCATAGGCTTCGTGTACCGGGTCGAGCACGACGTCTTGCGTACCATCGAGGAACTTACCTCCTGCATGACTGCGCCTTGCTTCATTACCTCCAGCGACTGTCGCCAAGCTATTCGTGGTTTGGCACCCACAAGAAACGATGTGAACTTCGACCAGGTGTCGTCGGTCCCTGAGATCGCGAATATCGTCCGGAGCTACGCCTTCCAGGTCGGGGCAGGTGAGGCTCGACTTGGAGTCTGTCGCGACTACGTTTGGGCGCGCTTAAACCGCGACGGCTGTCCGACCGACCTGGTGTTTTCGAACAGGCGGGACAACCATGGCAATCGGGAAACCGGCCCGGGAGAATATTTAAGGATGGACTGAATTCGAAGCCGCCCCTGCCGATAAACACTTCTGCAGGCGGCTTCCATGTTCCAGCCCAGCGCATCTTCGAAGAGCGATCGCGTACCCGGAAACGGCCGGTTGTTCGTGGTCGCGAGCACTGCCCCATCGAAGCATTTTTTCGACCACTGCCCGCCGGTTCCGGTCCTGCCAGTGACGCGACTTCAGGTCGACCTTCTACTTAATCAACCTGTGCTTGACCTGCAAGCCATCGTGGACGTCATTCTGGGCGACGTTGGCGCCGCCCTGCAAGTGCTGCGGATCTCAGCTGCTATCGGGACGATTGCAAATCGTCGTACGGGCCACATTGCGACCTGCGTGCTCCATTTAGGCAGGCCAGGCCTGAGCCGAGCGTTCTCCACTTTGCTGCCTTCTGGATTTGAGGGCCGTAATGCAACTGCGAAGTGTTTCTGGCTACGATCACAAATAGCCGCCGAACTTGCCCGGTTGCTGGCGAAGGGCGTTGCCGACATTCCTCCAAATGACGCAGCGCTGGCTGGGCTTCTGCACGAGATTGGGCGCCTGCCCCAGTTGCTAGGATGGTGCGCAACAGGGATCGACTTCAACGACGCGATGGCCGTGGGAAGCGCCTTGGCGTCAGAGTGGGGACTTCCGTTCTGCGAAATGCCTTCCGCAATGGCCATGACTGTCGCTATCGCTTGGGATATGACGAATTCGATGGTTCCACCGACTCCATCGCTACCCGTTAACCAAGTTCACGGACTGGCCCACGGACAGTCGCCGCAGCGGTCAACTCATATCCAATCTCGATGTGGTGTTGAGATCCATCATTGACTAGAAGACTGTTGCTTCCGGTCACATGGCTTTACGCAGGCACTAAAAACAGACACGACCTTATTCTGGTCCTTACGCGGTTCGAACGCACACGACTTAGTACACACTCGCTTCGTCCTCAACGAACATGCTATGCTCCCCGCGTGCCCGACGCCGCCTTGCTGCAAAATTCGGAACCTCCCCGGCATGCGGCGTTCGTCCGTGTGACCCACTGGATCACCACGCTTTGTTTCTTTGCTCTGCTCGTCACCGGCATTGAAATTGTCATTTCTCACCCTCGCTTCTACTGGGGCGAAACCGGCAACAATCTGACTCGTCCTCTGTTTCAAATTCCAATTCCGGCTTCACGAAACTTGGTCCCGACTGGCTACGGCTATGTGCTGCCTGACCAGAACGGCTGGAGCCGCTATCTGCACTTTCAGGCGGCATGGGCTTTGGTGGTTACCGGTCTTATCTACTTCATCTGGGGTTTCTGGACAGGTCACTTTCGAAGCAATTTGTTTCCTGCTCCGGGCGAGAGACACTGGCGGACGTTCCTCGGGGTGGTTACTAAGCACCTTCGGCTCACTCGTCCGGACGAATCCGAGGCATTCTCGTATAACGTGCTGCAGCGGGCGACATACTTAATGGTCATCTTCGTATTGTTTCCGCTCGTGATGTTGACGGGACTCGCGCTGTCTCCCGGATTCAATTCGGCGATCCCAGTGGTCGTCGATGGGCTGGGAGGGCGGCAGTCCGCGCGCACCCTTCACTTCTTTCTTTCCGCACTTCTCCTGCTCTTCCTCATCGTCCACGTCGGGATGGTGATTTGGGCTGGATTCGCCAGTCGCGTCTGGGCGATGATTACCGGAATCGCCACTGTGCCCGAGGAGCGAATATGACTAAAATCTCGCGCCGCAAGTTCGTCACCGGTGGTTTGGTCGCCGCCGCAGGCGCGTCGGGCTTGGCCGCGGCTGTGGGCCTGGCGCATCGCTATGGGCTGGTCCCACCCGATAGCGGCGGAATCTACGGTCCGGGAGAAACGCTGACCTACGCTGCCCAACGGCTCCTGACAACCCATTCGCTGGCTCGCGAATTTCCTCGCAACATGATTTCGAAGACACCCTTCGCCAACGAACTCGCGCCCTTCAAGGATGCCTTCAAGAACCACCAGGCCAACGGGTTTGCAGACTGGCGGCTTACCGTCGATGGCATGGTCGCGCGTCCGGCTTCGCTTTCGCTTTCCGATCTCAAGAGTTTCCCCGTCCGCAGCCAGATCACCGAGGTAGTGTGCGAGGAGGGCTGGTCCTACATCGCCGAGTGGATCGGCACGCCTCTGCACGAGGTCCTGCACTCCTGCGGAATTCTTCCCCAGGCACGTTATGTCGTTTACTTCTCCATCGAGCCCGACTGGTGGGAAAGCATCGACATGGCCGATGCTCTGCATCCCCAGACTCTCCTCACTTTGGGAATGAACGACGGGGATCTTCCCGTGGGTTTCGGAGGTCCGCTTCGGCTGCGTGTACCCCGCCAACTGGGTTACAAGAGCGTCAAATTCATTACCCGCATAACGGCCACCGATTCGCTCAAAGGCTTCGGAAAGGGTCTTGGCTCAGCCTCCCCGGAGGCAGGGTATGCCTGGTATGCAGGCATCTGAGTCGTTCTGATATTCCGAAGAGCGCCAACGCGATCTACCGTTCACCTTCGCAATGCTCGACTTCACTGGTACCATCGCATGTTGCTTAGCACGACAAATTATTTACGCTTGAGGCAATCATGAAAGCTTTGGTCAAGAGCCGCGCCGAGCGCGGGTTGTGGTTGGAGGACATCGCAGAACCGACGGTGGGGATCAATGATGTGCTGATCCGCGTCCGCTATACCGGTATCTGCGGAACCGACGTTCACATCTACCAATGGGACGAGTGGGCGCAGAAAACCATTCCCGTGCCCATGGCCATTGGGCACGAATTTGTCGGGGAGATTGTCCAGGTCGGATCGAACGTAAGCGACTTCTATCCCGGCGATATCGTCAGCGGCGAAGGCCATGTCACCTGTGGACGCTGCCGCAATTGTCTGGCGGGTAGACGTCATCTGTGCGCGCATACGTCCGGAGTGGGTGTGAATCGGCCTGGGGCGTTCGCTGAACTCATCGTGCTGCCGATGACCAATATCTGGCGGCATGAGCCCGGCATCAATCAGGAGGTCGCGGCGATCTTCGATCCCTTTGGCAACGCGGTACATACAGCCCTTTCGTTTCCCGTGCTGGGCGAAGATGTCTTGATCACCGGCGCTGGGCCTATCGGGATCATGGCCGTTCCCGTCGTCCGCCATGCCGGCGCCCGTCATGTGGTGATCACCGATATAAATCCTTTCCGTCTGGAACTGGCGCGCAAGATGGGAGCGACCCTCGCGGTCAATACCCAGGAGACGCCGCTCGCCGAGGTACAGAAGCAACTCGGTATGGCCGAAGGCTTTGATGTCGGACTGGAGATGTCCGGCAATCCTGCGGCCCTGCAGGAGATGATTGGCAATATGAGTCACGGAGCCAAGATCGCCATGCTGGGAATTCCCGCCAAGCCGATGACGATCGATTGGAGGGCGGTGATCTTCAATATGTTGACCATCAAAGGCATCTACGGACGCGAGATGTATGAAACCTGGTACAAGATGACCGTCATGATCGAGTCGGCGGTCGACATTTCACCGGTCGTTACCCATCGTTTCAGCTACCGCGACTTTCAAAAGGGATTCGACGCCATGATTTCCGGCAACACCGGCAAGGTCATTCTGGATTGGACCCAAGTTGCCTGAAGTTCGCGTCGATTCATGCGGTCCGATGACCCGCGAAACCCAGCAGCCTCTTTAGCCGCGACAGTTTCACCTCAAAGGTCCCGGCGACATCCTCCAGGGGATGCCCGTCTGCGAGGCTCTGTAGCACCTTTGCCAGCGGAGCGTTGGTTCCACGAACTACCCAGGTTCGCCCATTCTTACCTTTCACAACCTCGACCTCGGGGCACTTGGTCCAATCCAATTTGGCCGCCCGCTGTAGCCACGCCTGCGAGCCCTTGGTGGCAGCGGATGGGTCTGGCCGTCGCGTCTTGGGAGCGCTCGATTTCCCGGCCGTCGGCTTGCTGGCGGTTTGCAGCTTCTCCGCCCAGGCGGCAAACGCCTCCACTAACGCCTGCTGGAGGGTGAGCCCCTGACTCGCCGCCAGGGTCTTGATCTGGCGCTTTTCCTCGTCTGAAATGCGTACCTGAAACAAGTTCTTGTCGCTCTTGGGCATGGTATTTTCTGTCTCCTTGAAGTTATTTAGCATGCCTCCTTTGAAATCAATCAGTTAGGAGTAAATTGTTCGCAACTAACTGATTCCAAGTGGCTTATACGTATCCATATGACACCGTGGGACTTAACTACGTTTTTGGCCGCTTTTCGGCACCCAATGTGTCATACAATCCATACAAGTCATACCGCATGCTTGTCATACAAGTATGACACATTCTTCGCAGAGAATCCTCACCTCAACTTTGAAATTTCAAAGAGCCATGAGGGGCCGCCGGATGGGCGCGGACTGACAAGAGACACCAATCCCTTCTCCTCGCGATCGATGATGCACGCATCAGGAGCGGTTGTGAAAGGGCATGGGTCACGGTTGGGTGTGATGCCCCAGCAGTGGATAGTGGTTAGTGGATAGTGGATAGAAAAACAACACGCTGGCACAAAGATGGGGTGGCGATTCTTGTGGGCGCTCCGGCTACGCCTGGGAGCGAGCCTGGGCACCCGGCAGCCGCGGATTGGCACGGATGAACGCGGATAAGAGAATGGCCAAAAAAGGCACCCGCGGATTGCGCGGAGGACGCGGATCGGATTCTTTATGTGCGCTTCGGCCTAAGGCCTTCGCGCAAGCCTTCGGCAGAGAGGGATATGTTCTTGTTATTCGCTTTCCCAGCGATGAATCGCTGGGCTTAGATATGTCGGCCCTGCCGGGCCTGACCCCGAAAATCCCCACCCCGCCAACGGAAGGCGGGATGGGCCACCCATTTCAAGATTGATTCGGGGATTGAGGGCGCCGGGTGGGCCACCAGCACCGAGGATTCCCCTGGGTACGAATCACTAAGGCAACTCTTCGCCTTTACTTGCCTCGAACGCGATCTCCGAAATCGCGCTGAAGATCATATGCTCGATTTGGCGAGCACTTCGGCCCTTGACCCCCGCGACCAGCGCATTCGCAGCAAGCAGTTGCAGGATCGGTGTAGCCGGCCCTGACGGAGGAATGGGATGCGGATAGCCGCCCACGATGGCCAAACCGCCTCCGTCAACCGCTACTCCGCCGATAAGCTGGGCAACGAGACCCGGCTGTAGCGCGGGAACGCGAGGCGCCGACCGCCAGGTGACAACGCGCGAAAACCAGAGCTCCTGATGACCCGTCCTGGTGTCCGTCCAAAGGACGCAAAAGTCTTCGTCGGATACATCGAGCCCAAAGTATTCGCCGATAAACGTGACGGCTGGATTGGAGTGCGAAAATGGAGCGTCGACTAACGGGTCCCAGGGCTTCTCGGTGACCGTCGCGAGAAAGAAGAAATTCTTGTTGAAGATCGCGGTTGATGCGAGCCTGACGTCGATCCGGAATATGCCGTCGCTGCTCTTTCCGAACTCATAAAAGGCACAACCGATGAGCCCTGACGGCGTGACCGCTAATTGCGGATGAAAGTGTTGCACTGGCGTCGAGTCGTTGAAACCGATGGTGCCCAGCAAGGGATCACCACTGTCGCTTCCCAGCCACGTACCGGCGTCGGATCGGACGCGATAAAAGATTCGTGTGAAGGAGCCGCCGCGCGCGTCGGCCCATGCGACGATGCACCCACTTGCTCCGATTGGCGCAATCGAGACAAGCGTCATGACGCGGAACGTACCGCCGGGGAATTTCGGGAAATCCGCCGGGGGCACGAGGGGAAACGCGTCGCTGATGTCGCCGATGCCGTCGGCGCATATCTCCGGTTCGGAGAACGCGTCGCCTCCGTGCGACGAGCTCATATAGAATATGGCGCCGGTAAGCGGCATATGCCACGCGATGTGAATTGTGCCGTCGCCGCTTACGCAGATCGCGGGTGCGAACACTTCGTCGCTGAATATCGCCGTTGGGGACGTATCAGTCCCCGCGCCGACCCAGGCACTGTGGCCATACGGCTTGCGGGCAAAAAAGAGCGGAGTGTTGGCGCCCCAGACGACATAGACGCTACCCCAGAACGGACTAGACGAATTATTGTCGGCCGTTGCCCACTGCTTATCGGCACCATCTTCTTGGCTGTCGAGCAACCAGGGTAGTTTCTCGAGCGGTACGGCTGGATTAGCCCACGATGCGCCATGGTCCGTCGACCCAAAGACCGCCATGCCGTTGGACAAGACGTCGTTCGGATCGGGCTGGCTGGTCCAAGTGTCGGGTTCCGCGACGAGATAGGCTTTGCCGTCTCGGTCCATGGCGAGTGCGGGATCGGTATAGCCGCAGTCATCTTCAGTGCCCCTAAGCAGCACCAGGTCCGCCGACTTATGCCACGTGGAGCCGCCGTCGCCGCTATGCGCGGTCGCAACTGTGAACCGGTAGTGCGCAAAGTCGTAGAATCGCTTGGAAGCCGCGATAAGGTTACTGCTATTCGTGGGATCCGTGACCAGGTCGCACTCGCTGCGAGAATTCCGATCTCCGGGATTCCACGTGAAGGACGTTACCTGAACGTTCGTTCCGGGAAACAAACCAAAAGGGGTAAGGACAGGGTGGTGCATCTAAGTGTCCTCGTTTCGAGTCCAAATGATGGAGAGTTTGTGAAAACCGAGAGCGCTCGCGGCCAGTAGGACCATCACCGCATAAAGCGCTTCAAGCAGTCCACTGCCCCCGTCCGGCGATATGTGGAACCACTGTTCGAAGAGGTCCATGGTAAGCGAGTCCCTCCGATCCTGCCTGCCGCGACCCGCGCCACCGCGGCGGCGGGGTGGGCCAAACAGGTGGCTGATATTACCACGAGACCGACGGTACCGCAAGGTGCCTCGTTCACGCAGAGCGGTTGCAAAAGGAGGGTCCGCGCGGCGGAGACGATGCACCGTGAAGCGCCAAGCAGCAGAGATGTGTCGAGGCGGCGGGAGTTTAACCCGCGTCCGAAAATGCTGCCAGCCAAGAGGCTACATGCTTAGTCGCGTTCACAGGTTAGCGCCAAAAACGGGCGCGAACCTGGGGCACCCGCCGCTGAATGTCCACGTTGACTGAGCGCGGGGCTACGGGTAGAGTGTGGCTTCCGAAAGCATCGGTAGTATCGCGGAAACGAGCGAGGTCACGCAGCATGGCGAATCCTGAACATCTCGCGATTCTCAAGCAAGGGGTTGAGGAGTGGAATAGATGGAGGAAAGAGCATGCCGACGTGAGGCCAGACTTCAGCGCTGCAGAACTCAAGTCGATGACTCTTGGCGGAGCCGATCTTTCTGCGGCGGATCTTGGCGATGCGAACCTCAGCTGGGCCGAACTCGAAGGGGCGAATCTCGTCGGGGCCGGACTCGCAGGTGCCGACCTCAGTGGAGCACACCTCAATCGGGCAAATCTCTCTGGCGCATATCTCTTCGGCGCAAATTTCAAGAGGTCAGAACTCGGCGATGCGAACCTCAGCGAGGCGATTCTCATAGTGGCGGATCTAAGTGGGGCTGATCTAACGCAGGCGGTCTTCACTGGAGCCCAAGTAGGTGGCACCGTTTTTGTTTCTGTCGATGTGAGCGTCGCGGTGGGTTTCGAGACCATGCGCCATGCTCAGCCGTCCACTATCAGCATCGACACCATCTACAAATCCCATGGCAAGATTCCCGAGACATTTCTGCGCGGGTGTGGCGTGCCGGACGAGTTTATTGAGTTTGCCCAGTCGATTGCCCGGAATCCGATTGAGTTTTACTCGTGCTTCATCAGCTACGCGCACGAGGACAAGCTGTTTGCGCGGCGGCTGCATGATGCGCTGCAGGGGCGCGGCGTCCGGTGCTGGCTGGATGAGAAGCAGATGCTGCCGGGCGATGACATCTACGAACAGGTGGACCGCGGGATTCGGCTGTGGGACAAGGTTCTGCTGTGCTGCTCGCGGCACTCGCTGACGAGCTGGTGGGTGGACGATGAGATTGATCGCGCGTTTGCCAAAGAACGCGAACTAATGAAAGAGCGCGAGCGGAAGGTGCTGGCGGTGATTCCGCTGAACCTGGACGGGTATCTGCTGAGCGGGGAGTGGACGAGCGGCAAGGCCAAGCCGGTGCGGTCGCGGCTGGCGGCGGACTTTACGGGTTGGGAGCAGGATGCGCAGAAGTTCGAAGCGCAGGTGGAGAATGTGATCAAGGCGCTGAGGGCGGATGACGGCGGGAGGGAGCGGGCTCCGGAGGGGAAGTTATAGTCTTGTCGCGACTAGGAGGGAAAGAGTCACCCCGCCAACACAAGATCAGCAGTTTTCGCATGATCGGACATACCCAGCAAAGACATCGTGCCTTTATCGCTGCGGTCACGAACCTATAATGTCGGGTGTCATGCGACGGCGTCCCGCTTCGATTATTACCTGGCTCTTCTCATCGAAGAGATGGCGCTCGCGGCTGCCTGCTGGCGCGCTGGATCTTTCTGCGCGGCCTTGGCCTCATTTACTTCTCGGCGTTCTATTCGCTGGTGTTCCAAATCAAAGGGCTGATCGGTCCCGGGGGCATTCTGCCAGCCAACGAATACCTCATGGCACTGGCCAAACTGAGCCCCGTGCGGTTCTGGTACGCACCGACACTGCTGTGGTTCTCGAGCAGTTCACACATGCTGATGGCGATTTGCTGGATTGGGATGGTCGCGTCGATTCTGGTGGTGCTCAATCTCTGGCCTCGCGTGTCGCTAGCGGTCTGCTTCGTGTGCTTCCTGTCGTTCGTGGCCGCGGCGCAGGACTTCTCGGGCTACCAGTCTGACGGAATGCTGCTGGAGGCTGGGTTCCTGTCGCTGTTCTTTGCCCCGTCGAGACTGCGGCCCGGGTTAGGGCAGGATAGTCGGCCCATACGCGCGAGCTTGTTTCTGTTGCAGTGGGAATGGTTTCGCATCTACTTCGAGTCGGGGCTGGTAAAGCTGGCCAGCGGCGAGACTCAATGGCGCGACTTCACCGCCATGGACGAGTACTACCAGAATGGTCCGCTGCCTACGTGGATTGGATGGTATGTGCAACATTTGCCGCATTGGTTTCATGCCTTCGCGACCGGTGCGACCCTAGGTCTGGAGCTCGGCCTGGTATGGATGCTGTTCCTTCCGCGACGATGGCGCATCGCATGCTTCTTCGTGGTTACGCTGTGGCAGATTCCCGTTATTCTCACCGCGAATTACACGTTTCTGAATTACCTTGTGTTGCTCTTGGGAGTGCTGCTGCTGGACGACCGATTTCTGACGCGCTGTCTTCCGCGGTGGATGCTGCGACACATTGGCGCGCCTATGCCGTCGGCTACGACAGAGGCCGAGATCCCGCCTGCCGAGGAAACGCACAGCGGCGTAAATCGGCCGTGGCAAGCGGTGAAACTGGCGATCACGAGTGTCATCCTCACCTGGATTTTCTATGTCACGACGGTTCAAATGTTCTGGATTCTCGTCCCGCGAGCTCCGTTCCCAGTTTCTCCGGTGATAGCGTTGGAACCATTTCGAATTGCAAACCGATATGGTTTGTTCGCGGTGATGACTCGTGGCCGCTACGAAATCGAGTTCGAGGGATCGAATGACGGGGAGAACTGGGTGACGTATCGCTTCCGCTACAAACCGCAGGACCCGGCTGAAGCGCCTGGTATCTACGCGCCGTATCAGCCGCGATTCGAGTGGAACTTGTGGTTCGCTTCGTTGGGCGTCTGGCGCGACAACATGTTCGTGGTGAGTACCGAGGAGCGCCTGCTGGCGGGCAATCCTGATGTGCTGGCGCTGTTTGCGAACAATCCGTTCCCGGGTGCGCCTCCGAAGCAGGTGCGCGCGGTGGTGTGGGAGTACTGGTTTACGTCGCTGGCCGAGAAGCGGGCGACGGGCATGTGGTGGCAGCGAAAGTACCGGGGGCTCTATGCTCCGACTTTGACGTACATGCCCGATGGTCATGCTGGGGTAGTAGAGTGGCCTCCGCAACCGTTGCCGCGGCCATAGACAAATAGCGGGCTTCAGGATCGGAGTGCTGGGCCATGCGGTTGCGTCTTTTCCTGACTTAATGGCCACAAGTTCCAACATATTTTGCATCTGATTATTCAGAGAACTTCCTTGCGTGCAGCGTGTTTCAGCAGTCGTAGTGAGATTGACACTGGTCTGCAATGAGGATTGAATGGCGCGCATTCTGCAAATGCTTGGGAGCTTGTGGATCACGATGCTAACATCGAATGCGCCATTCTCTGCGGCAACCGGACATGTTGCCGCGACCTTCATGCAGAGAGTGTCCAGGAGCGTTGCACGATGAAAAAACCTTTCTTATACGCGGTCGCGATTGCCTCGTTGCTGCTGGGTACCTGTGCGCTGTATGCGCAGGAGCCGCCCCAGCAAGGAGGCGGGCAGTGGAGCCGCGGCCAGATGCCGACAGCCGATCAGCGACTGCAGCGATATGACTCAGGCGCTCGACCTGAGCGAAGATCAACAGCAGAAGATCAAACCCATCCTGGAAAACGAATCGACGCAGATGCAGAGCTTGCGTGCGGACACGTCGATGTCACAAGATGACCGGATGGCGAAGATGAAACAGATCCGGGAAACTACTACTTCGCAGATCAATCCCATCCTGAATGCCGATCAGCAGAAGAAGTATGCGGAGATGGCGAGCCACATGGGCCGCGGACGCGGACCAGGGGCGAACCCATCGGCACCACCGCCTCAGCCCCAGCCATAAATCGTTTGCGATATGTCGAGACTCTCCTCAATGCGAGGAGAGTCTCTTTTTTGCGCTCAGGAAGACGTGGGGGCGAGGCTTCGAATGCCTTTGTCTACGACGCGCGGAGCTTTATTGGCGGACTAGCATGGCCAGTCGGGGGAAAACGAAGCGTCCGGCAGCGTCGTCGATAACATTGATCTGGCAGGTGTAGAACCCGGGCTTCAGCTGCGACAGCGGCACGTCGAGTTGGAAGACGACGGCTTTGCGTCCGGGCACGGTCACCTCTTGCGAGCGGACCACCGGAGTTTCGTACGTCTTGGCGTTGCCCTGGAAAAAGGCGACATTCGTCATCACGCGTACGCCCGGCTTTTCGGCCTTAGCACCGTTAGCTGCGGCTGGCGCCGTCTCCTTTCCGGCATCGTAAACCTCGTAATAGAGATAAAGATGCTGGTTGGCGGAGAAGACGCGGGTGACGCTGGGGACGACCACTTCGCCGTTGCGCACTAGCGGATTGCCTGAATCTTTCTTGGGCGCAGTTTGCAACTGACTGGCCATTAAGATCGAACTCATCTTCACGGGGCTGGTCTTGAGATCGGGGACGACGAAGTCGGTCTCGAATGAGCCCATGCGGCCGTCCTCGTTTTCGCGCACCACGACTTTGAGGTGGTACTTGCCCGACGGAAGCGTCATACCCGTGTCGTATTGCACGTTCTTGCGTTGCACTTCGTTGGCA
Source organism: uncultured Acidobacteriaceae bacterium (assembly GCA_963749635.1). Classification (GTDB taxonomy): domain Bacteria; phylum Acidobacteriota; class Terriglobia; order Terriglobales; family Acidobacteriaceae; genus DASRAA01. Next base: position 207,388 of record CAVVNW010000006.1, read on the forward strand.
GCGTTCACAGCCAGCTTGATGGTGTCGCGGATCTGCCCAGCAGGAAATTTCCTGTCGTCAGTGACCAGGCCGAGAACATCGAGGGTGGCTTTGTCCTGATCGCGATTACGGCTGAAGGGAATTTCCGAGCCGGGCACGATCAGCGAGATCGGCACATAAAATCTATCGTCCGACATGCGGAAATATCCGGTTGCCAGATAGACCGGCAGATCGGTGCTGGGCAAGTCGGTCGTGAGTTCTTCTTGTAACTGGCGTTCGCGGTCGTCCTTGTTGGAATGCCGGAAATCAGCCTGCGCGTAGTAGCCGCGGCGGAAGTCAATCTTCACGCCGGGGCGATTCACACGGACGGTGATGCGCCGATATTTGCCGTCGCGGGCGGTATTGGTGCTGTGGTAGCCGAGCAAGTAGTACATGGACGTGTCGTCTTGCACGCTCTTGAACACCTTGCCGAAGTCGTTGGAGTCGAGGAAGGCTTTGCCGCCGGTGTCGGCGGCCAGCGTGACCAGCGTCTCCTGGGTCTGGAAGTTTGAGTTGAGGGCGTTCAACTGCGCCTGGCCGGAGTAGGCGGACGTGCCTCGCAAGCTGGCACTCTGAGCCTCTCCGCCGGGAACCAGCGCCTGCAATCCGCGAATGTCGAGCGTGTAAATCGACAGATTGGCGATGACGGCGGCGTTGATTGCGGCGCGCAACTCAGACTGGTTCTCAATACCAGTGCGCTGCATTCCGCTGGAAAAGTAGATCAGCGATTTCTTTTGCGGGACGTTCGCGACTTGCTCTGCTACTGCACGAAGAGCATGCAGCCGCATGTCGGTGTTGAAGATGTTGTACTCGGTGTCGTCGACGGTGAAGGATCCGGCAGTATCGGCAGTGCCTTCGGTCGTGCCGGTCGAGCCGAGCTCAAATCCGGCATTCGCGCCCGTGTTGAAAGCCTGCAGAACCTGCATCAGCTTGTCGCGGTCGGAGGTGAAGTCCTGGTTGACGGTGAGCGAATTGCTGAGAGACACCACCGAGACGAGATCGGCGGGTTGCATCTGCTTTTTCAGGTAGTCCTGCGCGGCATCGGTGGAGCGCTCAATTTCGTCAGGCTGCATGGCCGACAGATCGAAGAAGAGAATGATCAGCCGCCGATCTTTGATTGCCTCGTCCGGTTGACCGGCGACTGACGCGCTGGTCGCTAAGTGAGTCGCAGAGACAGGCGGCGTGCTGAGGAGGTTCGCCTGGTTCATCGGAACTTGCGGAGCGTTTTGCGTGTTTTCGATGTCGAAGGTCGCCACCTTCTGCGGCTTGTTGTCTTCCAGCACAGTGAAGTCTTCCGGCTTCAGGTCCTTCACCAGGTTGCCGCTCTTGTCGCGGACGCTGACGTTCACCAGCACCAGTTCCGAATTTGCTTTAAAGGTATAGCCGGTGCTGCTCTGTTGCGCAGGAAGCGCCATGGGCCATAAGAGGCCGGTCATCGCGACGAGCGCGGTCGTTTTGCGGATGATGCCGAGCGCCGATTGTGGAATACGCATCCTCAAAATCTGAACCTCGCTGTCATCAAGGCTGCCCGCATCGCTGAGACGGAGATCACGCGACCAAAGGTGGGAGAGTTCACCACCGTATCGATCGACGAATAGACGGGATGATTGAAAACGTTGGTGGTCGAGAAGCGAAGCTCCAGAGTGCGCGTTTCTTTGAGCGGAATCAGCTTGGTCATGGCCATGTCGAACAGGACTTCGCCCGGTCCGATAACGCTGTTGCGGCGCGCGTCTCCGTATTGTCCGACGGGCGGAATCACGAACGCCGCTGTGTTGAACCACTCATTAATACTGGGATTGGGGACATTAACAGGCAGCCCCGTGACGTCGGCGCGCAGAGTACCGTTTACGCCGCTGTTCACGTTGCTGTACGACCCGATGATGCGCGGCGTGAACGGAAGTCCCGAGGCGATGGTCCAATCACCGCTCCACTGCCAGCCGCCGAGAAAGTCCTGGGTCAACCCCGGACTCGCGAGCCATCGTCTGCCTTTACCAAACGGAAACTCCCACAACCAATCGCCAGTGAACTTGAATTCCTGGTTAAAGCTCGACAAACCACGCTCCGCCGAAAGGTCGAAAGCGTTTTGTGCGACCACGGCGATGCCCGTGTTCCTGCCGCCGACGCCCACGATGGACGATCCCGCGCCGATGGTCGATGCATCGTCAAGAGACTTCGACCAGGTAAAGGTTCCACCCAGCGAAACGCCGTTGGTCAAGCGTTTACGAAGCCGCAGAGTGCCTGCATTTGCAGTCGAATCACCATCCGACGATTCGTAATAGAAGGGCTGCACACCGGGTATACGAATGCCATTCGCAGTTGAGTTGGGCGCGGTCAAAATGTCCAGCGCCGTCCCTTTCGTGCCCGTGTAATCGAGGTTGACCAGCAGCGAGCGGGTGATTTCCTGCTGGATGTCGAGGTTCCAAATCTGCACGTAGCCCAGGCGGTAGTTGGGATCAATGCCGTAATTGTTGGTGATGCCGGTCGAACCGGGAAATCCATTTTGCAGGGTCAGGACATTTGTGAACGAGCCAACGTTGGTTTGCGTGTTGGAAAACGGCGGCTGGAACGCCATGTTTTGCACGATGTTCTGATAGGCCGTGGTGCTGTAATTGATGCCGTATCCGGCACGCACTACCGTGTTCTTGGCCGCCTTCCACGCCACTCCAACACGCGGAGCGAAGTCGTCGCGATTCGGGTTCACGAGCCCGATGGGGTAGTACATACCCGAGACCGGCCCGACTGAATCGGGATGAACGGGCGCTACCTCGGTGAACGCCGAATTGGTGTCGAGGTTGACGATGCGGTTGTTGCTCTCGTTCATCGGAGAAACGTACTCATACCGTAACCCGACATTGAAGGTCAGGTTGCCGCGAACGCGCCATTCGTCCTGAACGTACAGGTCCCAGGAATTCCCACGGAAGTAATACCGGTCATAACCGTACTGCAGGGACGTCTGCTGAGCGACGCCCAACAGGAAGTCGGCGAGATCGTATCCCGTGCCCGGTATAGCCTGGCCGTTCGCGAACTGCGACGTATAGGCGCCGGTGAACACGAAGCTGCCCCGAGGATTGCTGTCGGTCTGGGTATTCAGCTGGATGCGCCGGAAGTCTCCACCCCAGCGTACCGTGTGTTTCTTGTGCGACCAGATGAGACTGTCGGAGAAGGTCCACGTCTGGTTGCGGTCATTCACAGGATTGACGTCGTTGATGCCGGAGAAGTTGGTGAAAGAAAGGTTGGGCAGGCCCCAGGTAAAGGGAGTCTGGGAGACGCCTGTGATACCGAGATCGCCGGTGATGTTGGTCTTGAAGGCGTACAGGTTAGTGGTATTGATGGAGCTGCGGTTGAAGTCGAATCGAAAGTTATTGACCAGCCGCCCGAAGCTGCGCACGTAGCCGATAGGAATGTCGTAACCGGTGGTGGTGGTGTGGCCGCCGACGGTCGGAAAGCCGCTGGTCAAGTTCTGGTCGACGTTGTGGTAGTGGAATCCGAAATTGAGATTGTTCTGCGGTCCGCGCGCGCGGCCCCGGCCGCCCCCAGCAGAAGCTGCTCCTAGAGCCTGATTCACACGGATATTCAGGTCTGTGGTGTCGCTGGTGGAGGCCCCAATGTATTGGAAGTTCTGCGTGGTGCCCTGAAGATTCGGCATGGGGATGTAATTCAGCAATCCCTGGGCTGCCGGATTGACCATGTTTTGCGGAATTGTGGCGTTGGCGAATGGCTGTCCGGTCGCGGGATTGAAGATTTGGACGGGTTGGCCGTTCACCGTGGTCTGAGAAAAATTGCCCTGGCGCTGCAGCGCTGTCGGCACCGTCGAGAGGTAGTTATAAAGCTGGTCACCGTAGGCGCCGTTGTAGTTGAGGAAGAAAAATGTCTTCGAGCCGCCGTTGTAGATGTGCGGAATGTTAAGCGGACCACCGATGGACGCTCCAAATCGCTGTTGCAGGTAGCCGGGATTCTCGGACGGCGCGCCGGTCAACGAGTAAGGCTCGGCGTTCAAGCTGGCCGTATCTGCCGAGTAATAGAACATGCCGTGCGGCTTATTGAAGTTGAAGCCTCCGCGACGGCCGCCTCCACCACCGAGTTGGCCTCCACCGAAGCCTCCGCCACCACCGCCTGGGCCAAACCCGCCACCCGGGCCACCCGGCCCGCCCGGTCCACCGGGGCCACCTTGCTGGTTGCGGTAGTCCTGCATGCGATTACGCAGATCATCGGTGCTCATGCCAAACATGTTGGTGGAAGACGACGAACCGGAAACCGCGACCGACTCGGTGGAGACCGACGGGGGAACGCCGGGAACGGGCATGCCTGACGGCGCGACAGATTCGTTGCCCTCTGCTCCGCTGGAGTTACCGCCTTCTCCGGCCACGACGGAGAGTGATTGAAACCCACCGGCTGCACCACCCGCACGGGCATAAGCGCCGGCTCCGGTGGTTTCCGCACGAGAAAGCAAGGTGATGTGGAAGTCGATCTGATGATGTGCGCCGCCGGCGACATGCACTTGCTGCGTCGCCGCGGCAAAAGCCACCATCTGAACGCGAACGGAGTAGTCGCCGCTCGACAGCGAGAGCTTGTAGCTGCCGTCGGTTTGCGTCCAGGTATTGAATTTCCGGCCCGTCTTGGTGTTGGTCGCGGTGACGGTGGCTCCAGGCACAGGAGTGCTGCCCGATCTCACTTTGCCTTCAACCACTACAGTCGGGGCGGCGGCCTCGGACGCGGGCTTGGTTTCCGCCGCCGGCTTCGGCTGCTCTTGTGATTCGGTCGGTGCTGAACTTGCAGGTACAGTTGGTGCGGAAGTTTGTGGTGTCGGGGGCGCCGATGGCGCGGCCGTCTGCCCGTACAGAACGAGAGAAGTCAAAAGCACTAGAAAAATTGCCAGCCACACTCCACGAAATCGCAACTCTGCGCCGTCAACCTGCGTGACGGACAAAGGTAGCCCTGCGCGTTCTACTGGCAACGATGGCACGCCTCTATTAAACCCCACTCGCTATATAAGTATTCACTGGCGGGGGCTTGTCGGTTCCGGAACATGTAGAGATCCCCGTCCCTTGCGCGGGACGCTAGTCCAGCCACTCGGCCTCTGTCATCGTTCGTCCCGGCTGGGCCGCAAATACCCTTGGATATGTGATAGCTCTCACAGCATCGGCGGGCAATTCGTGTGATTGTAATATCGTCTGCTGTTTCGCCAGCGGTGCCTGACTCAGGCACTGGGCTCGGATAGCCACCTGCGACGGGGCGACGCGTTCCGAGGCAGGCCAGCGAGTCAAGACGAAGGAACTGCTATGTCACCAGCCGATCAGATTCGATCGCTTTCGTGGGGAGACACGTTCTTCTTGTATCTGGAGCGCGATGGCCAGCCCCTCAACATCGCATCGACGTGCGAATTTGAGGGCAAAATCTCCCTCAAGTCCTGCTCGAAGTTTATCGAGTCGAAACTAGGTCTTCTGCCGCGATACAAGCAACGCGCGGTGTTTCCTCCGTTCAACCTGGGGCTGCCGTCATGGGAGCTTGATCCACGCTTTGACATTCGCAACCATGTGCGCGAGATCGTGCTGAGGCAAGGAACGGACCGCGACCTGAAGGCCGAAGCGGCAAGGATCATCAGCTCTCAACTGGACCGAAACCACCCGCTGTGGGACATCACGCTGGTGCGTGGTCTCAAGGGAAACCGGACCGGGCTTATCATTCGCCTCCACCACTGTATGGCCGATGGAATTTCCGGCGTGGGCATCATGAATGCGTTGCTCGACGCTAACCCGGTGCCAGAGAAGCTTCCACGAAAGAAAAAACAAGCCGAACAACCCGGCCCGACCGATTCGGTGGCCATTCTGCTAGACCGGTTCCTGAAGTCGTACCAGTCGTTCCTGCAGGGCGCGCTGACGGCACAGACGGAGGTGCTGAACATCGCGCGGGAGTTGCTCGCCGGAGCCACCCACGGTCAAACCGAAGAGTTGATCCATCTAGTCCCCGAGTTGGGAACCCCATCCGAGCGTCTGCCGTTCAACAAGGTCTGTCGTGGACCGCAGCAGCTGGCCTGGGCTGAGATATCAATGGCCGAAATCAAGGCCGTTCGAGCGAGTCTTGGCGGCACAGTGAATGACGTCGTGCTCACCACGGTGACTTCCGCGATCCGTCGCTACTCGGAGTCGCTTGGCGTGAAACTCCGAGGCAGGCACGTGCGACTCATCGTCCCGGTCAACATCCGCGGCAAAGGCGATGTCAGCGAGCTAGGCAACCAAATCACCTTCCTGCCGATTAATGTTCCGCTGGACGTCCGTGACCCGCGCCTCCTGCTCAGCAGGGTGAGCGAACGGATGACATTTCTCAGAAGTGTTGGCGTCCCGGAGCTGGTCGGGCTGTTCGGCACGCTGATTTCGAAAGTTCCGCTGCCGCTGCAGGCGGTCCTGGTCCCACTCTTGACGCAGTTGCCCCTCAGCTTATGCAACATGATCTGCACGAATATCCCGGGCCCCCAAGTACCGCTCTACATGCTGGGACACAAGCTGCTGCGCTGCTATCCCTATGTTCCGATCGGCGGCGAATTGGGTATGAACGTCGCCATCCTCAGCTACGATGGGACCGCATATTTCGGTTTCGGCGGCGATGTGCTTGCAGTGCCTGATATCGATCGCTTTGAAGACCTGCTGCGTGAAAGTTTTCAGGAGTTGCGCGCAGCTGCGGCAGCATATCAGCGTCACGACGATGTATCTGAGAAACAGGTCGGCGAGACAGTAACGCCAAAACCTGCCAAATCGAAAAGGACAAGAGTCACGGCGCAGGTCCCTAAATCGAAGGTCAGATCTTCATCGCCCGTGAAGCGCGCAACTGCCAAGGGGCAGTCAGCAGCAAAAGCGAGTGGAGTTCCCTTCCCTCCGGCAGCGAGTCCTGCGATGGCGAATGCGCAAGCCGGCGACTGAGTCAGGCTGAACCTTGCAATGCGCGTCGTGTAGCGGTCAGGGTGTTGACCAGCGATTCGCGTGGAAGGTTCTTGACAATGGGTTCGATGACGAACCCCAGGCCGAAAGGCACATCGCGGGTCAGCGAAATAGCGCGACATTCGACGATTACGCCGTCGTCGTCTGTGGCAAACCGCCAGTAGGAATTCAATCGCCACATGAATCCGTAGCCTGTATCCTCCAGATAAATTTTTTCCTTCGGCGTGCCGGCATTGTCCACTTCGGCGATCCGCGTTGTGTAGGACCGGCAAAACCATTGCGCATCGGATATGCCGCTGGTAGTGCACGTCGTGATAAGTGTCGAGCACGACGGTAATGATTTTTTTCTTGAGCAGACGCAGGTAAATGCTGTAGTCGTCGCCGTGGTGACTGACAAGCCGCGAGTCCATCACATCGGGCTTGTAGATGTCCTTGTGATTGTCGTAGTCCTGCACGCGAGCGAGAGCTTTTGCAATCGTCGTTCCTGGGATGAACGCCGCTCCGATCCAGTCATGAATCAGCCCACTGGGCACGCGAGCGGGAAGTTGGTCCGACCAGGGCTGTGCCAGGATCTCTCCTTTGCGAACGCGACGCGCTCGGTCAGCCTCGTCGTCTGACCATAAGAATGCGGCGGTGCCCTCGAGGGACGGTCGCATGGTAGCTTCGGCATCATGAACGTAGGACTGGAAAGCGGCGAGCGTTTCCTGCTTCAACTGCACGACACTTGGGGTTTGTGTCATGAGCGGCCGGCCTTTGGCATCCTGAGGTGCGGATGTTTGAAACTCAAGCATAGCAGGCGGGCATCGCTCGGGACTGCCTTGCGTCTCAGGACTTGCCGTGTGATCGCGACCGACTCGACAACGCAGACGCCGGTACGACGGACATTGCCATTTTGGGATGGCGATGTCCAGTTCGGTCGGACAGCGGGAAGTGATTGCGGCCCTAGGAGTTCCATCGATGAGCGCAAGTCCAGAGGAAAGAACCCATCCCGGCCGTTATGCTGCGACGCAATACGCTCGAATCTTTCTTGACATTCTAACGCCTGAATACTAGAGTTTAGTTGCATGCTGCAATGCAGCATAAGAGGAGGCAATCATGAAGCAGGAATTTAAGCCCGAGGTTCAGGCCCGGGAATCGTCATTCGTGAACCTGCTGTCGGGTTGGGTACAGCAGGGAGTTGAGAATTTCTTTGCTACGCAACGGATTCTAGTGGACCTGGCAATGCGCCAGAACGGCACCGTAATCGATGTTCTGCGTGAGAAGTTGACAGCGCCGGACTTTCGTCCTGTGACCGTAGCCAAGGAGTTCGCAGGCGAGGGGCTTGCGAATTTCATCGAAGGCCAGAAGCTGCTGCTGGGACTGGCGCAGCGCGAGAACGAGATCCTGGCTACCGGGATCAAAGAGAGAGTCGGTGGGTTCGCGGTTACCGATGCGCTGGTGAATACGATTCACCGCAGCGTCGACACGTTCGTTGAGATGCAGCTGGAATACCTGAAGAGTGCCGGCAAGCACGTTCACGGCCGCCTGGCGGCGGTGAAGGCCGGTGAAGAGTATGAGGGCGACACGGTCGTCGAGTTGGCGCGTGAAGGCTTGGAGAATTTCGTCCAGGCGCAGAAGAAGTTCCTTCATGTGCTGGCGGAAGAGACCTCGACGCTCACGGGCGGAAAACCCGCCCCCGTGGGCAAGGTCAAGAAGACGGAGTTGACGGTGCTGGCACAAGAGGCGGCTGATTCGTTCGTCGAGGCGCAGAAGAAGTTGATGGACGTTGCTGCGCGGCAGATCCACGTCAGCCTGAAGGCGGCCGGCACAGCAGCCAAGATGATGCCGACGGTTCCCTATCGCGAGATTCCTGACCTGACCCGCGAAGGCTTCCGCAGTTTCGTCGAGGCGGAGAAGGCTGTGCTGGAGTCGGTAACCAAGCGTCCGGTGGCAAGGAAGATTCCGGTGAAGACGGCGCGTCGTGTGAAACACACTCGCGCTCCGAAGCCGCGGGTCATCCCCGTCAACGCCTAGACGCGACGTTGTGATGGCATGCTAACCGGCTACTTCCCGACAGCAGGAAGAGGGCCGAGATACGCAGGACGTTCCGTCGCGTGGGTGGCGAAACGTCCTGGCTTATTTGCGACGGCCGATTTGTCGTGAACGATGAACACTGAGATGCCACTGTCCACGTCTTGCAAACGCCACAGCGAAGTGCGATTGCCAGTCTAAAACCGGCGCCGTAACAGGCCCGATAAGAAGGACACGTCATGCAGAACGCGCTTGGACTGGTAATGACCGGCGGGGGAGCACGCGGCGCTTACCAGGCCGGGGTGTTGAAACGTATCGGCGAGATCCCGCGTGTCCAGGAAACCGGGAATCCCTTCCCGATTATCGGAGGCTCCTCGGCGGGGGCGGTGAATGGTGGGGCGTTAGCGGTTGGCTGCGACGAATTCTCGATGGCTACCAAGGTCCTCGCGCGGCTCTGGGCCGAACTCAGGCCGTCGGATGTTTATCGGTGTGACGTACTGACCCAGGCACGCAACTCCATCACCTGGATCATGGACCTCTCCTTCGGCGCCGTACTAGGCGGAGGCAACGCCCACTCTCTACTGGACGCGTCGCCGCTGCAGCATTTTCTTAGCACTCGTCTTGACTGTAGCCGGATCCAGGAGAACATTCGGCGCAGACATTTGTATGCGCTGGCTATTTCGGCGACGAACTACAACTCAGGCAAGAGCTATCTGTTCATCCAGGGACTGAAGGGCCATCCCATGTGGAACCGGAGCCGGCGGGTGACGCTGGCGACGAAAATCACCACCGACCACATTTGTGCGTCGGCGGCGATTCCCCTGGTGTTTCAGCCGGTCAAGCTCAAGACCGCGAAGGGCACGGCATACTTCGGCGACGGCTGTGTCCGCCTGCAACAGCCGCTCAGTCCGGTGATTCGGCTAGGCGCGGAGAGGGTGTTCGGTATCGGAGTCCGCGGCGAAAGCCTCGAACACCAGGAAGAGGTTGCCAACGACGCCGAGCCTTCGCTCGCCCAGGTTATGGGCGTGCTGTTTAACGTGATGTTCCTCGATCATCTTGCCTCAGACGTCGAACACCTTGACCGGCTGAACAAACTGCTTCGCGAAGGTCAGATCACCCAGACGGGCATGGAAGGGTGCGAGAAGATGCGTCCGCTGGCCACGATTCTGATTACGCCCTCGGTCGATCTGTCGGAACTCGCGCGGCAGCACCAGAAAGACATGCCCTACCTGATTCAATACTTTGTGAACGGGTTGGGGAGGGATGCGTCAGCCTGCGCCGATTTGATGAGCTACCTATTGTTCACGCCGAAATACACTCGCGCGCTGATCGATATCGGATACAACGACGCTGCTCAACGCATCGATGAGATCGAAGACTTTCTTTTTGCGAAATCGGATGGAGACGAGATATCAAGCGGAGCGGTTGCTAAGACGAAGGTTATGGCGCAACCCAAGCGCCCGACGCGTGGGAACGTGCTGAGTGACTAAAGCGTCATCTAACTTCCCCGAAATACAGTGCTATTCGTGACGGAGTGACTCGATTGGATCCAGTCGGGCAGCCAGCCTCGCGGGCAGCGTTCCAAAAATCACTCCCACCGAGCACGAAACCAGAATCGCAATCAGGGCGGCGAGGAACGGAATCGGCACATAAACATCGGTGAAAAGGCGCAGCGAGAATGGGACGGCCAATCCCAGCAACGTGCCAATGACGCCGCCGACCAGCGAGATCAGTACGGCCTCGGTGAGAAACTGCATCTCGATTTCAATGCGGGTGGCGCCCACGGCCTTGCGGATGCCGATCTCTCGTATGCGCGTGCTCACCGTCGCCAGCATGATGTTCATGATGCCCACGCCGCCGACGATCAAGGTCACCACTGCAAACAGAAGCAGGATGAGCGTGAACGCGTTCGCGGTCCGGTCGGCAACCTGAAGCACATCCGTGAGGTTATCGACTTGGTATTCGGACTCGGGGCGATGCCGCGACTTAATCACCCGTAGAATTTCCTGCGTACCCAGTGGAACGCTGTCGCTGTTGAACATGGTGAAATAAATCTGATTGATAGACAGCGTCCCCGCGAGACGGCGGGCCAGGGTATAGGGGACCAGGATGGTGTCGTCCTGAATTTCGGAGCGGCCAAAGGTCTCCATGCTTTCGCGGAAGACGCCCACGACCACAAATGGCAGACCCATAATCTTGATCGATCGGCCGAGCGCCGCGTCAACATCGCCGTAATGGGTTTCGGCAAATTTCTGGGTGATCAGGCAGACCTTACTGAATAACTCGGAGTCCTGCTCGTCGAAAAACCGCCCGGCAACAACGCGCATGCGACGAACGTCTTTGTAAATCGGATCGACCCCGAGGATGAGGATGTCGACTTCCTTGCCGCCGCCGGTGCCGATGCGTTCGTGGAGGTTCAGCACAGGCGTGGCCGCTTTGATCTCCGGAACCTGCTGCTCGGCGGCGATCATGTCGTCGTAGGTCAGATAGTCGCGAACCGACGCATTCGCGCCCGCATTGACTAGTCCCTCGTATTCAGCCCACACCAGATTGGTGCCAATGTTCTCGATCTGGGCCAACACATACTGCTTGCCGGAAAGCGCAATGGTTACGACGAGGATCAGGGAGCTGGTGCCGATGACCATGCCTAAGGCGGTCATGGTGGCGCGGACCTTGTCGGCGCGAAAAGCGGCCAACGCCTGGGAGAGAAATTCTCCGAAGGCCATGCTTCGGGTCACGCCCGCGATGGTCAGGGGCATGGATTTCGCCCCCGTGTGAGACATCGCCTTCTACCCCTTTCCGAGGAACACCAAGGTCACGCCGATACAGACCAGCGCGATTCCGGTCCAACGCGACAGGCTGATCCGCTCGCCCAGGAAGAACCTGCCCCCGAGCGCGCCCGCTACATAGCTTAACGCCGTAACTGGCACCACGAAGCTGACCTTTTCGAACGAAAGCACCGCCAGCAACGAGAAGAAGGCCAGTGTCATCATGCCGACGCCCGCCCACATCCACTTATTTCGCAGCGCATGCAGAATGACCCGGACGATAGCTGCGGGGCGAAAGTCCTTCACCTCGCCGGTCTGTTTCATGGCCCGCGAAACACACAACTCTCCTCCGGTGCCCGCCACCACGATCATGAAGAAATAGATGAACTTAAACATGGTCAGTGCGGTGCTCCGTAGTGCGTGGGTGCGTGCGGCCCACGATGAAGACTCCCATGCAAATAATGGCGATCCCCGCCCAGCGAAGTGGCGAGACAGATTCGCCGAGAACGAATACTGACAGCAAGGCGACGACGCCGTATGCCATCGAGGAGGCGGGCTGGACAAAGCTGTAGTCGGCCCACGAGAGCACCAGGATGTTAGCCAAAAAGAACGCGAGCAGCGAGGCCACGCCTAACCAGACGGCTCCCGATGCGAACACTCGCCCGACGACGTGCAAGAAGTCCGAAAACGAGGCGATCGACGTGGTATCTACACTCTGCATACCCTTGCCCAGCAATACGTTACCAAGAGGGCCGGCGATAATCATGATCAGAATCATGACGAAAGTCTTGAACTGGAGATGCTTGTGAGAGTCCATCAAGCTCCAGCTACCATAGGACGCGGAGAATAACGAATCATAGAACTATGCTATAACACGCGCGTCCGGCGCCGAGGAGATGCTTGCCGGCCCCATCATTGATATATTGCGAACAGGGCTTGCGATGCGTGCGGTGCGGTTCGCACCCGCCGGAAGCAGGCCAATCTCTGATGCCGTCAGTCGATTACAGCGCGTCCTAACATTCCCAGCAACGTCACTGCCTCAGCCGTCGATTCCAGCGGACAAGGCCGATGGTCACCAAACGGTTGGCTCAGCCGAACGATTCTGCGCCCGTCGGCGAGCAACTGGGGCGTGTATGTAGTCGTTATTCTGGTCGCGGCTGCGGTTTACCTTGCGTGCAGCATATCTCCGCCATCGCTGCAGGACGACGTGGACGCGGTCCAGGCTCAGATCGCGCGCAACATGATCACCTCCCGCGACTGGGTGACACCGCGACTGGATGGCGTCATCTACCTGGAGAAGCCTCCGTTCCTCTACTGGATGATCGCGGTAACGTACAAAGTCTTCGGGGTCCACGACTGGGCAGCTCGCATTCCTATCGCGGTGTCGGCGATCGCATTGTGCTGGCTGACTGCGGCGTTCGGCATTTGGGCCTTCGGCAAGCGGGCCGGATTTTATGCAGGTCTGTGCATGGCGACGTGCGTCGGGTTATGGCTGTTCACCCGCGTGCTCATCCCCGATGTGATTCTGACGTTCACGATCGCCCTGGCGATGTGGGCACTGCTGCGCGTGCTGGACGAGGATGAGCTCCATCCGCGCGCGTGGGCTTACACTCTGGCCGCGAGCCTGGGTACGGGCCTGCTTCTCAAGAGCCTGATCGGGATAGTCTTCCCCGTGGCTGCTGGACTGATTTATCTGGCGATCACGCATCAGCTATTTGTGGCGCGCACCTGGAAGCGCTTGCGGCCATTTGCAGGGACGTTGATCATCCTGGCCATCGCCGCCCCGTGGCATGTGCTGGCGACGCTGCGCAATCCTCCGTACTTTGACTTCACCATGCGGAGCCTGCCGGGGGAGTATCACGGGTTCCTGTGGTTCTTCTTCATCAACGAGCAGTTGCTGCGCTTCCTGAATCTTCGCTATCCGCGCGACTACAACACGGTTCCCCGTGTCTATTTCTGGCTTTTTCACCTGGCATGGCTGTTTCCGTGGAGCGTGTACTTCCCAGCCGCAGCCAAACTTTCTTACCGACCTGCTGACCGTGCCGGCCAAACGCGCCTCCTGGCGCTCTGCTGGATCGGGTTCATCCTGGTTTTCTTCACCTTCTCCACAACCCAGGAGTATTACTCGATGCCTTGCTATCCGGCGATGGCACTGCTGCTGGGCTCGGCCATTGCCGCCGGCGGGAAATGGGTTTGGAGAGGCACGCGGGCATTGACCGTGATTACCGGCCTGGCGGCCGCTGTTGCGATCGCGATACTGGTCGCGGTTCGCAATGTTCCGGTCGTAGGAGACATATCGAACGCCCTCAGCCAGAATCCTGGTGCGTACACCCTGTCGCTGGGGCACATGGAAGACCTTACGCTACAGTCGTTTGCGTATCTTCGACTGCCTCTGGCCGTGGCTGCGGCTGCACTGGTCGTAGGGTTTATCGGTACCCTTTGGGCACGAAGTGAACGTGCGCTGCTGGCAGCAGCCCTCATGATGGTGCTGTTTTTCCAAGCGGCCCGAATCGCGATGGTAGCGTTTGACCCGTTTTTGTCCTCGCGGCAGTTTGCCGAAGTATTAAATCGTGAGCCGGATGGCACGTTGATCGTCGATCACCACTACTATTGGTTCTCGTCGGTGTTTTTCTATACGAACCGTTCGGCGTTGTTGCTAAACGGTCGGTTTAACAATCTGTTATACGGCTCCTACGCTCCCGGCGCGCCTGACGTCTTCATTGATGACAATCAGTTCAGGGAACTTTGGCTCGCGCCGGGGACGAAGTACCTGGTGGCCCGTGACGAGACGCTCTCCCACATTGAAACGCTGGTGGGAACAGGCAATGTGCATGTCCTCGCTTCCGGCGGAGGCAAGTTTTTAGCGGCAAATCCGGCAGCAGATTCCGCGAAAAACCAACCGTGATTTTGCGCGTTTCAAGGTGAATATTCGCCTTTCCACCGGCGATTCTTGAAACTTGGCTGCGTTCTAAGGCACTCTAATAACACTGCTGTTTCGCGCCCGCCCGTATGGCTGCGGACGCTGAGGAGAAAAGACATATGAAGATCGCCGTCCTGGGTGGCGATGGATACTGCGGCTGGGCGAGTGCTCTCTACCTGTCCCGCAAGGGACACACCGTTGCCGTTGCCGATAATTTTGTGCGCCGGCAATGGGACCATGAACTGGGAGCGCAGACCCTGACCCCGATTCGCCCTCTGGCAGAGCGGCTGACCGTGTGGCAGCAGCTTACGGGCAATGTCATCGAGTCGTACGTTGGTGATATCACCGACTACGATTTCGTGGCCTCGATGGTCAAGACATTCGAGCCCGATGCGATCGTTCACTTTGCCGAACAGCGTTCGGCGCCCTACTCGATGATCGACCGCAAACACGCGGTCTTCACTCAGGTGAACAACGTCGTCGGCAACTTGAACGTGCTGTACGCAATTCGCGAGTTCGCGCCCGACTGCCATTTGGTGAAGCTCGGCACCATGGGCGAGTACGGCACTCCGAACATCGACATCGAAGAAGGCTACATCGAGATCGAACATAACGGACGCAAGGACGTCCTGCCATTCCCCAAGCAGCCCGGCTCGTTCTATCACCTCTCCAAGGTGCACGACAGCCATAACATCGCCTTTACCTGCAGGGCGTGGGGAATCCGCGCCACCGACCTGAATCAGGGTGTGGTGTACGGCACGCTGACCGATGAGGTCGCAATGGACGAAGCGCTCATCAACCGCTTTGACTACGATGAGGTTTTCGGCACCGTGCTGAACCGCTTCTGCGCGCAAGCGGCGCTGGGCTATCCTCTGACCGTCTATGGCAAGGGCGGCCAGACGCGTGGCTTCCTCGACATTCGCGATACAGTGCGCTGCATTGAGATCGCCTGCCTCAATCCGGCTAAGACCGGCGAGTTCCGGGTATTCAACCAGTTCACCGAGCAGTTCAACATATTGGAATTGGCACAGATGGTCCAGGAGACCGGGAAAGAACTGGGCCTGAAGGTGCAGATTGAGCATCTGCCCGATCCGCGTGTCGAGGCCGAAAGCCATTACTACAACGCCAAGCATTCCAGCTTGCTCAAGCTGGGATTGCAGCCCCACTTGCTGTCAAATTCGCTGCTGGATTCGCTCATCCACGTCGCTGTCCGTTATCGGGACCGCATCGACGCGTCGCAATTCCTGCCGACGGTGAATTGGCGCAACGCACGTAACGAGCGCCGTGGAGAGAAGGCACAGCCCGCGCTGACCAAGGTCACGGTCTAGACGGCTCTACCGTGCTTAGATAGGGCGGGTCGCGGCTGAATTGCCGGGAGCGTCAACAACCACGGGGACGAGTTCCCCGTTGCGTATGAGGTAATCGCGGTCGCGCCAGCGGATGGTGCTACGGGTGAAGCTGGCCAGCCAGATCACGAATGCCATGGCATCCCAAACTGGAATCAAGGCCAGTCCCTGCCATGGCACCTTCTGCTTCAGTCCCCAGGATGCGACTTGGACCGTCATAAGAGCGCGCACGGCGAAGTAGGCTGCCAGGAAACCGACGGCCACCGCCGACGAAGGAGCCAGCGCCACAGCCAGCAGTGACCACGGCAGTCCCCACGTGAAGATGAGGCCGAAGTGCCCCCAGGGACGCATGTGGCGCATGACCACAATCCAGCGTAGCCGCTTCAGAAAGAGATCTCGGAAGGACTGGAAGTCGGCAACCGTCAGGATGGGATAAGGCAACAGCTTCACTTCATACCCCTGCTCGGCGATCAGCCTCCCAACCAGCAGATCGTCTGCCGGCCTGTTCTCGATCTTCTCGTAGCCGCCAAATCCCGCCAGCCGGGCCCGCGAAGTTGCGATCGTCGGACCAAGAGCGAATTTCACTCCGTCCAGTTGCCACGCCACAACGATGCCAGGATAGAAGTCAGAGTACATGCCGACTGTTTGTAGCTTCTGCACCACGGTGGTTTCATCCGTCGGAACGTAGAAGCAGGTCACTGCTCCGACTTTAGGATCGGCGAGCGGAGCCACTACGGTACGCAGATATTCAGGTTCGGCACGTACGTCGCTGTCGTTGATGACCAGGATTTCGTACTTCGCTTCCTTCGACAGGCGGGCCAGCTTAGCGACTTTGTCGTTGGTGGCGTCGCGGCCTGAGCCGAAAAGCACTCGGATGTCGCACTCGGGGAAATCAGAAATCACTCTCTGGATGGCCGGCAATACCGGGTCGGAGTGGTCCCCAACGCAAAACACGATTTCGTACTCGGGATAGTCCTGGCGACAGAAACTGGCAAAATTCTCGTAAGCGTCGGGGTCAAGGCCACGCACCGGCTTCAGAATGCTCACGGGAGGCGTAAACTCCGCTCGCGGGCCCGGCACGGCCTTCGCCTGGGCGAAGAACCGCCATCCACTAAACAAGGCGATGATGTAGTAAATAAAGGGGATGGCTGCAATACACAACACCGCATCCCGGATGAACCACGAAGTCATTCAACCTCTCGAATCCAACTACTTATCTTTATTATCGCTGGTTACGCAGAATATGCAATCGGCGAAGAACTATGTAACCAAGTTGAGGGTCTCAACATCGTATTCCCTAGAAGCCATGGCAAAGTTCCCTTTTCCCGTCTTCGCTGCTGCCGTGTTGCTCTTGGTGACGAACGTCGCCTGGCTGGCAAAGCCTGCCGGAGCGCAGCAGCCAGTCGTGATTGAGTTGTTTACCTCCGAGGGCTGCTCGAGTTGTCCGCCGGCCGATGCCATGCTTACCAAGCTAAGTCATCAGCGCGATACAAACATTGCAAAGCTCATCCTGCTCGAGGAACACGTCGAGTACTGGAACAATGGCGGATGGAAGGACCCGTTCTCGGGGCCCACGTACACTGACCGCCAATACGATTACACCAAGGAACTCCACCTACAGACTGCCTATACTCCGCAAATCGTCATCGACGGGCACTTACAGGCTTCAGGCAACAACCCTCGCGCCGTACAGGATCTCATTCTCGAAGCGGCGAAGACCTCTATGCCCGCAGCGGTGTCCCTGAATCGGGTTTCGCCCGACAAGCTGCAAGTTTCGGTGAATAACGCCGCGGGCGAAAAGCTCGATGTATTGCTCGCGGTCACCGAAGACGATTTGATTAACAATGTCCGTGCCGGTGAAAACAGTGGACGAACTCTCACCCACAGTGCAGTTGTCCGCGAACTGCATCGGCTAGGATCGACCGCAGACGGCAAGTTCGACAAGACGGTGAACTTGCCTGACAAGTCGGGCTGGAAGAAAGACAACCTGCGCGTCATTGTGCTGGTGCAGAATCCGAGTTCCGGCGTGATTGCGGGTGCTGCCGAAGTTCCGTATGTCGCGACCGCGAGCGCGGGCGGGAAATAGACCAAAGCGAGAGCCTGGCGCCCGGCAGGTTAACGAAAACTGTTTACAACTCAGCCACTGCGTTGGTGTTAGCCTATTTGGGGCTGTCGCCGTCTCTGCCCATGAGGTAAACCTTGTTTCGCGCTTTCAAACTTCTTTTCGTAATAACTCTCGCCGTCGTATGTTTCGCCGACAGTCTCACGTACATGCGCATCGACCGTTCGGTCATTGAGAAGCGCATCCAGACGGTGCCGCCCACCGACAAGGACAAAGTCGACACGATTCGTGCACAGTTCAAGGCTGCGGGCTGCCCGGCCGATCAGATTCAGGAACAGGCTGTCCCTGATCTGGAAGTTCCCAACATCATCTGCACGCTGCCCGGGCCCGATCCGGGCGCAATTGTGATTGCGACCCAACTGGAGTCGAAGGCCCATGGAGACGAAGCCCTGGTCGATTGGGGCAGTGTTGCGATGTTGCCGCTACTGGCGGAGTCGCTGAACTCTGCACCCCATCGCGAGACGCTGGTTCTTGCAGCCTTCGCCGGTCACGACCGCGGAGTCACGGGCGCCAACTGGTATCTCAAGCAGTTGACTACCGACCAACGCGCACAAATCACGGCGATGATTCAGATCGAGCAGGTAGGAAGGACTCCTGCTGCGTACGCGTTTCCTGGACCTGACAGTTCAAACATCACTTCGGCAGGACGACGACAGGCAATCGCGCAACCGGGCCACGAAGCCACGACCCTCAGCAAGGTGCTACCCATCGCCGCGCGAAGCTTGAAGGTCCCGGACGATCCGAAACAGATTAACGACATTCCAGCGACTGCTGCCCGAGTTTTTGACGAAGCGAACATCCCTGCGATCGTGATTCATTCAGCCAGCTATGTCACCATCACGCCGCCCGGCAAGGTTGAACAGGTCCGCCTGATGCGAACTACGCTCGATCCGCAGGTCTACACCGATACTTACAACTTGCTTTGCGTTTACACACTGTATCTCGACAAGGTGTATTCGCTGGCCCGCTCCAAGGCGCTTGCTGCACAAACCGCAAAGGCCGGAACTCCGCCGAACACAGACGCGACTGCGGCTGCCTCTCAGCCGGGAGCAACATCGCCTGCGGCAAATGCGACCCTGACCGCGAGTGCTTCCGCACCGCCGGGCCCAGCCGCTGAATCCCACGTGCAGCAACCGCCTCCAGGCGAAGCATCTTCGACGAACCCAGTATTTCGAACCACCACGCGTCTGGTGCAAGTGGATGTCGTGGTCACCAACAAGCAGGGCCGTCCCATCCCGAACCTGACGCAGGCCGACTTTACCGTCTTACAAGATGGAAAGCCGCAACAGGTCCACGTATTTGAACCGCACACCGGGACAACGGGCGGTTCCGGGTCTGCGGCCGCGGCCAACGCCCCCAAACTTCCTGCTAACACGTACTCCAATCATCCCAACGATGCCACTGCGGATAGTTGGACCATCGTGCTGTTCGACGTACTGAACACTCCGACGGCCGACCAGGAGTACGCGCGCAAGCAATTGCTCGACCTGCTGCGCAACGCGCCGAAGGGTCAACCGATCGCGCTCTATCTGCTGGCCAGCAAACTCGTCATGGTGCAGGGGTTCACCGATGATCCCGACAAACTCTTGAAATCAGCCGAGGGTCTGAAACCCAACCGTTCCCACGTCCTCACCACGGAAGCGGAGCGCCAGCACACTACCGGCCAGATCGCCTACGCGGCCGCCGAGTTGACGGAAAGCGCTCCAGGCTCGTCTACGACGTCCGACACGCCGATCATGCAGCAGATGACGCAGGGGAAGCAGCAACAGATGAATGACCTGGAGAGCTTCCAGATCAACGATCGCGCCAATTACACGGTCGCGGCATTCGAATCGCTGTCTCGCGCCGTGTCCGGCTATCCAGGACGAAAGAACCTGATTTGGCTTTCTACCAGCTTCCCGGTGCAACTGTGGGCCGATCCCAAGAACGACTCGCAGCCTTGGCGCAATACTTCGAATTTCCAGTCAGTGCTGGCAACCGCGAGTTCCCTGTTGGCGAAGTCGCGCATCGCTGTTTATCCAGTTGATGTGCGCGGATTGCAAGGGCGCGGCGTAGACATTTCCAACAGCGCGACAGAGGCCGGCAATTGGACCTCCGGGCCGAATTCGCAGAACTATGGCGACCTGCTGGCGCAGCAAGCGTCGGTGTACAGCGACGAGCGCGCGACCATGAAGCAGGTGGCGGAACAAACCGGGGGCGAAGCTTTCGTGGGCACCAATGACTTGAAGCGCGCGATGCAGCGCACCATGGAGGACGGCGAGACCTACTACACGCTGGCCTACACTCCCGATAAGGTCGACCCGCAAAGTGCGTTCCATCGCATCGAGGTCAAAGTCAATCAACCCGACGCAAAGCTGGCCTATCGCCGGGGTTATTATTCTTCACTTCCGCAGAGCGCTGCGTCTCTGCAAACGGGAGTGGCCGCGCTGCGCGGTGCTCTGCAGCCGGGAATGCCGCCATCGACCATGTTGTTCCTGACTGCGAGGGTGCTGCCGCCCGATGCTGAGCACAAAGACGTGCGCATCACCTACATCGTCAATGCGAATAGCGTTACATTCGCCGACGTGGCCAAGGGCAAGCACATCACTCTGGATTGCATCACCATCGCGTTCGACAAGGATGGCAAGGAAGTAGGGCATGCTTCCAATACGCTTGACGGGACCATCCGGCCTGAGGCCTACGACACGGTGGTGAACAATGGCATTCCGGCGCAGCAGGAGATCACATTGCCGCCCGGCGCTTACAACCTGCACCTCGGCGTAATGGACCGCCCTTCGCAGCAAATCGGAACGCTGGATGTTCCGCTAGTTGTGCCGGCGGTTACATCCGCCCAGAAATAGCGGCTACTCCGGCTGGGCAGCGAGGCCCTTGTAATACTCCTGCAGCACGAAGAAGGCTTTCTTCTTTTGGCCTTCGTTCGAGACCAGGCCCTTGCGGTTGTAGAAGTCCTGAATTCCCGGCAACTCACGCCGGGGTGAGCGAAAGTCCATCAGGATCCACGGGGTCATGCCACGCAGAAATGGAATCTGCTTGAGCATGGCGACCTGCTCGCGGTAAACGGTCTCCTGATACTCCTCGGTCCATCGCTCGGTGGGCGCACCGTGCAAGCCGAACTTGGCACCGGCACCGAGTTCGCTCATGATCAGCGGCTTGTTGTATTTCGACTGCCAGCGCGTGCGTGCCGCCAAGTCAGGAGTGCCTTCATACCATCCGATGTACTCGTTGCATCCCAGCACGTCCAGATACTCGCCCAAAGGATCGTCGAGGGTCTTGGTGTGAATGCCGTCAGATGGCGCAGACTGCGTCGTCACCAATAAAGCGGCTGTCACGGGACGGCTTGGGTCTTCTGTATGCGCAGTGGCGACCAGGCTCTTGAGAAACGCCAGACGCGCCGGAGTATTCGGCGTCTCATTGGCAACGGACCATAAGACGACAGATGCCTTATTGCGGTCGCGGCGAATCATCTCCTGCAGTTGATTGGTCGCGTTTGCCAGCGTCGCCGGATTCTCCCACTCAATCATCCAGTAGACCGGCACCTCCGACCACACCATGATGCCCATGCGATCGGCCAGCCGTGTCATTCGTTCGTCGTGCGGGTAGTGTGCCAGGCGCACAAAATTGGCGCCCAACTCCTTCGCCCAGCCTAAAAGAGTTTCGGCGTCCTGCTCGCTCCATGCGCGGCCGGAGCGATAAGGTGCTTCGGCGTGGATGGAGACTCCACGCAGAAACACAGGCTTCCCGTTCAACAGAATGTTGTCGCCCTGCGCTTCGATCGTGCGGAAGCCGATAGTGTCTTTGAGTTGATCGCCGGCGGCGGCGAATTCCGCTTCGTAGAGCTTCGGATTCTTCGGTGACCATCGCTGCAAGCCGGGAGCCGGGAACGAGAACGCGGCCTTGCCTTGCGCGTCGGTGGATGCGGTCTGAGTGATGTTCAGTTCAGGGACCTTCACCGTGACTTGCGTGCCAGCGTTCGCTCCATCCACGTGCACCCATCCGGCGATAGTCGAGCCCTCCCCGCGCTGCAATTGCAGCGAATAATCGTCCACGAATTTGTCGGGCACCTCGATCAGCGACACGTCGCGGGTGATCCCGCCGTAATTCCACCAGTCGGTGTTGAGCGTAGGAACGCCGTCGCGCCGACGCTGGTTGTTGACGTAGATCACAACGAAATTACTGCCATCGTGAACGAGGCTCGTGACCTCGCAATCGAAAGGCGTGTAGCCGCCTTCGTGGTCGCAGGCTTTCTTACCATTCACCCATGCATGAGAAATGTAGTTGGCTGCGCCGACATGTAGAAAAATCCGAGTGTTCGGCTTGCGCTGATATTGGAAGTCCTTCTCGTACCAGACCGTGCCCTCGTAAAAGAACAGAGAGTCGCGCTGCGAGTTCCAGTCGCCGGGAACCTTCAGCGTCGCGGACTTGGCGAAGTCGTACTCCACCAGTTTGCTGGTCGTCCCAGGCTTTTCATTCAGGAAGTAGCCATCCGGCCGCGGCTGCATGCGGAAGTCGTAATACCCGTTGTCGTAGGGATCGACAATCACGTGCCAGTCGCCGTCAAGGCTGATGTTAGTGCGATGGTCGGCGTCGACCAGTAACGTGGGCCTCTGGTCAGCAGCCAGCAAAACCACTGAACCCAACGCGGCGAAAAGCAGAACGCCGATCAAAGCCGGATACTTCTGTCGCATGCGAAGGCCTCGACAGCACAACTGACGGCTGCGGTGAACGAACATTGCGTCGCGGTCCGCGGTCGGCAATTTCTCGCAAACCGCGACACAGGTCTCTGTTTACGCCAGAAGCTTTCTCACATATTCGTAGCTGATGCGCAGGCTTTCGAACGCCGGAGTGCTGCCGTTGTCGCGCTCAACAAAATAATGCTTCACACCGGTCTGTTGCGCGGTGTCAATCACCGCCTTCCAGTTGATGGTGCCGCTGCCGACTTCCGTCATATGCTCGGCGTCCGGGCTCAACATTTGCGTCGTCGGGAAGCCCGCCTGGCGATCCTTGAGATGCAGCAGTTGAATGCGACTGCCATATTTCTTCAGCATCGCGACAGGATCCTGACCGGCTTGCGTAATCCAGTAGCAGTCCATTTCGAGGCACACCAGTTTCGGGTCAGCTTCCTGGGTAAGGATGTCAAAGCCCGTAGTGTTGCCGAACTTCTGGAACTCGTAATTGTGATTGTGGAATCCGAACTGCATCCCCAACTTCTGGATCTGCTCGCCCCAGATGTTGAACTGCGCGGCCGCCTTCTTGAATCCGTCGGCCGAAGTCCACATGGTCTTGGGCAGCATGGGGCAGACCATGTACTGCACGCCCAACTCCTTGGCGTAGTCGAGTTTCGACTCCAGACCGTCGTAGTCGAAATGTCCACTGGGCACGCTCAATCCGTTGTCTACGATCATCTTGCGTAGTTTGTTCGCCGGATGCGTGTACACGTTCCAATAGGTTTCGACTTCCGTGTAGCCAATCATGCTGATGTGGGCCAGGACTGCATTCAGGTCTCTCTCAGCCTGCTCGCGTACGGTGTAGAGCTGCACACCTAGCGGAAATTGAGCGGATTTAGCGAATGAGAATTTGCTGGCCGCTAACGTACCCGCGGCAGCCGCCGATAATTTCACAAAATCGCGTCTGGTGATCATACGTCCCTTCGTCTGTAGAATTCGTAACCTTAATTCAATGAGGGTGCGGCCCCGTATAGGGAGCGCAACATGGCGTCTGCACAGGCGTAAACTCCATCAACTCCACCCGCGTTCCGTCAGGATCGTACAGGTTCAACTGCCACTTTCCATCTTTGCCAATCTGCTCTTTCGAGTTGTCGGTGGGCTTCCACCCATGTGAGCTCAGGAGTTGCGCGGCGTCAGTCATGTCCGGCACGCCCAAGGCAACGTGGTTCAACACTCCCAAGGTCTTGGGCGAGAGTTGCTGTCCTTCTTTCACCAGCATGTACTCCAGCCACTGCGTGCCGTCGGGGACCTGCATATCGACCCAGTCGGTTTCGCCTTCTTTCATGCCGCCTTGCCAGTACAGGTGAAAACCTAACAAGTCTTTGTAAAACTTATCTTCCGCGTCGCGGTCGTGCACCACGAATCCGGCGTGGATCATGACCTTCGAAACGGGCACCTCCGCGTGCCTCGCCGTTAGCTCGGGCCGCTCCTGCACAAATTCGATGGGGTTTCCCTCCGGGTCTTTCATCGCGAACCACAACGTGCCGTTTCCTCCGGCGCTGACTTTGTCGGGAACTTTCACTCCATGCGCCGCGAGATACTTCCGCAAGCCATCGGCGTCGGGAGTTGCAAAAGCCACGTGCGAAATCAGGTCGTGCCCATGGTTCGGGGGCAATTGTTCCAGTTCTATTGCCTGGATTCCAACGTGATAAACGTTGGGCCGCGACGGATCGCTCGCGAGTCCCAACAGGCCGGTGTAAAAACCCTTGGCCGACGTGAGATTGCTGCTATAAAACGCCACGTGAGAAATGCCGGTGATCGGCGGCCGTTGCAAAGCAGGCTGGCTGTGAGCGACCGCCACCAGACTGAGTATTGTCAGAACCAAAGTTCGTCGCATGAGGATGTCTAAAGCCGTGGCCTTCAACCGCAACGGATTATAATTCACCGGCCGTTCACGGTTGTTTTTTCAGCACAGCGTGAGCGTATTCGTTCCCAGCAATGACCGCTTCGAACTTGCGCAGTAAGCCCTAAAGCGAAAGTACCTTCATCACCTGTGCAATGGTTTTGTTGCTGGGTATGAGCTCCGCCACCCGGGCGGTATGCGTGTGGAAGGAGTGTGGCTCGAAAATATTTCTGCCAAAAAAACGTGGAGCAAATTACGGATCGCTGTGGGGTGGGGCCACAACCTACCGCAACTTGCTCCAGATCAGCGCGAGCCTTGCTTCCACTCGCAACTCAAAATTAAGCCCTCGTCGCCTAAGCCCGCAATAGCCGAAACATACTAAGCATCTCGCATCCGCTTCCTGCGATCTGACGCTCAAACGTGTATTGACTGTAAGCTATTGATAATAAACTTGCTTATGAAGCGCTCAGGGAATGTTAACCAGCCCGTTACGGATGGCGTAGACCACCAGCTCAGCCGTTTTATGGATACCCAGCGCGTCCATGATATTGGCTCGATGCACGGCTACGGTGTTCGCGCTCAGCCCGAGATGACTGGCGATCTCTTTGTTCGACAATCCACCAACGATCAGCTGAAGAATTTCCAGTTCGCGAACTGTAAGCCCGGTCTCGCGCTCGCCTTTGAGAGTGCCTCGTCGCGCAATCTGAGGATCGAGCACTTCTTCGCCCGCCGCCACGCGGCGAATAGCCGTCACGAGCTCCAAATCGACCGCGTTCTTCAACATGTAGCCGCGCGCGCCTGCCTCCAATGCCTGGCGCACCCAGGTGTCTTCCGAGTGCATGCTGAGCATCAGCACCACAGCTTTGGGATTGTGCTCCAGAATCTTCCGTGTCGCTACCAATCCACTGATGCCGGGTAGCGCGCAATCCATCACGGTCACGTCGGGCTGAAGTTGCTTTGCCAATCGCACGGCTTCATCTCCATCGCTGGCTTCGCCCTTCACCACGATGTCTTCTTCATCTTCCAGCATGCGGCGGAATCCGCGGCGTACTAGTGCATGATCGTCAACCAGCAAGACTGAGATTTTTTCTGACATACGCTCCTACATGCCGACTTCGGCAACTTCTTTCGGGACGGTCAACCTCACCAGCGTCCCGCCGCCCTGCGGGTGCAAAAATTCCAGTTTGCCGTTGAGCAGCTCTGCCCGCTCGCGCATCGCTACCAGGCCGATGCCCCTTCTGCCGTTGGACTGGAACCCCTTGCCGTGGTCCTCGACATCGAGTTCGAGCTCCTGGTCGAGAAATCGAAGCCGGACCCAAATTTCTTTCGCGCCCGAATGCCGCGTGGCGTTGTTGAGCGCCTCTTGCAGTACTCGATAGACGTGTATCCCCGCTCGGCTTTCGACCGGGAACGACGTACCCGACTTCATATAGTGTATGACGATTCCATTCTGCCGTTCGACGACCGGCAGATACCAATCCACCGTACTCTCCAGCCCCGCCTCTTCCAGCGTCACCGGATGAAGTGCCTGCGACAGACTGCGAACCTTGTCCAATGTTGACTGCGCAATCTCAGAGACTTCCACCAGATCTGCACGCAACGGCGACCCCTCTGGAGCCTGGCGTCCTGCGCGACGGAGCATCGACCCGATTGCCGTAAGAATCTGTCCAAACTCATCATGCAACTCGCGCGAGATGTGCAGCAGCGTCGATTCCTGCGTGGCAATCAGCTTCTGCGCCAGCTCGCTGCGCTGCTCTGACAAGTCTGACAGCCGCTGGAACAGCAGCCGGTTCGAGCGAATGAGGTACAAGCTGGTCAGCACGATCGGCACCAGCGTCGCTAGCAGGAACAGCAACACTTGCCTTTGCACGCGATAGTAAATCTCTTGAATTCGCTCTCCCGCCTGCTGTTCGGCCTCGTTATTCGCGACGAGTTGCCGAGCTACTGCGATGCTGAGCGCCGCCTGGTGCGCCTGCAACGACACTGTGATCTGATGCCGGGCTTCCTCCTCGTTACCCGACGACGCCAGCGCAAACATGTGGTCCGCCGCTCCCCAGTACTGCTTCATCAGGTCTTCGATGTAGTTTCTTTGTTCCGCCGTGCGGTAAGCCACCGACAACTCGGCTTCCTTTTGCATGGCATCGCTCAGGTCCTGGCGGATGCGCTGAAACTGCGGCGCCCACGCGCTCAACGGATACGGCTCGCTGGCATCGAGCATGTCGCGCATGGCGATGCTCAACGAGTGCAGGTCATTCTGGATGCGCAACAGTTGCAGGGAATCTTTACGGTTGCGGTCGATGATATTGCTTTGCAGTTCTCGCAGTCCCTTGATCTGGTAGGTGATGTAGCCGGTGTAAGCCACTACGGCCGCGAGCGTGATCACCAACCCGAATAGCAGACCGGGAGTCGGTGAGCGCCCAGATTTCAAGGGATTGGCCACGTTTCGAGAATACAGTGCGCTGCACTCGCCCGCCAATTCAGGGCGGTTTAGACCTGAACTTCCTGGTGTTCCGGCGCGTCCGGGCCAAGCGCTGCGACCTTTCGTGCGTACAGTCCGATGCCCGGCGCCGCGCTGAGTCCGTGGGCAAAAATGCTGAGCGCCACCGTCACAATTACCGCCAACCGGGTCGTGCTCTCGCCGGGCAGATACAGTCCCTGCTCCAGATACACCAACCCCAGCACAATCGACGCCAGGCCGCGCGGCCCGAACCAGCCCATGAACAGCACACTTGGTGCACTCAAGCGTGTCCCCATCAGCGCAATCGCCACCGGTACCATTCGCACCACGGTCAGGCTCAACACCCCGTACAACACAATCATCAACGTGTACTGCGGCCAGTCCTTCAGAACCAGCACGCCAAACAAAAAGAACACCGCAAGATTGAAGAGTTGCCCCCATTCTTCGGCAAACTCAACACTGTGCCTTCCCGCGTCCTTGAACCCCACTTGCACCGTAAGACCGGCGACGAATGCTGCGATGAACATACTGGCATCCGCCATCTCCGACACCAGCAGGCACAGCAGAGGCAGGGCGACCACTCCAATCTGGCGAAATGGTTCTGACACCCAATCGCGGCGGTGCGCCCAGCCCAGCAGCCATCCGCCGGGGAGCCCAATCACCGCACCAATCACCAAACCCAGTCCAAGCTGCGACCCGATGAAGTGTCCCAGGCTGGCCGGGCCGCCTTCCACTTTGGCCGCCGCCAGCGCGATGAAGAAAAGCAGGAACGGAACCGACAGCCCGTCGTTAAGTCCGGCTTCTGCGTTCAGTGCTTGCCGCACCCGCATCGGCACCCGTGGGCTGCTCACAATGACCTGTCCCAGCCCGGCATCGGTGGGTGCAAGGATGGTCGCCAGTATCCCCGCCTCCCACAGAGACAAATCGCGAAACATCAGCCGCGCGATGACTGCCCCCAAAACGATAGTGAGCAGCAAGCCGGTACTGAGTAACCGGATCGGCAGGTTTCCGATGCTGCGCAGAACGCGGAAGTCGGCGCGACTCGCCTCGGTGAACAGCAGCATCACCAGGCCGACCTCGGCCAAGCGGAGAAAGACGTTCAGATTGAATCCCGCTTCCAGCAGTTCCGGCAGGAACGGGAACATCAGCATCCCCGCAAAGGTAAAGATCATGGGAGCGGTGATCATCGTCGGCTCGAGCCGCCGCGACACCAGCGCGTACCCGAACAGCAACGTGGTAAAAACCGCCAGCGTTGGAATCACAACTCGTTTTCCCCCTCTACTTCAGCAATCCCAGCGCGCGCAGCACCGCGTCATCTTCCGTGGTCGTTCCATCCTTCTTAGTCACGACACCGAACCCGCCCTGGTAATCCCACATCGTCCACCCAATATTGTTCTGCTCGAGCGCCGTACGCACTGCCTGCAACCAACGCATGCGATCGTCAGGGTTCGAGTAGTTGCGATAGACGCCGAACTCGTTACACGTCAGCGGCACGTGCCGGCTCTTCGCCCATTCAGCCGCGAACCGAATCTCGCCCGCGACGTGCTGCGCGTCCCAGTGTTCCAAGCCGTATTGCGTCAGCTTCCAGCGCGCGAAGTCGTCTGTCTGCTGTGCAATGGCTGCCGCCACCAATTCCGACGTCCCCGGAAACGGAACCTGCCGCAACGTGCTCCAATAACCCGATCCCCACGAAGCACCCTGATGAGTGAAGATGTGCGGATTGTAGTAGTGGAAGTTGACGATGAAGTTGTTGTCCGCCACTTCCGGCATGCGCACCAGGTCGTCAGCGTTGGAATACTCGCCGCACGTCACGATAATCGTATGCGCAGGGGCCGCCCGCCGAATCACCTCCACGACGCTCTGCTGAATTCCCGCCCAGCGATACAGACCCACCTCAGGCTCGTTCAGAATCTCGAAGAACACCATCTCCGGATTGCTGTTCGCGTAATGGCCCGCAACCTTGCCCCAGAGCATCGCGAACTTCTCCGCCGCACTGTCGTTGGTGTTCAGCTGGTGCTTGTAATCGTCGCTGGGATGAATGTCGATAATCACCGCCAAGTCCTGCGAAAGCGCCTTGGCAACGACCTCGTCGATAATCTGAACGCGCTCGCATTGGTTCCACGGCCCGTCGCACTGAAAGATGGCCGGATCGATGCTCAACCGTATATGGTCAAACCCCATGGCGTGCATTTTCGCGATGTCATCGAGCGTAGTGAACGTGCGCAGCCGCTGCGGACTGTAATCGCGCGACTGCGCCAGCCATTCGCTGGCGTTGATGCCATGCCGCAGATGCTGCACCCGCTTCCACGCCGGAGATTGCGGTTGTGCATTCAAATTCAGGCAAGCGAAAAGCAGTGTCGCAGCGAGCAGTATTCGTCGCATCATGCTCCGATGTCCTCCGCGTCGAATAAAAAATAAAATTCGCGAACCGCTAATGGTAACAAGCCGAACGTCTCAGACGATGCCCCGCAAGCCCGAACTCATCCGTTAGACTTGTTGGCAACGAACTCATACGAATCGAGGGTGTGCATGATCGATGTCGGACTCATTGGATTTGGCTTCGCAGGACGCACTTTCCACGCGCCGGTAGTTTCTGCGGTCGAGGGTCTTCGCTTGGTGGCCATCCTGCAACGCCAAGGCTCGGAGGCCGAGCAAGCTTATCCCGCCGCCCGCACCGTCCGCACGCTCGACGAGCTGCTCGCGATCGATAGCATCCGCCTTGTCGTCATTGCTACACCCAACACCACACATTTTGATTTCGCGAAGCAGTGCCTGCTTGCTGGCCGAGACGTCGTCATCGACAAACCCTTCACCACGACGTATGCCGAAGCCGCCGAGCTCGTCGAACTCGCAAAGCAAAAGCAGCGACTGCTCTCTGTCTATCAGAACCGCCGCTGGGATGGCGACTTCCTCACCATTCAAGGCCTCCTCGACGAAGGCAAGCTGGGACGCGCCGTTCTTTTCGAATCGCACTTCGACCGTTTCCGTCCGCAACTGAAGCCGAACGCATGGCGCGAGCAGCCTGATCCCGGTAGCGGCGTGCTGTTCGATCTCGGCCCGCATTTGATCGACCAGGCCATGCTGCTTTTCGGAATCCCTGAGGCAATCACCGCCGATGTCCGCATCGAGCGTGATGGTGGGTCTGTGGACGACGCCTTCGACGTGGTACTGCATTATCCACGCATGCGCGCGCTACTGCGCGCCGGAGTACTGGTCAGCACACCGACCCCCCGCTTTGCCATTCAAGGTACACAGGGCGGCTATCTGAAGTATGGACTCGATCCACAAGAAGACGCGCTGAAGCGGGGAGAGACGCCTGCAGGTGAGTTTTGGGGCTTCGAGGCGCCGGAGCGTTGGGGCACGCTGCTAACCGCACAGGGCGATTCGTTCGTCCGCGAACAACTGCCGACCAAGCCCGGCGATTACCGCCAGTACTACGCTAACGTGCGCGACGCGATTCTCGCCGAGACCGAGTTGGCCGTAACTCCCCATCAGGCCCTAAATGTCATGCGTGCGCTCGAACTCGCAAGAGCGAGCAGCCGCAGACGCTGCACCATTCCTTGGGAAGGCTAGTTGTTCTGCTGTTTGGGCTGGGGTTGCGGAGTTCCCTTTTCTCTCTGTTGCGCTTTGATTTCCTTGTAGAGTTGCAGTTCTTTGTCCGCATCCGACGTGCGGCCGGCCTTCCGGTAGGCCGCTTGCAACTGATAGTGGATGTAATCGACGTTGGGATCGAGCCGAGCTGCAGCCTCCAGGTGAACGATCGCCTCGTTCTTGTCTCCGGAGTTCAGTAACTCCTTGCCCAGTTCATACTGCGCCTGCGCATGATCGGGGTGGGCCGCGATCAGCTTCTGCAATATCGCCATCGCCTGCTCTTTCTGCGAGGTCTCGAGTAGCGCATAAGCCAGGTTGTATTGGGTGTCCGGATCGTCCGGACTCAACTTCAACTCGGCCTCAAATTGCGGGATAGCTTCCGACGGGCGCCCCAACCTTATCAGCGCCACACCCGCAAAATGGTGGGCACGGTCCATCGTGGGATCCAGTTCAATTGCCTGTTCGAAGCAGCGCAGCGCATCCTTGTAGTCATCTACCTGGGTGTACACATCGCCCGCGGTCATCCACATCTCTTTGGGCAGAGGCTGCGACGTTAGCTTGTTCAGCACCTCGGTGGCCTTCTGCGGGTCGTTGATTCTCGCCAGCGAGAAGGCCCATGCATAGGCCATGCGCGGGTCTCGATAGACACCGTCTCCCACCTCGCTAAATGCCTTCGCGGCTTCCGCGTATTGATGCGACGAAAATAACGAGATGGCCAGCGCAGCACGCGCCGAAGTATCCTCGGGATTTTTCTCCACAGCCACGCGAAAAGCGCGTGCGGCCTCCTCGTTATTGCCCAGCTTGAGGGCGGCCAGACCAATGTTACGCATCACCCCAGGCGTCGAGTCGTCCCACTTCTCCGCATCCTGAAAATGCGAAAGCGCCTTGGCGAACTGGCCTTGTTTAGCCTCCGACGTTCCCCAGTCGTTGTAGCCCGTACCCAGAATCGTCCGCAGCGCCCTCACGCGCTTCTCGGCCTCTTCCAATTGAGGCGGCGTCAGGCGCGTGTTTCCCAGTTCCTCCACGCGAATGTCGGCCGTGAAGTCAACTTGCGCAGGATCGGTAGTCGGGACCTTAGGCTTCGGGGGCGGCTTGCTCATCACCACCGCAGGCCCGGTATCCTCTTTACTCGTCAAGTACGACGAGAAGGCCGCTTCATTGGCGCGGTGCTCCGAATCGCTCAGCGCTTTGGCTTTGTCGAAGTAAACCTGGGCCTCATCCTTCTTGCCTTCGCTGGCGAGAATACGGGCCAGCCCGATATATCCACGCCGGATGTTGTAGTCATTGCGCGACACGTTGTCGCCGGTAAGAAGAACCGCTTTGCGCAAGTACGCTTCCGCTGTTGCGTTGTCGCGCTGCTTCATGGCGTTCAATCCCAGGTACATGTACGGGTCGGGGTTATTCGGATCGGCTTTCGACGCCGCCAGCAGGTGCTGGTCTGAATGCTCCAGGTCCCCGTCGCGGGATTCGAGTCCGCCCAGGCCATAGTTACCAAAGAAATCGTCTGGGAACTGCCGGACCTCCTCCTGGTATTCGTGCATGATCTCTGGGGTTGTGCCGTTGTTGTTGATTTCCATCAGGGTCAGGCCAAGAAAGTAATGAACATGCGGGACGGTATTGTCCATCGCGATGGCCTTGCGGAATTCCTCGACCGCTTCGAATTGATACCCAGTTTCCCTATAGGCGCCACCGATGATCACGTGCCAGATCGCCCGGTCCCCATAATCCTGCGTCATCTGCTTAAAAACGGCTTCCGCCTTCGGCTTTTCCTTAAGGTTGAGATAGGCCAGGGCCAGCAACAATTGCGCGTTGGCATCGCGGCGTAATTCCAACGAGCGAGCGGTAGCCTCGGCCGCTCCCTTGTAGTCTTCCTTGGCCATCAGGATCTTGCCCTTGGTATGCCAGGCTTCCGCATTCTTCGGCTCGGCGGCCAACACCTTGTTGACCTCGACCAAGCCATCGTCATAGCGGTCCGCTGAGATGCAGACTCCGGCCAGCGCCAGCCGGGTTGCGTTGTCGTCCTCCAGCGCCAGTGACTGACGGTACAGTTCGATGGCCTGCGGCCAGGCGGCTTCCAGCGTACGAATCTGCGCCATTCCCCGCAACGCGAACGCCACCAGCGCCCGACTGGTGGTCTCCACCGTTATTGGATTCCCCGCTTGAATAGCGTCATGTTGCGCCTGGACGCGCTTCTGCAGTTCCTGGTAAGGCGAGGTCTGGCTTTCCTGCGGAGCTGGCTGCGAGGGGCCGCTAACGGGCTTCTTGGCGGTTTGTGCCTGCGGTTGAGAGGTAAACCCAAACAGCGGCGTGATCCATAGCAGGAACAGCAGGGCGAGGCAACAACGACGAGGGGAACCTGTGGAGATCACGGCTTCAAGATACAAGGTGACGGAAAACTTCCTCGGCTTACCGGCATGCGGAACGCTTCTGTCCGCAAAAGCGAACCGGCAGTACCTGATTGTAACAGGCACTGCCGG
This sequence comes from uncultured Acidobacteriaceae bacterium, assembly GCA_963749635.1. GTDB lineage: Bacteria > Acidobacteriota > Terriglobia > Terriglobales > Acidobacteriaceae > DASRAA01. The sequence goes on from CAVVNW010000006.1 coordinate 240,597, forward strand.
TCGCGGTTACGAGTTGATGTCGAGCACAGTTAGAAGATGATCTTCAAACCGTACTGCAGTTCTCTTGCACCCTTCGTACTGGTCGCAAACCCGGCGTTCTGGTTATACGTCTGCCGAGAAATGATGGGATTGCTCGGGCTGCACGCCGCGTAGAAGCCAGCCGAATTGACCGGACCGCAGTTTACGTTCTGGAACGTGTTCGAGAACCCGTTCATGCCGTTGGTCTGGTCGCCGCGGAAGTTGGGATGGTTGAACAGGTCGAAGAAGTCCATGCGGAATTGGATGCGCATACGCTCACCCCATACCCGCCAGTTCTTGTCGACCGAGAAGTCAGTGTTCACATATCCCGGTCCTTGGCAGTAGCCGCGAGACTCCATGCTCGATGGGCCGGAACCGATCTGATAACCAATCAGCGTGACGGACAGCGGATTGATCACCAGCGGGCCGCTTAAGCCTGACGTACAGCTTTGGCCAGTTGTCATCGGACGTTGGTTGCTGGTGAATCCAGAACCATACAGGGAGCCCAGAGCGCCGCCGCCCGGGCCGGTTACTAGCGCGGTGTCTTCACCTACGCCAGACTGGTAGAAGGACAACGAAGCACCCGAGGAGTACTGCGTAATACCCGCCAATTCCCAGCCGCCAGCAACTTGCTGCACTACCTCGTTCTGGCCTTTCAGGGTCGGCAAGTAGTACACGGCGTTGGCCACGAAGATCTGTGGACGATTGATGGATGTGTTGCCACGATCCAGGCTTGGGTTGGTAAGTTCTGTGTAGCTGTCGTACGACGTACCGCCCGACGAGTTGGATTGGGAAATGTCGCCGATGGAATGGCTCCACGTATAGGCTGCCTGAATCTGCAGCTTCTGGATTTGAGTTTTAAACAACACCTGCAATGCGTTGTACGACGCGCTGCCGACGTTGTTCCACCATGTCAACGTTCCCCATCCCGGGAATGTCCGAAGGTTGTTGATGCTGCCCGAGAACGCACCCGCGGTCCACAGAGACTCTGGCACCGGGTTGACGTCCGAGCTGTTTAGTTGGTGTATCGCGTGATTGCCCACGTATCCGACTTCGAGTGTTGTGTTTTTGGCGAAGCCATACTCCACCGCAAAGTTCCACTGCAGCGAGTTGGACACGTTACTTCCAGGATCATATCCGCCCGCAGGAGACGCCGCGCCGCCGAGGATGTTCGACGGAGCTGTGTCCAAGGTGCGGGTGAACGTGTTGCTGACTGAGAACGGTGCGTTGTTCGCGTTTACGTAGGCCGGCGTGGTGCGGTCACGTTGGAAGAACTGACCGAACCCAGCTCGGATTGCCATATTGCCGTTGCCTGTCGGATCCCACGAGATACCAAGTCGAGGTGCAAACAGGTGACCGTTTACATCTTTCAGGTACTTGTTCTGGCCGTACGCGGCGGGAGTAAAGTTGGTCCCGTAGATTGCGTTGGCTGCGGCGCACGGGCTGTACCCGGGAACCGTTACCAAGCCGTTGCAAGCATCGCTGGAGGGCAGGTTGTAGTTGTAAAGTTCCGGACGGAAGCTGGTGAACTGATTGTTGGGTTGGAAGGGAGGAGGCAGGATCGAATAGCGAACTCCCAGGTCCAAAGTCAAGTTGCGACGTACCTTCCAGTTGTCAGCTGCATAGAACTCATAGTCGCGCCAACGGAGATGCACGTACGTGTTGGTGGACTGCTCGCCCATGTTGCTCCACACCTGTTGCTTGATCAGGATGTTGGCCAGATCGTTGCCGGTGGGAATGCTAGATCCCCAACTGGTACCGAACTGCGGATACTCGGTTGAGCTGGTGGAACCGTCGTACTCGTTCTTGCCGTTCCATCCCAGGAAAGCGCCGAAGCGCAGGGTCTGCGCACCGATGACCTTGGAGAAGTCGTCACGGACCGTGTAGATGTCCAGACTGTTCTTCCAGGGAGCGATCAGCCACAGTGTGTTGCCGCTGGTGTAACCGCCCAAGCCGCCCCACAGAGTCGGGGTTCCTTCTTTAGAGGTCTTTAAGGCCGTGGGATAGCTGGTCGGAATGGCTGCCGTCAGTGCCGGCAACAATCCAGGATCCGTGCCACCCGCGGTGATATTGATGCGGTTGTCGGAATAGGCAAATTCCAAGTCGTTGACCATCGATGTGCCGATGGTGGAGGTCAAGCGGCTGATGATCTGCTTCGACGGCTGCGCCCAGTTGCTGTTCAGTGCGGGGTAAATTGCATCGCCCCACAGACCCAGCGTCGAGTTGCCGTTCGGAGCATTGTTCGTCCAGCTGTCCTGCGTGATGCGGAACATCAACGTTTCCGAGTGGCTGATGTTGTAGTCCAACCGGATGTTGAACTGTGACCAGTCGATCGGAGTGTTGAGCGAGGCGCTCCAATCAGCGCCGCCCGCCAGAGGCGTGCTCAAGTTTGGCAAAGGCAGCCACGTTTCTAGTAACGCGCCTGCCGGGTCAATATTTTGGGGAAGAATCACGAACGGGGCAGACGGACTGGCTACACCGGCTGCCACCAAACCGGACGGCTGCGTCTCACCGCAGGTCGGATTGGTGAAGTTGCCGGCCCGCTCAGGCGCGGAGGGTACGCAGGATTGGCGTGTGATTCCACGAATTTCCTTGTTCCACTCCTGGCTGTAGAAGATGAACAGTTTGTCCTTCTTGATCGGCCCGCCGATCGAGAAGCCATAGTCGTTGCGTCGCAGTTCGTTCTTCCCGTTGTTGTGCAACGGGGTCCCGCTGGCGGCTGCCTCGACTCCGGCGGCGTGCGCGAAATATTCTTCGGCATTCAGGGCATCGTTGCGCCCGAAGTAAAGAACATCGCCGTGCCACTGGTTCGAACCGCTGCGGGTCACGATGTTGATGACTGCGCCCGAGGCTTGTCCATATTCCGGACCGTAGGAGTTACGCAGCATCTTGAATTCGCTGATCGCTTCGATCGAGGGATAGATCAGGATGGTGCGGTTGGAACCTACGTCATTGTTATTGGCACCGTCGACCAGGAACAGGTTATTGGTCGTCGCGTTGCCGTTCACCGAAAAGTCGACGCCAGCCAAAAGGCCTTTGTTGTTGGCGCTGAAGTTTTCAGCGGCCGACACGCCCGGCTGCAACTGCGTCAACTGTACGAAGCTGCGTCCATTCAGCGGCAGTTCACGAACCTGCTCGCCGGTGACAACTTCGCCCAGTGCCGCGTTGTCGGTCTGGACCTGTACTTCGCTGGCTGCCACGGTCACTTGCTCCGAGGTGCTACCGACCTGAAGCTGGATATTTAAGGTTTCCGTACTGGATGTGTGCAGGTCGACGTTGCTAGAGACCGACTCCTTGAAGTTCGGAGCTTTGACGGTCACCGTGTATACGCCGACGGCAATCTCAGGGGCAACGTACTCGCCCTGAGCGTTAGTGGTTACGGTGCGTTCCAGCCCGGTTTCGTTGTTCTTGATCGCCACCGGAACATTGGCGACCACAGCACCGGACGGGTCAGTTACGACGCCCCGGATCGTACCCGATGTTTTCTGCGCCAACAAGGGCACCGAAAGCAGCGATACGACGACCAAGGTCAAAAGTAGCCAGCTGCCCAAACGTTTCATTTGTTCCCCCACCAGAAACAGTTTTGTGTACAACGCGTGCTAAGCGACCCCTTTAATCGGGCTCCCCGGCACACGTCAAAACAAAAGCGTGACCGTATTCGGTCATTCATTCAATTAAGTTACCTTGAAAAATCGATTCCCTAAACTCTAAAGAACCGGTTCTTTGTATGCTTGTACAACCCGCGACTAGTTAATTTATGTTATTGCCCTATACCGCTGTCAACTAAAAAAAACCGATTCTTTGACCAATGTGGGATGTCCGAACCTTTTTGGCACGGATAATTCCCAAAATGGGAAGAAACCACCCCAAAAGCGCTGGGTGGGATTTTTTTACCAAGAAAACCGGTTGCGTTGAGCGCAGAATCATGCGTAGACTCCATATTCGTGTGACGCGCGCATGCCGGAACGCACAAAGCCACCTACGCCTCAAGGGACGACCCTCAAGGAACTTGCCAAGCACCTGGGACTGACCAAGGGTACAGTTTCGGCGGTACTCAACGATTCGCCGTACGCCAAGGCCATTCCCCAACACACCAAAGACCGGATCTTTGCTGGCGCCCGGGAACTCAACTACCACCCCAATTACTTCGCCCGCACGTTGCGCAAGAAGCGCACCTACACAGTAGGAGTGATCTGCGCGGAAATCGGCGACGCTTACGGGAGCGTTGTAATCAGCGGGATTGAATCCGCCCTCAGCGTGAGCAAATACGTTTTCGTGACGGTCGTGCACCACCATGACCCGCAATTGTTGCGGCAGTACGCCGACATTCTGCGAGCGCGCGGATCCGAAGGCTTTATCACCATTGACACCACTTTGCCCAGCAACCCATTGCTGCCTACCATCGCAATCTCGGGACACCAGGAAATTGAAAGCGTCACCAACATCACTCTTGACCACCTCAAAGCGGCGCAACTGGTGTTGGGACATCTTGCTGAACTCGGCCACCGCGACATTGCTGTGATCAAGGGGCAGCCGCTGAGCGTTGACTCCGGCGCTCGGTGGGACGGCATTGCAGACGCTGCCCAGGCCCTGGGAATCGTGCTGCGGCCCGAGCTCGTTACCCAACTGACAGCGGATGATCCCTCGCCGCAAATGGGTTACAAGACCACTAAAGAGCTGTTGTCGCGCAAGGTTCCCTTCACCGCTCTGTTCGCCTACAACGACATTTCTGCAGTGGGTGCAATACGCGCTATCAAAGAAACCGGACTGCGCGTCCCGGAAGACATTTCCGTGGTTGGCTTCGACGACATTCGCGAAGCGGCCTACCATTTGCCGAGCCTTACGACCGTCCGGCAGCCGCTGCACAAGATTGGCGCTCTCGCCGCCGGGGCACTGATCGATCGCATTGAAGGACGCAACGGACACGAGGCCGGAATTCTTGTCGATCCCGAACTTGTGGTGCGAGAGTCGACCGGTCCGGCGCGGCAACTCCCCCGATCCTAATCGCGCCATTGAAGTGTAGGTATTCACTGCCCTGATTACCCCGTGGCGGCAATTATAATCACATTCGACCAAATATGAACATTATTGAGCAAGAATATTGCTCGATTCGTTCATTCGATTGCAATCGGAGGATGGTCGGCGCAGAGCGCTACCGAGGAGGCGCGGCCTCTGTCGCAGCGGCAACCGGGGGCAACGAGAGATCGCTTTCCTGCTCATGGGAGGCGCCGTAGGCCTGGCTTCCATGCGTACTTCGCTGGTGCTCGGCAAGGGCGTTGAGCCGGGCGAACGTCTCTCGCTCCTGGTCGGCTTTCTCCGGCTGCTTGCCTTTGCTATAGGCGCGGGCGAGATGGAAATGGATCTCCGGGCTGTTGGGCATCATTTCGTTCGCAGATTGCAGTTCCTTAATCGCCTGCTCGGTCTCGCCCGTACCCAACAGAGCGCGGCCTAAGACGTAGTGCGCTTCCGGCGACTGCGGCGCCAACTGGGTGGCGCGCTGCGCGGCAGCCAGGGCATCAGCGGAACGGTGCGTTTTCAGATCGATGAACGCGATCCGGATGTAAGGAAGCGCGCTCGCAGGCGAGATGCGAATCTCTTCCCGCAACTGCGTTTCGGCTTCGTCATACTGCGAGAGCGATGCCAGTGCGGCCCCGTAGGCATAGTGAATAAAGGGGACATTGGGATAATCCTTCAGCAGCTTCTGAAGAACGACGAAGGCGTCATCGTACTTGCTGTTGGCCAATAAAGACGCGGCTTGCCCGGCCGCCAAATACATAGGCTGCTGCGCCGGCTCGACTTGTTCAGGCAGTCTCGGCACCCGCAGGAGTCCCATCCCCAAGGCAATGTTCCACTGAGTGACAAGCTCCCCTTCGGGATGACCAGCAGAAAGCAATTCCACAGAGCGCTCGAATTCGCCATTTTGATTCAGCAGGGCGGCAAGATGATATTGAGCGATTCTGATCGCTTCTGGACTTCCTTGAATTCCTAGTCCCTGCGCTTTTTCGAGGTGAATGAGCGCGTTTTTGTAGTCTTTGGTCTCGTACTCGCTTAGACCGAGCATTGCCCACGCAGTGCCGAAGCCAGGCTTGAGCCCGACCACGTGCTTCAGGGTCGGAATCGCATCTGCATACCGGTTGTTGCTGAAGTAAACCAGGCTCAGGTCCCACCAGCCGTCCTCCCAGGAGGGACGCAACTGCAAGGCCTGCTGATAGTCGCGGATCGCATCGTCGAGTCTTCCGGCATCGCGCGCGGCCACGGCTTTTCTGGCAAGTTGGTCGAAGCCAGCCGAAGAAGAAGAAGTTGCATCCGGTGCTGCATTACCGGACTTCGTCTCCGCAGTGCTTCGAGTAAAGAGACGCGTGGTCCCTGCGAGTGCGTTTGCATCTGGCCGCTGCGATGTGGCTGTCGCTGGATGTGCAATGGCGGCACATGCGGCATGAAGGTTAGGAATAGTCGGGTAATCCCTTACGGCTTGCTGGCAGGCGCTCAGCGCTTCCGCCTGTTGGTGTTGCGCCAGCAGCACGGCGATACTACCGGCGGTCGCGATTACGGCGTCCTTCGAGGGATCGACCTCATCCGGCAACAGGGGAACCTGCAGGAACGCCATTCCGAGCGCGACTTTCACCTGTTCGGCCACCTGCCCGCGGACGAATTGCGACGACAGCAAGGTCGTCGCGCGTTCAAACTCGCCTTTGCGAATGAGTAGAAGAGCAAGGTGGTAGTCAGCTACTCTGCCGATTTCCGGAACCTGTTCGGTGCCGAGTTCATGGCCTTTTTCAAGATGGGTGAGCGCCGATGAGTAGTCTTTCGTTTCGTAGTCGCACAGTCCTAAGAAGCTCCACGCCGGCCCCATCCTGGGATCGAGCTCAACTACCTTGGAGAAAGCGGGCAGCGCCTCGGCAAAATGATTGCCGTCATAAAGCAGCGTTCCGACGTACCACCAGCCCTCTTCCCACTCGGGATGAATTTGCAACGCCTGCTGGTAGAAGCCGACGGCCTCCTGCGGCTTGCCCTGTTCGCGTGCCGCGGCGGCTTGGTGAGCGAGGTCTTCGAAACTGGACGATGTGGCGCCGAGTGAATTCACTTGTCCGGAAAGATAAGAAGACGAGATGACCAGCAGAACGAAAATGGCCGCGATGGAAAGCAACCGGGGCCGGTTGCATCGCCCATTAGGCATGACCGTGAAACCTGTGTGGAACGTTCACGCTCGATGTTAGCACGTGAGTTTTCCGCTGTTCTTCGGAGGCTTCGCGGTCGTTGCAGCGGCGTCTGTTGCAGATGAAACGAGTGCTTCCGCTTCATGTTATGTTTCAGACATGGGGAGGAAGAGACCGTTTCCATTCACGACGTGGCCGCCATCAGCGCTCACGCGTCGGTTTTTTCTTCAAGGGCTAATTTCTTCTTTCGCAGCCAGCCAGTTTCCCAGATTTGCCGCAGCGCTTCCTTCGCCTGAGTATCCGTTTGTCGAAATTCCGCCGTCCGCCAGCAAGATTTCCTGGGTGCATAACGCCGGCAAGTCTGCGCTGAAGCATTTACCGGAGATCAGCGGTGCGGGTTGCGCGTTTCTCGACTACGACAACGATGGCTGGATGGACATCTACCTGGTGAACAGCGGCAAAGCGGACTTTTTCACGCCCGCGACTCCGCTGCGAAACGCGCTTTACCACAACAATCGCGACGGCACGTTTACCGATGTCACGGAGAAGGCCGGCGTGGGCAGCGGCGTTTACGGAATGGGTGTCGCGGTCGGCGATTACGACAACGACGGCTTCCCAGACATCTACGTGACGCAGTACGGACGCAGCATTCTGTACCACAACAACGGCGACGGCACGTTTACCGATGTTACTGACAGAGCGGGAGTGGCTGCTCCGGGATGGGCTTCGAGCGCCGCATGGTTTGATTATGACAACGACGGACGGCTCGACCTGTTCGTATGTAACTTCGCAGCATGGGACCCGTCGCAAACCTGCGGCGTCACGGCCGATGGCGCGCATCACTATTGCATCCCGCGCATCTTTAAGCCGACCTCAAGCTGGCTGTTTCACAACAACGGAGACGGAACATTTACTGACGTCAGCAAGGAAGCCGGAATCGCCGAACACCTGGGCAAAGCCTGGAGCGTGGTTGCGACCGACATCAACAATGACGGCCTGATGGACATCTTCGTGTCGAACGACACGGTTGCGAACTTTCTTTACTTGAATAAAGGAAACGGCCGCTTCGAAGAGATCGGGTTGCCTGCGGATGTGGCCTACAGCGCGGAGGGCAAGGCGCGCTCGGGCATGGGCGTGGATTCGGCGGATTTCAACCAGGACGGTTGGATGGACATTTTCGTCGCCAACATCGATGAAGAGATTTTTGCGCTCTACAAGAATAACGGCGACTTGACGTTCGACGACATGGCCATGCCGTGGGGCATCGGGATGCCAACACGCTGGATGAGTGGCTGGGGGCTGAAATTCCTGGACTACGATAACGATGGCAACCTCGATCTGATCGTCGCTAATGGATTCCCGGATGACTTGGTCGAGCAGTTTTCCAATAGAGTGACGTTCAAGGAACGACTGCTGCTGTTTCACAATTCCGGCAAGCAGTTTGTGGACGTCAGTGCACAAAGTGGCCCGGTTTTCGCCAAGACGTTTTCTTCCCGCGGCCTCGCAGTCGGGGACTTCAATAATGATGGTGGCCTCGACGTTCTGATCTCGGTGAACGATGAAGCTCCGGTGCTGCTCCGCAACGACGTCGGCAAGCTCAAACACTGGCTGGGAGTGAAGTTGGTCGGCAAGAAATGCAATGCGGATGCGGTGGGCGCGCTCATCACTTATCAGGCAGGTGATCTGAAGCGGAGCCGATTCAAGGTCGCGGGCGGAAGCTTTCTGTCGTCGCACGATCCGCGGGTGGTGTTGGGTATCGGCGACCATCCGAAGATCGATTGGGTCGAAGTGAAATGGCCGCAGCCGAGTGGTGCTGTCGAACGCTTCACCAATCTGCCGATCGACCGCTATGTCACGCTGTTTGAAGGCAGCGGGAAGTGGAAGTAGCTATTTTTTCTTGGGCACTATCTTCTCGCGATCGACGATGCCACTGCCTTCCAGCACGGAATAAAACTGGTCAGCCTTGAGGTCTTTCATCGTGTCAACCTTGCCCGAGGGCCACTTGATCTCCAACGAGTCAATTTTGGTGGCGTCGTTTAAACCGAAATGCACCCGGAAATCGTGGTTAGATAGGTAGCTGCCGCCGCTGAAAATTTCTGACGGTTTGCGTCATGCCTCCGGCGACGAGCTTTAGCTTGGCGCCAATTGCCAGGCGGTTGCTCTTGGTGCCCGCCAGTTCAAAGCTCACCCAGTGTTTGTCGGGTAATCCCTGGTTGCGCAGGATCATGGGCTCGCCATCGAGGTCGCTGATCACGATGTCCTGATGACCATCATTGAAGAGGTCGGAGACCGCCAATCCGCGGCTTGCCCGAGGAATCTGCAGCGCCGGACCAGCTTGATCTTCGGCGTCGCAAAAGTTGCCGTTGCGTTCGTTCATGAACAGGTTCTTAGGCTGCCGGTAGCGTGCGCCCGACGGCAGTAGATCGACCTGCGGATAGACCTGTCCATTGACCGAAATCAGATCGAGCCAACCGTCGTTGTCGAGATCGACGAACGCCGTTCCCCACTTCACCCAGGGCAGAGTAGCGACCGCGACTCCGGCGTCGTACGAGACGTCGCGAAAATCGTAGCCGCCCTGGTTTAGGTAGAGAATGTTGTACTCGTCGGCGAAATTGGTGACGTACAGCGATTGCAGACCGTTGTGGTTGTAGTCGCCCAAGGCAATCCCCATTGAGCCCTGTTCGGAACCATCGGCGCTCACGGCGGTGCCCGACTCCAGACCGATGTCGGTGAACTTGCCGTTGCCGTCGTTGCGGTAGAGGTACTTTGGCGTGGAGTCGTCGGCCACGTAGATGTCGGGACGGCCTTTGTTGTCGAAGTCAGACCACAACACGCCGAGGCCGTAGTAGCCGCGTGAGTCGTCAACTCCTGCCTGTTTGGAGACCTCGGTGAACGTGCCGTTGCCGTTGTTGTGGTAGAGCGAGTCGCCTGCGCCGCGAAGGCCGCGCGGTCCGCATTGCACATCAATGCCGCGATACTTGCAGGTCGGACTGCTGCCGAAGGCGGGCATGTCAGTGAGCTGGAAATCAACGTAACGAGTGACCATCAGGTCAACGAATCCGTCGTTGTCGTAATCGCCGAAAGAGGCGCCGGTAGACCAGCGAGGATCGTCGATCCCGGCCTGTTTGCTCACATCGGTGAATGTTCCGTCACCATTGTTGCGGTAGAGAATGGTGTGGCCCAGGCAGGTAATGACCATGTCTGGCCAGCCGTCATTGTTGTAGTCGCCAACCGCGCCCCCCATGGCGAAGCAGGGCGTCGCGACGCCGGCTTTGTCGGTGACGTCAGTGAAGGTGCCATCGTGATTATTGTGGTACAGAGCACCGCGGGCCGGCAGGTTCTTCAGCGCCATTGCTACCGTCGGCGAGTTGGTGAAATAAATGTCAGGCCAGCCGTCGCGATCGTAGTCGAGGACGAGCACGCCTCCGCCCATCGACTCCACGATGTACTTCTTGTCGGGATCGGCGACGTGGGCGAACTTGATGCCGGTCTTTTCGGTGACGTCTACCAGTTGCGGAATGGGCCGATTTTTGCAGACCACGTTCTTGGCCCCCGGGGGCGGCGGCGGTGCGACTGCGTGAGCTTGTGAGAAAACATTGCTAGCCGTCAGCACCGTCAGTAGCAGAGCCATGCTGGTGCGCAGCCGTACGGAAATCGCCATAGGTTGATAATCCAATTTTCTATTATCGCAGGTAAATTCAGCAGGTCGTCCCATTCGCTTGGCGTTTAGGAAACGCGGTAGCACAGGCAAGAATTGGACGCGCTGCGGCAATTTTCGTCAGTTGATTGATGGACGTTCATGATATCGGCGGCGGAACGTAGCCGAATTCGTGATCGATCACCGACGCGACCTTCAACACAACTTCATCTTCAAACGGACGGCCGACGACCTGCACGCCGATGGGCAACCCTTCCGGCGATCGTCCAACCGGCATGACCGCCGCGGGGGCAGCCAGCAGGTTGAACCACTGCGTGTAACGCATGGCATCGAGGTACTCGACCTGCTGGCCATCGATGGTCCAGCTTCGCTCGTCGTGTCGGAATGCCGGCACCGAACACACGGGACAAAGCAGCAACGGAAATTCCTGCATCTGTACGAGCAGTTTTCCGCGGATGATGTCGGCTTCCGCCCACGCGTTAAGCAATTCCTCGGCCGTCAGCGGTGGCGCAGCATGCGCGCGTGCGAGAAAATCGCGAAACACCGGACTGAGTTTGTCTTCGTGTCCGCGCACCAGCGGTTCTTCGAACATCGCCCCGCAACGCACGAAGAAGAGCTCCCACAGTTTGCGCGCCTGTTCCAGGCCCTTGGGTCGAAACGGACGAACATCGAATCCCCGCTTGCGAAGCACTGATGCGACGTCTTGAACTGCCTGGCGCGTTTCCGGTGTGACGGGCGCGAGGCCGTCGTCTTCGAAGTAGCCGATCGGAAGGCGTCGAAGATTGTCGAGATCCGGCCTGCTGAGTGGAATTGGCGGGCTGACGGGATCGACCGGATCCTGTCCGGATAGCGCATGAAACAGCAACGCGACATCGTCGATGGTCCGCGCCATGGGGCCAATCGCACCGAGAAGCGAGAATGGTCCGATGCATGGCGGCAGATGACCGTCTCCAGGAATGCGTCCCGGCGTCGGCTTTAGGGAGCAAATGCCGGCGAAGTGCGCGGGTATGCGCACCGAGCCGCCGCTGTCACTGCCCAATCCCCCGGCAGACATTCCCGCTGCGATGGCAGCCGACTCTCCGCCGCTCGAACCGCCAGGTGTGTATTCGAGGTTCCAGGGATTGTTGGTGCGACCGTGCAGCAGGTTCTCGGTCACGTAGGCCATCAGGTATTCAGGGCAGTTTGTCGTGCCCAGAATGACCGCGCCCGCCTTGCGCAGGCGCGCCACAACTGTCGCGTCTTTCGTCGGAATGTTCCCGCGATTGACGAGGCTGCCGATCTCGCAACGGTGACCCGCCGTCGAGATCGACGACTTCACCGTTACAGGCAGTCCGGCTAACGGCCCGGCCGTGCCCGGAGCATTGTCAGAGACTAGTGCCTGCTCACGCACACGCTCCGGATCAAAATCTACCAGCGCATTGATGTGTGGATTCAGTCGCTCGATCTGCCGAATGTATTCATCGGCCAGCTCAAGCGCCGAAATCTTTCGTGTGCGTAACAGAACTAGCAACTCGAAGGCCGACTGCTGCGTGACCGGCTTCGACGTCATTTAGTGGTTTTGCCCTGTCCAGCTGGCGAAGATGTCTGCAACGCCGCTGTGCCGAAGGGCCGCTGCTGCACGATGCCCGCGCCTTCCTTCACCGTAATGGTTTGTCCGGCAGAGACCTTCGTCAGCTTGTCCACTTGTCCGCTGGGCCAGCGCAGTTCGATTTCGTCCGCTTGTCCTGCTTTACCAAGTCCGAAGGTCAGCACCAACTCGCTCGATGACAGATAGCCCGAGCCGCTGCGCAGCATCTGTGTCTGGCGGTCGCCGTTGGCTTTCACAATCGCCATGGTCCCGATGCCGTCACGGTTTGAGCGCGTACCAACTAACTTGATTCGCACGCTATGATTCGCATTCCCACCGTCATTGCGGAAGAGCACCGTCGGCCCGCCGTTCGTGGTCAACAGCAGGTCAAGGTCGCCGTCGTTATCGATGTCTGCATACGCTGCGCCCCGACCCACGCGGGGAACACCGAGGTCAGGACCGACCGACTGCGTCGATTCGACGAAATTCCCTTTTCCCTGATTGTGAAACAAGTGCGGCGACTCGGCATACTTCACCCGCTTTTGAATTCGCTCGATCTCATTTTCGATATGGCCGTTGGCCACGAAGATATCGAGCCAGCCGTCATTGTCGTAGTCGAAAAACAGAGTCGCGAATCCCAGCGTCAGCAAGCTGCGGCGGCCAACCTCCGAGCGCGGCGCCTCGTCCACGAACAAACCGTTGCCTTCGTTGTGATAGAGCGCCAGCATCTGGTTCGCAAAGTTGCCGATCACAATGCTTGGCCGCCCAGTGTGATCGTAGTCGGCGGCATCGACGCCCATGCCCGCGCGCGCCACGCCGTCTTCGCTGAAGGCGATGCCCGCCGAGACGGCCGACTCGGTGAATCCACCCTTGGCGTTGTTGATGTAGAGCTTGTTGGGCTGCGTGTCGTTGGCGATCACGAGGTCGGGCCAGCCGTCGCCGTTCACGTCGAGTACGGCAACACCCAGAGACTTTGACGAATTGTCGAACAACCCCGCTTTGGCCGTGGCATCTTCGAACTTGCCGTTACCCAGGTTGTGCCACAACCGCACCGACGCACCTTTGTACGACTCAGGCGTGCAGTAGGACTTGTGCGTACCGTCCATGGTGCAGTAAATGTCGCCCTGTGGGCTCCATTGCACATAGTTGACGACGATCAGGTCGAGCTTGCCGTCGCGGTCGTAATCGAACCAGGCGGCACTGGTGCTGAATTCGTTCGGGCCCAGCATTCCGGCGGTCTTGGTGACATCGGTAAACGTGCCATTGCCGTTGTTGTGGAATAGGTGGCTCTGCCCCAGCGCCGATATAAAAATGTCGTCGTAGCCGTCGTTGTCATAGTCGCCGACAGCCACGCCCATGCCGAACAACGAAACTGCTAACCCTGCTTTCGCGGTTACGTCGGTGAACGTGCCGTTGCGGTTGTTGTGGTAAAGCTTCAACGTCGAAGGTTTCCCGGAAGCCGTCCAGTCCTTGCCGTTGACCAGCAGAATGTCGGGATAGCCATCGTTGTCATAGTCGATGAAGGCACACCCCGGGCCCATAGTTTCTGGCAACCACTTCTTGCCGACCGCGCCATTGTTGTGCACGAAGCTGATGCCCGCTTGCTTGGTGATATCGCGAAACGTGACCTGCGCCGAGGAAACGACCGCGGCGCACAGCAAGATGAGGAAAGATGATTTTCGTATGACGTTCATGGATTCCGTTTACTTGCCTCCTGTGGTCACGACACGTTTCTCGGCAATATTGGCCGCGTTCTTCGCCGGCGCGAGCGGAGCGGAAACATGTTCGTGGATCAGTTGGCGTTCGTTGTTGTCCTCGGGATGAAGCCTGCGGTACGGCCCGGTGATGACCTGCGACGACTCGTCCGCTTTGAAGCGCATGTACAGTTTCTGATACTCGTCGGCCTTCGCGGTGTCGCCCATGCCCTTGTAGCAGAGCATTAAGTTGTAGTTGGCTTGCAGGTCCTCCGGATCGACCGCAATCACTTGCTGCAGTTGCGCCATCGCCTCGGGATACTTGCGCGAAAGAAAGAGCGTGCGACCGAGGTCGTTGCGCGCCACGCGGTCTTTGGGATACTGCTCCAACACTTTCTGCAGGAGACTTGCCGCCCCATCGTAATCGCCATCGGAGCGCAGCACGCGCGCGTAAAAATAATTGGCTCGCGCAAGGTTGGGGCTAAGCGCCAACGCTTTCTGCAGCACCGTTCGCGCACGTTCCATGTCGCCTTCCTGGACAGCAACGCGGCCCAGGTTCACCCACCCGTCAGGATTGTCGGGATCGGCTTCCGTCACCTTTTCCCAAGCCGCAGTTGCGCCTTTGAAATCGCCTTGCAGGAACAGACCGATACCGTAATCATTCCAGCGCTGCCAGTCGGCCTTCTCGACGACCGTCTTCGGAGCCTCAGCCTTAACGCCGCTCGGCAGTACTCGCAACTCGACCGTGTCTTCCGCAATGACGACGATGGGGAGATCGGGAATCTCGTGCAGCTTGCCAGACACTTTGGTCAAGTCGCCATCGAAGGTGAAGCTGCGGTCGTCGTAGCTCTTTGTAGTCTGCGGGCCGTCAGGCGGTTGCGCCGAAACTCCAGCGTAGGCGAAGTGCGTGTTCCACCACGAAAACTTGCGATAGCAGAGTTTCGCCGTCAGTGTGATCCTGCTGCCCGCATTCTGCGGAATGTGTAGCCGGTAGTGAATAGTGTCGGCTGCGCCGGGCGGGATGAGGTGGACGTACACCACGGCGCGTGTTGCCCAGGCATTGCGTTTGTTGATCGGATTGCCGTGCTCGTCGATTTGCAGTGAGCGATAGAAGTGGGCTCCAGGATCGATTTTCCCCTTCCCGTCATCGTCCGCCTTGCCGCTCCAGAAGAGCACCTGGCCTTTGTTGTCCACGGCCTTGAGCTCAACCCAGGTTTCTGGAGCATCTACCGTACCGCCGGGGAAGAAGTGGCCGACCTTGCGGGTGCGCACCACTACGTCCACGCGGGCACTATCGCCGCGGCGGACCGCAGCGCTGACCTTGTCGAGAGGTGCAGTCACGGGAGCTACTACGCCGCTGGTCTCACCAGTGGTCTTCATCTCCGCTTCTTCGCCCACGGCGAAGGTGGTCTGCAATTCGGTCTGTGGACCGCCCGCTCCGCTGGTCAACGGGCCTGCGTTCGACAGCGCAAAGATATCGATGGTCAGCGCTCCACTCTTCAGGAAGTTCTGCTCGATGTCCATCTGGTGCGCATCTTCGTTGGCCATAGGCAACGCGGTGTTGGCCGCGGGAAACGAATGAGAGTGGATTTTGCCCGCAATGTTTCCCATGTCATTCGACTTGGTATCGGGCATGTGGCAGTCCTGGCATCCCTGCGGCTTCGGCGGATAGTAGAAGGAGCGCGCGCCAAATCCGGAGACGCCGCTGGCCTGCCAGTTGTCGTATTCGTTGAAGCCGCGGAACCAGCGGTAGTTATTCACCGGCACATCGAGATGCACCTTATGGCACGATGAGCAGAACTCGGGCGTCTGGTTGCGCATGAAGGGCTTCAGGAAGACGCGGCGGTGGGGCTCGGGGTTGAGCTTGATGCTGAAATCATGCATCCAGCGCAGCACGGGATTTTTCGTCGCCGCCAGCTCGTGCAACTCGGGGTACTCCAGCATGAAGTCGCCCTGCCCCATGGTGCTCTTCACCTTCACGATGGAGTGACACATCATGCAGCCCATGCCCGCCTGCGCCTGCGGAGTGTTCACGATCTGCTTGATCGGCGTGTCCATCATGCCGCTGTACAGCAGCGCCGGATCGTGGCAGCCCGCGCACCACTTCGACGGCTTCACGCCATCCACGTCCTGCATGTACTCAATGCTCTTGCGGTACCACTGATTGTTGAACGATGAGAAATGATGTGCCGAGCTGTTCCACTCTTTGAAGATGTCCTGATGGCAGCGCTCGCAAGCGTCGGATTCCATAAAGAACTTCGATGGGATCTTGCGGTCGCCGTAGACCTGCGACGAACTGGGAAAGAACTGGCCCTTCGCGCCATCGCCCTCGCTGTCCATCGAAAGGGGGGCCATCGGAGGATTCTGGATGACGAAGCGTTTGCTCCACGACTCGCGGGAATATTTCGCGCCAAAGGCAATCACAACCGCCAGGGCGATCATGCCCAACGCTGGAGCCCAGGGACTGCGTTTCGGGCCGTTGCGATGGCTCAGCCACCAGCCCGCGAGAAGCGCGACGGCCAACGCGGAGATTGCTCCATGAGAAAGAAGTAGCTTAGTAAAAGGCCGCGAGGCACCGGTGTAGATGAGCGTCAGGCCGAGGATTGCTCCAACAGACAGCACCAGCGCGCTTATTTTCACTATCGCCGGTTGGCGCAAGACCGTCGGCAACAGGCGCAATCCGCCGATACAGAACGCCACGCCCAATCCGACGTGAAACAACACGACCGCTGCGTAGAAGAGATTCGCCGCGGGCCATGCATATAAATAGATGGCCGATAACGTCAGTGCAGCAATCGAAAGTACAGCTAACTTCTTCATCGTTGTCCGGCCGAGCCCCCTGTGCGCTCGTCATTATGCGAGGTCTTACGCGGCGTCAGCGGCAGTGGATCGATCGTGCGAGTTGCGTACCTAAAGCGATATCCCGGCGCTCTGCTCGCTCCCGATTCGAAGCGATCGTTCCAGTCGAAGCGATACTCATTGGCCTGCGCGTCGTCGGGATAGTGCTGCATTACCGGATACGGATAGGTGCTCATTCCATGAAACGGCAGGTCCGCTACGGTGAACGGGATCGCTTCGTAGAAATCCATGTCCTTGACGAAGCCGTTGGCATAGAAGAAGTAGTCGCGCGTCCAGCCTTGCGGCAGCGGAGGCAATGCCGCCACATCAAACTCGGCGTCGATGTCTTCGCCGGTACCAAAGACCACAAAGCGGTTGTCGATGGACGTGAGCAGCGGTGTGACATCGCCATACTGCGTGTAGCTGCCGCGGAAGCGCGAGAACGGACCGGTGGTGCTGGCCTGCTCGTAGCGGTAGGTCAAGTCGCCGGAAGTTTCGCCGTCCACTTGACGCGGGTAACCGCGGAAGCCCAGAGTCGCGGCAGCCAACGGTAATTCGGTGGTACGAACTTCCTTCTCGCGCCTCGCACCGTTGTCGACCAGAACCTGGTCCCAGTAGATCTGAAGGTTCGAGGTAATGCGAATCTTCTGCGCCCCAGTTGGGAGTTTGCCTGTGAGATCGACAGTAATGGTACGCGGCAGGCCAGCCGGGAATCCCATCTCATCAACCACGCGCTTCCACGAACCGTCGGGCATCTGCGCTTCGATGTAGGGTGAGATCGGCTTCAGTCCAGCCTGCCACGCCGCATACATCGACGTTGCGCTGAAGTACTCGATGAAGCCGCTGAGGAACAGCCGCAACGGGTTCTGCGGCGTCCACGTTCCAAGGTCGAGTGTTAAGGAGTGCGTGTTGGCAAAGCCCGCGTACGGAAGATTCGTAAAGTCGCGGACATATTGATGATCACGCGCGCTGAGCAACTGCAACACATCACGACCATTGTTGTCCCAAGCGCCTGCCGGAGGATGTGGAAGCGAGGTCGCAACGGTTTTCCCGCTGGCAAACGGGGGATCGTCGAGAAAGCGTTCGTCAGGGTATACGTCAATAGCCGCCGGATGATCCACCGCGACCATGCGCAATCGATCGATGTAGTTGACCTCTTCCATCGGCTCGCCAAAGCGCACGCTCAGATAGCCGTCTTTGGCACGAAGTTTTGAGCCGTCGATCTTCACCCACTCGTCGGGATCGGGCGTGTTCTTCGCCGTCGGAGAAATCCAGTGACCGATCACGCCCGCGCCGATTACGTCGGTGATGAACTCATACTTCTTGCCGTTCCAGGCGAACAGCGTCGGACATGAACTGCCGCGCCGGTCGAGTTCCATGAACGACACGGGCTTGTTTACCGCGACATCGATTTCGTCCTGCAGCACGCCCGTCGGCCACAGCATACGCACGATGTCGGCGTTGGTGTTCTTGCCCAGTCCTGCAAGAATCTCGGGCGGCCCCTGGCTGAGGTAGCCTGCGCCGCCAGCGACTTCGAACTTCTGCCACAGCCCGTTGGAGAAGACTTCGACCTTCGTACCTATCCCCGTCTTGTTGTCGGCGAGACCCTTGAAGTCAATGCGCAAAGCGTGGTTCTTGTTGCCGCCCTGGTTGTGCAGGACAACCGGGTCGCCGCCCAACTGTGTTACCACGAGATCGGCGGCCAAGTCGTTGTCGAGATCGGCGGCGATGACGGAGCGGGGGTCGTGAAGCTTCAATTTGTCGAGTCCGAGCGAAGCGCTGACGTCTTCAAATCCCTGTGAGCCCTTGTTGCGAAACACGCGCAGTTCGGTTCCCTTCGGAGTCTCGACCACCGCTGCCAGATCGATCCATCCATCGTTATCGAAATCGATGGCGGTGATGCCCCAGCCTTTCGTCGCGTCGGTGATGGGCAGCGGCACCCGTTCGAAACTTTTGCCGTCAACATTGCGCCACAAGCTAATTCCCGGCGGGCCCGCATGGGTCAAAGCAATGTCCATCCAACCATCTTTGTTGAAGTCGAAGACGTACGCGCCGGTTGTAGCCGGCAATTCCTGGGCCTTATAGAGCGGCAACGCCTTAAATGGTCCTTCGCGCTGGTTCAGGTAGACCATCGGTGGAAAGTTCCCGTTCGCATTAGTGACGACTAGATCGACCGCGCGGTCGTTATTGATGTCGGAGAGGACAGCGCTAGTCGTGCTTCCTTCGCCCTGAAGGCCTGCCTCAACGGTCCACTTGGTAAACGTTCCGTTGCCGTTATTTCGCCAAAGAAAGTTCGGCCGCACATGTTCCAAATCTCCGCCGACAACTCCATACGAGCCAGTCACAAAAAGGTCGAGATCGCCATCGTGGTCGTAATCGACAAAGGTCATTCCCGCCGGAAGGTAATTCTGCGTTGGCATCTCAATGCCGACCTTCGCCGTTACGTCCGTGAACTTCCCGCCACCGTCGTTATGAAACAGCACGACGCGATCGCTAAGCGCCACCGCGAGATCGTTCTTGCCGTCATTGTCGTAGTCGCCGACTGCGCACGACACGCCATGGCCCTTAAGTGCGAGGCCGAATTGTCCTGCCGGCGCTTCTTTGAATCTTCCGTCGCCAAGATTACGAAAGACTCTGACCGGGTCACCCTCTGCGATCGCGACGATGTCAAACTTCCCGTCGCCATCGACATCAAGCATGCAAATCCCGCCGCCACTGGTCGCGGCCTTGGCTACATTCGCGCTGCCCAGAGCCTGCGCCACGAACGTCACCGGAATCATCGGCCCCACGCTTGGCTCATTCGTAATCACGTCCTGCGCGACCGAGTAGCGTCCCTGCTCGCCGTAGGTGAGTGTGATGGGCGCGGATATCTTGTTGTGCGTCAGGTACTCGAAGCGCTTCAGGTGCTCGCGCGCCTCGTCGGTCTTGCCCGAACGTTGCAAGGCGCGGCCCAGTCCGAACTCAGCCGAAGCATGCAGAGGATTAATCTTCAGCGCCTGCTGAAACTCCTCGATAGCTTGTGCGTAGTTCTGTTGTTGGCTGTAGAAGGTGCCGAGAAAGTAGTACGCATCCGGATCGTTGGGATCGATTTTCAGCGCTTTCTGAAAGTCGGCAATGGCCTCTTCGGCCTTGCCCTCGCCGCGGTACACCAGCCCGAGGTTGTACCAGACACGAGGATTGCCAGGATCCTTTGCGGCCGCCTGCTTCAATGCCTCTTCCGCCTCGGGCAACTTCTGCTGGTTAAGCAGCGCGATGCCCTTGTTCAGTTCCGCCGTCGCCAACGTCGGATCGAGTTTGTATGCCGCGTCGAAATTGGCCACCGCTTTATCCATCAACTGCTGGTTCATCATGGCCACGCCAAGATTGTTCAACTTGGCTGCCTCGGAACGGACCTGGGCAGCATCGCCCCAGGCAGCGCCAAGCAGCAGACAGGCGGTAGCAATGCCCGGAATCCACCGGCGCAGACGTGCGAACATTCAGGCTTTCTCCTCAGGATCGATGGCGAGTGTATTCTCGATTATAGGGTTTTCCATCGTTCCTGGGCTGACGCCACACCGTCTCTGCACCTGAATTGCACCGTTCGTTTTCGCGCCAATCAAAATGCCCCTGGCTTCTCGACTCGACGCCGTCGATTCCTCACCGGACAGGGTGAACCAACTTCGCGGGGAATAATTCCTTTCCCCTGGGATTCGCCCCTATTTGACGGTTTCTACATCGGAGCGGCGTGCCCAGCGGGCGTGGCTCCGAGTTCGACGGCACCCTATCCGCCTGATCACGCTGAAGTGCTTGCCCCCACTGCGTGTGTGTTGGAATTACAACGATTTCGACTGACGCAAACAATAATCGAAAACCATTACATCTGGCGCCTTGGTGCTAATCAATCGGCCCGTTGATCTCCTGGAACTCTGCTAGTCGTCGAGGCGTCTAAGCGTACAGAGATCTGGCTTAAAATAGGTCGCAGCGCTGTCCGTGGGCGTTGGGTGAGGAGCGGCGTGATGTGGTTTCCTGATCGCTTGCGCGCAACGATCTGGCGATGCCGGGCAATCGTCTGGCTGGCTAGTCGGTTGGTACCGCGCGCGCACCGCGTCCAGTGGCGCTCTGAACAAAACAGCAAATTCTGGCACTGGTGTCACTTTCTTGCCGAGTCGGGACAACTCACTCCCTACAATCGGTTGCAGATCGCGCGCCATTGCTGGGCGACGTTCCCTGACGCATTCTGGCAGCGCTTCGATCACCAGCAATTTCCATCCAAATCGCGCCGGTTCCTGGGCTCGCCGCTCACGCTTCTCGGGGGACTGGCTCTTTTGATTGCGGGGTTCCTCGTCATCAGCGGCATCATCCCTGCGGCCCGAACTGCATTCTCCGCGCCGGTTCCCCATCCCAACGAGACCGTCGTAATTTCTCTGGACGGCAGCGGTATCAACGGCAATTTCAGTCGTACCCGCTCTGACACATTGCTCGACTTGACTTCGATCTGGAGCCATTCGAAGCTGCAAGATGGATTGACGGCGTTTTCCTGGGGGCCCGGCAATCTTCTTCTGCAGAGGCGAGACCTCGCAGTGGCCACAGCCCGCGTAGGTCCTGAATTCTTTACGACCCTCGATGTCAAGGCCGCGCTGGGCCGGAACTTCACGGCCAACGATGTGCAGAACTGTTCCGACTGCATTCTGCTGAGTTATCCCGTTTGGCAGCACGATTTTCACGCGGACCCTCATATCGTCGGTGAACAAGTCAGCCTGAATGGAACGCCGCGCACCGTCATCGGCGTTCTTCCGGCGAGCTTTCGGCTGATTTCCTCCGGCATAGCGGTGTGGGGCCTTATCGATCCAGCGATGCTTTTTACCAACTTCCAGCGCCGAGTCGGCGCAGTGGCCCACCTGCATGGCGATGCGACCGCGACCCGCCTGCAGACAGATCTTGCGGACCTGACGGAGAGCGGCGGCTACGTGCATCCGTCGTCGATGTTGCAGGTGATCACCGTCGCTTCACAGGTCAGCCGCAACCTTTGGTACACAGTGTGGTTCGTACTGCTGGCCGTCGGTTGCGCAGTCCTGGTGGTGGTACTTCGCCGCGCCGCGAACGGCGTCGTCGATCTTCCGGAAGGGTTCCGTCACCGTACCGTCTGGCTCGGCTTCTTCGCCGTGAAGTCTTCACTCGTGCTGGCCGTTGCGGGGCTCGTCGCGTGGAGCGCGATTCATTGGATCGCCGTATGGCTCGCTGGCTCTACGTATCCGACAGTCGACGAATACTCCATCTGGTTGTTCCTGCCGCTGGCAATTGCCGCGCTGTCGTGGTCGGTGCGCGACCAGCAACGGCGCTGCCGCACCTGTTTGCGGCGGCTGGAATTGCCGGTCGATATCGGGTTTCCGGGGTCGGTCTTATTGAACTGGTCAGGCACCGAGATGGTCTGTTCCGACGGTCACGGTGTGCTTTATCTGGCTGATTCTCCTGCCAACGCGCTCGATCGCGATCATTGGAGCAAGCTTGACCAATCGTGGGAAAGTCTGTTCCGCGAAAATTGACGCGAATTCGTTGGAAGCGATTTGCACGACACGTCATCGCACAGCGAAAACCTTGGCGTCCTGCGATCGCTTAGCCAGCGCTTCCTGCACCGCACGGGCAAGCGCCGCGACCGTGTAAGGCTTCGCCAGGAACGAATTGCCCGCTTGCAGGAGCGTGTTGAGCAGGGCGCCATTCTCGGTGTATCCCGAAGTGAATAACACCGGAACGCCGGGAAAGCGCTCAGTGAGATTTTTCGCCAAGTCACGGCCACCCATCCCCGGCATAACCAAGTCGGTCATAACCAGTTCGATCGTGTCGCGGTACCGCTCGCACATCTCAAGGGCAGCTTCAGCGTTGTCAACTTCCATTGACGTATAGCCGAGGTTTTGCAGGCATTCACACACGTTCCCTCGAATCGCAGCATCGTCCTCCACCACAAGGATGGTCTGTCCATCAGTTTGCCCAGCTGTGTCAGTCTGAAATGCGACTTGGCCGCGAGCACAGTCCGTTGCGGGAAAATACAGCTTGAACGTCGTACCATGCCCTACTTCGCTGTAGACCCAGATGTATCCGCCGCTCTGTTTCACGATCCCATAAACAATTGAGAGGCCAAGGCCCGTACCCTTGCCGACTTCCTTGGTGGTAAAGAATGGATCAAAAATATGCGGCAGGTCCGATTTTGCAATGCCCGTTCCGGTGTCGGATACCGCCAGCATCACGTAATTGCCCGGTTGCACCGGAGGGTGCGTTCGACAGTAGGCATCGTCCAGCTCGGCGTTTTCGGTTTCGATATGCAGGGTCCCACCCTGTGGCATCGCATCCCGCGCATTCACCGCCAGATTCAGCACGACCTGTGCGAGTTGGTCAGGGTCGAGCCGGCTATTCGCCAAGTCGTCGGCCACGTGAGTGACCAACTGAATATCTTCTCCAATGATGCGGCGCAGCATGTGCGAAGTCTCGCTGACCACCGAATTGATGTTGACCACTCGCGCTTGCATCATCTGCCGCCGGCTGAATGCCAGCATTTGTCGGGTGAGTACGGCTGCCCGATCAGCCGCCTTAGACACCTGCAGCAGTGGCCGGCTCAGCGGACTATCCGGCGTGATCTTGGCCAGCATCATTTCGGTTGAAAGCTTAATGACGACCAGTATGTTGTTGAAGTCGTGCGCCACGCCTCCCGCCAGGCGGCCAACGGCTTCCAGCTTTTGTACGGCACGGATTTGTTGCTCCAGCGCGCTCTGCTCGGTGAGGTCCTCGAAATAAGCTTCGACCTCGTCAGGTTCTCCGTTCGCATGGGGAGTCAAATACGCGGTCACACGCACGCGAAGCTGGCTGCGGTCCTTGCGCTCGAAGAGCATTTCCTGGGCATGCAGCTTCCGGTCGCGTTTCAGCAGGTCGATAAGCTCCGCGCGATTCGGCGCGTTGGGGTAGAGCTCCCGGGACAGCCGCATCCGAAGCAATTCCGATTCGGAGTAGCCAAGCATCACACAGAGCGCTGCATTGACGGATTGGAAACGATCCTTCACCAGCGACCAACGAGCAATTCCAAAAGGAGCCCGATCAATCAGCGAGCGCATTCCGGCGTCTGTTTTCCGCACTTGCTCTGCCGCTCGATCTCGCGCGTTGGCTTCGGCTGAAGGCTGTGGCGTCGGACCTGGAGTAGGGCGGGCAGACGTTCCTGTTCGAGGAGCCATGACTCATCCACGAATATCATGGCGCAGTCCGGAAGTGCCGTGACCAACTGCACACTTTCGTGTGATTCGGTTCCAGATTTGCGGAAACAGCTTGAGAGTTTGCGATCAGGCGTGCCGGTCTTTACCGCCGGTACGCCACCTGCGCGGGCGGCGTGTACCGATTTCGCCGCACTAACCAAACGATCAGCGCGATGATGAGAATGAACGGCAACAGCGGCACGACCACCAACCCGAAGATCAATCCCAGAAACACAATCGGACCGGATTGGCTGACGGTCTCGCCTTTGACCGTCGCATTGGGATGCCGATAGAGTCCTCGTCCAACTGCAACGGCGTCACCGGCAACACTCGCGTCTTCACCAAGCTTTATGCCCCCGCCAACCGAGACAGCGTCTCCCTTCACCGTGCCGTCAATAACAATGTTGCCGAGGATAGCAACTGTGTCGCCCGAGGTTCCGGCCATATGGATCGAGCAAACCAGGCAGACGACATCTCCGACTTGTTCGTCCGCGCTGACGTTGATGCTCTGAAAGAACTGCACCCGGTCGCCGCCGCTGGCAAACGCCATGGCAGGAGCGATCATCAGCAGACTAAGAATCAGCATCTGGACCGTGCGGCTGGGGAGGGTCATGGGCGATTTCTCCTGTGGGCAATATTATCCCGTTGTCTGAACTATACGAACGCCTTCGCCCCTAGGTTCCTAGAAAAGCACTAGAGACGCCGAATGATCACGACCTGGTTCACGACCGTAACATCCTGAGGCGCAAGGGGAAAGCGCTCTTCGGCCGCCTAAATTTGCACTAACTTTAGTAACTCACTCGATTTCCGGACGAAAATCGCTTTCCGTTCGCCATGTAACGAAATCCGTTCTGGCGAATCAATACGAATAACAGGTAGATACCAATTGCCGTGGGACCGCCCAGGAGCCGTAGATGTTGATCAAGAAACCGTCTGACATTTCCTCGTCTGAAATCACCCCGAAGAAGCTTTATCTCAATCGCCGCAACTTCCTTCTGGGCGCGGGTGCGGTCGCCGGAGTTGCCGTCGTTGCCAATAGGCTAGGCACAATCGCATCGCCTCAGACCTCGGTCCTCGCCGGAACAAAATTGGATTACACCAAGAGTTCGTTACAGTACTAAGCGAGAAGCAAACCCCGTATAACGACATAACCCACTACAACAACTATTACGAATTCAGCACCGACAAATACGAGCCGGCCGATTTGGCCAAGAACTTCAACACTCGGCCGTGGACTATCAAAGTCGAGGGACTGGTGAACAAGCCACAAACCTTCGACATTGACGCGCTGCTCAAGAACCATCTCGAAGAGCGCATCTACCGCATGCGCTGCGTCGAAGGCTGGTCGATGGTGATTCCCTGGATTGGGTTCCCGCTGAGCACCGTGCTCAACCAGGTTCAGCCGAACTCCAAAGCCAAGTTCGTGGAATTCACAACGCTTTACGACCCGAAGCGCTATCCTGGCCAGCAGCGCAATGTACTCGAGTGGCCTTACGTCGAGGGCTTGCGCATGGACGAAGCCATGCATCCGCTGACCATTCTGGCGGTGGGCCTGTATGGCGAGACGCTTCCCAACCAAGACGGCGCGCCGATTCGCCTGGTGGTCCCATGGAAGTACGGGTTTAAGGGAATCAAGGCCATCGTGAAGATCAAGCTCGTGGAGAAGGAGCCGGTCTCGACGTGGACGAGAGCCGCTCCCAACGAGTACGGCTTCTACTCGAATGTGAATCCCAACGTCGATCACCCTCGCTGGAGCCAGGCGAACGAGCGCCGCATCGGTGAGTTCTTCAAGAAACCGACGCTCATGTACAACGGTTACGGCGACCAGGTGGCTTCGATGTACGCAGGCATGGACCTAAAGAAGAATTTCTAAGAGCGGGCTTGTGAAACCAAAGTATCTAAAACCGATTGTCTTCCTCGCCTGCCTGATACCGATCGGTCGCATCGCGTGGAAAGGCTTCCATTCGCTCCTCGGAGCGAATCCGATTCAGGTCATCACCTGGTCGACCGGCACATGGACACTGGTCTTCCTGATGCTGACACTGTCGATCACCCCGGCCCGCAAACTGACGAAGCAGTATTGGCTCATCCAATACCGGAGGATGCTGGGCCTGTTCGCCTTCTTTTACGGCTGCCTGCACTTTACGACCTATATCTGGCTCGACCAGTTTTTCAACCTGCACAGCATCGCCAAGGACGTAGTGAAGCGTCCATTCATCACCGTCGGCTTCACTGCGTTTATACTCATGATCCCGCTGGCAGCTGACCTCCACGCAGGGCTCTATCCGGCGGCTTGGCAAGCGTTGGGTCACCCTGCACCGGCTCATCTACGCGACCGCCATCGCAGGTGTAATTCATTACTACTGGCTGGTGAAGAAAGACATTCGCAAACCGGTCATTTACGCCATCATTCTCGGCATCCTTCTGCTGTACCGCATTGTGGCCTGGGCGATCCAGCGATGGTCTTCCCTGCCACAGTCACCTCGTCCGTCCACTCCGATCGAACCCCGTGCCTTAACCACCGATTAGCGCTCCGCGACCATTCACCCACCGCTTGCGATATCATCGTGGCGTCCCCCGAATCGCCGGGAGAGCGACTATCTAATGGATGAGCGCAGTTTTCAGCGGCTGCTGCGACGCACGGTCGCAATTCCCGTGGCCCTGCTGGTTTTGCTGGCAGGTGTGCTGGTAGTCGAGATCCTTACCCTCACGGACTCGCTGCGCCGGGTGGCCCACACCGACCAGGTCATCACGCAACGCCCGCCAGGCCATGCGCAACATGAATGACATGGAGTCCAGTGCCCGTGGTTTTGAGCTCACCGGGGACGAGAGATTTCGCAAGACCTTTCAGAGCGCGGAAGCGCAGGTGCCCTCCAGTATCGACGCCCTGACTAAATTGACCGGTGATAACCCGACGCAAAAGGCCCGCATTCAAGACATCCGGAAACTGGATGAAAACTGGATACGTTGGGCGGAGCGACGAGATTGCCACCCACGCCAACAAACGGCCGACGGAAGACGAGTTAATGCTGGGCGACGGCCTGATGGAACAGATTAGGAACCGCCAGCGGGAAATCGTCGCTGATGAAGAGCGACTACTTCAATTGCGGACGCACCAGGCCACTTACCTGAGCCGCGTGGTCCTCTTTACTGCCATCGGTCTCTCCCTTGTGGTCGCGGGACTCTTGTTTACCCTGACGCGCCGTGAGTTGCGGCAACTCTCCGCTACTTACGAACAGCACATTCGCGCCGAAGCCGAAAAAAGCCGACCAACTCGCCGAGAGCCGCGAGCGCTTTCAGATCACGCTCAACAGCTTGGGCGATGCGGTCATCGCGACCGACGCCGAGAGCGACGTGACCTACATCAATCCCGTAGCCCAGAAACTCACCGGATGGGAAAACCACAGCGAAGCCCGCGGTAAGCCACTCGCCGAGGTGATGCGGCTCGTGGACGGCAGATCGCGCGCGCCGTTAGCCGATCCCGTGCAAATCGTACGCGCCACCGGAACTGTCGTCGGTCTCACCAACAATATTCTGCTGATCAGCCGTTCCGGGCCGGAGTATCCCATCGAGATGAATGGCGCTCCGATAAAGAACGATCACGACGAGCTGGTCGGAGTGGTCGTGGTGTTCCGCGACATTACCCAACGCCGTCAGACCGAGCAGACGCTGCGCGCCAGTGATCGCCTGTCGCAGGCAGGACGCCTCGCCGCGACCATCGCCCACGAAATCCGCAACCCACTGGACACCGTTTCCAATCTGCTGTTCCTTTTGCAGCACGATACTTACCCGAATCCCGAAACCAAGGCGTACCTTGACCTGGCCTCGGAGGAGATCGGGCGCATCACGCTGATCACCGGGCAACTGCTGACCTTTCACCGCGAAGCCCAATCTCCGGTCGACATTGACGTTACCAAGGTGCTGGAGAGCGTGCTAACGCTCTATGCGCCCCAAATCACTACTTCCGGCGTCGAGGTCAAGAAGCGCTTCGAAACGTCCCGCACCATCCGGGGCTTCCCGGGAGAATTAAGGCAGGTGTTTGCCAACCTGGTCGCCAACGCCGTCCATAGCATGCCGAACGGCG
This sequence comes from uncultured Acidobacteriaceae bacterium, assembly GCA_963749635.1. GTDB lineage: Bacteria > Acidobacteriota > Terriglobia > Terriglobales > Acidobacteriaceae > DASRAA01. The sequence continues at coordinate 268,827 of CAVVNW010000006.1, forward strand.
GCGTCCTGCTGCTGCATGTCTTTGAGTCAAGCCTTGCATCGGACTTCAGCCGCAAAGGGATTCGCGTGACCGTGTTAGACAACGGCAGCGGCATTCCGCCCGGCGTGCGCAAGAACCTGTTCGCGCCTTTCTACACCACCAAGGGCGAAGGCGGCACCGGTCTCGGCCTGTGGGTTACGCGCGGCATTATCGAGAAGCACGAAGGCAGCATCCGTTTCATCAGCTCCGTCCGTCCCGGCAGAAGCGGCACCGCATTCTCCGTGTTTCTTCCCTATGAACAAGTCCTGGGAAAACTGGACCTGCACAACACTCATCCGCTTCAGTCAACGGTCGGGAAGAATTAAAAAACGCCGGGCTCAGGACCCGGCGTCTGCTCATCTACGTCTAGACTGCTACTGAATGTCGAAGTTCTCCTGGTGAAGCATGGGATCGCTCTTCACCAGTACCGTCTTCCCGGTCAGCTCTTCCATCTCGCCGATCAGCTTCCCATTGTTCGCTTTCAGGGCCTTGGCGACCTCGGGATTCACCCGCAGGGAGATGTCCGTTCGATCGTGCTGCTTGATCATCTTCCGCATCTCGATGTAAAGCTCGTTGCAGACGGTGGGGACGGACTTCACGAAACCTGCACCGACACAATACGGACACGATTCGCCCAGCGTGCGTTCCAGCGACTGCTTCACGCGCTTGCGGGTGATGGCCACCAGCCCGAAATCATTGAACTGCAGCGCCTTCGACGGCGCCCGGTCGGTTCGCAGCGCCTCTTCCAGCGCCTGCATCACCCGTTGCCGGTTCTTGCGTTCATCCATGTCAATGAAGTCGATCACGATGATTCCGCCCAAGTCACGCAAGCGAATTTGCCGCACGATCTCTTTCACTGCATCGACATTGGTCTTGACGATGGTGTCTTCCAGCCGCTGGGTCTTACCCACATACTTACCGGTGTTGATGTCGATCGCCACCAGCGCCTCGGTCTGGTTGATCACGATGTATCCGCCGGTCTTCAGCCATACCTTCGACTTCAGGGCGTTGTTGATTTCGTCCTGAATGCCGAAATGCTCATACAACGGCGCATCTTTCGTGTACAGCTTGATGCGCTTCACCAGCGAAGGCTGGAAGCGCTGGGCAAACCGCACCACACGCTCATATTCCTCTTCCGTGTCCACCCAGATCTGCGAGAAGTCAGCGTTCACCTGATCGCGCAGCACCCGCTCCACCAGGTTTAGGTCGTGATAGATCAGCGCCGGCGACTTGCTGTCGTCGGCGCGACTCTTAATCTCGGCCCAAAGGTGCTTCAGGAAGCGAATGTCGGCCCGCAGCTCGTCTTCCTTAATGTTGGCCGCTGCCGTCCGCACAATAAATCCGCCCAGTCCGTTCTCGCGCTCGCTGGTCACGATGCGTTTCAGGCGCATGCGCTCTTCTTCGGAGTTGATCTTGCGCGACACGCCCGTATGATTCACCGTCGGCATGTACACCAGGAACCGCCCCGGCAAGGCGATGTGACTGGTAATGCGCGCGCCCTTCTTGGCGATAGGCTCCTTGGCGATTTGGATCAGGATCTCCTGCCCTTCTTTCAGCAGTTCAGAGATCAACGGCACCGGACGGTGCGAGTTCGCGCGAACGTTGTTGCGCCGCCCGCCACCGCCGCGGCGGCCCCGGTCCCGATCGTTGCGGCGATTGAAGCCCTGGCGCTCGCCTTGGCGCTGTTGATATCCGGCAGTCGGCGGTGCGGCGCGCAATTCAGCGCGTCCGTTGACCTCCTCCTCGCCTTCTTCGCCTTCGTCTGCACCGTCACCGGCCGCCAATCGAGTCTCGCCACGCTCTTCAGCAGCAACGACTTCGTCTTCGTCAACGTCAGCCACTTTGGGAATCCAGCGTTCCGAGTATCCGTCGCCGCTGTCTAGTGTCTCTTCTTCCAGTTCCAGCTCCAAGTCGCCCGCAACTTCGCGCAGTTCCTCGATGTTCTCCGGAACCGGGTGGAACTCCATCTCGTCGTCTTCCAGCGTTTCGTGTTCCAGCGTGCGTCCCGCAGGAGCTTCCGAGGGTGCACTGTGCTGGTGGAAATCGGTCGCAGTTTCCGAAGCCGCTTGCTGTTCGTGATGGTCGTCCGCCGATTCGGTCGTCTCGGAAGCAACTTCAATGGTGCCGTGCTCTGCGGTTTCGACGCGATCGTAGTTCTGCGGCGTTTCGCTCGATGATTCTTCAATGACCTCGTCGTGGTCCGACACAGCGACCGCCGGGGGTTCGGGCTCTACCACATCAACGAACGCTGCGTGCGCCTCATGATGTTCAGGCGCCGTCGCAACAACTTCTTCCTGCTGTGCGTGAGTCTCAACGACCTCCTCGGTGTCTTCGTATTCCACTTCCTGTACTGGACGCGTCTCGACGCTCGGGATGAAGTCCTCGATCACCGTCGGCGCTGGGCTCTCTGTCACGGCGGCAGATGCCTCAGCAACCACTGGCTCCGCCGCCGGCGTCCGGTTGCGGTACTTGGAGATCGACTCTCCCGGCAGCACGATCGGCGCGTAACGCGCAGGAGCCTCAGGCCGAGCCTGAATCACAGGTTCAGCCGGTGCCGCGGCTTCCTCGGCGGTGGCTGCGGGCTCAGTCTTCGCTTCTTGACGCGGATAACGATCGTCGCGTCCACCGCGTCGGCCTCCGCGGCGACGGCGTCCACGCCAACGGCGAGCGCCATCTCCAGATTCCTGCTCATTGCTGCCAGTAGCCGTGGTCTCGCCGGTTTCGTCCTCGGCATCTTCGGCCGCAAAGTTCTCGACCGAAGCAATAAACTCTGCCTGTTCGTCAGCGGGACCCGCCATAGCAGCTGCGGCTGGTTCCGCGTCTGATTGAGTTGGCCGGCTCAGATTAATCGTGGCCGGTGTCGGGATGTCTCCAAACTCCTCTGAATCCTCGTCGCCGGTCAGTTCCAGAAAGTCGGAAACATAAAGGAAGGCATCGCGCTCCAGCCCGATGTCGACAAAAGCGGATTGCATTCCGGGGAGTACGCGGGTGACCCGGCCCTTATAGATGGATCCGGCAAGCGTGTATTCGTTTTCCCGCTCGTAAAATACTTCAGCAAGTTGATCGTCTTCCACCAGCGCCACTTTGGTTTCGTGGGGAGTGGATGACACGTACAGTTCTTTGTTCATGGACGCTCCGTAGGAGCGGCGGCGTGCTCAGTTGGCGGACGGAATGGAAATCGACGGTGTGTTCATGCTGCGGACACACCAAGGCCCTCGCCCGGATGTGCTCCCAGCCTGATGCTCGTAACAGATGTCTTGAGAATCGTTTGCACCGTAATTTGGCAAGACCTCCGAGGTTTGTGACCACACCTTCGATATACCGAAGGGGTCGTTACCCGCCTCTTAAGCACCTGCCCTGCAATCCTGTCCGGCCGACTTCACCTGCGGCCGATCCTTAACCCTCGTTCGTGAGGGCGTTCGTAATCTTTTTGTCACCCTTCGAAGGCCGGCGTCCTGTTGTGGACTGCCTTCCCGGCGAGTGAGCCCGGCGTCTGCCAGTCCGCGTCTCGATGGCGCGAATTCTCAATCCTGGCAAAACTCAAATCCCTAGTTCACGAACCGGCGCATGCGGACGTTCATCACGATCCCCAGCGCTAGAAACATGAACAGTACCGACGATCCCCCGTAACTCATTAACGGCAAGGGGATACCCGTGACCGGCATAAATCCTACCACCATGCCCACGTTGACCAGGATATGGAAGGCCAAAACCGCCACCACACCCATTACCACGAAGGCTCCCGCCCGGTCAGGGGCCGTCTGAGCGTTCTGAATCAGACGCATCAGCACGATAAAGTATAGCAGCAGTAGGCCCATAGCGCCGATGAATCCGTGTTCCTCGGCAAATGCGGCGAAAATGAAGTCCGTATGAGGTACCGGAAGGAACTGCCCCTGAGTCTGGCTGCCCTGCGCTGTGCCCTTTCCGAAGATGCCTCCCGACCCTACCGCCACCAGCGACTGTATCAATTGGTAACCCTTATGCTGCGGATCGGCTTCCGGCTCCATGAACGTGGTTAGCCGGTCGCGCTGGTAAGGTTTCAGGACGTGCCATCCAACCGGGGCCAGCAGCGCCGCGACCAGCAAGATCACCAGCGCATGCTTGCCCTTCATCCCGCCCAGGAAAAGCCCCATTACGGCAATCGGCAGGTAGGTCAGCGCGGTACCCAGATCGGGCTGAACGAGCACCATGAGCATTGGGATACCCACCAACGCTCCCGCCTTCACAATATCTTGCGCATTGCAATCGCCTTTGTTGTCGGCAAAATACTTGGCCATTGCCAGGATGAGCACCAGCTTCACCCACTCCGACGGCTGGAAGTGGAATGACCCGACCTGCACCCAGCGCCTTGCGCCCAAGTACTTCTTCCCCAGGATCTCGACCGCAATCAGCGACAAGATCGATACTGCGTAGAAAATCGGAACGCGCTCGATCAACGCCTGGTAGCTGACAACGCTCATCGCAAACATGAGCGCCACCCCACCCAGCACCCAGTAGATCTGCTTGATGTGCACGCCCATGAACTTGGTGTTTAGCGTTGCACTATAAATCTCCACCACGCCGAGTGCGCAGATCAGCAGCACCAGTGCCAGCAGCACCCAGTCAAAATCGCGATAGGAAACGTAGCGGCTCACTGGTCGCTCCTGGTCAGAACGGCCGTGGCAGGCGCTATAGCAGGGATCTCCGCCGGCTTGTCTGGCTTCGGCTGCGCAGGCAGCGGCGATTGCTGCGGCTTGCGCTGATTTTGTAGCGGCTGTTTAGGCTTGTCGGTCTGCGGCGTCTCCATTTGCACGGGGGCGTCGCTTGCCTCGATGGTCGTCGAACCCGCAGCGCTATCATTCGATGACAATCCGGGTGCTGCCGCCACCGGCTTGGTCTTCGAGTCCAGTGGCACCGCCATAGTCCCAGCTTGCACTTTCCCGCCACCATCCGCGCCACCGTCATGCCAGACGGCGGTCATATCAGCGTGGTCCGCCGCAGGCGTTTGCGCCTTCGCCACTTCCGTCTGACGGGTGCGCTGCTTCTCCACATACGCCTTAATCACCTTGGCCGCCAGGAACGCCGAGTTCTTGCCCCATCCGCCGCCCTGCATCAGTACCGCGACCACAATCTCCGGATTACGCCGCGGCGTCATGCCCACAAACCACGCGTTGTCGTTGAACTTCGTCTTGGCGGTGGTTCCCATCGCTTTGCGCGCGTCCAGGGAAATGGTCTGGGCCGTGCCCGTCTTTCCCGCGAAATCGATTCCGTTCAGGTGTGCCGTGGCTGCGGTTCCGATGGTCGTCACTTGCGCCATGGCGTCGGTGATCTTTTCCCAGTTGTCCTGGCCGATTTCCACCTGTGACTTGTCGTTATAGTTGGCGGTCTGTTTAAATCCGGGCGGAAACTGGTCGGGAAACGCCACATGCGGCCGCACCAGAGTGCCGTCACTGGCAATGCCGCCAATGGCGCGCGCCAGCTGGATCGGCGTAACCGCTACCGCTCCCTGGCCGATGCCGACCGAGATCGTCTCGCCCGCATACCACTTCTGCTTGTAGTTCTTGATCTTCCACTCTTCCGATGGCATCACGCCGGAGACTTCCTGCGGCAGGTCAATTCCTGTCTTCTGTCCCAGTCCGAACTCCGTCGCATATTTCGCGATGCGGCTGATGCCGAGTTTTTCGGCCAGCGTGTAGTAGTAGGTATCGCACGAATCGTAGATGGCCTTGGAAATATCGACACGACCATGCTTTTGGTCGCACTTGAAGAAGCGCCCATAGAATGTCGCGCCGCCGCCGCAACTCACTACCAGGTTCTGTGCAATGCCTTCCTGCAATCCTGCCACCGACATGATGATCTTGAACGTCGACCCCGGGGCGAGTTGCGCCTGGATGGCTTTGTCGAGCAACGGCTTGTCAGGGTCGGTGACCAGGCGGTTCCATTCATCGCGACTGACATGCACGGCAAACGCATTGGGATCGAACGCAGGCCTGCTGACCAGCGCCAGGATTTCTCCCGTGCGCGGGTCCATTGCCACAATCGCTCCCGGCTTGCCTTCCAGCGCCTCTTCCGCCGCAATTTGCAGGTCAAGGTCAATCGTCAGCTTAAGCTGCTTACCGGGGACGGCCGGTACATCGCTCAGAGTGCCAACCTCCTTGCCGCGGCTGTTCACGATGACCTGCCGCGAGCCGTTCTTCCCCATCAAAATATCGTTGTAATACTGCTCAACGCCCGACATGCCGACCACGTCGCCCGGGTTGTACAGCTCCCACTGCGGCTGGGTCAGCATGTCTTCGCTCACCTGCCCGACATACCCGATGACGTGCGCCATAAATCCGCCCTTGGGATACAAACGGCGATGCACGGTGATGATGTCCAGCTCGGGCAGGTCGGCACGATGCGATTCGATGAAGGCCAGTTCGTCCGGAGTGATGTCATCTTTGACGAACATCGGCTGGTAGCCTGGCACTGCGTTCATGCGCTTGATGCGCGCGCGCAGCTCATCCGGAGAAATGTGCAGCCCTTCGGCAATTTGTTCGGCATCGAGGTCGAGGTTGCGGTTCTGGTCGCGCAACAACAGCACGGAGAACGAAGGATAGTTGTCGACGATGATGCGGCCTTCGCGGTCCAGCAGCTTGCCGCGCGGCGCGAGGATGGGGACCTGTTTGATGCGGTTCTGCTCGGCCAGCGAGGTGTAGTAGTCGCTGCGCGCGACCTGCAGTCTCCACAATCCGAACGCCAATACTAAAAAGATCCCCAGCAGCACATATTGCACTGCGGTGAGCCGGAATGGAGAGACCTTTTCTTCGCGACCAAACATCGCCGGTTATGACTTCCCTGCTGGATGTGCGCTCAGCTAATTAGTTACGAAACTATCGTGCTCGCTCATTCGCGTACACCACGTTTTCGCCTTCCGGCACACGTAGTCCTCGTTGTCTTTCGGCAACCTTCACGCGGCTGGATGGCGGGCGCAATCCCTTGCCCTATTGTAGTCTGAATCACCCACTGGAGGAGTGTTAAAAAGGCATGTAAATCATGCCTTTTGAGTGCCTTAAATGGGACACGCGTCCTCGTCATCGACGGGCGCGAATCGCCGCGCAACCTACTTGGGATGCCCGAGCCACGAATACTGCCATGCAGCGGAGACACTCTGGTAGTTCCCGCCGAAGCGGATATAGGCGCCGTCGCTGTAGGACACCTTGAGCGATTGGTGGGCCGCCAAGGGGAAGGAGATGGTTCCCCCAATTCGCGAACTGGTCTGCTCGGTCTTGAGATTTCGGATGCTGTTGACCGCGGTGATGCCGCCCCACCAGTAGTTGCCATCCAACGACGCCCAGAACCGTGCTCTGCGGAACCCTTTGAACTTCGGTATGTCGTAGCTCAAGTGACCCTCGAGGCTGCCGATAGGCGCTTCCGTCTGCGGCTGCGGAACCGGGATGTTGTAGTACGCCGGATTGGTGGTATAAAACCAAACTCCGGCATAGCCATCCAGGATCCAGTTGCCCCAACGCTCCGAGTAGCCGAACTCGGGCTTGAACGCCCACCGGTTGATGCCCCAGTTGATGAGCTTGGTCGGGTCGTACTGCCCCGTGGGAGCAATCACCTTCAGGCTGGCGCCGAGAAGTATCTTCTGCTTCCACTTAGCAAAATCCTGGGCCGGCATGGCGCGGCCGCCGTAAAGATTGACCGAGAGGCGCGCACCAAAATCGAGTAGCCCGGAACGATATACCGAACGTTGTTGGTTATTCAGTTCTCCGGTGAAGTTACCCACCGCGTACGGCAGTGACCCGAGAACGTTGGCCGAGCGTCCAAAGAAGTTGAAGGCGTGATAATAAGTGAAGACCGGGACATTATAGGTTCCCTTAGCGTCTTCTACTGGTATGGTGCCATTGAAGTCCAGCCCGCCGGTGTAATAAGACCAGGTCACTGTAACGGCATTGGAGTGCAGCGGCGTGATGACGTACGCGCGCGGCGCCAAGTCCTGCGCCAACAGACTCAGCGGCCAACACACAAATAGGGCCAACAGTGCGACCCATTGATAACGGAGCATCTGCATGAGGAAACATCAAAGTGTACCTGTCGGGGGACGATCAGAAAACCAGAAAAACTAGACGGGCGCCGACCGCAATCGGGAAAACTGATAGCTGACGGCTGAAAGCTAATAGCTAATTTGCTATCTTTGCTTGAATCGGTCCAGCATCTGGAACACGAACACCCCCACCACCGCATTGGCCAGCGCTGCGATCGCAACGTGGCTCCAGCTCCAGTGGAGCGCCTGCCGCAGCAAGCCATGTCCCACACCGTAGTACACGGCCTCGTGAATGACAAAAAACGCGTAAATGATCAGGAAGCGCGTCCCTGGGTTCTCCACATCGATCTTCACGCCCAGCGACGACGCCATATACCCGATGATGGTGTCGGTGATTCCGTACATTCCGATGGGATGCGCCGGGCCTCCCAGCGCGTCCTGCAACAAACCGATGATCGCACCGGTTACGCAGCCGCTGATGGGGTTGCGCCGCGCCACTGCAAAGAAGATGACCACCATCATCGGCAGGTCAAGAATGGCCAGCCAGCGCAGCTTCGAAGTCAGGAACGCCTGGATGAAAATCGCGACCAGCGGAACCAGGAAGACCACCAGCCAGTTGAATTCGTAGGCTGCGGCTTGCTCTCGTGAGGTGTAGCTTCCGCGGAATGGCATAGCAGACGCTGTCATTGTGGCGGATTCTCCGCTGCATTGGGAGGATTAGACGGCGCCGTTGTGGTTGCATCCGGTGACGCAGTCGCTGGCGGCTTGCGCACCACCGGCTTTGTCGCCGTCGTACCGTTGGCATTCGGCTGAGATGCATTCGCTCTCGCCGGCTTCGCAGTCAGAGGTGTGTTCGGTTTCTGAGCTCCCGTCGTCGCGGGAGTGGTGCCTGATGCACTCGGAGATTGTGGCTTCCCGCTTCCTGCCTGCGATCCAGTTCCCGTCGCAGGACTGGTCGTCGCAGGAGTCGCCGCCCCCCCGGCCGTTCCCGCAACATTTCCCGCTGCATTAGCATCCGGTGGCGGAGGCACTCCCGGCAGTCGCTGACTCAAAATATCCGACGCGCGAATCGGGCCCAGGTCTTTCGTGTCCGGGAACTTCTCTTCAATCTTCGTCACCACCAGCACCTCTTCCAGCCGATCGAGGCGCGCCGACGGAATAACGCGAATATTCAGAAATAAGTCCTTGCCCGGTTCAACCGAAGCCACCGTTCCGACCGGCAACCCCTTGGGAAAGATTCTGTCGCCGCCGCTGGTGACGACTTCTTCCCCCGTCTTCACCGGCTCGTCGCTCATGATGTATTGCAGCGTGGTCGTTCCGTTGCTCGCGCCCTTCAAAATCCCTTGCAGCCGCGAGTCCTTCAGCGACGCGCCTACTCCGCTCAACTGGTCGTTGATGGGCAACACCTGGGCCGAGCTAGCTGATACCGATACGATTTTGCCCACGATCCCCGTCGGCGTGATGACCGCCATGTCAGGCTTGAGACCGTCGTTCGAGCCCTTATCGATGTAAAGCACCCGCGACTGCTCGCTGCCGCTGGTGCCGATCACCTGCGCCGCGACCGTGCTGTCGATGTACTGTTCCTTGAAAGCCAGCAGCGTCTGGACGCGTCTCGCCATATTGGCGTCTTCGCTCAGCCTCGCCTGCTCCAGCTTCATGCGCTCGATTTCCGCGCGCAGTTGCTGGTTTTCTTGGTTGACGTTCCGCAGATAAACATAACCAACCCATTTGTCATGCACCCAGGTCTGGGTATGCACCACGGCTTTTTCAAAGGGAGTGACGGCGGCAATCGTCCAGACGCGAATCAGGCGAATCTCGCCATCTTGGGAGGGGCGCCGCACTTGCATCGCCAGCGCGATAATCTGGGCGAACAGGATGGCCGCCAGCACAATCAGGTTCTTATAGCGGCCGAGAATCGTGTCCATACCAATGCCGGCACCAGCGGGCCGGTATGTGAATCATTGTCGCACCTGAGCAGGTGGGAGTGCAGCAACGTGGCACTTATAACGAATATCCGCCGCGTAAACCAGCTACTTATTCGCGGGTGCCGCTATTCCGAGGAAAACCAGAATTGCGCGATTGAGGCGCACCATATCTTGATCAGCAAGGCGCCCGCTTTTCTTCCCCAGCTTGGTTCTAAATACGGTCGTGATCTTATCGACCATCAGCCGGCAAGGGGCACGGAGCCCGTTTCCGGGGTCAGGTACAACTGCCAGACGAAATAACGGCGCCTCAGTAGGATCCGTAGTGAACGGGCAGACAGTAACGGAATCTGCGTAATCGAACCGATCATCCTGAACGATCACCGCGGGACGCGGTTTGCCTGCATAGTCCTTACTACCCGCCACCGTCCAAATCTCGCCCCGGGTCACTCGGCGTTCCAGGCGGAGATTGAATCAATAAAGTCCTGATCTTCCTTTGCATATCGACTACGGGCAACAGCGCGCGACTGTCGCCGCGCTTCCTTTACGAATGCGGGCGAGGTGACATCGGGCACCCAAATCTGAATAGGCCGCAGCCCTTGCTTGCGCAGGCGCTCACGATGCGCACGGACCTTCTCGCGAGACGAACTGGTCGAAGTCCGAGTTCCCATAACCATTCAACCTGGTTACATGTAACCTATCACAGGTTGGCAATCCGTCCAAGAAGCGTCAATTCGCCAGCCGAACTGACAACCGCAACTGCCCCTAGTCGATCGAAATCTTGCGCAGCAGCTTGAAGTCGCTCAGCATCTTGCCCGTACCCAGCACCACGCTGCACAGCGGATCATCGGCAATCGACACCGGCAACCCGGTTTCTTCGCGGATGCGCTTGTCCAGGTTCTTCAACATCGCGCCACCACCGGTCAGCACAATGCCCCGATCGCTGATATCGGCAGACAGCTCCGGCGGTGTGCGTTCCAGAGCCACGCGAATCGCATTCAGGATCGTCGACACGCACTCAGCCACCGCTTCGCGCACTTCGCTGTCGTCGACGGTGATGGTCTTCGGCACGCCCTCAATCAGGTTGCGGCCCTTGATCTCCATGGTCATCGGCTTCTCCAGCGGATACGCCGAGCCAATTTCCACCTTGATCTGTTCCGCCGTGCGCTCGCCGATCAGCAGGTTGTACTTGCGCTTCATGAAATTCATGATCGCTTCGTCCATCTGATTGCCGGCCATGCGTACCGAGCGCGAATACACGATCCCGCTCAGCGAAATCACCGCAATATCTGTCGTTCCGCCGCCGATATCGACCACCATGTTGCCGCTCGGCTCGGTGATGGGCAAACCCGCGCCAATCGCGGCCACCATCGCCTGTTCGACCAGGTGCACTTCGCTGGCCTTCGCGCGATAAGCGGAGTCCATGACGGCGCGCTTTTCTACCTGCGTGATCTCAGAAGGCACTCCGATCACGATGCGCGGGTGCACCAGCATCTTGCGGTTGTGCGCCTTCTGGATGAAGTAGTTCAACATCTTCTCAGTGACTTTGAAGTCTGCGATCACGCCATCTTTCATCGGCTTGATGGCAACGATGTTGCCCGGTGTGCGGCCAAGCATTTCCTTGGCCTCTTTGCCCACCGCTTCTACTTCACCTGTGTTCTTGTTGATGGCGACGATCGACGGCTCGTTGACCACGATCCCTTTGCCGCGGGCGTAAACCAGTGTGTTGGCCGTTCCCAGATCGATTGCCAGATCGCTGGAGAACATGCTGAACAACGACCGTATGTTCCCGACACGTGCGGGACGATTATGAAATCCGTTGGATGACATTACGACTGCTTCTCTCTATCTATTAGGACCTTGGCCACCACAATTTTCCCGCTCCAGCCGGACACATGCGCGCAACCTCTCCCCATTCCCCTGGCGCAAAGTTGAGGGTCTAAGTGTTTCAGGGTCTTAAGGTTCCGAGGACGCCGGCAGGCCAGTCCGCTGCTGGAACGGAAAACCTATGGTCGCACCGTATGCCAACAGAGTACCACCGTTCGCTAAATCATTGGAATAGCGGCAGTGCGCTGCTTTCGCGCGGGTCTCGTATCAGGGCACGGCTTCAGCCGTGCCGCGTTCTCGGCTAAACACCGGGCTTTAGCCCCTGAGAAATTCGACTATGAGTGTGACCAACACCTCCGCTCCTTCATCACCGCCATCCTCTCTCATTCCTTGTTACTATTCCTCATCGCTCTCCAAAACCGATTCAGGAGCACCTCGCCTTGTCGAACCTTCGGGTATCCTCGCGCGTTCTTATTTGCTTCCTTCTTCTCGCTGTCGGTGTTTCTTCCGCCGCCCCTCAAAAACAAACCGTTCCGCTGAACTCCGGATGGGAATTCCACCAACTCATCTCCGGGCCGACCGTAGAATCCGCGAACGCCGCCATCAAAGACGCGTCCCAATGGCATCCCGCCGTCGTTCCCGGATGCGTGCATCTCGATCTGTTGCGCAACAAATTAATTCCCGAGCCGTTCTACCGTGACAACGAAGCCAAGCTGCAATGGATCGAGAATGCCGACTGGGAATATCGCACCACCATACAGGCCCCGCCCGCGCTCCTCGCGCAGAAGAACATCGATCTCGTCTTCGAAGGCCTCGACGCCTACGCCAAGGTCTATCTCAACGACAAGCTCGTCCTGACTGCCGACAACATGTTTCGCGAGTGGCGCGTCAGCGTGAAGTCTGACCTCAAGCCCGGTGCGAATTCCTTACGCGTCGTCTTCCCTTCTCCGATCAAGGCCGCGTCCGAGATCGCCGCCAACGATCCCTGGCGCGAACGCACTCACACCGAAACCAAGACTTACCTTCGCAAAGCCGCCTACGAATACGGATGGGACTGGGGCCCGCGCTTCGTTACCAGCGGCATCTGGCGTCCTGCGCGAATTGAAGCCTGGGATGTAGCGCGGATCTCTAACGTCAACATCCATCAACTCGATGTCACCAGCAGCGTCGCGCATTTGCTGGCGGAAGTCGAGGTCACCGCCTCCGATGCTGGTTCCGCAACCGTCTCCGTGGACTACGGTATGTCAGCGAAACACGCCGAGACCTCCCGCAACGTTCAGCTCGAACCCGGTGTCAATCACGTTACCTTTCCTATCGATATCGCGAGTCCCTCATTGTGGTACCCCGCCGGATACGGCGCTCAGCCCATCTACAAATTTCAAGTCCGTCTGAAAATGGGCACGATGATCGCCGACGAATCCACCGCCAAGACCGGTTTGCGCTCTATCGTCCTGCGCCGCGAGCCCGACCAATGGGGACGCTCCTTCGAGTTCGTCGTCAACGGCATCCCTGTTTTCGGCAAAGGCGCCGACGTCATCCCCTTCGACAGCTTCCCTACCCGCGTCACCACGCAGCAATACCGCCAGGTGTTGCAATCGGCGGTTGACGCCAACATGAACATGATCCGCCACTGGGGCGGAGGCTACTACGAGACCGACGAGTTCTACGACCTGTGCGATGAGCTCGGCATCATGGTCTGGCAGGACTTTATGTTCGGCAACGATTGGCAGCCCGGCGCCTACGACTGGAAGCTCAACGTCGCCGCCGAAGCCGAGCAGCAACTGAAGCGCTTGCGCAACCATCCCAGCATCGTCCTTTGGTGCGGCAACAACGAGACCGAGGTTGCGCTCGCATGGCACGACCGCGACAAGCTTCCCGCCGATGTCCGCTTCCAGATGTGGCAGGACTACGTTTCCACCTTCAGCGGAATCCTCGCGTCAGCCGTCAATCGCTACGCGCCCGAAACCCCTTACTGGCCCAGTTCACCCAGCTCCGACTACGAGCAGCTCTCCGACAAGTATCAGTCAGGCGACATGCACGATTGGTCGGTCTGGCACGGCCGCGTTCCCTTCACCGACTACGAAAAGCACAATCCGCGCTTCATGACCGAGTACGGCTTCCAGTCCTTCCCCGAACTGCGCACCGTCGAGAGCTTCACCATTCCCGAGGACCGCACCGACATCTTCACTCCAGTCATGCTGGCGCACCAGAAAAACGCCGCCGGCAACGCCATCATCCGCGACTACATGCTGCGCGACTATCCCCAGCCCAAGGACTTCGCCTCATTCCTCTACGCCAGCCAGGTCCTGCAGGCCGAAGGCATCAAGATCGGCGCCGAGCATCTGCGCCGCAATCGCCCGCGCACCATGGGTTCGATCTACTGGCAGCTCAACGACTGCTGGCCCGTCGCCTCGTGGTCGAGCCTCGATTACTACGGACGCTGGAAGGCCCTCCACTATTACGCCCGCCGCTTCTACGCCCCGATTCTCGTCTCGCCCCATCAGGAAGAAGGCAACGTCGCGGTGTACATCGTCTCCGACAAAACCTCGCCGACGGTGGCGACGCTGCGCGTCCGCATTCTGACCTTCGACGGCGCGGTGCTCAGCGACAAGTCGCAGCCCGTAACGATCACACCGCTCTCCAGCAAAATCTATCTGACGATGCCGATGCTCGACATCACCAACCTGCCCAATTGCGACCTCGGCAAAATCTTCGCCGTCACTGATCTGCTGGTCGACAACAAAGTGATCTCGAGCAACGAGCTGTTCTTTGTCCCCAAGAAAGACATGCAACTGCCGCTAGCGAAAATCGCGAGCGCACTGACGGCGACGAAGTCCGGCGAGAGCTACACGCTGCATCTCTCATCGCCCGTGCTGGCCAAGAGCGTTTACATCAGCTTCGGCAACTTGGACACCAAGGCCGCAGACAATTATTTCGATCTGCTCCCGGGACAAGCTGTCGATCTAACCATCACCAGCGCAGCGTCGCTCGAAGATCTGAACAAGAACCTGCGCGTGATCTCCCTGACTGACGCCTTCGCGCCGCATGAAGCCCAAGTGTCGGCAGGAACGAACTAGCGAGACAGTCGCACACGGGCGAAGACCTCACTGCAGCGCTTTCGCCTGCTCGATGATCTGCTCGGGTCGCGCTCGCACCCGAATGTCTTCGGTGAGGTTCAGCCAGCGAATTGTTCCGGATGCATCCAGAAGGTATTCCGCGGGCCTGGCGATGTCTTGTCCATCGCGTCCCGCGCCGCGATGCAGAATGTCGTAGCGGCGAATTACCTCAGCGTTCGGGTCGGAAAGGAAGGTGTAGGTGTATCCCGCCTTCGCACAAAGATCGCGGGACACCTCAGGCGTGTCCACGCTGATGGCCACCGGCCGTACTCCTAGTTGCTCAATTTCTGCCAGATGTTTTTCGATACCCCGCAACTCGGAGTTGCAGAACGGTCACCAGTAGCCGCGGTAGAAAACCAGCAGCACTCCTTTTGGAGGCCTCAGCGAGCCCGGCATGGGAGATGACAGCAGGCTCGAAAGTGCAACCGGACTGTTCTTCGTATCGGGGAGCACAAACTCCGGCGCTTTCTGCCCAACGCTCAGCGTCGCGGAAGGAGGCGGCAACTTCGCCATATAGAAGATGACGTAACAGAAGAACACCAGCGCCGCGAGGCTGAACGCGCCCAGTATCGGGCCGGTAATCTTCCCGCGATATTGCTGCGGCTGCCCAAACGCGTGCTGCAAGCCGAGAACCAGGAGCACCGCGCCCACGCCGAAGAGCAGGAAGTTGGCCCAAGGGATGTCGCGCGTGACGGGATACTTGGCGAAAACGAAAGTGTAGCTCACCAAGGCGGCTACACAGAAGAGAAACCCCGCCCACAGGTACCAGTTCCAACGGCGCTTCATCGCGACTCCTCCACACTATTCGGATAGCGAATTGATGCGTCAGGCAATTCTAACCGCGGATCGCCAACGGCGGCGGCAACACTGCAAGACAGCGTCCGTAAAGTTCTCCATGGTATTCCTCTGCGGTGAGTTTAGAATTGCGCCGGAACTCATTCACGTTTGAGGAATAGTCGAGCCTTTCAAGGAGGCCTCTCGTGACCAGCTTGTCGCGCCGCACCTGTCTTCTCGTCGCATTCATCATTTGTCTTTCGCTGTTCTCCTCAGCCGACATCAAGATCAAGACCCGCACTACCGTAATGGGCCACAGCACCGAGAGCACCGTCTACATCAAGGGCCCTCGCGAGCGCAATGAAATGAGCTTCGGAGGTCGCGGCGGCGCGGTCACCATCACGCAGTGCGATCAAAAACGCATGATCACTATCGCCGGCAATCAGTGCTCCGTCATGCAGATGGGAGGCGGCGAAACATCCTGTCCCGCCACATCCAACATTCGTGCGATGGGACGGGACAACGCCGAACCTACATTGCCGCGCAAAGGTGGCGTGGTCACGATTACGCGCAATTCCACCGATACCGGCGAGCGTCAGGACATGTTCGGCTACAAGGCCCGCCACATCAAGACGACCATGATGATGGAGTCCACACCTGAAGCCTGCAACCAGTCGCACATGAAAATGGAAACCGACGGCTGGTATGCCGACCTCTCCGCGGGTTTCTCCTGTGCCGACGAATCCTACCGCGCCATGGCCTGCGGAGGCATGGCCGGCCGCAATCAGTGCAACGATCGCATCGTAATGAAGGGCGGCGAGAATGCCGCGCTCGGCTATCCACTCAAGCAGACGACGACCATAGTGTCTGAGCACGGCACTTTCACCTCCACCACCGAAGTCATCGAGCTGACTACCACGACGCTCGACGCGCCGCTCTTCGACATGCCCCCAGGCTGCAAGGTCACCGACACGGCCGGCATGATGGGCGGAGCAGCCGCACAACCGGCAGCCAGCCCTGCGCCCGCTGCCGCCCCAGCGCCAGCCGCGAAGCCAGCCGCTCCACCTGTCCCAGTTGTCGCGCCCAAGGCTGAAGGTACCGTCCGCATCGGAGTAGTCAAAATAAAAGACGCCAGCGGCGAGGGCCTGCCGACCGACAACCTGCGCATCAACCTGATGGATGAGCTCACCCGCCACCAATTGGAAGCCGTGGCGCTCGATGCCGAAGCGCCGCCCCAGGACGTGCAGACCGAAGCCAGCTCCAAGCAATGCGATTACATCCTCTATACCGTCGCCAGCCAGGTGAAGGCGCCTGGTAGTGGCGGCGTGTCGCCCGCTCCCGTCGGATTGAAACTCGATGCGGCAAAGTATCAGGCCTTGACCAACATCACGCTCTTCAAAGTGGGCAAGCCGCAGGCGGAGATTCAAGCGATTCCCCTCGCAGCCGACGCCGCCCAGTTCGGCGTCGACGCCGTGATGGTCACCTTCACCATGGAGTCCGACAAGGTCGCCCAGCAGGTGCAGGAAGATGCCCATCCCCAGGCACCGGCAAAGACGACCAAGGCTCCGGCTAAGAAACCGGCGGCTGCCACCAAGCCAAACTAACGCTGGCCGGAAGCTGAAACGCCCGAGCGATCGAATTGCTTTAGAGTCGCCGGGCCCATGAGACATTTCCGCTCCCCGGTTCGTACCAGATTCAGGAGGCTTCCCCATGAAACTCTCCGCACTCATCCTCATACTGCTGTTGCTCGCAACCCTTACCTCCTGCGCTCCCGGCCCCAACCCGATGAAAGGTACCCCGACCGGCAAGAACTCTGTCGCTGGATTCTGGCTCGGCCTCTGGCAGGGCTTCATCGCCCCATTCGTCTTCGTGATTTCGCTGTTCAAGAGCGGTCTCAACATCTACGAAGTCCACAACAACGGAGCCTGGTACAACTTCGGATACCTGTTCGGCCTGATGTGCTTCTTCGGCGGCGGCGGCCACCAGTCGCGACGCCGACGATAGCGCTGGAATGTGGGCCACCACCCTGGTTTTCAAACGTTCGCTGATACACTTCGTTCGGAAAGACGACAAATTCATGAAACCACCATCGAACGTCAAGACGCCGGCGCAATACATCGCCTCACTCCCCGCCGATCGTGCCAAGACGATCGCGACGGTGCGCGCATTCGTGAACAAGCACATTCCGCGCGGCTACGAGGAGTGCCTCGCCTGGGGCACGATCGGCTGGACGATCCCCCTGTCTCGCTATCCCGACACTCACAACCAGCAGCCCATCTACTACGTCGGGGTCTCGTCGCAAAAGAACTACTGCTCGCTCTACCTGATGGGCGCGTTTTGGAGTGCGAGCCATCTCGAGCAGCTGAAGGCGGCGTTCAAGGCGGCGGGGAAGAAGCTCGACATGGGAGGGTGTTGCGTTCATTTCAAGTCGCCGGACGATTTGCCGCTCGCAGCGATTGGCAAGCTGATCTCGGCGATTTCGAGCGAGAAGTGGATCGAGATGTACGAACAAACGCGCTTGATGACCAAGGCGGGGCAGGCGCGGATGGCGAAGCAACGCGCTCCATCGAAGAGCAAGGTGGCCGCCAAGCGCGTCACCACCAAGCGTCGGCGATAAACTTTCCAGCATAACTCGCCGATACCTGGCCACCACGTTCTCCATTGCTGTTGCGGATGCCCTTGCGATTGCGGCGTCGTGACGAAAAACCCGACCCCGCCAAAGGAAGGCGAGATGGGCCACCACTTTTAGATTTTTGTGATTTGGAGCGCCGGGCGGGCCACCCTCTATGGTCATTTCCTCAGAGAATTGTTTCCGATAACCCGTCAGACGCGCCGCGGCAGGAGCACCAACTCGGCCGCTTCCTCAGCTTCCTTGAGGAGCGTCTTGCGCGGCGTGCCTATCTGCGCACGCATGGTCAGCCCACGCGCAAAATCCGTGACTTGGGTCGCGCGCGCGGCTACGGGAAAGTCAGATGGGATTTCTCCCGCGCTGATCCCATCCCGGAAACGGCGCTCCAGCAGCGCCGCGCCGCCCTTGGCCGCGTTCTGCAGGAACCGCTGAACCTCAGCGTCGTTCACAAGCGGCGCGACGCACATCAGAAGGCAGCCCCGGGCGGACCCTTTCTCGGTCGCACTTTCGACGGCGTACCTCAGAAAGTCCGCGATCGAGTCGCGAAGACTCTGTGGCGAGAGGAGTGCCTTCGCGGCTGATGCGCCCTTCCGTTCTGCGTACGCCCTAAGGACGCGCAAGAATATCGCCCGCTTGTCCCCAAAGACGGCATACAGGCTCGGCCGTCCCACACCCATCCCGGCGACGAGATCGTCAATCGTCACTCCGTCGTAGCCTTTCGACCAGAACACCTGAGTCGCCTTTTCCAGCGCCCCCGTCTCGTCGAAGCTGCGCGGTCGACCCCGCGGTCTAGCGGTATTTTGAATCATTTAGTTCAAAACTCCTTGACAATGGCCATCACGCCATTTTACAACTAAATAGTTCGAAATTAGCAAGCTGGCTCTGGCCTCACGGCTCGGCCTTCACATTTCACCACGGAGATGCCCATGGAACACTCGATCGCGCTGGTCCCCGAGACTATATTAATAACCGGAGCAAATGCTGGGCTTGGGAAAGAGACTGCCCGACAGTTAGCATTGAAAAAAGAAACAAAAAGGGTGATTCTTTTTTGCAGAAATCAAGAGAGAGCAGAGGCAGCAAAAAAAGACCTTGAGGAGAAAACGGGGAAAAAGATTTTTGAAATTATTATTGGGGATGTTACGGATGCAAATTCTGTAAGAAAAGCAGTAGAAGAAATAAAGGAATCTGTTGATGCAATAGTTTTAAATGCAGGTGGAGTAATTGGGAAAACGGCTGCGAAATCTACGCCTTCCGGTATGAATCAATTAGCTGCTACGAATATTCTAGGTCATGTAATTCTAGTGGAGGAATTAATTAAACGGGACAAGTTAAGGAAAACAGTTCTATCAGTCAGTGCGGAAGCTGTTCCGGGAGTAAAGATGCTCGGAGTAAAACCAGTTTCAATGAGGACTTCATCTGTAGATGAGTTTGCTGCTGTTCTTGATGGATCATATTTTGGTAATAAATTCGATGCGTTGCAAGCATACGCATATGTCAAGTACGCAGAAACCATGTGGACGTTATCAATGGCAAGAAAATATCCTAAGCTCAAGTTTATTGTTGTGAGCCCAGGAAATACAAAAGGAACTCAGGCGCCAGATAGTCTTCCCCCGGCAATGCGGTTTATGTTGAAGTATGTGATGATGCCTATTGTATTCCCATTGATGGGCGGAATGGTGCATACGCTGGAAGTAGGTGCAAAACGCTTTGTAGATGCGATTTCGGATGACCGGTATAAAAGCGGCGTTTTTTATGCCAGTAAAGAGGGTAAGTTATCAGGGGACATGGTGGACCAGAGCACTTTTTTTACTGATTTGAAAAATACGTCATTTCAAGATAACGCCAACGAGGCAATTCACCATTTCATAAATTAGGCGGTCGGAACCGACGTCTCAGGCCAATTCTTCGCCTCGGCCGGAGGCCCAAATATCCCGTGGCCCATATCTGCCTTCCTTTGGCAGATGTGGGGCTTTTGACTTATCACACTCATCCGTGACCTGCGTCCTATCTCTCGACATTCCATCTACCCTAGACTCTCAGCGGTTAGGACAAGGGAGAGTTGTCTTCCGACGAGTTGACAACCTGACACGTCCCTCGTCCACCTGGAAATGTGAGCCTTGACCTCTGATGGGTCCTGATCGCTGCCGCTTGATTGCCAATTCCCGTTACCGGCGTCCCTCTGCCTCGCCAAAGCAACCTGCTAACTCCTTATTTTCCAGGACTTTGACTCCTAACTCCTATAGCTGCAATGGTTTAGAGCGAAATCCGTGCATATTGCTGAAAACAAGGAATTTGCAGGGTGGGGGAGGGGGTACTTTCCGCCAAGCATGCACTGCGCCCGGTTGAACCATTCCCCGCCACCCGATAGCATGGAGAGTTTGCACTATTCGAGATTAGGAGATCAGTTTTATGGCAACCATGGAACAGAAGGCGCCCAGCGCCGTCGCGAGCAAGGCCACGGTCTACAAGAACTTCATCAACGGCGAGTGGGTGGAGAGCCACACTGGACGCACCTTCGAGAACCTGAACCCCGCCGACACGCGCGATGTGGTCGGCGTCTTTCAGCGCTCCGACGCCGAAGACGTGAACCGCGCCATCGATGCGGCCAGCGAAGCCTATAAGAAGTGGCGGCTGGTGCCGGCTCCGCGGCGGGCCGAGATGCTGTATAAGGCGTCGGAAATCCTCATCGGGCGCAAGGAAGAGTACGCGCAGTTGATGACGCGCGAGATGGGCAAGGTCATCAAGGAGACGCGCGGCGATGTGCAGGAAGCCATTGACTGCGGCTACTACACGGCCGGCGAAGGCCGCCGCCTGTTTGGTCCGACGGTGCCGTCGGAGCTGCCCAACAAGTTCGCCATGGCCGTGCGCCAGCCGCTGGGCGTCTGCGCGATGATTACGCCGTGGAACTTCCCGATGGCGATTCCGTCGTGGAAGCTCTTCCCCGCCCTGGTGGCGGGTAACACGGCGGTGATCAAGCCGGCGCAGGACACTCCGCTGTCGACGTTTAACTTTGTGCAGGCGCTGGCGGACGGCGGCATTCCCGCGGGCGTGGTGAACATCGTGAGCGGATTCGGCAGCGAAGTGGGGACGCCGATGACGCAGCATGCGGCGGTGCGGGCGGTGTCGCTCACCGGTTCGACGGCTGTGGGGCGCATCGTTGGACAGGAAGCGGCCAAGACGTTCAAGCACTGCTCGCTGGAGTTGGGTGGGAAGAATCCGATGATCGTGCTTGACGACGCGAACCTCGAACTGGCGCTCGAAGGCGCACTGTGGGGTTCGTTCGGGACGACCGGACAGCGGTGCACAGCGACGAGCCGCATCATTGTGCAGAAGGGCGTGTACAAGAAGTTTGTGGATGAGCTGGTGGCGCGCGCGCAGAAGCTGAAGGTCGGCAACGGGCTGGATGAGTCGGTGGATATGGGTCCGGCGGTGAATGAGTCGCAGATGAATACCGATCTGAAGTACATCGAGATCGGCAAGGGCGAAGGCGCGAAGATGATGTGCGGCGGACATCGGCTGGAAGGCGGCGCGTGGGAGCACGGTTGGTTTGTGGCGCCGACAGTGTTTGCGGATGTGAATCCGAAGATGCGGATTGCGCAGGAAGAAATCTTTGGGCCGGTCGTTTCGATCATTCCGTGTGATGGGCTGGAGAACGCGATTGAGATCGCCAACGACATCGAGTACGGGCTGTCGTCGTCGATCTACACCAAAGATGTGAACAAGGCATTCACGGCGATGCGCGATCTGTATGCGGGCATTACGTACATCAACGCTCCGACGATTGGCGCGGAAGTGCATTTGCCCTTCGGTGGAACCAAGGCCACGGGGAACGGTCACCGCGAAGGCGGCATCGGCGCGATCGATTTCTACACCGAGTGGAAGTCGGTGTACATCGATTACTCGGATACGCTGCAGAGGGCGCAGATCGATCGGCCCGACTAGTGGATAGTGGATAGATTGTTTTTTGGATATTAAAGACCTAATCTGATCCGTGAATATCCGCGCTAATCCGCGGCTGAATTAGCGTCGCCATCCGACAATGTAAGGGTCGTCATAATGCCTACGAAAACCGTTACTGAAGTTATCGCCGCGCAGCGCATGGCCAACGTGCGCTATGCCATTCGCGACTTGGCCGTCGTCGCCGACGAAGTCGCGCGCGAAGGCCACAAGATCCTCTACCTCAACATTGGCGATCCCTGTAAGTTCGACTTCCCGACGCCTCCGCACATGATCGAGGCGGTGCACAAGGCGATGCTCGACGGGCACAACAGCTACGGCGAGTCGTTGGGAATCAAGCCGGCGGTGGATGCTATTCGGCATGAAGCCGAGGCGAACGGATTCAAGGACATTCAGAGCATCTTTGTCGGATACGGCAGCGGCGAGGTCATCGACAGCTGCCTGACCGCGCTGGTCAATCCTGGCGATAACGTGCTCACGCCGAGTCCGGAGTATCCGCTGTATGGCGCGGTGCTGGCCAAGCTGGGCGCGATTTCGAACGCGTACGAACTGGACGAGTCGAATGGCTGGGAGCCTGACCTCGAGGACATGGAGCGCAAGATAAATCCGCAGACGCGGGCGATACTGCTGATCAATCCCAGCAATCCGACGGGCGCGGTGATGTCGCGACAGACGCTGGAGAAGGTGCTGGAACTGGCTCGCGAGAACAATCTGGTCGTCCTCGCCGACGAGATTTACGACAAGCTGATTTACGAGCCGGGCGCGAAGCACATCTCGATTGCGACGCTGGCGCAGGATGTTCCGGTGATCACCTTCAACGGGCTGTCGAAGGCGTACCTCGTGCCTGGTTGGCGTATTGGATGGGCCATCGCAACCGGCCCGCACGAAGCGCTGCATCATTACCTGGAAGCAGTTCATCGTCTGCTGCGGGCGCGCTTGTCGGCGCCGCATCCGTTTCAGCATGCCATCAAGCCCGCGCTGGAAGGGCCGCAGGACCACATTCCGGTGATGCTCGAAAAGCTTAATCGCCGTGCGCACATCACCGAGGACTGGGCGAAGCGTACGCCTCGCGTCAGCCTGGTCAAACCCAAAGGTGCGTTCTATGCGCATCCGTCACTGGATATTCCCGAGGACGATCTCACCTTCGTCACCGACCTGCTGAAGCAGAAACACGTACTGGTAGTGCATGGATCGGGTTTTGGCGAGAAGCCGGGCACGCGCCACATGCGTATCGTCTTTCTGCCGCCGGAAGATGTGCTGCACGCCGCGTACGAAAAGATTTCCGACTTCATGCGCGAGCGCTACAAATAAACCAATTCAACCGCGGATTTTCGCAGATTTACGCGGATAATTCTTGAGTCTTTAGAATTCATTCTGATCCGCGATATCCGCGCAATCCGCGGTTGCTCTTGATGTTTGTTCGGGGCGAAACAAGATGGTTGATATTCACTGCCACATACTTCCCGGTATTGATGATGGCTCGGACACGTGGGCGACGACCACGGAGATGTGCCGCATGGCGGTGCGCGATGGCATCACCCACGTTGTCGCCACTCCGCATTGCGATGGGCATTACGAGTACGACCGCGAGCACTTCACCGACATGCTGGCCACGTTAAGTGAAGTGTCGAATGGCAAGCTCACCTTCAGCATCGGATGCGACTTCCATCTTTCTCCGCGAAACCTCGCGGACGTCATGATCGATCCGCAGCGTTTCGCCATCGGCGACACGCAGTATTTGTTAGTGGAGTTTGATCACCACGGAATTCCGTCCAATGCCGAAGAGCAACTGATGTCGATCATCAGTCGTGGCATGGTGCCGATCGTGACCCATCCGGAACGCAACGCGTACTTGATGAAGAACCTGGACACCGTGCAGCGCTATATCGAAGCTGGTTGCCTGGTGCAGGTCACGGCGAATGCGTTGACGGGATTCTGGGGACCGAAGTCGAAGAAGGCGGCGGAAAAGTTGCTGCAGAAGAATGCCATTCACATCATCGCGAGCGATGCGCACGATCTGGAGTTGCGTCCTCCGGTGCTGTCGGAGGCGCGGACGCGGATTGCTACCCTCGCCGGAGCGGATGTGGCCGAAGCTCTCTTCGACCATAATCCAGCAGCGGTGGTCGCCGGACAGAGTGTCGCGTTGCCGATTAAGCGATAAGTTACTGGCGAATGCGTGGATTTAGTGCCGAGTACATGAGGTCGGTGAGAAAGTTGACCAGCACATAGGTCAGACCAATCACCAGAATGCAGCCCTGCACGAGATAGTAGTCGCGGTTGGAGATTGCCTGCACGGTGAGCCTTCCGATGCCCGGCCAGGAAAAGATGGTCTCGGTCACGATCGCTCCGGCGAGCATGGCTCCGAACTGCAAACCCACGACAGTCAGCACAGGAATCATGGCGTTACGCAGCGCGTGACGATAGACGACGGTCCGTTCTGGTAAGCCCTTCGCGCGCGCGGTGCGAATGTAGTCCTGTCCCAATTCCTCCAGCATCGATGTGCGAACCATGCGCGTCAGGATCGCAGCCAGCGAACCGCCCATGGTGATCGCAGGCAACACGAGGTTTTGCCACGACCCTGAGCCTGAGACAGGCAACCAACCCAACTGAATCGCAAAGAAGAGAATGAGGATTGGGCCGAGCGCGAAGTTGGGAAACGATAGCCCAAGCAATGACACAAAGCTGAGCGTGCGGTCGTCCCAACGATTGCGATGCAATGCTGAGCGAACTCCGGCCGGAATTGCCAGACACAGTGCGACCAGCAGCGCTGCGAGCGTTAACTGCAGCGTCCACGGATAAGCTTGGGCGATGATGTGTCCGACGTTGGTGTTGTAGCGCAACGAGCGTCCCATATCGCCGTGCAGCAGGCCTCGCCAGTAATTCACGTACTGCGTTCCCAGGGGAACGTCGAGGCCGTAAGCGTGGCGAGCGGCAACGATGTCAGCAGCGGGAGCGCCTTCGCCCAGCATCTGCTGAATGGGATCGCCCGGAACAATGTGAATCAGGAGGAAGACGACGGAAACCACGAGCCAGATGACTGGCAACATATATAAGAGACGAGTGAAGAGGTAGCGAAACATTACTGCACCGTCGCGGGAGCCGACGGCGGTTGCGGCTGGAGGATCTCGATCTTGACGGAGTCGATGCGAAGGCCGTCCATGCCAACGACGGTATAGCGGCGTCCGTCGAATTCGAAGGTGTCACCGGCGGCTGGAATGCGCTGGAGCTTTGACAACACGAAGCCGGCGAGGGTCTCGAAGCCTTCGTCGCGAGGCAGATGAATATTGTGTTGGGATTCAAGGTCGCGGATGTTGACCGCACCGTTCAGGATGATCGATGTGGCGCTGGGCGCGAACACCGGCTCGGCCACATCGAACTCGTCTTCGATCTCGCCGACCAGAAGTTCGAGAATGTCTTCTACCGTGACTACGCCGATGGTGGAGCCGAATTCATCGACGACTACTGCGAGATGGCGCTTTCGCTCCTTGAACTCGGTGAGCAGGTCGGGAAGCAGTTTGGTTTCGGGGACAACCAGGACTTCGCGCATCAGGTGACGCACTTTGATGTCGCTAGACCAGTTCGAGAGTTGACCATCGGTGGAGCGCGCAAGCCGATAGCGCAACCAACGCAAGAGGTCCTTGGCGTAGAGCACACCGATGATGTGCTCGGGGCCGCGCTGTGAATCGTAAATGGGGACGCGCGAGTGCTGTTCGTCGGCAACGCGGTGGAAAGCCTCGTCGAGCGGCATATCGCCGGGCAGAGAGAAGATATCGGGCCGCGGGACCATGACCTCGCGCACCAAGACGGTCTCCATATCGAGAGCGCGCTGGATCATCTGCTCCTGGGGCGCCTCCAGCACTCCGATGCGTCGGCTGGCAGAAACTATCAGCTTCAACTCTTCGGCCGAGTGAATGCTGCCTTCGCGGATTTGCTTCGCGCCGAATCCCCTCAACACCACGCTCGATGATACGGACATGACCGCCAGCAAAGGGGCCGCCAGCGTCATAAAGACGTCCATGGGACCGGCAACTGCCAAGGCCACAGCGTCGGTGCGCTGAAGAGCGATCGACTTTGGGACGAGCTCGCCCAGTATCACAACGATGTAAGTGATCAAGAGAAAGGCTGCCACGATGCTGACGGCATGGGCGTAGAGGTGAGCGTGTGGCAAGCGAGCGAAGAGCGGTTCAATGAGGCGAGCCATGGCGGCTTCACCGATCCAGCCAAGGGCAAGGCTGCAGAGCGTGACGCCAAACTGTACGGCGGCAATGAATTCGTCGAGCTTCTGGTGGAGCTTCTGAACGGTGCGGGCGCCGATGCGGTGGGCCGCGATGAGTTGTTGCAGCCGGGTTTCGCGGACGCTCACCAGCGCGAACTCAGCCGCCACAAAGAATGCGTTTGCTGCGACGAGCAAAACGACTGCCGCGATGCGCAGCACAACGAAGGTCACCATGAAGGTAAAATCTTACCATCGCGGGGATATGGTGCGTCTGCAAGCCGCTGATAACCCCTTTTTGAACAGCGAGTTACAACGATTGCGAAAGGCTGCTACCATTTCGCGTCCCGAAATGGTCTAACTAATGGAAAAGCTGCGTTTGGGTGAGCTTTTTCATCATTCCGCACGGAACTTCTCTTCATACTGGAACGTACAAAGCACTGAGTGAAATGCTAGCTGGCGTCGGGGAGGCAGCAGTGGCCAACGGAAAAAATAAGAAGAAACGACTCATCATCATTTCGATCGTGGTGGTGGCTGTGGTGGCGCTGGTGGTCGTGGCGGTTGCGGCGACGCGCGGCGGCACCAAGATCGATCCCACCAAGCTGGCCAAGGTCGAGAAGGGTGATCTCGCCAAGAGCGTAGTGGCGACGGGCAAAGTCACGCCTATCACGAAAGTGGAAATTAAGTCGAAGGCCAGCGGCATTGTGAAGAAGCTGTACGTCGATGCCGGCGACACGGTAAAGAAAGGCCAGGTACTGGCTGAACTCGACCGCGACGAAATCGAGGCGCAGGTGAATTCGGCGAAAGCGCAATTGCTTTCGGCTGAGGCCAATGAGAAAGGCGCGGAAGCCGACATGAAACGCGCGGAAGTGGACGCACAGGGCGTTGACATTCCGACCTTGCAGCGCGCCTATGAACGCGCGCAGGAGATGGCGAAGAGCGGCGTGGTTTCTACCTCTGCTCTGGACGACGCGCAGCGGGCCTACATCCTGGCGGTGAACAAGCGCGATGTGGCCAAGGCGCAGTTGGTGGTCAGCAAGGCGAAAGTTGCCCAGGCTCACGCGGACGTACAAAAAAGCGATGCCTCTCTCAAGCAACTGGAAGAACAGTTGAGCTACACGACGATTGAGTCGCCGATTGACGGCGTGGTTTTGTCGCGCGATGTGGAGATGGGCGATGCGGTGAGCTCGATCCTGGTATTGGGATCGGCGGCGACGCTAGTGATGACCATCGGCGATACCAGCGAAGTTTACGTGAAGGGCAAGGTTGACGAGAGCGACATCGGTAAGGTGTACCTGGGACAACCCGCGAGAATCCGGGTTGAGACGTTTAAGGACAAGACGTTCACCGGCCACGTGACCAAGATTTCACCGATGGGCGTGGAGAAGGACAACGTCACAACGTTTGAAGTGCGGGTGTCGATCAACAATCCGGGCGGCGAGTTGAAGGCGGAGATGACTGCGAACGCGGAGATCATCCTCGACGAGCACAAGAATGTGCTAATGATTCCGGAAGGCGCCATCCTCTACGACAAGGACAAGAAGGCCTCGACGGAAGTGCCTGATCCGAAGGGGAAGGACGGCAAACGCAAGGTCGCACTGAACATCGGAATCTCCAACGGGGCGAAGACCGAAGTGCTGTCCGGCTTGAAGGAAGGCGATCAAGTCGTACTGCAACAGTAATGTGATTCATCCTCCGCGGGCTGCCGACGACGGCGGCCCGAATTTTCTTGAACGCTGTACGAAATAACATTGGGGCGAAACCATGAAACGAAATTTCACCGTAGTCCTGCTCGGCTTGTTATTGGCGACGACTTTGTCGTTCGCGCGCTCGGAAGGGCACTTTGACCGCACCCTGACGGTTTCAGGGGCAGTCAACCTCGAGCTGACCACGGGCTCGGGCGATGTCAAAGTCCAAACCGGCGGCTCCAACCAAGTGGTGATTCACGGAACGGTTCAAAGCAGCAACGATTGGTTTGGGGGGAATTCCGAGAGCGCAGTCCGCAGCGTCGAGTCCAACCCTCCGATTGTGCAGAGTGGAAGCTCGATCCGAATCGGGTTCAATCTTCCCGAGGATGCCAAGCGGCATGTATCGATCAGCTACGAAATCACAGTGCCGGCTGATACCACCTTGGGGGTCAACACCGGATCAGGAGAAATTTCTGCTGAAGGCGTGCGCGCGCCGGCCAAGCTGCACACTGGATCGGGCGACATTCGGGCACGGGACCTCGGTCCGCAATCGCGCATGGAAACGGGCAGCGGCGGCATTCAAGCCGCCTCGGTTGCAGCCCCTTTCGTTGCCAGTACGGGTAGCGGCGATATTCAGGCTGAACTTACCGGCACTGGCGATGTCGACTTGCATACCGGGTCAGGCACGGTCCGCGTTCGCGGTGTCAACGGTGGCCTGAAGGCGCGCACCGGCAGCGGCGAACTGAGTGCCGACGGTAACGTCAAAGGTCCATGGCAGTTGCACAGCGGCTCAGGAAGTATTCGGCTGGCTCTGTCATCGAGCGAGGGCTTCAACCTGGATGTGCATACCGGATCGGGATCGATCAATTCGAGTCTCCCGATTACGGTGCAGGGCACTTTCAACCATCATGAGTTGAAAGGTGCCGTGCGCGGAGGAGGGCCTGACGTCGAAGTTTCTACTGGATCGGGCGATATAGAAATTCGCTAACGGTTAAGTGTTTGCGAGGGAGCCGTCCTGCGGGACGGCTTTTTTGCGCAGCGCCGTAAGCGCAGAGTTGATAAATTCGATTTCCCCTCAGGGGCTAAAGCCGATTGCTTAGGAGCTTGATGCGACACGACTGAAGCCGTGCCCTTTCAAACCGCATTTATGAAGCGCCTTCTAATCCAGCACCGTCACTGGATCGCCAACGGAAATCACGCCCGGGTTGGTGACCGAGCAATCGAGCGCCATGGTTCCGTCGAAGTCGGAGACGATACGGAATAGCACTGAGCGGTCTTGCACCAGGGTGTCGGGATCGTACGTGGTCATGACGCAGCGTGCGCGCAACTGCGCGGCGTGAATTTCAACCGCGCCGAGGCGAATTTGCTTCCCCTCCCACAGGCGTTCTGCCAGGCCCTCGACTCCGCCGATGACGATGTTGGGGCGAAACCGGCGCCGGTCGAGGCCAATTGCCGCAATGGCGCCGTCGGTCGCAACCAGAAGGGGCAGGACATCGAATCGTTCCTTCCCCGGAATGTGAATTAACTCCACTGATTCGCCCGCCGCCTGGGCGACGAGGGCGACTGCCTCCGGAGAGTCCCAAGGGAAGCCGTTCACGGTGGCCTTTCCAGTGTCTGTCGAAATTCCACCCTGCAGGCCCAACAATCGATGATGCGTTCGCGAAGTAATCACCCGTTGCCGCGCCGAGGACAACACCACGATCTCGCGATCGCCGCGGATGCCGGTCTCCAGAACTGCAGCCTGCCGCAGCAATTCACCGCGCATGCTCTTGACCGGATACCGCCAGAGTTCGGCAACGTGCATCGTTATTTCTGTCCTTATGCTGAGAGTGTGGTCATCAGATGCGCGGAGGGTCGTTTGGATTCGACCGCTTGACTCTCGTTCCGCGTCCGACTAGTTTGCAGGCATGGCTGAGCCGCGCATTGTCACCTTCACCACGGATTTTGGATTGCAGGATGCGTTTGTCGGGATCATGCACGGAGTGGTGCTCAATATTAATCCTGACGCCCGCCTGGTGGACGTCTGCCACTCGGTAGCGTCGTTCGATGTGCTGGACGGCGCGTGGACCATCGCGGAGGCATATCGCTTCTTCCCTCCCCGGAGCGTGCATGTCGTAGTGGTCGATCCGGGCGTTGGCAGTGCACGTCGACCGATTCTGGCGGAGACCGAGGAGCACATTTTCATTGCACCGGACAATGGCGTGTTGTCGCTGGTGGAGGCACGCGAGCCGCGGTTCAGTGTCCGCCACATCACCGCGGAGCGCTATTTTCTTCAGCCCACCAGCCAGACATTTCACGGACGTGACGTCTTCTCTCCTGTGGCCGGGTGGCTCAGCAAGGGCGTCGCACCTGAAGATTTCGGGCCGGAGATTTCCGACTACGCGCGGTTAGCTCTGCCTGCCGTCGAACACGTTGGAGGCAACAGCCTGCGCGGAGTGGTCATCAAGGTGGACAAGTTCGGAAACCTCATCACCAATCTGAGCGAGGGAGATGTTGCAGCGCTGGCGGCGAGCGGTTCGTCGGGAATGCAGTTTCTGATTGCGGGCCAGACCGTGACACGGGTGAGTCATTCGTACGCCGAGAGCGGGGACAATGAATTTTTCGCGATTGTCGGTAGCTCGGGCTATTGGGAGATTGCCTGCCGGCAGTCGTCGGCCGCCGAGAAGTTGCAGGCAGGGGTGGGGACTCCGGTCGGTGTGGTGGTTGGGAGCTAGCTGCTATGGATTCTTGGGCTTCACTCGTGCGTAGCGCTCCATTTCGCCCGTCCATTTGAGGAAGCGCAGCAATTCCCGGCGCTCGCGCCAACTGAACCCCCAAAATTCAAGGAAACCAATACTGTGCATTTTGATGCCAGTGTAGGTTTCGATGCGCCAGCGCAAATACGGGCTGCGCCAGGGCGCGAGGTGATGGCCGCGCGTGGCGTTCCACAGAAACCTTACGATGTAGCCGAAATGCTTCAAGCGATTGAGGGCGCGAACGCCGGTGTTTGGTGATGCCGCTTCCCCAGTATAGCGGCACGGTGAATGCGGCTATTGACATCGACGCCCATGCTAAACTCGGCTCGAATGTCCATGAGCCATGAAGCCTCGCGCCAGAGCGCGGAAGACCATTACTATGCAGCGCTCGACCACTATGCCGAAGGCAGACTGGCGGAGGCGGTTGCCGATTACGAGGCGGCCATCGCCAGCGACCCGAGCTTTCTGGATGCCATGCATGGACTGGCGCGCGCCTATCAGGACAGCGAGGAATACGACAAGGCGATCGCCGTCGCCAGTCGCATCGTGGATGTCGATCCGGACGACGTTCTGGCGCATACCAGCCTGTCGATTTTGTATCAGCGCAAGGGCATGGTTCCTGAGGCTGAAGCCGAAGCCGCCAAGGCCCGCGTGCTGGGCTGGAAACAGCAGCTGAAGCAGGGCAAGACGTCGCAACTATGAAACGCCGCATTGCCGCCCTGCGAAAAGCGGAGGGACGAGGCCGGAAGTCTTCGGATCCGCAGCATGCCGTTCGTCTCATCTATCGCAAGCTGTCGCGTGCGTGGGGACCGCAGCATTGGTGGCCAGCCGAGACTCCGCTTGAAGTAATTGTGGGCGCGATCCTAACTCAAAATACGTCCTGGACCAACGTCGAAAAGGCGTTGGCCAACCTGCGTGCGGCGGATGTGCTGAGCGTCGGGGGCATTCGCGGATTGCCGGTCGAAGAGCTCGAGCAACTGGTGCGACCGTCGGGATACTTTCGGCAGAAGGCGCGGCGACTGAAAGAGTTTGTACAGTTTCTCGACGCCGACTACGGCGGATCGCTCGATGCTATGTTCGCAACGCCTACGCCGCGATTACGCGAGAGGTTGCTGGCGCAGCATGGTATCGGCCCGGAGACTGCCGATTCGTTTCTGCTGTACGCCGGGAATCATGCCGTGTTTGTGGTCGATGCCTACACGCGGCGGGTGCTGGAACGTCATGATGCGGTTGGTGCTTATGCGAAGTACGAGGGAATTCGCGGGCTCGTCGAGGGAGCGTTGCGGGATGACCTTCCGCTGCCGAGTCAGACGAGTGAGGCGCTCGATCCGAAGCGACCGACGGTGCATCCGCCGTCGGCGATGAGCACGGCGGCACGGTCGCCGCTCGCACAAGCATTTAACGAAATGCATGGCCTGTTTGTGCAGGCGGGAAAACACTACTGTGCTAAGCGGGACCCAAAATGCAACGAGTGTCCGCTGGGAGCAATGCTGAATCACCCGGTAGCGACGGAAGCGGCCACGTGAGGTCACTTGAAAGCGACCGTTCTACGTGGGCGGGCATCCAAGATACCGGCCAAGCCACAGGTATAATGAACGCCTGACGTGTGATGTCGCCCGTCGCCCCTCCAACCCGGCAGGACAAAAAGCGCAGTCGCACGCCAGCGATTGTTGGGCTGTCGATTGCCATATTTCTGCTGTTCGCGGTCATCTTCGCCCAAGCCACCTTTAACCTGACCTTTTTGCAGCCCGACACCAGCGAAGAAACGCTGATCTTCGCTGCGCTGTCGGCGTTCATCTTTTTGCTATTTGTCGCGCTGACGTTTGTTCTATTGCGCACCCTGCTGCGCCTTTATGCAGAACGTAAGACCGGCGTGATGGGCTCGCGGCTGCGCAGCCGCATGGTGATGGGCGCGCTGCTGTTGTCGCTGGGGCCGGTCATCTTTCTTTTCATGTTCTCTTATGGCCTGATTAACCGCTCCATTGAGAAGTGGTTTTCCCGCCCAGTGGAAGACGTGCAGTACCGCACTGGTGTTGTTGCCTCGCTGCTGACCGACTACGCAGCTGACAACGCACGGGTTGAAGCGCAGCGGATTGCTTCGTCACCAGCGGCCAAGAAATCGTTTGAGACCGGCAATTACTCGCTCATCCTGGATGAGTTTCGCCGCAGCGAAGTCAGCTTGCAGGGAGGATTCGCGTTTGCCGTGAACAGCGATGGCGCGGAGGCCAGCTATCACGCGCCCCAGCCGTGGCAGCTGATTCACGACCAACTTCCGATGCACCAGGCTGCGGTGGACAAGGCGAAACCGTTCGACATTTTGGGAAAGACGTACGTGCTCGGTCGGGCGGTGGTGAGTCCGAACGGACAGATCCTGGTCGCGATGCCTTTGCCGGCGAATTACTCCTCAGCGCTGCGCGATATCGAGCAGGCCCAACAGCAATACGACGAACTGCGCAAGCAGCGCCGGCGATTGCGCCGCACGTACCTCGGCTATCTTCTGCTGCTGACGGTTGGCGTACTTTTCGCTTCGACATGGTTGGCCTTATATCTGTCGAAGATGGTGACGCGACCGTTGCTTGCCTTGGCAGAGGCAACCCAGGAAATCTCGCGCGGCCGACTGGATTACCGCATTGATGTGCAGGTAGGCAGCGAAATCGGACAGTTGGTGAACTCGTTTAACCAGATGGCGGCCGACCTGGAGTCGAGCCGTGCCAGCATCGAGGCTTCGCGCACCGATCTCGAAGACGTCAACTCCCAGCTCGAACAGCGCAACCGGCATATCGAGACCATCCTGGAGAGTATTCCCACGGGTGTGTTGTCGCTCGATGCATCTCGCCATGTGGTCCACATGAATGGTGCGGTCCAACGCTTGTTGCATCTTGATCCATCGGCTACCGCCCATGCTCAGACGCTGAGCCAGCTTTTTCCGGAAGACGTGACGGCGGACATGGAGCATTTGCTGCGCAAAGCCGACCGAATGGGAACGACCACCAGCCAGATGGAGATCATCACTTCGCGGGTGGCGCTGAATGTTGCGGTGACCGTCGCGTCGCTCGATCCTCCGTCGCAACCGCAGAACGGCGATGGACTGCGCATGGGCTACGTGGTGGTGCTGGAAGACATCACTGACCTGCTGCGCGCGCAAAAGCAGACTGCCTGGAGCGAGGTAGCGCGCCGCGTGGCGCACGAGATCAAGAATCCACTCACTCCGATTGCGTTGTCGGCGGAACGCATTCGCCGGCACATCGAGCGCGGCACGCCTCCTGATGCTGCTTCGCTGAAGATCATTCGTAATTGCGCGGAAACGATTGGCTCGTCGGTGCAGACGGTTCGAACGCTGGTGGATGAATTCTCCACCCTGGCACGTTTTCCTACTTCGCGGCCTGTTCCCTCTGACATCAACCTCATCGTGGATAACGCACTGCTTATGTTCGACGGGCGGCTGAGCGGTATTCGTGTGCAGAAATCGCTGGCTCCCGACCTGCCGCCGGTGCACGCCGATCCCGACGCCATCAAACGCGCCATCGCCAACCTGGTGGACAATGCCGCCGAGGCCATGCAGCAGTCGCTGGTGAAGGAGGTTGTGATTTCGACTGCCCTGGCCGGAGGACGCGATTCCGTCGAGATCGTCATCTCCGACACCGGGCATGGCGTCACGCCTGCGCTCAAAGAGAAGCTGTTCCTTCCTTACTTTTCAACCAAGAAGCGCGGCACGGGATTGGGGTTGGCCATCGTGAGCCGCATTATCGAAGACCATCGCGGGTCGATCCGCGTGGAGGAGAACTCTCCCATCGGAACGCGCTTTATCGTAGAGTTACCTGTAGCCGCCATGGTTGCGGCGGCGGCTACGGTACATCATGCACACTATTCTGATCGTGGATGACGAGTCGGAAATCCGCAGCTCGCTGCAAGGCGTGCTGGAGGATGAGGGCTACAAGACCCTGCTGGCGGAGAGTGGCGAGGACTGCCTCGCGACCCTGGGCCGCAAGCCGGCGGACGTCGTCTTGCTCGATATCTGGTTGCCGGGCATCGACGGACTCGAAGCACTGGAACGCATCGTCGCCATGGACGATCCGCCCGAGGTCATCATGATCTCGGGACATGGGAATATCGAGACCGCGGTACGCGCAACCAAATTGGGCGCATTCGATTTCCTCGAGAAGCCGCTGTCCATCGAACGGACGCTGATTGTCCTGAAGAACGCCCTCGACGCCAAGCGATTGCGCAGCGAGAACCTGGAGTACCGCAAACAGTTCCAGGTACGCAGTGTCATCGTGGGAGACAGCATTCCCATGAAGGCGCTCCGTCAGCAGACGTCGCTGATGGCGCCGACGAATGGCCGCGTGTTGATCTACGGCGAGTCGGGCACGGGCAAGGAACTGGTGGCGCGCGCCATTCACGCCCAGAGCTTGCGCAAGAGCGAGATGTTCGTAGAGGTGAACTGCGCCGCCATTCCGGAAGACCTGATCGAGAGCGAGTTGTTCGGACATCGTATCGGCTCATTTCCGGGCGCGGCTTCAGACAAGGAAGGCAAGTTTCAGAAAGCCGATGGGGGAACGCTGTTCCTTGATGAAGTCGGGGATATGAGCCTCAAGACGCAGTCGAAAGTGCTGCGGACACTCGATGAAGGGCGCTTCATTCCAGTCGGTGAAGAAGAGGCCATCACCGCTGACGCGCGTGTGATTGCGGCGACCAATAAAGATCTTGAAGAGGAAATCTCGAAGGGCAACTTCCGCGAAGACCTGTTTTACCGGCTGAACGTGATTCCGTTCTATGTGCCGCCGCTGCGCGAGCGCAAAGAAGACATCCCGCTGCTGGCGCGCCATTTCCTGAAGGAGTTCTCGCAGACCTATAACCGGCGTCCCAAGGAAATTACCGAAGACGCGCTGGAAACGTTGATGCGTTATACCTGGCCCGGGAACGTTCGCGAACTACGCAATCTGATTGAGCGCATCGTGATCATGAATCCGGCGCTAGGGAAACTCGAACGGAAACATTTGCCAACCTTGGTTTACCGCGAAGGCAGCCGCCGCACGCTGGGCGAATTCTCCAGCTTGCATGAGGCGCGCGCGTCGTATGAACGCGATTACATCTTGAAAAAGCTGGATGAGAACCTGGGGAACGTAAGTCGTACTGCTGAAGTGCTGGGCCTGGAGCGCAGCCACATGTACCGCAAGATGAAGGCGCTGGGGATCGCGGTGAAAGAATAGCCAGCAGCTATTCTTCCGGCTCGCGGCCGGGTTTATTGCTGCTGGTCATGGTTTCCAGTTGACGGCGCCAATCGATTTCCTCGACAAAATGGCGCGACTCGCGCCAGTTGGGCTGGACTTTCACGAAGAGTTCTAAAAACACTTTGGTTCCCAGCAGGCGTTCGATCTGCAGACGCGCCTGGGTTCCGATTTTCTTGAGGCTTGAGCCCTGCTTGCCGATCAGGATGGCCTTCTGGCCTTCACGCTCGCAGAAAATGGTGGCCGCGATGCGCGTCAGTTTCGCGCCCTCCTCAAAGGAATCGATCAGAACGGCCGTCGCGTGCGGAACCTCCTGCGAAGTGAACTGCAACACCTGCTCGCGAATTAACTCGGCCGCCAGGAAACGCTCCGGCTGGTCGGTGATCTGGTCCTTGGGAAAATAGTGGGGGCCTTCGGGCAGCGCTTTGACGATCGCGTCAAGCAGCGTGTCGAGGCCTTTTTCTTTCAGCGCCGAAATAGGAATGACATCAACGAAATTGTGCAGTTCTTTATAGTGCGCGATGAGCGGCAGCAAACGCTCCTTGGGAATGACGTCGATTTTGTTCAGCAACAGAATGATGGGGACGTTTGTCTTCTTCGCCAGATTCAAGACGAACTGATCGCCGGCGTCGAACTTGCCCGTGGCATCGACAATCACCAGCAACAGGTCGCATCCCTCGACCGCGTCGTAAACCTCTTTCATCATGCGCCGGTTGAGCGAATTGATCGGCTTGTGCACACCAGGAGTGTCGATCAGTACGATCTGTCCGGCGGCCCGCTTGGCTTTCTTCTCGACATTGACGATTCCCTGAATGCGGTTTCGCGTGGTTTGCGGTTTGCGCGTGACGATGGCGAGTTTTTCGCCCACCAGCGCGTTCAGCAGCGTTGATTTTCCAGCGTTGGGACGGCCGATGATGGAGACGAATCCGGAACGAAATGGCATATCAGGCCCGCACCTGTTTGGGAGCGGGAACGTTTTGCAGGCTGACCCGCACACGCTCAACCCGCCGTTCGGTTGAATCGAGGACCTCGAAGCGCAGACCTTTCTCCTCGAAGACTTCGCCGGTCGCCGGGATTCGGCCCGCCAGCTCGCTCACAAGTCCGCCGATGGTGGTGGCGTCTTTTTCATCGGGCCTGATGCCTCCCAGCAATTTCTCCAGCAGATCGAGGTCGGTATTGCCGTTGAATATGTAGGACGTGTCGCTCTCCTTCACGATGTCGGACTTCTCATGTTCATCGCGGATCTCGCCAACGATTTCCTCGACCAGGTCTTCGATGGTCACCAGTCCAGCGACGCCGCCGTATTCGTCGATGACAATGGCGAGCCGGATATTCTGTTGTTGCATCTCACGAAGAAGTTCACTGCCCAGCCTGGTTTCGGGTACGAAGTGCACGTCGGTCTTCATGAGTTCACCGACTGTTTTTGTGCCGGCTTCGGTATCAGGGACCTGCAACAGGTCCTTGGTATACATGATGCCTTTAATGTGGTCGACATCGCCTTGGTACACCGGGATACGCGAGTAGGGACTCTTGTTCAGCATCTCGGTGAATGCAGCGATCGTCATGGTGGTGGGAACCGCCACAATTTTTGGGCCGTGGTGTCATCACTTCGCGCACCGTCTTGTCGCCGAATTCAACGACTGACTGGATGAGGTCGCGGTCGCCCTCTTCCAGGATGCCCTCTTCCTGGCCGGCTTCGATAAACGCGTCCACGGCTTCGGAAGGATGCTCCGGTTCCTGATCCGTGTGCTCCTTCGACAACGAGGCCACCGATAACGCAAAACTCAGGATCATGGTGGCGGGCATGGCGACGTATATGAGCGTTTTGAGCACCGGAACGAACTTTGCCAGCCATATCCCCTTGGTGCGAACGAAAAATATGTGGGGCAGCAGGCGATTGAAGATGACAATGATAAAGATGAGGCTGACAGCCGCCTGTAACAAATCGAGCGCCACCCAACGCGAGTCAGTAAAAAGCATATAGCCGATGAGCACACCGATGGAGGCCATGGAGATCTGCGTCAGCACTGCCATGGAAAGTGACACGCGCTCGCCGCCGAAGCCAAGCCGCGGTTCCACGAGTTGCTCGTAGGCGTCGATGTTTTCCTGAAATTCACGCGAAAGAAATTTGCCCATCTCGTGATAAAGCCGGTCAACATACGACACCAAAGTGAGCACGGCTAGAAGAAATACCAGCAGGATGGATAACGGGAGGTTCATGCGCGGCGATCTCCGCGCACGGGCTTACGGGCAGCCACTTGGCTGGGCTTTGGGGACGACACCTGAGCACGCTCGATTAAGCCGACCGGGAGTTTGAATTCCCTTCTGAGCGCCGCCTCGCGGGTCAGCATTTCTCCGTTGTCGATCTCGTGGTCGTAGCCTGCGAGGTGGAGCAGACCGTGCAGGATGAGGATCTTCACCTCGGTAGCCAGCGAATGTCCCAGGGTTTCCGCATTGCTGGCGGCGATTTCCAGCGAGATCGCGATGTCGCCGGCCATGCCCTCGGTTTGCGATGGAAACGAGAGCACATCGGTGGCTTTGTTGCTCTTGCGGAAGCGGCGGTTCAACGCTTGCATTTCGCGGTTCGAGGTAATGGAAATGCTTACATCGCCGTGCAGTCCAAGCAGGTGCTGCGCCCGGGTCGCAAAGCGACTGAGCGTTTGGGCGCTGGTTGATTTCGGCTGTGGTTGGGTGCGTTTCACTTCGGTAAATGAACGAATGGGAGGGCAGTTCAGCCCTCCCATATCATGGTAGCAAGTTCTTACTCGGAAATGCGATTTGTCGTGCCCGGAACGGTCATCGGTGGCGCTTCAGCCAGCGCGGCTTCGCGGTCATTGCGTACCGGATAATCGTTGCTGCCGCCATTGCGTGGCGCGGAAAGTCCGTTACCAACCTTCAGGTCGAACGACAGTTGTTCGTTGCGGCCCTTGTGGTCTTCGTAGGCGCGCACGATTCGCTGCACCAGATGGTGGCGAACCACGTCGCCCTCGTCAAAGTGACAGAAGCGGATTCCCTCGACATCTTTCAAGACGTCGGCCGCCTCCACCAGTCCGCTGCGACTTGCGTTGGGCAGATCGATCTGGGTGACGTCGCCGGTGATCACCGCCTTGGAGCTAAAGCCGAGCCGAGTCACAAACATCTTCATCTGCTCCGAGGTCGTGTTCTGCGCTTCGTCGAGAATCACGAAGGCGTCGTTGAGGGTACGCCCGCGCATGAACGCGATAGGAGCAATCTCAATGACATTTTTCTCCAGGTAGCGATCGACTTTGTCGGGATCGAGCATGTCATAGAGCGCGTCATACAGCGGCCGCAGGTAGGGATCGACCTTTTCCTGCAACGTTCCGGGCAGAAAGCCCAGCCGCTCTCCAGCTTCGACCGCCGGACGCGCCAGCACGATGCGGTTCACCCGCTTCGACATCAGTGCCGAGATCGCCATGGCCACGGCAAGATACGTCTTGCCGGTACCGGCCGGCCCGATCCCAAAGACCATATCGTTCTTCTCGATGGCCTCGAGGTAGCGGCGCTGGTTGATGCTCTTGGGTTGAACGGTGCGCTTGCCAAACGAACGCTGTTTGCCGGCCTCCGCCAATCCACGCAACGTGGCCGTGTTGTCGGACGTCAATACTTTCAGCATGGCCCCCAGATCGCCATTTACAAAGCTATGGCCATTGCGGAGTAGGTGCTGGTAGTCGGCAAAAACCTGCTGGGTGCGGGAAACGTCGCTGGGTGCTCCTTCAATCTCGATGGAATCGGAGCGCATGGCTATCGTGACATTCAGCCCATCTTCGAGCATTCGCAGGTTCTCGTCACGGGTGCCAAACAGGGTTTCGATATTCGGGCTAATCTCGATTTGGGTCTTCATCTAAGGTCGGTGAATTGCCTCCAGGGGCCTGGGTGATTGGGGACGTGGTTGGCCGGCCAAATCCGCGCGCGGATCTGGAAGATTGTTGCACAGAGATTTCTTGAGATCGGAAGAGGAAGTGCGTTCGCGATGCTCGCCGAAGCGAAAATACCGCACATTGCTGGTTAGCCTACCCCGGTTTCCAGACTGAGTCAATCGCATGCGGCGCGAATTGGATAGCGTACTTGATTCGTCTCTGCTTGGCCTTCGCAATCCTGTACTCACTATATTGGATGGCCGGGGGAGGAAAAAGGTGGCACGTCATGGCCGGAGGGTGAAATCGTCGATCGCTTCGCCGTTTGCGGAAAAGCCGCTTAATCCAGTAGAATCATGTATTCGGCATACGTCGAGATTTCTCCTAGAGGACAATAGCAAAGTATGGCAAACCATTATTCGGCGCTGAAGCGCGCCCGTCAGACCGACAAGAAGACGGCCACCAATCGCGCCAACAAGTCACGCCTGCGCTCGGCCCTGCGCTCCATGCGCGAAGCCATCGCCAAGGGCGACAAAGACGCCGCCAAAACGGCCTTCAGCACCGCAGCTTCGGTCGTCGATAAGGGCGTCCAGAAGGGCACGTTGCACAAGAACACCGCCAGCCGCTACAAATCGCGCCTGAACAAGCGCGTCAAGGCCATCGGCGCAGCGAAGTAACTCATTCCACAAAAAGAGTTTAAAGGCGGACCCAACGGTCCGCCTTTCTGTCAGCGCGGCGGAAGAGTCCCGAAAACCACCATCTGTAGCTAAGAAGCGTGCAGGTCGCGGCGCACCAGGAAGGCGTCGAGGAAGTAGCCGACGCCCAAGGCCAGCGGAATGGCGCCAAAAGACATGGCAATCCGTGCGTCAGGCTCAATCCGCGATATCAGGGCGAAGGTAATCATGTAGCCGACGGCCCCTGCGGTGAGCAGAATGCCCGACCGGCGTGAACGCGCTACTTGCGATAGTTCCGGTTCCATTGGTACCGCAACTCCGCGGGCCAGCGCCGCCATGCGCTCGTCGGTGCGCAACTTCCGGACCCGGTAGAACATGTACATCGCCGCCATCGGAATGCCGAGCGACATGGTCACTGCCACCAACCCTATGATTTGTCCGTCCATTGTGGTGCTCCTTTGCTGGCACGCCGCCGGCGTACCGCTGATTCGTCCGCTTCCAATTTGAGGTACGAAGCCGGGAGCGTGGCAGTTCCGTTGAGATTGGGGTTGGCGGAAGATTGGCGTTCCAAAAAAGAAGGGAGGGCAACGACCCCTCCCTGTGGCATTTTGCTATCTAAGGCTTGTTACTTCGCTACCAGTTCGCCCTGCGGCTTCCAGCGCAGGATGGGCTTACGGGCGGCGGCGGTCTCATCCAGGCGAGTCACTCGCGTGTGATAAGGCGCATCCGCGATGATCTCCGGCGAATCTTCGGCCTCACGAGCGATTTGTTGCATCGCGTCGATGAACTGATCGAGCTCCTCCTTCGACTCGCTTTCGGTCGGCTCGATCATCAGCGCTCCCGGTACGACCAGCGGAAAGCTGACGGTATAAGGATGGAAGCCATAATCGATGAGCCGCTTGGCAATGTCGCCGGTCTTAATTCCCTTGCGCGTCTGGATTTTGTCGCTGAAGACGACTTCGTGCATAGTCGGGGTGTCGTAGGGTAGCTCGTACAGCCCCAGCAGGTGCTTGCGAATGTAGTTGGCATTGAGCACCGCGTCTTCGGTGGTCTGGCGCAGTCCTTCGGGGCCGTTGGCCATGATGTAAGCCAGCGCGCGCACGAACATGCCGAAGTTGCCATAGAACATACGGACGCGCCCGATGGACTGAGGCCGGTTGTAGTCGAAGCCCAGAGTGCCGTCGGGCTTGGTGACAACTACGGGTGTCGGCAGGAACGGCTCCAGGATTTTCTTGCAGGCGACCGGCCCTGAGCCCGGGCCGCCTCCTCCGTGCGGAGTCGAGAACGTCTTATGCAGGTTCAGGTGCATGACATCTGCGCCGAAATCGCCGGGACGGACTTTACCGACCAGGGCATTCATGTTGGCGCCATCCATGTAGAGCAGCGCACCCTTGGCGTGAAGGACGTCGGCGATCTTGTGAATTTGCTGTTCGAAGATTCCCAAGGTGTTGGGATTAGTCAGCATCAGCGCGGCAACATCTTCGTTGACCTGTGCCTCGAGCGATGCCATGTCGACCATACCCGCCGCGTTCGACTTCAGGTTCTCGACTGCGTAGCCGCACATCGCGGCGGTCGCAGGATTGGTTCCGTGCGCTGAATCGGGCACGAGAATCTTCTTGCGCGGGTTGCCCTGTGACTCGAGGTAAGCGCGCACTAGCAGAATGCCTGTCATTTCACCGTGCGCACCCGCTGCCGGCTGCAGCGTGATGGAATCCATGCCCGTGATTTCGATGAGTTGGTCGCTGAGCATCTTGATGATGCGCAGTGCGCCCTGCGAGATTCGCTCCGGCTGGTAGGGGTGCGCCTCGGCTAGACCGCCCAGCCGCGCCACGGTTTCATTCACGCGCGCGTTGTACTTCATGGTGCACGAGCCCAGCGGATACATGCCGTGGTCCACGGCGTAATTCCATGTGGACAACCGGGTGAAGTGGCGAATGATCTCGATCTCGCTGACTTCCGGCATCTGCCCCAGGTCTTCTCGGACAGCGTTGCCCAGCAACTCGTCCGCATCGACCGGCGGTACGTCGAGTGGCGGCAGCTTGAATGCTTTCTTGCCGGGAGACGACTTCTCGAAAATCAAGCCTTCGTTCTGGCTGATGTGGGTGGTCGCTTTCTTGATTTTGCTATTCATCGCGCCACCTCTTTCGCAGCCGCGTCAATTGAGGCCCGGGTCGTCGTCTCGGTACAACACCACAGCGAGGCGTTGCCCAGCTCGGGATAAAACTTCTTCAAGGCAAAGCCGCCCACGATTCGCTGCTCCAGGAGCTTGTCGTTGATTTTGTGCGGATCATCTGTGGTCTGAATCGCAAACTCATTGAAGAACGGCGCGCCTTCGAACACCAGACTGGCGCCGCTCTTCTTGAACTGTTCGGCGGCGTAATGCGCCTTTGCCAAGTTGTGCTTTGCCAACTCTTTCAAACCCTGCCGACCGTAGATGGTCATGAAGATGTTGCACATCAGCGCCACCAAGGCCTGATTGGTGCAAATGTTCGAGGTCGCCTTCTCTCGCCGGATATGTTGCTCACGAGTCGAGAGGGTCAGCACGAATCCACGTTTGCCGTTGCGGTCGGTGGTTTCGCCTACCAGGCGACCGGGCATCTGGCGCACGAACTTATCGCGCGTCGCGATCACCCCGCAGTACGGCCCGCCATAACCAAGCGGCACGCCGAACGACTGCGCCTCCATGCTCACGATATCAGCCTCGACCGGCGGCTTCACGATGCCGAGCGAAACGGCTTCGGCGATTGAGACAACCAGCAATGCGCCTTTCTTGTGAACGATGTCGGCAATCTCCGGGATATCTTCGATCACGCCGAAAAAGTTCGGCGACTGGATCAACACTCCGGCGGTTTC
Organism: uncultured Acidobacteriaceae bacterium; assembly: GCA_963749635.1. GTDB lineage: Bacteria > Acidobacteriota > Terriglobia > Terriglobales > Acidobacteriaceae > DASRAA01. The sequence continues at coordinate 312,344 of CAVVNW010000006.1, forward strand.
GCTGTCCACCGCCTTATCGAGCGCTTCCAGATCGACGCGCCCATCCCTGCCATAGCCAATAGTGGTCAGCGGCATTCCCTGATGACGCGCATAGGTCGTGATGACCTCGCGATATTCCGGATGCACGCTAGTAGCGATGACCGACTTGTGGCGGCCGGTCACGCGAACGGCCATCATCAGGCCCTCCGCGGCGCCGGTCGAACCGTCGTACATTGACGCGTTCGCAACATCCATGCCGGTCAGCTCGCAGATCATCGACTGAAATTCGAAGATCGATTGCAGCGTGCCCTGCGCAATTTCCGGCTGGTAAGGCGTGTAGGCGGTGAAGAACTCGCCGCGCGATACGAGTGCGTCAATCACCACGGGACGATAGTGGGAATACGCCCCAGCGCCCAGGAAAGTCGCATAGCCTTGGCCGTTTTCGGCGGCACGGTCGCGGAAGAATTCGACAATTTCGCTCTCCGCATAGGAGCGCGGAATCTTGAGGTCACCGGCGAGACGATATTCGGCAGGAATGGCGGCGAACAAGTCGTCCACCGACTTCACTCCAATGTCGCTCAACATCGTTTCGCGGTCGGATTGAGATTTAGGAAGATAGCGCATGGGTGGTTATGAGTTCCCTGGGGCGGTGCTGAATGAAATTACTGTGACGGACGCTGCTCCCGATGGCGGCGCAGGTCCTCAAGGATTGCTTGAACGGTGATCTCCGTCCGGTCGAGCCGACGCTCGTGCGATTCAACGACCAGTTGGTGCTTCTCAACGGCTGTCAGCAGATGCTGCGTAGCTTCGGCGAGATCACCGATCGATTTGCCTTGCACCTGCATGGATTCCTTGATCTGCAAGGTCTCGTCGTAGAGCCGTCCCGACGCCGCCCAAAATTCCTCAAAGTTAGCGAACTGCATACTAGCCTTCCTTCTAATTATGCTCCGAACATCTTCGGCACGCATCTGCGCGCAAACTCAGTGGCCGCCTTCTTCGGCGGCAAACGTCTCATAATCCGCAGCCGACAGCAACTTGCCGGCTTCGGCCGGATCTTTCAGCGTGACTTTGATCATCCACGCCGCGTGCGCGTCTTTGTTCACCTCTTCCGGCGACGCGTTCAGTGTTTCGTTCACTTCCGTAACCGTTCCGGAGACGGGAGCATACAAGTCTGACACGGCTTTTACTGACTCTACGGAGCCGAATGTCTGTCCAGCGGTAATCTCCGTGCCGACCTTGGGCAGTTCGACGAACACGATGTCGCCCAGCGAGTTTTGCGCGTGATCCGTGATGCCGATGGTGCCGGAATTGCCGTCCACCTTCAGCCATTCATGTTCCTTGGTGTATTTGAAATCTGCGGGATAAGTCATTTGATTTCCTCCTCAGCACCCGGCATTGTGCCGCGGCGAGGTTTGAATTTGTTAGATGAACTAAAAGAAGCCTACGACTGCCTTTTGGGACGCTTATAAAACGGTATTGGTACAACTTTGCACTTCACCGGCTGGTTCCGGATCTCGACGGCGACCTCGCTGTCGATTGCCGAAAACTCACTCGGAACATAGGCCAGTGCGATGTTCTTCTTCAGGAACGGTCCATACGAACCGCTGGTTACGTAGCCAATTTCGTTGCCGCTCAAATCGAGCACTTTGTATCCGTCGCGCGGAATGCCGCGTTCGATCGACTCCAGGCCTACCAGCGTCCGCTTAATGCCGGAAGCCTTCGCCTGCTCCAGCGCCTTCCGCCCGATAAAGTCGCCCTTCTCCATTTTAAGGAATCGGTCGAGCCGCGCTTGCCAGACGTTGATGGACTCCGAGATTTCGTGACCGTAGAGAGACAACGCACCTTCTAACCGCAGCGTGTTGCGCGCTCCTAGCCCACAAGGGACAATCCCGAACTCTTCGCCCGCCTGCATGACCTCGTTCCAAACCCTCACGCTAGTGGCTTCGTCGCTGGAAACGTAAATCTCGAAGCCGTCCTCGGCGGTGTAGCCGGTGCGGGCGATCATGGTCCCCGGCAAACCGCACACGGTTCCGTGCGTAAACCAGTAGAACTTCACCTGCGACAGGTCAGCATCGGTCAGCTTCTGCAGTGTGGCCGCGCCTTTCGGTCCCTGGATAGCGATTTGCGTGTAGGCGTCGCTCAGGTGCTCGACGGCGCAGTCGAATTGCCGGGTGTTATCCACCACCCAGCCAACGTCTTTTTCGCGGGTTCCGGCGTTGATGACCAGGAGATAGTCATTGTTCCCGAGCCGGTGAACAATAACATCGTCAACGAACGTTCCCTCCGGGTAGAGCATGGCAGAATACTGGCACTGCCCGATTTCCAGCTTCGAGGCGTCGTTCATGGTGATGTGCTGGACGGCGTCCAGGGCCTGCGGACCATGGATCCGAATGTCTCCCATGTGACTGACATCAAAGACACCTACGCCACTCCTGACGGCCAAGTGTTCCTTCATCAGGCCGCCGAACTTGGGATACTCGACGGGCATGTCCCATCCGCTGAAATCGACCATTTTCGCCCCCAATTCGCGGTGGAGAGCGTTCAAAGCCGTCTTACGGATAGCGGGTGGGGACTGGATTTCGGAAGGCAAAATACTTCCCCTTCGGCGCACATACGGCGCGGATCAGGATGGCTTAACAAAGTACGGTAACACGCGCATTTTCATGCGGTCAACGGCAACCCACTACCCCTTCTACGACGTTTTATGTATGGTCAAACCTAACCGGGATACGGTACAAGACAGACAGCCACTTCTATTTGCCAGCCCTTTTCTGTTTGGGCCACGGGGCGGCTGGATGCTATGTCTGCTCCGACATTATTGCAACCCGAGGTTGAAGCCGAACCGATGACAAAAAAGGATTCGGTGTACCCCAGGACGGTGCTGTGCGTCGACGACGAGCGTATTGGTCTGCGCGTGCGCAAGATCATGCTCGAAAGTCGCGGGTACGTCGTTTTGACCGCGAACGATGGCGCTGAAGGCCTCAAAATCTTCGAGCAACACCCAGTCGACGTCGTGATTCTGGACTATTACATGCCCGGCCTCAACGGCGGAGACGTTGCTTCAGAAATGCGACGCCGCCGACCCGGCGTTCCCATCGTCTTTCTTTCCGCTTACTTTTCGCTGCCTCCCGAGGCACTGGAACTGGCCGACGCCTTCATTACCAAGGGTGATCCGCCCGACGTGCTGATCGAGAAGATACGGCATCTGCTGTAGATCACCAGCATTTCTCTGCATCTAGCAAAAGGGCGCACTCGAAGTGCGCCCCGTGCAGAACTTGGTGGAACCTAGCGGCCGAAATACTTGGCGTTGCGCTCGGTGTACTCCTTCCACTTCTCCGGCAGGTCGTCGAGGGCGAATATAGCCGAAACCGGACACACCGGCACACATGCCCCGCAATCGATGCACTCTACCGGATCGATATACAGCATCTCCTCCCCCGTAAACTTCTCGCTGTCCTTCTTGGGATGGATGCAATCGACTGGACACGCATCTACACACGCGGTGTCCTTGGTGTTGATACAGGGTTCAGCAATTATATAGGCCATTGGGCGATTTCTCCGTCAACTTTCCTGCTTCGACGACATCAGGTCGGTGTACTTTGATAGTACCAAAATGCAGGTATTTTGTTGAGCGGGGCGGAGGAATGCGCCGCGTTGAGTCAAGCCAAAAACGCAAAATACTTATTCGATGCTGCGTCTACCACGTCAGGGCCGAGTCCCAACGGCCTCACGTTGCATGGCCGGCTCGTATTCCACGATGTAGCCCGCCACCGCACTGGCAGCTACGGTCAGGGGACTCGCCAGGTACATGAGCCCGGGACCGCTGCGTCCGGGGAAGTTGCGGTTCTGCGCACTGATGACGACCTGATCGGGACGCGTCGAAACACCAGGCCCTGCATTGATGCACGCGCCGCAACTCGGCTCGATGACGTGAGCCCCCGCCTTCTCGAAGATATCCAGATAGCCTTTGCGTACGCAGTATTCACGCGTTTCCTGCGATCCGAACTGGATGTAGAACTGGCAGGTGTCGGCAACTCGCCTTCCCTGCTTCAAGGCCGCGGCCAGAACTTGCGCGTACATGTCCATGTCTTCGTTCTTGCCCGCGGTGCAGGTGCCGCCGTAAGCAATCTCGACCGGGACCGGCGTGTTCAATTCGCGCACGAACTTGCCGTTGCCCGGATCGCCAGGTGTCGCCACCATCGGATAAATGTCGTTCGCGTCTAGCTCGATCACGTGCGCGTAGCGAGCATCAGGATCACTCTCCAGCCCTTCGATCAATGTCTCGGCTTCACTGCTGTTCATGCCGCGTCGTTGCGCAAGAAATTCGACTACCTTCTCATCCGGCGCGACGATTCCGGTGAAGCCGCCAATTTCGGCCGCCATATTCGTCATCGTGGCCCGCTCATCCACACCGAGAGCCCCGATGGCTTCTCCCGAGTATTCGATGACCTTGGCCAATGCTTTGCCGCTGCGGATGTAGTCCATCGAAAGCAGCTTCAGGATGAAGTCCTTTGCCGTGACATTTTCACGCCGCTTGCCACGCACGACCACCTTCACCGACTCCGGCACTTTCACGCGCACATCTTTTGTGAACCACGAATTGAAGACGTCGGTTGTCCCGATACCAAAGGCCACGCAACCAACGGCCCCGGCGTGCGGCGTGTGCGAGTCCGAGCCGACAACCATCTGTCCGGGCAGCGCATAGGTCTCGGTAATGATGGAGTGGCAAATGCCTTCTGAGCCTTTGCGGTCGGTCAATTCGCCATGCAACCGAATGCCGCGCGATTTGGAGAAATCCTGTTGCTTCAGCTTCAATTGTGTCGCCAGGTCGAGCAGCCCCATCTTGCGCTTCTCTTCCGACAACACCTCATCGAGAAAAGTCAGGTGATCGCGGAAGAACAGGATGCTACCCGCATCGTTCACCGGCTCTTCTTTACCGAGATAATGCTCGTAGAAAATCGCCGCCATCGGCGTGACGTATTCATGGCTGAACCGCAGGTCGGTGCGGGCAAATCCCGTGTCACCGGGTTTGACTGCCTCCACTCCAACCTTGCCGGAACCATGCAGCATGTGACGAGCAAAGATCTTCTCGGCGATAGTCATCGGACGCGGCTTGGTCTCGATTGGCGGCAGAAACACGTTGCCCTGCAACCGCGCCACATTGAACGGGAATAGTCCGCCGTATTCAATCACCTGGCGGGTGATTTCGTCTTCGCCCTCGGTGAATTCGCGCAACTCGATTTCCTGGCCGCTGCGAATCTTGTCGATCAAGCCAAAATCGGTAGCCGTCAACACTCCAAGGTTCTGGCAGTTCTGCTTGTAAATGCGCTCGATATTTTCGGCGATCACCAGTTGGATGCCTGCCGCCATCTCGGCATACGGCGATTGTTCGCGGCTTGAACCTTTGCCGCGACGCTTGCCGCTCACACACGCCACAAATCCACCGCGCTTGACGTCGCCGCGCTTGATAGGCGTCTCGGTGCCGCATTTCAGCCCGGTGTAGGGAAACTCACCCAGCGTCTCGTCGAAGAAAAAACAAATGTGCGCCGGAGTAATCTCGTCGGTGGAAATGTCATCGCGCAATTTCGGATTGCGCTCAGGATGCTGCGTGTCCCACGGCAGGTCTTCGCCCGCCAGTTGGCGCTGGATGAGTTCGGGATCTTCGGTGAGGAAAAGAATTCGCCCCTGAAGCTTCACTTGATCGGGGCGCTTGGCTACCTTGCGGTTCAATAATGAATCGTTCACTGTGAGATTTTACCGCAGAAAAAGCGGCTGCGAACGATGCCGAACGACTGTTCGAAAAATGGGCCCCGCCTCGAGAGTGCTGCTACTCCTTGGCGGCAGGCGGTGCGGCTTTCTTTACTTCATCCGCAACGCGCGACGCAATGCGGTCCATCACCTGCGAGACCGCATCGATCTCATTCATGGCGAGTTGCGTCGAATATGGAGATCCCCCGACCGCCGAACCGCCCACTTGATAGAGCTTGTAGTCCACCGTCACCCGGTACTCCGGATCTTGCTGCTGTCCGCGCGGATTGTTCGGCTGGCTCCACTGGGAGTTGGGATTGGTCTCAATTGTGCCCGGCACGCGCTGATAGGGATCGTCTGCGTTGCGCAGCTCAATCAGGGTCGTGTACACCACGTAGGCGCACTTCTTGGCTGCGGCTTCTTCGTCGGCCTCATTGGCCGTCGCCGCCCCCAGCGGAACCCCCTGCACCTGCAAGTGAGTCTTCTTGTCGGGTTTCATGCGGTTCAGCGCCTGCGCCAGCCGGTCGCGTTCCAAGTTCCCCGGCACCGACCGATCCGCCTGGTTTTGCATGACGGCCACACCCACACGAATCGCGTTCTCCTGGGCGACGCTGCAGCTCGACAGGATGACGAACACTAGAAAAAAGAGGAGTAATGCGGACAGGCACGCTTGGCGAGTAACAAGACGCATGCGGGATCCTCCGACGCAATTAAACCCAAGTTATTCGCCTTAGGTGCGCGTCTTGGCGTATTCCACTGCCGACGGCAGCGGCTCCAGTCCGCGCCCGGCAAAGATCTCGCGGAAGTTGGCGACGACTTCTTCATGAATCAGGCCATTGGTGGCGAGCACTTCGCGGCTATCCAGGCGGAACGGCGTTCCGTCGAAGCGAGTCACTTGACCGCCGGCCTCCTGCACGATCAGCACTCCCGCCGCCGTATCCCAGGGGTTGAGATTGAACTCCCAGAAGCCGTCGTAGCGGCCCGCCGCGACATTGGCGAGATCGAGCGCCGCTGAACCTGCCCGACGCACCCCGTGCGAACGCAACGTGATTTGCTGATAGAAGTGGATGTTGGGGTTTTGATGCCGTTTCTGACTCGGAAAGCCAGTACCAAGGATTGACTCCGCCAAGCGCGCGGTCTTCGAGACCTGAATCGGCTTGCCGTTAAGGGTCGCACCTGACCCACGCTCCGCTGCGAAGAGCTCGTCGCGCGTCGGATCGTACAATACGCCGACCTCGAGTTGGTCATCCTTGCGCGCCAACGCTATCGACACACAAAAGACTGGGTATCCATGGGCGAAATTTGTCGTGCCGTCGAGCGGGTCGACGAACCACCGGTAATCCGCCTCGACGTCGCTGCGCGTGCCTTCTTCGCCGACAATACCGTGTTGCGGCCAGCGCGCTTGCAGGCGCTCGACAATCAGCTTCTCCGACGCCCGGTCGGCCGCCGTTACCAGGTCTACGCCGCCCTTGTATTCGATCTTGATGTGCCGGTCGAAATACGTCATCAGCAACGCCCCGGCTTCGCGCGCAATCGGCTCCAGGTCCTGTAGGTATTGGCTCATTTCTTGCGGATTGGCAGCTTGCGGTCGGACACAATCTTTTCACTACGCGACTTAGTCGCTGCGTCTTCGGCGATGTATGCAATCTCGTGCTTGAAGATGAATAGATTGGGCGCCCCTTCGCGGGTCAGGCGAATCATGCGACGATCGTAATACTCGATCCATCCTCGAAAAACGTCCCCATCCATCAGCTTTACACTGACCGGCGTCTGGGCCTCGCCCAACGCCTTCAGGTACGTAGCTTCCTGGTGAGTGTCATCGGGTGGCGGAGTCTTGCCCTTTTGCGTCGCTGAGCTGGTGCGGGAGTCTTTGAAACCCATGCCTCGATTCTACACGCCGACCGAGGCTCGGCGGCGTCACGCTCTCAACCTGTACTGTCATTCACAACTGGTTACGCCGCCGTCTTCTTGTACTGATCGAATGCCGCCAGATAGCGGTCGATGTCTTTCTTGTTCAGGTAGTACGGCGTCGACAGCCTCAGCTTCGACGGATCGCCGCCGCGGATCCGGATCTTCTGCGTCTTCCACATCCAATCTTCCAGCGCCATGCGTTTAACCGGAGGAACGTTGACCGTCACGATGGCGCAACGCATCGCCGGATCAGGAGACGTCCACGACTCTGCTCCGCGCTGCGTCATCTGCGCCAACATATAATTCGCGAGTTCACGGTGTCGCTTCTCGATCTTATCCATGCCAATGTCATTTGCCATCTGGATCGACGCCCGCAGTCCCATCAGCGACGGCACGTTCGACGACCCGATACGCTGAAACCGTTCCGCGCGGATCTTCTTGTCGTCCCAACCGGCAGTCGTGACCGTGCTCCACACCTGGTCGATAACTTCGTCTCGCACATAGAGAAATCCCGAGCCCTTCGGCGCCTGCAGCCACTTATGCGGACTCGCGGAGTACATATCGCAGCCAACGTCATGGACGTTCAACGCCATCATGCCTGGGACATGCGCGCCATCTACTGCTGACAGAATTCCCTTCGACCGCGCCAGCGCCGACAGTTCCTTCGCAGGCAGCACCACGCCCGTCGCGGTCGTGATATGGCTGAAGAACATCACCCGCGTTCGAGGCGTAATCGCATCGCTGAATAGGTTCAGCACCTGTGCCGGATTAGTCACCGGCTTGGGCAGCGTGACCATCTTGACCACGACGCCGTAGCGCTTGGCCTTAAGTTTCCAAGGCCCTTCGCCGCTGGGATGTTCCTGGTCCGTCATCAGGACTTCGTCGCCCGGCTTCATATCGATGCCGTTGGCGATGTAGCTGTTGGCTTCGGTCGCGTTGCGCACTAGCGCCAGTTCGTCGCGCGTGCAGCCGATAAACGCGGCCAGCGGATCGCGGTACGCGTTGTACGGCTCATAGCCCCAGATCGGATAGTTCTCCGGATCTTCCTGGGCCATCTGTTCAGTCTTGGTGTAGCCGTCGAACACCGCGCGCAGCACAGGCGCAGGGCTCGACCCCACGGTACCGTTGTTCAAGTAGACTTCGTCCTCTGGGATGAGGAACTGCTTGCGCAGCTCGGCCCAGTACGCTTCCTGATTGTCGCTGAATTGCTTTGGGTCGGGCAGCGTCGCCGGTAAGTTCGAGAGTTGCGCGAGTAAGGAATGACTCGCCGCCAGGGCGAAGCCAAGTCCTGCTGCGGTGTGAGTAAGAAACTGCCGGCGATCGAGCATAAGACAGACCTCCAAGGTCGGAAGTCCGCCATGTTAAGGCCCCAATTGATTGCTGGCAAGCAGAAGACTGCTGTCGTAGCCTGATGCGGGAGATAGAGTGATATGTGTGGGGGGGAGAGGGAGAATGGAGTGGTGGTCGAGGGGAGGAGGGGGTGAGGTAAGGAGTGATTAGGGGATGGGAGAAGATATGGTGGCAGGCGGAGATTATCGGTTTAGCGAGGAGATGCGGCGCTGGGGGACGGCTGGAGAGTTGGCTATGAGGGTGTTGACCGGCGGCGGGGGAGCTAAGCGAGTCGCGGGCGACGGTGGACAGGTCTTGGGGCTATACGGGATCGCTATTCGATCTGAACGTGCAGCTTTCACGAGAAGCTGCGGGCGAGCCAGATCGCGTTGAGCTACACCTGGGTCAGGCGGCCGCAGGGGCCGGACTGGTGGCCAAGGGGCGCAACGCGGGGTGCATCGCAGCGACGGGAACGGCGGCCGCTGTCGGGCATGCTGCTGCACATCGACGGCAGCCGTCCAGTGGTTCCAGGACGAGCGCTGGTACGACCTGATCGTGATTCTGGATGACGCCACCAGCCAGATCTACTACGCGCAGCTGGTGGGGGAAGATCGACGGCGACGGTGATGGCCGGGTTGCGGGAAGTCATCGAGCGCAAGGGCTGTTCTGCGCCCTGTATAGCGCCGTGGCAGCCATTTCTGGCTCACACCCAAGGTGGGCGGCAGGTCGATCCCCATCGCCTGACGCAAGTGGGACGAGCCCTGCGCGACTAGGAGTGCAGATGATCCCGGCCACTCGCCGCAGGCGCGGGGACGCAGCGAGCGCAGCCGGAACCTGGCAAGGACGGCTGCCGCAGGAGCTGCGGTGCACGGGACACCACACTGGAAGCGGCGAATAGGTTCTCCGGGAGCTACATCGGCGAGCAATGCCGCCAGGTGGCGTCGGCACAACGCGGCAGCGCGTTCTGCTGTCCCGGAAGAATCTGGACCTGACCGCGCGCAGTGAGCGGACGGTGAACCGGGACAACACCGTCAGCCAGAATCTGCAGCTACACAGCGGGGCAGTGGCGAGGGACGCGGCGGGCGCAACGTCACGGTCCATCAGCACCTGGAGGGGACCACAGCACCCACGGGCGCATCGGCGGGCGTATAGCGCCAAGGTGTAGCCTCCGTCAACGCAAAAGCGGCGGAAAAACGCGGTGGAAAAGCGCCGTGGAAAAGCAAAAACGGAGCGGGAAAGCAAGCGGGGAAAAGCGAGAGGGGGGAGAAAAAAGGAAAGAAAAAAGGAAAGAGAAGCAAGAACCGACTGTCCGCCACAACAACCCGGCTGACACAGGCTCGAATCAGGCGGTAAGGAGACTTCTGGTTCAGAACAATTCCGGTTAGTCCACCGTCTGGTGCAGTCAGAAACGCTCGTTGTGCCCACTTGTTGTTCCTAATCCTTTCGGTAAACTCTTTGGGTACCAATTATCGCCAAATAGCTTTCCTTGCGGTCCTGCCAACTCACGTCGACTGCTGGTAAAATCTCCATTCATGTCCGCCGACCAAGGAGTGTCTCCATGAGGCTGCGAGTTCTCCCGTCGTTGCTGCTGCTCTTTTTTGCAGCATGCCAGTTGGCCGCCCAAGCCCCTTCGAATCCTGAGAAATTCAGTCCGCCGTCGCGCACATTTCGCTTCACTTACAGCTTTACCGTAAAGGACATTCCGGCGGGCACCAAACTGATTCGGGTATGGGTTCCGGTGGCACAAACCGATGAGCACCAGACGGTGCGTCTGGTCGAGACCAATGCGAGCGTGAAATCGCAGATCACTCGAGAGCCCGAGTACGGCAACAAGATTATGTATTTGGAGTTGCGGAATCCTGCTCAAAGCCCTGCCAGCTTCACCCTGGTGTACGAGGTAACGCGCAAGGAATTCTCGCGCGGCGACTATGCGCAATTGGAACGTAAAGACAGCAAGCCTGGCTTGGTGCCGGCGTCAATGACCCGTTTCGTCGAACCCGACCAACTGATTCCGACCGACGGAAAGATGAAGGCACTTGCCAACGAAGTCACTGGCAGCGCAACCGGGACGGTGGCCAAGGCCAAGGCCGCCTACGATTACCTCTTCACCACCATGAGATATGACAAATCCGGGACCGGATGGGGTCGCGGCGATGCGGTGTGGGCGTGCGATGCCAAACATGGTAACTGTACCGACTTTCACTCGCCATTCATCGCGATGATGCGCGCGGACGGAATTCCTGCCCAGTTCGACATCGGATTTCCACTGCCCGAAGGCAAGACTTCGGGAGACATTCCCGGATACCACTGCTGGGCTGAGTTTTACAGCAAGAACATTGGATGGGTTCCCGTCGATATCTCGGAGGCTTGGAAAGCGCAGCAAAAACGCGATTACTTTTTCGGCACCATTGATGCGAACCGAATAAAGTTCTCCACCGGGCGTGACATCACGCTGGTTCCTAAACAAGACGGCCCGCCGCTCAACTACTTCGTCTACCCGTACGTCGAGGTCGACGGCAAGCCCTACGACAAGCTCGACAAGCGGTTCAGCTTTGAGGAAGCGAAATCTTCCAATTAAAGCTCGTGGCGAAATCTCTGAGCAACACGCTGTGCCCCGGTGGTCGTTGAGTTCGGCTCGCCAACATCGTGGGCTGATGGCACGCATGAGAGATATAAGTCCCTGCGCAAACTAGCGCTCAGCAGAACGACAGGATTTTCGCCGAGTTTTAGAGCGAAACTTCCCCGCGGCGCACTGACATCCAATACATCACCATCTCGCGCGGTTGCACAGGAACGACACTGATGCGGAAGTGATCGACTCCTGGCAGGTCGGGGTGGGACAACCAATAGCTACGTGCCTAAATACTGGTGCGAAAGGGGGGACTCGAACCCCCACGGTTTTACCCGCGAGATCCTAAGTTCCTCTCGCACGAGGAATCAATAACTTAGCGCGGTTTGCATGGAGTGGGATTCACCAGTATTTATGCGGGTTTCCCACTCCTGGCTTCACAGCGAACCAAGCGCTACAAACTGGCTAGTGGGCACAAATTTGGGCACAGTTGGGGACAGAATGCTGCCGCATCTCCGTCTAAACGGTATCTAAAATATACCCTTGACGACATATTACTTCTACGGTATATTGTGTTTGTGGCTTGGGAAGTTGAGGTCAGTGACGAGTTCCGGGCGTGGTACGAAGACCTCGACGAAGACGAGGTCGAGAGTGTGAACTACTCGGTTGGTCTTCTTGAGGAAGCCGGACCTATTCTTGGCAGGCCACACGTCGATTTGGTGCAACAAGTCACGGCATCCAAATATGAAGGAATTGCGAGTTCAGCACCAAGGTAAGCCATATCGCATCCTGTTTGCCTTCGACCCTCGGAGATGTGCTTATCTGGTTCTTGGTGGTGATAAGACAGGCGATGCGAGATGGTATGACACTTGGGTTCCGATAGCGGATGACCTTTACGATAGGCATCTGTCCGAAATTGACGGGTAGGAGAGAATGATGGCACACAAGTGGAACACAATACGAAAGCAACTGTCACCTGAGCGCGAAGCTCGAATTGCAGATCGAATCAAGCGCGAGATGCAGCGCCTCTCTCTCTGCCAGCTTCGTGAAGCGCGGACTCTCACCCAGGCGAGTCTCGCGGACTTGCTACACGTTCCCCAAGGCTCTGTTTCCAGGATGGAGCGGCGGGCTGACATGTATGTTTCCACTTTACGCAGCTACATCAAAGCAATGGGTGGAGATCTCGAAATCAAGGCCGTCTTCCCGGATGCAGAAATCTCGATTACGCAATTCGAGGAGATTGAGGACCGCAAGCGTCGTCAACAACGCATACCGGCATGACATGCACATACTCCGAGAATCACAATGCCTCCCTTGGGGAGGCTTTTCTATTCCACGCAGGTGGTAAGTCCCAGAGTCCTGCCTCGACCTACCCGACGTGAAAAGAGCAGTGAGGGATTTAGTCGCTCACCTGCTAAAGTCGCCTGCTTCACCCAGTAATGGCAATTTCCCCAGCCTACGGAGCTGAAAGGTTGCTCAATCCGCGACCGCGCCGCTTTGAGCCAAGTCGTCATCGAGAACCCGATCATCAACTCTCACATCTCCTCATCCAGACCTTTCAGTATCCCCATCGCTCGTGGCTCAATGGTGAGCGGTTAAGCAGCGTACGACTCGTGCGCCACTGTGACCTCCGCAGACGCCTTGTCCATAAGCGTCTTCAGTCCCTCGTAAACATATAGTGGCGTTTTCTTGGCGATATCGCAAATTGCAGCCTCTGATTCTGAATCCCATAGAACCGCAGTTTTCTTAATTTCTATCCCTTCTTTCTCGGCACGTCGGATCATAAGGCGCTTGAGCTGCTCAACGCGGGCAGCAGAGTTAAAAGGAAGGCAGAGTACGTTTTCGTCGATTCGACCTCCGCGTTTGATGGCAGGGTCAATTCGCTCGGCGAAATTCGTGGCGATGATGAATGTCGAACGGCCCGCTCTCCTTAGCTCAGTTAACTTCGGCAACATTCCAGGCGTCATGAACTGGAAAATATCGTTCTGTTCTCCATACGCGGCGCTATCACGATCGAGAATCATGCGGTCGATTTCGTCGAAGAAGACGACCACTTCGTGGAGTTCTGTCAGCGCGTCAAATATCGTCTTGGTTGTCTGTTCCATTGCAGCTTCCCCACGCGCAATAAAGTCGCTTGGTGTCAAGTAAAAACGTTCGAACGACTGCCGGCGATTTTGATGGTTTCCGCAGATGCAGGTGCATTGCGGGACCAGAGAGAAAATGTGACACATTTGCGGGACGAGTTGTCTCGCTACCTGGATTCAGGCGCATTGCTGATTCGGAGCTTCTTCACTAATTGATTGTTCTGTGCGAATCACCGTTGAGTCGCGCTTGACAGGGCATGCTCAGGTCTCTCCTCTTGAGGGGAGCGACTGTCTTCACAGCGCACTCAACCCCGGATTTGTTCACCTTTCGGTATTGGTAACTGAAAATTCGAATGCAGGCCATCACGTCCAGTCAACCGGATCCTAGCCGCATACGCAGAACAACGAAGCCAAGTGGGCACAGAATTGGGCACAGTCGAGAAAAGCGAATCCGACAATGCCTGCAAGTTATTGGTGCGAAAGGGGGGACTCGAACCCCCACGGTTTTACCCGCCAGATCCTAAGTCTGGTGCGTCTGCCAATTCCGCCACTTTCGCTCGGAGCCTACGATTTATTGTACCTCCACGCTCTATCGGCAGTATCGAGTGGTGGCTCAACTCCAGATGCTGAGTGCGATTTGTCCCTCGTTTGCGCGGCGTGGCGCACTGCCGTTGCAATTTGAAGCTGAATCGGGAACAATCTTTGGCTAAGGTGTGGGGCGTGCCGACCCAAATCCGTTCGGGCCGGCTGATCTGCGCGCCCTGTTCAACCCCCACGCCGGCCGTTCGTAAAATTAGCGTCGAGGAGCATGGGATGAGTTCGGTTCGAGTTCTTGTCGGTACCCGCAAAGGTGCGTTCATTTTGTCGTCGGACGGTAAGCGCGAGAAGTGGGACATCAGCGGCCCGCACTTCACTGGCTGGGAGATGTATCACCTCAAGGCGTCTCCCGCCGATCCCAACCGTATCTACGCTTCGCAGTCCAGCGGATGGTTCGGGCAAATGATTCAGCGCTCCAACGACGGCGGCAAAACCTGGGAGGCGGTCAGCAATAAGTTCGTTTATGACGGCGTTCCCGGCACGCACCAGTGGTACGACGGCACGCCGCATCCCTGGGAGTTCAAGCGCGTGTGGCACCTTGAGCCCTCGCTCACCGATCCCGAGACCGTGTATGCCGGCATCGAAGACGCAGCGCTTTTCCGCACCACCGACGGCGGCCAGAACTGGCACGAACTGCCCGGGTTGCGCCATCACGGTTCCGGACCGCACTGGCAGCCGGGCGCGGGCGGCATGTGCCTGCACACCATCATTCTCGATCCCAGCGATCCGCAGCGGATGTTCATCGCCATCTCCGCAGCTGGCGCCTTCCGCACCGACGACGGCGGCGTAACTTGGAAGCCCATCAACAAGGGACTGTACTCGCAATACATTCCGAATCCCACCGCGGAAGTCGGCCACTGCGTGCACCACATTGCCATGAACCCGTCGCGTCCGGGCGTGCTGTTCATGCAGAAGCACTGGGACGTGATGCGCAGCGACGATGCCGGCGATCAGTGGCGCGAAATCAGCGGCAACCTTCCGACCGACTTCGGCTTCGCCATCGACGTCAACTCCAACGAGCCAGAGACGGTTTACGTTGTGCCCATCAAGAGTGACTCGGAGCACTTTGTGCACGACGCGAAACTGCGTGTGTTCCGCAGCAAGAGTGGCGGCAACGAATGGGAGCCGCTCACTAAGGGCCTGCCGCAGGAAAACTGCTACGTAAACGTCTTGCGCGATGCGATGGCTGTGGACAAGCTGGATGCCTGCGGCGTGTACTTCGGCACCACCGGCGGACAGGTGTATGCCTCGAATGACGCGGGCGACAGTTGGAACGCGATCGTTCACGACCTGCCCGCGGTGCTGTCGGTCGAGACGCAGACGTTGCCATGATTCGGGTCGTGCTGCCACAGCATTTGCGCACACTGGCGCGCGTCAGCGGTGAAGTGCAGCTCGAGGTCGCGGAACCGGTGACGCAGCGCTCGTTGCTCGACGCTCTGGAAGCGCGCTACCCGATGCTCCGAGGGAACGATTCGCGACCATGTCACCCAGAAGAGGCGAGCCTTCCTGCGCTTCTTCGCCTGCGAAGAAGACCTGTCGCACGAATCGCCTGATTCTCCGCTTCCCGAGGCGGTGACCTCTGGCAAAGAGCCGTTTCTGATCATCGGAGCGATCGCGGGCGGATAAAGCCCTTAGTTCCGTTTTGGGAATCGCACTGGATGGGGGCTTGACGCCCCCCCTCCCCCCCACCTGCTAAAATAGCCGGAATCAATGACTTGCAAGGATTTCCTCGCAAAGCATTGAGCCCGTGTGACTTACGGCTAAAGTCGTCTACACAAAAGACTTAGGCGGGCTGGAATTGTCCCAGGCGAGCAAAACGCGGTCGCGGACGTACGACTTATCAAAGAACGGCCGACACGCAGAGGGCGAGTCCGAAGACACGACTCCCTCGCATCTTTCATCCTTGATTAGCAGGCGCGAACCGAGAAGCGATAGGACCCAGGTCACAGATACGGGTGACAAGGCCGAAGGCAGTAGTCAGCGGTCGGCAAGAGTCGCAGTCTCTCAAGCAGCTTCACCCCGCAGCACTATGGCACCGTAAGCGTTGTCATCCCGGACATGCCGTTACTGAAGGTCGCGGTAATCGTCGTCTGGCCGGTTCCTGCGGTGTTGGCGAGGCCTGCCGAATTAATGGTGGCCACCGCCGGAACTGAGGAAGACCACGTCACCTGCGTCGTAAGATCGACCACGCTTTGGTCACTGAACGTGCCCTTGGCGTCAAATGACACCGTGGTTCCGACCGCCGCGTGTGAATTGGCCGGAGTGATGGCGATTGACACCAGCGTGGCAGTGGTCACATTCAAATTGGCGCTACCAACGATACCGGCAAAAACCGCCGATATCGAAGTCGTACCAGCAGTGACGCCCTGTGCCAGTCCTTGTTGCCCTATGGCGTTGCTGATGGTCGCGATGGCTGGCTGGCTGGAGGCCCAGGTTACGTTGGTCGTCAGGTTCTGGGTGGTCGTGTCAGCAAAATGTCCGGTCGCTGCGAACTGCAGCGCTACGCCTTCGGGGACTTGGCCGGCCGATGGTGTAACCGTAATGGTGCTGAGCGCCGAAGATGTCACAAGTACATTCGCGGTCCCGGGAGTGGACAGGTACGGCAGATACGTCGCCTTGATCGTGGCCGTGCCGGCGCTTTGCCCTGTAGCGATCCCCGGTTGCAAAATGCTGACCACAGTGGGGGCCGAAGACGTCCACGTCACCAGATTCGAAATGAAGTATGTGGTTCCATCGCTATAGGTGCCAACCGCCTGGTAAGTAACGGTGGAGGCCGGGGCAAGAATGGTGGAGCTCGGAGTAACTGCAATGCTTGTAAGCGTCGCGGGGTTCACCGTGAGGGTAGCAGTGCCGGTCACTGACCCGAAGGTTGCCGTAATTGTGGATGGGCCGGGGCTCACTCCGAATGCGATGCCAGCTGAATTGACGGTCGCAATTCCAGTATTGCCGGAGTTCCAAGTCGCGTTTTGCGAGATGTCTTGCGTGGTCGAATCGTTGAAGGTTGCAATGGCGATAAACCGTTGCTGAATGCCGACAGGAATCGAAGGCGTTACGGGCGTCACCGTGATCGTACTTACGGTCGCGTTGGTCACGTCCACATTGAACGTCTGAGTCACACCGTTATAGGTAACATGGAACGTCACCGTGGTGTTGGTCGGGACCGTCGTCGCCGCTGTGACCACGCCGCTGTGAATGCCAACGGTAGCGACGGCAGTGTTCAACGACGTCCATGTTGCAAGGCTTGAAACGTTAAGGGTGCTGCCATTTGCCAGAGTGGCGGTGGCGGTGTACTGACGGCTCGTCCCCATTGCCAGCGAGGTGGGCGCAGCCGGAGTGATGACGATTGACTGCACCGACGGTGGAATTACCGTGGCCGTCGTACTTCCGACGATGGTGTTCTTGGTTGCCGAGATGGTGACTGCGGTGGTCGTGGTGTTGACTCCGGTAGCCACCCCGCTGACCGTAATTGTGATTTTCGTGGTGTCGGATGATGCCCAGGTCACCGAGTTCGTGATGACTTGCGTCGAAGAGTCGCTATAGGTGCCGGTCGCTACGAACGGCTGCGTGGTCTGGTAAACAATAGCAGGACCCACCGGCGTCACTGCAATGGATACCAGGATTGCGGACGTCACCGTCAGCGTGGCCGCCGGGCTCGTGA
Source organism: uncultured Acidobacteriaceae bacterium (assembly GCA_963749635.1). Classification (GTDB taxonomy): domain Bacteria; phylum Acidobacteriota; class Terriglobia; order Terriglobales; family Acidobacteriaceae; genus DASRAA01. The sequence goes on from CAVVNW010000006.1 coordinate 330,219, forward strand.
CCGTTCCCATCGTGGCGGTGATCATCGTGGTCCCTGCGGTGGTGAGGGAACTTGCCAGTCCCTGCGTGCCTTGCGAGTTGCTAATTGTCGCTATCGTAGTGTTCGATGAATTCCACGTCACGCTCGTGGTGAGGACCTGGGTGCTGTGATCAGCGTAAGTGCCGGTCGCGACAAATTGTTGCGTCGTCTGCTGCGCGATCGACGCCGTCAGGGGCGTCACTGCAATCGAAACCAGCGGGTTTGTGATGGTGAGCGTGGCCGTCCCGGAGATGACATTGGGGTAAGCCACGGGAGCCGCCATGATGGTCGAAGTCGTATTCGCGCGTGACACCAGTCGCAAGTCCACCGGTGGTGATGGTCGCACCGAGTCGAGGCACTCCAGCGTGACGCTCGAAGTGATGTTCTGCGTGCTGCCATCGGCATAGGTTCCAGTGGCAGTGAATTGTTGCGTATTACCCGGAGCAACCGGGGTAACCGTGGCCGTGGATGGACTCACAGCGATGGACACCAGCGGCGCAGGATTCACAGTCAGCACGGTGCTGCCGACGATGGTTCCCGAAGTGGCAGTAATGGTCGTGGTGCCCGCCGTCATGCCAGTCGCGAGTCCCGTGGTATTGACGGTCGCAACCGCCGGATTGCTGGAAACCCAGTTGGCTGTTGAGGTAAGGACCTTGGTGCTTCCGTCGCTGTAGGTGCCGGTAGCCGCGAACTGCTGGGTGGGCTGGGTCGTGCCTAAAGCAATAGCAGGCGTGGCCGGGGTGACGGTAATCGCGGTCAGCGTTGGCGTCGTCGGTGGGGGCGTGGGGCCGGATCCGGAACTGCCGCCACAACCAACAAACAGTGTTACACCAGCCAACAGCAACGACAAAATCCACTTTTGCATCGCCAATCCCCCGGGCGGCCGCCCATCAACTGTATGTCCAATGAACTAGGCCAGAGAACTATCAGTATCACATTTATCAGTAACTTGAGAACTACTGGAGAATAAGTGTCGCGGCAATCGCACGATAGTGCAACTGTTGATACATCTTGAAAAGCTGGCACTTTAGTACGTCATCGATAAGTAAGGCCGTTGAGCGGACAGGACACCTCTGGAAACCGCGGATGGCAGGGATTCGCGCGCACTGCTGAATCGACTTACTAAGAAACGCTGACGCCAAACGAGCCACATAGCAGTTCGGCCGCGGACTCGAGTGCCAAGGTCGGTTCACCTTGCATCTCGAAGCTCGCGGCCGGTGGGTTGTACCCGACTGCTGAATTGCCCCGCGGCAGGAGGCTCCGCGGGGCGTTCGGACTAGGTCAGGAAGAACTCGCGGGTTACTTTCACCCACTGCTCGTCGGGGAGCGTGGCAGCCAGGTCGTTCACGGCGACGCCGCCGTCTTGCGCCAGGGCTCCGAGCGCGCTGGGCATCATGCGCTGCAAGCGCATCGAGGACTCTTCAGTCCACCACCGTGCCAGCGCACCACCCAGCAGGTTGCGGAAGCTCGTCTTGGCGTCGGGGGCCTGCACCGTCACCATCCAACCTTCGCCGTAAGGGTCTTTGGAGAGCAGTGACGGATCGCTGGCTACCGCGTCGTTCACGTCGGCCACGCTGCCTTCGATGGGGGAAACCATGTCGACCTTCACGCCGTTGCGCACGATGCTCCACACCTTCTGGCCTTGGCGGATCCACTGGCCGCGCTGCGGCAGATTCACCTGCTCGACATTGCCGCTGAGCTTACTGGCGAAGTCGTCGAGGCCGACGCGAACCAGGTTGGGGCTCTCACTCAGCGCCCAGGTGTGTCCGGGATGGTAGCGAAGATTGTCGGGAACCGAAAATCCACCGACCAGACTCGGCCGCGGCCGCGCTGCTACCGCGCCTTCAACCTTGCTGATTGCCGGAGCTACCTGCAACACCGGATGCTTGGCTTTGGAGTAGAAGAAATCGATGGTCAGAAAAATTGCGAAAGTGGCAAGAACCAGTAGAACTGTCATGACGTGCCTCCTGTTATCTGTCTGCGTCATTTGCTTGACGCTTTACACCTTTATCTAAGGCACTCAGGATGCCAACTCGTCAGGAGATCCGCAGGCTTGCGCCGACAGTGCGCAAATGGTCAGTGTTGCATCGAGTTACAGAGTGGTGTTGCGAAATCTCTCGCTGCGGAGAATGAATTTTCGGGGGACAAGATTTGATGCGTTCTGCATCGGTGAGGCGGTTTGCTTCAACGGATATGGGCCGTTTCCGGAGGTATGTCGAAGTAGATCAGCAGCTTATGTTGTGTTGAGGGTGATTTTGGCGCCTGTTGCAAAGTGCATCATGGGTGATGAAGACTGCAACAGCTTGACGAAGCTGCGGCTGGAGTTTTGGTGGTTGAAGAGAAATTATTTTGCAGATTGGAAGTTGGCTGTCGGCGGACCGGATTATTGCGTCGCCTGCCCCTTCACTACGATCCCGATCTTCTCCGGTGAGGAATCGCCCTTCGGAATTGCGACGGAAAAAACGGTGAGGCCCTCGCTTTGCGCGACCGCGCCCGGATCTCCGGCCGGGGCCAGAGCGATCACCGCCGGATGCGCCGTGCCGGTTGTCTTTGCGCTCAGCTTGACCAGCAGCCGAAAAGCCAGGTTGTCGGCGGGTTTGGAGTCCGCTGCGATGGGAATGGCAAGCAGGAAGTCTGGATTGGGGGAAACGCCCATGTGGTTGGCGTCCTGAGGCAGGTATTGATAGCGCAGGGTGTAGAAACCGGCGGGGATGGCCTGGCCGCGAAAGTCGGATGCGCCCTTGGGATAGTTGACGACCGCGACGAATTCCCCGTTTGCCAGCTCGGGATAGAGGGCGCCGGGGGCATCCTTGTGGGTGGTAGCTACGGGATGGGCGAACCAGAATTCGGCCGTCCAGCCGTCATTAAGGGTAACGCGGTAGCCCTGGTCTTCGACTGCCTTTTTAATGTCGTCGGGAGCGGAGGCAGCCGCCAACGGTCCAATGCGCTCGACGCCTGGGCCGGCGGCAGAAACCGGTGCCACCCAGCCGGCAGACAGCAACAAAATACTAATAAGGAGAAAGTGGGACCGGCGGGTAAGGCGAACAAAGCGATGCATGAAGGCTCCCGTGGCGAAGGTATCGCCTCAGGGCAGGGCGTCGCAAGTGCCGACGTCACAAAACGAGCGAGCTAACTCGCCGCGCTATCCGCCGGCCGGATGCTGCGCCGATGCTGCGACCGGCACGGCCATCGCTGACTGGCCCTCACTAAAGGTGCCGATGTAGGCGCTGCGACGGTCGTGGCTGGTCCAGTGAGAATCGAGGCCATCGCCCTGGAACTCATCGGTCACGGCAACTGCCGACATGGCGTGATCAACGTTATTCAGCGGCGGATAAAAGTTGGTCTCATTTCCGCAAATATGATCATGGTGGTTGAGAGGCCGAGTCACGATGGTGGCCAGGTGTCCGGCGTGAAGCACGGCACTACCCGTGTGCAGATCGGCAGGGACATCGAGCATCACGGGGACGTAGTCCACGCGCACGACGTTCTCGAGCAGGCGTCCGCCTTCATGCTGAGCGAGTGCGACCAGCGCTGCTCGCTGCGCGGGATTGGCGGCGTTGTCGACCATCAGCACAGCCTGTGCGGGATATGGGTCGCCGTAGGGATCGCCCAGCGTGGCCTTCGCGCGCACGGCCGCGGCGACAGTCAGGCCATCGAGCTTGACGCCGTTCCAGGCGCCTTCGTCGATGTGCCACGCCATCAGAGCGAAGTTGCCGGTCAATCCGACTTCGCCGTTGGCGAAACACTGCGCGACATACACGTCGGTGGAACGCGACTCGATGTAATCGCCGCGAAGCTGTTGGGCGGCAAGCGACAACGAAACGGATAACAGGAAGGCGACGGACAGGAATGCAGCTTTGCGCATGGGGATACTCCTCACCCGGACTTGTGCTTATTTTAGATGAATGCGGCGGCCCCAAGGCTTCGCTTTCAGCGACGGAGTTCGCGGGTGGTCTAGAATACCCGCCATGAGCGACGAACTGCTGCGTTTCCGCCCGGAGTTTCCCATTCTCGAGCGCACCACTTACATGATCAGCAATTCTCTGGGAGCGATGCCGCGCGGCGTCGAAGATACGTTGCAGCACTATGCTGATATGTGGAACAGCCGTGGCGTGCGCGCATGGGAAGAAGAATGGTGGATGCTGGCGGCCGAGGTGGGCGATGAAATCGGCGCGCTGATGAATGCGCCGCGCGGTTCGGTCACATGTCTGCAAAATGTGACAACCTGCGAGGCGACCGTTGCGTCATGCCTTGATTTCAGCCGCCGCCGTAACAAGGTCGTTTACAGCGACCTGAATTTCCCCTCCATCATGTATTTCTGGGAGGCACAGCGCGTGCGCGGCGCGCGCGTGGTCATGGTGCCGGGCGACGACGGCATTCACGTGAATACCGAACGTCTGCTGGACGCGATTGACGAAGAAACGTTGATCGTTCCCATCTCACATGTGATTTTTCGCAGTGCGTTCATTCAAGACGTCGCGGCCATCGTCGAGAAAGCCCATCGCGTCGGCGCGTACGTGCTGCTCGATTCCTTCCAGGCGCTGGGCACCGTGCCGTTCGATGTGCAAGCGCTCAACGTGGATTTCTGCACGGGCGGCGTGCTCAAGTGGCTGTGCGGTGGACCGGGTACAGGCTATCTCTATGTGCGTCCGGACCTGACAAGAAGACTTCAGCCCAGCTTTACGGGATGGATGGGACACGAAAATCCGTTCAACTTCGAGATCGGAGCGACCCAATACACCGACACTATGTACCGCTTCACCCAGGGAACGCCCAACATTCCCGGATTGCACGCGGCGCGTCCAGGTCTGAAGATCATCGCCGAGGCAGGCATCGAGAACATTCGCGCGAAATCAATGCGACAAACTGCACTGCTCATCGAGATGGCCGAGCGGCGAGGCTGGCGAGTGAACACCCCACGCGATGTCGAACGCCGCGGAGGTACCGTCTCCATCGATATGCCCGACGCGCAACAGGTCTGCGAAGAGTTGCTGAGGCGCGATGTGCTGGTTGACTACCGTCCCAAAGCAGGTGTCCGCTTTTCGCCGCACTTTTACAACACCGACGAAGAGCTGTCGAAGGCAATCGAATCGGCCGACGAAATTGTCAGCAGCCTGAAAGTTCCAGCTCGCTAGCTCGTCAGGACTTGGCCGCAATCTTCCCGAGATTTAGTAACTATTTATGTACCGTCCTATACCGCTCCGTTGACACTTCGCCTTTTGTTCGCTCACAATGGCATTGGAGGCCCGACTACTTATGGCTCTCACTCGCCGTCAAAAACAGGTTTATGACTTCCTCGCCCATTTCGTCGAAGAAAATGGTTATTCGCCTTCGTTCGAAGAGATCGGCGAAGGGCTGGGGCTGAGTTCGCTGGCAACCGTTCACAAACACATCAGCAACCTGGAGCACAAAGGATTGCTAAAGCGCGACTACAATTGCAGCCGCTCCATCGATCTGCTGAAGCCGCGCGGCCGTATGCGCCAAATGCTGGGCGGAGGGTCGGCGGCGGTGGCGGCTTCGGGCCTTACACTTCCCCTCATGGGAAGGATCGCAGCCGGGCGTCCGGTGGAAGCGCTGGAGAATCCCGAGTCAATTTCGCTGACCGATTTCACCCGCTCTAAGGATGTGTACGTGCTCCAAGTGACCGGCGAGAGCATGCAGGACGAACACATCGTAAATGGCGATTACGTGCTGGTGGAGAAAACCAAGACAGCGCGCGATGGCGAGATCGTGGTGGCGCTAGTGAACGGCTCGGACGCCACGTTGAAACGCATTTACACCGAGGGCGACAAGATTCGCTTGCAGCCGTCGAACGCCACGATGCAGCCCATCATGGTTCCGGCAGCAACCGTGCAGATCCAGGGAAGAGTTATCGGGGTGCTGCGGAAGTATTGATGGATTCCCGCAATCCGGTATGCCACGCGGATTGAAGTCCGCGCGGCGGATAAAAATAAAAGCCTTAACGGCACGGCTAAAGCCGTGCCTCTTCAAAACATCGCTCCGGTGCTGAGTTGTCCAAGCACAAAAAAGGCGCGGACCTGGCCGCGCCGATTCACACTCAATTGCCAATTACAGCGCTTTGTCGAGAGCCTTCTCGATCACGTCGCGCGAGACGTAGCCGACGATCTGTTCCTGCACCTGGCCGCCCTTGAAAATCAGAAGAGTCGGGATGCCGCGCACACCATAACGCTGCGGGGTCGAGACGTTCTTGTCCACATCCATCTTGCCGATCTTCACCCGGCCGCTATAACTCTGGGCGACCTCATCCACGATGGGCGCCAGTGCCCGGCAGGGGCCACACCAGGTTGCCCAAAAATCGATCATCACCGGTTGGTCCGATTTCAATACCGACTGGTCAAAATTCGCGTCGGTTATCTCCATAATTGCGTCACTTGCCATTGATCCTCCTGAGGGGTCGCCGCTGCTGCGCGGCACTCGTACAAAAGCCGCGATTCAATCGTATCACCCGAAATTTTCTGACGGGAACAACGATTAGATGCATACGACGGCGCATAGATGCGGAGGGCAGAAGGTGGGCAGTCGCCTCAGGTTCGGGACAAGAAACCTCAATTCCGACGCGGGTGGCGTGGCCGAGATAAAATGTGACCCGAAATCAAAAGCGCTCCGCGTGACCCGCGAAGCGCCTAGAAGGCAGCCCTCCCCCAGAACTGCCTACTACGCCTGCGATTGTGCGGCCAAAAAATCCAGAAGTAAATACATCTTCCGTAACTAAAAAGTAACTTGTGGTAACCGGTGACTGGTGACATAACTGTCACAAAAGAATGAACTTTAGGATGAGGAGTTTTCTCAGCACCCTCGAACTAGCCTGTTTGGGCTAGTTACCATTACGCCCAACCGTCACATTTTTAGGGTACTTACCAGCACTTCGGCCGGATGCAGAACAGTCCTTCCCATTCCGGCCATGAGTTGCTCGTGGCACGAGATTCCGCTGGCGACCAATACCCGTGGCTCCCCGTCTTGTTCGGCAGCCGCGACTTGAGCGAACAAATCGGCACCCACGGCCATGCTGAGTTCGTAGTAATCGTGCTTGTAACCAAAGCTGCCTGCCATGCCACAACATTCCACCGACGATGTGACCACATCAAAGCCGACGGCGCGCAGTAGGTCGATGGTCTGCGATGCTGCGTTACAGGTCCGCTGCTGGCAGTGCGCGTGATAGAACAAGCGAGTCCCGAAGCGGGATTGATTGGCTGGGAACAGCTTGGCCAGATCGATATGAGCCTCGGTGGCGATGTCCCACAAAACCTGCAACGGCTCAAAACTGTTGGCGGCCAGCTCGGCGATTGTCGCCTCATCGTCCAGCAGGTGCTTGTTGTCGAAGCGCAGCATGGCAAGTACGCTGGGCTCAACGACCACGATCTTTCTGCCGCTGTCGAGATACGGACGCAACATGGCTGCCATTGCACGGGCCTGCTGACGCGCAGTATCGATCATGCCTTGCGACATGGCTGCACGTCCGTCGGGGATTGATGGGGTGAGCACCACGTCAACTCCGATTGCTCGAAGCGCGCGCACCGATGCCATTCCCCGCTCGGGGGTACCGTAGTTGGTGAAGGTGTCGGCCAGCATCACGATTCCCGGCTCAATCGTTGGGGACTTAGCAACGGCCGGTTCTTCGCGGAACAGCTGCTCCCATGTTTTCGCCGGAAAGGCCGGCAACTCGCGACGGCGATCAACTCCGAGCATGCCTTCCATGAGTTTGCGCGCTGCGGGGGTGTGGCTTGCACCGTTGGACATGGATGCAAACTCGGTTCCCCACTTGCCGAACTTGTGATAGTTGGCGAAGAACTGCTTCTGCAATGGAGCGACCCGGTCTTCGGGCGCGCTGCCGGTCAGGCTGCCGAACACCGACTTCTGCACAGAAGCGCCATCAGCCTGGTTCATGCGCTGGCGCAAGTTCTGGTTCAACCACGGAATGTCGATGCGAATCGGGCATTGGGGAATACAGCGCGAGCATCCGGTGCAAAGCTCGCTGAAGCGAGCGTTCATCAGCTTGCCGGTACCGGCTTCCCATGCGCCGCCGATTCCGCCCGAATAGGTTTCCCCGCCGAATGCATGGCCACCGACAGTCTCAAAGTTTGCGCACACGTTGAGGCAGGCGCTGCAACGGATGCAATACAACGCCTCGTGCAGCACCGGGTCCTCGCGCATGGTCGAGCGTCCATTGTCGATGAGCACCATGTGAAACTCGCGCGGCTTGACAGTCTTTCCGGGCGCGGCGAACGGCGGCGCAGGCAATGGCGGGCGCAGAATGCTGACATATGAGGTCAGCGGCTGACCCGTGGCGCTGGCCGGAAGCAACTCGATGAACGGCTGGAAGTCCGACCGCGATGGCACAACTTTTTCGATGCCCGCAATCGCGATGTGCACCGGGGGGAGCGTGGTGGTCATGCGAATGTTGCCTTCACTCTCCACCAGCATCAGCGTTCCGCTGTCGGCGGCGATGAGGTTTGCGCCGGAGATTCCGGCGTCGGCCGCGATGAATTGTTGGCGCAAAATCTCGCGCGCAAAACGCGTCAGCTCTTCGCCGGTGTCGAGTGGCAGGTCGGTCTGGAACTTGCGTTTGAACAGCGCAGTGATGCGCTCGCGCGAATAGTGCAGCGCCGGAGCAATGATGTGCGACGGCTGCTCGTCGGCCACCTGGAGAATGAATTCCGCCAGATCGCTTTCGGCGACGGTGATGCCGACCGCTTCCAGCGCATGGTTCAGCCGCGTCTCTTCCGAGGTGATGCTCTTCCCTTTCACCACCAGCTTCACTGCATGCTTCACCAGCACGTCGCGGATGTAATTGTTAGCGTCAGCGGCTGTCTTGGCCAGAAAGAAGTGTCCGCCGTTGGCCTGAACGCTGGCCTTCAGTTGCTTCAACAATGCCGGCAGGTTGGCGATGGCGTTCTCTTTCGTGCGGCGGGCACGGTCTTTCATCGCGTCATAGTCGGCAATGCGCGCAATGGCGGTGTAGCGATTGCGGTTGAAGGTCTGGGTGTTGCGGCGAACGGCGGCGCTCTGCACGTCCAGGGTCATGCGAAGGGCGTCGAGCAACGCCTTCTTGTTGCTCTTGTTGGCCACCGAGCGTGGCTGGATATCGACGGGATTTACGGGAGCTGCCATGCTCACCTCGGAGCTTTATCTCAAAGCGTTATCGCAAAGGTTTATCGCAAAACAATGATGTGCAAACGATGCGGACCATGTACACCACGGACCAGCGGTCCCATGTCGGCGGTTGCACTTGGACCGGTGATGAAGACGAAGTTTCGAACCAGCCCTTTGCCGCCGAGCACGTCTTCGCGAAACAGGTCGCGCGGCTGTGGCACGATGGTTTCGGCCGCAACGACCGCGATATGCAGAGGCGCCAGCAAACTCGCCGTGCCAGTCCGCTGATAGCCAACGTCGACGCAAACCGATCCGGTGCGCGCGACGGCAGCGAAAGCTTCGGTGACTCCTGCCGGCGAATTCACCATTTCCTCCGCAGTGGGTTCGGCACGAACGCGCGGATCGCGGGCGAAGTCTGCGAACAATTCAGCCGGCAGGTCCTGGGGAGGCGCGAACAAGATTCGGTCGGCGTCACCGGCCTTGCGCAAAATCGCATCGCGCAATGCCGCCGGACTGCGTTCGATGATCTCCACCGTAGCCACCGCAGCTTTGGCGGCTGCTTCGAACTGCTCGACGGCGGGTTGGATTACGACTGCTGTTGCCATAGCGCTCCCTGTGCCTCAGATGGCAAAAATGTTAGCACCCGACGGCGGTCCCGGTTGTGATTTGCCGCACACTCCGCATCTCAAATTCGTCACAAGCGTTCGGCACGTTCGGCGGGCCTCTTTTACAATCAACCCACGATCCGATCAGCTTACGTTGCGGTCGGCCCGGTTTTCATGACCAGCGGGCTAAAGTATCGGAAACCCTGGGTCAGCCGCCCGAAATGCTGCGGCATCGCGGCGGTGCTGCTGGTCGCTTTTTGGCTCTGGACACTGCCGGCAGCCGCTCAAACCAACGCGAGTTCAGAAGTTTCGCAACCTACGACGCAATCTGCCGAGATGCCCGGAATGGACTTGTCGGGGCATCATCCCATGGATTCCAGCATGCCGTCTTCTGAAATGTTTTTCATGGGGGAGTCGTCGGGAACGTCGGTGCAACCTTCGGCGTGGCCGATGCCGATGCTGATGACATCTGTGGGATCGTGGAACCTGATGTGGATGGGACAGGCGTTCGTAGTCGATACCCAGCAAACCGGCCCGCTTGGCGCCGACAAGCTGTACTCGACGAACTGGGGCATGCTGGGGGCGATCCATCGACTCGCAGGAGGCAGCGTGATGCTGCGCACCATGCTCAGCCTGGAGCCCGCCACCATCACCGACCGCCGCTACCCTTTGCTCTTCCAGACGGGCGAAACCGCGTTTGGCGAACCCATCACCAATGCGCAGCACCCGCACGATTTGGTGATGGAGTTAAGCGTGCAGTACTCCCACAGCGTGGGAGAGCGGGCGACCGCCGACTTGTATTACGCCGTCGAAGGCGATCCCGCGCTGGGTCCGGTGGCATTCCCGCACCGTGCTTCGGCGATGGAGATTCCAGAGGCTACGCTCGGCCATCACTGGGAAGATTCCACCCACATCGCCAGCAACGTGGTGACCGGAGTACTGGCGTTCCGATGGGTAAGGTTCGAAGCGTCTGGGTTCCACGGCACTGAGCCCGACGAAAACCGCTGGAATTTCGACTTCGGGCCGATGAACTCCTACTCGGGACGCATTACCTTCACGCCGACGCCGCGCTGGGCGGCACAGATTTCCGTCGGACATCTGGTCAATCCAGAACAACTGGAACCAGGCGACGTGAATCGCACCACAGCTTCGGTGGAATACGTTGTGCCCCGGCCTAACGGCAATTGGTGGGCAACCAGCTTGATCTGGGGCCGGAACTGGAAGACCGCCCCGAAGTACGGCTCGAATGCGGTGCTGGCGGAGACCGTGGTTCCCTTTCGCAAAAAGAACTTCGTTACTGGGCGTTACGAGTGGACACAGCGCGATGAATTGTTCGCCGACAATCCCGCGCTGGAAGAACAACTCTTCGTACAAACCGGTTCGCGATGGTTCGACGTGGGCGCCTATACCATCGGATACACGCGCGACCTCGGTACCTTTCATCACGCGCAGACCGGCTTAGGCGCGAACGTGTCGATATATGAGATTCCTGACACCATCAAGACTTATTACGGAGACCACCCGTTGGGGATAAACGTGTACCTTCGCGTCCGCCTCAAGTAGCTGCGGCGGAGTTCCTTAGGTGGCGATTTAAGCGCGGCTTCATCTAGTTCTGGCTAATAATGGACAGGAATTCCCAAGTTGTAGGCAGTTATCGTCAATATTCCGGCTAAGCTATGCGTGTGTTGATTGTCGAAGACGAGCGGAGGCTGGCGGAAAACATTGCCCGCAGCTTGCGCGAAAGTGCGGGCTACGCCGTCGATGTGGCGCTGGACGGCGAAGACGGTCTCTACATGGCGCAGACCAACCCGTATGACTTGTTGGTCCTGGACCTCATGCTGCCCAAGATCGACGGCCTCACGCTGCTGAGGCGATTGCGTGACAGCGGCGCCGACACGCCGGTGCTGGTACTGACAGCGCGCGACGAGAAAGAGTCGATCATCAGTGTGCTCAACGCCGGCGCTGACGATTATGTCGCCAAGCCATTTGATCTGGGCGAACTGCTCGCGCGCGCCAAAGCGCTCATCCGCCGCGGCAAAGGACACGGAAACGCCGTCTTGAAGGTTGGAGACATTGAGATCAACACCTCCGACCTTACCGTCCGGCGCGGAGGCGAGCTCGTGACCCTGACCGCGATGGAGTATCGCGTTTTAGAGTATCTCGCTCACCGACCGGGTGCAGTGGTGTCGAAGACGGAACTACTCGAGCATCTTTACGATTTCAATTGGGAGCGTTTCAGCAACGTGATCGAGGTATACATTTCCGGCTTGCGCCGCAAGTTGGAAGACGGCGGCGAAGTAAAGCTGATCCACACCCTGCGCGGGCAGGGATACATGTTGCGTGCCTGATATGGCGAAGACTTCCATCCAGCGACGGCTCATCGCCGCCATCGTGATCTCGCAACTGGTGCTGGCGATCGGTCTAGTCGATGTAGCCGTATTCGTGACTCGGGCACAACTGCGCCGCGCCTTCGATGTCGCCCTGCAAGGCCGCGCGATGAGCATCGCTGCGCTAGTGCGCTACTCAGAAGACGATCCGCCCAAACTGGTATTTGAGAACGACCTCACTCCTCGTTCTCTCGATCCTGATGTGCCAGACCTATACCAAGTGTTCGCCAATGGGTCGCAGCTGATCGCCCGCTCCCCGAATTGGCCCGATAAAAAGGGCGTGCTACCACCTAGAGGTGAACGCTGGATCGCAAATTACCTTGTGAACGGGATCCCCTACCGCGCGATTCGCCTCGAGCATATACCCGTACTCGACCGCGAAGGCAATCTCCCGTCGGCTGATTCCCTGACGGTCACTTACGCGTCTCCCGTCATGTCAGTCAAGCGCGCGGTCAGCGAGGTGTTGCTCTACATTGCCGTGGGGAGCCTGCTGCTGTTGACGATTTCGGGCAGCTTTTCGATTTGGGCCCTGCGGCGCAGCTTGCGTCCGCTGTCGGACCTGGCCGCCAGCGCGGGCGCCATCTCTCCCTCCAACTGGAAACTGAATCCGCCCGAGGAGGCGCGCGACACACTTGAACTCGAGCCGTTAACCCACGCCATGACCTCAATGCTCGACGGACTGCAACGAGCATTCACGCAACAGCGCGAGTTCCTCGCCAATGCCGCCCATGAACTCAAGACTCCAGTCGCAATCCTGAAGTCGACGCTGCAATCGCTGCTGCAACGGCCCCGCACCTCCGACGAATACCGCACCGGACTCGAGGATGCGCTCGACGACATGGCGCGTCTGGAGAAGCTATTGCATTCCATGCTGCGACTCGCACGCGCGGAGCAGTGGGCCGCCGGAAATCTGCGCAAAAGCTTCGTGCCCATCGATGTGGGAATGACATGCCAGTCGGCCGTTGAGCGGATGCGGCCTGTCGCCCAGCAGCGGCGTGTCACCATCGACTTCTCCGCCAATGGCTCCCTGCAAATGCCTGCCGATCCCGACGATCTCGAACTGGTGTGGTCGAACCTGCTGGAGAACGCCATTCGCTTCAGTCCTGAAGGCGGGACCGTGCGCATGAGTATGCGTGCCAACAATGGACGAAGCTACGTCGACGTCGCCGACCGGGGCCCGGGTATTCCACCGTCCGAACTGCCACTCATCTTCGAGCGCTTCCATCGCGGAGACGCTTCACGCGCCCGCAACACCGGGGGCTACGGATTGGGACTCGCCATTTCGAAGGCGTTGGTCGAAGCCTATGGCGGTACCATCGAGCCACACAGCAACGTCGGAGAAGGCACTCGCATGGTGGTCTCGTTGCCGGTATAAGCACTGCCATCCTCTTTTTGATTCAGCTTCCATTAAGGTGTGCACTAGGATTCTGTTGAGGGACGTACTCGTGATTCGCTTCCTAACAGCAATAACTGCGGCACTGTTCTACGTCGCGGCGGCGTGCGCGCAGACGCCATCATCCACCGCGGCGGTGCCACAGGCGCAACCGACGCCGGTCGTCCTGACGTTGGCCGACGCCTTAGCGCGCGCCAAGACGAACAGCCCGCAATTCCAGGCCGCTATCACCGAACTTGGACTGGCGCGCGAAGACCGTTACCAGTCTCGCGCCTCCCTGTTGCCGGGAGTGGATTACAACAATAGCTTCATTTACACGCAAGGCAATGGAACGGCGTCGGGGCGCTACATCGGTAACAATGGCGTGCACGAATACATCAGCCAGGGTGTAGCGCACGAGACGATTGGGGCCGCCGAAGTGCTCGACTATCAACGTACCGCCGCTGCACACGCTCTGGCCAAGGCGCGAGCCGAGATCGCCGCTCGTGGACTCACCGTGACCGTGGTGCAAGCTTTCTACGCGCTGCTCGCCGCGCAAACTAAGACGGTGAACGCCGAACGCGCTAATGTAGAAGGACAGCGCTTCCTCGACCTCAGCCGCAAGCTCGAAGAGGGCGGTGAAGTCGCGCACTCCGACACTGTCAAAGCGCAAATCCAGGCCAACGATTTAAAGCGGGCATGGGATGATTCGAAGCTCGCGGAATTGAATGCTCGCCTCGCCCTGGCCGTGCTGTTGTTTCCGAATTTCTTTCAGGACTTCACCCTGGTCAACGATCTCAGCACCGCACCGGCCTTGCCGCCGATGAATGAACTGCAAGATATGGCGGCGAAAAACAACCCCGAGTTGCAGGCCGCGTTTGCCGCGCTGGCAGTGACAAACAAACAGGTCGGTGTCGCGCGTGCCGGATATCTGCCGTCTCTCTCAGTGGGCATGTTCTACGGCATCGATGCGAACCAATTCGCCAAACGCGCGCCCGAAGGAACGCAAAATCTGGGCTACGCCGGGACCGCGACGTTGAACATTCCGGTGTGGAACTGGGGCGCTACCCAAAGCAAGGTTCGCCAGGCGGAGTTGCTGCGCCATCAGGCGCAAGTGGAACTCAGCGCCGCGCAACGCCAGGCGCTCGCCGACCTGCAATCGTTTTACAGCGAGGCGCAGATCGCCTATGAGCACCTGCAGATGCTGAAGGAATCCACTGACCTTGCCGAGCAGAGCCTGCGCCTGACCAACCTGCGCTATCAGGCGGGTGAAGCCAGTGCTCTGGAAGTGGTGGACGCGCAGAATACTCTCACTTCCGCCGGCAACAGTTATCACGATGGCGAGCTCCGTTATCACCTCGCTCTGGCCAATCTGCAGACCCTCACGGGAGCGTTTTAAATGGACACTCGCCGTATCGTGTCAAACCTATCGATGTACCTCATTGTGGGAGTCGTGCTGCTGCCCGTAATCGGCTGCTCCAAAAAGGAAGCGGAGGCCGAGCCGGAAGTCACCGTCCAGGCTGTCAAGGCTGAAAGGCAATCGATTCGTCAGGTGATTCGCAGCGAGGCGGTACTGTATCCGAAGAACCAGGCGGCCATCACGCCAAAAATCGTTGCCCCAGTGAAAACGTTTTACGTGAATCGTGGAAGCAAAGTGCAGGCTGGACAGCTGCTCGCAGTATTGGAGAACCGCGATCTGGCCGCTGCCGAGGCCGACACCAAGGGTTCGTACCAGCAGGCAGAAGCGAATTATGGTATCGAGACCGCATCGGCGTTGCCCGAGGAATGGCAGAAAGCCGAATACGACTTCAAGGCCGCCAAAGAAAACTACGACGCCGAGCAGAAGATTTACGAGAGCCGCAAAAACCTGTACGAGCAAGGAGCCCTGCCGCGCAAAGATTACGACCAGTCCTCCGTAGCGCTCATCCAGGCGAAGTCGCAGTACGAGATTGCATCGATGCACATGTCTGCGCTGCAAGCTGCCGGCAAGAAGCAGCAACTTCAATCGGCGAAAGGACAGCTCACCTCAGCGAAGGGTAAGTACGAAGGCGCAGCGGCGCAACTCGCGTACTCCGAAGTGCGCAGCCCCATCAGCGGAGTGGTCACCGACCGTCCGACTTATCCCGGCGAAACGCCTCCTCCCGGTATGCCGCTACTGACCGTAATGGACACATCATCGATCATCGCCAAAGCCCACATCCCGCAGGACCAGGCTGTGCAACTCAAGCCCGGCGACGACGCCACCATAAAGGTTCCGGGTGACGTCGCTGTTGCAGGAAAGGTCACGCTGGTAAGCCCGGCGCTCGACCCCAACAGCACGACGGTCGAGGTCTGGGTCGAAGCTCCGAATGGCGACGGACGCCTTCGTCCCGGAGCAACGGTTGCGCTTGAGATGGTCGCTCAAACTGTCAACGACGCGGTCGTCGTGCCTGCGCCTGCCTTGTTGAAGACGGCTGACGGCGCAACCTCAGTCATGATTGTCGCGGACGGCCGGGCGCAACAGGTTGAGGTGACAACGGGCATTCACGACGGCCCTCGCGTACAAATCACCCGGGGGCTCAGCGGCGGCGAGACCGTTATCGCACACGGTTCCTACGGTCTGCCCGACAAGACCAAAGTAAAAGTCGTGGAGCCTGAGCCGCCTCCGGCACCCCCTGCGGGAAAAGACAAGGACTGATGCGAGAAAAACTCAAATCTTTCCTTGCCGGAATGCAGGCACCGGAGGAATCCGGACAAAGCTATTGGTTCACCCGCTACGCCAAGTCGATTGTTTTTCTAATTCTGATCCTCGTCGTAGCAGGCGCGTACCTCGCGTTCACCATTCCAATTTCAGTTTTTCCAGCGACCAACTTTCCACGCGTGCTGATCGGCGTCGACAACGGTGTGATGCCCATCGACCAGATGATGGTGACCATCACGCGGCCGATCGAGGAATCGGTGAACAGCGTGCCCGGCCTCACGAAGGTGCGCTCCATTACCAGCCGCGGCTCAGCGGAAATCGATCTCTTCTTCGACTGGCACGTGGACATGGTGACGACGCTGCAATTGGTCGATGCGGCCCTGGCCAACGTCCGCACTACCCTGCCGCCGACGGCCACGATTCAAACGCATCGACTGACGTTCGCTAGTTTTCCCATCATCGGGTATAGCCTCACCTCCGACACGGTGCCGCAGACGCAGCTGTGGACCATGGCGACGTATGACTTGAAGCCGCGATTGAACCGTCTCGACGGCGTCGCCACCGTGTTGGTGCAAGGTGGACAGGAACCCGAGTTCCACATCACCCCCGATCCCGCGAAGCTTCTGGCGGCAGGTGTTACGGTCAATGACATTCTCGACGCGGTGCGGCGCACCAACCTCATTGACTCGCCCGGATTGCTCGAGCAGAACCATCAGTTGTTCCTCGGACTCGTGGATGCGCAAGTCCACGACCCTGAGCAACTCGGGCAGATCGTGGTGAAGTACACGCCCGCCGGGGTTCCAGTGAAGGTCGCCGACGTCGCGTCGGTCGCGCCGGCCGTCAAGCCCGTGTACACCATTGTCACCGCCAACGGAAAGCCCGCGGTTCTGCTCAGCGTCAATCGTCAGCCCGACAGCAACACGGTCGCCGTTGCTAACGAAGTGCACGCCGAGGTCGAACGCATTCGCCAATCGCTTCCTCCGGGAATCCATCTCGAGCCTTTTTATGACCAGTCGGGTCTGGTGGTCGATTCCATCCACAGTGTGCGCGATGCCATCTTGATCGGCGTCATTCTCGCCTCGCTCATCATGGTGCTGTTTCTGCGCGATTGGGGCACCTCGCTGGTCGCCGTACTGGTAATTCCCGCGACCGTTTTCATCACCTTCATCGCGCTTAAGGTGCTCGACCAGAGCTTCAACCTGATGACGCTCGGTGGTCTCGCGGCCGCGGTCGGCCTGGTGATCGACGACGCCATCGTGGTGGTCGAAAATGTCGCGCTGCATCGCGACGCCGGACAAGGGCGCCTGCAGGCCATTCAAAGCGCACTCGGCGAGATCACCGTTCCGCTCATCGGCTCTACCATTACTCCCATCGTTGTGTTTCTGCCGCTGATCGCCATCACCGGAGTGACGGGAGTGTTCTTCCGCGCGCTGGCGATCACGGTTGGCGCGTCACTGCTTGCCTCACTCGGACTGGCGCTCACCTGGACACCAACACTCAGCCAGTTTTTCATTCGCGGCACGCATGCTGAAGCGCCTCCGCGCACCGACCTCACTGAAACCAATCTGACGGACAAAGAGCGGTTGATGGCTGCAGAAGATGCCTCAATCACCGGACGCTTTCGGCAAGTGGTGGACTTCTACGAACGCTGGCTGCGCTTTGCCCTGGAGCGTCCCAAATGGATGGCGGTGTTCGCCGCCTTGGTTATCGCTGTGTCGGTGTTCGCCTTCCTGTCCCTTGGGACCGACCTACTCCCCGAAATGGACGAAGGCGGATTCATCGTCGACTATTTCTCCCCCGCTGGCAGTTCCCTGCAGGAAACCAACCGCATGGTGAGCCACGTCGAGCAGATGCTGCGCGAAATCCCTGAAGTCGAGAGCACATCCCGTCGCACCGGATTGGAGCTAGGCCTCGCGGCGGTGACCGAAGCTAACCGAGGCGACATTGCCGTAAAACTAAAAAGCAGTCGCAATCGTAGCGGCGACGAAATCATCTCCGAGCTCCGCGCGAGAGTAGAAAAGGAGGAGCCGGGCTTGGAAGTAGAGTATGTACAGGTTTTGCAGGACATGATTGGCGACCTGTCGAATGCGCCCGAACCCGTGCAGATCAAGCTGTTTTCGCCTGAGGCCCCGTTGCTTCAGCAATGGGCGCCCAGGGTAGGAGACGCTATTCACAACGTAACCGGCGTCGTCGACGTGCTGAACGGAATCGAAAATACCATCAGCGGACCGGCCACCGTATTCCACGTCGACCCAACCGTCGCCGCTCGCGCCGGCTTCACTCCGGAAGAAGTTGCCGTCGACGCCAGCGCAGTCCTCGAAGGCGAGCCCGCCGCCACGCCCATGGTCGCGCAAGATATTCCCTACACGATTCGAGTGCGCTATCCGGAATCGCATCGAACGTCGTTGTCGGCAATGAGCAATACGCTGCTCAATAGCGCCTCAGGACACACGGCCACGCTTGGTGCTCTGGCCGACGTGAAAGAGTTGCCCGGGCAAACCGAGATCCGTCGCGAAAACCTGCAACGCGAAGTCGCGGTTACCGCTCGCCTCGAAGGTCGCGATCTGGGCAGCTCGATCGCCGCCGTGCAAAAAGTCGTGAACGACCTCCATCTGCCATCCTCGATTCGCGTCGTATACGGCGGAACTTATGCCGAGCAGCAGCAATCGTTTCACGATCTGATGATGGTGTTGCTGCTGGCCATCGTGCTGGTATTCGTTGTGTTGCTCTTTGAATTTCGGACGCTGGCTGCCCCGCTGGCCATTCTCTCGTCGGCGATTCTGTCCACTTCCGGCGTATTTCTCGCCCTGCTCGATCACGCGCACCACCTTTAACATCGCATCGTTCATGGGACTCATCATGGTGATCGGCATCGTGGCCAAGAACGGAATCCTGCTGCTCGATGCCGACCAGAAATTCCGCGGCATGGGGTACTCCGCGTTCGACGCGATGGTCCAGGCCGGACGCCGCCGCTTGCGCCCCATTTTGATGACCGCTCTCGCCGCGGCTGCCGGCATGTTGCCGCTTGGCTCTGGCTCTGGGAGCAGGCGCGCAGATGCTGCAGCCACTCGCTATCGCCGTCATTGGCGGAATCACAATTTCCATGGTGCTCTCGCTGATCATTACTCCAGCGGTTCACTACTACCTCAGTCACGCAGAAAATCACCCCCTATAGAAGGAGAAATCATGAAACGAATTCTTGCCCATCTGCTCGCCGCTTCATTCCTGTTGGCGATGCCTGCCTTCGCGCAAAAGTCGTACAAAGTCACGGACCGCGTCAAACTCGGCGGAGAAGGCGGCTGGGACTACCTCACCTTTGATCCAGCCGGCAATCGCATCTTCATCACTCGCGGCAATCACGTCATGGTGGTTGACGCCAAAACGCTGAAGCCAACCGGCGACATCACTGACTTGTCGGGCACGCATGGTGTCGCGCTGGCCCAGGAGCTCGGCCGCGGCTTCATCAGCAGCGGTGGCGACAACATGATGGTCATCTTCGACCTCAAGACGCTCAAGGTCATCGACAAAGTGAAAGTCGGCGAGCGGCCTGACGCTATCCTCTACGACGCTTCCGCCAAGCGCGTGTACACCTTCAACGCCAAGACCCAGGACAGCACGGTCATTGATGCCACAACCGGTAAGGTCATCGGATCGGTCCCGCTCGGAGGCAAACCCGAGACCGGCGTGGCCGACGGTAAGGGCAATGTCTACGTGAATATCGAAGACCGCAGCGAGATCGTGCGCATCGACACCAAGAGCCTCGTCATCGCTGAGCACTATCCGATGGCAGGATGCGAAGATCCCAGCGCATTGGCCTTCGATGTCGCGCATCGCCGCCTTTTCGCAGGCTGCGGTAGCAAGATTGTTGCGGTGGTCGATCCCGACGCTGGAAAGCTCGTCACCACAGTTGACATCGGCGGAGGCGTCGATGCCGGCGCTTTCAATCCCAAGACGCAGCAAATCTTCATGTCCTGCGGCGCCGACGGCGTGGTGACCGTGATTCACGAAGACATGCCAGACAAATACACGGTGGTGCAGACCGTCCCCACCGAAAAGGGCGCGCGCACCATGGCTCTGGATGACAAATCGAACACCGTTTATACCGTCACCGCGCAGTTCGATCCCACACCTCCTCCAGCGGGACAGCGGCGCAAGATGATTCCCGATACCTTTGAGTTGCTAGTGGTAAAGCCGCAGTAACGGAGCAGCGCACGTTTTGAAAGGGCACGGCTTCACAGGCTGCTGAAAAACTCGTTTCCGCGACGGATTCGTATCAGGGCATGACTTCAGTCATGCCGTAACGCATCGAAAAATAGGTCACGGGCTTTAGCCCCTGTGGTCCTTTCCCCCTGACAAGGGACTTTTACCGCAGCCTCTTCAGCCGTGCCGCACAGCTCCTTTATTTTGGTCATTCCTCGCGGGCTTCAGTCCGCGGGGAATCTGCTTCCTCGAACCGTTCAGCAACCTCGTTAGTCTGATTCCGCGGTTGATGCTCGCGCCCGCCGCAGCGCAACGTCCATGCCATACGCAGCGAAGCCCCCCAGAATCACCAGCACCCCGAACCAGCGACTGCTCATCCCCAACACTTGCTCATACTCCGCGCGAGCAATGGCAACGCCCAGCAGCAACATCGGCAACGCTCCCACCAATATCGTCCCTGGAATGCCTCCCGGCACCTTGAAAGGCCGAGGCAGATTCGGTTCTCTCACTCGCAACACCACGAGTGCGATGAACTCGAGTAGCAGGCTCGCTCCATAAATGAAAATATCGACCGTGACTAACCGCTCGAAGCCGAGTCGCAGGCACAGCGCCCACCCCGTCGCCAGCACCAGGATGGCCACCCATGGCGCGCCCGACCGCTTCGTGACTTTTGCGAACACCGCAGGCAACATGCGGTCCTGGGCCATCGCCAGCGGCAATCGCGAGTAGCTCATCACCAGCGCGTTGAACATCCCGAAAGCGCTCAACATCCCGCCCAGCACCAGCGCAACCCGCAGCAAAGGGCTCCCCAGCAGCCCTGCGATATCAGCCCATGATCCTGTCTCCCACGCTGTGGGACTTAACTTCGTCAGCGACACTGCCGCAACCGGCACGATATACGTCAGCGAAACCAGAAAGACCGCAATCATCATGGCGCGCGGATAGGTGCGTTGTGGTTGCTCAACTTCGGTGGCGATGGTCGAGGCGTTGTCCCACCCCATGTAATTCCACATCGCAATCAGCAGGCCCCCGATGACACTCACGTGCGACGTTGTGGGAGTCGTCACCGCGTTCGCCAGCGCGCCGTACTTGAACGGGGCCAGCACGACGATACACACGAAAGGCGCCGAAAGTAACACGAACAGCCAGACGGACGTCGTCGCCACCACGCGCACACCCGCGATGTTCAGCGCTACGCAAGCGACGATTACGGCGAGACCGACAACGATCCCCCGACCGTTCAACCCGAACCACGGAAACAGGCGCGTGAGATATAGCACAAACAGCGTGGGATAAATCGCCATGTCGAAGACACTGGCCGCCAGTGACAGCCACGCTTCCTGAAAGCCCCAGAAGTCTCCCATGGCGCGGCGCACCCACGCATAGAACCCTCCCTCTTCCGGCAACGCGCTCGACAACTCGCCAATCATGTAGGCGGTGGGGAGACTCCACAAAATCGGAGTCAGCGCAAGAATCAGAATCCCCCACCCATAGCCCACGCCATGGACCACGTCTTCGATCCCATACGCACCGCCCGAGACCATGAAGAAGGTCGCAGCGACCAGGGGCCAAACCTTTAAGTTCGGTGAACGTTGCAAGCGACGTTGTGGGACGGTGGAATCAGTGATGATGCGATTACCGGCGGAAGCGTCAGGAACGGCCAATTTCAGAAACTGTCTCCGCGCAAGAATGAGCGCGCGATGCGCTTACTCGTGCTGCAACCAGCGCGCCGTCCAAGAATACGATGTGCTCTCCGCAGCGTAAAGGACGAACGCCTTGACCGCCATCCGCAAACGAAAAACGCGGCCGACGCGAATCATCCCGCCGGCCGCGCATTGATTCCCAACTCGACTCGCCTACTTCTTCGGTGCTCCGAACGTGAAGCCGAGACCGGTGGTGAACACAACATTGTTCTTTGTGTTACCCGGCACCGGCTGGCTGACATACTGGTCGAGGAAGTTTGCGTTTGCCGTTAACCAGCCGTTCAACTTAGTTGAGATCCCAGCTGTGAAATTTATGCGGTAATTGCTGGGGTTACTTTGGCCCGGGCCGGGGACGTAGACGGGCTGATTGAGCGAAGGCAGGTAATACAGATTCTGCGTGAAGGTCGTCGATTTAGTGATTTTGTAGGCAAACTCGTCGCCTATCGTCGCTGTCGCCAAATTATTAACCGTACCGTTGTAGTAGCTTTCACGCGTATAGCCCATGCCTCCGAGAAGGTCGAGTGTTGTTCGATTCGTCGCGATCGCATGGAAACCGATGCCTGCGGCGGGCAGGAAACGATAGTTCAGGTCCTGTAACTCGTCGTACATGCCCGAAAACAGGCCAAACACGAACCAGCGTTTGCTGATATTTCGATCGTAACGGATCACTCCCAGGAAGGAGTTCGCCGTCGTGGTGTTCAGCTTGTTGTCTTGGGAGAAAAGTTGGATCACGTTGACCGTCCACGCGTCGTTCGAGGTCTTTCGCAGGGCATTGAAGCCCAGCGCAACGTTCGTCGTCTCGCTGTTGCCACGAGCCAGCGCGAATCCGAAGTTGCTGCCGCCCGTCCAGCCTTCAAGCATGCCGGGATGGAGCGATTTCTCGTACGCCGCCTCGTCAGCGGGCGAGCGCATGGTAGCAACGTCAGTCCGCGGAACCTTTTGTACGCCTTGCGTCGTAGCCACCAAAATGTCCGATCCTTCGGAACTCACCGTGCCCGACACCAACTGCTTGTCGGCCTTGGTGACCACCAGCGAATCCTTCTCCGAGGAGAACTCGCTCACCTCTCCCCAGTCGATGGACACTTCTCCTGCATACGTCGTCTTGATCACGAGCTTCTTGCCGTCCATGCTCACAATCGATCCGGTAAGGTGGTCGCCGTTCTTCAGCGACACCTGTTCCGCGTGCGCCGCCATCCCACTGCAAATCAACGATACAAATACCAAGAACTGGAACCGTTTCAACACTGGAAACCTCGTTTCTGAAAGTCGAAAATAATATGACCCCTAGGCATACGCCGGGGCTGTCCTGCGCTTGTTTCGAAAGTTCGCCGGCACGATTTCGCGCTCTGCGACTCAGTTTGTTTGTGCTCTTGCGGGGGGACGAGCGACGTGTGCTAGAAATCTCAGAAAACTCTTTAGTCAGACCGCGTCAGTCTGCACTGCGATCGAGCGGTAAAACTTGTAATCAACTCGTTATCAGCGCGCCCAGATACCCGACTCACTCTGGCCCGCCGTGGCTCGCTGACCGCTCTTGTATGATACCGACTTTTTTGCCGATTCGTCTCGTTTATCGTCAACTGCGACTCCGGCTAACGCGCCCGCACCAGAAGGTCGGCCAATGGTGCGCCTCCCAAATCACTGGCAACTTCCCGCTGAAACCCGTAGTCTGTAAGCATCCACATTGAATCGTGATCGGCGCGAGCAGGCCGGATGCGACTGTTCCCGCCGTGCGCACGCCCGCAAAGGGGCTGCGCAAGCCGAACGAGAACCGGTCTAACTAGCGCATCAGCAACAGAGTAGAGGATTTGACGATGAGAGCTCCCTCCAGACTTGTTAGGTTGTCGCGGTCCACATCCGTTTTCTTAGCCGGGTTGCTTCTTTGTTCCACACTTCCGGCAATGGCCCAGCAAGCTCCCCCAGCCAAGAAGCGGCCTACACTCGGCCTGGCCCTCCAAGGCGGAGGCGCGCTCGGTCTGGCCCATGTAGGGGTCATTACCTGGATGGAAGAACATCACATTCCCATAGACTACGTTGCCGGCACCAGTATGGGCGGCCTGGTCGGCGGTGTGTACGCCACCGGGCACAACGCGGTCGAACTTCGACAAGTAGTGAACAGCATCAACTGGGACCAGGTAATGGCCGGACAGACTCCATTCGACGATCTTTCTTTCCGCCGTAAGGAGGACTGGCGCGACTATCCGAACAGTCTCGAGTTTGGCGTGCGCAAAGGATTGCAATTTCCCTCGGGATTCAACTCCGGCCAACAGGTCCTGCTGATTCTCGACAAGGTCGCAGCTCCCTACTCCGAAGTCAAGAGCTTCAATGATCTCCCGATTCCTTTTGCCTGCGTGGCCACCGATCTGGTCAGCGGCAAAGCTCACGTCTTCCACAGCGGCTCGCTGTCGCTGGCGCTGCGGTCCACCATGTCGCTGCCGGGTATCTTCTCGCCCGTGAGGGACGACGGCGCCATCTATGCCGATGGAGGACTGCTCCAGAACCTTCCCGTTCAGGTAGCAAAAAGCATGGGTGCCGACGTGGTTCTCGGGGTCCACCTGGCCGAGGAAAACATCAAGCCCGACGCGAATCTTTCCTCGTTCGCAGTGCTCGGCCAGTCCATCTCGGTCATGATCTCGGCCAATGAACTCGAGAGCATGGAAATGGCAGACCTCCTGCTTTCGGTTCCGGTGCAGAAGTGGAGTGCGTTAAGTTTCGACGACGCTGATGCCATCATCAAGGCAGGTTACGACGCGGCCCAAGCCAAATCGAAGATGCTGCTAACTCTGGCTGTGGACGATGCGACTTGGAACGAATACATTGCGGAACGCAACTCCCGCCGCATCACCGCCACTCCGGTTCCCACATTCGTAGCCGTCAAGGGAGTGGATCAGGACCTGTCGAATAAGGTCGAGACGCTGATGGCGGGCGTGGTCGGCAAACCACTCAACTATGACGAGCTGGACGCTGCCATCATGCGCCTGAAAGGCACTGGGCGCTATTCCACCCTCAGCTATGCACTCGTTGAGCAAAACGGCAAACAAGGTCTCGAGATAACGACCGAGCAGAATACAGTTGGTCCGCCCGTCGTGCGGCCGCTCATCCTGGTGGATGGCTCCAGCCTGAAAAACGTTACGTTCGACATGGGAGCGAGAGTCACTTGGTACGACATCGGAGGCTTTCGTTCGGAGTGGCGCAACGACATCATCCTTTTCTCGCAGTACGGGTTGCGGTCGGAGTATTACCATCCCTTCAATGCGACAACCGGCTGGTTCGTCGCACCGCGGGTACTCGCCTACAGCGACCCGCTATACTTCTACGACAACAATCAACTTGTCTCCACCTACCGCAAGAATGCTGCCGGCGGCGGCCTCGACTTTGGATATCAGTTCGGAAATGTAGGCGAACTGCGCTTCGGCTACGAAGGCGGTTGGGAAGGGTTCCAGCGCCAAGTCGGAAATCCTACGGAGCTGCCGAGTCTTTCCGGCGGTTATGCCGCTGCCAGGGTCCAGTATCGGTTAGACCGCTTGGACGATCCTGTCATTCCTAGCAAAGGTCAGGCCCTTCAAGCCAATTTCCAGTGGACGAACAGCAGTCCCTTGGCGGGGGGAGCCTATCCCTCGCTGGAGGTCGCGTCTCAAAACTTCTTCAAACTGAGCGAGACGTCTACGGTGTTCTTGGACGGATTTGGCGGCACCACGTTCAATTACTACGACACTGGCCTGCCGCAGTTTTCGCTGGGTGGCTCGCGCACCTTGGTCGCTTACGGAACCAACGAACTGCTGATGGACAAGTACTTCCTCTTCCAATTGGGCTACCTCCGGAAGATGGCCACGCTGCCGCCGCTTCTGGGGAGCGGCGTTTATGTCCTGGGAATGTACGAGGCCGCACAAGTTTACGGGCCACCCCATAGCATGATCAACAAGGCCTCGGGCTTTCCCACCGACGGCGCATTGGGCATCGTCGTCAACACCATCTTCGGACCCGTGGAAGCCGCTTACGCCTACGGCGACACCGGCCACCGCAAGTTCTTCTTCAGGATTGGACGGCTGTTCTAGGCTTTGAAGGGGCACGGCTTCAGCCGTGCCGCACGAGCCTTTTACTCTTTTCATTCCTCGCGGCCTTCAGGCCGCGGGGAATCTGCTTGATTGCGCCTCATCCCGTATTGTGCAGCCCAGCCGCGATCCCATTCATGGTCGCGCCAATCGCGTAATCCACCTCCGCGCTCTGCTCGCCATTGCGTTTCCTGCGCAACAACTCAACCTGAATCAGGCTCATGGGATCAACATACGGATTCCGCAATCGTATCGACCGCGACAGCACCGGATTCCGCTCCAGCAACTCGCTCTGCCCTTTCACCCGCAGCACCATCCGTTTCGCGCGATGAAACTCTTCCGCCAGCATCTGGTACACCGGCTCGCGCAGCGCCGGATCATCGACCAGCGACGCGTACAGATGCGCGATCGAGAAATCTGCTTTCGCCATCGCTAGCTCAACATTGCGCAGCATGTCCGAAAACAGCGGAAACTCCTTCGCCATTTCCTTGAGCAACTGCTCCTGCGGGGCACCTTGCATGCTGCGAACTGTTCCAGCGCGTGCCCAACCCCGAACCATGCCGGAACCGCATGTCGGCTTTGCATCCAGCCAAACACCCACGGAATCGCTCGCAGATCTTCTAGCTTGCGACTGCTGCTCCTGCGCGCCGGGCGCGACCCGATGCGCGCCAACTCCATTTCATTCACCGGCGTTGCCAGTTCGAAATAGCGCAACACGTCCGGATTCTCCGCAATCTTCTCGCGATACAGCGCAAACGCCGCCTGCGACAACTGCTCCATCGGCTCGATCCACCGATCTTCGCTCTCGGCAGAACTATTGCCCGGACGCACCAGCGCCTCCAGGCTCGCAGCAATCATGATCTCCAGGTTCCACTCCGCCAGCACCGGATCGGAATACTTCCAGTTCAGCACTTCGCCCTGCTCGGTAATCCGGATGTGCCCCGTGAAGTCACCCACCGGCTGCGCCAGAATCGCCGAGTGCGTCGGCCCGCCGCCCCGGCCCACCGTTCCGCCGCGGCCGTGAAAGATGCGCAGCTTCACGCCACATTCTCGCGCCACCCGGTGCAGCGCCCGATGCGCTTTGTGCAACTCCCACGTGCTGGTGAGCATGCCTCCATCTTTGTTCGAGTCTGAATAGCCCAGCATGACTTCCTGCCAGCCATGCCACGACGGCAGCAGTTCGCGATACTCCGCGGAATTCCACACGCGCCCCATCACGTAGGCAGCATTCCGCAACGCCTCAATCGATTCGAACAGCGGAACCGGCATCAGTCCCGGGCCGCCTTCGCAACCGCTCGCTCGCAACCCAGTCAGACTCGCCAACCGCAACACCGCGAAGATGTCGTCTTCCGACTCGGCGCCGCTGACGATGTAGCGCGTGATGGCTTCCGCCTCGTAATTCTTTCTCGCCTCGGCGATGCCGCGAAAAGTGTCGAGCAATTCGATGCTCGCAGCCGATAGCTCCGGCAACGTCCCTGTAGAAGCCTGCGCGTTCGATGCCTGCGCGATTTCGGCGAGTGCGTCGCGATGCACTCGTGCATGCTGCCGCATATCGAGCGTGTACAGCCGGAACCCGAACGTCCGCAGTTTGCAGATCAGCGGGTCAAGCATTCCCGCCGCCAGCCTAGCGCCACCGTTCTCACACAAACTTCGTCGCACTACGTTCAGGTCATCCAAAAACTCCGCAGCCGACTGATACGCAGCGCGATGCGAACGCTCATCGCGCGCGTAACGCAGCCGCGCGCCCATGATCACCAGCAGCCGGCGATATGCCTCCGAGCGTGGCGTGCGCGACAACTCCTCCACCGGCTCGCCAATCGTCGCTTCATATCGTTCGCGAAGCTCTCGCAACTCCGCCGATTCCTGCATCTGGTGCGACGAAACCGTCAGCCTCCTCACCAGCACTGCCACCTCTTGCAGGTAATGCGACAGCACCATCACCCTCGCCAGCTCCAGCGCTGCGCGCGTACTCTCCGTCGTAACAAACGGATTGCCGTCGCGATCGCCGCCTATCCACGATCCGAACCGCAGGCAAATCGGTAGCGAGACAATGTCTAGCTCCGCGCCGTAAACCTCGCGAAAGTCCGCTGCGATCCCCTCATAGATCTTCGGCACCGCGTCGAAGACCGTCATCACGTAGTAGCTGATGCCGGTGCGAATCTCATCCACCACCGTCAACTTTTGCAGCCGAACTTCATCGGTCTGCCACAGCGCCGTGATGTCTCCCAGAATCGTGTCTTCGCAGGCTTGCGCCTGCACATCCGGCAGCGGAAGCCGGTCGAGTTTCTCCAACTCTGCGGCAATGCGCCGCCGCTTCAGCAATACCGCGCGCCGTGTAATCTCCGTAGGATGCGCCGTGAACACCGGCTGCACTTCAATTTCCGCCAGCGAGGCCAGCGCCTGCTCCAGCGTGATGCCCGCCTGTCTCATCCGCAACAGCGTTCCGCGAAATGATCCCGGAAGCGGTGGCTCGTCCGTGTGCAGTTCCGCGGCCCTGCGGCGTCGCTTGCGATGATTAGTCTCCGCCAGATTGGTCAGCTCGAAATACGCCGCAAAGGCTTTGGTCACCCGGTAAGCAAGCGACACGTCCAGCGAGGCCACTTCTCCCTTGGCTTCGCTCAACAACGCATCGGAATCATCGTTCGCCGAGTTGGCCGCTTTCTCGCGGTGCTGGATCAGCAGCCGTCGCAACCGTTCAACCGTGTCGAACAGCTTTGTTCCGGCCTGCTCCACCAGCACGCGGCCCAGCAGGATGCCGAGCGAGCGCACATCGCGCCGCAGCGGCGCCTCCTTGATCGGCTCGGAAGTCTTCGCCGTTAGCTCCATCAGTCGCTTCGACTGACTGGGTGCGCTCCACAGTGGCGCGGTGGGTTCCATCTAGGTAGTGTATGGGGGAATCGAAATCGCCGGAAGAGCGCCAACCGCTTTCCACCAGCGCCGCGTCTGTGTGACTATTACTTCGCATTCCACCAAGAGGAGAAATTGCTTGCCATCGCTATCGATGTGTGCCGCCACGCTCGTCCTCGTGTCACGCAGAATCTTGCGCCCGGTTCTGGCATGCGCGCTGCTTTTCTCCGTTGTCTCCGCCGGCGCGCAGCAACTCCCACAGCGCGATCCCCACAAGTTGCTCGCTCCAACTCCTCCCATGGGATGGAACAGTTGGGACTCCTACAGCGAGGGCATCACCGAAGCCCAGGTGCGCGCCAATGCCGAATGGATGGCCGCGCACTTAAAGCAATTCGGCTGGCAATATGTGGTGATTGACGAAGGCTGGTACGTCGTCAATCCCGGAGCCAAGCCCGCGGACGTAAAATTCTCGCTCGACGCTAACGGCCGTTTCGTCCCGGTTACCGACAGATTCCCTTCGTCTGCGGACGGTGCCGGATTCAAGCCTCTGGCCGACTACATTCATTCGCTCGGCCTGAAGTTCGGCATTCACATTCTGCGCGGCATTCCGCGCGAAGCCGTCGCCCGGAACGTGCACATCGCGAACTCGCCATACACCACCCAGGAAGCGGCCGTTACCGGCGACACCTGTCCGTGGAATTCCTTCATGTACGGCGTGCAACTCGCTCCCTCCGGGCAGGCTTACTACAACTCACTTGCGAAGTTGTACGCCAGTTGGGGCGTTGACTTCATCAAGGCCGACTGCATCGGCGACCATCCCTACAAACTCGGCGAGATCAAGATGCTCGGCACCGCCGTGAAAACCTCGGGCCGCGATATGGTGCTCAGTCTCTCTCCCGGACCAACCGCGCTCGACAAGGCCGACGAAGTCTCGCTCTTCGCCGAAATGTGGCGTATCGCCGACGACTTCTGGGACCACTGGGGACCGCTGCCTGACAAAGACAAAGCCTGGTCGCAAGGCGTGCTCGCGCAATTTGGATGGACAGCGAAATGGGCGTCATTCCAGCGAACCGGAAAGTGGCCTGACGCCGACATGTTGCCTTTGGGACACTTGGGCCCTCATCCCGGTGACGGCGGGCCCGACCGCAAAACCAATCTCACGCCCGACGAGCAAGTCACCCTCATGAGCTTGTGGTGCATCTTCCGCTCGCCACTCATGATGGGCGGCGATCTGCCGTCCAATGACGAGTGGACTACGAAGTTGCTGACCAATCCCGAAGTCCTCGCTGTCGATCAACACTCTCAAGACCATCGAGTCGCGGTGTCCACCCCGGACACGGTGGTGTGGACTGCGAAGCCCGGCGACGGCCGCGGTTTTTACGTCGCCGCCTTCAACCTCGCCGATCAGCAGCAGACATTGACGTATGAGTGGCCCAAGCTCGGCCTACCCAAGTCGAACTACTGCAGTGCGGGATTTGTGGGCCGGAAACGATCTCGGGAATGCCGCCTCGTTGACGGTAAAGCTTCGCCCCCACGCTTCGGTGCTCTATCGCGTGGCCGGCAAACCCTAGCAGCGCGCTTTCAACTGGCTTTGAAACGGCGGACTTCACAGCTGCTGCAAACCCGTGTCGGACAATGCTTGGAAGAGGGCGCAGCTTTACAGGCTGCGGAAAAATGAGGTTTTGGGTAGAGCTGGCCTTCAGGCCAGCGTCTAAGCCGTTTATTTTCGACCCGCCGAGCGGACTTTAGTCCGCGAGGTGCCCATACAAAGGACTTTTCCAGCAGCCTCTTTAGCTGCACCGCTCAAGTCCTTTTTTGTCATCCCTCGGCGGCTTCAGCCGCCGGGGGATCTGCTTTTCACTTTTTCAATATCTCTTCTAACCGCCGTGCCACCCGCGCATCCTACTTCACCTCTTTCCCCGTAGTCGTAACCACCAATTTCCCATGCTTCACCCCTCGCATGGCGAGCATGTGGTCGGCCAGGTGCTGAACCTCGCCGCTCCGGCCCTTCATAATGACCACTTCGAGACAGTTATCGGCATCGAGATGCACGTGCGTCGCCGCCAGCACACTTCCGTGGGAATGGTGCTGAATTTCAGTCAGCTTATTCGACAGGTTGGGCTTGTGATGGTCGTAAATCATTGACAGCGTTGCCACGACCTGACGGTTCTGGTCCACCGCCTCTTCCACCAGGCTCTCACGAATCAAGTCGCGGATCGCCTCTGACCGGTTCTTATACCCACGCCGGGCAATGACCTTGTCGAACTTCTTCAGCAAATCGTCTTCCAGCGATACGCCGGTTCTGGTTAGTTGCGCCATATCTTTGCAGGCCTCACGGCAGATGACTTCGCGCTTCCGATTCCTCACTATAATGCAACCATTGTCGCTGGACGGCCAAAACGCGCTTCGCCTCGGATTCCCTTTTCGCTGGTGTTGGCGTGGCACGAACTAATAATTCGTGTTACAAATCCAAGAGTGCCTCTCGGATCGTAATGCTGGCAGAGGATCGCCGTGAGCCGTTCGAACCGAACTTCCCCTAGGATTGCATGGGTCGTGACTGCGGCCGCGCTGCTGGTCCTTGTGTTTGCGGCTTCCGCCCTCGCAGCGGAACCACCCTTGGCTCGCATTTCCGGTAAAGTTCTCGATCCCCAGGGGAATCCCGTACCAGCCGCGCGGGTGTCCCTGCAGAATGCCGCAGGGTCCATAG
Organism: uncultured Acidobacteriaceae bacterium; assembly: GCA_963749635.1. Lineage (GTDB taxonomy): Bacteria > Acidobacteriota > Terriglobia > Terriglobales > Acidobacteriaceae > DASRAA01. The sequence continues at coordinate 361,898 of CAVVNW010000006.1, forward strand.
TTCGCACCACCACCACCGATGACCAGGGCAGCTTCTCCATCGAACAGGTCGACCAAGGCTCCTACCAACTTCTGGCCAGCACGCCTTCGTTCGTTACGGTTGTCGTTAATGTAGGCATCGCTGGCGGCGACAAGCAGACAGTCAATCTCCAGTTCCAGCAAATCGCGCCGTCCACCCAGCAAGTCACCGTCGTCGCCTCCGAACCCTCGTCGCTGACCCCCGATCCCGCGCAAAGCATCATCATTCACGATCAGGTCCTCGACGCCAATCCCGGACGCCCCGGCGCTCCCATCTCGATCCCTGGCCTGCCCATCGAAACTGCCTCGGGAGGAATCAAAGCCCCGCAGTACTTCGCTCCCGGCGTCGCCGGCGACCACGGTGAGCCCATCGCACAGTATTTCCAGATCGGCAATTTCCTCTATCCCAACAATCTTCCCGCCAACGCTCACGGAAACGGCTACGCTGATCCCAATACCCTGATTCCGCTGACCATCGATGGTGTCACGGTGGATGGCGGTGCATTCAACGTTCGTGAAGGAAACAACTCTGTCGATCTCGCTGCCACCTACATCCCGCGGCAGCGCTTCAACAGCTTTTTCCAACTCACGGGAGACTACCGTGACGCGGACCTGATCGGTGGCTGGAGTCCCAGCAATCCCAACACCAACGCCTGGCTCGCCGGTGAGGTCGCTTTCGGCAACGGATTCCTCGATCGCCTCGAACATCGCCAGCAGTACAAGCTGAACGGCTTTCGTCAGTTCAATCTTGGCCGTCATCAACTTACTTTATTCGGCACCGGCTACTACGGGTCTTCCTACGTCCCCGGCTTGATCCCCATCAACGTTCCCGTACCCGGCGACACCATCGACAACCGTCAACTCGACTACACCCACAACTTTCTCGGCGTCATCAGCGACAATTGGAAGCTCACCGAACAGCGCCAGCTGTTCTTCTCCGGATTCTTTCGCAACTACGCTCTCACCTTGCGTTCCAATTTCGGCGACGGCCTCATTCAACAAAGCGAGCAGCGCAACGTCTTCGGCGGCGAGGCCATGTATATCCAGAGTGTGCGTCACTGGCTCGCTTTTCTGGCCGGAGTCGATCTCCGCCGCGACGCCCCTCGCAATCTCGACTTGAAGCACATCGACGACCAGGGCATCTTCCAGCCCGTGACCAGCAACAATGTGACCATGTCCTTCCTCGAACCATTCGTCTCGTTCGATGGAACCGCCAGCCGCTACCTTCACTTCAACCTGGGCGTTCGCCAGGAAGCGGTTTGGATGAACAACCAGGACTTCATCAACCCGCAGAACTCCTTCGACAAACTCGCCACACTGACCTTGCCCAAGGGCACTCTGACGCTGTTGCCTCCGGACCGCTGGTATCTTCCCCAGGTGGCGTTCAGTGTTGGAGAGGCCTTCCACACCAATGATCCGCGCATCGGCAACGGCACTGGCGAGCCGACGTTGCTCGCCCCATCACGCGCGTATCAGCTGGTTTTTTCCAAGGTGATTAAGCAGACCCAGTTCTACGTCACGCTCCGGCGCGTGTCGAACTCGCTCGAGCTGGCGAAAATCGATCCCGACACCGGCCTGCAGGAAGTCGTCGGCCCGTCGCTGAACAAGGTTCTCTCGGTGTCGGCGCAGCGCAATTTCTCGCAAGGAGCCATCTACCTTTCTTATGCGCAAGCCGACGCTCGCGACCGCATCACCGGCGAGCCCATTCCCGAAGCGCCGCGCACGATCATTGACGCGGTCGGCTCTTACAACCGGCTGCCGTTTCGTCTCCGCGCCCGCGGCGAGTTCGAATTCGTCAAGGCCAAGCCGCTCGGCGACGGATTCACCGGCGTTCCCGTCACCGAAATCCGCGGCGCCGTCCTGCGTCCCTTCCTCGAAGACCGCGCCTCCATCGCCGCCAACTTCCTCATCGCCAACGGCTACACCGGACAAACCACCGAAGTCCTCGCCCTCCCCACCGATCCCGCGCCCTTCGAGCGCGTCGTCGGCGTCCCGCTCAAGTCCTACATCAGCCTCAGCCTGACCTATTACTTCAAGCACTGAGCCGCTTCGAAAAGGACGGCTTCACAGCTTGTGGAAAGACTCGCTTCTGGAACCAGGTTTTGAAAGGGCATGGCTTCAGCCGTGCCGCGTACGCCTTTTATTCTTGTCATCCCTCACGGACGTCAGCCCATGAGGGATCTGCATTCCCAACTTTCGATCCGGTTTTGAAAGGGCACGGCTTCAGCCGTGCCGCACCGGACACCATAATCACTGGGCTTTAGCCCCTGAGGGAAATCGAACTCTCTTCCCTCATCATTGATCCCTCCCTCCCAGTGATATCTTCGAAACATGTCCACCACCCCCACGGTGACGAACACCGCACCCAGCCTGAAGCGCACGCTCGGCCTATGGGACCTGGTGTTGTACGGCATCATCGTGATCCAGCCCACCGCGCCCATGCCCGCCTACGGAGCGTTCTCCAACGCCGGTAAAGGACACGTCGTCACCGCCGTCCTCATCGCCATGGTCGCCATGATCTTCACCGCCATCAGTTACGGACGCATGGCGCGCGTCTATCCCAGCGCCGGCTCGGCCTACACCTATGTCGGCCGCGAGCTGCATCCCTCGCTCGGCTTCGTCACCGGCTGGTCCATGACCATGGACTACATGCTCAACCCGCTCATCTGCACCATCTGGTGCGGCAAGGCGATGGCCGATCTCATTCCCGAAGTTCCGCTCCCCATCTGGTTCGTCGCCTTCGCCGTCCTCTTCACCATGATGAACCTGCGCGGCGTCGAAACCTCCGCCCGCATCAATCAGGCGCTGTGCGCGGCCATGGGACTGGTCATCCTCGTCTTCTTCGTCGCCACCGCGCGCTACCTACTGCATCTTCCGCCGCAAGGAGCGCAGTTCTTCACCCTGCCGTTCTACAACCCGCAGACGTTCACGCCCGGCGTGGTCTTTCACGGCACGTCGCTCGCCGTGCTCACCTACATCGGCTTCGACGGCATCTCCACGCTCTCCGAAGAAGTGCACAATCCCAAGCGCAACATTCTGCTGGCCACGGTCCTGGTGTGCGTCGTCACCGGCGTGCTCGCATCCGCCGAAGTCTACGGAGCGCAACTCTTGCGGCCCGAGTGGCAGTTCCCCGAGTCGGAAGTCGAGACCGCCTTCATTCACGTTGCCGCCATCGCCGGCGGAATCTTCCTCTCGAAGGCCATCAGCCTCACGCTGATCATCGCGACCATCGGCTCGGGCATGGGAGCGCAACTAGGCGCAGCACGCTTGCTCTACGGCATGGGACGCAGCGACGCGATTCCCAAGTCGTTCTTCGGCGCCATCGATCCGCGCACCCGCATTCCGCGCAACAACGTGATTCTGGTGGGAGGCATCGCGCTGCTGGGAGCGTTCCTCATGAGCTACGAGCGCGGCGCCGAGCTGCTGAACTTCGGCGCGCTGATCGCCTTCATGGGAGTCAATCTCGCCTCGCTCACGCACTACTACATCCGCGGCAACGATCGCAAACTTTCGCAACTGTGGCCGCCCATCGCAGGCTTCGTCATCTGCGCCGCCATCTGGTGGAACCTCTCCCACGCCGCCAAAGTCGTGGGCTCGATCTGGATGCTCGCCGGCGTAGCCTACGGAGCCTGGAAAACCCGCGGCTTCCAATCCGACCTAGTGAACTTCGACGTGCCGAGTCGAGTAGTCCCTCGCCCGGCGTCAGTCTATCTGAGCGAGGACGGCGAGAACAATCGCCGTCCGAGTCGAAGGACCTGTCTGCTTAACGGTTTTCTCGGGCACGACGGTCAGGGCCTGCCCGAGCGATGCCGCAGAGGCCTTCTTTTGGCCTTGAGTGGGGATTTAGTTCGCTGAAGGAAGTGCTCTTTGACCTTTTCGCAGATCGGATTTGATAGGGCCGGCTTCAGCCGTGCCGCACACGCCCTTTATTTTTGTCATCCCTCGGCGGCTTCAGCCGCCGGGGGATCTGCTTTTCGACTTTTCCCGCAGCCTCTTTAGTCGGATGCCCTATTCAACCCTGAGCGAAGTCGAAGGAACCGGGGTTACCGGTTGGCAAGGCTGCCCGCCCTGCTCTACGGTAGCTCTGGTTTACCCGCGTCCTTCAGCTTCTTGTTGAGCTCAGCCTTTCGCTTCGCCGAAATGGCTGGCTGAACAAAGTAGTGGTCAAAGAGCAGTTCGAGGACATCAAGATTCCATTCGGCCTCGCCTGGCTCTACGTCCAGAATTGCGCCAGAGGTAGTACTCTTTAGTGGATGGGCTCCGAAGTTGCCGATCACGCGAACGGCGTGGAGATCATCGGCTATGTGGCCTGGAACCTTGCCCGAGTTGATGACTTCCTCGATCTGGTCGAACAAGTCCTTACTCTTGGTTCCCGCCTTATCGCGCAGAATTGCTTGCAAGCATCTCCTACTAAGTGCTGCGCTCGCCTTAGACTATCTTCCAGGACCTTACACGCCTCGACGAAGTCCTGCCGATACGGGTCGCTAACGTCCGCCGGTACGGGACGGGACTTACCCGCAGGATAGCCGAGCACTGAGAAGTTATAACGCTCAATTGCTGAGGCGCCAGCGTAGCGCTCGAGGTAGATTATGCTTTCGTAGCACTCTGGACACCTCTGGAAGGCGGCCTTCCAAATTATTTTAGCCGCGGCCTGCGTGCCGTCGCGCGACATCACCGGCGGGAACTCCATTATCTGGGCTCTGCTAATGTATTCCGCGATTCCAACGTTACAGTGTGGACACTTCATGGCGCGTGTCTCCGAAACACAAGAACATCATACCCGGGGGCTAGGTTGACTGAGCGAGGCACAAATACAACAGAGCTTCGCCTTAAGCTCCTTAGTTGAGGAGAAGCATTGGTCGGCCTCCTGCCACTGGACAGTCATTTGGGCAGCTGAAACCGAAGTCTTCAGCGTCTTCTTCACTATCTCCATCTCGTGTTCTTTTCCATCGTCATCGATGACGTAGAGTTTACGTTTCTCAATGGCGTACTTGACGGGCCCATTGACCGTGAGGTTCGCCGGCTTCGACCAGCGCCACTTGATATGCTCCTGCGCCTGATAGACGTATGTGTCGCCCTCGATCACAAACGTTTCGTAGACCCTGTACACGGCAGTCTGCGAGCCACTCGTGTTGCCGCTGTAGGTCCCGTTGTCGTTGATTGTGCCGTTCGTGTTGCTACCGCCAACGGTCCCCGCGAAATACTGAGAGCGCTCCGAGTCGAGTACTTTGCCGGTCTGCCAGTCTCGCTGTTTTTCAGACGCAGCGAGAGCGGAGAAAGACATCAAGAGGGCAATTAGAACAAAAGCATGGCAGACGTGGCGCGTCGTCATGGCAGACTCCTGGCGGATGGCCCGCGCAAGAAGAATCTAACACGTAGTTGCCGGGTGCCCCACCTTATCGCTCCTCTAGCAATACGTAGGGATAGGCAGTGCGTAACACTCCCAGCAGATTCGGAATCCTCCCGCCCCGGAGGGGCGGCATATCATAGCCCAGCGTTTCAACGCTCGGAAGCAGATCGAAATGACCCGAGTCCCGGCAGGGACGGCAGATCTTCGCGAGGGCTTCAGCCCGAGCGATGTCTTACGACCGCAGAGATTCGATGATCTGCAGACACTTATTTAGCCGAGCATCGCGGGTGGCCCAGAATTGCCTTCCTTCGGCAATTCTGGGGGCGAAGCGCGCGCGAGCTTTTACCAACTGGCTACCGACGACTGTATTGCCGCCCCGGGTTCGCGCCGTGCTTTTCGGCGCTAACTCAGGAATCCTTAGACCACGCAGATTCGGGAACTCAATTCACCCCGAACCTACGACACTCCAGTCCCACTCTGTGGGACGGCAGAAGAGAACCCACCGTTTCAACGGTGGGAAAGCGTTTGAAAAGGATTCCGAGTCCCTCGGGGACGACACTCTTCGGCGAGGGCTTCAGCCCGAGCCATGCCTCATTACCGCGAAGGTACGATGATCTGCAAGCATTGATTCAGGCGTTCGTCATTCGCCAGCACGCTCCACTTGCGCCGCACCGCCACCGCGCAAATCAGAATATCGACCGGGCCGCACTCCACGCCTTGGGTTCGGCACACGTTGTACAGCCGCGCCGCTTCTTCGTAGTCAGCCGTGTCGATCGGTTCGTCGCGAAAGGCTGCGAGCGAAGTCCGCAGTTTTTCGAACTGCGCCTGCTCTTGATCCCCGACAGCAACTCCTGCCGGATCGGACCGATCATCACCACCCGCCCGTCGCTGATCGCTTCTGCCAGCACCGCCGTCAGCCGTTTTTCTTCCGCGCTAAGCGTCGCGGTCGCCCGCCGGCGCAGCGCCAGCGACCACACCGAAGTGTCCACCAGCAGCTTCATCAGAGCATCTCACTTTTGCATCAGCGGATTTCAGTCGGGTGGAGCACCGCTTCAGCGGTGCATGCGCGAGTCGGTCTTACGGCCGGCTTTAGCCGCTGAGGTAAGAGGGTTCCTCCCACAGCAAGTTTGAAAATTGGCCTAGTCTTGTTCAATCCGGTCGCGCCGGCGGTTGGCTTCGTGATCGTAGCCGCGCTCATACTCAACCGTCCCGAACAGCTTGACGATGTCCGCCTGTTTGCGCCGCCGAATGTATTCGTCCAGCGCAGCCGTCACTGCGTCCTTCTTCGTCACGTGCCCACCGATGCGCCGGGCTTCCTCGATCAACTTGTCGTCGATAGCCAGATTGGTCGCCATGGCAACCTCCTATCTGTGTAGCCTATCACACATCGAGATGTGTAAACTGGGTGGCCCATCCCGCCTTCTTTTGGCGGGGTGGGGATTTTCCCAACTTGAAACTCGAAACTTGAAACTGCCCGTCGGCCCAATTTTCGCCAAACTTTCGCCCTAAAATACCATTATAACGAATGTTATAACTGCCCCATGGCCCGAGGTGGCATTTCACAGCGCCAAATTCTCCCGCAGAATCCCGATGTCCTTGTCGCCCCGGCCCGAAATGTTCACGATCACCACATCCGACGGACTCATCTTCGGGGCGCGCTTGATGCACTCGGCGACCGCGTGCGCCGACTCCAGCGCGCAGATAATTCCTTCTAAATGAGCAAGTTGGCGCAGCGCATCGAGAGCTTCCTTGTCGCTGGCCGAAACATATTCTGCCCGCCCCTGATCGTGCAGCCAGGCGTGCTCGGGTCCAATCGCCGGATAATCCAGTCCCGCCGAAACCGAATGCGTGGTCGCGATCTGTCCCGCTATGTCCTGCAAAACAAAGGAATAAGTCCCCTGCAGCACCCCGGGACTTCCCCCCTCCCCGCCGAATCGCGCCGCATGTTCTCCCAGCGAATGTCCGCGTCCTCCCGCTTCCACGCCAATGAGCTGCACTTCGCGATCGCCAATGAACTCATAAAACGCACCAATAGCGTTGGAACCCCCGCCAACACAAGCGATTACGGCAGTCGGCAGCTTCCCTTCCGCCTTCAGAATCTGCTTGCGCGCCTCTTCGCCGATGACGCGGTGGAAGTCGCGCACCATAGTCGGATACGGATGCGCCCCCAGCACACTCCCCAGCAGGTAATGTGTTGAGCGGACGTTAGTTACCCAATCGCGCATGGCCTCGTTGATGGCGTCTTTCAGCGTCTTTGAGCCGGAATCGACGCTGCGGACCTCGGCCCCCAGCAGACGCATGCGGAAGACGTTGAGCTCCTGCCGGCGCATGTCTTCCGAGCCCATGTAAACCACACATTCCATGCCAAATAGCGCACATACGGTCGCGGTAGCCACCCCGTGCTGGCCCGCTCCGGTTTCGGCAATGATGCGCTGTTTGCCCATCCGCCGCGCCAATAGCGCCTGGCCGATACAGTTGTTGATCTTATGCGCCCCAGTATGGAGTAAGTCCTCTCGCTTCAGATAGATGCGCGCGCCTTTGAGTTCCTTCGTCAGCCGCTCGGCAAAAGACAGCGGCGTGGGGCGTCCGGCGTACTCATGCAACAGGCGCAAGTACTCCTGTTTGAATGACTTATCTTTGTTAGCGGCGGCGTAGGCTGCTTCCAGTTCCTGCAGCGCCGCCATCAGGGTTTCGGGGACATATCGTCCGCCGTAAGGGCCAAATCGGCCTTTAGTTTTCTTTGGTAGGGGCGTGGAAATGGAAGTCATATTTTGCTCTTTAGATTGCCTGTAAGTGTATCGATAATATGGGGTTCTGGGTTTGCTGCGGCGCGGGCGGCGGCAACGAAAGCCTTGACCTTAACGTCATCTTTCTTGCCCGGCGCCAGCTCAACACTGGAAGCGACCTCAACTCCCCAAGGTTCAAACAGCCGAATGGCCTCGCCAACATTGGCCGCGCTTAGCCCTCCTCCGATGATCACGGGGAATATCTCCTTTATACGCTTCACGATAGGAAGAGCGGTGTTCCAGTCGAAGGGAGCGCCGGTGCCTCCACGGGCGGCAGCTGAGCCGGAGTCGAGCAGGATGACGTCGATGTTCTCGCGCTGTTCCAAGTAGGCGTCGAGTTTATGCGGTTCGCTGAGCAGTTCGCGTACCTGTAGTGTTTTGATGAGTTTACGGCCGGCAAGCACGCGGCGGAAGTCGCCCAGTTGATCAGCCGGCTCGTCGCCATGGAGCTGGAGCGCGGTGAGTCCGGTCTTTTCCGCGAGTTCCGCCAAGCTTTCAGGTGTTTCATTGACCACAACCCCAATCTTTTCAATGGATTCTGGCAGCGCGGCGATGATTTCGGCGGCGGCAAGCGGCGTTATTAGGCGCGGGCTAACCGTAAAGATGAACCCGAGAGCGTCGGCCCCGGCGGCGACGGACGCCAGCGCATCGTCGAGGTTGGTGGTGCCGCATATCTTTATCCAGGTCATGGGGTTACGCCGGATTTCGCCAGCAGCGCGCGCAAGGCGTCGCCGGGATTTTGGGCCCGCATGAGCGACTCGCCGACGAGGAAAGCGTCGAAGCCGGCATCGCGCAGGCGGCCGATATCGGCAGCGGTCTTAATTCCGCTTTCGGCGACCTTCACGATATCTGACGGAATGCGTCTCACAAGCTCCAGAGATGTATTGATATCTACTTGAAAAGTATGCAGGTTACGATTGTTGACGCCAATCATGTCGCAGCCGGCGCCCAGCGCGCGCTCGAGTTCGTCCGCATCATGAACTTCGCAGAGCACGTCGAGCTCTAGTTCGCGAGCGCAGTACCGCAGACCAACTAGCTGCTCTTGTTCGAGCGCAGCCACGATTAACAGGACCGCGTCGGCGCGGCAAGCGCGAGCCTCCAAGAGCTGGAACTCGTCGATGATGAAGTCTTTGCGCAGGCACGGTAAGTGCGTCGCACAAGACGCGAGTTCGAGATTGTGCAGCGAGCCCTGGAAGAATTGCTCGTCCGTCAAGACGGACAGAGCACCAGCACCAGCGAACTCGAGTTCGGAAGCGAGTTTGGGAACATCGAAGTCGGCGCGAATCAAACCCTTGGAGGGTGAAGCCTTTTTCAGTTCAGCAATGATGGCAGGGCCCGACTGGGAAGTTCGCAATAAGCGATCGCGGAAGCCACGCGGATGATGACGCTGGGAGGCAGCCGTGGGGTCAGCCATATCGACCTTACTTTTGGCGGCAGCCACGCGGGCCCGGGTCGCGGCGATGATTTCCTCAAGCTTGGTCGGCATCGGAATAAGGAAAGTATAACGGTACGGAGTGTCGCTTCCAATTTCGGCATGACGATTCTCGAGCTCCCATATAATCTGTGCGAAAATCCCGACACCAGCAAAGGCGGCTTGTATGGAGCACCCCGCTGGGTTAGCGATTCGAACGAAGGCACGCACTCGTCTGCTATATTCCTTTGATACCGCGCAGCTCCCGCTAATTTCACGTGGAGGTCTGGGAAACGAGATCCAGACCCAAACTCGCGTTCTGGTTTCTCCTTGGCTCTCTCCCTCTCAGCCTCGGAGTCTTTCTCTTGCTCCTTTCAACTGGGGTGCCGTGCCTTGCGCAGGAGGCGAAAACTTACTACCAATCGGCCGGCACCAAAGAAATGGCCGAACTTTTGCAGAAGATCTATCGTGAGCAGGACGTCAAAACCGATCCCACTAAAGACGGCGAACGGGCCACGGCGTTGCGCATCGAACTTGCGGGTGCGACGTCACTCGGGCCGGAACTCAAGCTTCGATATTCTTTGGCGGAAGCCCTGTTGCGCTCGGGAGATAGCGCGGGAGCCATTCAGGAACTAGAGCGAGTCAGAAGCGAGTGCGCGAAGAACTATCTCCGCCTTGATCCTTACAGCGAACAGCACATGCGCGACACACTGGCGCTGTCGTATCTTCGCCTCGGTGAGCAACAGAACTGCTCACTTCATCACAACGAACATTCGTGCATCTTCCCTCTGGAGAGTACCGGCATCCACAGGGACAAGACGGGCGCGCAAGGAGCGGCACGGGAGCTTACCGCCAGTCTGAAGGCTGACCCGAATAACGCGCAGTCGCGCTGGCTGCTGAACCTGGCATACATGCAGATGGGCGAGTATCCGGGCGGAGTTCCTGCGCAGTGGGTCGTATCGCCGCAGCTTTTCGACTCGGAATACGATGTCGGACGTTTTCCAGATGTGGCGCCCAGGCTGGGACTCAGCGTTACTGGGCATGCAGGTGGAGTCGTCATGGAGGACTTTGATGGCGACGGACTGCTTGACCTGATGATTTCGTCATCCGGGCCAATGGACCAACTGCGTTTCTTTCACAACAACGGCGACGGGACCTTTACCGAACGCACCCGCGAGGCTGGCCTCACCGGTGAGACAGGCGGATTGAACCTGGTGGCCGCCGATTACGACAACGACGGACACATGGACCTGCTGGTGCTCCGGGGTGGCTGGTGGGGAGAACACGGAAAGTATCCGATGTCGTTGCTGCACAACAACGGCGATGGAACGTTCGACGATGTGACGCGCAAAGCCGGCTTACTGTCGCTGCACCCCACGCAGACGGCCGCCTGGGCAGACTACGATAATGACGGTTGGCTCGATTTGTTCGTCGGACACGAGACGAACGGGCCGGAGAAACATCCCTCGCAGCTGTTCCACAATAATCATGACGGCACCTTTACGGAAGTGGGCACTGCTAACGGCGTCGCGGACCTGGGCTTTGTTAAGGGCGTAGCCTGGGGCGACTTCAACAACGACGGGCGTCCGGACCTGTACATCTCGCGCTTAGGCCAGCCCAATCTGCTCTTCCGGAACGACGGTCCACGTGATGCGAAAAAACCTCGAGCTGATCACTGGAAGTTTACGGACGTCACGGCTACGGCGCATGTCGCTGAACAGCGGCACAGTTTTGCGACTTGGTTCTTTGACTATGACAACGATGGCTGGCCCGACCTGTTTGTATCCGGCTATTATAACGAGACCCAGAATGACATCGGTGCATTTCAGATGGGCCTGCCGTACAAGGCCGAGACGCCACGCCTCTACCACAATAATCACGACGGGACTTTTACCGACGTCACCCAGCAGGTCCACCTCGACCGCGTCATACTGGCAATGGGCGCTGGTTTTGGCGACCTCGACAATGATGGCTGGCTCGATATCTACATCGGGACTGGCGCCTCCGACCTGGACGCACTTTTGCCGAATCGTATGTTTCGGAATGATGAGGGCAAGAGGTTTCAAGACGTGACCACCTCTGGAGGCTTCGGGCATCTGCAAAAGGGACACTCAGTTGCGTTCGGCGACATCAACAATGACGGGCAGGAAGACATCTTTGAAGAAATTGGTGGAGCGCTTCCGGGCGACTCCTACCAGAGTGTGCTGTTCGCCAATCCGGGACATGACAATCACTGGCTCAGCCTGGATCTCGAAGGAGTCACGACCAACCGCTCGGCATTTGGGGCGCGAATCGCAGTCACGCTGAAGACGCCCGAAGGAGACCGCCATATCTACCGCACGGTTGGATACGGATCAAGCTTCGGCGGCAATCCCTTGCGGCAACACATTGGAGTCGGCAAGAACACAACGATCGAAGAGGTAGAAATCGCGTGGCCGACCTCGGGCACCGTGCAACGGTTTCACGACCTTCCAGCAGACCATGCATACTTCATACGGGAGGGCGTGAATACCCTCGTGCCACGAAATTTCAAATCGTTTTCCTTAACCGAGCCGCAGACCGTGGACACGCAAAGATGAGTGACCTGTAAAGGCGGCGGCGGACCGGGGTCACTCCCCTGATTCCGCCTGCTTTCGCGGATTGTTCTCCTCTGCCCGAAGCCTATAATTAAGTTGCTCTGACGATTGATCCGCCGGACTGCTCCCCCGCACGGCGTGCGCCATGGCGGTGGTGTAGCCGGAAGCTTGTGTCCTGATGACAAGTCTGTGTCATGTACGCGGCGGACACATCGGCCACTCCTGCGATCTCCTTTCCTCACATAGGATTGCCCTGCACAAGCAAGCGCTGCGAACGCTGCCCGGATGGGTAGCGTTACTCGCCCTGTGCGGTGTGTGCTTCGCCGCTCCGGGCGGTTCCCCGGCTGTGCGCAAGCAGCAAGCGCGAACCCAGTTTGAGACGGCCGAGCGCATGCGCGAGGCACTCAACGGGCGCCCGGAGAACGAGCGAACTCATCACGATTACCAGAAGGTGGCCGACGCGTATCGGAAGGTGTACTACGTCGCTCCGGCTTCGTCGAAGGCCGACGCCAGCGTAATGGCGGTTGCGGAGATCCTGGCGGAGATGGGACGACAGTTTGCGCCGGGCGAGAAGGACCTGCACGCAGCGATTGGACAATATGAGTTTCTGCGGCGCGAGTATCCCGGCAGCAAGTACCGGGTCGAGGCACTGTTCACCATCGGCCAGATCTACAAAGAAGACTTGGGCGACGACACCTCAGCGAAGACTACGTTCGAGGAATTCTTAAAAAGATATCCTCATACCCAGTTGGCTCCCAAGGCCCAAGAAGCACTTGCCGAGCTAAACCAGCCCAAGCCGAAGAAGAAGGTAGAGACCGCTGCTGCGCGGCAAACTCCTGGACAACCACCCGACGATGAAGCGGAGGCACCGAAGAAAGCGTCGCCGCCGAGGGTGACCGGAATTCGTTACTGGTCGACCGAGGGCTATACCCGAGTGGCCATCGACTTGGATTCGGAAGTGAAGTACGAGTCAGGCCGGGTGGCTGATCCGGACCGCATCTTCTTTGACTTGCCCGACACGCGTCTGGTTTCAACGCTGGTGGGCAAGAGTTTCGACGTGCAGGACGGCTTCCTGAAGAAGATCCGGGTGGCTCAGTATCAGCATGGATCGACCCGCATCGTCTTGGAAGTCGATGACGTGACCGAATATTCAGCGTTCCTGTTACCAAATCCGTATCGGCTGATTATCGACATCCATGGAAAAGACACTCAGACGGCGACACAAGTCGCGGGAAATGTTGCGGCGGGTGAGCCGGGTGGAAAACCCACGGCTGGGGAAGTCGAGACCAAGACCGCCAACAAGCAGATCGGGACATCAGGTGGTCCAGCGAATCAGAGCGTCGCCAAACCCGAGCAAAAAGCCGCTTCGACGAACGCCGCAAAGTCGCCGCCGAGTGACGCTGCTGGCAGCAAGCCTGTCTCCGGAAGCGAAGCGTCCACGACTACTGGCGCCTTTAAGAATGCGAATGGCGAGCTGGTAACTCCCGCGAAGAGCGTCCCGAAACCGCCAGTAACGGTGGCGCGAGCGACCAAGCCCGACATCAGCGTCGATGACGCGGACATGACGGCGACGAACGCTGCAGCGACCAAGTCGATGTCTGCGCCTACGTCGGCCCCGACCGCAGTCACGGTCGCTCCAGACAAAAAGAAGAGCGCGAACAAGAAGTCAGGCAAGGCTGCGGACTCCGATGCGCCCGCAACTCACGAAGCTGCGCCGACAGCGGCGGGTGATCGAAGCCTGATCCGCGCGCTAGGACTCAAGATAGGGCGAATCGTAATCGACGCCGGACACGGTGGACATGACACCGGGACAATCGGGCCGAACGGTCTTCAGGAAAAGGACCTGGTGCTCGATGTGGCGCTGCGGCTGGGGAAGTTGCTGGAGTCCCGCTTGGGCGCGGAGGTGATTTACACCCGCGACGATGACACGTTCATCCCGCTGGAGACGCGAACGGCGATCGCCAACGAACATCAGGCGGACTTGTTTATCTCGGTGCACGCGAATTCAAGCCAGGATGCAGTCGGCACGGGGAGTCGAGACCTACTACCTCAACTTCACTTCGAGTCCGGATGCACTGGAAGTGGCAGCGCGCGAAAACGCGGTCTCGGAGAAATCGATCTACGAGTTGCAGGACCTGGTAAAGAAGATCACGCTCAAGGACAAGATCGACGAATCACGTGAGCTGGCGAGCGATGTGCAGCAGTCGCTGTACGCCGGGCTGTCGCCGAAGAACCCGACTCTGCGCAATCGTGGCGTGAAGAAAGCCCCGTTCGTGGTGCTGATCGGGGCCAACATGCCGAGCATTCTGGCGGAAATTTCGTTTGTCTCCAACCCTACGGACGAAACGAAGCTGCAGACGCCGGAGTACCGCCAGAAGATCGCCGAGTCGCTCTATAAAGGCATTTCGAAGTACGTTAACGGGCTAAGCGGAGTGAAGGTGGCGTCGAAGTTCAACAAAGACGCGGGCCAGTAGCTACTTCGGAGTGGCCGGTTGTCAGTCGGCAATCAAGAGTACCCTCCAATTTTCGGTGATGGTGGGCCGAGCTACGCTCCTCGAACTTGACCTCAATTCCCAACAGCATTTGCAACCTGCGCCGCAAGAGGTTGGAAACTTTGACCGCGGAACAGTAGTCTAATGTCTGGATGGAGATCTTTGCCCTTCCCAAAGGACCTGTTTTTTCGCATGAAATCATTTCTCAAGCCGGTCGTTTTAGTCGCGTTGCTGCTCGCGATTGTGGGAGCCGCTGCGGCGCAAGAGTTGCTTCCCAAATCCTTTGCGGGATGGACGCAGACCGGCGGCGTCAAGACGGTGACTCAGCCTGCGCAAGCAGATGCTGCGTATCCGGCAGTGTTGAACGAATACGGATTCACGGAAGCGCAGACGGCGACCTACGGCCGTCCGGATGGACGAAAGCTGACGGTGAAGGCGGCGCAGTTTAAGGACGCGACCGGCGCGTACGGCGCATTCACGTTCTATCGCGATCCGGCGATGAAGAGCGAGCAGATTGGGGCGAAGGCTGCGTCGGCCAACCAGCGCATCTTATTTTTCCGCAGCAACGTTCTAGTGGACGCAACCTTCGACCGCCTCACGGGCATGTCGGCCGCGGAACTTCGCGATCTTGCGGGGATGCTGCCCGAGACCAAGGGCCAGGCGGGGAACCTTCCCAACCTGCCGGAGTATCTACCGAAGAAAGATGCGATCGAAAACTCGGCCAAGTACATACTCGGTCCGCAGGCGCTGGCCGCGACGCAGACGCCGCTGTCGGCGGAGTTGGCCGGATTCAAGTGGGAACCCGAGATCCTGACGCAAAACTACTCGACGCCGGATGGACCCGTAACGTTGATGCTAGTCGAGTACCCGAATCCGCAGATTGCGATCGAACGGCTGCGTGCATTCCAAGCCGCGAACAATTCGGCAGCAAACTTCGCGGTCCGCAGAACTGGGCCGATCCTGGTCGCAGAGACCGGCAACACAACCAGCAGCGACGCCAAGACGTTGCTGAACTCGGTGAATTACGAAGCCGAGGTCACGTGGAACGAAGCGACATCGATGAGCAAGCGCGACAACATTGGCAATTTGCTGATGGCGGTATTCGGGCTCATCGGCATTTTGCTGCTCATCGGAGTCATCTTCGGCGTGTTCTTTGGCGGAATTCGTGTGCTGCTGACGCGATATTTTCCGGGGACAGTATTCGACGTGCCGGAGAATGTGGAAATCCTTCAGCTGCATATCGGCGATCCATCCAACCCAAATAAGTAGATGAAAACTAAGGGTTTGCAGGGTGGCAAGGGCGAAATCGGACGATTTCGGCCAATTTCCTCACATCACCCATAAGTAGCATAAGTTATTGAAAACACAGCAATTTAAGTCCTAGAAATTGCTTGACACCAGGGTAGCGCGAACCTAGTATTTGTGCAGAAAGTTTTGACGGTCTAGCCTCCGTTGGAACTATTCTCCCTTGAAGAGAAGGCCGCCCTGTTGCCGGGGTGGCCTTTTCGTTTGCGTGGTAAGGTCAACACATCACGCAAATCGATTGCTCAACTTGCAAAATGCGAACTTGAATTGCGCATTTGCCCCGTGAGAAGTGCAATTTGCCATTCGAATGGTGCGCGCGATTCGTATTGAGGCAGATCACGCGAAGTGAAATCAGTTCGCCCGGTTACGCACCGAATCGATCGGCTGCGGAATCCAAGTAGTTTCACATCTATGCATACAGAGAAGAAACCGGCGAAGCCCACGGAAGTATTCAAGGCGCTTCCAGAAGTGTGGCAACTCATTCGTCCGCGCCGCGGGCTCCTCGCAGTCGGCTTTGTGCTGATGGTGATCAACCGGGTATCGAGCTTGGTGCTGCCCGCGTCGACGAAATTCTTGGTGGACAACATTATCGGCAAACACCAGACGCAGAGGCTGCCGTTGCTGGTGGGCGTTGTACTCGGAGCCACACTGATCCAAGGACTTACGTCGTTCACGCTGACGCAGACGCTGTCGAAAGCGGCACAAAAGCTGATTGCCGAGCTCCGGCGGCGCGTGCAGGAACACATCGGTCGGCTTGCCGTTTCGTACTACGACTCGAACAAGACAGGCATGATGGTCTCGCGCATCATGAGCGACGTGGAAGGCGTGCGCAACCTGGTGGGCACCGGACTGGTCGATCTTACCGGCGGGATCCTCACTGCGATGATTGCCTTCGTGGTGCTGATGCGCATCAGCGCGGTGATGACGCTGATCGCGTTCGGATTCCTTGCGGTCTTCGGGATCGGCCTGCGCAAGGCGTTCAAGACCATCCGTCCCATCTTCCGCGAGCGGGGAAAGATCAATGCCGAGGTTACCGGGCGCCTGACCGAATCGTTGGGCGGAGTGCGCGTGGTGAAGGGATACCACGCCGAAGCCCGCGAGCACGATGTGTTCAGCGCGGGCGTGGAGCGGCTGCTGCAAAACGTCTTCAAGACGCTGACAGCGACCTCGGTCATGAGCCTGTCGTCTTCCAGTTTGATGGGCATCATCGGGGCGATTGTGATGTTCATGGGAACGCGCCAGATTCTGGCGGGCAAGCTCACGCTGGGCGGCTTCTTTACCTACACAATGTTCCTGGGCTACCTGGCCGCGCCGCTGTTCCAGGTAGTAAGCGTCGGCACCCAGGTCACCGAGGCCATCGCTGGGCTGGAGCGGACCCGCGAGGTGCTAAGCGAGACTCCAGAGGACGAAGACCCGGAGCGAACCGTAATTCTGCCGCCAATTCAGGGCGACCTGGCGTTTGAGGATGTGACCTTCGCTTACGAGGCGAAGAAGACGGTTCTGCACAACATCTCGTTCCACTCGCAGCCGGGAACGGTGACGGCCCTGGTAGGTTCGTCGGGGTCGGGAAAGTCGACCATCATCGGACTGGTAGCAGCGTTCCATAAGCCGAACATTGGCAAGGTGCTGGTGGACAACATCGATCTGGCAACGGTGCGGCTGGAGTCCTATCGTACGCAGCTAGGCATGGTGTTGCAGGAGTCGTTCCTGTTCGATGGCACGATTCGTGAAAACGTTTCGTTCTCTAAGCCGGACGCCACGGAAGAAGAGCTGATGCAGGCATGCGCCATCGCGCGCGTCGATGAGTTTGCGGAGAAGTTCGAGCTGAAGTACGACACCATCATCGGCGAACGCGGAGTGAAGCTGTCAGGTGGTCAGCGGCAGCGGGTATCCATTGCGCGGGCCATCCTGGCGAATCCGCGAATTCTGATTCTTGACGAGGCGACCTCGAGCCTGGATTCGGAATCGGAGGCGCTAATTCAGCAAGGGCTTTCGTACCTGATGCAGGGACGGACCACGTTCGTCATCGCGCACAGGCTGTCAACGATTCGTCGAGCCGATCAGATCCTTGTGGTGGAAGCGGGACAGATTGTGGAACGCGGAACACACCAGTCGCTCTACGGTCTCGGCGGACGGTACTTCGATCTGTACACCAAGCAGCATGGGCTAGCGCAAAATTTGTTCCTGGCTCCCGGCGAGGGTGACGTGCCGGAAGAAGTAGGCGCTAATGGCAGCTCGGTAACCGATTCCGATGCAGAAGTGCTGGACCGGGAGACGGTGTAGTGAGAGGTCAGTGGGCGGCGGTGTAGATCTCCCCTTCGTCTGCTTGGAGCACCGAATTTTGAACGAGCCTCTCTTCGCTCTCGGGATCGTGCGACGGCAGATAAACCAGCGGTCGCTCCTTACCGAGAACCCTGATACGGCTCAACGTCTCACGCGAAACCGCAACATCGGGGCTGACGCCATCAACCTTGCCCTCCATGAGAAGACGCTGGTTATAACTGGTGTCGCCTGCGAGAAAGTATGACGGAGAGCCACACACTACCACCGATATATGGTGTGGCGTGTGTCCCGGCGTAGGAATCACCAGCACGTCGCCACGTTTGGTGACAGACATACTCTGCTGGAAAGGACCGACTGGCCGATCGTCAAAGCGAACGAATTCAGGTTGCCACCACTTCGGCCAGCGATTCGGCAAGTACCCCTGCACTCGTCCTCCAATCCCGCTGGCCCTTCGCAATTCCTCCCTCGCAACCCAGATCTTGCTCCCCGTCAGGTGGACGAGGCCTCCGGCGTGATCGGTATGCAAGTGCGTCAGCACAACCTGGCGGACGTCTCTGGGGCCAATCCCACGCGCCCGTAGTTGCGGGCCGATCTCTTCCTCGGGATGGACGGAAAAGTTCACTGCGCGGCGATAGAACGGGTGCCACGACGGATGATATCCAATCTCGTGTACGCGCGAGGTCTCTCCCGTATCGACCACGATGAGCCCCTCGTCATGCTCGATCACCCATGCGTAAATCGGGAGCCACTCAGTCCACTCATCGTCAAACAGCATGTGAGCCATGCGAGCAAGGCCTGTGCCCTGGCCCTCCATTTGCGCCCGGCGTACTTTAACCAGGCCGGTGCGAATCGCATGAATTGCGGGCATGTGCGTTTCCCTTCTCGGTCGCCATGGTCGACCGAGTGCCTTGGCAGTCGCTTACTCGGGGACGAACGAGACGCATCGCTTGATGCTGGGAACAGCTTACACGCTTGGCCGTGTCGGGCATGGAACAGACTATCGAAACCGAGGTAGCCGCACAGTGAGGGTCTAAGGAGGATTAGTTTCGTAAGATCGACGCCATCTCACTCTCTACCGACGGCCAAAGACACCAAGGGCGAAGACAGCACAGTCCATCTCGGGTCTTCGCCCTCCCAACTCCTACTTATTGATGTTCTCTTTCGCTTCCAAGCGATTGATGAGCCCTTGGATTTGCGACTTCGCGCTCTCTGGCGCGGCGTCCTTGGCGAGCTTCATTTCCTTCACCGCTTCATCGTAGTTTCCGTCTCCAACCGCGATGCGCGAGAGTCCCGCATAAGCAAATAGGTTCGTCGGATACTTCTTTGCGATGGTGCGGTAGATGGCGAAAGCCTCATCCTGCTTTTGGTCGCGCTGAAGCTGACGGGCATATTGGTACGACTGCGGCGCATCAGCCTTTGCCAGTGCCTGAGTAGCGAACGTCTTCGCCTCATCTGTCTTGCCCATGGCAGCGAGGATTCGCGACTTGGTCATCAAATTGTCGTAGCGCGATTCGATCTCAATGGATTTGTCGGCGTATTTGAGCCCGTCGGGCAGATCGGCCTTGGCGTCAAGGAAGTAGTTGGCCGCGTCATCGTAACTCTGCCACTCATACTGCACGCGCCCGCGTAACTGCTTTTGCAGGCTTGCCTCCACCGTCTGCGGAACATTCACCGACACGTTTACCGGAACGGCGACTTTGTCCCAGCGAAGTGTGAGCACCGCTGAATCGGGCT
Source organism: uncultured Acidobacteriaceae bacterium (assembly GCA_963749635.1). GTDB lineage: Bacteria > Acidobacteriota > Terriglobia > Terriglobales > Acidobacteriaceae > DASRAA01. The sequence continues at coordinate 381,852 of CAVVNW010000006.1, forward strand.
TGAGATCGTCAAACTCGTACACCAGAGCGTTGTGGAAGTCAGACGTGGCGGGCTTCACCGTGACCCGCAGCGCATCCTCGTCCTGCTTGTAGCTGAAGGACCCCCAGGCGGTATTCATTTTCGAGAAGATGATGGTCCAGTCGCTCTCCGTGGGGATCATGAACAGGGCGTAGGTGCCTTTGTCGAGCGCCTTGCCCTCGATGCTGACCGGATCGGTGAAAGTAATAGTGGTGTTTTCGTTGGCTCCGGCACGCCAGACGTCGTTATAAGGCACAAGGCCGCCGAAGACTTTGCGTCCGGCGGCTACCGGGCGGCTGTATTTCAAGCTGACGCCGGTGATGCCGATGGTTTGCGAGACTTCGGCGTTCTGGCTCTTGCGCGGCAGGTCGAGCAGGGCCGACTGCGCCGAGCACAAACTGGCAGCGAATACGATAGATGCGGCGAGGAACAGGAAGCGACGTGGGTACATGCGCAACTCCTTTGCGAGCAGAGATTCTAATTCCGGATGACCGAGCCGATGCGACTACCAACCCCGACGGTGGCGGGCGGCAGTTGGACGGGATAGCTCTATCGATGTGAGCGAGGGAGTGACGGATAGGCCGGGGCGAACGACAGACTCACAAAGACTTGGGACGAACGACCCGCGGCGGGCGATGCGCGTCGGGTTGCGTCCAACAAAAAAGCCGGACGGAGCCGTCCGGCTTGGTTCGCTCAACGCGGTTTGCGTTAGATGAGTTTTTTGCGGCGGAGCATTCCCAATCCTGCCCCAAGGCCGGTCAACACCATCGAGATCGTGCCCGGCTCAGGGGAAGCTGCGCCAAAGATCGATCCGCCAACAGCCCATTGCTGGCCGTTTGCAGCGGCCGCGTTAATCGACGCGATCGCAGCGGCGTCAAGGTTGATCAGGATCTGGGTACCCTGCTCTCCGGGCGTAACCACGACCGAGCCATACAGGACTCCCGAGCCCAAATCGTTGTAGATGGCAATTGCCCCCGAATTATCAGCCTGCACAAGCGAGACCGGCGTGGTGACATCCCACAACTGATAGGTCAGGCTGCTGCAAGGACAATAGAACGACGAGAGTCCCGAAGTGATGGCCCCGGGATTTGGCAGATAGACAGACAGAACGGCACTCGTCGTCCCCGGCGCGACGTTAAAGGTAAAGAAGTTGTTGAATACGTCGTCGCCGCCATTGCAGGAGTCGCTGCTTCCACAAAGTCCCACAATGTAGTCGGGATTGGACGCGGTGTGGTTTCCGCCCGCATCATACCAGCCAGTCAACGTGGAAACTGAGTTCCCATTGTTGGTTTGCAACTCGACATCGCCGAGTTGGTAGGGTGCATAAGTAAAGGCAAAAATCGCTTTGCTGGTCGATGCATTTGCCGCCCCAACCACCAAGAGCGAGAGCAGTAAGGCGAATAGCGCCTTCTTCATTGACATCCTCCTGTCAATCGATAGGACCGGACTGGACTTTCCCCACAGCTTTGCTTCGTAGTAAGAGCGCGCATTCTCAGTTCCAATCGACGTACCTTAGTTTCATGGATTTACAGAAAGATGCGGGAATGGGAACTGCAAGAGCTTGCACTTTAGTGGAAAATCGCTTTCCCCAAAACAAGGGTCTCCAGATCGCGGTGCCGGGTCAGAGCGCCCGGGGACGGCTAGTCTGACCAGGACGCTGGCTGGCGGTCCCAGCGGTGCCGGCGCAGCTCGGCTATAAGGCCAGCGTCGAGCGGGCCTTTGTCGCTATCGCTGACGTTGGCCTGCACGTGCTCAGGACGGCGCATGCCGACAATCGTCGTGCTGACCGTGGGATTGGAGAGTACAAATCGAATCGCCATTTCGGGCAAAGTCATACCTCGCGGTAAAACCTGCTTGAGTCCTTCGACGCGCGCGATGGTCGGCACAAGGTTTTCCGGCGTGAAGTAGCGGGCACGCCAGTCGCCTTCGGGAAAACGGGTATCGAGCGTCATGTTGCCACCGAGGCTGCCTTCGTCGAGCGGAACGCGGGCGATGACGCCGAGGTTCATTTCGCGGCACAGCGGAAAGAGTTCGTCTTCGGGAGCCTGGTCGAAGATGTTGTAAATCACTTGCACGGCATCCACCAGACCAGTGCGAATGGCCTTGATGCCGTTCTCGGGCTCCCAGCGATTAAGGCTGAGACCGAAGGCGCGGATGATGCCGTCGCGCTTCAGCTTCTCGATGGTGTTGCGGAAGTCAGGCTCGTCAGTCCATGCGTCTTGCCAGACGTGGAATTGCAGAAGGTCGATCGCGTCGGTGCCGAGCTTGGCGCGAATTGCGTCGGCGTACTTGAAAACATGATCGGGAGGAAACACGTCATCGTAGGAGTGTGAGGGATGCGCCGGCCACTTGAGATTCTTGGGCGGGATTTTCGAGGCGGCATACAGCCGCCGTTCCGGATTGGCGGCAAGCAACCTGCCCAGAAATTGGTCGCTCTTCCCTTCACCGTACCCCCAGGCCGAATCGAAAAAGGTGCAACCCGCGTCGGCAGCGTGCTGCAAAGCGTCGGCAGACTGCTGATCGTCGGAACCCGACCATCCGCTCATTCCCCACAAGCCGTAGCCGATATCGCTGGCGTTCCAGCCAACGCGTCCGAATTGACGGTATTGCATGGGTAGGCCGCCTCTGATGATGGGATTCTGATTCGGGTGCAGCACGATAGTATCAAGAGGCCAGTCTCAAGTCTCAAGTTTCAAGTCTCGAGTTTCCCAAGGGAGCACTGGCAGCGCGGTTGAGCGAGACAACACACCCGCGTATCCTTGAAGTTGTCCCCATTTCTTGTCGATGCGGTTTTAGTTATTGGAGGAATACGACTTGTTAGCTGCCATTCATCGCCGGATACCTGTTTTGCTACTCGTAGTCATCATGGCTGGGGCCACCCAAGTTTGTTGGGCACACGCCATCCTGATGGACTCGTCGCCCAAACTGAACTCCTCGGTAAAGGGGCCCGACGTCAGCATTAACCTCCGATTCAATGTGCGGATCGACGGCGGGCGCTCGCGGGTGCTCCTGGTATCGCCAGACGGCAAGGTGTCGACGCTTAAGCTAACTGGCCAGGCGACGCCAGACACTTTGCAGACCAACGCTACCGGGCTACAGCCGGGCGCCTACAAGCTGCAATGGAAAGTGTTGGCGTCGGACGGCCACATGAGCAGCGGCGAGATTCCCTTTACGGTGAACTAGGGCCTGATGCTACTCAAGCTGGTCGATCTATTCGCGTTTCTTTCGGTCGTGTTGCGCGCCGGCACGCTGGTCTTCCAGTCGCTGCTGCTGGGAGGCGTGCTGTTTGTGCTTTGGGTGGCACGAAGTTCGCCGCTGGCCGCCCCGGAGAGCATTGCAAGAATCCAGAAGTCATCGTGGAATCTCTTGCGTCTCAGCGCGGTTGGCCTCGCCGTCGTGCAGTTGTTGTATCTCTATGTGAACTCTGCTGTGCTGATGGCGACCGCTGAGATCGGATTCGACGGCGTTGTCGGCGCGAATTTCTTTATCTCAGGCTGTATTGTGCTAACTGCCGCACTCATGACGGCGGTTGTCGCCAGCGGCAACAAGAACATCGCCAAGTGGGCGCTGCCGATATTGGCGGTGATCGTGATGGGCGCCTCGGTGATGACGAATCACGCGGCCTCGCGCCTTACCGGACGCCCGCTACTGATCACGCTCTCGAGCGTTCACGAGCTGGCCACAGGTTTCTGGATTGGCGGACTGCCCTTCCTGGTGCTAGCACTTTATCGCGCGAAAGACCCGACGACGCAGTGGTACGTGACCGAGCGCTTCTCCCGGCTGGCGTTGATCTGTGTGGGATTCTTGGTGCTCAGCGGCACCATCATGAGCGTGCTCTATATCGGGTCGTGGAGCGCAGTTCTGGGTACCGCATACGGCGTCATGGTCTTGGCCAAAGCGACCATGCTGGGCGCCCTACTCATCCTCGGCGGAGTTAACTTTCTGCTGCTGCGAAATACGACTAGAGAGCATGCGCTGGCGCGACTGCGCCGCCTGATCGAAGCGGAAGTGGGAATTGGCATCACCGTAATTCTGACTGCGGCCTCGCTGACCTCGCAGCCTCCGGCGGTCGATCAGGTCAGCGAGACCGTGAGCTTGCAGCAGATCTACCAGCGTTTCAAGCCGAGAATGCCCAGACTCACCTATGAATACGTGACCGAAGCGGCTAATGCGGGGCCTGAGGCAAATGGCGTGGCACCGACAGCCAAGCCCGGAACGTACAACATCGACGGACTTCCGCTGACCACGCGGCTGATCAACAACTCGATCGAATCGGAATCGAACCATCACTGGATGGGCCTGGTTGTGCTGGCGATGGGCCTGCTTGCGCTGCTGGCGCGCACCGGCAAGGCTCCGTGGGCGGAGTACTGGCCGCTATTGCTGATCGGCATCGCCATCTTCATCTTTCTACAAGCGGACACCGAGTGCTGGCCCGTGGGATGGAAGAGCTTCGGCGCTTGCTGGGCCGATCCGGAGGTGTTTCAACACCGTATGGCGGCGTTGGTGTGCGTCGGGTTCGCGGTTTTCGAGCTGCGCGTGCGCCAGCAAAAACGCGCTGGCGGTGGCATGGCGCTGGTGTTTCCGTTGATGTGCGCCATCGGAGGCGCGGTGTTATTGACGCATCAGCACGCCATCAGCAACGTAAAAGAGAATCTGCTGGTCGAGTTGAGTCACGTTCCGATGGGCGTCATCGCAGTCTTCGCGGGATGGGCGCGTTGGCTGGAGTTGCGACTCCCGGAGGAAAACCGGGCGATACCTTCCTGGATCTGGCCTTTTTGCTTCGTCCTGATTGGTGTGGGTTTGCTGAATTATCGAGAGATGTAAGGGCTGGGGTTTACTGGAGCCGACGATCGGACTTGAACCGATGACCTGTCGATTACGAAATGATGCCGGATTTCCACTAAGCTACTGCAAACAAATAACTTAATCGGCCTCGGTTCGCACAGACGCGTTTATAGCGCTTGTTTGTTTTGAATAAGTTAGAAACGCAACGACACGTTTACGACACACTAAATTGATGCGCCATCTGGCTCCTTGAGCAGGTCGATCCAATAGGCATTTTTGCACCGTTTATTGTGCAATTCTAAAGGCAGCGACCGCCTGCCAGAATCTGTTGCTTCACCGGTCCGGGAAACTCCGATGCGTAACGCAGGAGCTTGTTCTGGCCGAGCCGGCGCAGATCCAGTTCGTCGGAGTGGATTGTGCTGTCGTGTGTCGCCCGAGATAAACCCAATCCAATAACGCCCTTCTCGGGATCAGCAACGTGGAAGCCGCCATAGCGTGTGCGTTTGTGCTTGAGGCCCAGAAGAGGTCCTTCAATGCTCGTCTCAAGACAACTGCCAACCACTTCGCTCGAAACTCGCATGGGCGTCCTGGAGTAGCGCAGGTCAGGGCAATGGGGCTTTGCATTCCTTGCGAGTAGGGGCTGGTGTGCATGGTATTCTGATCCGAACTTAAGGATACTCAGTGTCCGCGAACGCCCGCTAGTCACTTCTTTTCGGCTTATTCAGCCTGCCATTTCGTCGCTGAACAAATGCTCTGATTTGCGCCGCAGGTAACCTAATCTCGACGTATACCGGTTACTAAAGTTTGGAGCTAGTGAATCCAAACGTCGGGAATGCGTCTCCTTGGGGTCATCATTTCATTCTAGGGTGAAGCGAGCAATCACCCAGTTCTTACAATCACGCCGAACTGGAGCAGCACCGTTGATCGTGCGCCACTGAATCGATCACTGTAGACAGGCCGGATATTTCATTCAGGCGGCCCTTTTGCCGATGCTACGGCGCGAGAGGATTAATATGCGCGGGGTAAACAAAAAGTTCATTTCTTGTACGACCGGTCTATTTTTCTTAGCTGTTTGGCTTTTTCTCGCTGCTGGTCTTGTCACACCTATACAAGCGCAGACTCCTAGCGGTCATTGGACGTTTGACGATGGTTCCGGAACCATGGCAGCCGATTCGTCCAGCAACCGCCGAGCGGCTAGCTTGGCCAATGGTGTTAGTTGGATCCCTGGACAAATCGGCGGTGCCGTCTCCGCCAAACCGGTTCAGCAACAATATGTGAGTATTCCCCGGCTTGACCTCAGCAGCACTCATGCAGTCACCATCTCACTTTGGGCCAATCGAACGTACACGACTAGCGGGGGACATGCGCTGTTTGAGGCCACTGGTGATTACACGAATTCCACGACGGGTTTCGGCTTCTTTCCGGACGATGACACTTGTCACGGCATTCAGGTCGCCCTGCGTGGCGACGTTGGATACACGGCGAATTGCTATAGCCAACCCTCCTCGGGAGTCTGGCACCACCTGGCGGTTGTACTCGACAAAAGCAGGACGGGCGGCAACGAAGTGCAGTTCTATGCGGACGGCGTACTACAGCCGGTTAGCTGGAATCTTCGCGCCTCTACAAATACTAATAACTTTGGTTCTGAACCAATTTATTTGTTCTCGCGCGCTGGCGCTACGCAATTTGATTCCGGGGCGATTGATGACCTCCGAATCTACGATCAGGCCCTGACGGCCGCGCAGATCCGGCAGATCTACAACAGTGCCATCCTGGTGTCGCTGGCGGTAACGCCGAGCAATCCGTTGATGAGTAAAGGTGAGCAGCAACAATTTATAGCTACTGGGACGTATAAGGATGGCAGCAAGAAGGACCTGAGCACCGCCGTGACCTGGACCCTGAGCGCTCCTTCCGTTGCCGGCGTTACCCACAGCGGCCTAGCTACAGCGCTCGCCGCCGGAAACACCAGCATCAAGGCTACGTTGGGTTCGACATTCGGTACAGCGAACTTAATCATTTCATTTCACGTCCTGGTGTCGATAGCGGTAACCCCTGCCAACGCCTCACTCGCCATTGGCCAGCAACAGCAGTTCACCGCCACCGGCACCTACAGTGACGGCAGCCAGCAGAACCTCACCAATTCAGCCACTTGGGCTTCAAGCGCCACCTCCGTCGCTACTGTCAGCAGCGGTGGTCTTTCGACTGCCATTGCAGCCGGAAGCGCCACTATTCAGGCCGCTGCGGGTTCCATCAAAGGGTCCGCCAGCCTGACGGTTACTCCGCCCACGTTGGTGTCAATCGCGGTGACCCCGACAAATCCTTCGCTCACTGTCGGCCAACAGCAGCAGTTTACTGCCACGGGAACTTACAGTGACGGCAGCCAGCAAAACCTCACCAACACTGCGACTTGGAGTTCGAGCTCTACTTCAGTCGCCACAATCAACAGCACTGGAGGGGCTACCGCACTCGCCGCCGGGAACACTAACATTCGGGCAGTTGCGGGATCGATCTCCGCGTCAACGTCATTGACGGTCACGGGCGGTCCTATCTGGCTTGACGGCACTTCACACGGTGTGCACGACAATGGGTCCATCCCAAGTACAACGGCTGTTTTGCTGATTGGAACGCCGTCCGCGGCCGACCTGATTACGTGCGAAGTGTCGTTAAGTTCGGCGGGCGGAAACACATTCGTATCGGTTGCTGACAATCAGAACGGACCATATGCAGCCGCTGCGCCAGTGCACCTCAACGCGACCCTTGGGAAGTGGTACGGGATCTACTTCAAAGAAAATGTCGCTGGCACACCGACTACAATCACGCTCACAACTTCCCAGTTGCAGCCTTATTCCGCCATTTCCTGCCAAGCGTGGAAGGGGGTAGCAGCCTCGAATTCGGTGGACCCGGGTTTCCCTCAATTGCAGGACGCCGTAGCTATTGCGAATCCCACAACAGGGGCCATTAACAGACCCGCTGTTAACGGCGAACTAATTCTCGCAGCGGTTGGTTTGGGAAATTCCGGTACTCCAACCTCGGGTGCGAACTACACGCTCCTCGATGGCGCCAGTGCAACGCTTTGGTGGCCGGAATATTGGCCGCAAACAACCGCTACGGCGACGGCGGGAAACTACATCTGGCCGAGCGATACCTTTACGGACACGATGGTTGGTTTTAGGCCATCCACCGCTCCGCCCCTGGTGTCCTTGGCGGTAACCCCGGCGAATCCGTCCATCGCCGCGGGACAGCAGCAGCAGTTCACCGCCACTGGCACCTACAGCGATGGCAGCCATGCCGACTTCACCAAGTTCGCAACCTGGAGTTCAAGCTTCAACTCGGTCGCCACTGTCAGCGGCGGTCTGGCAACGGGCGTGGCCGTCGGCAGCACAACGATTCAGGCGACATCGGGCTCGATTAGCGGTTCTACCACGCTGACCGTTACTGCGGCGACCCTGGTGTCGATCGCCGTCACCCCAGCGAATCCCACCATCGCGGCCGGCCAGCAACAGCAGTTCACTGCCACCGGCACTTACACCGACGGCAGCCATCAGAACCTGACCGGAACCGCGACCTGGACCTCCACCTCAACCTCGGTCGCCACGGTCAGCAGCGGGCTGGCCACGGGCGTGGCGGCTGGGAGCACTACCATCCAGGCGACCTCCGGCTCCATCAGTGGTTCGACGAACCTGACCGTTACCGCGGCGGCCCTGCTCTCGATCGCCGTGACGCCGGCCAATGCTTCCATCGCCGCCGGACTGCAGCAGCAGTTCACTGCAACCGGCACCTACACCGACGGTAGCCATCAGAACCTCACCGCCACTGCTAGCTGGACTTCCAGTGCTCCTGCCGTTGCCACCGTGAGCGGCGGTCTAGCTGCGGGCGTGGCTGTCGGCAGCACCACGATTCAGGCGACGTCGGGCTCAATTAGCGGCTCGACCAGCTTGACGGTTACCGCGGCGGCCTTGGTCTCAATCGCCGTGACGCCAGCCAATCCCTCCATCGCCGCCGGACAGCAGCAACAATTCAACGCCACTGGCACCTACACCGATGGCAGTCATCAGAACCTGACCAACACTGCCACCTGGACATCCAGCGCTCCGGCCGTTGCCACCGTGAGCGGCGGTCTAGCTGCGGGAGTGGCCGTCGGGAGCACCACGATTCAGGCGACGTCGGGCTCAATTAGCGGCTCGACCAGCTTGACGGTTACTGCGGCGGCACTAGTCTCAATCGCCGTGACGCCGGCCAATCCCTCCGTAGCCGCCGGACAGCAACAGCAATTCACCGCCGCCGGCACTTACACCGATGGCAGCCATCAGAACCTGACCGGTACCGCTACTTGGACCTCCACTTCCACCGCGGTCGCCACCGTCAGCGCCGGAGGTCTGGCGAGTGCGATTGCCGCCGGCACCACCTCGATCAAGGCCACTTCAGGTTCGATCAGCGGCTCGACCAGCCTGACGGTTACTGCGGCGGCCCTGGTCTCAATCGCCGTGACGCCGGCCAACCCCTCCATCGCCGCCGGGCAGCAACAGCAATTCACCGCCACCGGCACCTATACCGACGGCAGCCATCAGAACCTCACCGGTAGTGCCAGCTGGATCTCTAGCGCTCCCTCGATTGCCACCGTCAGCCTCGGCTTGGCTACCGGTGTCGCTGCCGGTTCCACTGCCATTCAAGCTACGTCCGGCTCCGTCACCGGGTCGGCTTCCCTGACCGTCACCGCGGCTACCTTGGTTTCTATTGCCGTCACTCCCGCCAGTGCCTCCATCGCCGCCGGCCAGCAGCAGCAGTTCACCGCCACCGCCACCTACACCGACGGCAGCCATCAGAACCTCACCGCCGCTGCCAGCTGGACTTCCAGCGCTCCCTCGGTTGCCACCGTCAGCGCCGGCCTGGCCACCGGTCTCGCGACCGGTTCTACCACGATTCAAGCTACTTCAGGTTCCGTCACCGGCTCGGCTTCCTTGAGCGTCACCGCGGCTACTTTGGTTTCTATTGCCGTCACTCCCGCCAGTGCCTCCATCGCCCCCGGCCAGCAGCAGCAGTTCATCGCCACCGGCACCTACACCGACGGCAGCCATCAGAACCTCACCGCCACCGCCACCTGGACCTCCAGCGCCACCTCGGTCGCCACCGTCAGCGCCGGCCTGGCCACCGGTGTCGCTGCCGGTTCCACCACGATTCAAGCTACTTCCGGCTCCGTCGCTGGCTCCGCTTCCCTGAGCGTCACTGGCCAACCGTTCATCGCCTTGGCATGGACTGCCAGTACGTCTCCGGGGGTCGTCGGCTACAACGCCTATCGTTCCCTGACTACGAATGGGCCTTATACCAAGTTAAACTCCAACCTGATTGCCACCACTAGCTACAACGACCAGACGGTACAGATCGGAATTACGTACTATTACGTGACCACGGCGGTCAACTCGCAGGGCTTGGAAAGCGCTTACTCGAACCAGGCTGCCGCGACGGTCCCGTGACCAATCTGCGCCAACGTAGAACCAGCTCTCGATCCACAGGGCCGAACACGATGTCGCCGACTAGCGGGATTCCCTTGGCGTGCGATACTAATGTACGATCGAATTTCATGACACTCGTGCTCAATTCTGAGCCGGATATGCCCAAAAACACAAAACCCACCGGCCTATTTGGCGGTGGGTTTGCCATGCTTCCCGTGCTGATAATTCTATCTAAGAATTCTTACTGACCTCAGCAATCACAAGCAGTCTCAACAACAGGCGTCGCGTTGTTGGCGAGACCGTTGGATGAACTCGCCAGAACAGACGCCAGAATTGGTCCTTATGCCGAAAACCACATTGCGCAACAGCGTAGGGCGGAGCGACAAAAGGGGCACATAGCGAACCCTTGAAACAAGAAGTCGGAGCCCACGTTTATTTCGGCAAACCACTCCGCTCGGGCGAACTAATACCGTCTATCGGCATGGCAGCATCTACAGAAAAAGCGTCGAAAAGCGATAACGACCGATTTAATGCGCCGCTACGCAGTTTGTCTTTGCTGATCACGTATTTGCTGAGCACGCTCTGCTTGAGACTCTGCTTTAGCTCACGATATAGCAGGTAGAACACCCGAAGTCGCCACGTCGTCAAGTCCAGTCGCCCAGAGGCGCCTGGCTGGTAGCCCAATTCTCTGAGAAGCGGTGCTAGGAGCGCCTCCAGACGTGATGCTTCCACGCCTTCGAGCCCTCTCCATCGTCCAACAGGGCTAAAGGCGTGCCCGGCGGTCGCACTGCTAAATGATGAGTTCGGAAGTCGCACCGCACCGATAGCATTTTGCTGGATGCGCTCGTAGTTCAAGTCGTGATGGATAAATTCGCCCAACCTAGCCAATATATTGCGGGGTTGTTGCACAAGATCTTCAAAGCGCACCTCCAGATAGTCGGCGCCCAGCTTCCGACCATAATCCCGCCCCTTCCGTACGAGCCATTCCCAATAAAGACCCGAAATCAGCAGACCATGTTTCTTATCCCATGGGAAAGGATAACCCCAGCCCATGCGGTCCATGGACATTGCGACGTCTCTTCCATCCCGAATGATATGAATGATCAAAGCGTTCGGAATAGTAGCCTTTATCAGCGGGATGTACAGAACATGCGTGGGGGTGTTATCGGCCCAACGCGAGACGCCCTGCTGTTGGGCCATGCGCTCCATGACAATACGCAAGAAATCACCAGCATTCGTAGTCTCGGATAAAAGCACTGGCCGAATCTCCGCTGCTTTCAAGCCGGTTCGCAGAAAGTAGTCGCTTTGAAGCCAGGCGTCAACCATTCTTGTCCGGTCAGCTGGGGACCGCAAATTTCCGAAGGCTGGCGCAATTTTATTAAATATGTCGCTCTCCGCTTGATAAACCGCAAAGTTTCCGGATGACAAAATGGTGTGATACAAGAACGTGGTGCCGGACCTAGGAGAGCCTAGGATGAAAACAGGCGATTTTGCTTTGTCCATCACCGGTATATGTGCCCAGAATCTAAGACTTAGGTCCGTACGCGCTCTGCTCGCTCAACGAGCCGAAGCAGGAAGAACAGGCTGACCGTAGAGAGGAGGAAGAATACTATCCCTCCATCATGGTGGAGCCATCCGTGAAGAAAACCAGGATCGACGTAGACAGCGAGCATCGACAAAATGAAAATGCGTAGCCCATTCTTCGCTATGGAGAGCGCGACTGCTGACAGGATAATCAGGGACTTGCTCCAGGCTGAACGAAGCCAGAGGTGACTAACCACCATGCAGGTGAACACTAGCATCAGGCTTGAGCGAATGCTACTACACTCCTTCGCAACTTCAACTGTCAGGCCGGGAATCGACAGGCGTACTCCGTCCTGGGTCACCGGTACGCGAGCGACTGCGAAAAGCAGGTGAGCGACATCCGCTGACCCTCGCTGCAAGAAGGTAATGATGTGGTTTAAAGCGAACGCAGGTAGGGGAACCAACCACAACAAGAAGCACAAAGGAAAACTGCAGATACCGGCGGCACTTGTACCGAAACAACAGACAAACGACCCGATCCACCACACGACTACAGCCAGCATGCCGAAAGACAGCCGTACATCGTCTCCGGCGCTAGCGACACGCCCGAATTCGCCTCCCATTGTGCGAACCAACACAGCTATAGCCAACAGCGTCAAGCCGGCACCGTAATTCGGTTGAGGCTGCGGTTTTCGCAACCTCCACTCCGCGAAGATCAAGCCAATGCTAATAGGAAGAACAAGAAGTATGTGGGTGAACTCATCGTTACGAAGCGCCAACTGCAACGTCGTGACGACGGAATGCCACCAGAGAATAAGAGGAATCAACCACAAGATGACAAAGCGTCGATATAGGGACGTTGGGTTCATTCCGGGCCTTCGGGTGTTCCATCATTAACCCGGATTAACGACACGCAGCATTTGGCCTGTCGCTTACACGGTCTTAGCGATTGCGGCAGCGCCTTTGTCCTATTCATCGTAAAGCTTGGTGAGGTGAAAATGGTTTAGGCCTGCGCGATACAATGACTGGGTATGGTTCCATCGAAAAAGCGCCGCCCCGACGCAAGTCCCGAGCGTATTCGTGATGACGTCTGTTAGGCCAGATTGCCGCGTCGGGAGGTACGCCTGCAGTATTTCAACTGTGAGGCTTAAAGATCCTCCTAGAATGATTGTGACGAGCACAGCTCGTTTCAAGTGCCGTACTGATGAGAAATAAGCGCAGACGAGAAACCCGAAGGGAATGAAGCCGACAATGTTGATGATGACATTCTTCCAGTAGCTCCAGCCCACGTAGAATTCATGCCATGGTGACTCCAGAAGTGTCTGATCCACGATTAAATATCTTTCTGGGATATAAAGATCAACCCCTGAAGTAACCTGGTTATGCGCTACTCCTCCTGTATGCTCATCAAAGAGGTAGAGCGCGACAATATCTTGGTCCACAGAGAAGTCAGGCCGTCCGTGCTCCGTCCAGTCATGGTAGCTATGAATAATCTGCGGCGCCGTAAGCTGTCGATTGTAAATGGCGAGCCCGCGCAGCTTGCCTGGCCAACTGTCGGGCCCGACAGGCGAGTCACCCACCACTAGTTGACCGGTAAAAGTCCAATCGGAGGGCGTAAGCGCCGGAGATGCTTTAGCCAAAACACCATCAACATAAACGGTCGTCGCCTGAGCATTTAACGAGATCGTAATGAATACTGGCTTTCCTTCCCGGAATACTTCGTCGACGTATAGCCGTGCAGGGCGGCTATGATGCTGACGGTCCGCAGCTCCTCCCTGCAGTACTAGGTCGCTGTCTGATTGATGCAGGGAGAATTGCTGAAGGATCAGAGGTGAGTAGAACGCAAGAAAAGTATTCGAGTCGTTGGTGAGCCCGGGTTGTAACCAGATTTCTATTGTGGCGGATGTTATATCGTGCGAATTCCGTAGCTTGAGCGAGCCAGAGCTTAATACAGTGCCATGATGACCGAATTGGAGGCCATTCTCGTTTCCAAGCCACGTCACTTCATTCTTCGGGGCATGGAATGGCCAAAGACAAGCCACTAAAATGCCGCATAGGGCGGACAAACAAAGTACGGCTAGTATCCTCGATCTCAATGACTCATTCATCGGGCACGGGATCAAGTGGCGATTCAACAGTGACGAGCGCCGCTGCCGCAGCACCACTGCTTACTTGAGGACTCGACCCCCGCTTCACCGGGCACGATGAACGGCGTAGCAATGCGGAATACGCTCGCATCATCGGAAGGTCCGCGAAAAGATTCGGGGCAGTCGCGCGTCGACTCCAGAGAAGGACACGTTCTAAGTTTTGGGCGCGCGGCCGATAGAATTTGGCATCAGCTCTCCCGCGGCTTGCTGCAGACGCCTGTCGCACGTCTCCCATTCCCCCAAAGTGCACTGTTCCTTCCGGCAGTCAAACTCGCACAGCTCAATCTCTTTTGGCACTTCTGTGAAAAGTTGCCCTTTAATCCACTGCAAGGACCGGGCGAGAAGGCGGCGACTCTTCGAACGCTTATCCACCGTCGACTTACGCGTGCTGGGCGCCGGAATGTTGACCATCGCAGACCCCCTGGAAGTCTTGTGGTTGAAGCAGGCGCAAGGTAATTCCAAGAAAGATCGTACCCTGATAAGTCGTTTCCGTTTACATCCGCTGCGGTGCGGGAGGAGCTCTATGGAAGGCCGACCACACCGCATATGCCGCTCAATGGAGAGTTTCGCGATCGCGGTGTGAGGCCTTTAGAGTGTGTAATCGCGTGATTCCTCGGCACCGAATGTCTAAAGACAAACTTGCACACTCGCAGATGACACGACTATTGGAGACAGATGCAAGTATTGCGCAGCGCGGCGCTTCGAATCGATCATTGCGTAGGCTCGTTGCACGTACTCAGCCGGTAATCCGATCTGTGAGCCTAGTTCTTCCGGAGAGATCGAGTGGTCCCTGCCGTAAAGACACAAGTCCAGCTTATCCAGGGGCATCGAGAAGTAAAACTCTTCCTGCGATTGCTCGAGGGAATAGGTATCGGTTGTCGGCGATTGCCGCCGGATCTCGTCGGGCACGCCTAAAAATCGAGCCAGTTCATAAACCTGGGTTTTGTAAAGATGTGCGATTGGTTTCAAGTCAGCGGCACCGTCTCCGTTCTTTACAAAGAACCCTTGGTCATACTCCAAGAGATTCGGGGTACCTGCCACCGCGTACTGCCGCAGGTCGGCGTAGTAGTACTCCATCATTTTCCGGGTTCGCTGCTTGAAGTTGGTGGCTGCGACGACGCCGAGATACGATTCAAGCGTCAAGCGTACGCTCTTCACGTCTCCCGCCGGCGATTGGACCACGACGGAGAAAATGGGATAGTGATCAGCGCTGAGCATGTTGGGGAGAACCAACTTGCATTTGTATTCATCTGTGAACTCAGGAACAACCCTACGAATCGCATTGTTCCGGCGCTGGTAACAGCCAGCGGCGCTCAGAATTGGGCTGATGTCCTCCAGTGCCGAAGTAATCTGCAGCCAATCGGCTGCCATCCTGCCTAACCGCAGGCTATCACTCGAAGAATCCCTTTCCGGCGTGAAGAGCGCCAAGACGCGTTCCTTGCCCAGCGCCCGTACGGCCAATGCCGCAACAACGGTGCTATCGACTCCGCCAGAAACGCCGATAACGACGCCCTTCCGGCGAAGTTTGCCAAAGACGGCGTCCTTAATAACTGCGCAAATGCGATCCGTCTCAGCGGCAACGTCGAGCGCCAGCAACGGAGATATCGCGGTGCCACTGTTCACGTCATGCTCCCTATTAGTTCATCCTTCGGCAGCGCCAATCAGACGCTTGCTGATCTTCCCAGACTCCGTCGTCGGCAGCGACGATTGAAATTCGACAAACTTGGGAACCATGAAGTCCTCTAACTTCTCGCGGCACTGCCTCAATATCTCTCTTTGTGTGAGTTGGGATCCGTTCCGCAGGCTAACCACCGCCTTGATGGCACTGCCCAAAACGGAGTCCGGAACACCGATGACAGCAACCTCAGCCACTCCATTGATCGCGTAGATCACGTCCTCGATCTCGCGCGGACTGACCTTCTCTCCTCGGGTCTTGATTATGTCGTCCTTGCGCCCCACAAAATATAAATACCCTTCCTCATCCGCCCGAAACAGATCACCGCTGTAAAGCGCTTTCTCGCCTGATAAGGGGCCCGGCTTTAGTACCCTGTCAGTCTCTTCCGGCATTTCCCAGTAGCCCTTCATTACGTTGGAACCTCGGATCAGCAGTTCACCCACGACGCCCGGCCGTACACGATTGCCGTCGTCATCGACGATGTAGACCTCTTCGTTGGGCATACCGCGGCCTACGGAAGTTGGTCGAAGGTCGATCTGGCTCGGCGGCAAGTAAGACACACGCTTGCATTCCGTCAATCCGTACATGGAATAAATCTGCACATCGGGGAACAGGCGCCGCAACTCTTTGATGTGGTGAGTCGGAAGCGCCGCAGCAGTATTGGTGATGAATCGGAGCCTCGGGAAGTGATAGCGAGTTAAATCCATCTGTAACAATAGCGCCGAGACCGTGGGAACAATGGGAAAACCAGTGACTTCGTGTTCGATCAACCGCGCTATCGTCTGGTACAGATAGCTGAACGACTGCTCAAGCACTACGCAGCCCCCCACCTTGAACATCATCAAAACCTGATAGAGTCCGTAGTCGAACGATAACGGAAGCCCATTCAGCACCACATCGTCAGCGGTGTTCTCCAGGTAGGTCGTAATGGAGGTTGCCGCCGAAACGATGTTGAGATGTGTCAACATCACCCCTTTGGGCCTACCTGTTGAACCAGAGGTATAGATCAGCGCAGCAAGATCGATATCGATACACTGCTTCACGGGCGGGACATCCGCTGCAGCGCCCACCTTTGTAGCAGGCTCCATGGTCATCAGCTGCGTCCCAAGCCTGCGGCATTCTTCGGTGCAAACCTCGGCGTCTCCGAGACCGTGCACTGCCCTGATGTGAGGAATCGATACCGCGCTGTCGGCGAGCTCGCGCAGCTTGTCATCCGAAGTAACCAAGACAGTAGCGCGACAATTATTCAAAATAAAAGCCAGTTTGCCCGCTTTGGTTGATTGGCTCACCACCACGAACACACCGTTGGCCTTTAACGCGGCAAAAATAGCCAGCACACTGTCCACGCAATTCGGCAAACACACTACGACTCGATCTCCACGCTGGACTCCAGCTTCGATAAAGGCATGGGCCAAACGGTTACACTGCAGGTCAATCTGGCTATAAGTGAGTTTCTGCTCTCCGCATATGAGCGCAATCTTATCCGGATATTTGCGGGCGCTGGACTCAAGGAATTGTTCGACCTGCATGTTTCCCCCTACTGGTCCCTGGAGCGTTTCCGTTCGATAAATCGGCACAGGCTGGAAATCGAATCAAGATTGTCGGGGACCAGATCCTGATTGTCTACCGTTACCCCGTATTGTTCTTCGAGGAACGATACCAGCTCGAGAACGCCGGTAGAATCGATGATTCCCTTGTCCAAGAATGAATCCTCATCGGAAAACGGCTGTGGCTGGCCGAACAGAAAATTCTCAACGATGAAGTCTCGCAACTGCTCGTTGAGTGGCTTCACGAATTCCCCGATGGTGCGAAATTGTGAACGAATGTGTCAGCGATGAGCTGCGTGGAAAGGATTCCCACCAGTGCCATGCTGTCTTTGACTCCAATGGCCCGGCCCGCTCGAAACTTGTTCGCCAACGCGTTGACTGCTGTGGGATTGAAAATGCCACTTCGGAGGGTACCGTCGACGGACAAAAGGTCCTCGACGTACTCCAATGGCTTTGGTTGGAAGAAGCTCTTTCCGTCCGGAGCGCGATAAGGCTGTTTCGGACGGTTCGTGATGTCCGGTGGGATGAGCCCCTGAGAGGCGCGTCGCAAGAGATACTTCTGCTGCAGAACTTTCATTTTCAAGGCAGGAGGGAGTTTTGCCGCAAACTCCACGACGCGGTGATCCAAAAACGGATATCGACCCTCTACGGAATGAGCCATTGTCATTCGGTCGCCCTGGGATGAGAGGATGTAGCCCGAGAGAAGATAGGCTGTCTCCAAATACTGCGCCTGGCAAAGGTGGGGCCAGCGAGCATACTCAGACGGCAGAGCGGCACCGAGTTCCTCGTAGGCATTGTATCCCCCCAACTGCGAGCGCACCGCATCAGAGAAGAAAAACTTCAATTGGGCGGTCAGTTGCCAACGCGGTAAATGGGAGAAAAAAGGGCTGCGCAGTTCGGATTCCGTGACGTGGAAAAAACTCCTCAAGTAGACGTCCGACTGCGTCTGTATGTTCGGCATATACGGATAGAGCTTGCGCAGCAGAAGGGGGCGGCGCGGAGAATTCAAGTCGACGCCCCAGAACCGGCGGATTTTGGCTTCCTTGAAAATGTCGTACCCACCAAAAACTTCGTCCGCTCCCTCCCCAGTCAAGATTACCTTGAACCCGGATTCATGGACTAATTTAGAGAGCTGAAATAACGGCGCTGGCGCGGTTCGCAGAATGGGCTGTTCGGCGTGCCACATCACGCTCGGGAACGTCTCACCAATGTGGCGGTAAGAGCAGCGAACCTGTTGATGATCGGTCCGGAGGAAGGTACTTGCTTGCTGCTGGTAGGCACTCTCGTCGAAGTCGCTGTCTTCGAATTCAACCGAGAACGTTTTCAATCCGCCGCTGCGGGAGCGCTGGATGAGCGCCGTAATAAATGTTGAGTCGATGCCGCCGCTGAGATAGGCGCCGACGGGCACGTCCGAACGCAGTCGAATCCTTGTAGCGTCCTGAAGCAAGTCCAAGAGGTCCTCTGTCTTCTTGTGGACGAAGTCGACGGACCCATTCGGATCGATCGGTTCGTATTGAGGATGCCAGTAGCGAACGATGTTGGTACGGCCATCTTGAACAGTCATGGAATGACCGGGAGGCAGTTGCGAGATGCCTTCAAAAGCGGTGCGGGGCGGCAAGGTGACCCAGAAGGTGAAAATCTGATCGAGGGCACGGCAATCGAGGCGACGGTTCAACCCGGCCCCCGCCGAAAAGAGGGACTTGATCTCGGAAGCAAACAGGAAGCTGTCGTCCGTTTGAGCGTAGAATAGCGGCCTCACTCCCATGCGGTCGCGCGATAGAAACAGTTTTTTCTTTCGGCGATCCCAAATCGCAAACGCCCATTGGCCGTTCATTTCCTGAACACAGTCTTCGCCCTTCTCTTCGTATAGCCGAATAATCACTTCAGTATCCGACTTGGTCTTAAACTTCCATCCTCGGTTCTCCAGCCCCGCGCGGAGTTCGACATAGTTGAATATCTCTCCGTTGAAGCTGATCCAGACCGTCCCCTCTGCATTAGGCATGGGCTGTCGGCCCCCTGCTACATCGATGATGCTGAGCCTCGCATGTCCAAGTCCGACCGCTCCTTCGGTGTGGATGCCGCGTTCGTCCGGCCCACGATGGGTCAAGACGCTGACCATCCGCTCGAGGTCGGCACGATCGACCGCTCCGCTCTTGCGTCTCAGCACTCCAGCAATTCCACACATATCGGATGTCAGTTCCTTAATGTTGAGCACACGACCGGAATCTTGATCGCCCCAGCGGCTGCGCGCCCGTCAGCAAGCCTTGCCGCGTGCTGAAACAGGATCCCTTGCACCTTTAGCACTCAACTCGGCGCCTCGGTAGGCCAACAGGAGCTAGAAACGCTCTACGACTGATGTCCCCGTCGCGGCGCCCGCAATCTCAACCCGCGAGTAAAGGCGTCGTAGCAATTCTCGGAAGTCAATGGAACTGTCACCGTGCCAAGGGCCCCTGCGGACGGGATGCCCCAAAATGTGTGAGGTGGCACGTTCCGGCTTACGACCGTGCCCGCCTTAATCACCGAGCCCTCGCCAATCCTGACGTTGGGCAGTATTACGCAATGCGGACCAACGAAGACATCGTTTTCGATCACGACATTGCCATTGCTATTGGACTTTGGTGGGCCCCAATAGAAATGAGAAATGATGGAAGTTCTCAATCCAATAGTGCAATTGTCCCCAATAGTTATACTGGCAGGATGGATCTCGTCTAGATAGACAAACTGGCTGATCCACACATTCTTCCCGATTTTGGCCCCTCTGAGTCGATGTATAGACGGCCGCAAGCTGCTGCCTCCCGGCGCGATGAACGCTATCTTATGCAAAAGGCGGCCTATTAGGTTCGAAAGCATTCTGAATCCTCTCTAGACTGCAAGATTCCGCCCGCTATCGACATCTTGACGAATGCGCGCGTATCGATGGCCGAGTTGTTCGATCGGCGCATTAATCAGTTCGTTAACACGCGAGAATCCGTAGAGTGCGCCTTTGAAACGTTGCCAACCATATTGGGAGTAGGATTGGGCGAAATATCTGATGATCTTATAGTACAAGTATCGCCTCAACATCCGGCGAACGGCTGAGTCAGGGGGTGCATGCTTGCATACAACGTAGGTCCTATTCAGGACCGACATCATTCCAAATTCCCAACCACATACCCTCTGGCCCGGCGTGCGGTAGTGATAAACGCGGGCCCGGGTGGCGAGTACGTTCAGGCATTGCTGTAAAGCTCCTATCGTCGCGTCACTGTCCTCGAACATGGCATATCGCCCAAGGGCTTCATCGAAGCCTCCGATTCTACGGATGACCGAAGTGCGGAACGACATCCGGTACCCAAACACGGGCCCGCACAACTCAGCCTCCTCTTGCGCCAGCCAGGATGGACTCGCTTTTTCGCCCCACACCTTCGTCCACATGCGGCCTGGATGTATCGGATCAGGAACCAGCTTCTCCTCTACCGGACCCACGACTGCCCTTACTTTGGCGGCCACCCGGTCACGGACCTCCATCTCATAAGGAGGGGCATCAGAATCAAAACTTCCAGCGGGGTAGATTGATGAAGCTGTGAAGGCGACGCAACCTACTAGCTCTTCTACGTCCCCCTCATAAATTCTCATCACCCTATCCGCCATATCCGGGAACCAGAGAGCATCGTCATCGGGGAAGATCACAACGGGCGATTCCACGTACTGCAGGCCAACGTTGCGTTGAAGAGAACTTCCTGGCTTCGATTGGAAGATTTTCGGTTCTACCTCCGCACCGAATTTGCGAAACGCTTGCTCGATGATGTCGCGCACTTCGCCATGATCATCACTTGCATCCACAACAATGAACCGTCGAGGGAGACGTGTCTGCCCGAGCATTAAGGGCAGGGATATCTTAAGTACCTTTTGGCGGTTGCGTGTTGCAAGGACTACGTCATAGGTCATTGGCTTGGCAATCGTCGTGAGGCGACGGATTTCCCACCAAAATCGCGGAACGCCCGTGTATCGATCTGTAGGTCCCGCATCCTACGCCTCGCTCTTTCCGCACGTCCAAACCGAATTCCGTCACTCGAGAGGCATTTGTTCTCAGCGGCGAGGCCAGCAAACGAAACCGTACTCTCGCCGGCCTCAGTTCCACTGAAAGATGCCCTGTAACACCTGCTAACGCGAACGGTTCTTCTGGACGCCGATAGTGCTGGACAGAAGCGGCGCAGTCTATCAAAATCTTAAGTGCCTCGAGTGGCTAATCGTTTTTGCACAACATTCGTACGTTTAGGGGACTGTCTCTCCTGATCTCGAACAGTCTCCCGTTGCGGCAATCGGAACGTATGGCTTCGGTCTCCACAACCACTCCGTTCTTCAGCATTGTCATAGGTGTTTACAACGACTGGACAGCACTTGATCGATGTCTGGGCTCGTTAGCGGAGCAAATAAACAGGCCGAGCTTCGAAGTCATTGTTGTCGATGATGGCAGCGCCGAAGCCGCGCCGGAGTCTATTCGCCGCTGGGCGTGTTCTTTCCCGCTGACACTTGTCAGGCAGTCTCACGCGGGAGTTTCCGCCGCCCGTAATCGAGGGATTCAGAGTTCCAAGGGCCTTGGCCTCGTATTCGTGGACGCTGACTGTAAATTCCAGCCAGACTGCCTGGCAACTCTTGCTGAAACTATCACCAAGTCTCCGCGGCACAGTTATTTTCAACTCCACTTAGTTGGAGACCGCTCGGGGATAGTCGGCAGAGCAGAAGAACTGCGGCTCATAACGCTTCAGAGCCACCTGCTTCTACCCGATGGAAGCATTCGATATCTGAACACTGCCGGATTCGCTATTCGGCGAGCGAAGGTGGACATTGAGGGCGGTTTGTTTGATCCTGTTGCGGTCAGGGCCGAGGACACTCTCTTGTTGGCTACCTTGATCAGGGCCGGGGAACTTCCCGTCTTTGTTCCCAACGCCACTGTTCAACATGCTATACCGCTTTCTCTGCTGGAGTGCTTCCGCAAGGACCTCCGGGTAGCTCACTTGGACGCGAGCACGTACGACATTATTGCCGCCAGCGGCGTGCGATTTCGTGTAGGGCAGCAGCAGCGTTTGCGGATGCTGTTGTCGATGTGGAAGACCTCCGGACAGGATTCGATCGGGAGATCAGCGTGGTTCGTGCTGGCAGCCAGGCAAGCGCCGCGTTTGATTGTCCTGTTCCTCAGAAAAATAACTCCATGGGTATTCAAGCGGACAGGACGGCCGGATGGCACCCGGTCTGAAATGCGTGACAAGACTGGCTCGTAATAATCTTCCGCGGAGGAAATGCATGAAGGACTGTCGCAAGTTCTATATCGATGGGAAATGGGTTGACCCAAACGAAACCCACGATTTCCAGGTCATCAATCCTGCCAACGAAGAACCGATCGCTACCATCTCGCTGGGCGCTGCGGCTGACGTCGATAACGCGGTGGCCGCGGCGAATAAAGCGTTCGAGTTCTATTCAGAAACAACTTCTGAGGATCGTCTGCTATTCCTGCAGCGCATAATCGAGGTCTACCGTTCTAGAAGTGAGGAGATGGCCGAGGCCATTTCCAGAGAAATGGGTGCTCCTCTTTCCTTATCGCTCACGGCTCAGGTTCCAGCAGGATTGCGGCATCTGTCAGAGATCGTGAAGGTGCTGAGCCATTACAACTTTGAGGAAGTCAAGGGTTCGACCCTCATGCGAAAAGAGCCAGTCGGCGTATGCGGGCTCATTACCCCTTGGAACTGGCCCATGAACCAGATTCTCTGCAAGGTGGCGCCGGCGCTTGCGGCTGGATGCACGATGGTCCTTAAGCCTAGCGAGGCTGCACCATTGTCCGCGTATCTGCTCACGCAGATTCTCCATGACACTGGGCTCCCGCCTGGGGTTTTCAATATGGTGAACGGCGACGGACCAACCGTTGGTGCCGCCATTTCTTCGCACGCTGATGTGGCCATGGTCTCTTTCACCGGGTCCACCCGTGCTGGTGTCGCCGTCGCGTCGGCTGCGGCTCCATCGGTGAAGCGGATCACGCAGGAACTCGGGGGCAAGTCCGCCAGTATTGTCCTGGATGATGCCGATATCGAGAATGCGGTCAAAGAAGTGGTTCAGGCTTGCTTCCGCAACACAGGCCAGTCCTGCAACGCACCCACTCGCATGCTCGTACCGCGCTCGAGAATGGCTGAGGCGGTATTTGTTGCAAAGCGGGAAGCCGAAGCCATCAAGGTTGGTGATCCGTTCACCGAAAGCAACAACATGGGTCCACTCGCGAGCAGAGCCCAGTTCGAAAAAGTGCAGCACTTCATCATTAAGGGCATCGACGAGGGCGCAAAGTTGGTCACGGGCGGCGCCGGGCGTCCGGAGGGCGTCACCAAGGGTTTCTTCGTGAAGCCCACCGTATTTGCCGACGTTCGCAACGACATGACCATTGCACGCGAGGAGATTTTTGGGCCCGTTCTTTGCATCATTGCTTATGAGGCCGAAGACGACGCTGTTCGAATTGCGAACGATACTCCCTACGGACTGTCAGGCTACGTCACATCTGGGGATATCGAACGCGCTCGGCGCGTCGCAAGGAAAATTCGGGCAGGCAACGTACACATCAACGGCGCACGACTCGACTTTGGTGGCTGCTTTGGAGGCTATAAGCAGTCGGGCAACGGCCGCGAGTGGGGCGAGGCTGGGCTCCAAGAGTTCCTTGAACTCAAAGCTGTCTTTGGTTACGCACCCGCAGCGGCCCGGGCGTGAAAACGACAGCTTTGCGAGTCGTTCACCTCACACCTCGATCAGCATCGGTCCTTGGCTCTCGAAACCCTGTCGCAGAGCCCGCGCGAAGGCGTCGAGCGAAGTAGCACGAGTTCCGGGCACTCCCATGCTCTCCGCCAACAGCACCCAGTCAAGATCGGGACGTCCGATGTCGAACAAGTCGGCAGCTCGGGGGCCAGGGTCGCCGACACCGAGGCCGGCAAACTCGCGTTTCAGAACCGCGTAAGCGCGGTTGGCAAAGACCACCGTGGTAACTTTGAGACCCTCGCGCGCCATAGTCCACAATGCTTGCAAGGTATACATGCCGCTGCCGTCAGCCGTGAGGCACAATACTCGTCGATCGGGGCACGCCACTGCTGCACCGACCGCTAGCGGCATCGCGATTCCAATCGAACCGCCGGTGTTGGCCAAAAAGTCGTGGGGTGGTGCTCCCCTGGTAGCCGCCATCATGCCGCGGCCCGAGGTCATGGATTCGTCGACTACGATAGTGTTTTCGGGCAGAAGCGCTCCCACCGTGGCGGCGAGGCCAGGTAGCGTGATTTCTCCGCTCGGCAGCGAAGGACGTGCGGCCTTTGCCGACTGGAACTGTGTACCGTGAAGCGACAGTGCGGCGGCCAAACCTTCCAAGGCACCGACGTAGTCTTCGCCTAGCCGGGCTAGTGTGTGAATCTCACAGTCTGGCCAAGTGAGTACGCTGTTCTTGTCAGGGTAGGCAAAATACGAGACGGGAGGGGTTGCTCCCACCAGGATAAGTTGACGAAACTCCTTGAGCTGCTCGACAGCCATCTCAAGGACATATTGAAGCCGTTCTACGGGAGGGACCCCGGCACCACGTTCCATACGGGTGAAGGGATAAGGCGAAAACAGTTTGGCCCCAGTGGCCGTAGCGATGCGGCCTGCCATCGCGAGTCCATTGCCGAAGAGCGCGCTGCCAGTTATCAGTAGGCCAGTTCTCAGCCCCGAGCGGAGCATGGCTGCCGCATGCTCAACGGTCTCGCTGGCTGGAATTGGCGCTTTGGGTATGGCCGGGAACCGAGCAATCGCTCTGTTCTCATCCGGAATGACATTAGACCAGGCGACATCACTCGGAACGATCAGCGTCGCGATGCGACCTGGCGCTGTCCGAGCGGCAATGATGGCTTCGGTAGCGTCGTGACCAATCCCAGACGCTACGTAGGATGTTCGCAGCCATTTCGAATAGGGCCGCGCGATCGCTTCAATGTCGGCAGTGAGAGGCGTGTCGTGGCGGAGGTGATAGGTCGCATGCTGGCCAACGATGTTGACTATCGGCACCTGTGCGCGACTGGCGTTGTGCAGATTGGCAAGACCGTTGGCAAGACCGGGACCAAGATGAAGTAGAGTACAAGCTGGTTTCCCCGTCATCCGCGCGTATCCGTCGGCGGCTCCCGTTACCACGCCTTCGAAGAGCCCGAGCACGCAGCGCACCTCCGTTTGTCGGTCCAGTGCTGCGACGATGTGCAGTTCCGAGGTGCCAGGGTTGGTGAAGCAAACGTCGATCCCACCGGCGATCAGCGTGCGAACCAGACTCTCTGCTCCGTTCATCGCACCACAACCTTCGGAGACTTGCGCCGGAAGTCTGAAGAGCAGCCTGCTAAGCGGCCGACTAGATAAACCGTCAATGAAACGCTTCGGAACGTTACGTTGTTGGCGCTATCCCTGACGGTACGCCTCCTTTAGATATCGTGAGAGTACATTCGCGAGGCTCAGGTAGTGTGTCGTGATAATTCCTAGGTGATCGCCTGACACGGTCTCGACGTCGAAATCTGACGCGAACTTGGCCCAAACCGCGGCGGCATCATGGGGAAAGACGGAGTTAATCCCTGCCCTCACAAATTTTACTTTGCCACGGTACAACCTGGGCTTATAGCGGGTCAACGCGAGATACGCGCTGTCTCGCACGTGCTGCATCGTCGGGTTGAACAATACACCAGTCGGCGGCTTATATGTAGCGCTTCCACCGAGATCTCCCACAAATTGCAGGCCGCGCCTCGCCTGGCGCGCTCGGATACGCAAGCGTTGTCCCAGCGATATATGACTTATGTGCGGGTAGGCGTCCAGCATGGCAAGTAATCCAACCTTCTCTCCCATCGCTGACAGGCGATGAGCCATTTCCATTGCCACCAGGCCACCCAATGAATATCCAATGAGAAGATATGGACCGTGCGGCTGCAACTCCCGGATGGCATCGAGATGGAACTGAGCCATGTCCTCGATGTGCTCAAACGGCTCGTCGACCCCGTCAATGCCCTTCGCTTGCAGCCCGTAGATTGGGTGTTCAGTTTGGATATGCTTTACCGGCTGAAAGAAGTCCATCGCGCTGCCACCCAGACCGTGAGCCAGGAAAACCGGCGGCTCTCCCCTACCCCTACCGGATTTCATGAGCACGAGTGGTGGAAACCGCGTCGTAGCGGGTTGCTCAAGTAGCGCGGCCAGAGCTGTGATCGTTGGTGCCTGGTAGATCGTCACCGGAGGCAGTTCTCGACCGCACGCCTTCGCAATTTCGTTAAAGAGTTGGAGCGCTAATGAAGAATCGCCGCCAAGATCAAAGAAATTATCCTCGGCTTGAACTGAGGGCAGTTGCAGCAACCGCTGCCAAATCGGGGTAAGTACCTCCTGCATCGAGAGAGTCGTTTCAGTTTTCACAGTTTATCTGACCGAGGGCAAAGAC
The DNA here is from genome assembly GCA_963749635.1 of uncultured Acidobacteriaceae bacterium. Taxonomy (GTDB): domain Bacteria; phylum Acidobacteriota; class Terriglobia; order Terriglobales; family Acidobacteriaceae; genus DASRAA01. The sequence continues at coordinate 408,428 of CAVVNW010000006.1, forward strand.
TGTCCGAGATTGCTGGGATGTCATCTTGACTGCGGTTTAGCAGAAGATGTGTTATCGCATAAGGACTGATTTCGCATGCGCAAATTCCCAATAAAGTTCTCGGGCTTTGGTATAGATCGGGCCGAAATGGAGGGGACGGTCACCGATGCGTGTCGCGGGCACAACCTTGGAGTAGTTCCCAGTCGCAAAAATTTCGTCAGCCGTCTCGAACTCGCTGTAGGACATAGTCTTCTCGACTACTGTTACACCGCTGTCACGCAGCAATCCAATCACGCGTTGGCGCGTGATCCCGGCGAGAAAGGTCCCATTCGCGACCGGCGTAAACACAACGCCATCCTTCGCCATGAAAATATTAGAGGTGGCCAGTTCGGCTACGTTGCCCAGCATGTCGCGGACGATCGCGTTATCAAAGCCCCGGGCGTGGGCCTCAAAGAGCGAGCGCGCATTGTTGGGATATAGGCAACCGGCTTTGGCATCGACCGGCATCGTGTCCTGAGTCGGCCTTCGATAGGGAGACAACGTAATCGAGAATCCTTTAGGTTGGCGCATCGGCGCCTCGTAGATCGAGAGACACCACCGAGTGGACTCGGGGTCATGGGCTTGGACCCAGGGCCCTTCCCTTTCCGCCCAATACATCGGCCTAATGTACAGAGATGCATCCTTGTCGAACCGGGCTATCCCTTCGTGGGCAAGTTTCACCCAGGTCTCCGTGGAGACGATCGGCTTCAGGAAGAGCTTCACGGCAGAGTCATTGACGCGAGCGCAATGAAGCTCGAGATCGGGCGTAACCCCTTCGAATGCACGAGCTCCATCGAACACCAGGGAGCAAAGCCAGGCAGCATGCGTGCGCGGGCCCATGATCGGCACGTTGCCCTCGTGCCAATCGCCTTCGAACAATGTCAACGTCCTAGACCAACCGGTTCCTAGTGCCAATCGAATAGTCCTCGCTACGAAATCCTAGTTACCATTACCGTGGATAGACTGGTCTCACACTGACGAATCGCGGCGTCCATCGATTTCCTTAGCGCTTCGGCCAAGTGCTCGACGAATGGCTCTAGTAACATGCCCGCGGGATAGACGGGCAGAACTACAATTTCCTGCCCTCCCTTGGCCAATCGATCCCATTTGGCTTCCGGCCTATTGAATATTCGATATTGCTTCGCGGGGCGAAAGTCAGTAACCTTGCCGGGATATAGTTGCGGCCTGTAATCCCAGACCGCGCGATCATTCGTTTGCCAGATCTGGCCCAAAAGCCGCGATTCCGACTGAGATGTGTTGGAGCCGTTACTAAGCTTCGCAAGTAGCATCCCTCGCCATACAGGGATCCTGCTCCGCAGCACTCCAGTTTTCTCCCGGAAGAACTTGAGCTTGCCAGCGAAATTAAGCTCGAGGAAGTTCGCCACATGGAATACCAGCCGTTGCCAGGTGTAATAACTCATGGACCACGACGTTACCCGAACTTTGGACCAGTCCATGGTGTCAAACAAGGCGAGCAGTGCAACTGGCTCACCCTGCGCCCGAAGTTGTTGGGCCGCTTCAAATGCGAGCGTTCCACCCATGCAATAACCACCGAGGAAGTAGGGCCCATGCCTCTGCGCTCTACGTATCTCCCGCACGTATAGCGCTGCCATGTCCTGGATTCTATTCAGTGGGGGGCGACTGCCGTCCAGGCCCTGGCATTGCAAACCGTAAAATGGTTGATCAGCGCCAAGATGTACTGAGAGTTGTCGATAGCTCAGGACGTTTCCGCCGGCTCCGTGGAAGCAGAAAAACGGAGGCCGCGAACCAGTCGGCTGAATTGCCACCAGCGGTGACCAGCCAGTAACTGGAGCCTCACAGCGGAGAATACCCGCGAGTTCTGCGATCGTTGGAGCATCATACAGTGTAGCCAGGGGCAGCTTCACATGGAAGAGCTTTTCGACTCGAGCGAACATGTGGACGGCCAGCGACGAATCACCGCCCAAGTCGAAGTAATTGTCGTCCGGACCAATTGAGTCGACGCCCAGGAGGTCTTGCCAAATGAGAGTCAACTGTCTCGCTGTGGCGTCCTCGCTAACTATGATTGGGGTTGCCGAAGAGTCAGTCACACCAAAGCTCCGCTTTCACCTTGTTGTGTTTTGTATCCGATCATGCTTCCTTCTCATTGAACGCGCTTCTACCTCCGTGCTCGGCGGCACCCCACTCGGATATTTCGTCGCTTTTGACGAGACATCGTCGCAGTTCGTACCTAGTTGCGGCGGTCGTCGTCAGTTGGTCAGTGCGCGTGGGTGCTGAGTTCGACAGTCTTTGCCAGCTCGTCCTTCAAGATTTTTCCGGTCAGAGTCACCGGCATTGTGGGGACGATCAGGACCTGCGAAGGACGCTTATAGGGAGCGAGACACCGTGCGGCATGTTCGGCCAATTCGGGAGCCGTGATCGCCGAACCCGGCAACAGTTGCACGAAAGCGAGGATTTCTTCATCTCCCTCGGAACCTTCAACCGAGCGTCCAAGCACAGCGGACCGGACTACCGCAGGATGAGCGTTCAGTACTGCTTCGATTTCGGCCGGGTAAACGTTAAATCCAAAGCGAACGATCAACTCCTTCGTACGCCCGACGATAAACAGGTTGCCGTTTTCCAACCGGGCCAAGTCTCGCGTGTTGAACCATCCGTCTGCATCGACAGCGGCTGCCGTTTCTTCTGGCGCACGGTAGTAACCCTTCATGACATTGGGTCCGCGTACGCGCAATTCACCCACTTCATCATTAGCTACGGGGTTTCCGTCACGCTGAACCAACTTGATTTCAACTCCCGGAAATACCGGCCCAACGGAAATATCATCGCGAGGCGCTTCAATCCTGGTTTGAGCAATTGTCGGAGAGCATTCCGTCACGCCATATCCATTGTGCAGCACCATAGCAAAAAGGCTCTCCACCGTTGATTTAAGGGGGGCATAGAGGGGTGCGCTGGCTGACGCGATGACTCGAAGCCCGGGAAACCGCAGTGACTTCAGTCCTCTCAACTTTGCGTATTCAACCAAGAGCGAAAACATCGCCGGTGCGCCCAGCATGACTGTCAAGCGGTCTTTTTCCAACGTCGCGAGGGCCGCCACGGGATCGAAGCGCGGCGACAAATAGAGTGTCGCACCGCTCAGCAAAGTTCCCAACAACACAACCGAGAGGCCAACCGCATGAGACATCGGCAGGACACCATAAAAGCGATCCTCCGGAGTCAGTGCGCGTATCTTTGCTGAACCAGCCGCCAGGAACAGCAGGTTCCTGTGAGTCAACATCACACCTTTAGGCTGGCCGGTGGTGCCAGACGTGTAGATCAACGCGGCAACACGGTTCGCGCTATCTGTATCGATCGGCTCGGGGGTGACCTCTTCATTTAGCGAGCCAATTCCAAGTGGTCCCAATCCGGCTGCTTCGCCGACGACGGCTCCATGCCGCTTTGCGTGTTCCCGGGCATGCGGTGAAACGGCCGTGGTGTAGATCACACGGCGGGCGCCGCAATGGTCGCGAATCTCATCGACCTCGCGGGCCGAGAGGCGTGCGTTTACCAGCACTGGCCACGCATCAAGAGCAGCCAGGGCCAGGAGAATAGCAACAAAGGCGCGGCTGTTCTCGCACACAATCATCACCCGATCGCCCGGGCGGACCCTTGAGGCGAGGAGCCAGCGCTGAGTGTCCGAAACGGCGGATGCGAGCTGCCGATACGTCCAGGTTCCGGACAGTTCCAGCAGAGCCAGCCGTTCCGGGGAACGCTCAGACCAGGGCCGAATAACATCGCAAATGCGCTCAGGCAGGTCCGTCGAGTGCTCTGGATTGTGATCGTGATTCATATGCGGCTTCGCGGCATCTCGGTGCTGTGAACTTTGTTGTTATTACGAAAGGAAGTCCAGCAATATTAGGAATTGAGGAGTGATTGTTCTTCTAAGTCTAAGGGTCGCCCGCACCCGGACTCCAAGGCGGTCGGAGCTCGACGAAGCCAAATCTCCCGCCAATAGGCGAACTCGCCGCGAGGGCACCCGCCGAATGCCACACAGTCACATCCGCACAGTGAGCCTTCCAAAAACACGGTGTTGCGGAGCTGCCTCATCTCCCCCGTTCCATCCACGATGATCTTCTCGATCTTGCGATCCACCCGGTGCGGCTCGCCACATAGACCCGCCATGGCCGGGGTGAAGTACAGTCCGCGGTTATAGGCCTTCTTATCCAAAGTCAGTGTGATACCCGTGAGTGGCTTGATTTCAATAAGCTCCCCCGACCTTAAATTCAGGCTTTCGGCTGGGGTCGGATTTTGGGTTCCGCGAGCATACGCCCCCAAGAACAGCTTACGGAGCCTCCAGAAGAGCCATACACTAATGCGATGTGCCATTTCCGGGGCGCTACAATTACCTGCGCGAATATCACTGAAGCACTTCCCAAATCGTTCCCAGTATGGCAACTCGCTGGTCGCATTCAAAATTTCGCTGGCCTGACAGAAGTAAGTATGCGGGCCGGTCGAGGTCTTAAGCCGGGTCCGCAGGCGCTTGATGTTCTCGGGCTCCACACTCGACTGAATCGTGCTGGGGCCCTCGACTTTGCGCAACCACGCCTCACGCCAGAAAATCGTGCATGCCTTCTGACAACCATCGTGCTCTCCGCCCGAACAACGCAATCCCTCAAGCAGCACGACATCCTCTGTCGGGAACTTCCGCATGCCCGAACTAGTCCCGTAATAACAGGTTTTCACGACCCGTTTAGAGACCTTATATCTTTTTCCGCAGAATTCGACCATTTCGGGCATAAACGGCAGCTTGTCCAACGCGCCGTCGGCGTCCAGCGTACACAGAATTTCTTCTGGAGACCTTACTTCGACAAAGTCGCCCGGGCGAAGATATGTACCTAAGGACTTCATGTAGTGTGTCGATTCCTGACGGGACTCGCCATAAACATTCCGTATGTTGGTGGCAGTCCGAGTCCGATTGCGCCTACTCACATTCTCGGCCAAGAGTCCACAATCGCAGAATGTGCATCTGGTACTTTCAGCTGGCTATGGTCAGAACCGCAGTCAACGAAAACTTGCAAGTGTGCCCGCAGTCACGACTAATATTAACGGCGATTTGCCGGCCAACCCAGCGGTGCGGAGGACTTTGCGCCACATCTTTAGCCCTAGTCCTAGTGGACGCCACATCCCTTCGCGAAGAATACCAACCTTACGCAGAGTCCGAGTGACACGCCACGAGCACGACGACCCGGCTGGGAAGAAGGCCAAATCGCCAGGGCCGAACCGGCGCTCCTCACCATTATTGTTGATCATGAAGGCCTCACCCGAAATTATGACGATGGTCTCGTCCATCGAGTAATGCCACTTGAAACTACCCGGAGTACAGTCCCACACTACGAGGTGCGATGTCCAATCGCGGCTCCTCACTAATTTCTTGCACCGTGCCTCGGGTGAGCCGCTCAGAATCCAATCGGCTGGAATCGGCTCGGGCTCGAGCTCAACGGTGGCTGCGGTGGCGACAACGACAGATCCGTATGCTGCCTTGTCCGCATGGTGACCATTCGTCTTGTCCGTCTGAACCATCGACAACCCGGATGATACTATTTTTGACACTCCGCTCCCTTTCTCTCTACGGCAATGCAGATCGTTTTCGCTGGACACTTCCATAGACCGCTGCCACGGTTGGCAACGTGGACGTTTCCGCCCTCTTCGACACTACATAATGCAACCAATTACGATAGATCGCTGTGGCGGCGAATTGCCATGTCTTCTGCAGCGTCCCGGCCACAGCTTCCGGAAAAGCCACCATGAGTTCTTCCCGGGGATTCGTTAAGGCCGTCTCTTGAAAATCACCCAGCAGCTTGGTATCCGTGGCGCTAAAGTAACCCTTAGGCATGGATGGGTAGGTTTCTCTCTCGTGCTTGAGAAACCTTCTAATATCTCTTCGGTATTCCTTCAGCAGTGTTTGTGCGCCGTACTCGGGATGACCCTGGAAATGTACGAATAGGCTTCGCTTCTTCTTCTTCACGAATGAGTCGACGCCGCCCTCGGGCGATTGCGTCAGCACCCGGTAACCGCATGCAGTCAGAGCGTCTGCCTGCACCTCGTTCCACCGCGAGTGCGGGAGACGTACCCTTTCACCGGTGCCGCGAGTCAGCTGGTGGTCGTCGGTCTTGGCGAAGTCAAACACCCCAAATTGTTTGTCATTCAGGGGATGACGGTTGATGCCATCGCTGTAAAGGACACCTGCGTGTGCCGCCAAACATGACAGGATCGTTGAGGCGGTATTGCTTTCCGCCCAACCTAGGACGTTAGCCAAGGCCGGCCAGTAAGGTTCGTTGCGCAGGTTGGATTGTCGCGGCTCGGTTCCGGTCATTATCATGCCATCGAACCGTTCGTCCAGCAAATCGTCAGTATCGAAGTAAAATCCGTTTAGATGCTGCTGCCCTCCTTCACCGCGAGGAACTCCGTACAGCGAGTGCAGCTTAATGCGCACGGAAATGTCGCCGGCTGCTGCATCGAGCAATTCCAAGAACTGTACTTCAGTGTCTTCCAGAGCTGGGTCGGGCATGTTATTGATAAATGCGATGCTGATGCTATCGGCCCGCGTGGCGGAGCTGTCCACCGATTCCCTTGGGTGCCAGCTCATTCTCTCCGCCCACTGAGGTGGAATCCGGCCGCCGTCGATGATCAATGGCATGACATTCCTCCAGAGCTCACTCGCGTTGCAGTCTTTTTCTGGTTCATTCTTTGGCCTTGTCCAACGCTTGGTTGAGATCGTCGAGAATATCGTCGATATGCTCAATGCCGACGCTGAGCCGAAGCATCTCAGGCTTCACGCCCACCTTCTCTTGTTCCTCAGGCGACAACTGCCGGTGTGTAGTAGAGGCGGGATGGCACGCCAACGACTTGGCATCACCCATGTTCACCATTCGCTTGAATAGTTTGAGCGCGTTGAAACACTTTGTCCCTGCTTCGAACCCTCCCTTTACACCGAATGTCAGCAAGGAGCATCGATTGGCGCCCATGTATCGTTGGGCCATTGGATATAGCGGGTTATCTGAGAATCCGGCGTAGTTAACCCATTCCACATTCGGATGGTCGCGAAGAAACTCGGCTACCTTGCGCGCATTCTCGACGTGCCGTTCCATACGAAGTGCGAGCGTCTCAACACCTTGCAGAAGCAAAAAACCATTGAAGGGCGACAACGTGGCGCCGGTGTTCCTTTGACACACCGTCCGGCAGCGGGCGACGTAAGCGGCGCTGCCATAATGGTCGACATAGACTACGCCGTGGTACGCAACCTCCGGCTGATTCAACATGTAGTAGCGCTCGGGATACTTTCGCCAGGGAAAGTTCCCACTATCTACGATCATTCCACCCAGGGTGGTACCGTGGCCCCCCATGAATTTCGTCATAGAGTGCACGACCACATCGGCGCCATATTCGAACGGCCTGAGCAGGATTGGTGTGGCAATGGTGTTGTCGACTACCAGAGGTACGCCGTGTTTATGCGCGACTCGCGCCAGGCCCTCAATGTCTGCTACGTTACCCGCCGGATTCCCCACACTTTCGCAGTAAACTGCGCGAGTGTTCTCGTCGATCAGCTTTTCGACGTCATCAGGGTGGTCGCTGGCTGCGAAGCGCGAACTGATTCCCCGCTTCGGGAAGATATGGGCCAAAAGAGTGTAGGTGGCGCCGTAGAGTTGCGGTAGGGAAACTATATTGTTCCCCGACTCTGCGATGTTAATGAGCGAGTATTCAATGGCGGCCATTCCTGAACTGACGCTCAGAGCTTCCACTCCGCCTTCCAGGGCAGCAACTCGTTTCTCCAAGACCGCATTTGTCGGATTCCCGATGCGGGTGTAGATGTTGCCCTGGACTTCTAAATTGAATAACGCTGCTCCGTGCTCTGCGCTATCGAATTCAAACGCTATGGTCTGGTAGATGGGCACAGCAACGGCCTTCGTCGTGGGATCGCCGTCATAGCCCACGTGAATGGCGACCGTTTCTCTTTTCATGCGTGCGATAGCCTTATGGTTGCGAAATACAATCAGGAAAGTTGCTGTGCTGCCAGAGTGAGTTTATTTTGTAGTCGCTGCCGCGTTCGTGACCGCAAAGGATGCCCGCTCCCGCGAGAGGGACTTGGTCGCGGCATGGGCCAATGTGCGAGCGGCGAAGCCGGCGCCGAATGCAAAGCGCATAACTGGGCCAAAACTATTCGCTGCCGCAATTCCTACAAAATAGAGGCCGGGCACGGACGATTCAAAATTGGATGAGAGTACCGGCATTCTGTCTAGCGCCTTTAGCTCCGAGCGAATTCCAGGGCTCAGGAACTTCAAGCGCTCTAGATCGACTCGGTAGCCGGTTGCAGCTATGACATGCTCCGATACAATCTCCTGTTTACTGCCGTCGGAGGCCCGAACTCGCAGATGCACTCTGCCGTCGCGAATGTCGGCGGCCTGAGGTACGCATCCGAGATGTAATGGCACTTTCCCGATCACCTTGTCTTTGATAAACCATCCCCCGGACGGACCCAGGGTTCTGCGGACGGCTTCGATTCGAAGATGTTCCGGCAAGTGGTGAAACGCCATCGGCAAGTCGGCAAAAAACCGTGAGCGTAATCCGGGCCCCAATCCCGACTGCGGATGCCTAATCTGCTGCCACCGAGAGCGCGGCTTGCCCGTCGGCTGGCTATGGAAGTTCAGCGACTGCCGGCGACTAACGAGCTGAACATTGGCTCCGGCCTCATGCAGTAATCCCGCCAGATCGAGGGCGGATGCGCCCCCACCAATCACGACAACGTTGCGGCCCCGAAATGGGTCCACCTCATGATGACGCGAACTATGGGAAAGGAACTCCGGTGGCAGAGAGGCCAGGTTCTCAGGAACGTAGTCGAAGTGGGTGATGCCGACGGCCACTGCCACCGTGCGCGCTTGAACTATCTCACCATCGTCGAGCTGTAACCGGAACCCGACAGGCAACCGGTCGACACTTGCTACAAACTTGTCTTCTAACTCCGGAACCATACGATCTCGGAAGGCGAGTCCATACGCAGTAAACGTGTCCAAGCGAACCGGTACACCCGTATCGGCATACGCGATGCCTTGCTCTGCACAAAACTGCCTCAGAGTGAAAGCATTCTCTGGGTCGTAGATGTTAGAAGCGAATCCGTCAGACTTCAGCATCATGCCCTTAGGCATGTGACCAAGCCAACTGTCCATCGGGCGACCGAAAATACGGAATGACACACCGCTGCGTCGCAAATATGCTGCAATTGACAGTCCATACGGACCCGCGCCGATCACCACACTTTCCAGCATAGGCCTATCAGAACCCCTTTCTGATTGATCACTTCGGTATTCAGCAAGGAAACGTCCCATAGTTCTCTCCATTCAGAATCGAGAGAGCGTACGTAGGAGCAGTTATGTTGTTAAGGTGCAAGCACTAGCTGGCCATTTACCGATTCCTGGTGCACCGGGCTGGTCTCGAAGAACCGTTTTAACCGTAAGAATGGTTTCTCGAGCAGGTTCCAAGACAGATTTGCAAGAGCGTAGCTGGCGACGATGGCAACCGGCAGAACCAGCAGCGGGTGCCGGTCGAAGTGGAAACTCTTCGCCGCATCAAACGGAATCTTGTGAAGCAAATATAGGCCATAACTGATGACTCCGGTATATGTCAGGAATCGATTCTTCAGCATGACTTGGAGCCATTTTTGCGAGGAAAACAGCGCCAGATATACAAAAGACATCGAGGCCATCGCCGTGAAAGAGAACGCGATCCATCTTGCACCGAGGATTGCCGCTAGAAGTGCCAGTGGCGCTGTGACAAAGAGAGCAATCCAGGCTCGCTTTAAGAAGCTGGAGGGGAGAAAGTTTTCCGAACGAACTACTACCGCGAGGAGGGCTCCCGCCATCAGGGCATCCAGGCGGCAAAATGGGTTTGAGTAGATATTAACGTGGTGCGACGACAGGTAGAATCGCAGCACCGGAGAAACGCAAATTACTGCGATGGCAATGCGACGCATCTGAGTGCCAGAGCAGTATTGAATGACCCAGGGCCAAACTAGATAAAACTGTTCCTCGACGGCGAGCGACCAGGTGACGCCTAGCAGTCCTGTTGCGCCAGTTGGACTTGGAACCAGGAAATTTTGGAGAAACAACGGGTATGCCCACCACGGTGACGAACGAGCTGCGAAGACTGTTGACGCTTCCGACGGACGAAGGAAAGGAACCAGCACGAACATGAAGAAAAGTGCTGAGTAATACAAAGGCCAAATCCTTAAACATCGCCTGACATAGAAGCTCTTGAAATAGCTTTCCGATTGCTTTGAATCGATGAGAATCCCCGTAATCAAGAACCCCGACAAAACAAAGAACAGATCGACCCCCATCCATCCCTGGGCAAATAAGCGCGGGAGAGTCCCGCTGTTGTGCAGCATCACTACCAGGATGGCTACGCCACGAACGGCATCGAGTTGTGGAATTCTTTGATGCATGCAATCGAGGGCAGGGCGGTTCTGGCTTTACAAGCGAGCTAGAAGGAGGTCATTGTCTCTTTAGCTTGCATACCCCTGTCCACGGGTAGTTTTTCATCGATCCTTTAGGTTCTGGTAAGAGGGACAGGAGTTCGGCTGGCGCCCGGTCGAATTGTGCTGCGGTCTTCAACATCCCTTGGACGTCGATCGGCTCCCATCCGTACTGCGCGAAGAAATTTACCCCCTCCGGCGGCGCGAATTTAAACGCCGCACCGGCCTCGCTCAGTTGTTTGCCGGTCGTGCGCTGCATCAATTTGAGTTGACCCGGAGAGGCAAGATCGATGATCCAGCTGTGAAAGTGCGTATTGGAGGCGAGATCGCTGGCGAAGGAGCCTACTTCCTCAGCGGTGAAGTAGATCAAGAGTCCCTCGGTCATAACTATGATCTTCGTTGCCCGCTTATTCAAATCAGCAAAGAGGTTTCGGCGCGCAGGCTCGTCGGAAAGGTCGAGTGATACCCGTTCGAGTCGGCATCTGGGCAGCTCATCCTTCAGAGCTTCCTCCTTGTAGGAAACAATCTCGGGCAGATCTACCTCGACCCACTGCAGCGTGCTCGGCAAATCCATACGATACGGCCGGGCGTCGAGCCCAGCGGCGAGATTGATCACCAGGTTCGCTCTGTCTCCAATCTCGCGCGCAATGAACTGATCAAAAAGATAGGTGCGCGCCACCCACGCCCACTCATGCTTGTTTCCATCCGTCAGAGTGTTGGCGATCTGAAACCCGTGCTTGCCGGCCAAGCGCTCTGCGTATGGGTCGCGGAACAGCGCGTCAGGCCGTTGCGTTTCGACTGCTCGAAAATAAGCCACCCAACGGGCGGTATCGGAAATGTCGCGAACATTGAGATTCGGCTGAGTCATTGGGTACCCGAAGATTTAGCGAAGTGCGTGTATTTCGACGGCGGTTTCAAGACACCCGGGCTGGAACAGTCGCGAATTCACAATGTCCCAGTTGAAATTCCCGATGGGTGGTGACAAGTGCCGTCTTCATGTCTTTCTGAGCCACAACAAAGGAGATATTGCACTCCGACGAGCCTTGGGCGATCGCTATGATGTCCACGTTTTCGCGACCGAGTGCGCAGAATGTCCGGCCGGCAATCCCCGAAACTCCGCACATGTTCTGCCCCACCACCGTGACAATCGCAACTTCAGGATCGAGGGTAATGTGCTCTACTTTTTCATGTGCTAGATCCACGGCGAACTCACTTCGAAGTGCCTCTACCGTGTGCTTTGCCAGGGAAGACGAAACGATCAGGCAGATGTTGTTTTGCGAGGACGACTGCGAAATCAGCAAGACATCGGCACGAACCGCTGCGGTCGTCGCGAAGGTACGGCCCAAGACGTCCGGCACGCCTACGATTCCCGGACCTCCGACGGTGATCAACGCGAGCTCGCCGATCGCAGAGAGTGCCTTGACTCCTCCACCGCTGGCGGGGCCCGCCGGCACGATCTTAGTTCCCGGCCGTTCGGGTGCGAAGCTGTTTCGAATCCAAAGAGGGATACCGCGTTGCATTACAGCCCGAAGAGTTTTCGGATGCAAGACTTTGGCACCAAAGTGCGCGAGCTCAGAGGCTTCGCGATATGAGATCTCTGGCACGGTGCATGCGCCGGGCACCAGTCGTGGATCTGCAGTTAGTAGGCCGTCCACATCCGTCCAGATGATGACTTCGTGAGCGTCGAGAGCCGCGGCTAGGATCGTTGCAGAATAATCGGAGCCGCCTCGACCGAGAGTTGTAAGCACACCGTCGGTTGTGGCGCCGATGAAACCTGTGACGACGGGAACGATGCCCTGCCGCAGGAGCGGGCGAAGCCGCGCCTCGCAGCGTTCTCGCGTGAGATTCATCCGCGGATCGGCGGCGCCGTGGTCCGAGTCGGTCACTACCAGTCCTGTGGCCTCGATCGCCTCGCTGGCAACTCCTTGTTCCGCGAGTGCGGCCGCGACCAGCGGTGCGCAGAGACGTTCGCCAAGGCTAGAGATCGAGTCGCGGACTCGCGGCGTCAACTCGCGCAGCAGGATCGTACCCTCGCATAGACGGTCGCCTTCTTGAAAGACGTCTTGCATCGTTTGGCTGATGCGGCTGCGTTCCTCGACCGAAGAAATCAGACTGTTGGCCACTGCATCATGCTGTTTGCGAAGATCTTCGAAGATCGTCGCGACGGCGGTGCGATTTCCAGCCTCCGACTGGTTGGCTGCCTCGATTAATTTGTTGGTCACACCGGCCATCGCGGAGACGACCACTACCAGTTCGCTGTCTAGCGCCGCGATCCGAACGATCTCAGCCACTCTCGCGATGCAGGCTGCGTCACCGACCGATGTGCCGCCAAACTTCATGATTCGAAGCGCTCTGTTTCCTTCCTCGTGGACTTGACTCGGTACAGATTGATGTTGCGGGAATTGCCCGCACAAAGATCCCGAAGTTGTCACAGCATTCTCCATCGCTGCGTGATCAATGAGCATGGGTTCGTCGATCCTGCCAAGAAGCTCGACTGAGCGATGGAGCACATCGCGATCACGAAGATCCGCATGACGAACTTGTGCTCCAGATTCGAGAGACATCCCACTCGCGTGGTCCCTTCGGATACTTCGATTTGTACTGCTTCGCAATTTAACTTCCACAACTTGCTCTTCCCTGAAATTAGCTATCAGCGAGGAAGGTGAACCGCTGAGACGGCTCGGGCTGGTTGTTGGTGCTTGTACCAGGCGCTCTGTCTGCGACGGCTGCGGACGCAGGCATGAACTAACTCGGGCTGTTCCCAGGGGACATCGTGGTACGCCGAACGCAGAAATTCGCTCCCTGGGTCCCTGATCCATTCCTGCGGGAATAGCGCAATCGTATTGTTGTCGGTGATCTGTTGCGCCTCTTGGACAGCCTTTCCGGTCAAGGCGGCGTACAAAGCGGCGGGGAGATCACGTCCGGGTCCAAGCATCAGGTGCCCCACCTGCGTCGCGCGGGGATTTATTTCGATGAGGTACGCGTTTTGAGTTCCGGACTCCAGGAGGAAATCGAATCCATGCAACCCCGAAAGATTGAGCCTACGAACCATCACTTCGACAGCCGATGACACTTCAGGGTTCGTGATTAACCGAACTACGGTGGCGTGCCCAGACTGGTCCGCTTTCTTGAGCACTTCGAAGTGAAGGGAGGCCAAGACCGTGCCCTCCCAGCAGACGACTGTACTGGTTGCTTCGCGCCCTGCTACAAATGCTTGCGCATTCACGACGGAACGTCGGCGTAATAGCGCTGGCCAAACCAACGTCTTGTCCCGATCTACCAGCGCTCGCTTCGCCGCTCTGGCCCATAGCGGGGGAGCTTTCAGCTTATGAAAGGCCCGTTCGGCCTCTTCGAACGTGTGGACGACTCTCACGCCATTTCCACCTGAAGTGCCGTCCGCTTTTAGCAACGTCGGAAGGCCGGCTCGGGCGACCCATTCTGAAAGTTGCTTGGTGCTTGCAATGATTGTGGTCTTTGGGACGCGTACGCCGGCTTCTTGGGCCCGCTCCATGAAGGAAGTGCGAGAGTAGACGACTTGGAAGCTGGTACGTGCACCGAGGGAACGTTCGATCAGCGAACAGGTTGCCTCACCTGCTTGACCTTTGCGCAGTTCTCGCTGATAAAGGTCATGCAAATGCCAAGTTGCAAGGTCGTCACCAGGAACGATGAAATCAGGTTTTGTGGCAGCGATGGCAGCCGCGAATGACTTCAATGGCATCAGCCCATCGTACGTGTGTGTCTGGTGCACAGCACTCGTCTTGTTGAACGGGTGGCGAGCGGGACAGACAACCCCGACGTTGCAGCCTGCATTGGCCAGTGCCATCGCCAGTCGAGCAGTCGGAAACCAACGATCTGTAGTGGCAAGTAGGACGGTGGGTTTCAATCTCGTTCGAGCCTCGGTACGGTGCCCAAGCTTCGATGTGTATCAGCGGGGAGAAGAAGTATCGTTACTCGTGGCGAATCCAGAGGCGCCCGAGCGACTTTGCTCCGTTGCTCGAAGCGTTAATGTTCTTCAGCCGCAAAGGACCGAACCGCCGTTCACATTCAGAACCTCACCCGTAATATGGCGAGCCCAGTCGGAGCCGAGAAACACGATGCCCGCGGCCACGTCATCGGCCAACGCGATGCGCTGCAAAGGGATCCCCTGTTCGACTTCGCGCTTGTATCCATTACTGCCAGGGCCGAAGACCGGATTATTCAGCTCGGTATCGACCCATCCCGGAGCAACGCAGTTCACACGAATGCTGGGCGCGAGTTCAATTGCCAGCGATTTAGCGAAGCTGATTTGTCCCCCTTTTGAGGCGGCATAGTTGGAATAGCCTGCTTCGCCGCGCTGACCGGCGGTCGAACTGACGATTACGATCGCAGCATTGTCCTGCTGTTTTAGCGCAGGTACCGCCGCGCGACAAATGGTCCACGTGCCCCGAAGGTTTTGGTCGATCACCTTGTCCCACACCTCATCGCTCATCTGCTCGACCGGCGCGCCTTCCCAGACGCCCGCATTCGCCACTACGAGGTCGATCCGACCAAAAGAACCAAGCGTCTTGTCCACTAAAGCGTCTGCTTCGCTGCTCAGACTAATATCGCCCTGAAAGGCGACGGACTGAACGCCCAGTTGACGTGCCTCATTCACTGCTTTGGCAGCCTCGTGAGCTTTGCAGATATAATTCACAACCACGTGGGCACCGGCTTCGGCCAGCCGCTGTACGGTCGCGCGTCCGATACCTCGCGAGCCACCGGTTACGATCGCCACACGGTCACGCAACAGGTTTCGAGGGAAGCCGCATGCCTTTGCTTCTGTGAGGACTATCACTTTGCCACTCCTTACCGACACCCGTGCTAAACGACTTGTAATGCTTTTACCTTCTGGCCCCGAGGCACACTCGTTGGATAACACGAAATCGTTGCGCCCTGGTCCCACTGATATCAGATGATTCGTTACAGTGAAGTTGTAGTAATTTTGATCTGGTCTTGGGATATCCCACGTTGGCCCGCGGTTTCATGATCGTAAATTGACTCGGAAGAATTCTCGACGGTAACCGGGAGATATCCGGTCGAGAAGGTGGTTTCACATCTCGCACTCAGCCTTGGTCGCAAATTTTACCAGTTGCCCACACTGGCTTCCCTGCTTTGCGGGAGACCGCCAATTGGTTCCGTCGAGAGCGAGTCGACCAGTTCGAGATACTCGTTCTTTTTCCGACCCCACCCGTTGAGCTCCGCGTACTTGTAGCCATTTTCAACTAACGTTTTCCGCAAATCTTCGTTGTTGATGACGTCAAGCATCGCATTAGCCATCTCTTCTGGGTCGCCGGACTTGAAGAAACGGACGGTCGTATCGTCAAAATAGTAGGAGTCGATCTTTGTTCTGGAAATGACAACTGGAACACCCTGCGACATGAATTCCATGATTTTTGTGCTATAGGCTTCGTCACCGAATGAGTCGGCCCTTTTGGGAACCACACCTAGATCAGCATTTGCAATCACATCAGCGATTTTGTCGAGAGAAACCTCCGGAAAGATCTTAACGCTATCGTTGAGACCCAAACTCTTCGCCAATGACGCCAATTCGCCCTCCATTGGACCGCTACCGCAAAGATGGAGCTCAATATTCGGCACTCTGCTTCGCATGCGGGAAAATGCGTTAATCGCTATGTCCAATCCCTGGTGCCACTGGAAACTTCCTGGAAAGAGGATTACGAATTTTCCGTCGCTCCTGGTTTTCGGGCGCCGATGGAACATGTCCGGATCAACGTGGTTGAGAAATACGGAACACTTGTCCTCCGGAACAGAGCGCGACACCAAACGCTCTCGCCAAAGGTGATTTGAGATTATGACGTGGTCGGCGAACGCCACTGATACCTTTTCAGACGCTTTCAACAATGCGAAATACCAGCTCTTCGCCTTCTTGTTGAACTTGCTGGCGAACAACTCGGGCGTGAGGTCGTGGATGTCCAAAATCACTCTCACACCACACAACTTGGGATACCATGCGGAAAATACCAAAAAGTCAGGCATGTTGTGCACATGAATCAAGTCGTATTGGTTCCTTCGGTGCAGGCGGGTGAGAAAAACCGAGGAACTTACGAGGAACCGGAACCAGCGCAAAGCATATGCCCACTTGTGCCGCTCGTTGGGCTCGCGGTATTGGATTCGATGCACGGTGACGCCGTTAATCTTCTCTACGCCCTTAGGCACGCCCTTCCCGCTCAGTGCGATCACGTCTACTTGATCACCGCGTTTCGCGAGCGTTTCCGCATAGCGCCGTACGCGATTGTCTCTCTCGTACGCGGAGTACACAAGCATGCAGATCTTTTTGCGAGTATTCCGCGAAGGGGCAGGCAATTGTGCACAGTAATACCGAGCGACTTCCCGAGGTAGCGCAGACCAGTATTGACCTGCGTACTTGTCTTTTACATATGACAGCAATTCCTCGTAATAGGAAACAGGATATTCGTCCCTATCTATTTCCCCGTCAAAACACATGTAATCAGGATGGGTATTCAATAACACCATACCGCCCCGCTCAGCTATCCAGTCGAGCTTTCGCTTCCAGATGTCGATACTCCGTTCACGAAGGACCACGAATAATGTGAAGTCCTGAACCAGCGAATATGGGACCTCTACAAAGCCGCCTCCATTTGGACCAGGCACCCAGAACGGAAATACGGTTCCCGCTCCGTCCGGTTGAGGTTCGAAACAATCTGTATCAAAAGTGGAAGCATCGTATTCCACCCCCAGGCTATGGAGCCACGCCAGCTTGTGTTGCATAAGGGGAGAGCGAAATCCGCAAACCTTCCACTCGTCCAAGTATTTCCGGATCAGCGCCGCTTTGGCGGCAAATTTCTGCTTGGAATCGTAGAGTTTTCCATCGTGCTCGAGTCCGTGTACCCCGACCTCAAATCCGGCTTGATCAATTGTTTGTCGCAATGCATCGGGAACACGGTATTGGTCTTTCGGTACAAAGTTGAACGACGAGCGAAAGCCATACGTCGATTCCAGTTTCATCAACTTTTCGACGCGCTCCAGCCCTTTTTGGCCTTCTACGTCATGCGTAAGGACCAGCGCGAAACGGCTGCCTTCCGGCCATCCCGGCCAACCCGGAGGTGTCACGCCGGCGTTCTGGTCGATCGGCCATACGCCTGCGTACGTCTTTCGTTTGTAGTGGGCGCGCAATCGCCGCAAGGCAATGCGAAACCGCCACGGCAAGATCGGCTTCAGCCAGTAATAAGTCGTATTGAGCAGCAAGATTATGACCGATCGTTTCTATTAAGTACTTCCGCTAGCAGAATGCTAACTAACCGATATGCCGGTACAACAGAGTACCGATTGCTACTAAGCCAACATCTGGGGTAACTGACACCACACCCCTGGCCAGTCTTTGGCGCCACTCTGATCGCCTTAATTTGGCTCTGTACGGATATGTCCAATAACACAAGTGACTGCCAACGGCTCCCCAATGCTCCTTGAACGCTATAAGCCCAGAGTTGTCAATATCAGAGCGGCCCATGTCCAGCTCTTCACGCCCATCGTCCTTCGCCTCTTGTATCGCTTTCCAAAACAAAAGGGCCATCCCACCTAACTTGTTAAAGTCCGCTTTGCTCCCGCCGTACTTGTAATACATACATTTCTTATGCGAGAGTGTGAGAATGCCTGCTACTGGCAAATCACCCTTGGAAGCGATCCGTATCTTAAGATCATGGCCGAACGATGAAGCTAATTCCCGGAACCATGCCTTTGGAGGGGGGGGCAAGCACTGCCGTCGGCGAGTCAGAACAACCAACTCGTAGAACTTCCGCAGGAGAGTCTCGGAGTTTCCAGCTTCGTATCGCAACCCTTCTCGCTCTGCTCGTCGAATCTTCCGTTGAACGCAGTCCTTGTGAAAAGCTGCAAACAACTGCGGAGTGCTTGCGCGTAAGTCCAGGCGATGAAATCGATAAGAAAGACTTGCGCTGAGGTCGGTACTGCTGCACGGCCGCCACGAGGCTGGTCTGACCTCAACATATTTCCACCTCCCGGTGTCGACTTGGCGCTTCATGCTCGACAGCAGGTAGTCAAGTTCAGCCGGACTGTTGACCAACGGTTCACAATGGTCAGAAAAGGGCAACGATACAAAGCGGCGGCCAGTCAACCAGCTCTCGATACGGCAGAAAACGAGGCCATTTGTCAGGGGTTCAGTCGGAGCAGAGGTAGTGATCACGACGGGATCGTAGCCGTATGTGCTGCTCAGAGCTTCCAGCCAGCTTGGGCAATGAAATACAGAACTATGCGGATACCATTGAATAAATTCATCCCAGCGCGAGTCCCGGAGGGGATCGATTTCGTACACATTCATGATCAAATTCCAAGAAGTCCGAAAATAAGCAGTTCGCAACGGTTCATTATTCCTCGTGTGCTGCGCGAGGCTGTGCCTTTGCTCTACAGAGTCGTTGAAACTTCCGAAATTGAGCGCGCCGTGTCGGCAAACCGAGGTCGCCCGGTTGTGCCGTTGGTAGGCGGCTTTGCTCCGCCCGTGCACCCATCTGACCTGCCCCCCATGTTTAGTCCAGGGATAATGAGACTTTCTCCGGTTTTTGTTCGCCCTGATCGGACCAGTATTTCTATACCAACCCCAGAGTTAGTCTTCGGCTGGTTTAGGTTGCAGTCAGTACGCGGCTAGCCGCGTACTGACTGGCGAACTCGCTGGGCGTCCTTTCTCCGAGAGATCGGTGAGGACGACTCTCATTGTATTCTTGCCGCCATGCTTCGATCAGTCGCTTTGCTTCGGCCAGTGTCCCGAACCAGTGGGCATTCAGGCATTCCGCTCGGAACGTTCCATTGAACGATTCAACGAAGGCATTGTCGGTCGGTTTGCCAGGGCGGGAGAAGTCGATCTTCATTCCGTTCTGGTAGGCCCATAGGTCCATGGCTTGACTGGTGAACTCGCTTCCATTGTCACAGAACAGAAGCTTCGGCACTCCACGTTGCTGCTTTGCTTGGTTCAACACTCGCACCACGTCTTCTCCTTTCAGGCTCTGGCCGGCTTCGATCGCGACACTCTCCCGGGTGTAAACATCTATGATCGTCAACGCCCGGAAGCGCCTGCCATCCTGCAACTGATCGGCCACGAAGTCCAGACTCCAGGCCTGATTCGGTGCTGTGGCGATGAAGCGCTCTTCCCGGTGCCGTACCGCTTTTCTCTTACGCTGGGGCCGTTTCTTCAATGCCAGGCCCTCTTCCTTGTACAGCCGATACACCAGATGCTTCCCAACCTTCCAGCCCTCGCGGTTCAGCAGCACGCGGATCTTGCGATATCCGTAGCGCACTCTGCTCTGTGCGATCTCTTGTATCCGCATCCGCAATTCCGTCCATGGCTCCCGATGGCTACGATAGCGATATGTGCCTCGCACCATCAGAAGAATCCGGCAGGCATGCCGCTCACTCGCCCGATACCGGTCGCGTAGATGGTCGACCATCGGGCGGTGCCCCGAAGGCTTCAGAACTTTTTTCTAAGCACATCCTGCAGCATCGTTTTATCCAGGCTCAGATCGGCAACCAGTTGTTTCAACCGGCTGTTCTCTTCCTGGAGCTGCTTCATCTGCCGGGCTTGGTCTGTCTCCAGACCAACATACTGCTTCTTCCACCGATAGAAGGTCTGCTCGCTGATCCCCACCTTGCGAATCACCTCCGCCACAGAAACCCCCAGCTCTGCCTGCTTCAACACCGCTACAATCTGCTCCACGGAAAATCGCTTCCTCTTCATGCAAAATCTCCCTTCCGATTTTGCCGAAGACTAACATTTCGTTTGGTTCAAAAATACCGGGGCCGGCCAAAGCCTATCCACCTTCGCCTCGCAGCACGGCACAGCCTTAGGAACTCTCGGATGATGCCCAAAAGGATAGGGTCAATGCAAAGAGGGCCTTGGCGGTCCTTAAGACTAGCTTTGAACACGGAGATGGGGCAGCTGCGCGATCGTTTACACAGGCAGCAGATTCCGACCAGGACAATCGGTCAGAAGCGCCGGATGGCTCCCATGCACAGGGTCGGTCCCAGGCGAGCTGTCAATTATCAATATCGCCTATCGGGCTTGGTCAATTCCAAGGCCATAGTCTTCCCACCTGCTCCTTCCTCAAGAATCTGACGAATTCCTCTGACACAATTCGGTGCTCCCGGCGGCAATACGCCCAAGTAAATGCGGACAACCTGACGATTGCTCCGATAACGGGAGGACGAGTTCGTAGCCTTCGACTCAACTTAGCTACTTCAAAGAGCGGATGAGACCCGAGCGAAAAATCCATCATACCTTGACGGTACCAGCATCGCAGCCGTCCTTCTGCGGCCCCGGTTGGCCTATGGTGCAATACCTTGAGATCGGGAAACGATTGGACAGCCCAGCCGTTCATCCGAACCGAAACCTCAGCGTGCCAGTCAGGTCCGCCGTACGGTAGGGGCAGATAACCTCCGAGAGGGTCAAAGCTTTCACGGCGAAACAACTGGACGGCATGAGCTACTGATCTAACCCTATTCCCCTTTCGCGGTTTGAATTCTCCTCCATCTTCCTCCCAAATACTTCCACCAGCCAGTCCGAGACGGGAATCGCGCTCGAATCGCTCAATCAACTTCTCAAAGTATGTAGGTTCAAAGGAGACATCAGAATCGAGATTACCGATAAAATCATAGTCAAGATCCCTGAGTAGCACGACACCGGCATTGATGGCATTCGCCTGCGCAGCGAAGTTTCGTGGATGATCATCAGTAATGCGTTTAAGCTGTATGAATGCGAACCGTTGGCTATATTTCTCAACGATTGTGTCGGTGCGGTCAGTGGAGGCATCGCTAACAATAACCCAACGACGTGGCAAAATCGTCTGAGTAAATACCGAACGAATTGTCTTCTCAATGTGCTCCTCTTCATTTCGGGCCGCCGTTACAAGTACATAAGCTGGTTGCGGCGGTTCCCGAGTCGGTTCTTCACTCATCGCAGAAACTTCCCTTCCATGCAGACACGCGATAGCCATGAGAGGCATGCTAGACCGCGTCTTACCTTGAAGCCGGCGTCTTGGCGCGCTGACTCCTTAGTGAAATAGATGAAGCTATGCCCCAATATTCGAACCAGTTCATGCAGCCAAATCGTCAAAACATAGCCGAAGACGCCCATTCGACTATGATGCTTTTTCCAAAACTGAATGTTTGCCCACTGCATCTCAAGATAGAATCGAGTCGGTGCCTTGGAAGAACTCGCCCCGCCATAGTGGAGCGCCTCCGCCCCAGCAAAATAGACGCGCCTCCAACCGGCCTTGGCGAACCGGTAAGACCATTCGATATCTTCGCCGTACATGAAGAATCTTTCATCGAGTAGCCCAACCTCCCCCAAGGCTTCACGTCTTACCATCAAGAACCACCCGTTCAGCACATCCATGTCGCTAGTTTCGTCATTACAAAAGTCGGTCATCATGGTCCCACCGAATGTCCTACAACCCCTAAACAGGGAGTCAAGAGCGAGAGCGTGGCAAAGGCAGGTCCGGACTGTGGGAAATCGCATGTATGAGCGCCCTACTTTTCCGTTTCTACCACGCATGCGGGGACTCACAGCTCCTACGTCTTGATTCTGCTCCATGTAGGCATGCATTTTGCGCAGACAGTCGGGTGGAACGTAAACGTCCGAGTTTATCAAGCAGATGTATTTACCACGGCTCCGGCTTATCCCGATATTGTTGGCCTTCGCGAAACCGAGATTATCCGTATTCTCGATCAGCCGGACGCTCGAAAACTCGCTTCTAATCATTTCAAGAACGCCGTCGGAGGAAGCATTATCCACTATGATTGTCTCCGTCAGGAGGCGCGCGTCTTGCTGGCGCAGTGATTTCAAGCATTGCTG
Source organism: uncultured Acidobacteriaceae bacterium (assembly GCA_963749635.1). Lineage (GTDB taxonomy): Bacteria > Acidobacteriota > Terriglobia > Terriglobales > Acidobacteriaceae > DASRAA01. The sequence continues at coordinate 430,780 of CAVVNW010000006.1, forward strand.
AGCATAGTCTCTGGCGTTCCAGGTAACAATAACAATTGACAGGTCGACAGCATCAGTATCCATCACACTCGCAACCTCACGAAGACCCTCCGAAGTGGCCTGTCTGCGGGCAGATGCTGATTGGAAGTTTACGAGCCTAGACGACATTGATTACAAGAACTGAATAGCTTTCGGAGTAAAGGATTTGAAGGAATGCACGCTAAACGCCTACAGCGACGGCCAAGCCTCGGCCGGTTGTTTGCACGCGGCGTCACGAAACTCGGGTTCGGAGAGATCTTCAATGTTTGCTGGCACCGCACCCAGGTCGGCGGTGGCGGTCGAAATCATTGCCAGGAAGGCGAGCCACCAGATGCTCGTCTGGTCAAAATAGCTCACCCCGAAGTAGGCCGAAATATGCGCGAACATGACTGCGCACAGGCTCCAATACAGCCATTCCCGGTTTTTATCGCCTTCCACCTGCCACCTCATTTTGCCAAGTCGGCTATAGCTCCTCGAGATCAAGGTAATGAAGCAAATGAAAGCTAGCAGACCGCCCGTTTCACCCACTCCCACAAATTGATTGGAGAGATCCCACATGTCAATTCCCCAACGGGCTGGGTCGGCGCCAAACAGCCACCAATCTTTGAAATGCCAAATAAATTTGTCGATCAGCACTGCGCGGTCATAGGCATCCGACGAGCCTGTAACATTTACACGGGCAATAATGAACCACACCGGCGCCTTCATTACCAATTGCAGGAACACCAATGTCAGCACAATTGCCCAACGGACTGTGCGCATTGATCGCCTTATCGGCCACAGAAGAAGTGCACCGATTCCACCCGCAAAAGCCATCACCGGCGTGCTGGACGCCGAAAAGAACACCATTAACGCCGAGCCCAACATTCCCATCGCTGCGAGCCCTGTTGCCCGGCCGCTCTTCCGCAACCAGTAGAACAAAGGCATGAGCGTCGCACCAAAACAGCCGGCCAAAATGGGATGGGCGAAGCACGCCTGGGCGCGAATAGTGCCGTTACGCACCGTCGGAATAATCGGACCGCTGTGCGTGTAGCCAAAAATATTGACGCTATTGAAGTGCTCGTTCGCCATGCACAGACCTAGAACCAGCGAGACCAGCGCGAGAGTCTTGGTCGCAGTCACAATGTCTTCCTCGTCCTGAATCGAATAGCGAAGGAGGAAGTACCCGCCAAAAGACTGCAGCCAGGAGGCTATCTGGATCGGGACGATAGCGACAGTCTGGAACAGCAATACGGGAGCCAAGCCGATATAGAACGCCCAAAGCACAAAAGCTCTGTCAATCCCGTTTAATCCGCTTGGAAAGAGCTTGCCCTGGGTCTTAGACTTCTCGAGGAGCATCCGTACGCATCCGGCCAGAATCACAATCCGCAGAACCAGCCAGTGGATTCCGCCTATATAGATCTCCTGTCCTAGCGGCACCAGGAAGGCGATTAACAGAAACGGAACGGTCACCTGCCGTCTAGGCAATATCAGAATCAGCAGGATGCTGAGCAGCATCCCTACTAACACCACGGGATGCAAAACCGTGTCCGAAGCTCCGCCGCCGAAGTGAAGATGCTTAGGCTCCATGCATTATCGATGCCTTGTTCCCACGCGCATGTTGCAACCCTCCGTGCAGTAGGATTTCAGTTGGATTGGACGGAACATCAAAATCGTGCGAGGCTAAATCTTCCGTAAGCGTGGCAAGTGCTCATGACCGGAGGTTGCGCTGGAGTAAGCCTGAGTGCTCTTGCCGCCGGACGCATCGGAAATACTCTCTGGCTGTCATGCCTGCATTCGCTGACCGATCCGTATTCTTCCCCTTGTCCACCGAGTGCACTACCTTGTATGGACTATCCGCTAACCTACTGGCCGGATACGGAAGCCCCCTCCACTCCAAGCATAGAGGCCCATCCGGCGCTGCAAAGTGTCCAAGCGTGAAGCCCGCCGCAAACGCTGCCATCGAGAAGTAAACGTCTTCCATCAGTTTGCTGTGCCACCGGTAGGGTATGTTCAGGGCACGAAGCGCATTCAGGGCCTCCAGGCAGCGGCGGGTCATAAAATAGGCGCCGCCGAAAACGTTGTCGCCTGCGCGGTATCCGCGTCGCTGCGCCAGCCTGAACAGAGGCGCCCACCAGGGCTGAAGCCCCGCAAGCTTCCTTAGTGGGTGCATCTCTTGTCGGATCAGATTTCGGTGGGTCTCGAAAGAGCGGGGACGATTGTAGTCCCGGTCGTATACTCCAAAAATGCCAACAGTCGGATTGGCGCGCATGTAGGCAAGGGCATCGGATAGTACGCCCGGTTTCACTATCAGAGCATCCTGATCCAGCCGCAGAACCAGACTGCAGCGAGTTTCTGCGAGTATCAAACGGAACGCCGCACACAGGCTGTGCACCAGCCGGGTGCATCCCATCGGACGAGAATTCCGCAATATGCGCCAGTTCGCACGCTTTCGCGATACCAGCGCATCATAGGTTCCATCCTGCGTATGATCGTCAACAATAACTACCAGGTGCGGCTCGCCACAGTAGCACGCAACGCTCTCGAGAGTGTCGAGGGCGGCCTCCTTACCGGGCCCCACCGGGACAACGACAGCGCAGGTCGCATTTTGGGGCTCAAGCATCTTAAGGCGCATCTTCATTTGAGACTACCGACGTTACGTTATGGTTTGTTGGAGGCACCCGATCCGTTGACGGTTGCGCCCGGAGCGGCAACAGCAACCGTCTCGGTCTCCGTCGGCCCAATGACTCGCGACCGAAGCGTCTGGCGAGTGGGGTCTGCTCTCGACTCAAGAGGAAACCCTGAAATCGCCTATACAGGTCTCGTAGAATCGCTCCGTCGCTTCCAGGCACCGTTCGAAGTTGAAGCACTCTGATGCTACCCTGCGCGCGTTTGTAACCAGCCGATCACCTAGCTCGCGATTTTCCAAAACTGACTTTATCTTCTCAGCAAAATCTTTTGGCGAAGTTGGATCAGCCAGAAGACCGGTCACACCGTGCTCCACAATTTCGGGACCGGGGGCGCAATCCATACAAACCACCGGGATGCCACAGGCCATAGCTTCGACAACCACTAAACCGAACGCCTCAATCCTGCTCGGAAATACAAATACCTCGGCGCGCGACATACAGGCAAGAGCCGTCGCTCGGTCGACTCGGCCGAGAAAGTGGATTCTATCGATTATTTCCGGTCCGGCAACACGCTTTATGTCGTCGGAGATCAAACGACCGTTTTCGGTGGCGATCCCTCCCACGTACACCAAGTGCAAGTCTGGCCGGTTCTTCATGAACTCACCAGCCGCTTCCGCGAGCACAAGCGAGCCCTTGCGGCGACACACCTCGCCGACGTAGAGCACATACTGCGCAGGTAGCCCCGGCACCTCGGGGAGGGGCCATGGGAATGGCAGAAAGGGGTTGTAAATCACTACGGACCGCGTCGGGGAAACACCGAAAGTCTTTTGAGTCAGATCTAGTATATGTCGGGATACGGCGATCCAGTTATGGTTGCTCGCCAACGTACGGCGCTCGTAAAAGGCAAGCCCCCTTCCGGCCCTTTGTCCGCTCATCAGGCAGAGCCCTGTGTGCGTCATGTGAAGACGAATCACTACCGTGTGACGCTTGACGCCAAATGGCAGGTACCCGCGGGCGTCTGTTAGCTCAGTCACATCAATTTCGCCCTGCTCCAGACGAGACAACAGCCACTTGCGCAAACGAAGGCGGGAGATGAGGTTCCCGATGTATCTGAGATTGCTCCGGCGGAGCGTAATTACTCGCACTCCCTCGTCCCAATTCTCCGCTTCTCTGTCTCCCAAATCCACGCCGATCACCTGATGGCCTCGCCGGCTCAGCCCTCGAGCTAAAGCCTGGACGAATCCGCCCAGGGTACCGTGTGCATACTGCTCGACAACGAGGGCAATCTTCATTGCGGGCGTGCGCCATTCCTGGCGAGGATCGCAAAAATGCATTCTCCGTCCCCGGCAAACGAGGCGAGCCACTCGAAAATCTGCAGGACGGTCAAGCGAAACGCTTTACGAATCACTCTGCACGGAAGGGTGGGGGGCTTAGCCTGAGCCATCGGAGTCCGGCAGATTCCAACCCTCCCTAGAATGTCGTCAACGACATAGCGAACGCTGGCCTCGGTGAACAGATGCCGTTGCGTCGTAATGGACACTTCCCGAAGACCAGACGAACGCCCGAGAGTCCTCAGCGATGCGGGCGAAAAATGAAAGAGATGGCGCGGAAGTTCCAGAGCGTACCAGTAAGACCCGAAAATCCGCGCTCCCGCTGAGTCGATGTTCGGCATCTCGGTATAGAAGATGCCTCCAGGCTTCAGCCACTCATTGATCTTCGCCAACACCACTCGCGGGTTGCAGACATGTTCGAAAACGTGGAAGCAAGTGATGGCGTCAAAGCTGCTGGGAGGAAACGGTGCGTCCAGAATGTCTCCCACAAAAACCTGCGCACCCGATTTCGCCTCCGCCTCCCTCGCCACCTTCTGGGACATCTCAATCCCGAACAGTTTCCACGAGGGGCCCTTCATTGCAGCAAGGAAGCCACCGGAGCTGCAACCAAGGTCGAGAAGGCTGCCACCAGACTTGTAGCGCAGGATTGTGTCCCTCCTCGCCGTCCAAAACCGAAGATCATGCCCCTTCCCAGTAATGGCCCGGTCGTAATCGTCACCGTAATGCTGGCCCATTTCGGACGCCACTGGAGGACTCTTCAGCCAGACCAGTGAGCACGACAAGCAACGCAGCAAAGCATAGGCTTCTTTCCTGCCGTGGAATCTGTCCGGTGCGCGCAACCAGGGCTCCGCTCCGCCGTGGCCACAAATGGGACAGCATTCAGGGTCGACGTCCCTCATCGGCAGGTCGAGGATGTCAGAGATAAGCTCCCGCGATGCTCGTTGCATATTACGGCTCCATTTTAACGACTTCCTGCACGACACTTTTCTGACGTCGCAGGAGCGTAGCACCCGCCAGGACGTATGCGAAGAGGCATCCCATGAGTCCTACAGCAATGTTTGCGGCCGGGCGTGCCAGGATGGCAAACTGCCGCGTACCGAGACCAATAGCTACAACGCTAAGGGACACCAGTGCCGCAATCAGGAACGCATTTCCGTAGCGGGCCAGGCTCAATCCCGTGATTTGACGCACACGCACGACCTGGAGGAGATACCCGACGATAACTGCAAGCAGCGCCGCCGCTTGTCCTCCCACGGGGCCCAACCATCTCGAAAGAGGGTAGATCGCGATCACCATTGCCACTGCCATTGCAGCAACCGCGCGCCGATGCAAGTGCGGAAAGCCACGAGCGTAGAAAACGGTCGTAATCTGGCCGTTCAGCAGGTTTACGAGCGCAACACACGACGCAATCACCAAGGCCCCTGTCACTACGCCGTAACGAGGGCCATACGCAAGTGTCAGAAGCGAGCGGCCGCAAAAGAACATGAAAGCCAAGATGGGAAGACCTAGGATCAGGATCATCGAAGTCACTTGAATGAGTATTCGATTGATACGCCGCGCGTCGCCTTGAATCTGCGAAAACGCCGGCATCAGGGTCTGCCCGAACATATTCATGATGAAATTCGTGGGAGTCTGCACTAGGTAGATCGCCATGCTATACAAGCCCAGCGCCTCGGGAGAAAACAGCTTCGCCAACACGAAAATATCTGTTCGCGCAAATACGAGATTCAGAAACGACAATCCAAATAGCCCTCTTGAGAAACGCAGCAGATCGCGGGCGGCTTCTTTGTTCCATCGTAGTGACGGAACGTACGGGCATAGAAGGTAAGATAGAGTGCAGCGGGCGGCGCTTTCGGCACACGACCCAATCATCAGAGCCCAGACATCCCGGATCATAAACGCTAGAATCAGGGTGATCGCGACACCGCAGATACTACCGATGTTGTTGATGGCGGCTAACTTGCCAAATTTCATCTCTTTAACCGCAACGATTGTCCGCGGGCTTAACGCGCCGCCAAGCACTACGCCGAGGGTGGATAGGCGAAGGAGCGCGGTCAGTTCGACGTTTCCGTAAAATTTGGCAACCAAAGGCGCGACCACAAACAGCGCCGCACCGAGCGAGAGCGCTCGACCAAGACCCAGCCACCACGCGGCGTCGACGTAGCGGTCGTCGCTTCCATTGGGATTTTGAATGAGGCCTTCTTTGACTCCGATATCTGTGAATGACTGCAATAATGAACTGGCTGAGAGCACGATTGCCATCGCACCAAATGCTTCGGGCGCAAGGAGGCGTGCCAGAATCATGTTCCGCCCGAACCTGGCAGCCTGTTCCGCAACATTGCCGCTACCCAGCCACGCGCCGCCGCGAAGGACTCTTGCTTTTAGGCTATCGCCGAGAATGACCATTCCCACAACCTCTTTGATTCTCTCGTATGTCCGCGCAACGGCCGACTCGCGGCCTTGGTCTGAGAATGACATTGTGTTCGGGTCTTTCTGTGCCATATCGGGCCGACTGTGGGAATGCAGAGCTCTTGGTGAACTACTGCCGGCGATAAGAAAAATCTACCTAACAGGCTATGTGCGATTGAATGGTTGGGGTCGATCTATAGAAACAAAGACCGAGAGGTTTGTGAAACGTGCTCACAATGTCACCCAGAGCCGCCGCTGTGAAACCGGAAGAATGAATCGGACATTCACGCGCCAGACACGGCAGCGTCAGCCTGCTCAATTAGTTCAGATACGTTAGTGGCGCGGGGAGCGATGAAGCCTCCCTGACGAAATTGTATGTAAGCCTCCCGCAGCCTTCGCCCGTAAATAAAGCGATTGAAGCGCGTGATTTTGACGCAGGCAGTCTCGATAGGAAGATCCTCCTTCCAGACTCGCTTAATATGCCGACAACACTCGTAAAACTCCTTCGGCAAGACCAGGTACTGGTGTGCGTTGTGAATGCAGAAGGCGGGAATCACGTAGCTCTTCATCCCCATCTTGGCAGCCCTCAAGCAAACGTCTGCGCCATAGAGGTGAAAGTGGGGCAAGCTCTCGTCAAAACGGAGTTCCGACGATCTTCTGATAATCAGGACAATTTCGTCGAGCGTCTGGACTGGAGTGGGATATTCAAACGGCTTGCCGATTACACCCCGGCCTGGTGAGTAAACGTATCCTCTCCCTATCCCGTCCTGAGTCTTGCCATAGCATCCCAACGCTCCCCATTTCGGATCCTTAGCTTCGAGAAAGTCAAGCGCCCGCCCCAATTGAGACAGCCAAGATTCTGGAAAGATCATGTCCTGGTGGGCGAACACGATCACATCGTTGGCAGCTCGATCAATGGCAAAGTTGTAGGCTTTCGCCGCCGAGACGTAGTCCTTTTGCACAAGGATTTGATGAGGATGGGGCGCTCGTAGGCTCGGTGACGCCAGGAAATTGGCCTCCAGCACATCAACCGAACCATATGTGGCGATCGCAAATGTAATAGGTCGTACGGCAGACACTTTAGTATGCCACGGTGTACGAACACCGACACAGCCTTACTGAGGAACGGCCGTTAGATTGGTGGGAGGAGCCGGTGATCCCACATACATATAAGCGCCCATGTCCCACGCGCCACTCGACGGCCTCGCTGTTGGCGTACGCGCGCCTCCATCTGAAGTGTCGCTGGCAAGGGAAGACAGAGCACCGGTAGCCAGATTCTCAAGATTTCCTCCGGCTTTTATCCCAGCAAAACCTGTTTGGGGTACTCCCGCTGAGGTGATATTTGTCCATGCTGACGAGAGTGGGCTGGTAGCCTTTGCATGAGAGTCGCAGCCGCACGCGACCTGCCACGCCGCCAGCGTGTTTACACTCGTTCCGCCAACCTGCCAGTGGGAGTTTCCGCCCGTCGAGTTGCCGTACATGTTGTAATCAGCTGCGGTTAGCGTTCCACCGTTCAAAGCATGAAGGAGTTGGTCGCACCCTTCGATGATGTTGTTCTCGATAGTCACATTGGTAGCATACCAGCCAATACACTCGCCGTTGTTCCCTAGATTCGTTCCCTGAATGAAGTTATTGTAAACCTGACTTCCGGTGCCCACATAAATCCCGAGTTGCCCATAACCAACATCGTTGGTTCCTATAATGATGTTGTTCCATACGTAAGCTGTCGTGTAGCCCGCCTCAAGAAACACTTGTGAGGTAACGCAGCAATTACCTTCGTTACCATCGAATAAATTGTTGTAGACATAGATATTGGCAATTAGTCCGCTGGAGGCCGTAAAGGAGTGGATTCCATCATGGTGGTAGGCATCTTGGGTGCCGGTATCCCAGTTATCCATATCGTGAAAATGGCTATCGTGGATGGCAAACGAATTTATGTTAGAAGTTCCCGTCCCAGGCACTACGCCATGATCCATTCGGTAGATATTGAGATGGTCAAACTCTAAATTTGAATCGCCTGATTGCTGGGTACTGAAAAATGCCCAACCAATGTCGTGAGTAGTTACATGGTGAACATGGAGATTGGCTCCGCTAAACTGAACGGCGTTTACCCCAGTCTGGTCCACGGAAACATCACAACCGCTCACCGCCTCGCATTTAGTGTGGACGTACATATCAACGATGTTCCAGTTCCGGATCTCGCAGTTCTGACACCGGGTGGCAAAGATAGCAGTGCTAGTGTTCTGATAAGTACAGGCCCCACCTAGGCATGATCCTCCGGCGGTTCCGTTCAGCGTGTTCTGAATGGTTGCACCGTCTGACCCAAAATTTGCCGCCGTTCCGCCTCCGTCGACTATTATGTACGAATCACCCGATATTCCTATTGCACCGTGTGCTCCGCCCGAAGCAAAGTATGGAGCTTGCCAGACGTCGCCGGCCTGAAACTGCAGAAGCACCGGGTTTCCACTCGATCCGTTGCATGCTGAGGGAAGACTGAACATATTGGCGCCGGCAGGGAATGTCGCGATTCCGTTTCCGCTGGTTGTCACGGAAATATGCACAGTGGTGCCCGGACCAATCTGGGTACTGCCTGAACCGCAGTTGCTGGTATTGGATAAGACTGAAATAGGGAAAGCGTTCGACAGACTGGTGCCGTTCGCGCTTCCCGCTCCGCTTTGGGTAACATACACGATGCTAGCGCTCGCCGCGCTGGCCGTACTGCAGCCGATCACCAGACCCGAAAGAATCATTGCAAAGAACAGAGCCTTCGACAGCGATCTCACTCGGACACTCCTTCCGCCGGGTTTGGCTCTCCCAGCGGCAGCCTTAAGACCATAGGCCAGAGTAGCGGCGGCGCCTCCGGAGCGTCAATATAGAGCTACTGCGATTTGGGAACTAAAGTAACAGGGCTGCTTGTTACGAAAGTTGGGTGTGCGATCGTAAGGTTTTTCGTGTTTTCTTGCCCAAAGGGCCGCCGTATCTCAGTCAACGACTGGCGCTGGATCGGCCATGTGCGCAAACCAAGAATATTGCACAATCTATATTATTACCAGCTAGTTAGCGGCAGATTCCCACTTGGAAATTGGGTCGGCGGAGAAGCGCGCAGAAGTCATCTTCCAAGCGTGCTGAAGCGCGTGCAGCCAATCGTATGCACCCGCAAGTTTGGCCTCGAACAGGCGGCGATCGTCAGCAGAATTTGCCGGTAATCGCTTCATGAAGAATCTGTCACCCGATCGATCCGCGGTACCGATGATCGTTGAAACCCCAGCTTCATACCCGGCTTCCTCAAGGATTCCGCGCAGTCCACGTCTGAAAGCGCGATCGGTTTCAGGAAGCGCATAAGGGTAAGCGAACGTCCTGACCGGACTGCCCAACTTCGCCTCGATGGTCTCTTTTGAACGCCGGACTTCGTTGCGCACGGCGTGCGCCCCGAGAGTCCGGAGTTGGGGATGGGTGACCGTGTGAGAACCGAAGTGTACGCCAGCCCGATTGAGGTCGCCGACCTGCTCCCACGTCAGGCAGTCGGCACCCTTAAAGCTTCGAGTTGTCTCGCCAATATACGCGGTCGGCAAGAAGACTGTCGCGCTGAAACCATAACGGTTGAGGATAGGATAAGCTTGGGTGAAAAAATCCTGATACCCGTCGTCGAAGGTGAGAACCACTAGTTTCTCGTGGTTAACTGATCGAGCCTCGATTCGGTTCACCGCCTCCAGCAGGCTGACCGTCTTGTAATTCTGCTCATGAAGATGCCGCATGTGATCTGCAAAGACCGTTGGAGTCGTCGCCGTCCAGTAGTAAGGGTGAGTTCTCCTTTCCGTGGCGTCCGAGATGGCGTGGTACATCAGGATCGGAATGCCCGCTTCACGAGTGAGGACGTAGCGCCGCAGCGGATGAAAAAGATAGAGAGTAGCGAGCTGATCGAGTCGAGGCACTTGTTTCTCTCTGGGTAGGCTGTGGCTGACTTATGCCAGTTTGAGTTACGAACCTTGTTCCTCCGTCGCACCGAGTTCGCCGGTTCCAGACCAGCCCGCCGGCATCGCCATCGATTCCGATATCCGCTCGGCAACTCGCCTTTGGTCGCTATACTCCAGCCCCGGGTACATGGGCAACGACAGTATCTCCAAAGAAATCTTTTCGCAAACTGGGAAGTCCCCCTCCTTGTAGCCGAGGCCACCGTAGGCTTTCTGTAAATGCAGTGGGATTGGATAGTGAATGCCTGTACCTATACCATCGGCTGTCAGACTCTTCTGTACTTCGTGGCGATCTTGCACTCTAATTACGTACAAGTGATATACCGCCTTGCTCCGCAGTGGCTCGAACGGAAGAATCAGGCCATCCACTGATAACAGCAATTGCCGGTAATTCTCACTGTTGTCGCGACGTTGACTGTTCCATGTCGCCAAGTGGCCCAGTTTTACGCTGAGGATCCCAGCCTGAATCGCATCCAGTCTGCCGTTGTAGCCCTCCAGATCATGATAGTACTTCTCGGCCTGACCATGGTCGCGCAGCATGCGCACTCTCTGCGCAAGTTCGGGGTCTTTGGAGGTGACCGCTCCGCCTTCGCCGCAAGCGCCGAGATTCTTTCCAGGATAAAAGCTAAATGCCGCGGCCTTTCCCATGGAACCGGCCCTTTTCCACGCATTCTCCCTGCTCGAGAAGTATTCGGCGCCATGCGCCTGGCAGGCATCCTCGACAACAATTAGATTGAACCGCTCGGCTATCTCGAGGATGGCGTCCATATCGGCCATCTGTCCGTAAAGATGAACTGGAACGACCGCGGAGATCGTTCGGCCAGTCCTACGTGATATTGGCCTCCCAGTAAGCTGGTCTTGCTCGCAGTTCGTCTCCAGGAATTCGCACAGCTTTTCCGGGTCCATATTGTAAGTGCGCTCATCGATATCGATGAATTCCGGCTGGGCACCGGCTTGTGATATCGCCTCAGCCGTGGCAATGAAAGTGTGGGGCACAGTGAGTACCCCTTCCCCATCCTGCACACCTGCAGCTATAAGTGCGAAACGCAAAGCGTCTGTTCCACTGGCCGCACCAACGCAATAATCAACTTCGCAGAAATCGGCAAATGCGGCTTCAAAATCTCGCACTGCCTTGCCTCCTACAAACCCGGCGGTTTGTAGTGCACCTCGAAAAACGCTGACTAACTGTTCCTCTATCTCCAAGTGCGGACGGATTAGATCGAGAAAAGGAATTTGAATACGGCTCATTAACTATACCTCCAGACGGTTAGGTAAGATCCTGCACTTGTAGATAGGCGCTTCTTGGGCAGGCCGGCACGTGCGATCAGCGCCTTGGGCTGTCCCACTTCGCTTCGGCGCTCCCGGTGTCACCGAGATGGCGAAGGATCTTTGCTGGGTTGCCTGCAACAACGGCATTTTCAGGTACGTCTTTTGTGACCGTGCTCCCGGCACCTACGATCGCGTTCTCCCCAATCGTCAAGCGGGAAAGGATAGTAGCACCAGATCCAATCGAGGCCCCGGTCCTTACCACGGTGCGTTCCACTTTCCAGTCAGACTCGGTTTGCAACTTACCGTCGGCGCTGGTGGCACGCGGGTAACTATCATTAATGAACGTCACCCCGTGTCCAATGAAGACGTTGTCTTCGATCAGTACACCCTCGCAGACGAAAGTGTGACTCGATATTTTGCACCGCTTGCCAATACTGGCATTCTTCTGAACTTCAACAAATGCACCGATTTTCGTTTCATCTCCAATGACGCAGCCGTAAAGATTGATGAACTTCGCCAACTTTACGTTGCGTCCCAGAGTTACATCGGAGCCAATGCTGAGATACGACCGATCAGTATCCGTTTTGCTAATCTTGTGAGTATCCTTCATTGCAGAGATTCCAGTTGTTGTGCGCAGGGCGACAAAGTGACTTAGTTAGAATCTGCCTACTGAATATATGAAATCGCGCCACGTCGGCTCATCGACTCACCGGCCGCTTCCAGCATCTTGACGACCCGTAAACCCGATACACCGTCGTTGAATGGAGTCTCGCCCTTCACGACGCAGTCTACAAAGTAGCCCAACTCAAGGCGCAAAGCCTCGACCTGCTCCAATTGTGGGGCCCACATGTCACCGGAGCGGTAGTTCACAAGTAGGTTGTAGACTCCTTCACGGTTGGTGATTTTCACGCCTTTGTCATAGACCTTGACTTTCTCGTCAGCCTCAAGATCGTTCCATACGAGCATTTTCTTCTCGCCACCTATTAACGTGGTGCGAATCTTGACGGGTGAAAGCCAGTTGACATTAATATGCGCGATGATGTCGTTTGGGAAATAAACGGTTAGGAAGGCAATATCTTCCACCCCGTTAAGATGAGTCTGACCAGTCGCTACGATTGCCTCTGGTTTTTCCTCAATGAGATGGTCCATGATCGACAGGTCATGCGGGGCGAGGTCCCAGACCACATTTACGTCGTGCTGAAACAGTCCCAGATTCACACGGATCGAGTCGTAGTAGTACAGCTTGCCAAGTTTCCCTTCCTCTAATAGTTGTTTAATCTTTCGCACTGCACCAGTGAACAGGAAGGTGTAGTCCACCATGATTTGTAGGTTTTTCTGGGCAGCAAGGTTAATTAGCTCCTCTGCCTGGGCTGCCGTGCTAGTAAACGGCTTCTCCACGAAGATGTGTTTGCCATTCGCAAGCGCGGCCTTCGCAAGTTCGTAATGCGTCCACACGGGAGTAACGATGGCGATTGCGTCTGTCTCGGTCGAAGAAATCACCTCGCACGCATCGGAAGTGATCCGGACCCCTTGATATTTCGCCTGTGCGCGCTGCCTCGCAGCAGCGCTCTTGTCGGCAATAGCCTGGATCCGAACCCCTTCCACACCATCGAGGTTCCTGACAATATTCGGTCCCCAGTAGCCGAAACCAATTACACCAAATCTCAACATATATTAGCCGCTCTAGTATGTCGTGAGCCTGACTCTCGTTGGAAGTGAAGGTTTTTCTGACGCCTGCCGCGTATAACGCGGTAGAGATATTTGTGATGGGGGCGAGTGCTCTAGTTCCAAATGCAGACAACCAGGCGCTAATGGCATCGCCTTAGTGGGCGCCTTCGCCCAAAAAGACAGCTCGCGGTGTGCGGAGGAGAATCTTAAGGTCAAACCAGGGTGACCATGCCTTGGCGTATCTGAGATCGAGCCGGACCATTTCATCAAAGCCGATCCGGCATCGGCCGTTAACTTGCCAAAGGCCCGTAATTCCAGGCTTGACCTCTAAGACCCGCCGTCGGTGCCACGTCTGATATTTCGCCACCTCATAAGGGATTGCCGGCCGAGGTCCCACTAGCGACATCTCTCCCCGCAGCACATTCACGAGTTGTGGGAGTTCATCCAAACTCGTGCGACGCAAGAATGAGCCCACAGGTGTAATTCTCGGGTCATTGGTTAGCTTGTAAACTCCCGCCCCCGCCTTATTTCCGCTGCCGTTGCCACCGTTGTCGACACTGGCGTGGTGCCGCTCTGCCTCACCTGCAATCAATTTCGCCACGTACTCCTGATGAATCCGGGAGTCATTGCCCACGTACATTGACCGGAATTTTATGAACGTGAACGGCTTGCCGTATTGACCGACGCGCTGCTGGCTGTAGAACACCGGGCCTTTAGAGGACAGCTTGACTGCCAGAGCGACGATCAAGAGAACGGGAGAGAGAATGGCAAGGATCAACATGCTGCCAACCACATCCATCACCCTCTTTGTCATCGAAGATAGCCTCGTGCCCTTGTGGCGCTGCGACAAGTCGGGGTATAGCATATGGGTTACTCGGCCGCTGCGTCGTGTCATGATCCCAGTTATCGGGAAAGAAGTGAAACGAAATACTGATTTGATTGAATTGCTCGAAGGTCAAGTTATCTCGGAGAATGTTGCTCACCCTCGACAGCATAGCGCTGAGTAGCAGATTTTTCTCGTAGATGACCAGATCTGTGAACATGACCCCGAGCGCACGCTGGTCTTCGTACCAGCCAACCACATCGGTTTCCCTGGTTGATGCCATCAGTGCCGATATAGCGCCGGAGAACATCGCTCCATCTTTTCCCCCGCTATGGTCTCGTCCCGTTTCCAGCAACATCAGCAGGAATGGCTTTGCGGAACGCTCGGTTCTCTTTCGTTCAAGCGAGATTCTTCGCTTAAAAGAATCCGCGGAGAGGAACTCCCGTTCTCCTTCCGCTGTGGAATGCAAAGTGCTGGGGCGCGGATTTGAACTATTATCTGGCTGGGGCAGCGTCACCATGTCCTCCATTTGCTCCTTATCGAGCCTCTAGTTAGAGGATTAATGACCGGTTGTCATCCCGGTGTCACTCGTAATTGTTGGTCGCATGGGGGTTGAATCCACCACAATCGTCCGAATGTGGGACTTAACGCGGAGTACTAGCTTGGCTTTCTCCCACCGTAACTGGCGCGGCTTGCCGGCCGCCGTAATAGTAGTAGGCACTGGATAGCGACTCTTGGGAGCCATTGACCAGCGCTCCCAGCAGCTTCGCCTGCTCCAGCACTTCCAGACTCCGCTGCAATTGCCTTTTTGCGGTCTTCCCAGGCCGCGTTACCAGAAGGATTGCGTCTGTCAAACGCATCCAGACGCTGGTGTCAGCAAGCGGTAGCACCGGAGGTGAGTCGATTACGATCCAGTCGAACCACGAGCTCAGCTGATCCATGAGCACCGGCAGATTTTCTGACTGCAACAGGACGAGCGGATCGCTGGGAGGCTTGCCCGCCCGCAAAAAATACAAGCCCAGTCCAGCCAGTCTGCAGATATTCATGTCCGCGCAAGGATTACCCTCTAGCAACTCCCTGAGACCGGCACCTGCCTGCAGGCCAAACTGTTGTGCTAACGTGGGCCGTCGAATATCGCCTTCCAAAAGCAGGACATTCTGTTTCTGCTTCGTAGCCAGCGTGCAGGCCAAATTTGCGGCAACAGTGCTCTTGCCCTCTTCCGGCATGGAACTTGTAATCAGGAGGCGTCGCAGCGTACGTTTTTGCTGGATGTGTCTCAGTCGGACACCGAGATACCGGAATTTCTCCGCCGCCAAGCTTTCGCCATCTTGACCAAACACTATCTTACTTTCGGTCGGCGTTACTACGCGTACCGATGAGAAGGGACTAAGTAATTCGCGCTTCTCGACCGTTGTCGTAGGTTCGCCCTTGGGCGGGTCCTGCGCAAGATTCTGTTCGGCGGCCTCCAACAGATCTGTAGCAGCCGCAAACCTGCGCGTATCCATACCTTGCCGGTCGGTCTCTGACCGGTGCAAGGCGTCAAATATTTGGCTCATGCTCGTTGGCTCGGGCCGAGAGCGATACTCCCGGCTCGCCGTCCCGTGAGGGTAAGTTCTTCAGTCGCGAAAAAAAATCAAGTAGCGTTTCAGTGGCCCGTCTCACCTCGTCGTCGGTCGGGTCCGCTAGGCGCCTGATCTCGGGGCTGCCCACCACGCTTAGCCGGAGGTCTGCGGCTGCATCCTCTACTATCTCAGGGGTCACGGTTGGCGATTGACGGGCATATGCGGTGATAAGCGAGTTTTCACAAATCGTATTAATCAACCGAGGTATTCCGCGCGAATAACGAAAGAGTGTCTGCAGTGTGTCCTGGGGAAATAAGGTGCCGGCATTCAGATCGGCCCCGGCTAATTGGAGGCGGCGTCGAATGTAGCCGTCGGTTTCGGACGGAGTCAGTGGCACCAGTTGCGCGCGATGAGCAATTCTTTGTTTGAGCTGTCGGAGATCGTAGGAGTCTAGTTTTTCATCAAGTTCAGGTTGCCCAACCAGCAGGATTTGCAGGAGCTTTCCGTGCACCGTTTCCAGGTTCGTAAGCAGCCGAATCTCTTCGAGGATGTCCACCGAGAGATGATGCGCCTCGTCCACAATCAGGAGGGTCGTTAGTTTTTCCGCGCGACGCGCGACGACATACTTACTGAGGTCCGAAAGAATTTCGCTCTTGTTCTTGCCAGACACCGGAAGGCCGAAATCGCTCGCGACATATTGAAGGAACTCATACGGGGTGAGTCTGCCGTTGAACACATAGGCGTACGCAACGTCATCGCTTCGCGTGAGCTTCTCGAGCAGGCAGCGGAGTAATAGAGTCTTGCCCGTACCCACGTCTCCGGTGAGCACGGCAAACCCTTTATGCCCGCGCACTCCATGGTACAGGGCGGCTAGCGCTTCGTTGTGCCCGGGTGTGGCAAAAAAGAAGAACGGATCTGGAATGATCTCGAAGGGGCTGCGCTCTAGGTGATAGAAGGATTTATACATCAGAGTGGGGGTTAGCTCTTTAAGTAGCTGAATGCAGATCCCGCCAATATGGCCGCGAACACCACCACAGCAGTTACCATGCCGAGCCACGTCCTGTTTCGTTCCGCCGTCTGGTAGGCAGGATCCAAAATCACTGGAATCTCAGAAATCACCGGAACCGGCAGGAGCTTCTTGAGTTCGGCTTCACTGTAGACACTGTCGTCCAGCTTTTCGAATGCACCCGCCACTGCCAGCCCCAGCGCCAGTCCGAGCACTACACCAATACCGCAAAATTTCAGGCGATCAGGAAAGCTCGGCTTAATTGGGAGGCTGGGAGGATCCAGAACCCGAAATCGCTCGCCTTGCTGGAGCAACTCCATACTGGTGGCCATCGCTGACCCCTTCTCCTTCTTGAGCAGATCGTCATAGGAGGCCTTGGATTGATCATAGCCGCGAGTCAAGTCGGCTAGCTGCTGCTCGCGTGCGGGCTCTTGATTGAGTCGAGCCTGATAGTCGTTGATCTTCGAGTTAAGGGCCGCGATCGCTTGTTCCCGGTTCTTGATCTCGATCTGATTAGCTTGCAATTGGCTTTTCAGCTGTAATACCGCGGACACGTCTCGACCTCCGGCGGACTCCGCCGTAGGTGCCACGGCGTTGGAATCAGCCTGAGCGCTTTCATTTTTCGTTTTCGGGTCTGCCAGGAGCTGATCTCTTAGCTTTTCTGTTCGGGCAATCTTATCCTTCAACGCACGGATCTCGGGATGTTGGTCCTTGAAGGTAGCGCTCATCTCGCTCAACTGCGTCTTGAGCTTATCGAGTTCCTGATCGACGGCCGCGAGGGTTGTGTAGTCTCCGTCTGGAGTCTTCGAGGTTCCTTGCAGCGCCCGATATTGGCTGAGTAGTGACTCCAAATATGCATGCTGCTGCCGGCTGTTGTTGAGGGCATCTTCTTGCGTCTGCAACTGCGTTTGTAGTCCGCTCAGTATCTGCAGATTACTTTCAAGTTGTGCTGGGAGTTCGCCGGGATGCTGGCCCTTGAATGCGCGTATCTTGTCCTCTTGCTCTGCCAGGCTCTGGCGGGCTGTCTCCAGCTGATCCTCGAGAAACTTCGTCGTATCTTCGGACTGCTGCTGGCGAACCTCCAAGTTCTCGCTAATAAACAGGTTAGCCAATTTGCTCGTGACTTGTTGCGCAATCAAAGGATCCCGCGCGGAATAGTAGATGTGGAATGCACTCACACGGTTCTGCGGATCGCGCACCAGCTCGACTTCGATGTCCTTTCGCATCTTCTCGACGGCCGCATCCGGCGTCAGAGGCGCACGCCCCTTCGTATACAGGTTCAATTCGTCACGAATGTGCAATAACCGTGATCGGCTGAGAATCTGCTCTGTGATGCTCTGCAGCCGCTGGTCAAAACTCTCATCTACGTTCGGCACCACATAGTCCTTTGGCATCGTGGGCTGTTCCACCAGGATGAGCGTGCCCGACTTGTACTGTGGGGGCAAAACCCAGCTGGCTCCCCACACGGCCAACCAGCCCAGGAACAGGGGAATCAAGAAGTGCAAGTGCCGGCGGCGCACTATACCCAGCCACTGTTGAATGTCGAAGTTATCCTGGTTGTTCTGAGCGCTGGGCTGAGGCATGAGTTCTATTGAAGAGGTCGTGAGAATGTGTAGCTAATGGTAATAAACCCACGGCTTATATTGGGGAAATTGGATCCTGCCATTGTTTGTGAGTAGCTCTGTCGTACCCAGCTATATCCGACGGTGGACCGAAGATGCTCGCCAATCGCGTGGTCGATCGACACGGTTCCAGTCAGGGTATGCCCTCCGGAGCTGGCCAGCACGATAAGAGGATTCAATGTTTGATAGAGTGCATAGCTACCACCTATTCCTCCGCTCCAAGTCCGGGCCATCTGCCATCTCGCCGAGGCACTCGCGCTGTTCGAGTGGTACGCCCCGTTCAAGCCACCTGCCGCCGTAACGATTCGGGAGTAGCTGGCCGCCAAACTGGTTCGGCTGCCCTGCCAGCTTATGCTCGCCATTGTCAACGGAGACCACGACGCCGCAGCTGGCAACGGCCCCTCGCTCGTGGTGATGTGCTGCGGACCCGCCGAGAGTGACACGGAGAGCGTTGGATTCAGAGAGATCGATAAGAATAAAAAGATGGTCTGCGTTTGCGTATGAGTATTGTTAACGATCTGTGTGCCTGATTGGCTGGTGTCGAAGGCTTGGAATTGGTAATTCGCTCCGACGCTAAACTTGTCACGAAGCCGCCGCGAATAGAAGGCCGATCCCGCCGTCGAGTTGGAGTCTGACAGGCTCAGGGCCTCCACTGAGTTGGAGAATTGCAGGCTGGCAAACGTCCCGCCCGCCCCAACCATCGAACTCTCATCGAGTTGATACGTCAGTTGTGCATTGGCCGAATTGCCCTGTTGGTTTCCTACCGGAGGCACCACGGCTTGGACCGGGGCCGGTGCGGAGCCCGAGACGACGGTACTAGACAGCGGATTCGGCTGATTAAATATATTTGAGGTCTTCTGGAATGATTCTTGCACGCTTACGGTCGTATTCGGACTCAGGCGATACTGCAAACTTGCGGCGACGACCTGGCTACCCTGGTTCAACCCATTCGCGTGGGGGTAGAACGTGAAACCGGGACTGTAGTTGAGCAGGTAATGCCCCCGGCTGGTGTTCTTGTCGAGTGCAATCGTAGGCCAGAGCGAAAAGCTGCCGCCCCCGACGGGATTGGATCCCCCGCCACTCGTGATGTTGTTGGAATACGCGCCCCCAATCGTTACCCCGCCTCGCAAATAATTTGACTGCGTGTCGGACGTGAAGCCCGTAGCGTAAGCACTTCCATTTACTGGTGGAGGAGCTTGCAAGGAGGCGGCATCTTCCGGTCCGCTGTCTTCTTCTCGATCGTTCTTGTCCACTTGGGACCACGTTACAGTCGGCAGAAGCAACAACAAGCCGAGGCACGCTGTCGTAAGGATGGCCGCTCTAAGGGACGACGATCGTGTCATGAGGATGAACGAGTATGTTTTGTTCAAGATTCTTCCCTTTTATTACGCTCTGGTAATTAAAGGGAATGCGGGACTCTTTTCCATCTGGATTCACCCGCAGTATGTAGATCGCCTTGTTCTTGGCGAAATCGCGACAGCCGCCGGCGAGGGCGATGGCATCGAGGACGGTTGTCGGGTCGGTCAGCGGGTAGGCCCCCGGCTTCGCCACTCGGCCCAGGATATTAAACTTCTCGCTGTTAATCTTCTCGACAATTACGGTTACTTCCGGTTCGGTGAGGTAGGCTTGCAGCTTGCCCGTGATGTCTGCTTCGAGTTTCAGTGGCGTAAGTCCGGTTGCCTGTACCTCTCCAACCAGAGGCAGCGATATTCTTCCATCGGATCGCACGGGAAGGGAGCGTGAAATGTCCGGTTGCTTCCAAACATTGATCGCCAGAACATCGCCGTTCCCTATGACAAAACTGTCATCGTGCAGTTTGGCTGCCGATCCAGTCGCCGGCTGCGTAGCTGATGCTAATTCAGCAGGAGCGACGGCGCGGGCACTGGATTGCGTCGCAGTTGGCGACTGCGCGCAAACGCCGCCAGTGAGCAATATGCAAACTGCTGCTTGACTCGCGATTCTCGACCAAGCCCCACCGGTCTCGGTTCCTGCTGTCCAACTACTAATGCCACTAAACATTCGCATTATCACGCTGGAACGGCCCGGCCACTAACCACCGAATCCGTTTCCTTTACTCCTTGATCCTCCGCCCGTTTGTCGCGACGTGAGGTCTGCAGATTTCATCTGATATTGCTCGATCTTGTAGAGCAAAGTTCGATAGCTGACTTTCAGGAGTCGTGCTGCTGCCTTTCGGTTCCACCCGGTTGTCCGCAAGGCGCCCGCAATGGCGTTCCTTTCGGCTTCCAAGCGCACGTTCTGTAACAGAGACCTGAGCGATTCAGCACCTGCCGCATCCCCACCGGACGGGCCCGATGGCGAAAAAGCACCAGCGGGATAGTGCAACGGCACTGCATCGTTCTCTGCCGGTTCCCCCGCCTCGGACGTACCTTCACGAGCCCCTTCTTTCCTGCCCGCCATCAGGTAACGCTTGACGAACGTCTCCATCTCCCGCAGGTTTCCTGGCCAGCCGTGGGTTTGGCATGCCTCCAACACGGCTGGCGGGAAGCTACGTACAGAAAAGCCGTACTGTTTGGCCAATTGGCGCATGAAATAATGCAAGAGCAGCGGAACCTCTTCCCACCGCTCACGCAAGGGAGGAACGTGGATCGTATAGGCGCTCAGGACGTAATAAAGATCTTCGCGGAGCCGCCGGTCGGAGACCGCGGGCTCGACGTTGGTCGTGCTGCCCGCCAGTATGCGGACGTTCACTTGCACGGGAGTCCCGGTGCCGGGTCGGAGAAAACGTTTACTCTGCACCACCTGCAGTAGCTTGGCCTGCAACGGCAGCGGCATTTCACTGATTTCATCTAGGATCAGTGTGCCTTTCTCGCAAAATTCCAGCTTTCCTGCCTTAGATGCTGCCAGCCCACCGCCATTGCGCTCGTAACCGAACAGTTCGCTTTCCAGCAAATCGCAGGGGAGAGCTGCGCAATTCACAGTTGCAAACTGATGTCCGGCTCTTACCGAAAGCTCGTGAATCAGGCGGCCGATGGTCCGTTTACCACTTCCTCTCTCACCTAGGATCAGCACCGGCGAATCGCTGGCAGCAAGTGCCGCTGCCTGGGCACGGAGCTTGCGCATGACAACGCTGGCTCCGACGAAGAAGGCATCTCCGCTTATCGATTCGACATCGTCACTGGTGATGTCCGTTTCCGTATGCTTTCTATCTGCTGGAAGGTGGCGCCGGATCATTCGCTCCATTTGTTGCACATCGAGAGGCTTGAACAGGCAGTCTCGGGCACCGAGTCGAATGGCTTCTTGTTTCTTGGGCGTATCGTCTGGTTCGCAAACGAGGATGATTGGAAGCTCGGGGCGAAGTCGGCGCATCCAGCGCAGGAAGTGTAGCCCATCTGAGTCTCCCAGTGGCGCGTCCAGCATCAGTAGGTCCGGGGTTATCCCCGCCTCGACGCGCTCGATCGCACCCCATCCGCTGGTCGCACTTTCAACCTGCCAGAAATTTGTTTCTGCCATCGAGACCAGCGGGTGGAGCAGAGTGGACTCCTGGCTCACGACTAGCAGCCGTGCGGGCATGTTTGATTTTTCGTCCACGATGTCAGTTTGAAATCGGCCCAAGACAGGGCATGCAGAACGGAGTCCTAGATCGGTTCGACGTCATATCCTTCAATCCGCACGCTCAGGGACTGATTGATTGCGTCGAGGGAGACAATCAGCGCACGTGCTCCGCTGCGAGAAACAAGAGTTCCTTCCACGCCGCTCAATGCACCGTTTCGCACGCGTACCCGCTGCCCGATCTTGAGAAACGGGAAAACTGAATATGGAACTCGTTCGTCGACGACAGTTCGCACGGCATTGATCTGTGCGTCAGGAATAGGAATCCCCTGTCCCCGCGCGCCCACAAAACTCAGCGCCCCGTACGCCCGAAGCACGCGCACTCGCTCGTCATTTCTGGGCGCGATTCTCGCGAATACGTATCCGCTGAACAAGGGCAACTCGACCACCTTCCGCCGATCGCTCCAACGGTGCACACTTTTGACCAGTGGCAGGAAGTTGATCACTGCCTTTTCGCAAAGCTGCTGTGCGACCACTTTCTCGTGTCTGGCGCGCGTCTGCAGTGCAAACCACTGCTCCCCGTTGGCGTCGTCGGCGCCCGCCGCCAGGCAAGGTACTTCCGAAAAGCCGATAAGCTGATCGCTGGTGTGCATAGCTTCGCCCTCTGAGTCACATTGCCGGATGACCCGGTTACAACTTGCCGATTAAAATTTGACACATTCCGGCCTGGGCTATCCCAAGCTGAGGCCGAAGCATTTGGAAAGGTGAACAACCGTCGATGACTCGCTCCTGCGCACTAACTCAGTTCGCAGGATGCCGCCCGCCGGCAAGTGACTTCTTCACCGAAGTCGTGACCCCTCGATGTGCACTGCGTAGTGTCCGAACTGTAAGTGCGGATGCAAAGTGCTGCAAGGGGCATACTGGCTCTGAGGAGCACTGTCTCATCTCGGCAGAGCGCGATGTCTTCCGCACAGATAATATGTACTTGGAGAAGAATTTCTCTTTTCGAATTACGCAGATTTATTTATCAGACAGAAACAAATGGACTTATGCGTCTGATACTAAGTTTTGCGACCACGAGTAACTGACGCCCACTTCAGTGCATGGTTACCAACAGTAAGTGTGTGCAGGGTGATGGCACTCATCGTTGCCTTGTGCGCGCCGCATCTTTCATTTACTGTCGCCCTACCACTGAAAGCCAGTTCTGGTCGGCTGACTGTGCGTACTGCAATTCCTCGACCCAACGACGGATGTTCGCGCGGTCGAGGTTTCTCGTACGTGTTGCCACTTTATTGCACGGGGATCGAAAGATGCGCCATGACGGTTTGATTCGTGTATTGGTCTGCGATAACACGCGTGTTCACACTCAACTGCTAGCCGACGAACTAAAGCGAGACGGGACACTGCAGGTCACAACTTCACCCACCGGCGCTGAAGCCCTGCTTGCGCGTTCCACCTTCAGTGATGTGGACGTTCTCGTCGTCAGTTCAACTTTGGATGAACAGCCCGGTCGTGGCTTCGAAGTCTTGCGCAGTTTGCGGACGTCGAACCCTGAGATTCGTGCAGTGATGTTGTTGGATTCGTCGAAAACCAACATGATTCTGGAAGCCTTTCGAGTTGGTGCGCGCGGGGTCTTCAGTACACGCGAAACCGTGGAGTCATTGAGCAAGTGCGTCCGCAGAGTGTTTCAAGGGCAGATCTGGGCCAACACCCGGCAAGTAGAGGCCTTACTACAGGCACTGGCCTCTTCGCACAATATCCTTGCCGTCGATGCACACGGGTTGAACCTGCTTTCCAAACGGGAAATGGAGGTCGTCCGCTGCGTGGCACAGGGGATGTCGAATCGTGAGATTGCCGAGAGATTGCACGTCAGCCAGCATACTGTGAAGAATTGCCTTTTTCGAATCTTCGACAAACTAGGCGTTTCAAACCGTGTTGAACTTCTCTTTATGACGATCAGCCAGGAGAATTTCGCGCAGTCGGCTCTCGACTACTTCCTCGATGAGCGGGGGTATATGAGCCTGCGGGACGAAGCAACTTTGATTGCCTGCCAAAAGGCCGCCAGCCGGGGCGTGCTGATGACGCAAGTCGCGCTTGCCCAATTTTACTCGGCCCGCCGAGGCAACAGTTCTGATGCCCTGAATGCTTACTTTTGGTGTTCGGTCGCCAGTGAGCAGTTGGCCAAAGCCTCCATGGACGCGAGCAAAACGTTGTCAATGGACCAGATTCTGCAGGCTGAGCAAATGATTGCTGACTGGCGAAACCAGAATCTGGCTATTGCCCAGCAATCCACAAAGAATGTCGGGCCTGTCCCGCTCGCCCCCGAGGGCACGATCCATCGACCGCAACCGCGCAGGGCCGCCAAGTCCGCTCCTGAGCCGTTTGCTACGCAGGTATGAGCGACGCTTTGTACTCTCCCTCAACTGGTGAAGTTGCCTTGTCAGGGAGCAATCGCGAGGCTTCTCTAGATGGTCACGCGGCGTCGCCGATCGATCCGGATCGGCGGGAGCGGAAGATAGCGCCAAAGCACATGATACCGCCCAATAGTAGGTATGCTGCAGCGGAACCGCCTTCAGGCATTTGCACCTCGAAAAATTCCTGCACGCCTTGGCCGTTTTGTGTGCAATGCTGGGTGCCGTCTCCGGTGCAGCCGACCGGAGTGAAGACCAATACGCTGGAGTAATAACTCAGTGCTTCTGTGGGTGCCACCAGCAATGCGTTATTTACAAACGCTTGCACCGCGGTGTAGCCCGCAACGTCTCCATAAGCAAGCATCTGTGCTTTTACAGCTGCATCATCAAAAACATCCCAAATTGCGAAGGTTAAGTAAGCCGCTTGTGACGGAGTGTGAACCAACTCGATGGCTAGGTACGCCGCCGCTTGGTACAGGGCAGCCGCGTTTGAAGCAGCACCAAACATTACATTCGTCTGCGCCCCTGTGGTGATATTGCTGTAGTTGTTTACATTGAATTGGTAAGGGACTCCGACATATTGATCATCCTTGATGTCATCACAGATCAGCGACAGTTGACCATTATTGGCGCTGTACGGTGCGATGTATTCTCCGTCCACGATTGGATTGTTGAGGG
Organism: uncultured Acidobacteriaceae bacterium; assembly: GCA_963749635.1. Classification (GTDB taxonomy): domain Bacteria; phylum Acidobacteriota; class Terriglobia; order Terriglobales; family Acidobacteriaceae; genus DASRAA01. The sequence continues at coordinate 455,667 of CAVVNW010000006.1, forward strand.
CCGAGCTGTCGATCGATACGGACACCGGATTACCGCCGAAACTACCAGGCGCCAACCAAAGTAGCGCAATCACCGCAATCAAACAGGAGTTCCGAATTATGTTTTTCACCTTTAGTCCATTCTCGTGTCACAGGAACGGGGAATTCCGCGCACGCCCCACGGCATTGCGGCCCACATCCGGCCAGACCACGATTTCAGCTGGAAACCCGATGGTCGTCAAGCCTGATAATTTTTGCGACCCCATTGCAATCGTTTGCAACCCGTTTCTAACTCATTATCTTTGTGCATGTTACAGAATTTGTCGATTGTGATGCCCCCAAATAATAATGTCGTGGCGCTAATCTCCCAGCTCGCCGATTTCTCCAGCTGCCCTCAGGTGGCTCCGACATTGCTTTTCCGGGATTCTTACACTCGAGCGTACTACTTTATAATCCGTTCATTCGATTTAACTGGCCGATCGCACTCTGATCCTGTGAGGTTATTCTGTGAAGTTTGCCGCCGCTTTTCGTCTGGCCCTGTGTTTGATAGTGTTCGCGGGTGCGTTCACCGCCTGCTCCCGCGATCCCAACGTGCGCAAGCAGAAATACTTTCAGAGTGGCCAGGGCTACTTTGACAAAGGCAAGTATCGCGAAGCTGCTATCGAATTCACCAACGCGATTAAGATCGATCAAACGTTTGCCGATGCCCATTATCACCTGGCGCTAAGCTATCTCGCGTTCCAGAAATGGTCGCCTGCATATCAGGAACTTGCCCGCACGGTTGAGCTGCAGTCTGACAATTGTCCAGCTCGCATTGAGATGACCACGCTCCTTATCGCGTCCGGCAACTTAGGGCTCGCGCAGGATCAATCAGGCCCTCTCCTTCAAGAATGCCCGAACGATCCCAAAGCGCATTCCGCGGTGGCAAACCTCCTGGCAGCACAAGCCAATTTGCCCGCAGCCATTGGGGAAATGCAGAAGGCTATCGCATTGAATCCGGGTGATGGAGATTTTTATCTCAATCTGGCGCTCATGCAAACGCAGAACCATCAGCCTGATGCCGCCGAAGTCAACATACGGAAGGCAATCGAACTGAATCCCAAAGGCGCCTATGGATGGCTTACCCTTGGCTCTTATCAACAATCGCAGGGCCAGTACGACGACGCAGAGCAGGATTTTCGCCGCGCTGTGGACCTCGACCCGAAGAACATGGATTCGCGCACTGCCCTCGTCCGGCTGTATCTGGTCGAAGGTAACAAGGCTAAGGCAGAAGATTTCCTGCGGCAGGTCAAGCGCGACTTCCCCGGCAATTCCGCTGCCTACTGCATGCTTGGCGACCTCTACGTCGCCACGGGGCAGTTCGACAAGGCTATTGCCGAGTATGAAGGCCTCTACCGGGAACATCCTAAAGACCTCGCAGTGAAAAGAAACTTCATTCGACTTCTCTTACAGGCGGGTCGCCGTGACGAGGCTCGCAAGCTCAATGATGAAATCTTGAAGGCAAATCCTGGTGACAATGAGGCTTTGCTTTGCCAGGGACAATTGCTGGTCGCATCAGGAAATCTGAATGACGCCACCATGACATTGCAGACCGCCATAAAGAATGATCCCAATAACGCTGCAGCGCATTACGAACTGGGAGTCGCATTTCAAGAACTGGGGGACCTCGAGAACGCCAAGAGCGAATGGCGAGATGCAATTCGTCTTCGTCCCGACGTGGTTGAGGCTCAACGCTCCTTAGCTCTGTTAGCAATGCGCCAGGGGGATATGGGCACCCTCGAACCGGCTGCCAACCAAGTCATCCGGCTGCAGCCCGCTTCGCCCGACGGCTATGCTCTGCGCGCCCTTTGCTATATCAATCGCCAACAGTTCACTGCCGCTGAACAGGATATACGCAAGGCCATTGAAGTGGACCCGCGAAGTCACCTCGGTTATGTTCAACAGGGAAATCTGAAGTTTATCCAGAAGCAGTACCCTGAAGCAGCCCGTGCTTATCGTGACGCGCTGGATCGCGACGCGAACTCTACCGACGCGCTCCGCGGCCTGATGAACTCGTACGTTGCTCAAAACCACGTCGAAAAAGCCATTGCCGCAGCGAATGCTCAAATTGCCCTGTCACCGGCTAACAGTAGCTTCTACGATCTACTGGGCACCGTTCTCTATCGCATTCAAAACGACCTTGGTGCCGCCGTGGCCGCTTTTAACCGGGCGATAGACCTCGACAAAAATAACACCGATGCTCTGATCAAGCTCGGTCAGGTTCTGGCGGCGAAAGGAGACGTAGACCAAGCCATCGCTACTTATCAGCATGCGATCCAGGATCATCCTCATGCTCCTGAATTCTCTACTCTGTTGGGTGAGCTGTACGAATCCCGGCAGGACTGGATCCACGCCCAGGACGCCTACCAGAGAACGTTGGGACTGCGGCCGAATGACCCGCTGGCCTCGAAAAATCTTGCCCGAGTTATTCTCCAGAGCGGCGGCAACATCGATGTGGCCATGTCTTTGGCCGAGACTGCGCGCCGCGGCATGCCGGATTCCCCGAATGTAGCTGACACGCTAGGCTGGATTTACTATCAAAAAGGTGTCTACGGGTCGGCAATCAGCATGTTCCAGGAGGCCCTCAAGCTGCAGGCCAAAAACCAAGGCGCCCGACAGTGCCGATATTCACTATCACCTGGGAATGGCATACCAGAAAACGCAACAGCCAGTGCTCGCCCGCCAGCAATTCGAGCAGCGTACTGAAGATCAATCCCGGATTACATCGAGGCCGCTGAAGTAGAAAAACAGCTCCATAGCCTGAAATCGTGATGAGCATTGCGAGTTCCAAAATGGGACTATGTCCGATAACGCGGCAGTACCCCCCTCCCCCCTCGAATCCTTGTTTTCATGGGGTTACGAACATTATCCGCGCAAGCGAGTGAGCCCGTAGGGGTTACGGGTAAATTCGTCTTAACAAAGAACTTATGCCCTGGCCCGAGGTTGACTCGGGTGGGGAGGCGGCGGGGACAAGAATCTCCCTTCACCTCATCATTATTAGGGAGTGTAAAACGGGGCAGAGGGCAGCGATAGGACGTAGGTCACGGAGCAGCGTGATAAGAACGGCGCCCGAGCCCAAACCCGCAGGCTGGTATTTGCGCCTGACGGTCAACGACGAGCGCGGCATCATCGCGCGCGTCGCCGAGATCCTCTCGCGCGAAGGCATGAACATCGACTCCGTGCAGCAGGAACCGCATTCGCCCAAAACGCGCCTGTCGCTGTTCTTTACGGTCGAACCAGTCTCCGAACCCAAAGTCCGCAGCGCCATCGAAAAGATCAACGCCTTCGAGTTCATGGTGGAACCCGTGCTGCTGCTGCGGATTGAATAGCTGTCAGCTATCAGGCGTTAGCTCTCAGCCGAAGGATACGCCGTTGACTTTTCTGGCAACCGACCACTGAAGACCGACAACCGTTCTTTGTCATTACAAGGTCGCCGTGGCGACCGAGCGATCTGCATGGGAGCACTTCGATGGACGGAAAATGCTCGCTTTGCGCAGAAAGCGCGCGAAAGACGGTGGATTGGATTAACGTCGCTCCAACCCACCTTAGATTCTCACGTGCACTCACCTACTTGAAACTGTTCTAGTGGAACCGGGGATAGTTTACGTTCCCGGGGGACAGTGCACCTGGACAGGGTTACTTCTTACTCTTCTTTGATTTCTTCGGCGTCTTCTTGGCCGTTTTCTTGGGACCCTGCTTAAACGCTATCAACTCCCGTGAACTGTAGCTTGCGGATTCATTCGGAGAACTATTCTCTCTCTTGTTCACCATCACCCTCCCGTAAGAGTCTGCATTCCGACAACTAGCAGGTATCTATATGCAGAATGCGCGTAAGTGTCAAGCTAAAAACTTGAATCCATCATGCTCTATTCGCTCCTGGGCACTTTTGTCGCAGCCGCTTCAAGACTTCTCGGTGGTAGTGCAGATCAACCAGGATCGCTTTGCGGTTCAGCAGAACAGCAGCTATTCCACCATTGCCTGACCCGGAAAAGACATGCGCCACGATTTGGCCACGCTTCGAATATTCCTCCAGGAGGGCACGATAAACTCTGATCGGAATTGCCAGCCAGCAGCTTCTTTTCACCACCAGGCCGTGTGTCCAAAAGCCCTCGCGAGCTACAACTTCGGCCACCCATTTCCCGCGACGAAGGGTTTTGCGGAAGACCCGGAAAATAACTTTCACCGCACCCGGGCGCGTTTCCGCTGGAGACCGGCTGGTCGACATCAGAATGTATCCGTCCGCCTTCACCACTCGAAGCGCCTCGGCTACAAACGAATCGATCATTCGCTGGTACTCTTGTGAACTGCTCGTACAGAAGGCGCCTTTGCCGACCGGTCGGGCGCCTATATACGGTGGGGTGGCAAGCACTACATCCACAGATTCGTCTTGCAGAGGAAGCCGGTTCGCGTTCGCTTTTAGGATCAAGTACGGCAGTGTAGAAACCGGATTTAGTGTTCGTACAGTACCCACAAACCGCCTCCTATCCCGTCCGAAGGCTATCTAACTCGCTCCTCGGCGCTCAGTTGAAACTGCTGCAATACGGAACGAAATCGCGGGTCGGACCGAATGGGATCGAATGCTTCTTCCATCCCAAAGCACTGGGGCCATTTATCCCGTTCCCATCTGCCCGCTTGTTCCACAGCAGACAAGGCCTTCTCGCGCTCATTCAAGGCGGTGTAAATCATCGCAATATGAAAGTACGGCGCAGAACTTTCGGGCAGCGTTTCCAGTTGACGGAGTATGGTTAACGCCTGTTGCGACTTGCCGATTCTCGCGTATGCGTAGGCGAGCAACGCCCGGTCCGTCATGCTGTTGTCGGTAAGAGATTCTGCTTGCTGAAACTGCCGAATGGCCTCTTGGCCCATCCCCTTACTCAAATAGGCCCGGCCTAGTAGTTCATACCCGCCAGCAAGCCTCGAATCTAGCTCCAGCCCTTTTTGGGCTTGTTCGATCGCTTCATCGTACCGTTTCGCGTGGAAAAGCGCGTAACCGAGGTCGATCGTAACCCGCGCCGTAAGCGGCGCCAGTTCGCTCGCTTTCCTGGCCTCGGCAATGGATTCCTCGTTCCTACCCAGCATCGTTAACAGGGTGCTGTACCACTGGTGGGCCGTCGCGTAATTTGGATTCAGCTCGACGGCACGCTTGTATTCCTCTTCCGCCGCTGACCAGTTCCGGTCATAGTCCTGCAAATTACCGCCAAGTGAGGTATGAGCTTCCGCTAGACTGTCGTTCAGCTGTACCGCTTTTTCGGCTGCGCCTCTAGCCAGCGGATACGCCTCTGCCGGTGAAATCAGGCCGTCATCCTGCATTAAGGTATAGGTGTCGGCCAGGCCACAATATGCTTGGGCATAGTTAGGATCGGCTGCGATCGCCTTGAGAAAAAGTGCCAACGCCTTCTGATATCCCTCGGGAGTTGTTTGGTTCCAGAAATAACGCGCTCGCAGATATAGCTGATACGCTTCCGCGTTTGTTGTGCCGGCAGTTGAAGCTTCCGTTTTTCCTTGTGGCGCAAGATTGGCTTGAATCTGCCGGGCTATGGCGATGGCGAGTTCGTCTTGTACCCTGACCAGGTCGCGCAAATCGCGGTTATAGCTTTGCGTCCAGATATTCGCATCGGTTCTGGCATCGGTAAGCTGTATCGAGACTCGGACGCGATCGTTCGCTGGCATAATCGAGCCTTGGATCACGGCATCAACATGGAGTTCTTTCGCAATCTCAGGGACCGTCGCATGCGTCCCTTTGTAGTGCATCACAGAAGTGCGGGAGATAACTCGTAGGTTGCTGATCGTACCTAATTGCGTTATCAGCTGTTCGGTCATCCCGTCGGCAAAATATTGGCGGTCCGCATCGCTCGACAGGTTAACGAAGGGTAAGACTGCCAACGAACGCACGGGGGAAGGGCTGCGCTCTTCAAGCGACCGCCGCGAAATCGCAAACCATATCAGTCCAAGCGAGCCAAGGATGGTCGCCCCCACAGCAACTATACGTTTGAGTTGGCGCGGCTGGCTCCGGGGAACGGGGACACTGTATTGCGATAAGGATGCCGGCTGGATGGCTTCCAGGGCAGATCGAGCCTCGCCGACCCGCTGATAGCGCCGTTGCGGAGTTTTTTCTAGACAGCGATTCACGATTACTGAGAGCCGGGCCCCCACATGGTCGGGCAGCGTTGGCGCTGGATCATGGATAATCGCCGAGGAGAGTTCAAATTCGGTTCGCCCCCTGAACGGATGCCGGCCTGTGACCATCTCGTAGAGAACGACTCCAAAGGACCAAATATCGCTACTTGCTTGCGCCGTTGAACCGGTCAGAATCTCCGGTGCCATATACGGCAGAGTGCCTGCCAGCTTCTCGCCGTGGATCAGCGACGCCGTCGATCCTGTTTCAGTCATCGGAATCGGACGAGCTAAACCGAAGTCCAGCAGCTTGATTCGCCCATCGGGGGTAACCATGATGTTCGACGGTTTCAAATCACGGTGGACCACCCCGTGGCCATGTGCATGGGCCAGGGCATCTGCCAGTTGCAACCCATAGCGTATGGTTACGTCGGTGGACAAGCCCGCTGTAGGAATGACGTCGCTGAGCTGTTTGCCCTCGATATACTCCATCGCGATATAGACGCGCCCGTCCACTTCTCCTGCCTCATACACCACACAGATGTTCGGGTGATTCAAGGCGGAGGAGGCACGGGCTTCGTTCAGGATCTCCTCGCGATCGAGATCGCTGGCCGTATCGGAAGACTGCAGGACTTTCAGGGCAACATCACGATTGAGCTGCGTATCATGGGCGTGGTAGACTTCGCCCATCGCACCGGCGCCGAGCTTCTTTTTCACCCGGTATCGACCAAATTGTTGGCCAGTGCCCAGCATAGTCTTGTGGAACTGCTGCGGTGGAGAGATGTTAAGCCACAATGACGGAGACGGTCAATGCGAACTTGGCCTAGTCTTCTTTCGCGGGCGTCATCCTCCACCCGTTTCGCCTTTGCTTGATCCGCTCATCGCTTTACGGCTGGCCTGGCTTCTGGAAGTTACTTTCGAGTCTCATGCACCACTTATATCGAAGGGAACTGCATCGTGGCTAACAAAATCATCGTAGGCACAATCCGTAATCTGTCCAACACACCCACAGATACTCTCCGTGGTGGTGGCGCTTCAACCGTCGAATTTTCCGACGGCCAAACCGCGATGGTCGGTCCCGATGCCTCCGGCGGAAATGCCTACGGCCAGGTACTGGCGGACCTCCAGACCATCGGTGCACCCGCTTATGTTGAGGCCGACTCCGAGACTAATGCGATTCGGGTTCTGCTGATTCCCTTGGAAGGCGAAGTGTCAGGCTTGAAACGGCTCCCTGACGGAGATGTTGAGGTCGAACTGGAACCCTCCAGTGCCAAACATTTCCTCAGGGCTTCCAATCTTTCGTATGGACCGTTCATCGAAACCCTCCAGAGTGCCCAAGCAAAGGCTACCCCGGTGCTGGTCACAGAGACCCCCGACAGCCATGAGATCATCGATGTACGAACGGCACCGCGTGGAGATCAAGAGCCAAACCCTCCGCAGCCGGCGACACCATCCGTGGCGCCGGCGGTGGTTGAAGAGCTCTTCCTGGACTTGACGGCGGTCACCCCACATCGGGCTAACGAACTCTTCGATCGCGCGGTGGCGCCCGCCATCGTTGACGCACTTCTCCTGGGTCTGCCCCCGGTCACCCAACTGGAGGCTCATGAACTCTTTGTTCGCGCCAACACTCAGACCTGCGTCCCGGCCGCGATATATCCTCCGTGCATTCCTTTTCTGTACCCCGACGACGGCTGCTGGGCGCGGGCACAGGAAATGTGCAACATCTTCCTGCAATTGGGGGTGACACCCGGGAAGATTTGGAACTACGGAAATCTCCAAGTCAACACGCGCAATAGTCCGCAGTGTGAGGTTTCGTGGGTCTATCACGTGGCTCCGATCTTACACGTGACAAATGGTGGCGCCATCGGGATTCGAGTCATTGATCCCTCGCTGTTTAGGGCGCCCGTGCCACTGTCGGAATGGATACATAAACAAGGAGATCCAACCGCGACACAGGCGGCCAGCAACGCCTCAGTGTTCTACCTCTCGCCGAAGGGCAAATCACAGTTTGATCCCACCGGTAGCAAAACCTCGAAGGCGTTGACGCTATATCGGCTGCAATTCAAATTGCGCTGCGCCAGTAGCGCAGGACCGCCCCCTTATATCGGATGTCCGTAAGCTGACACCCACTCCTTCTTCCCCACGTTCCTCACCACCAACGCCTCCCACTCGTCTTCCTTCATTTCTTTCGCGGAGGCGCGCAGCACCATGGCCGTCTCTTCCACCTCGCCAAACGTCGGCAGTGGCTGGTGGCTAGTGCCTAGTGGCCAGGAAACGCAGATCCCCGCCAGAGCGGCGGCAAATACATGACTGGCAGAAACTTAGTGGAGCCGACGATCGGACTTGAACCGATGACCTGTCGATTACGAATCGACTGCTCTACCAACTGAGCTACGTCGGCTTTCCTTCGATTGTAAATGCTGGTCGAAGGCAGCGCAAAGCGGGCATAAGTCCAAGTTTTCCACCGGAGTACGACGAATAGGTACTTGCGCAAGCGGGTAACTGCGGCCATAATCGCACTAGAGCTCCGGAGCCACTACGGGCTTACATGAATCGATTTTGCCGCACTGACATTTTACGGATACTGCACATCACTCCCAAGCAGCTATCTGGTTGGCAGCGTGCTGGTTTGGTGCCGGTTTCCGACGAGTTCACCTTCTTCGACCTGATTCAACTCAAGCAAGTTCGCGACCTCCGCGCCAAGCGTGTACGTCCCGCTGTGATTCGCGAGTCGCTCATGGCCATGCGAAAGCAAGTCGCCGGCATGGAAAACCCCTTCCTGGAAGCCAGCGTATTTAACGTTGGCAACCGAGTCGCGTTTCGCCATGATGGGCGCGCCGTGGAACCCGTGATGGGCCAGTTTGTGATGGAGTTTGAGCCGGTAGGCGCGGTGGTAACCACGAAAGTCCGGCCGATTATTCGCATCAACTCGACAGCCGACTTATTCGCACGCGGCGTGGCGTTGGAAGAGCATCCCAACACCCATGAGGAAGCGATTGCGATCTATCTGCGGGTGCTCGAACTCGAGCCGGAACACGCTGCCGCGCACATCAATTTGGGGACGCTGTACTACAACCGGCAAGATTTTCTGTCAGCCGAAAAGCATTATCGTCTTGCGATCAAAGCCGATCCGCGCTATGCGCTGGCCTATTTCGACCTGGGCAACGTGCTCGACGAGACCAGTCGAATCGACGACGCTATCGTCGCCTACCGCACAGCAATCCAACTGGCTCCTACGTATGCCGACGCCCACTACAATCTAGCGCTTGCGTTCGAGCGGCAACGGCAGCCTCGCCGGGCGCTGGTGCATTGGCGGGCGTACGCCAAGCTCGACCGCATAGGACCCTGGGCAGTGCATGCCCACAATCGAATCGCGCGCATCTTGGAAGGCGACACTCTCAAGATGGTCTTCCGGCGGCAAACGTAAGTCTCGCTCCTACCACTTTTCTCCCTCCATTTCATCGTTCTGACCATTGCAATTCGGCCGGCTATCGCTGGCCAAGGGTGTTCGGTTCCGGACGAAGATCTTCGCGAACGGACGCACGATGGCAACAACCAGCCATTTACAGCCATCCAAGTCACTGAAACATCGGCAGTTTCGACATCTTCCATCTGGCTGGACAGTTGCAATTGCAGATAGCGGATTGATCTGGGAGGACCCGCGGAAATGCGCACATTCTTCAACGATCTTGGATACGGGCTGCGCCAGATGCGCAAGGCGCCAGGCTTCACTCTAGTGGCGGTCATTACGCTGGCGCTGGGAATCGGCGCCAACGCTGCGATCTTCACCCTGGTGCACGCCATCTTGCTGCAGCCATTGCCCGTGAAGAATCCAAGTGCGCTGTACCGCCTCGGCTCGCATGACGTGAGCTGCTGCGTTACGAGCGGCTTCCAGGACGAATGGGACCTCTATTCTTACGCTCTGTATCAGCAAATCAAGAAGCAGACCCCTGAGTTGGAAGACTTGGCGGCGCTGCGGGCGGGCATCTGGAATATCAGCGTCCGGCGTGCTGGTGACAACAGCCCTGCCCTCCCGATGCACGATGAGTACGTCAGCGGAAACTACTTTTCGCTCTTCGGCGTGCGCCCGGCGTCAGGGCGCTTGCTGTCGCCCTCCGACGATCAAACCAATGCGGCACCGGCTGCGGTGATGAGTTATCGCGCCTGGCAGAATTACTTCGCCAGCGATCCCTCGATCGTCGGTTCGAGCGTCGCGATTGACGGTATTCACGTTACGGTAGTGGGCATTGCTCCGGCAGAATTTTTCGGTGACCGTCTGACCGACACACCTCCCGACTTCTGGTTGCCGCTGGCGATAGAACCCGCAATGCATGGCGAAACGGCATTGCTGGACCATGCCAATCTGCACTGGCTTTACTTGATGGGAAGGCTCAAACCCGGCGTCTCCCCAGTGCAGGTGCAATCGAAAGTCACGGTCGAACTGCAGCAATGGCTGAACAGCGGCGAGGGCGCGAGCACCATCGCCGACAATGACCGCAGCCGAATCGCAAAGCAAGAAGTTCTGATGATTCCGTCGGCGGGAGGCGTCGGCGACATGGCCAGGGACACCGAAAAGGGACTGCGGCTGCTGATGGCACTGTCCGGACTGGTGCTGTTGATCGCATGTGCGAATATCGCCAACCTGCTTTTGGCGCGCGGAGCCGCACGCAAACTGCAAACTTCCGTGCGGCTGGCCTTGGGAGCGCGGCGCATTCGCCTGATTCGGCAACTTCTGACGGAAAGCGTACTGCTCGCCATCGTCGGTGGTGCTGCCGGATTGGTCGTCGCCTATCTCGGGACACGCAGTATTGTAGCGATTGCATTCCGCGGTTCCGAGTTCATCCCCATAGATCCCCATCCATCGATGCCGGTGATGCTGTTCTCGTTCGTGCTCGCCTTGATCACGGGTGTAGTGTTCGGAGTAGCGCCAGCCTGGATCACGTCGCACGGCGACCCGGCAGAGGCGTTGCGGGGGTCCAGCCGCTCGACCACACACGGCGCTTCCCTCCCGCAAAAAATGTTGGTTGTGGTACAGGCCGCATTGTCGCTGGTATTGGTGGCGGGAGCCGTGCTGATGGTCCAGAGCCTGCGCAAACTTGAGCATCAGAACTTTGGATTTCTAAGCGACGAGCGTTACATCGTCCGCGTGGACCACGCCTTCACAGGCCTGACTCCGGATCAACTGGCTGGGCGCTATCGCGAACTTGAGCAGAAGATGAGGAGCATACCGGGCGTCATCACTGCCAGTTATTCCTTGTACAGCCCGTTAGGAGGTGACAATTGGAGTACCTCCGTCTATTTTCCCGGCCGTGCGCATGACAGCGAGGGCGATCACTCGTCGTGGCTCCGCGTCGGTCCAGATTATTTTCCGACGATTGGAACACGCCTGCTTCGCGGACGAATCATCAACGAACAAGACACGCCGACGTCGGTGCGGGTTGCCGTTGTCAATGAGCGGTTCGCGAAGAAGTTCTTTAAGGACGAGGACCCCATCGGGAAACACTTTGGCAGCAACGACCCCAGACACACTTCTGACTTCGAAATCGTCGGTGTGGTCGAGGATGCCAAATACCAGGACACCCACGGTGAAGCGCGCCTCACGTATTTCCTGCCCTATCTGCAGAACGTGCAGTATGAAGAGGCTTCCCGCGCGTCTGGTCAAGTGTCTTCGCAGAGAATCCAGAGTATCGAACTGCATGTTGCGGGTCAGCCGGAAAACCTGGAAAGTACGGTGCGCCGCGAACTGGCCACACTCGATCCCGACCTGACCGTAATTCGCATGACCAGCTTCGGCGAGCAGGTCAGCGAGGCGTTCAACCAGGAACGTTTGCTCGCCCAACTGACCACGCTGTTCGGACTGCTCGCGCTAGCTTTGGCGTCGATTGGGCTGTATGGCGTAACGGCTTACACCGTAGAGCAGCGCACCCGCGAAATCGGTATCCGCGTTGCCGTTGGAGCTACTCGCGCGAATGTTGTGCGGATGGTCCTCAATGGCGCGTTTCGGCAGGTGGCAATTGGACTGGCGATTGGAATTCCGCTGGCTCTACTCAGCGGACGCCTGATTTCGAGCCAACTGTTTGAAGTGAAGGGACACGATCCAATCGCGCTCGGCCTGGCTGCCCTGATGCTCGCTATATGCGCGCTCGTGGCAGGATTGGTTCCGGCCAAACGCGCTGCATCCATCGAACCCATGCAGGCGCTGCGAACGGAATAGAGCAATGCCGCGGCTGAACAGGCTGCTGCTGCGGTATTTTGTAGTCGCTCTGCAGACCGGTAGCGCCGAGCTTCAGCTCGGCGTTCGCGCTGTGTTTTAGATGACCTGAACCGGCTTCAGCCGGCGACACCTCTTTCACGAAGACGCCCATGCGAGCCATTTGTCGGGTCGCTTACGATAAGGCCTGCCCACGCCAGCTATCCGAAGGTATGGGTCATGGCGAGCCAATTCTGCACCCTTCCCGGTGTATCATCAATTCTGAGAATGTATTCCTTACGCAAACTAATCGCCTGGTTTTGTCTCGCAGCCGTAATTCTGGCCGCGATCATGCCGCTTGCGCCGGGACTGTTTTCGGCCTTGGTTGTTCCGCTGCTTTTGTTCTCGCTCCTGGCTGCCGTTCCAACAGAACGTGAGCCCGAGAGCATCTTCGTTCCACAGGCCGCCTTCGTTTCGCTTCTGCCTTCGCGTGCTCCGCCGCTCGCCTAATCCACACTCGCAGTATTCCAGTTGACAACTATCGCATTTGAACTGCGCGGCGTCGCGTCACGGCTGCGGAGGATTCGTGTCAATCAAGCACAAGCTGCGGATGCTACTGCTCTACCTGCCGCTGCTGGCAGGTTCGCTGAGCGGGGTGCCGATGCGCCCGGAAGATATGGACCAACTAATGGAAGCGATGAATCAGGAGAGGATCGAATACGTCATACCGGACGATAGCGAGAACGGCGACGGAATGATCAAGGAGATAAACAAATTGATTGAGGGCCGCAGGTAAAAGGCCGCAGGAGATCGAATCTGCTCTGAGAACACGGAGTTAGTTTTGATAAATCGCCTTATCATAAGTGAACAACAACGAAATTTGTGACCTGTCCAGTATGGCCTGAGGGCGAACGCCACAGCCGCAGAGAAGTTGCCGGGAGTCCCAGCAGGGGACGGCAGATGTTTCAGCCGCGCCGTGTGCCCCAGGTGACCCGTCCGATGAAGTCCGACCACACCACGGGACTCCACGCCTTCGTACTGGCCTACATGAAAACTCGAAACGATGTTGGGATGATTGAGCGCAGCGGTGGCCTGCGCTTCCTGCTCAAAGCGGCGAAGACGCTCGGGGTCTCGGGACCAATAGGCGGGGAGGACCTTAATTGCAACATCGCGCTTCAGCACGGCATCGCGTGCGCGATGGACCTCACCCATGCCACCTGCGCCCAACGGCGCCAAAATCTCATAAGCGTCCAGCCGAGTGCCCGATTCGAGCGGCATAGTGCGCTGGATTATACCCGTGTCGCCTTTACTCAAGCTGATTTCAGTCGCCGTCGGATTCAGCGGCCTACACTTCGGAAACCGCTCGTACGTATCTATCCTCGGACAGTTGTAGTGATATCGCCATCTCGTAAGTAATCCTTGGGTTCAGCTATGGGCAACGTGGCGGATGGCTCATGGGACGAACCTTAGTGAGCGAGGCGTTGCGATGGCAACCTGATAACGGGCGACAGCTCGTCGAATCCTGCACCACCGGACGGAACGCGACAGAAATAGGAAATCTCGATAATCTCATTAAACATTTTGAGTTGTATAACGTCTAATGTTCACATGTCGTCTAGTGAAACTCGTGAATTCAGCGATGAATTTGTGACACAGGAACTGGACCAAGTGCATCCGCAGGATGCGCGTATTACTATCTCGTTACGAAAAAGGAGCCAAACGTGCAAATACATACGCGCGTGGCTGTAACGGTATGGGTAATTCTGGGCCTAATGGCATCCGAGGTATCTGTCGCTCAGTCCTCCCCGGCTTCGGGAGCAGAGATAGGTCATGCAGAAAGTGCGGTGCCGGGACTGCATGACTTCGATTTTTTAGTGGGACGCTGGCAAGTCCATCATCGAAAGCTGAAGCATCGCCTCGTCAACAGTCACGAGTGGATCGAATTCGAAGGGACATTATTCAACCAGCCACTGATGGGTGGCTACGCTAATGTCGATGACACCGTGTTCGAGGTTCCGGGCGGCGTTTATCGCGGTGTGGCTCCGCGATCGTTCGACGCCAAGTCGGGGCAATGGTCGATCTGGTGGATGGACAGTAGGAAGCCGGCGGCGCCCATAGGCCCGCCCGTGATAGGCAGTTTCCACAATGGCGTAGGAACGTTCTATGCGAACGACGATACCGAAGACGGGAAACCAGTCCGCACAAGATTCATATGGTCTGAGATCACACCAACCTCATGTCACTGGGAGCAGGCAGAATCACCCGATGGCGGAAAAACCTGGGAAACGGATTGGATCCAGGACCTCAAACGAGTGCAATAGCCGACTCTTCAGAGTCTTGGCGGAAATCTCACCGGGCGCGGAAAGATAAAACGACGACGGAGCCCCCAGTCTTGCATGACAACCGTGAGTGGTATTCGAAGAACGTTTTCTCTGCTGGCGTTGCTGTCCGGATCGCTGCTGTCGGCGCAGTCATTGCCATTCGTAAACACTTGCCGACTTGAACGAAGCCGCTTTGCGGCGGACGCATTCGCGTGTTGTTGAGCCGGCAGTGTTGCTGTGATGTGAGCTAGTTTGGGTCGCAGAGGAGGCACTCTCTGTGACCCATCTACGTCAGCTCATGCTTGAGGAGTTGCGACGCCGCAACTTCGCCGATACAACCATCCGCTCGTACCTCCACGGGGTGGAGCACTTCAGCCGGTACTTCCGCCGCCGGCCCGATCAGCTTGGCCCTGAGGACATTCGCAAGTATCAGGCGATGCTCTTCACCCAGTTGAAGTTCAGTGCCAACACTGTGATCCTGCGGCTGGCTTCGTTGCGCTTCTTTCTTCTGCTCTTCTGTCATTGTCTGTCTCCTTTCTGGAGATTTGTTTGCCAAGTAATGAAGCCCTGCTTGAGCCCTACGAATGCGGAAATCACTTCGCACTACAACTCGTCGGCCCGGCCAATCAGCCCGGGTTCCGCGACCGCGGGATGGCCCAGCACCGCGGTCTCCAGGCGATAGGGTGTCACTCCGTCGATTCCCTCAGCTTCCATCGCAACTCCGACCAAGTGCTGCTACCAGCGGTACAGGCTAGCGCCCCAGGTCCAGCCCGAGCCAATGGCCGCGAACAGGAGAAGATCCCCTTCGTGAATGTCGCCGTCGCGGTTTACCTGGTCCAGCAGCAGCGGGACGGAGGCTCCGGCCGTGTTCCCGCACCACTCCATGTTCGTTCGCATCCGGCCATAAGGGACGTCGAGCACCTCGGCGGTGCGCCGGAGGACGCGAGTCGAAGCCTGGTGTGGGAGGATCATGGAGACATCACTGAGTCTCAACCGGTTCATGCAGAGAATCTGCTGGATACATTCAGGCAGGGCGGTGGTGGCCTTCTCGAAAACCGCCTTTCCGTTCATCGTGAAGTAGGCCGCGCCCTTCCGGACCGTAAAGTGTTCCACCCCTTCGCCGTCGGCCAGCAGGATGCTCGAGAAGAGGCCGTTGTCTCGAACTTTCTTGTCCAGGACCACGGCACCGGCGCCGTCACCGAAATAGGGGCAGGTGCGCTGGTTCCAGTCCGTTATCTTGGAGAAAGTATCGGCACCAATCACCAGTACGTGTTCGCAGGTGCCATTCTGGATGAATTGCCCGGCTATGGTGATGGCGTAAACAAACCCGGAACATACGGCCGCCACATCGAAGGCGGCGCAGCCGTTATGAATCCCCATCTTGGTCTGTGCAATACATGCGGAGGATGGCGCCTTACGGTCGGGTGTCGAAGTAGCCACGATAATCAAGTCAATTTGGTTCGGTTCCAGCTCAGCAGAGGCGATAGCGTTGAGCCCCGCACAGGCAGCCAGATCCGAAGTGTATTCCTCTGGTTCCGCGATACGTCGTTCGCGGATCCCTACGTTTTCGACGATCCACTCCGCCGAGGTCGGTAAATCCCGGACTACTTCTTCGTTCGTGACCACCCTGGACGGAACATACGAACCTGTGGACCTGATGTGAACGCTGTCAAAGTGGCTATTTCGGCTTGTCATCGTCTCTCCAATCCTGCAATCAAACTCCGGGCAACTCGCCGAGGCACATTTCGGCGAGAAAGGAACTGCAAGTGGCGAGACGGGCAAATGGGACTTTATCCCAAGGCCTTCCAGAAAATGGCGGCGGCACGGACTCGGGTTACAGCGCCCTTAAGGTATTGCGATTGAGATGAAGCGGCTTAGGCCGCCTCCGGCCAGGAGATCTCCGCTTTCCCCAGACAAACGTCTGCGTGGATCTCCTCAACCGCATCAAGACGCGTGTATCGATCTGTTCGAATCGTAGTGCAGCAGAATCGACACACACTCTCACTCTCCGATTGGCGGGTGAACATAGGTTGAGAGTCAGTATCACTTGAACTATTCACAAAACACCCGGACCCGAAGGCTAAAATGTGCTGCGCACCTGGGCTCCATTTCTTATGTCAAGTACTATCGCCTGAATGAAGATCACGGTCTGTGATTGCAGTCACCCTGACTTGTGCTGAAAGGCAGGGCTGGCACAATCTCAAGCATCGATCAGCCATGTCCCGTATGGTCGAAAAATGGGCAAGTTGGCCAGAAATGGCGTTTGCGGAACAATCGTCCAGCCGCTTGGACATATAGTCGCCGTTCCGTCCTTGTGGCCGCGACCTGGTGGAGTACTTCAACAGCACTGGTTGGGCGTTTCTCGTCAAGTTGGCGTGATGCGGGCTTCACGGGAGCTCTCCCAGAACGCCGTTTATCTGGCCAATTTGCGAGTGGCCGACCTGCAGACCTGGACTGACTTCGTCCTGGGTGCCAGAAGGCGGATTTGACTGGTTAGGTGTGTAATTGCCTGTGGCTTTCCTATTTCGGGCTTCGGTTCGCGGCGGCAGCCGCTGCACTCTGAGGTTCGCTACCCGGCTTCCGCTCCGGCGTCTTGCCGCAGACCGAAATCTTGCCGTCGCGCAACGCCTTGCCATAGTCGTCCGCCTTACGCTCGTTTTTCTCTTGGCAGATAGTAAGTGCCGCTCACCCCGCAGGTAAACGCGATCCACTTCCCGTCAGGTGAGAACGCAGCCGCGTATGATTCGCATCGTCCGGTGTCGACGGGGCGAACCTCGCCAGTCTCCGTCGTCACCAGGCGGATGCCTTCAGTGGTGGAATACACAAGGTGCCGGCCGTCGGGTGACCAGCCAAGCGACATAAACCCTGGAAGGTCAAGGTTGGCGTCGGCAAGCTTCCGCTCCGCCCCACCTCTTGCCGGAATGGAAAACATGCCCAGCCTGTCACCACCCGGGCGAGCAAAAGCGATGGTGCTGCCATCAGGAGACAAGGCGGGAACGATGAAGTCAGCGGGTTCATGGGTGAGTTGTTCGATTTTCTCAAAACCAATGGCTTTCACATAGAGACTGAAAGGATATATGGCGTTACTGTTTCCTCCATCCCAGGCGAAGGCGACTTGGCCCCCATCGGGAGAAAACGACGGAAAGACCTCCCGTCCCGGCAGTGTGGTAAGCGGGTCACGCGGAGGTTGTCCTGAACCTCGGCCCTGGAAGGCGGCGAAGTCCGATGTCTCAGGCGCACAAAGAGAAAAGTCGCGACCGCAATCAGCAACAACAGCGTGAAGGCTATGACTGGAGTCCAGCGTCGTCTCGGTGGGGGCGGCGGAGGTTCGATCACGGCCCACCAGCGCGCGGTGCAGTTGACAAGCATGACAAATTCTGGGCCAAGAACCGCCGTTTTTGTCAGCTAAGTCCCACGGCCACATATGGATACCAGTAACTCTCTTTAAAATCAATCGCTTAGAGACAATTTTTCCCTAAACTATTGATTTCAAAGCACCACGGAAAGGGTTTTCGTGTTTTCGCGAAAAAAGGCCTACTGCGGCGTGCGCACCGGGTTGTTTTTGATCCAGTGCGCCATGTCGTTGATCACGTCTTCCGACACATTGCCGGCGACCGAGTAGTCATCAGGAGTCGCCGGACCCGAACCGGCGCCTGGCATAAACAGGTGCGTGTAGGCCGGGTAGAACTTGAAGGTCGCCCGCGGATCGTTGGCCAGTTCCTTCTTCCAGATGTCGTAGTCTGCATTGGTCACCTGGTAATCCCGTCCGCCTTGCAGGACGAGAATCGGAATCTTTAGCCCAGCCGCGACCTTGGCCGGATCGTAACTCCGTAAATCGAGAAAGTACGAGCCGGGAATCGGCGAGCCGAAGAAATCGACTACGGCATCGGGTTTGAGGGACGGGCTTTCCACCTGGGCGGCAATAGCCTCCGCCTTTTCCACTTGTTTCTTGTTTTCCGGCGTTTGCGGCTCTGTCATGCCGGCGATGTAGTTGACCTGGTCCACCACTACCTTCTCAATCGGCCTCGCGGTTCCCGCGAGAATGATAATGCCGGCTACCTGGGGATCTTCGGCGGCGATTCGAGGCGCAAGCATGCCTCCCAGACTGTGGCCAAGTACGTATATCCGTTTCTTGTCGATCTCGGGCATCTTCGCGAGCAGGGCGACAGCGGCGATAGCATCGTCGGTAACTTCGTCCTTCACGGTGAACGGAGCGTCCGATTTGGAGTCGGCTCCATACTGCTTGGTCCGCTTCACATAACGCAGGACGGCGATGTTCTGGCTGGCCAGACCGTAAGCGATATCCGCGAAGGGCTTATTGGGCCCGATGGTTTCGTCTTGATCCTGCGGGCCGGAGCCTTGCACGAGCACGACAGCGGGAACCGCGAACTTTGCTTTGGGCAGGGTCAGGAGACCCGGCAGTTCCCACCGCCCGCTGACCAGCGTGGTATCACGCTCGTGATAACTGTCGGGCTTGGCGTAGGGCGGCATTTTCCATTCCGCCGCGCCAGAAGGGCCTTCGGCGGAACTGGAAGAGGGCTCGAAGAACAGGCCTTTCACCTTGCCCTGGGCATCCATGAAGATTTTGGCATCGAGTACCCCGCGCTCAAACTCGCAGGTGACAATGGCAGCGTACAGCCCCCGTTGCGTACCAACCTTGGTGGAGATGATGCTTTTGAAAGGTCCAACTTGCGACAGCAGCGAATCCCAGACCTCGGGCAGTTTGGTCACGGGAAGCGCGGCCTTCATCTGGTCGTCAAACTGCGCCTCCACCTTATCGAACTGGCGGGCCACAAGCTGGTTAACAAGTGCATTGCCGTTGGCCCCGAAGTCCTGAGCGTGAGCGTTTTGCGAGGAGAGAAACGCGGTCAGAATAAGGACGAAAACGAACTTAGAAAAAGCGTTCATAAGAAGAATTCCGAAAAATCGAGAGTTGCAGATTCATACTAACGCGGAGCGTGCCGATGCGCTGAGCGAAGCCCGTGCACCGGTGCTAGAATCGAGGGTTTTGTAATCCAGATTTAAGGACTCTCGCCATGTCAGATATCACTGCAACCGACATGCCTCCAGCCCCGCTGGTCGCGTTTACCGAGGACGAAACCCTGTTTCGCGATACCGTGCGGCAATTCGCTGACGAGACGGTCAAACCGTATGTGAAAGAGATGGATGAGAAGGGCGTGTTTGAGCCTGCGCTCATCCGCAACTTCTTTGAGCTGGGACTGATGGGTATCGAAGTGCCCGAGCAGTACGGTGGCGGCGGCGGGACATTCTTCGAGGCCATTCTCGCCGTCGAGGAATTGTCGCGGGTCGATGCCTCCGTGGGTGTGATCGTGGACGTGCAGAACACGTTGGTTAACAACGCACTCATGCGCTGGACCACCGACGACCAGAAGAAGCGCTATCTGCCGCGCATGTGCTCTGACACTGTGGGAGCTTATGCGTTGAGCGAGGCCAACTCAGGCTCCGACGCGTTCGCGCTGCAAACCCGCGCCGAGCTAAAGGGTGACGAATACATACTCAACGGGCAGAAGCTGTGGATCACCAACGCCAAGGAAGCAGGTGTATTCATCCTGCTGGCGACGGTCGATCCGTCGGCTGGTTACAAGGGCATCACGGCATTCATCGTGGAGAAAGAGTTCCCTGGCTTCAGCGTCGGCAAGAAAGAAGACAAGCTGGGCATTCGTGCGTCGAGCACGTGCGAACTGATCCTGACTGATTGCCGCGTACCCAAGGCCAATGTGTTGGGCGAAGTTGGCAAGGGCTACAAAATCGCGATTGAGACGCTCAATGAAGGACGCATCGGCATTGGCGCGCAGATGATTGGCCTGGCCCGCGGCGCCTGGGAATATGCGGTGAAGTATGCCCAGGAACGAAAACAGTTCGGACGAGCAATCGCCGACTTCCAGGGCATTCAATTCCAGATTGCCCAGATGGCGACCGAGATCGAAGCCGGGCGCATGCTGCTTTATAACGCAGCGCGCATGAAAGACTGCGGCATGAACTTCGTAAAAGAAGCCGCCATGACCAAGCTGTTCTGCTCGCAGGTTGCCGAGCGAGTCGCATCGCTATGCGTGGAGATTTACGGCGGCTATGGGTTCACCAAAGACTACCCGGTGGAGAAATACTTCCGCGATTCGAAGATCGGCAAGATTTACGAAGGCACGTCGAACATGCAGTTGCAAACTATCGCGAAGCTGGTCATGGGCAAGTAGGGAGGTTGGAATGTTAGGGGACAAAAAGATCGTCGCATTGGTGCCGATCACGGATGCGGCCCGCGCAAAAGCGTTCTACTCCGAAAAGCTTGGGCTGAGGTTCGTGAGCGAGGATCCGTTCGCGCTCGTGTTCGACGCGAACGGCAACATGTTGCGTTTGACGAAAATGAAGGAGTTCACGCCACAGCGGTTTTCGATAATGGGCTGGGAAGTGGCCGACATCGAAGCCGCCGTTCGGCAACTCACGGCAACGGGTGTCACATTTGAACGCTACGGCTTTTTCAAACAGGACGAGCTTGGTATTTGGACCGCTCCGGATGGGACGAAAGTCGCTTGGTTTCTAGACCCCGACGGGAACAACTTGGGCATTTCTCAGCACGGATGACTTGCCGAAGCGTAGCCAGCCGAACTTCTGCGGAACGTGGAAGTTCGGCTCAGTGGTTTCTGTCGGCTGCCACGCCGAATAGAAGCGCTTTGGATCGACTCCTTCGCAACGAAAGAAGTTCACCCGCCAGGGGTGTGCCGAGTCAAACCTGGGGGTGATCGCGAGGATAGGAATTGCCAGGTCTGCGGTCCAGATGCACTCGACCTCATCCACCTTTACGACCGATCGGAGTCCGCTGGTGATATGCGCGAGTCCTGCGGGCGTGATGTCCAAATCGAGCCATTGCCCATTCGGACTCACCTCAAACTCCTTGTAGTAATTTCTCGCCAAAGCGATCGGGTTGGAGGAAAACTTCTGCTACGTCGCGGTCCCAGAGTTCATCGCGGCGTCCATTCGGCCCAGCATTCGGAAATACGTAGATCGTGCGATAGCGGCAACGGAAGCGCAGATAAATCTCGGCCTCAGACCACAACAACCTGACTTCGGTAGTTCGTTGTGGATCTTGGTTCTTGCCCTGCCAGTCATGGCAGAACGCGACAGGCTCTGCATTCAGCCACTCCTCGTCAGGAGGAAAGCCGTTCGCAGCAAGCGGCTGCCCGAGACGAACAGCTCTAACTTCTGCGGTGGGAGCGGACAACGACTAGTCGACCTCGTGCTGGGCTGTGTAGCCATCGCGCGCGACGATCTGGTATTTCAGGTCGTGGTTCTTCTCGTCCTTGATGGTAAGCGGCTTGTCATCGGGCCCGACAAGTTCAACTCTGAGTTTGCGGTAAGTCCCGTCCTGCTTCGGATTCGAGGATTGATAGGTAATGGTGTATTGATTGCGGATCGACTGCGCGATCTCTTTGAAGTCCGCCGGCAATTCGCCCATGAAACGAGGGGCATACCAATGTCCGCCGGTGAGTTGAGCGAAGGTCTTCATCTGGTTGTCAGCCATGATGTAGTCCATGTTGGCTGCGCCGAACTCAGGATTGTTGCCATACCGAGCCTCCGCCATGATGCGCATCGCTTCGCCGGTGGTGACGGTGTAAATCGTCACGTTCGGCGTGCTCTTGACCTTCTTGAGGATCTTGTCGAAGGTCATGTGGCTCATAGTGTCGCGACCGCTGGCAACTATCACAAGTTCCTTATGCCCCTGGATGCGGTCGAGGCGGTCAAGCGTGTCGTACATCGCGTCCCAGAGATTGGTCTCGCTGAAGGTGGGAATCCGCAGGGTATTGAGCGCGCCAAAGATGGCCTGCTTGTCTTGCGTGAAGTCCACCAGAATATGGGACTTCATGTCGAACTGAACAACTGCGACCCAGTCTATGGGCTTCAGGTTTGCTGCAAACATATACGAGGCATTCATCGCGTCGTACATGAAGTTGTAATTGGTAGCGGCGAACTCCACCAATAGCACTGCGGTGATCGGCGCTTCGCTTTGCGTCACCGTCTGGATTTTCTGGGGAACGCCGTCTTCCCAGATCTTGAAGTGGTCTTTGGCCACGTTCGGAGGCAGCGCCAAGGGACGACCATCTTTCATAACCACTCGTGCGTCCACGGTTACGACCGGGACTTCCACGTGCAGCGAGTACTCGGGAATATCGGGCTGCTTCTTGGGCTTGGGCGGAGGAGGCGTGTCGTCAGCCGAGTCCGTTTTCTTCGGCACCGCCATGGGTCCGACTTCGCCACCCGGCCCGCCGGCTTCTGGTGGCGTCTGATCGGGCTTTTGCGCAGCCTGGCTCTGCGATGAGGACGACTGGTCTGACGACTGCGCCCAAGCGCACACGGAGAGCGACAGACAAACGACAATAGCGATGCCGACATACCCGCTAAATAATAGGGTGCGGCGCTGGACTCTTCCCTTAAAGTTGTAAGTCGCGAAAGGCTTCATGGAGATAGTTCTCTGCTAGTATAAATGCACTCTCGGTTCAGCAGTCTTGCACCCGTGGTCAACCCGACGTTGTAAACCCCGACACGAAAGAACAGTCGCGGACACGACGGCGGCAGGATCCCCTTTCCGGTGAGGTCCAGTCAAATTGGACGGGGATGAGATGCCAGCCATGAGCAATTGGCATCGCTGCAGTGAGCCGAGTCCGGGATGGTTGTCATGTTGCGCAGCGCAATTTCGTCGGCTCTCGTCTGTTTAGTGTCGGTAAGCCTCTTCGCGATCGTAACTCCCACACCCATCGAGATCATGCCCGAAGACCAGGTCAAAACCGGCATGCACGGTGTGGCCTACACGGTATTCGAGGGGGTCAAGCCCGAGGCCATTGACGTCGAGATTCTCGGCGTTTTACGCAACATGGCAGGGCCCAAGTCGGACGTCATTCTGGCGCGGTTGCATGGTTCCAAGGTGGAATATACCGGCGTCGTCGCCGGCATGAGCGGCAGTCCGGTTTACATTGATGGCAAGCTGGTGGGTGCTATCGCCTACCGGATCGGCGAGTTTTCCAAGGAACCCATCGCGGGCATCACTCCCGCGGCCTCGATGATGGAAATCAACGAGATGGACAAGACTCCCGCGCCGGATCTCGACGCCGTCAAGACTTCTCCCAAGACCGAAGCCGGGCGCACCGCCAGCCCGGGAGCGTCTTCAATGCTGGGCGACGGGGTCAGCGAGTACACCAATCTCCTGAAGCCGATCGAGACGCCGCTAGTTTTCAGCGGGTTTACCGAGCAGACCATGCAGATGTTTGGTAAGCAGTTCGCCTCGGTCGGCGTGGTTCCAGTAATGGGAGCGGGTGCGGTCAGCACTGATAAGCAACCCGAACCTCTCGAGCCAGGTTCGGCAGTAAGCGCTGTGCTGGTGCGTGGCGACATGAGCATCGCCGGTACCTGCACCGTCACTTACGTCGATGCAACGCATCTGCTGGCCTGTGGTCATCCGCTGTTGCAGTCCGGCAATGTCGACATGCCGATGACCAAGGCGACTGTGCTGGCGACGCTCGCCTCGCCATACAATTCCTTCAAAATCGTTAACACCACCGAGTCGGTGGGATCATTCGTACAGGACCGCCGGACTGGCATCCTGGGACGCTTTGACCGCGAGCCTCAGATGATCCCGGTGACCTTGAACCTTCACGGCGCCTCGCTTACTAAGCAGTATCACTACGAGGTATTAAACAATCCGAAGATCACGCCGACTGCGATGATGGCGACCGTCTTTAACGCTCTCCAGGGCATGAACGAATACGGCGAGGACACGACGTTCCGGTTGAACGGTGACATCCAGGTACAGGGATACCCGAAGTTGAGCGTACAGAATATGTATGCGCCTTCTGACGGGGCTTCCACCGCGGCCTACGCGATTGCTCTCTCGATAGGCGACCGCTTCAGCCGAATCTATGAGAACCCCTACGACACCCCGAAGATTCAAGGCGTCGAGTTGAGCTTTGACATGGTTTCGGAGAGGCGCTCGGCCCGCATCGAGAATGCTCGCACCGACGTTACCGAAGCGCGTCCCGGCGACACCATCACTATCGAGACGCTGCTTCGGCCCTACCGCGGCGAAGGCCTGGTGCGGCAGATTCCGCTGACGATTCCACCCTCGACGCCGAAAGGTACATTGCGCATCCTGGTCAGCGACGGCGAAACGCTGGACCGCCTGCACCGCGTTCCTCCTACCGTGAGCCGTAGACTGCCGCTGGGGTCGACGATTGCCCTGCTCAACAAAGAGCACACCAACTCCAGCGTGTATGTGTCGCTGCTGGAACCGAATCCGCAGGCCATGGTTAGCGACAACGTGATGCCAACGCTACCGCTGTCGGTGATCAATGTCATGGACGGAATGCGCGGCACGCAAGACATGATTGTCGTCGGCGAGTCGGCCACCAGCGAGGCGTCGGCCCCGGTGAACTATGTCGTTTCGGGCGCACAGATCATCACGCTAAACATCAAATAACAAGCCAACCCCGAATACACTGGCGATTCGATAGCTGTGCTAGGCTAGCCTTATTCCCGCAAGTATGACCGGTCAGGAATCCCCATGAAATCTTTCCGAGTGCTGCTCTCCTGCCTGTTGCTGTTGGCAACTGGACTGGCAGAGGGCACGCGCCTGTGGCAGCAAAGCAAGTACGACGAGTTGGAGAAAGGAACGTCCCACGGCGTTGCAATTAGCAGCGACGGCGGCCTATCGCTGGCGCGCGCACTCACCCCGCTCTATACCACTCCCTCAACGTACTTATGGAGTCTGGTTTCTGACTCGGCCGGAAACGCTTATGCGGCAGCGGGATCACCGGCGCGCGTTTACAGAGTCACCCCTGACGGGAAAGCCACCATCATCTTTGCGCCGCAGGAACTGGCGGTGCAGGCGCTGGCGATTGACGGCAGCGGCACAATCTACGCCGCAACTTCTCCTGACGGAAAGGTGTACAAAATCGTTCGCGGTGGACAGGCATCGGCGAAATCCGGCGAGGCCGCATCGTCTGGAGTCGCGGTCGACCCAGCTTACAGCGCCACTGTGTACTTTGAGCCGAAAACCAAGTACATCTGGGCGCTCGCTCTCGACAAGCAAGGCCGACTGTACGTCGGAACGGGGGATCAAGGAGAGATCTTCCGGGTTGAATCGAGCGGCAAAGGTGCGGTGTTTTTCAAGAGCGACGAATCCCAAGTGCGCGTATTGGCAATTGACCACGCGGGGAACCTGATTGCCGGAACCGATGGCAGCGGCCTGCTGTACCGCATTACCCCGCAAGGTGAAGGCTTCGTCTTGTACAGCGCTCCGAAAAAAGAGATCACGGCCCTTGCGATTGATCCCGAAGGCAATCTCTATGCCGCGGGTGCAGGCGAAAAACGCGGAGCAGCACCCGCTCCTCAACCTAATGTGACGGGCGTGCCGCTCGCTATACCGCCAACAACTATCGTGATTCAGCAGGGTGCGTCTCAGGCCGCGGGCACCGCTGCCGGGGTCACAGCCATCCCCTTCCCGAACGTGATGAACCTGGGCGGATCGGAGATTTACCGCATCGCTCCTGATGGCGCGCCGAAGACCATCTGGTCCTCGAAAGATGAACTGGTTTACGCGCTGGCGTTTGACCAGGCAGGCCGTTTGCTGGCAGGCACCGGCAACAAGGGCAGGATTTATGCGATCCGCGATGGCGCGTACACTGACCTATCCAAAGCCAGCGCAAACCAGGTAACAGCCTTCGCTCCCGCACCCCACGGCGGCGTATTCGCTGCGACCAGTAACCTGGCAAAGGTGTTCACAATCGGAGCCGATCCCATCGCGGAGGGCACGTACGAAAGCGATGTTTTCGACGCCAAGATTTTCTCCAAGTGGGGACGAGCGGAGGTCTATGGCTCAGGAAATTTCGAGCTGTTCGCGCGCAGCGGCAACGTAGAAAACCCAGATCGAAACTGGAGTCCATGGAAGAAGGTGGACTTGACCAAGGACTCGCCCGTCGATGCGCCATCGGCCAGGTTCATTCAGTGGAAGGCGGTACTTCATTCAGGCAACCCAGCGCCCGAGATAGAGCGCGTCGCTATCAACTACTTGCCTCGCAACGTCGCTCCCGAAGTTGACGACGTGACCGTGACGGTAGGCGCGCACGTTCCCTCTTCGACCCGAACCAGCAACACAACGTCGGACACTTCAACCTACGAAGCGCCAATTCCGACTGTTCCCGACAAGCGTTCCATCGCGGTAAAGTGGCGAGCGCACGACGCTAACGACGACGATTTGGTTTATAGCGTTTACTACCGTGGCGATAACGAAACCCAGTGGAAGTTGCTGCGCGACGATGTCGCCGACCGCTACGTCAACCTGGAGTCGGACCTCTTCCCGGATGGAACCTACTCGATTCGAGTCGTGGCGTCAGACGAGCCCTCTCACTCTCCAGGCGATGCCCTTACCGGCGAGAAGACCAGCGAGCGATTTGAGGTGGATAACACGCCTCCTCAGGTCAGCTTCACAAACACACGAATCGAGGGCAACAAGCTGCACCTGGCGTTTCGGGCCGCGGACAACTTCTCGCCCATAGCGCGTGCCGAGTACTCCATTGATGCGGACGATTGGCAGACGGCTGAGCCAGTTGGCCAAATCTCCGACTTCAAGGTCGAGAATTACGACCTGACGGTGCCGATGCCAGCGCCGACGAATGCCAATCAAGCGCCGGTAAACGAGCACACGATCGTAGTGCGAGTGTTCGACCGTTACGACAATGTCGGAGTCGCCAAGACGGTGATTAAGACCGCGACAACCGGAGCGACCCGCTGACCTTGCCAGACCAGTTGTCATGAAACTGCCCTCCATTCTCGACCTCATTGGATTGCTGATCGGCTCGGTCTATTGCACCATCCCACTATTTTGGCTGGTGTTCCATCCCTTCGTGGAACGCTGGCGAGCCCACGGCCGCAGGGCCTACGTGTTCATAATTCCCGCGTGGGCGGTATTCATAGCGACGGCGTTTGCGCTGGCGTGGCCGCTCCGCCATCTTCATCTTTACGAAAGCCACCTGCCGTGGGTGTTGGGTGTGCTCTTTATCCTGGCCGGTTTCTCGATCTACCTTTCGGCATCTCAGGGATTCAATCGCGCTCAGATTACCGGCCTAGCCGAACTCGAGCCGGCGCATCATGAACAAAAGTTGGTGATTACAGGAATTCGAACCCAGGTCCGTCATCCAATCTACCTTGGCCATTTGTGCGAAGTGCTTGGCTGGACCATCGGAACCGGGTCGATTGCGCTCTGCGCCCTGCTGGTTTTTGGCGCAATCACTGGGGCTATCATGATCCGCAAAGAAGACCACGAACTCGAAGAGCGTTTCGGTGATTTCTACCGCAAGTACCGCGAACAAGTTCCTGCGCTTCTGCCAAAGTTTCCAATGTGATAGTTCGGAGTGGTCTGCCTCGTTCCGCATTTCGCTACAATGATGTTTCGCCTGACCGAGGCCGCGGTCGGGCCTTCTCTCGATGCAATTCGAACTCTTTGTAGCCGCGCGGTATCTGCGAGCCAAACGCCGCCAGGCGGTCATCGGCGTCATCACCGTGATCTCGATCATAGGAGTCGCGGCGGGTGTGGCCTCGCTCATTATCGCCTTGGCGATCAACAACGGCTTCCGCCAGGACCTGCAAGACCGACTCCTGGGCTCGTCGTCGCACGTCAACCTGTTGCGGGTAGAGGCAGACGGCATTCGCAACTGGCAACCGCTACTGTCGGAACTCGTAAAGCAACCCCACGTGGTCGCGGGAGCACCGGCCATCTACGAGCAGGTCTTGATTTCGCGAGGCGCTCGTGCACAGGGGGCGGTGCTAAAAGGCATCATTCCGTCGGAGGAGAACAAAGTCAGCGACCTGCTGAATTCGGTCAAGATTGGTTCCGCTGAGGCACTCTCAGCTCCCGGTGCTTACGCACCTCAAGCTCCCCCCGATGCGGACGAACCGAACACCCTCCCGGCTCAAATCACCGCCTCGATGGCTCCTATCGTTCTGGGAAAGGACATGGCCGACCAGCTTGGAGCGACGGTGGGATCTGTAGTGACCGCCACTAGTCCCCAGGGCGAACTCACGCCATTCGGAATCGTGCCCAAATACGCGCGCTTCAAGGTGGTCGGCATCTTCAGCTCGGGCTTTTACGATTACGACAACACTTGGGCGTTCATTCGACTGTCGGACGCGCAGCGACTGTTCGACCTGAGTGACGTCGTCTCGGTGCTCGAATTCAAGGTGGACGATATCTACCAGGCCGCCGAAATTGGGCGTCAACTTGAAACTGCCGCGGGCAAAGGGTTCATGTCAACCAATTGGATGGAGCAGAACCGCGCTCTATTCCGTGCGCTTCGGTTGGAACGGGTGGTCACGTTCATCACCATAGGGCTGATTGTCTTCGTCGCCGCCCTGAACATCCTGATTTCGCTCATCATGATGGTGATGGAAAAGACCCGTGACATCGCCGTGCTGGTGTCGATGGGCGCCAAGAAGAAGCAGGTGCGTCGCATCTTCATGTACCAGGGGATGTTGATCGGAGTGATTGGAACGGCAATTGGACTGGTGCTGGGATACTCGATTTCGTGGGCTGCGGGCCACTACCATCTGCTATCACTCTCCGCCGAGGTATATTCGATCGACTACGTGCCCTTCGCTCCGCGGCTGTCGGATGCTGTCCTGGTCTGCCTGGTTGCCGTGGGAATTTCCTTCGTGGCGACCCTTTATCCATCGTGGTCTGCGGCCAGCGTCTTACCCGCGGAAGCGTTGCGGTACGAATAGGCGACCGGTTCCTGCGTACTTCCCCGTAAGTCGGCGCAGACAATGATGCATAAGTGTCACTGACGCGATGGCCCCGAGCATGATTTAATTCAGGAGGGCTGGCGTCTCGCGACCGCCAATTTTCGGCGCTCGTTTGGCGCTCTGGACCGTAATATGAGACTTGAGGAGAAAGTCTGCATCTAACAGAACAAGACGATCTGCTACGAGTCCGGAACTTGAAAAAGGCGTTCCGTTCGGGCAGTTCGGAGCTTGTGCTCTTTGAGAATTTGTCGTTTCAGGTTCAGACCGGCGAGATGCTGGCGATCGTTGGCGAGTCAGGTGCAGGAAAGAGTACCTTGCTGCACATCCTCGGAGTCCTTGATAGGGCTTCCGAAGGTGACGTATACTTCGCCAAACTCGATCTGCGAACACTCTCGGAGGACGCAGCCGCAGAGTTTCGAGGCCGAGAGCTTGGATTCGTATGGCAGTTTCATTATCTGCTTCCCGAGTTCACCGCGGTCGAGAACGTCGCGATGCCTTTGTTGATGCGCGGAGTTGGGCGCCGCGAAGCAGAACTAGAAGCTGTACGCTGGTTGCAGGAAGTGGGGTTGGCGGACCGTGCCAGTCATCGGTCCGGAGAATTGTCTGGGGGAGAACAGCAGCGGGTAGCGCTGGCCCGCGCGTTGATAACCAGACCGAAGGTCCTGATGGCAGACGAGCCTACAGGTGACCTCGACAACCGGACAGCGGACGCGGTATTTGAGTTGATCGCGAAATTACATCGGGACTATCGGCTCACCTCGCTCATCGTTACTCACAACCATGCTTTCGCGCGGCGCTGCGACCGGGTACTTCATCTGGAGCGCGGCCGGATGGTTGAGGTGTCGCCACAGTCGTTATCTGCCTGATACAACAGGCAGAAGCATTGCGGGTTTGTAGTTTTCGAGGATGCACGGAAAAGGTCCTCATCATTCGGTCCCGGCGATTTTTGGGACTGGCGGTCTGGGGAAAGGCAGTCACAGAAAGCTCGAGGGAACGGTAGATTGGGATCACGGAACGTTCCCTAAGAGCTTTGGAGAGTCCAATGTTTGAACGGTACACGGAAAAGGCCCGGCGCGTCATTTTCTTCGCACGTTACGAAGCCAGCCAGTTCGGCTCTCCGTACATCGAGACGGAGCACCTGCTGTTAGGACTTCTGCGCGAAGACAAAGCGCTCACCAATAGGTTTCTACGATCGCATGCGTCGGTGGAGTCCATCCGCAAGCAGATCGAGGCCCATACGACGATTCGCGAAAAGGTATCGACTTCCGTGGACCTGCCCCTGAGCAACGAGTGTAAGCGCGTACTGGCCTACGCGGCGGAAGAAGCCGAGCGGCTTTCGCATAAGCACATCGGGACTGAGCACCTCCTGCTGGGCCTGCTGCGCGAAGAGAAGTGCTTCGCAGCGGAAATCCTGCACGAGCGCGGACTGCGGCTATCAACCATCCGCGAAGAACTATCGCGTACTTCACAGGAGAAGGCACAGCCCTCGCAGCGCAATCGCGAGTCGTCGCTGCTGTCGGAGTTCTCCCGGGACCTGACGCAGGCAGCCATGGACAACCAGCTCGATCCGCTGGTAGGCCGTGACGGCGAACTGGAACGAGTTGTCCAGATCCTTTGCCGCCGCACCAAGAACAATCCGGTGCTCATTGGAGAGCCGGGCGTCGGCAAGACCGCTATCGTGGAAGGCCTGGCGCAGCGCATCTCCGACGGCGAGGTGCCGTCGTTCCTGGCTGACAAGCGCATCCTCGCTCTGGACCTGTCGCTGATTGTGGCTGGCACCAAGTACCGCGGCCAGTTTGAAGAGCGCCTGAAAACCATCATGAAGGAACTGATGGAGTCGCAGAATTCCATCATCTTCATTGATGAGCTGCACACGCTGGTGGGCGCGGGCTCGGCAGAAGGCTCGCTGGACGCAGCCAATATCCTCAAGCCCGCTCTTTCGCGCGGCGAGATTCAGTGCATCGGCGCAACCACGCCAGCTGAGTTCCGCAAGTCGATCGAGAAAGACCGTTCGCTGGAGCGTCGCTTCCAGGCGGTAAAGGTTCCGCCTCCGACGGAAGTGGACGCAGTAAAGATCCTATTCGGCATCAAGGAGCGGTACGAGAAGTTCCATGCCGTCACCTACACCGACGAGTCAATCACCATGTCGGTTTCGCACTCAAACCGCTATCTGCCGGACCGCTTCCTGCCCGACAAGGCCATTGACCTGATCGACGAAGCCGGTGCGCGTGTGAAGCTGCGTCAGACTTCCCTGCCCGAGGACATTACCGAGGTGCAGAAGCGCATCAAGTTCATCGTGCATCGCATGGAGAACGCCATCGCGAACCACGAGTTCGAAAAGGCGCGCTTCTATTCCGACGAGGAACGCAAGGAGCGCGACAACCTGCGTGCCCTGCGTGAGAAGTACCACCTCGACGAGTCGTCGACCGGCGTCGTCGGCCGTGAAGACATCGAAGACGTGGTGTCGCGCTGGACGGGCGTGCCCATTGCTTCCATCAAAGAAGAAGAGAGCCAGAAGCTCCTCCGCATTGAAGAAGAGCTGCACAGGCGCGTCATCTCGCAGGACCGCGCTATCTCGGCATTGGCCCGTGCCATCCGCCGCTCGCGTGCCGGACTGAAAAGCCCGAACCGTCCGATCGGCTCATTCCTCTTCCTCGGTCCGACCGGCGTCGGTAAGACCGAAGTTGCCCGTACCCTGGCGCAATTCATGTTCGGCAGCGAGAAGTCGCTGGTGCGCTTCGATATGTCTGAGTACATGGAGAAACACTCCGTCTCTAAGCTGATCGGCTCGCCTCCGGGCTACGTCGGCTATGAGGAGGGCGGCCAGTTGACCGAACGCGTCAAGCGCGCTCCCTACTCTGTCGTATTGCTCGACGAAGTGGAGAAGGCGCATCCTGATCTGTTCAACATTTTGCTGCAGGTGTTCGAAGACGGCCAGTTGACCGACGGACTCGGCAATACGGTGGACTTCAAAAACACCATCATCATCATGACCTCGAATATCGGCGCACGGCACCTGCAGAAGCGCACCGGTCTGGGCTTCCAGTCCGACGCCGAAGACATGGTGTCAGGCAAAGTTGAAGACATGGTGCGGAGCGAGGTGAAACGGACCTTCAACCCCGAGTTTCTGAACCGGTTGGACGAGGTCATCATCTTCAACGCCCTGTCTGAGGCTGACCTGATCCAGATCGTCGAATTGATGGTGAACCAGCTCAACCAGAACCTGGCACAGCGGGCCATCACCGTCACGGTGACTGAAGATGCCCGCAAGTGGATCCTCAACAAGACGGTTGCCGATCGCAGCTACGGTGCGCGTCCGCTGCGTCGCGCACTGCAGAAGTACATCGAAGACCCGCTCTCAGAGGCACTGATTCAGGGAACGTTTGAGCAGCGCCCCGCGTTCATCGAGGTTTACCTCGAGAACGACCAACTCTTCTATCGTCCGGTCGGCGAAGAGAAGACCGAGGGAGTCCTGCTGTACAGCAACTAACTCCGACTGGGTAGAGTCATAAGGGGAGCGGCGACGCTCCCCTTTGTAGTCAGTCGTCGATCGAAGCTGACTATCCGGATGTCATCGTAACAATATGGATGTACTCGTCTATTCCGCCCGTTGGTGCCCTGACTGCCGCACCGCCAAGCGCTTCCTCGAGAAGCACGGCATCCCCTTCCAGGAAATCGACATTCAGGCGACTCCCGGGGCCGCGCAGGAAGTTATTCGTCGCACCGGCAAGCGCGCCATCCCGCAATTCGTGATTGACGGCAGATGGGTTCAGCCCTATCGCCCGGGTGAAGGTTTCCTCTACGAAGAAATGAGCGAACTGCTGGGCGTGATCGACGAAGGCTAGACCGCTTGCGCGGTCCAGCCCCACGCTCCACATACCATTTACAATGGACGGTTGTCTGTCGCGCGAAATCGCGTCCTGTAAAGGAGCACTCCTTGATCGCACGTTACACCCGGCCCGAAATGGGCCATATCTGGAGCGACCAGAACAAGTTCCGCACCTGGCTCGAGGTCGAACTGGCGGCCACGGAAACCCTCGCAGAAGCCGGCCTGGTGCCGCAGTCTGCAGCCGTCGCCATCCGCGAGAAGGGCGACTTCGATCTCGACCGCATCAACGAAATCGAAGCCGAAGTAAAGCACGATGTCATCGCCTTCACTACGGCCGTCGCGGAAAAAGTCGGGCCCGAATCACGCTGGCTGCACTACGGACTCACTTCCAACGACGTGGTCGATACGGCCCAGGCGTTGCTTATCAAACAGGCTTCGGCCATCATCCGCGAAGACCTGAAGAAACTGCGCGACGTGCTCAAACGCCGCGCGTGGGAATTCAAAGACACTCCGATGATCGGCCGCACTCACGGAGTGCATGCCGAGCCGATTACATTCGGGTTGAAGCTGGCCAACTGGTACTCCGAGATGCTACGCAACATTGACCGCTTCGAACTGGCGGCCGAGCAGATGCGCGTCGGCAAACTCTCGGGGGCTGTCGGCAACGGCGCTCACCTCGATCCGGAATTCGAAGAGAAGATTTGTCAGCGCCTCGGGTTGAATGTCGCCGCAGTCTCGTCACAGGTCATTCAGCGCGACCGCCACGCATTCTATGTCGCCACGCTGGCCGTCATTGCTTCAACGCTGGACATGATTGCCACAGAAATTCGGCATCTCCAGCGCACCGAAGTCCGCGAAGCCGAGGAGTTCTTCAGCGAGAAGCAGAAGGGCTCGTCCGCGATGCCGCACAAACGTAATCCCGTGACCTGCGAGCAGATCAGCGGACTGGCGCGCGTGGTGCGTGCCAACACCCAGGCAGCGCTGGAAAATGTTGCCCTGTGGCACGAGCGCGACATCTCGCACTCATCGGTCGAACGCGTCATCCTCCCGGACTCAACCATCCTCGTAGACTACCTGCTGACCAAGACAACGAACTTAATCGCCACGCTGTTGGTCTATCCGCAGCGCATGATGAAGAACCTCGAATCGACTGGCGGCCTGGTGTTTAGCGGCCAATTGCTGCTCGACCTCGTCGAGGCCGGAGTGCTCCGCGAAGACGCCTACCGACTCGTCCAGGCCAACGCTATGAAGGCGTGGAAGGAAGACCTCAACTTCCACGACCTCATTATGAAGGACAAGGAAATCACCTCGAAGGTGAAGCGTGACACGCTCGAGCACGCGTTCGACTTGAAGCGACCGCTGCGCAACATCGACAAGATATTTCACCGCGTCTTCGGTGCGACCAGCGGCGATTGGGGCGTCTAAGGCGACACTTAGGGCAGCCGGTTGATGATCGACGCAACGTACCCAGCGCCGAAACCGTTGTCGATGTTCACTACCGAGACGTTCGAGGCGCAGGAATTCAGCATCCCAAGCAGTGCGCTGATGCCCTTGAACGACGAGCCATAGCCGATGCTGGTGGGAACGGCAATCACTGGGACGCCGACTAGTCCGCCGACAACACTCGGCAAAGCACCTTCCATCCCAGCACAAACGATCACAACTCGGGCCCCAGTAAGCGCATCGCGTTGTGCCAGAAGGCGATGAATGCCGGCAACTCCAACGTCGTAAACATGCTGTACGTCATTGCCCATCACTTGGGCGGTAACCACGGCTTCTTCCGCCACAGGAATGTCGCTCGTGCCGGCCGAGACAACGACGATCTTTCCTTTGCCGCGAACCGTCTCGTCCTGTTGCAGCGTGATGGCGCGCGCCAGTTTGTGATATTCGGCCGCGCGAAATTTCCGTTTCACGGCTCGAAACTGCTCAGGTGTGGTGCGTGTGGCCAGAACGTTATTGCCATGCTTCGCTAGCCGGGCAAAAATCGCCGCCAGGTTCGCGGGCGTCTTTCCTGGTCCAAAAATGACTTCGGCCATGCCCACACGCAATGAGCGGTGATGGTCCACATTGGCGAAACCGAGGTCGTCGAAAGGCAGGTGTTTCAATTGCTGCATCGCCTCGTCCGGCGTGAGCTTTCCCTTGCGGACCTGCTCGAAGAGTGTCTTGATGGCTTCCGATTTCATGACCGATTGCGACGTCGACACGCCACACTGCGAGATTACCATCTGCCGGCATTGCGCCGGAATCGATTGCTGCACAGTGCTAGGATAAAAACCTCACATGTCCTCGTCCCAGAATCCAGAGCTTCACACCTTGACCGTTGCCGTAACCGGTGCCAGCGGTTCCATCTTCGTCAAACACCTGCTGGATGTGTTGGATCGCGACGATCGCGTCGGCAGCGTCAATCTCATCCTTTCCGATAGCGGCCTGCGGGTGATGGCCGAAGAACTGCGAATCAGCGGCCGGAACGAACTGGTAAGTAAGCTGCTTGGACGAGAATCACTCAAGGTCCAACAGCAGAACAACACGGACATTGGCGCCAACGTCGCGAGCGGGTCGTATCCCACCGATGCCATGATCGTTCTGCCATGCAGCATGGGTACCCTGGCTCGTATCGCTAACGGAATGGCCATCCAGTTGATCGAGCGCGCGGCGGACGTATGCCTCAAGGAAAATCGACCGCTCATTCTATGCGTGCGCGAAACGCCGTTCAACCGAATTCATCTACGCAACATGACGCTGGCCGCCGAAGCCGGCGCGACCATCTTTCCGGTCATTCCGGCGTTTTATTTCCGCCCCAGTTCCACCGACGAAATTGCGCGCGAGTATGTGAACCGGGTGCTGGCGCATGTCAGACTTCCGCAGTCGGATGCATTTCAATGGAAAGCAAAATAGTCGCCGTCAACCAGTAATCGCTGTGTCCACCCATCTCCATCTCAGCAGCGAAATCAAGCGCCTCGCGCTCGCGGCTGGATTCGACCTCGCCGGCGTGGCGAGCGCTGCAGATACGGCAGAACACCAGTTCTTTCCGCAGTGGATCGCTAACGGGACCGCGGGCGAGATGCATTATCTTGAAGCCCGCAACGACACCGGGCGCTTGAAACGCGCATCACTGACAGACGCAGCGCCATGGGCCAGATCAGTCGTGGTTTGCGCTCTGAACTACAACACAGACCAGCCGTACTCCACGCACGCGGGAACGACCACGCAGGGCTGGATCTCCCGCTACGCATGGTCCCAGCGTGACTATCACGACATACTACTCACCAAGCTACGTTCGTTCGAGGCGAGTTTCGTCAGGCTGTGCGAGGCAAACGGAATCGACGCCCCTCGCACCTGGTGTTATGTCGATACCGGGCCCATCATTGAACGGATTTTCGCCAAGTACGCGGGCATCGGCTGGATCGGTAAGAACACATGCGTACTGAACGAACACCTGGGTTCGTGGCTCTTCCTGGGCGTCATGCTGTCCTCCGTCGAACTAACTCCCGACGTGCCGCCGCCGGACCGATGTGGCTCCTGCACTCGCTGTCTTGACGCCTGTCCCACGAACGCTTTTCCCGCGCCCTACCAGCTCGACGCCACGAGATGTATTTCCTATCTCACCATCGAGAAGCGCGGAGCAATTCCCGAGGAACTTCGCTCCGGCATCGGACGGCAAGTATTCGGCTGCGACATCTGCCAGGATGTGTGTCCCTGGAACCGGCAGGCGCCGGTGACAACCACTCCTGACTTCGCCGCTCGGCAGCCCTTGGTCAACCCTGAGTTGGCGTGGCTCGCGGGCCTCACCGTTGACGAGTTTCGTGTCGTCTTCCGCGGCTCACCAGTTAAACGCGCCAAACACTCCGGTCTGCTGCGGAATGTCGCCCTTGCCATGGGAAACAGTGGTGAGGAGCAGTTCCTGCCGGTTCTACAGGACCTCGCACTGCATGAGAACCCGACGGTTGCTGACGCCGCAGATTGGGCCGTCCGTCAGCTCCGGCGCCGCACGACGCTCGCTGCGAATAGTCAGAATGCCGATCCGCTCGCATAATCCCGTGTGACAACCCGCTCACTTCTGGCTATAACAGACTCACGATGACCAACGCTCTCAGCCTTCGCCTAAAACAATCCCGCTTTGGCAGCGCCCAGCAGGAGGCCCTACTAAGTGTCGCGGTCGCTGCCGGAGCCATCAATGACCTGGTCGATGTAGTCTGCGATCGGCATGGGTTAACTCGTCCGCAGTACAACGTTTTACGAATTCTACGAGGTGTACATCCCGAAGGCCATCCGCGCTGCGAGGTTGCCCAACGCATGGTCGAAAGAGCTCCCGACATCACAAGGCTCGTTGATCGCCTGCAGTCTCGCGGTCTGGTACGCCGTACCCGCGGCGGAAAGGATCAACGGCAGGCCATCGCCCGAATCACGACGAAGGGATTGAAGCTGCTGGAGACGATCCAGCCTGAGTTGGACGCAATTACCGAAGCGCGCATGAGCAAACTCACTGAAAAAGAATGCCATGAGCTGAGTCGCCTCTGTGCCCTGATCTTCGCGGAAGACGCTTGCCGCGAAAAGCAACCGAATCCCTAATGATTTGAACCTACTCTAGAAGTTGAATCCTGCCTGCCCCTTCAGCATCTTATGTGTTGTAACACATAGTTACGTGTTGCCACATGTAACGGCGCGGAGCGCCGTGGGAGTGCAGGATGAACACGCTTCTAGTCATAAATTCCAGTCCACGCAGCAATTCGGTTTCGCGGAAGCTCACGCGCCAGGCCGCGACCGCTTGGAAGGCTGCCAATCCCAGTGGTCGGATTATCGAGCGGGATCTATCAGACGGCTCGGTTCCCTATCTGAACGAGTCATGGATCGAGGCGGCCTACACGCCCGAAGCAGCACGCACCCCCGCACAGCGAGCTCTGCTGGCATTGTCGGACGTATTGATTGACGAACTGCTGTCGGCCGATGTGATCCTGCTGGGAGTACCCATGCACAACTTCTCGGTACCCGCGACGTTCAAGGCATGGATCGACCAGATTGCCCGGGCCGGCAAGACTTTCACTTATGGCGATAAGGGACCCAAGGGGCTGGTTCCCGCAAATAAACAGGTAATTGCTATCCTCACGCGGGGCGGCGTGTACTCCCACCAAGGCTTGCAGGGGGCAGCCGATTTCCAAGTATCCTACCTCCGCCAAGTGCTAGGGCTGATCGGGCTAACTGACATTACGTTCATCCATGCCGATCGCCAGGGCATGGGAGGTCAAGCAGCGCAATTGGCCACCGATCAGGCAGGCCAGCAATTGGCAGGCCTCACAAAAAGCTTCAGCGGACGAAACGCAGCGTAAATCCGCCAGACTCGACCTCTGCATACAAACGACTGAACCCTCCCTGGCGGGAGGGTTCACTGGTTTTTTGTCGCTAACTTAGATGAGTTCCGGCACTACTGAAATGGCGCAGCAAGCCGGCAAGTGTTCCGCGTGGCGGAGACGCCTACACGCGCGCGACGTTAGCGGCTTGAAGCCCTTTGGGGCCCTTGGTTACATCGAACTCCACCGTTTCGCCTTCGTTCAAGCTCCGATAGCCAGACTCCTGAATCGCCGAGAAGTGAACGAACACATCTTCGCCGGTCGAGCGCTGAATGAAACCGTATCCCTTAGCTCCGTTGAACCACTTCACTGTCCCTTTTTCTCTCACAACTACTCCTTTCGCGTGTTTTTCCTGAGATAGCCCCTGCTTCGCGGAAGTTCCGAGCGTGACCCTGAGGCACGACCGGAAGACGTCTCCACGTTGCCGGGAAACAGGGTTGCGGCTCAGCTCGCAGGTCTAACGCAATGGAAAAAGGCCCACATCCCTGCCCAAACGCGATACTACTATCGCGTCCACGCAGTTCTGCGGAGCCCGTGCAATGCGAGAAGTTCGACTGCTGACAGAAACATCAACCCAAATCCACATTTCGGCGTGGCCGAAAGCCCATCCTCTGCCCTTTCAGAGGGGAGCAAAGAATAATTACAGGAACTCTGAATTTTGGCAAGTGTTTCCATCACAGCGCTTTGGCAGAGGTTCTGCCTCGCTGGGACGTCTTCTTTCGCCGCACCTGTCTGTTACGATTGAATTTGGATGAGTAGTCCACCAACACCGCCGGAAAGCGGGCCTCGATCCGCCCTCCAGCAACCTAAGTCTCGCCCGGTGGGGGATCCCTCCGCTCCTGGCAAGTTACTCGGAGGCAGTGACTTAAGATCCAATCCGTTGCAAACGGGTACCGCTGCCAAGCGATTGCTGGCGCAGGACGACGTCACAAATATGTTCCAGTACGACCCCGAGCCGCGAGGCCTGTGGGGGCGTCTCCGGCACTATGGATGGCCGACGCTTCGGTATCTCACCCAAACCGAAGTTCACACTTACGCGTTTTCGGTCGCTGCGAACTCGCTATTGTCGCTCTGCCCGCTGATCGTCTTACTGCTCACGCTGGTGCGACGAGTGTTTCACTCGGAGCTGATGTACAACGTAATCCTGCGGTTGCTGCACGATTTCCTGCCCAGCAATCAGGACTTTGTTATCAGAAACTTACAGTTCCTGGCCAGTGTTCGCGGGCGGGGACAAGCGCTGTCGCTGGTGATGCTATTCATTACATCGACCGGCATTTTTCTTCCGTTGGAAGTGGCCCTCAACAGCATTTGGGGATTCGCGAAAAACCGATCGTACATCATGAATGCTCTGGTCGCAGTTTTGCTGGCGCTGGCCTGCGGGTCGTTGGCGCTCTTGTCGGTGTATCTGACGGCGGAAAACCTTAAGTTTCTTGGACTTGCGATCGGCAACCAGAATTTTGTGTTTCGCGGCATTGGATTTGTCGTAATGAAGGCGTTCGCCATCGTGACGACGATCGCTATCTACTTTCTTATCTATTGGATACTGCCCAACGGAAAGGTCCCCGTCCGGGCGGTGCTACCCGCAGCCATCGCCACCGGACTGTTGTCGGAAGCAGCAAAGTACCTGTATATCCTTCTCGTGCCATGGCTTAACTTCCAGGAAGTCTACGGGCCGTTTGCGATTTCCGTCACGCTGATTTTCTGGTCGTTCTGGAGTGGAATGCTCCTGTTGGGCGGCGCCTACCTGTCAGCCGCCGAACATGCCGACCGGGTCGAGGCGCAGCGCGCCACGGCCGAGTAGAGCCGAACTTATAACAATCGTTATAATGCCTTTTTTGAGCGGAAGATTAGGCGTGAAGCCAGCCGACGAAGCCAATTGGGATGAGCACCCACCTTAAGATTCTTCCGCCAAGTTGGAAGTGCTGGGCGGGTCAGTCGCTATCGCGGGCTTCAACCACTGGATCGGCACGTAGTAGGTCTTGTACCGCAAGCCATTTGAAAATCTCACGCCGTTTGGGTCTTCCACAAGTACAGTAGCGCGCTTGGTGACTCCGGTTCACCCGACCCGTCAGCCGCCGATCTTCGAATGTAAATGTCACGCGCGAGCCAACCATGATGCCGGCAGCTGAAGCCCGTTCCCGCCGCGTAACGAGATTATGGGTGTGGGCACGATGGCGGAAGATCCGGGCGGCCATATCCTGAAAGCGGCTCGCCGAGCAGTCGCTGCTCTTCCAGCACAGCTGCTCGATCAAATGAACCATCTCGTGTTCCATCACCCGCTGAAGCGCATCCAAGCGGTTACCACACTCCAGGCCGGCGACACTAACACCGCGGTCCGCGTCGGCAAAAGCGTCAAACAGCATGCTGCTCGCGACAGCGATTTCGTAGCGTACGTCGCCGGTTCGAGTGGTTCGACGCGTGGTTTTGCCGCCGGCATGGGTCATGCGCGGCGATAAACGAAAAGTCAGCGTGTGTCCGGCCAGGGCTGGGCCACGAGGCCACCGAGAAAGCGCAAGGTGTCATATGCGTTAAACAGAAACTCGTATGCCGCTGGTGTGGGTAACAGCTGCCAAATGAATGGACCGTAAAGTTGACGGCTCAGGCAAGTGGTGCGATTGAGCTTCAGGCTGACGTTTTTCGCCGGCAGCAATTAGCGCAGCCACGGCGGTCATGGTCTTGGTGAACTGGCAGCGTTCGAGCGCGATCAGCAAATCGCGTTGAGGATCTCGGATACGCGCTGCTTGATTAGTTCCTCGGGCAGTCGAATAGACATAACCGCCTCGGCCTGTTGATTGATGGTGCTGTCGATTTTTTGTCCCCAGGTTGTATACACCAGGGGCTTGCCGATGGATCAGGTACTCGAGAGGTCATCTTACCGTGGCTCAGCCGAATCTCATGGTTGCGGCAACTATCGCAGTCGCGAACGTGGCCTTATCTCGCGAGCGGGAAAAGACCGGGTGCCACGCTTTACGCGGGCCACCAGTGATTCGATGTCAGTGAGGATCAAAAGACCACCTCGATAAAAGAGGCCACGATGGATCTTCGGCGCAACAGCCGGAAGGCAGATTCCCAGCCCTTTGCGGCAATTTGGATTAATTGTTTTGGTGGTCGTGAGCGGGAAAGCCTGGTGACAGCTTTCGCGCCACCATGATCGTGTCAGTGGATCAAAAGACACCTCGATAAAAGAGGCCGATGGATAGTTCGGCGCAACAGCCGGAAGGCAGATTCCCAGCCTTTTGCGGCAACTTGCGAAGCGCGCCGCTTCCAGCAAATGCCTCGATTCAGGCACCTACTTCGCCTTGGTCCATTCATCTACCCAGCCGTTGACGGTCTGGTACCACAGACGGCCGTTCTGGGGCTTCAGCACCCAGTGGCCTTCATCGGGGAAATAGAGCATCTTCGACGGAACTTTGAGCCGCTGCAGTGTGGTGAACAACTGGAAGCCTTCCGATACATCGAGGCGATAGTCGAGTTGGCCATGAACTACGAGCAGCGGTGTCTTGAAGTTTGTCGCGGAAAGATGTGGCGACCACTTGCGATACATTTCGCGGTTCGTCCAGGGAGTTCCCTTGAATTCCCATTCGTTGAACCACAGCTCTTCGGTGGTTCCGAAAGCCGATTCGGTGTTGAACATGCCGTCATGCGACACCAGGCACTTGAAGCGGTCGGTGTGGCCCTCGATCC
Source organism: uncultured Acidobacteriaceae bacterium (assembly GCA_963749635.1). Lineage (GTDB taxonomy): Bacteria > Acidobacteriota > Terriglobia > Terriglobales > Acidobacteriaceae > DASRAA01. The sequence continues at coordinate 497,966 of CAVVNW010000006.1, forward strand.
AGTTGATCATGTAGCCGCCGTAGCTGGCGCCAAGAGCGCACTCGCGGCCCTTATCGATGAAGGGATAGGTCTTCTCGGCGTAATCAAGGCCGAGCATCAAGTCGTCGAAAGGAGCTCCGCCCCAGTTGCCGTTGATGGCGTCAATGAATTTCTGTCCATAGCCGGTTGAGCCGTGGAAGTTCACCATGATAACGACATATCCGTTAGCGGCGAACAATTCTGGATTCCAGCGGTATGACCAGTCGTCGCCCCAGGCGCCCTGCGGTCCACCGTGAATGAGGTACTTCACGGGATATTTGTTCTTGGCGTCGAAGCCCGGCGGCCGGATGATGAAGCCCTGGACTTTATCCTTGGTGGCGCCATTGAACCAGAACGATTCCATCGGCTCCATCGCGACCTTGGACAAGATTTCTTCGTTCATCTGCGTCAGCGGTTTCGACTTCGACAGCAGACAGTCCGGAACCGAGTACGCGTTGGGCGGCACGGCCATGCGGCACTGCGGGAACATCAAGGGAGCCGTGTAAATCTCGTTAGGCGCCATCACCGACATGGTGTCGAACACAAGCATTTTGCCGTCGGCGGTCGGCGTCGGGCTGTCGTTGTAGCCATCGACCAATTCCTGCGGCCACGGATTCGGCTGGCCGATATTCAGAGCGTAGATCGGGTTACGGCCCTCGTTGCCGGCAGTGAGGTAAATGGTCTTCGAATCCGGAGACCATGCGATCGAATCCACCCATCGGTCGAACGTCGGAGTCAGATCGGTGATCTTCGTCGTAGCGCGGTCGTACAGCATCAGGCGGAAACGGTCGCTCTCGTAGCCTCCACGCAACTGCGAGCGATAAGCGATGTACTTGCCATCCGGCGAATAAATGGGAGTTCCGTCGCTGCCGGGATTGGTGGTGATTCGCTTCGCTGGGCCACCTGCCGCAGGTATGACAAATACATCGCTGTTGGTGCTGGTGGCCTGCACTTCGTCGGTGTTGCAGGTGTAGGCAACTTCCTTGCTGTCGGGCGAAAAGGCGTATTGGTCCTGGCCTCCGAGGCTGAACGGCGGCACATCGAAATTGCCGGGAGTGAGGTCGCGCCCGACGCCGCCCTCGATGGGAACGATGAACAGGTGGCTGCGCTTGCCGTTGTCGTAGTGGGTCCAGTGGCGGAACATCAGGTGGTCAAAGGTCATGGCCTTTACCTTCGACTTGGCCCGCTCCTCGTCGCGCTGCTTGTTGCAGGCGTCGTCCTGGCAATCGGGATAGACGGAGGACACAAACAGAAGACTCTTGCCATCGGGCGACCACATTCCGCCCGACGCTTCGGTCGAGATGGTTGTTACTTTCCTCGCATCTCCCGTCAGCGTTCCGGCTGCGGTATCGAAATCCTGCACCCAGATTTGCGTGCCGCCGCCGCGATCGGACTCGAAGATGACTTGCTTGCCATCGGGCGAAAAGCGGACGCCATCTTCGCCCGCACCGCTGGCGGGAGTCAGCCGCTTCGCTTCGCCGCCGCCGAGGCTGACGATCCAGAGGTGCGGAGTCCTGGTGTTGGCGTCGAGGCTGACATCGACGGCGCTGAAAGCCACCCATTTGCTGTCGGGCGAAACTGCCGGTTCGCCAACACGCTTGAGCTGCATCATGTCTTCAAAGGTGAAGGGATGTTTTGCCTGGGCTGAGGCAAGGCAGGAGAAGCTGAGCAGGAAGATAGCAATTCGACGTAACATGACGCCTCCGGAATGCGGCACATACAGACGGACAAGAATAGTTGTTTGCAAAACGTTCTAGTGTAAACCAGCGGCATCTTCCCCGCACTCTCTTGGCACCGGGCGTAAAGTGTTCGTATGAAGGTGGCGACGGTAGGCCTCAAGTAGGAAGGCCACTTAACCGTTAGGCCGTTCAGGGTACAATAACCCCATGCTGACCGACGACGAGAAGCAGTGGATCGCCAATCAAATCCAAGCAAGTGAGCAACGCCTGTCCGCGAGGATTGAGAAGACTGAGACTGCATTGTTGACGGAGTTCCACAAGTGGGCGTCGCCGGTCGAGATGCGACAACGCACTCATGCGGCGGCCCTCCGCGCGATTGACGCCGAGATGGAGCGCTGAGCGATCGCGTGAAGAAGTTGGAGGCCAGCTAAAGCTGCCCATCCTGCAGCCGATGGGTTATTTTTGCCAGATTTGCTAGTCGGAAAGCAAAAGAGGAGCCCACCAACTCACATCGTAGTGGCGTACAACTTATTCGGGTACAGCGCTTCCACCACTTTTCGGATCACTTCGTTCCCATTCTCTCCATTGGTAAACACCACCACACCGATTCCCTTCGACGGCACAAACATCGCCAGAGTCTTCACTCCCCAATCGGAACCGTCGTGGTTGAGAATCTTCTCGCCATTGACCGTCTCCACTTCCCAACCCAAACCCATTCCTGCGGTGATGTTGCACGGCCCTGTCTCCCCTGCGGCCTTGCACACTTTCGCTAAGTCTTCCGGCTTCACCTGGTCGCGCGTCATCGTCGCTTGTTCTGCTGCAATCTGTTTCGTTAGTCCTTCGTTGTGCATCACTCTGACCACAAACTTCGCATAGTCCCCAATCGTCGTCCGCAGCAGGTCGGCGCCGTTCCATGTTTTGGGAAGCTGGTCGATAGGAGTTTCTCCTTTTGGCCCGTGAGGAACGGCCAACCGACCGCTGTACCATTCCTGCGCCGTGTATGACGTGTCTTTCATATCGATGGGATTGAAAACCATCTGCTGCGCCAGAGTATCGAACGGTTTCCCAATCTTTTTCTCGGTAAACCTGCCGACGTAGTTGTATCCCTCTCCCGAATATCCTGTTTGCGTGCCCGGCTGCCAGCGCATTTTCAGAACGCCGCCGGTCATCCGCCTCCAGTTGGCGAATCCGGTCTGGTGCGACAGACACAAGCGCGGGGTCAGCAATGGGGTCCAAGGGTCATCTTTTATGTCCGGATCCACCCAGTAGGGCGCCATCGGTTCGTCCAGCGAAAGCTTCCCCGCCGAGGCGAGCCGCAATACAGTCTCCGCCGTTACCGGTTTCGTCAGCGATGCCATGTTGTATAGCGTCTTCTCGGTTGCCGCGACTCCCGGACTCTGCTCCCCGTACACCGCTGTCCACGCCACTTTCCCATCCTTGATGTAAGCCACCGCAACGCTCGGCACATCGCTTTCCTTCAGCCATTGCGCGGCATGAGCATCAATTTCCGCTCGCCCGTCCTGCGCCGCCTTTTCGATCGGCGCTGCGACCGGCGGCTTTGCTTGCCCCGCAGCCTGGATTGTCCCAAGCATCCGATAACGCTCAGCACCAACACTCGGCTCGCTCGCTTGAATTCAGATCTCATGAATCGCAAAATCCACCACCTTTTCGGTCTTGGCGTCATGTACGTCGATCCGCCCGCCGGTGTTCCCGGCCTACATGGGGTGAAATGCAGCCAGGTAGTGACACTTTCGGTATCCCGCCAGTGGTCAAGCCATGCGTCTCTCCGGCGGCTTTTATCGAATACAATGTTGACAGGTACCTCGATGAAGTCTTCACCATCGCTTCTGCATTTTCTGGCCCTCGGCCTGCTTGTCGTAAATCTTGTTAGCGCAGCCGCCGCCCAGCGCGGAGAAAGCGACCTCGACTCGTCGCCGCCGCAAGGCATCACCGAGGAGGAGATCATCCAGAAGTTCGCGGCCAAAGAGAAGGAATTCAAGGTCGCGCGCGAGAACTACGAGTACCGCGAGTCGCTGACCGTGCAGACCCTCGACGGCGACACGGTGAATGGCGAGTTCAAGCAAGTAGAGGATGTGTCATTCGACGATAGGGGCAACCGGCTGCCCGCACACGTGATCTTCGCGCCGCAATCGTCGTTGGTCGGCATCACCATGACCAAAGAGGACTTCGACGACATCGAGAATCGCATGCCGTTTGTGCTGACCAGCGACGAAATTCCTGAGTACCAAATCCTGTATGTAGGCAAGCAACGCATCGACGAGATCGGCACCTACGTCTTCGACGTTGCTCCCAAGCAGATACAGAAAAACAAGCGTTATTTCCAGGGGCGGATCTGGGTGGACGACCACGACTTCCAGATCGTGAAGACCTATGGCAAGAATGTTCCCGACCTGGGTGTGAAAAAGCGCGGCCAGGAAAATCTGTTCCCCGAGCTTTACCACCTGGCGGCAGCAAATCGACGGCAAGTACTGGTTCCCGGTCTATACCAAGGTTGACGACACACTCCATTTTTCGACTGGCGACATTCACGTCCGACAGGTCATCAAGTACACCGACTACAAGCGGTTCGGATCGAAATCGAAGATCATCTACGAGGGGCAAGAGATTTCGAAGGACAAGTCGGGGAACGCGCCACCGGCGGGCGGTGCACCACCTCCTGCGAGCACGCCGCCGCCGAAGCCGTGAGCGGTAGTCGGTTGTAAGCTATCAGCAAAAAAAGCCCCGGACTAGAGAACCGGGGCTTTTTGTTTGGTTGCGGCGCGACGCGGCGCTAAAGCGCCGCACA